>NZ_JBANRM010000003.1:0-595612 GCF_037154085.1 Fulverythrobacter fulvus | reverse complement strand
CTACCCCCGCAACCAACTCTCAATACCAAACACCCATACAACACCAAGCGCAGCTATATCCGATAGCGTGCGTGCTTGAAGGCGTGTTCCGCCTGCTTCGTGGCCTGCACGAATGAATTTTCGCAGTCGCGCGGACCGCCAATGGGTGCTCCCACTTACAGACCTTGATCGTCGTTTGAGCTGCAGACATTCGGTCCAGCGCGGCAGGGCTTAATGCGCTTCTTCATCTACGACGAGATGCTGCAAGACGCGTTTTTCAAGCACCAGCAGTGCACTGACGTCGTTTGTCTGCATGACAAGACCGTCGCCGAGCGGCCTTGCTGCCGTGCGCACCGCATCGGCCAGGCGCAGGAAGTCCGGCCGGGCTCGCCCGCCCACGCCGTGCAAGGCGCATAATTGGCGCCAGTCGAACACGAAGCTCTCCATCAGCATGACGAAACGAGCTGCCCGTCCTTCCGCGCCGTCAGCATCGGTTGCAATCGTCAGTTCTTCACACAGGTCCTCGATCAGGAATTGCACTTCGGCTGCAGGCATTATCGGTGATCGATGGTTGCTCTCGGTAAGCAACTGGGGATCGCCCTTCTGGTGCCAATCTACGGTTCGCCATTGATCCCTGGGCGGCGCCTGCCCGCAGGCGAGACGCCAGAAGGCTGCAGTACCCGAGGTGTCTGCCACGAGATGGATGCGTTCCGCCTCGGCATTGTTCTCCACGTGATGGCGGCGCCAATTATCGAAGATCCAGGCTTCTCCCACGCCCATGTGCAGGGACTGTCCGTCGCAGTGAAACCGCACTTCCGGCAAGGTGAAGATCGGAATGTGCAGTCGTACCCGCGTGTGCCAGTGATAATTGATGTCCGCATGCTCTGGTACGCCCACGCCCGGGGCCAGCCGCATCAACCGTGAACGTCCCCAAACAACGCCGAAACCAGCGAGGACCTGACGCAGATAGGGCATGGCGGCAAGCCACTGCGTCGGCAGCATCTGGCCGTGAACTGAATCTGTCTCGACGCCACCAGCGGTGATCAGGCGCGCCGCGCTGTTGCCGGGCACTCCATCGGGGTGCGGCACCCATGCCTCGGGCGGCAGACCCGCGACCTCGGCCTGAAGGCGGGCGGTCTCGAAAAGAACGGGCAATTGGTAGAAGGGGCGTGACAGTCGCATCGGTCAGTTCCTGTAGCCGGTTAATGCGTCGCCCAGTGCCTCCCGGAGGGGGGCGAGCCACGGCGCATAATTCTGCCATTGGGTAAGACTTTCGCGGCCAAGGGGCTGACGGACCTGCTCCGAACTGGGCGTGCGCACGCTGCGCTTTGTCCGATGAAAGGCAAGGCAGGCAGGATCGAAAGGCAATCCGCAATGGTCCAGCATGTGCTTCACGCTGCCGTCGAGGTCCTCGACCACGTCTTCATATTGCACGCGCAGTACGCGCCTTGGCAGCACTGTGTCCCAATGCCGCATGAGATCGAGATAGGCACGGTAATATCGGGCGAAGTCGTCGATCCCGTAGGTGAATTCCTGATTGTTGGTGCCGAACAGCTGTTTGAAATTGCTGAAACCGCACGCCATGGGCTCACGCCGAATGTCGATGATGGTCGATCGAGGAAGGATCAAGTGGATCAGGCCGATATTCCAGAAATTATTCGGCATCTTGTCGATGAAGAACGGCCGGCCGAGCCGGCGATAGGTTCGGGTTTCGGCAAGGAAGCGCTCGCCCAGCGCGCGGGCGTCTCCGGCAGTCATCCGCTGCATTGCCTGTGGGTTGAGCGGCAGGTTGCAATCCGGATCGCTGCCACAGATTTCACGGGCATATCGGCCGATTTCGGTCAGCTCCTGCGTGCCTTCGACAAGGGAATGGGACGCGAGGATTTGCTCGATCAAGGTCGAGCCCGAGCGCGGCAGGCCCAGAATGAAGATGGGGGCGGGGTCGTCCACTCCCCAGCCTGACCGGTCGGCCAGGAATTCTGCGGTGAAGGTCTGTTTCAGTCTATCGACGCAGGTTTCCGCGACTTCGGGGCTAAAACGGGAGGAGAGGTGCCGAGCCGCATTGCCGCGCTCGTAATAGTGCCATGAGGATGCATATTCGCCCCGGTCTTCGAAGGCCTTGCCCAGTGCGAAGCACAGGTAGATCCGGTCCATGTCCTGTGTGTCAGGATGGGCTTCCGCCGCGCGCATGCGCGCGATCTCATCGTCGGTGAAGCGGTAGGTCTTGAGGTTGGCAAGGCCGAACCATGCCACGCCATAGTCAGGGCTGGCCGCGAGGGAGGCGCGATAATCCGCAATGGCTTCTTCCTGCCTGCCCGTGATCTTCAGGGCATTCGCCCGCCACAAGCGCAGTTCGGCTGTTTCGAGCCCATTGGGAGATTGGCCTTCCAAAAGCCCCGCATAGAGGTCGATCACCGGCTCATGATCGCCAAGCCCCACACAGGCCGCCCCATATTGCTTGAGATATTCGCGATGGCCGGGGTCGTGCCGCAGCAGGCATTCGGCCTGCTGGCGGGCCTGCAGGTGCTTCTGCTGCTGCAACAGAACCATCGCGTAGTCGAGCCGCGCTTCGTGATAGTCGGGCGCCAACTCGATCGCTTCCTCCAGGAGCGCTTCCGCCTCGCCGGGGGCCTCTCGATCCTTGCATATACGCGCCAGCAGACGCAGCGCGCCGACGTTGTCGCCATCCTTGCGCAGATAATCGCGCAGCACGTCCTCGGCAGGCGCAAGGTCGCCATCGGCAAACAGGCTGTTGGCTACTACGATTTCCGGTGGCAGCTGCCGCAACATGGATAGGTTTTGCGCCGACTTCGTCGCCTGGGCAGTGTCGCCCAGCATGCGATAAAGCTGTTCGAGCATATCCCAGCAGGCCGGCAGCGTCGGGTTGAGGCTCACTGCGTCCTGCAGGGCGGCCATGGCGGCCGGGGCATCCTGAAGCAGGATGTGGCAATGCCCACGTTCCTGATAGAGCCGGCTGAAGCGGGGATAGAGCGCCTGAAGCCTTGCAAGCACGGCGAGCGCGTCGTGAGCCCGTTTGTTGACGCGCAGGTTCCTGGCTTCCTGAAGCAGGGCGTCGCGTTCGCCGGTATCAGCAGGGGATGTCATCGCGACTGGCCGGCAAGTAGCAAAGGCTTCAACCAATCCGGCTCCGGCTGATCGGTGTCGTAATATTCGAAGATCAGGTGAATGCGGTCGGCGTCCCCGCCATTGCGCACCCAGTGCGGGCCAAGGTTGTTCACCTCAACGGCCTCACCCACCGGGAAATAGTGTTCCGCGCCGCCGAAGCAGGAGACGACCGTTGCATTGGTGACGAGCGGTACATGGATCTTGTGCGGCCATTTCGCCGCGGGATTGGCATCGATGTGTGGGTGAATAAGTCCCCCGCCAGGAAGCCGGGCCAGCATCACTCGCGGGAATGCCCCGCGCTTGTAGCCATAGGGCTGGACGGCCTGCGCCAGCACCGGCTCCAGTATCTCCTGCCATTCGGGCCATGCCGGACAATCGTAAGAACCGCGCCAGTCGCGGGGGCTGTGGATGAAGCGGAAAACGATGTGGCGGGTCTGGTCCAGCACTTCGAACTTGTTCGGCTTGGCGGCGTTCGCGGCGTCCCAGACGTTTTCCGGGATGGCCAGCACGGCTTCTTGCAATGCAGCGATATCGACCGGGCCGAGCTTGCGGACCGTGGTGGTCTTGCGTGGATTGGCGGTCGGGCGAACAGGAGGAGTGGGCTGGGGAAGGGTCATCGCGTGCCCTCGAAGGAATATCCGAACAGATCCAGGTCCTGAGCGTAGCGGGCCGTGACACCCTCGATCAGGGCGCGGTCGTAGTAGTTGCGATAATCGCCATGGCTGCTGCCATTCACGCGCTCCAGCGGGCGGGAAGGGATGCCGATCTGCGCGCAGATGGCGTCGTAGGAGCCCTGCATGTCCTCTACCCGGCCAATCGTGTCGGCCAGCAGCGTCTTGCCATCCTCGTCCACCAGCAGCGATGCCTGGGGCTGGAACAGGATGTGCAGCTCAGGCGGTTCCCGGAACAGGAAGTGATACATTGCCTCGCGCGGCTGCCGCTGGAAGATGTCATTGCCGCGCAGCATGAAGGCGCAGTAGGACACGAAGCGGGCAAACGGATTGCGGACGAAGGCGAACTTGAAATAGCCGGCGAAGGCTTCCTCGCCGAGATAAGGGCGCAATTGCAGCAAGGAGAGGTGACCGTGCTGGATCGCCGCCAGATCCGGCCAGGGGAAGCGCTTGTTGACGAACAGGCCTACCTGCTCGACGTCCTCGTGCCCCATTTGCTCGCGCAATGCTTGCCGCACGGCATGGGTGCCGGTCTTGGGCACAGCCGCGAAGATGAAACGGTGGCGATGAGAGACAATCATGGTTCCTCACGCAGGCATGTTTCGTAACACCGGGAAAGAACGCGCCCCCTCGCAGGGAGGGGGCGCGTGATGTGGTTCAGGCGGATGCCTTAGAACTTGTAGCTGAGGCCGGCCATGTAGGTCGTGCCGCTCTGGGTCTGGTTGTAGAGATACCGGTTCTGACCCCAGAACTGGGTGTCCTTCTCGTTCGTCAGATTGATCGCGTTGAGCGAGATCTGGAACGCATCGGAGATGTTGTAGAAGGCCGAGGCGTCCACATAGGTGGTGGCTTCGAAGCCCCTCGTACTGGCGCTCATCACGGAGTCGCTGCGGCCCGAATACCAGCGGCTGCGATGGCTCATGGAACCGCGCAGGCCCCAACGGTCCGTCTCGTAATAGATCGTCGCGTTGTAGCTGGTTTTCGAAATGCCGGTGATATCCTCGTCGGCGTCCACGTAAGTGAAGTTCGCCACCGCGCCCAGATTGTCGAAGGGGGCCGGCAGGAAGGAGAACTGCGCCTGTGCGGCCAGTTCGATGCCGGTCAGGCTTCTCGTACCGGCGATGTTTACCGGCATCGAGAATTCGGAGACGATCGTGTCGGCAGTCGCGCCGGGGATCGTGCTGTAGGGCACGCCGGTTTCGCTGAACGGAATGTCCTCAAGTGTCTCGGAACCGATGAAGTTCTTGATCCACTTGTGGAACACGCTTGCCGAAATCAGGCCGACCTTGCCGAAGTAATATTCGGCCGAGAAGTCCAGCGTGGTGTCCTTGTAGGGCTTGAGTTCGGGGTTGCCGCGCGACGCAGTGATCTCGCCGGAATCCTCGTTCTTGAAGGCGCTGCCCTTGGCCGCCATGGAACCCATGCCGGGACGGTTGATGTTCTGCGTCGCGGCAAAGCGCAGCAGCATGTCAGGCGTCATTTCCAGCACAGCGTTCATCGCGGGCAATACGCCCGAATAGCTGCCATCCACGTCGGTCGTGCCGAGATAGGCGTAGCTGTCGCCCTGGATCCAGCCGGTGCTGTTGGTCTTGGTGTGGTAGCCGCGCAGACCGATATTACCGCGGAAGCGCTTACCGAACAGCTGGCTGTCCCAATCCATCTGGGCGTATTCGGAAATCGTCTCTTCAGAGGTGGTATAGACGTTCTCGATGTCCTGGAGGTCGCCGCCCGAGCCATCCTTGTTCTTCTCGAGACGATGATATTCGTCGTATTTCGCGAAGCCCAGATCGTAATCGCCGATCAGCCACGAACCGAAGCTGTTGGTAAATACGGTGGTGATATCACCGACCGAGGTGCCACGGGTCTTGGGGCGGGTGCCGTTGACGTTGCCGTCATAGAACAGGTCGATGCCGTCCTGCGAGAAGCGGTGATAGGCAACGCCCGCGCGCAGTGTCAGGGCATCGTTCAGCTTGTAGCGCAGGTTCGCCACGCCTTCGCGCAGTTCCGACGAATTGTTGAACGAGCGATAGTAGAAATCGTCCATCGCGTAATTCGCCGGATCGGTGGGGTCCCAATTTGGATATTCGAACGAAGCCGACTGACCATCGGCGCCGTAATTGGCGACCAGATTGCCCTTGGCACGCATGTAGAACTTGTCGTCATACGGGGTTTTGTAGGTCGACTTCTCGTACCCGACATGCGCGTCGAATGTGAGGCTGTCCGAGGCTTCCCAATTGCCGGTCAGCGCGATCTGATCGAAACGGCTCTTGTTCAGCGAGCGACGATGTTCGCTGCCGAAGGTCGTGCCGGTTACGTCGGTCATGGTGACGTAATTGTCGCTGTCCCAGGCCAGATCGTTGATGACCGATGCCGTCTGGAAAATGTCCGGCCAGACCGCGCTGGCGGGCGTGTCGAATGCAATGGAGCCCGACGATGCGAGCGGTCGCGTGGCGAGGTGCATTTCGTTGCGGTGGGTTGTGAATTCGCCATGCAGCACGTCAAGCGTCAGCAGCACGTCGTCGCTGGGCTTCCATTGGATCGCACCCGTCAGGCCCAGACGTTCGGCCTCTGCATTCCATGAGGAAATGCGATTGCCGTCAGCAAAATACAGGTCGCCCGAGAGGAACTTTGCCTGTTGCTCGGCGGTCAGGCCGGAGATGTCCAGACCCTTGTCGACCAATTCCTGCATGGTGTCGGCGCCGGGGTTGTCGTAATTATAGGTATTGTGGCCCTGCTCGGTGGTCTTGCGCTTGGAATAGGCGACCGAGAGCAGAATGCCGAACCTGTCGTCCCAGTTCTGGCTCAGCATGGCGGCAATGCGCGGCTGCGCATCTTCGGTATATTCGTTCGTGCCGAGTTTGAGCGATACCGCGCCCTTGGTGCCCGCGCCATATTCGAGGGGCTTGCCAGTGAACAGGCCGACCGTACCGGCCATGCCGCCTTCGTTCTGGGCAGCCTGGAAGGTCTTCTCGACTTCCACGCGCGAGAACAGTTCCGAGGCGAAGATGTTGAAGTCGAACGCGCGGTCACGCGTGCGCTGGCCGCGGCTGTCCTGCGCGGAGTCGACGTTGCCCAGCACTTCCATGCCGTTGAGCTGGACGCGGGCGAAGTCCGAACCCAGGCCGCGCAGCGAAATCCGGCGGCCTTCGCCCGCTTCGCGGGTGATCTGCACGCCCGGCAGGCGCTGCAGCGATTCGGCCAGGTTCAGTTCCGGGAACTTCGCCATGTCTTCAGCGACGATGACGTCCTTCTGGATCACTTCCTCTTTCTTGATGTCGCGCGCTTCGCTCAGCGACTTGCGAAAGCCGGTTACGATGATGGCATCGTCGGGCTGTTCGCTGGCCTCTTGTGCGAATGCCGTGCCCGGGATGGCGCCTGCAATGATGGTCGCAACGCCAGCCAGCAACAGGCCGCGTTTGCTCGGGTGCATTGCCCGAACAGGAAGTGCATGCATTGTAATTACCCCATGAGTTTGGTCTGGACCAGGGGCCTTAAGCAGGTTGCGGCTACATCTCTGTGACAGTGTCGGCTGAAACGATATTCAATCGGAAGCCTCTGCGGGCCGAAGCGCCTCCTGCGGCCCAGCCTCCACGGCAGACCCATCGCAGCGGTCGGCTGCTCGCACCGGATTGCACAGTGCCGCCGCGCCGCCGGGCAGGCGCACCCGGTAATCATTATGCAGCCTTGGTTCCGGCCAGATATAGTCGGTCGACACGTATTGCGCGCCGGATGCCAGCGCGGCATCGCGCCGCACGGTATCGTTCGCGCGGGCTTCCAATGTGCCCGCATCGGCGCGAGTGCGGACGATGAAGCCTGCCGCAACGGCCTTGCGGATACGCTCCCCGTCCGCGATTGGATCGTTGAGCGTCAGATAGGCTGCGGCTGGAGAGCTTTCGTCGGTGTTGACGAAAAACACCCGGCCTTCCAGCGAGCGCCGTCCGCCGCGATAGACTTCGACTTTCTCCGGGCCCTCGTCGAGCGCGAACAGGACTTTACCCCGCGCCTCGCCGAGGGTTGGCCAGGCATTGTCTAGCACTGCCTCTCGCAATGTCGGATAGGCCCCCTGCACATCGTCGGGCGTTATCAGCGCTGCGGGCGGGAAAACCGCGTGTACCTCGCGATCCAGCGCGTCGAACGCGGCGGCATCGAAGGGCAGGGCGTCCACCCCGCCGGGCAGTGGTGCGGGGTCGGTCTTGGCGTTCACCATCAGCAGGATCGGCGCATGATCCGGGTGAGCCAGCGACCAGTTCCGTACGATGTGCAGACAGGCCTTCAGCGTCGCGCAGGAACTGAGGACGTCGATGTCCTGTACATGCATTACCTTGAAGCCGGGGCCGGCAAGTTCCGCCTTATGCTCGGCATCCAGCTCGATGCCCGCTGTGCGCAGCCCGGCCGGATCGAGGAAGCGCCCGCCTTCGGGATCGTAGTAGATGTCGATTTCGAGCTGGCGCACGCCTGCATCCAACTGCTCCACCAGCGGGCGGTGCCGATAGTCGAGTTCCACTGCATCGCCGGGAGATGCCGTCCGCAACAAGGCGAGGACAGCCTCGGGCAGTTGGGTCTTGTAGCTGTTATGCGTGCCGACCATCAGAAGATCGTTGAGCTTGAGATTGCGGTCCATCCATGCGCGCTGGCATCCAGCCCCTGCGCTGGCGGCATCCGGCGCGGCAAGGTCGCAATCACCTCCGGTGGCCTGCGCACCGCCGGGCAAAGCGCAAAGCGCCAGAAAAACGGCCGCAATCTTCCACATTCCAGGCCTCTCCGTCACCCAATCGCCATATCCATGGTCTAGACCACGGCGCCAAGACGTGGAGATGACAGTGACAGATTGCAGGGCGTGCTTCCCGATTATCCTCCCCCATGCGCTTTCGGGAGGCCGAGCATGGTGACGATGCAGGATCGCCGGAGCTTCATCCGCAACATGATGGCGACTGCGGGGGCGGCCTCGGCCTTCACTCCGTCGATTGCCCGCGCGCTGGAGATTTCCGCCGCTCGCCGGACAGGCACGTTGCAGGATGTCGGCCATGTGGTGATCCTCACGCAGGAGAACCGTTCGTTCGACCATTATTTCGGCACGATGCGCGGCGTTCGGGGTTACGGAGACCGCTTCGCCATTCCCGCCCCGCCGCTTCCTTCCGCACCTGATCGCACGGTACTGGTCCAGCCTAACGAGCATCTCGGAGCGCAGCCGGCACTGATCGCCCCCTTCCGGCTCGACACCTCGGCGGATTTCCGCCTCTATCGCCCGCTCGGTACGCCCCATGGCTTCACCGATAGCCAGGCCGCGTGGGACAATGGCCGGATGGGCGCATGGCCGCTCCACAAGCACAATCACGCGATGGCGCATTTCACGCGTGAAGATCTGCCGTTCCAATATGCCTTGGCCGAAGCCTTCACTCTGTGCGACGCCTATCATTGCGCGCTGCACCTGTGCACGAACCCGAACCGGCTCTTCATCTGGACCGGCACGCATGATCCGCTGGCGCGCGGCAATGGCCCGGCCATCGACAATGGCTATGACACGCTGGGCGCCGATCCGCTGGGCCATGGCGGCTATCTCTGGACGACCTATCCGGAACGGCTGATGGCGGCCGGCATCGGCTTCCAGATATATCAGGACATGGCCGACAATTTTTCGGACAATCCGGTGGTCGGCTTCCGGCGCTATCGCGAGGCGCAAGGCGTGTCCGAGGGCGAGGCGGGGCTTCTTGCCCGCCGGACCACCACGACGCGCGCGCTGGGCGATCTGAAGCAGGATGTCCTTGCCGGCCGGTTGCCGGAGGTTTCATGGGTAGTCGCGCCCGCCGCCTTGTCGGAACATCCGGGCACCTCCACTCCGCTGCAGGGTGGGGATTATACGGCGCAGGTGCTCGATGCGCTCACCGCCAATCCGGACGTCTGGGCCCGCACGGTACTGCTCATCAATTTTGACGAGAATGACGGCCTGTTCGACCATGTGCCGCCTCCGGCTCCGCCCGCGCGCGTTTCCGGGCGCGTCATTGGCGCGACGAGCATCCCGGCAGATGACGAATATCACGTCCATTCGCAGGCGGCCGAAGATGCGGCCTATCTGGACCGGCCCTATGGTCTCGGGCCGCGAGTGCCGCTCTATGTGATATCGCCCTGGAGCAAGGGCGGATATGTCTCTTCGGAGGTCTTCGACCATACGAGCATCCTGCGCTTCCTCGAAGCGCGCTTCGGCGTCTACGAGCCCAACATCAGCGCCTGGCGCCGTGCGGTATGCGGGGACCTGACGTCCTGCTTCGACTTCAGCCTGCCCGACACTGTCGAATTCATGGCGACGCTTCCGGCCACTGCTGCCCTGTCTGAACGCGCGTCGAAGCTGGAGGAAGTTCCCCCGCCGCTTCCGGAAAACCTCACCGCGCCCGTGCAGGAAACCGGCCTGCGGCGGCGGCGTGCCACGCCCTACAGGCTCGATGCCCGGTTGCAGGTCGGGGAAAGCGGTGCGGCGGTGTTGTTCGCCAACCACTCGTCGGAACGCGCGGCGGTGTTCCATGTCTATGACGTGAAGCGGCTGGACGAGGTTCCTGCCCGCTATACGGTCGGCGCGGGCGAGGAACTGGCCCACTCGCTGGCCGGCTTGGACGAGGGCACCGATCTCTTCATCCTCGGCCCCAACGGTTTCCACCGGCGCCTGATCGGGCGAGGGGGCATCTTCTCGGTCAGCGTCGAGGAAGCCTCGGCCTCCCGGCCCATGCTCAAACTCGTCAATCTCACTGCAAAGCCACTGTCCATCGCCATGACGGACCAGGCCTATGGCGCCGCGCCCCAGACAATCGAGCTGGCTGGCGGGAAATCTCGCAGCATCCCGCTCGATCTCGCAAAGAGCCATGGCTGGTACGACCGCCAATTCGCGGCGGGCGGTCAGGTCTGGCGCATCGCGGGCCATGTCGAGAATGGCGAAGGCTCCTATTCCGATCCCGCCGCGGGCGGGATGGGGCCGCTCACCCTGACCGCCTAGGCGCGATCCTGTTTTTTCCGGGGAGGCAAGCTTTCCAGCCTCCCCGATCCGGCGCGAGGTCCTCCCTTTGAGACCCCGTGTTGGTGCTTTGAGTTCACGAGCTAGGCCAATGCTTCTCCCTCGATCGTGATGCGGTGCATCTCGCGCCGGTGCCCGTGATAGTCATTTCGGGCGAAGTGCCAGGTTGCACGATTGTCCCAGAAGGCGATCGATCCGGGTTGCCACACGAACTCCCCGATGAAATCGGGATTGATGCAATGGGCATAAAGCTCGACGAGCAATTGCCCGGCCGCTTCCTTGTCCCATCCCGCTATGCCGATCGTGAAAGCCGGGTTGACGTAGATGGCGCGTTTCCCGCTCAGTGGATGGACGAGGATCAGCGGATGTTCGACGTCCTCGAGCATGTCGGCAGCAGAGGAATTGCCGAGCCGCCCATCCTTGCGCATTTCGCTCTCGCGGATCGCTTCGACGGCCTTGCTGCCGAAGATATGGCGCGCGGAATGAACGGCCTTCAGCCCTTCCACTTCACGCTTCAACCCGGCTGGCAGGGCATCGTAGGCGGCGTACATCGATGCGAAGGCCGTGTTTCCGCCGCTGAGCGGGACTTCGCGCGCCACCAGAATGGAACCGAGGGCGGGGATGCGATCATAGCTGTGATCGGTGTGCCAGCCGCCGCCGATATTCTGCGTTTGCGCCGGTTCCTTCACCACCAGGGCAATTTCCGGATAGGCCGGATGGGCGGCGAAGAACCGGTTGATATTGATGGGGCCCCATCGCCGGGCAAAGGCGATATGCTGTTTTTCATCCAGCGTCTGGTCGCGGAAGAAGACCACGCCATGCTCCACAAAGGCGCGGCGGATGGCCTCGAAGGTCTCGTCGTCCAGCTCCCGAGACAGGTCCACACCGAGAATTTCGACGCCGACATTGCCGGCCGTCCTGATTTCCAAACTCATTTCTATCATTCCTCGCTTTCCCAACAGGCGAACGGACGGCACATGCCCCCTTGCCGTCCGCCCGCCTGCCGCCCCTCAACTCACTTGAGCTGGATTCTGGTTTCACCCAGGGCCTGAGAATAGGTGCCTTGCGCGCTTGTCTCGTCGCTTACCGGCGATCCGGTATCGCGTCCGATATCGAAGCCTTCGTTGAACGAGCCGACGGCTGTCGGATACTGGCGCACGGCCAGTTCGCCCGCAGCATTGCCGTTCACGAACAGGCGAACCTTGCCGCCGCCCAGCTTGCGCAGCAGGGCGAAGGGTTGCTGGTCGGCACTGTCCGGAATGAATTCGAAGCCGACCGTCGCCGGGCCTGCGGGCAAGGGGATGGTAGACGTGACACGGTCGCGCTGCTGGCCGAAGGCGTTGTTCTCGAACTGCAGATGGCCGTCCCCGGCATAGAGCACAAAGCCGCCCAGACGCCCGCCGAATGCAACGAGTGCGCCTGTGCCCTTCGAGGAATCGCCCTTGATGTCGATTTCGACCCGGTGACTCCGGCCGGTCAGTTCGGGCACTCCGTTCTGTGGCAGGGTGCTGATGCCGGGGCGCCATGAGAAGAGCTTCTGGTTCGCGTCGACGATCGTCGGGGCCCCGAAGGGCAGGGGAAGCAGCGGGAACACGCCGTTGCGCTTTCCTTCGCTGGCGAATGCCCCCTTGAGTTCCTCCAGCTTGGCAGGATTGGCCTTGGCCAGGTCCCGCGCCTCGCTGAAATCTTCAACCACGTTGTAGAGTTCCCAATTATCGGTGGCCGTATCGTCCGCGAATGCCTGCGTGATATTGTCGATCAGCGTCCAGGGAGCGAACTTGCGCTTGGCAGCGGCAACCCAGCCATCCTTGTAGATGCTGCGGTTGCCGAAAATCTCGAAATATTGGGTAGTGTGGCGATCCGGCGCCTTCGCATTGGTGAAGGTGGGTACCAGGCTCTGACCTTCGAACGGAGTTTGCCGCACGCCGTCCACTTCGGCGGGGAAGGGAATGCCCGCAGCGTCGAGGATCGTGGGGGCAATGTCGTTCACATGGCCGAACTGGGTACGTACCTGCCCGGGATCGGCGGTGTGGCCGGTCCAGCTGACGACCAGTGGATTGCGAGTGCCGCCGAAATGCGAGGCGACCTGCTTCATCCACTGAAAGGGCGTGGTCGTTGCCCAGGCCCAGCCTGCGGCATAGTGGTTGGCGAGATCGGGTCCGCCGAAGCTGGCAAGGTTGCGCGTCTGCGTGGCGACGTCATGCGGAGCGCCGGCGGCCGAAGCCGCCTCTCCTGCGATCGAGCCCTGCAAGCCGCCTTCGCTGCTGCCGCCATTGTCGCCGATGATGTAGAAGATCAGCAGGTTGTCGCCGCCGGGCCGGGCCTTCAACTCGTCGATCAGGCGGCCGACCTCGGCATCGGTCTGTTCAAGGAATCCGGCATAGACTTCCATCTGCCGGGCATAGAGACGGCGTTCTTCCTGGCTCAGGCTCGACCATTCAGGCAGCCCCTCGGGGCGCGGGGTGAGCTGTGCATCCTGCGGCACGATACCCAGCTTCTTCTGCCGGGCGAAAGCGAGCTTGCGATATTTGTCCCAGCCATTGTCGAACTTGCCCTTGTTCTTCGCGATCCATTCTTCGAGCACGTGATGCGGCATATGCGTGGCGCCCGGCGCGAAATAGGCGAAATATGGCTTGGTGGCCGCCGCTGCGTTATGATCGTCGACCCAGGCAATCGTCCGATCCACCAGGTCTGTCGTGAGGTGATAGCCCTGTTCCGGCGTGGCGGGTGCGGCAATCGGGGTGGTGTCGTTGTAGAGATGGGGCTCCCACTGATTGTCCTCGCCGCCCTGGAAGCCATAGAAATGGTCGAAGCCCAGCCCGGTGGGCCAGCGGTCGAACGGGCCGGCGGCCGAAACTTCCCAGCGCGGCGTATTGTGCCATTTACCGAAGGCGGCAGTGGAATAGCCGTTACTCTGCAGGATGCGGGCGATGGAGGCTGTTTCCGGCTTCCAGACCGAGTCATAGGCGGGAGTGCCGGCCGCGATATCCGCAAGATTGCCGAAACCGACCTGATGGTGATTGCGCCCGGTCAGCAAGGCCGCACGGGTAGGCGAACAGATTGCGGTAGTGTGGAAGCGGTTGTAGCGCACACCTTGTTCGGCCAGCTTGTCGATATTCGGCGTCGGGATCAGGCCGCCAAAGGCGGAAGACGCCGCAAACCCCACATCGTCGAGCAGCACGATGAGGACGTTGGGAGCACCCTTTGGCGCCTTGGGCTGCTGCGGAAAGCCGGGTTGCGCGCCGAGCCGCGCCGCAAGCGCTGCCGGGGAAAACCCGCCGCCTGCAGGCGCGGTCTGGGCCGTCGCCGTCGAAGCAAGGCCCGAAGCGAGAGTAGTGCCCGCCAGCAGCAACACGGTCCGCGCGATAACAGTCTTCATGTATGGTCTCCGGTGAGGTGATGTGCCGGGCTCGGCAAAGGAGGTCAGAGGGACGAGGAAAGGGTGTGCATGCGTTCCGCTCCCATGGGGTGGTCGCCTGGCGGGGCTTGGGGATTCCGGACACAATCCCGCATCGCGCGAGCGCTGCTGATACGCGGGCAGAGTGCCATACCCGTGGGGGACGACAGGACCCGCTTGTTCTTCCGGATATGTCCAGGCCGCACGGATGGCGGCAGGCGCCGCCCATCTAGCCGGAGCGGCTCCTTGGGCTGAGCCCGATCAACCTGTCTTGTATACTGACATCGTATCACCCCGTCACAACAGTGAGGGAACACGATGCCTGGCGCTGTCGCCCCAGCATCGCGCGCTTTAGCCGTTGGTAACGCGGAGCAAGCTGCTTCCCGGTCAAAAGCCGCGGATTCCTGACTTTCCGGCGAGGGCGGAATCACATCCTTCGCTTAATCCCTATCTAGTTAGTAGAGATTATGCCGTCAATACAGGAAAATCTAAGGCAGGCGGTGGCTCACGGGCTACGCCAGGGCCAAAGTCTCCGCTTCCATTGGGGCGCAAGCGGAGGGCAAAGGGCGGATCGTCCTTCCCCGTCGCCGCGCTTATGCGCTAGGCACGGCCAAACAGAATCCGAGGGGCATGTCTGGTGAAGGTGTACGATTACATCGTTGTGGGCGCGGGAAGCGCAGGTTGCGTTCTGGCCAACCGGCTCAGTGCCGACCCGTCCGTCCGGGTCGCGCTGATCGAGGCGGGCGGGGAATGTCGCCACCCCCTGATCGACATGCCGCTCACCTGGATGCAGGCTGCGGCAAATCCGCGCTTCATCTGGGGTTACGAGAGCGAGCCCGATCCCGGTCTTGACGGCCGTCAGCAGCCGATCCCGCGCGGCAAGGTGCTGGGCGGATGTTCGTCCATCAACGGGACCATGTATATTCGCGGCGCCGCTGCGGATTATGACGCCTGGCGCGATGCCGGCCACGAAGGCTGGGGCTATGAGGACGTGCTGCCCTATTTCAAGCGCTCCGAAACCAATTGGCGCGGCGAAAATGCGGTCCATGGCGGCAGTGGAGAGATGCACGTCACCCCCATGGCGCCGGACCCGCAACTGTTCCCTGCCTTCCTCCAGACGGCACAGGCGCTTGGGCATGAGGCCTGCCCTGATTTCACGATCCCGCAGCCGGAAGGTTTCGGCATGCCGGATTGCACGATTCGCAAGGGGCGCCGGGCCAGCACTGTGCGGGCCTTCATCGATCCGGTGAAGAACCGGCCCAATCTGGACGTGATCGCCAATAGCAACGCGCTGCGGGTTCGGCTGGAGGGCAAGCGCGCGACCGGTGTGGAGATCGTGACTGGCGGTGCGCACCGTGTGCTCGAATGCCGGGGGGAAGTGATCCTTTCGGCAGGGGCGCTGAACAGCCCGCATCTGCTGATGCATTCGGGCATCGGCCCCGCTGCGGCGCTGAAAGCTGCCGGGATCGATCCCTTGATCGATCTGCCGGGCGTGGGGCAGAACCTGCAGGACCATCCCATTGCCATGGGCATCTGGAAATCGGCCGTGCCGATCGGCTTCAACCGGGATATCCGGCTCGATCGGGTGGCGCTCAATTTCCTGCAGTGGAAATTGAGCGGGCAGGGGCCGATGAGCCAGAGCCCGATGTCGATCCAGGGCTTCCTTCGTTCCGGGGAAGATCAGGAGCGGCCCGATATCCAGTTCCAGATCGTCCATAGCGGCTACGATGCGCAGCTGTGGTTCCCCCTGTGGCGCAAGCAGCCCACGCCGATGTTCTCCTGCGGGGCGATCCTGCTCGATCCCGAGAGCCGGGGCGAAGTGACGCTGGCATCTGCCAATCCGCTCGATCTCCCCCGTGTCCAGTTCAACTTCATGAGCGCCGAGGGTGACCGGGAACGGCTGCGCCGGGGTTTTCGCTTCATCCGCCAGTTTTTCGCCACTGCCCCGGCAAAGGATATTGCCGAATTCGAACTCGCCCCGGGGGGCGACTTGCAGAGCGATGAGCAGATCGACGCATGGCTGCGCGCATCGCTGATCAGCGCGGGCCATCCCACCAGCACTTGCGCCATGGGCAGTGTGGTCGATAGCCAGCTGCGCGTGCTGGGCGCGGAAAACCTGCGCGTGGCGGATGCCTCGGTGATGCCCGACGTCATTCGCGGCAATACTCACGCGCCTGCGGTGATGATTGCGGAAAAGGCGGCGGATCTGATCGCCCGGGCGCGCTGAGCGGGCCCGGGGCGGGGGATCAGGCTCCGGCCGGCCCAGTTGTTCCTGTGCCCATCACTTCGCGCACATCCCGGCCGCTGCCCAGCAGGTCGGCGATGCGTTGCAGCGTAGGCGTCGCGCTGGCGAAATAGCGGGCGTAGCCCTCGCACAGATAATTGAGGCCCGCTTCGCCATCGGCGGTGCTGGTGAAGCGGTGCTTCGGGCATCCGCCCCAGCACAGGTTGAGCCAGGGGCAGGTGCGGCATTGTCCGGGCAGGGTGTCGGCCTTGGCCTGTCCGAACGCCTGCTGCTGCGAACTGTCGATCATTGCGGTGAGGCTGGTTTCGACAAGATTGCCCAGGCGGTATTCGGGATAGACGAAATGGTCGCAGGAATAGACCGTGCCGTCATGCTCGGCCACTACCGCGCGGCCGCAGGTCGGCTGGTGGACGCAGACGACGCCGGGCGCACCCACCAGAGAGGCAAGGGTCCATTCGAAATTCATCACGAAGACGTCGCCCACATCCTGACGCGACCATTCGCCGAATACGACCGAGAGGAAGCGCCCCCAGTCTGCCGGGCGCACGCTGAACGGCGCCATGCCACTATCCGCTTCCCCTTCCTCAGCCGCGCCGGGCCCTGAAAGGTCCAGCCCCAGTTCCTTCTCGCGCGGGCCGGCAAGGCGCTCCACCACCGGTGTGAACTGGATGAACTTTACGCCCTGTCGTTTGAGGAAACGATAGACCTGAAGCGGGTGTTGCGCGGAATGGCGGTCGACACAGGCAAGGACGTTATAGTCCACCCCATGGCGCTGCAGCCGTTCGAGCGCGGCCATCACCAGATCGAAGGTCGGCGCGCCTGAGCGATAGCGGCGATAACGGTCATGTATCTCGCGCGGGCCATCGAGGCTGAGGCCGACAAGGAAGCGGTGCTCGGCCAGAAAGGCTGCCCATTCCTCGTCGATCAGCGTGCCGTTGGTCTGGAAGCTGTTTTCGATCTGGCGGCCCGGCCCGTAAAGCTGCTGCAGTTCGACTGCCCGACGATAGAAATCGAGGCCCAGCAGGGTCGGCTCGCCACCCTGCCAGGTGAAGTGGACCGGATGGCCGGCGGGGGTCGAAGCGATAGTGTTGCGGACATAGGCTTCCAGCACCGTGTCCGACATGCGGCGCATCTTCTTGCCCGGAAACAGCGCCTCTTTCTCCAGATAGAAGCAATAGGTGCAGTCGAGATTGCACGCCGGGCCGCTGGGCTTGGCCATGACGTGAAAGCCTGCCGTGCTTGGGCGCGCGGTATCGATCGAGGCTTGTGTCATCGCGGAGACCCTCAGCCCACCAGTTCGAGGGCGGGCAGCTTGTAGCTTCCGTCGAACACCGAAGGGCGCGGCTGGTAGAACCGCGTTATGAGCTGGAAGCTGTCGCGCGGGGCGGGCAGCCAGTTGATCCGGCCTTGCGGCTGGTCGGCCCCGATCACGATCTCCAGCGACCCGTCGGGCGCGTAGATCAGGCCTTCGCTGCGGTCGTTGAATGCGTAGCGGTTCGCCGGATTGTCGAACAGGAAGAAGTTCCTGTCGTAGAGGATCAGCGACCAGAACGCGTCCACCGGCGGTGTCTGGCCCGGCGCGAAGTGCAGCCGGTAACGGCGGTTGCCGTCAAGCGGTTTGCCGTCAGGCCCTTGCGCCGCGCTGAAGTAGAGCGCTTCCTTGGCAATGTGCGCGCCGGGGCCGAAGGTGTTGATCGCTGCCCGCGCGAGAGGATCGCGAATAAATGGCACGATCGAAAGGTTGCTGCGCCAGCCGTTGATCACGGTGGACGATGCGGCCTGCGCCGCCTGGATGCGTGCGAGGCCTGCGGGGATCGCGGCAGCGAGTGTCGCCCTCAACTGGGGTCCGCGCGGCGTCCCGCTGCCGATACCCAGCGGTGCGAAACGTGCGAGGTTGGCAGTATCTTCCGGTACCGGAGGATACTGGTGTACCAGCGCGTCGAGCTCGTCGAAGAAGCCGGCATCGAAGGCCGTCAGGTCGAGTGCAGGGATCACGTTGATCGAGTTGGCACGGGCAATGGCGGGCAGGCGCCCTTGTGGCCAGGCGGACAGCGGCCCTGTGGAATAGGAGGCGTGGATGGCCTGCGCTGCCGGGAGATCGGTCGATCCGCTGACCAGAGTGCGCACCAGCGCGAGAATCTTGCCGGTCGGTGCGGCAATTCCTGTCACGCCGGGCGGAAGTGTGCCGTTCCACCCCGGTGCGGTGATGGCGTAGGCGCCCGCTTTGGTGCCGGTCACCCGCCTGCCGATATAGGAGAAGCTATCGCCATAGGTGTCGAGTAACTGGATCGAATAGTAGCGGTCGTGCGTATCCGGCACTGCAATCACCTGCGGCCCGCCCGTAAGGTCGAGCCAGGCGAAACCATAGAGCGTGTCGATGTTCGGTCCCGCCGCATGCGTCGCGGGAGTGGCAAGATCGGGACTCAGATAGAACTGGTTGAAGCTCAGGCCGGCCTTTCTTGCGATTTCGATATAACGCCCGCTCAGCACCAGCGGCAGGCCCCAGATGAACGCATCTTCGGCGAGTTGCGACAGGCTGTCCGCAGCGCGCAAGGATGACAGGGGAAGCAAGGCGCCGGCCCCTGCGAGGCCTACGGCACCGAGGAATTGACGGCGGGAGGGGGCAAAATCGAGCATGGGACGAATCCTGTGCGAATCTGGTCGATGGCTGTCAGGATCGGCCTGACGGCAATGACGCCGCCAGGCCGATGCCGGTCAGTGGTTGGGGTTGATCTTGCGGAGCTCTTCCTCGAGCGTCCCGCTGTCCGGCGAGCGATGAATCTTGCCGATATCGTCCCAGGTGATCAGCGGATAGAGATCGTATTTCTGGGCCTGCTGCTCGAACAGGGCCTTCAGTTCCGCCAGCTTTTCGGGATGCTTCTTGGCCAGGTCGAAGCGTTCGTTGAAGTCCTCGTCGACGTGGTAGAGTTCCCAGGCATTTTCATCGAACGGCTTGTCGCCGCCGGGGCTGCCGGTGACGAAGCGGTTGGGGAAGGCAAGCCCGGCCTTCCAGCCATCGTGATAGATCGCCCGCGATCCGAAGATGTAATAATGCTGGGTCTTGTGACGGGATTCCGCGGCCGGGTCCTTCACCGAATAGGCCAGCGAAATGCCCTCGACAGGCTGCTGCTCCACACCCCGGATCTTGGTGGGGGTCTTCAGCTTCGCCAGTTCCAGCGTGGTCGGCAGGATGTCGATCACATGGCCATATTGCGTGCGGAACGTGCCGCCATCCTTGATCTGCTGCGGCCAGGAAACGATCAGCGGATTGCGCGTGCCGCCTTCGCTGTTCGCATCCGATTTCCAGCGCCGGAACGGCGTGTTGGTCGCCTGCGCCCAGCCGATGGGGTAATTGCCCTCGATCGCGCTCGGCTTGCCCAGCTGGTCGATGCGGGCGAGGTTATAGGCGATGTTTTCCTGCTCGCTCAGCGCGGGGGCAACAAGGCTGCGGTCGATATCGCCATAGGCGGTGCCTTCCTTGCTGGCGCCGTTATCGCCCACGATCACCACGAACAGCGTGTTGTCATACTGGCCGGTCTGCTTGAGGTGATCCACCAGACGGCCGATCTCGTGATCGGTATAGGTCAGGAAGCCGGCATAGACTTCCATGAAGCGGGCATAGAGCTTCTTCTGATCGGCGGGCAGGGAGTTCCAGGCCTTCACTCCGGGGTCGCGGTCAGGGAGCACGGCATTGGCCGGGATGATGCCCAGCTTCTTCTGCTGCGCGAACACCTGTTCGCGATAGGCATCCCAGCCACCGTCGAACTTGCCCTTGTACTGGTCGCTCCATTCGGCGGCGACCTGATGCGGCGCGTGCGTGGCGCCGGGGGCGTAATAGAGGAAGAAGGGCTTGCCGGGGGCGGCCTTCTGCTGCCGCTCGATATAGCCGATGGCCTTGTCGGTCATCTGCTCGCTCAGGTGCCGTCCGTCAGGCTGCACATGCACCTGATCCTCCACCAGATCGGGCTTGTACTGATCGGTCTGCGAACCGAGGAAGCCGAAGAAATGATCGAAACCCTTGCCGGTGGGCCAACGGTCGAACGGGCCGGCATCGGTGGAATCCTCGTCAGGCGTCACGCCATATTTGCCGACCGCGAAGGTATTGTAGCCCTGATCGCGCAGGATTTCGGCAATCGTCCCGTCTTCCGCCGGAATGCGCCCGTCCCAGCCGGGGAAGCCCGCCGAAAGGATGGTATGCGAAAAACCGGCGACATGGACCGAGGAACTGTTCTTGCCCGTCAACAGCGAGGCGCGCGTCGGGGCGCAGACTGCCGTGGTGTGGAAGTTGGTGTAGCGCAGGCCCTGCTGCGCCAGCTGGTCGAGCGTAGGCGTGGCGATGGCGCCACCGAATGCGCTGGATGCGCCGAAGCCGACATCGTCCAGCAGAATCCAGACGATGTTCGGCGCGCCTGCCGGGGCCTTGGCCGGTTCGGGCCACCATTCGGTGGATTCGGCCAGCGTGCGGCCCACCTTGCCCTGATAGGTCTGTTCCTGTGCGTGGACCTGCCCCGCAAGCGATACTACCGAAACCAGCGCGGTGACGGACTGAAGTACTCGTTTATGCATGATTGAACCCCTGCTGCCCGGCCTCATCGCGGGCCATTGGCTGGTATTGTCGCGGAGGGGCCGGACACATGGTCCGGCCCCTGAATGCGTCAGGCCGCTTCGTATTCGCGGGCCTTTTCCTTGCGGACCGTGCGGCTGGTGCGGCCGTCGATCGCCACGGGCACTTCGCCATGGATGGTCGCGCGGCGCAGCGTGCGGCGCTGCAGGGCGAAATCGGCCACGGCGCGGTGCTGGGTGGAGCGGTTGTCCCAGAAGGCGACATCGCCCGGCTGCCAGCGCCAGCGCACCACGTTTTCCGGCTTGGTGATGTGATCCTGCAGCAGGTTGAACAGGCGCTGGGAATCCGACTGGTTCAGCCCGACGAAGCGCTTCACGAAATGGCCGAGCAGAAGGCTGCACTGGCCCGAGACGGGGTGGACGCGCACCACGGGATGCTCGGTTTCATAGATGGTCGAGGCGAACACGTTCTTGTGCTGCTTGACCGCTTCCTGCTGGGCATCGCTGGCGCGGTTGGCACCCAGCACGGCAGCATAATCGTAATCGTTGCTGTGCACTGCCCAGAGGTTGTTCACCAGCTGGCGCAGGGCTTCGGGCAGTTCGTCATAGGCGGTCTCGCCATTGGCCCACACGGTATCGCCGCCCGCTTCGGGGATGGTGATGCCGCGCAGGATCGAACCTTTGGGATAGGCGTCGACGAAGGTCACATCGGTGTGCCAGCTGGAGGCGGCGTAGCCTTCCTGGCTGTCCAGCTCGAGCAGGTATTTCGAGCCTTCGGCCACCGGCACGGTGGGGTGAGCCACCGGATCGCCGAACAGCGAGGTGAAGGCTTCATGCTCGGCATTGTCGAGATGCTGCTGGCCACGGAAGAAGATGACCTTGTGGCGCACCAGCGCGGCTTCGATGGCCTGCACGGTGGCGGCGTCAAGATCGCCCGAGAGGACTACGCCGCGGATTTCGGCGCCGATGCGGCCGGTCAGGGGCACGATGTCCAGCGGAGAGGAGGGGTCTTTGGCGTTCGGATAGGAAGGAACGATGGTAGCCATGGGGGAATACTCCGATTGAGGGTTGAGGGACCGTTCGGGGTTTATTCGGCGGGCACGAGCACGGTGGGTCCGGCATCGAGCTGGCGGCGAATTTCGGAATGCGTTGCCTCGTCCAGCGGGAAGCGGGCGAGCAGCGCGGCGGAAACTGCGTGGGCCAGCGCAGGGCCCAGCGCGAAGACGTAGAGCAGGCCGGTCAGCGCCTCGGGCGAGTTGACGACCTTGGGGTCGAAGCCCAGCCAGCCCACCAGCGGCAGCGCGATGCCCACCGCAGCGGCGCCTGCGGACTTGCCGGCGAGGGCGAAGACCGAGAAGTAGAGCCCGGTCCGTTCCTCGCCCGTTTCCAGCCGGTGCTTGTCCGCCACGTCGGCCACGATGGCGCGCAGCATCAGATTGCCGGAACCCTGTGCGAGGCCCTGCGCGAAAGTAAGCACCAGCAGCAGGCCGAAGCGATCGGGCGTGACCAGCAGCAGGCCCAGATTGATTGCCACCTGCACCACTTCGCCCAGGATGGCCGTGCGGTGCTTGCCCAGCTTCAGGCCGATGCGCAGCCAGATCGGGCCGGCCAGGATGCCGAACACGAACTGGAACAGGAACAGCCCCGCCGCCCAGTCCGGCCGGCCCATGTAGAAGGTCACGAAGAACACGATCAGGGCTGAGCGGATCGCCTGACCGAGCGAGACCGCGAAGTCGGAACCGAGCACGCGCAGCAGCAGCGGGTTGGCGAACACGGCGCGCAGCGACTGGCCCAGCGAGAAGGGAACCGGTTCATAGGCCGGCGGCTCCTCGCGGAAGGCCGTGAGCGACAGCAGGACGCTGGGCAGCGCGGTGGCCAGCACCAGGCCGCCCATCAGCGTCATCTGCAGCCGTCCGTCGCCGGGGCGGAACTGGTCGGCAATGGTGGGCAGCACCAGCGTGACGAACAGGGCCGCCGATCCGGCCACGGTCTGGTAAGTCGCAATGCGGGTGCGCTGGTGATACTGGCCCGAAATCTCGCCCGACCACGCCAGGAACGGAATCTGCACTGCCGTCCAGCCGAGATAGAAGGCGACCAGCACCACGGCGAGATAGACAGGTGTAACGTTCACAGGCGGAAAGAACAGAAAGATCGACGCCAGGCTGAACAGCAGGCTCCCCCCCACGATCCACGGCTTGCGGCGCCCGAACCGGGTGCGCGTGCGGTCGCTGAGCGCGCCGATCAGTGGATCGAGCAGCGCGCCCCAAAGGGTCCCGGCCAGGAACACCGCGCCGATCGAACCCAGCGAGAGCCCGAAATCGCGCGCGAAGATCGCCGGGAGATAGACGGCCAGCGGAAGGCTGGCTGCCGAGACCGGCAGGGCGATGGCCGAGAAACGTGCCAGCCGCCAACCGGACAGCGTGGGCTCATGGAGCGAGAAGGGGGAAGCCGTCATTGCCCGTGCCTCACAGCTTGGTGCGCAAGGTCACGCCATAAGTGCGCGGATCGCCGAGTTGGCCGGTGATCGCGCCGGTATTGGCGGCCGAAAGCGTGCTGAAATATTCCTTGTCGAACAGGTTCTTGGCCCAGATCGAGATGTCGTACAGGCCATCGTCGCTGCGCAGGCCGATACGGGCATTGGCGATGCCGTAGCCGGGAACTTCGGCCCAGGCCGAGTTTGACGAGGAGGTGTTGAAGGACGAACGGTGCGACCAGTCGGCATGGGCATAAAGCTCCAGCCCGCGTCCGCCCCAATCGCCCAGCGGCGTATTGGCATCGGCACCCAGCGTGTAGGTGAACTTCGGAATGCCGGGCAGCTGTTCGCCCGACAGGTCCTGGATCGCCGAGATGTTCAGCCGTTCCACCGCCTGTGGGGCGTTGGTATATTCGACATAGGTCGCATCGGCGTAGGCAAGCGAGCCATTGATGCTGAAACGATCGCTGATGGCGAAGACGGCATCTGCCTCGAACCCGCGCGAGCGGACCTTGGGGATGTTGGCGATATATTGGCGGAAGGTCACCGTATCGGGGACCTGTTCGGTGATCGCGGTCTGATAGTCCGAGATTTCGGTCCAGTAGAACGCGCCGTTCAAGGTCAGGCGGCGGTCGAAGGCCTGGGACTTGAAGCCCAGCTCATAGGCGTCGACCTTTTCCGGCGCGACATCGGGCGAAACGCCGACGGGCAAGGTGGTAAGGTTGAGGCCGCCCGACTTGTTGCCGCGCGAATAGCTGGCATAGAGCAGGGCATTGTCCGCTACCTTCCAGCTGAGCGAGGCAAGGCCCGAGACGCTGTTGTCGGTGAAGCTGGTTTCGTAGCTGGTGATCGGGTTGAACTGACCGCGGATTGCCGCCAGCGTCGGATCGGCGAGATCGGTGCCGCCGGTCCACCATTGTTCGTAGGTGCCGGACTTCTTTTCGTGCGTATATCGCAGACCTGTAGTTAGCTTGAGGTTGTCCGTAATCGCCCAGTCGAGCTGACCGAACCCGGCCAGGCTCTTGGTGACCGGTTCCGAGTAAGAAGCGGCCGTGAACCCGTCGAGCGCGCGGTTCCAGGTGCTGAGCGGGAGCTGCGAGGCTGGCGGGCGGTTCCACAAGCCGGCGGCCTCGCCATAGCCGAACGAGCCATAGCCGCGCACGGTCTGCCAGAAGTAATAGGCGCCGACGACGTAGTTGAGCGGGCCGTCGTTGTCCGAAGCGACGCGCAGTTCCTGCGAGAACTGGCGCTGGAAATTCTCCTGCTGGGCTGCCGTGATGTTGGGCAGCGATGTGCCGTCGCCATCATTGGCCGGATACCAGTCCCACCAGCGATAGGCGGTGATGGAAGTCAGCTTGGCGCCGCCCAGATCCCAGTCGAGCTGACCGGAAAAGCCATAGCCTTCCATGTTTGCCTGATAATGCCCGTCGGCCTCGCCTTCGCGATCGAAGGGCTGGAAGCTGGGCAGGGTGTAGCCGGGTAAGCGGGCTGCGCGGACGAGGAAGTTGTTGGGGATGGCGGCGCCGTTTTCGTAGGTCTCGTGATGATCGACGAATACGGTCAGCGCGAATTTCTGCTTCTGGTGCGAATAGTCGCCGATCAGCTTCAGTTCGAGATTGTCGCTCGGCGTGATCAGCACCTGCCCGCGCACGGACGCGTTGTAATAATCCTGCGCATCGGTGTTCTTGGTGGTGTTGAACAGGAAGCCGTCGCGGTTCGTCAGCGCCCCACTGACGCGCACGGCCACCAGATCGGGCACCAGCGCGGTGGAAGCCGAGGCGCGAGCCTGGACATAGCCGTAATTGCCGTAGGACAGTTCGCCGGAGAATTCGGGCGTGAAGCTGGGCGCGCGGCTGGTGATGTTGATCACGCCGGACGTGGTGTTCTTGCCGAACAGCGTGCCCTGCGGCCCCCGCAGCACCTCGATCCGGTCAAGGTCCACAAGGTCGAACTGCGAGAGGCCGACGCGGCCGTAATAGACGTTGTCGATGTAGAAGCCGACGCCGTTTTCCAGCCCGTCATTGGTCAGAGCCACATTGCTGCCCAGGCCGCGAATGTTCACATTGGTGTTGCGCGGGTTGAAGCTGAACACCTGCAGGCTGGGGACCTGCTGCTGGATCTGGCCGAGCGTGTAGTCGCCCCGCTTTTCAAGCGCTTCCGCGCTCACAACGCTGAGCGCGATCGGCACGTCCTGCGCGTTTTCGTCGCGGCGGCGCGAGGACGTGACGATGATGGCTGGGCCTTCCGCAACACTGGCTTCGACGGCGGTGGAAACCTCGCTCGCGGCCACTTCCTCGGCATGGGCCGGGATGGCGGCGATCAGGCCGGCAAGGGCAGTGGTGCCAAGGGCGGCGCGGCGGAAGGCAACGGAAGAAAGAAACTGCGACATCTGGATTTCCCTGAACCTTGAAAATGTATTGGGGTCCGGCGCGGATGGCGGGCGCAGAGGACCGTTCCCGCTCCCGAGCCCGGGAACAGGGCGCGCCGTTCGGGCGCACGATCTCAGCCGGCGCAGCCACATGTGGCCGGACGGGGATTGTGTGGCCGGCCACGCGCATAGGGCGCGGCCGGCCGGAGCAGGCGTCATGGGGAACGAAAGCCGGGCAGACGCGCCAGCGGGAAGGAGAAGGATTGTCCCACCGGCACGGCAGCAGGCCCGGGCTCAGCGCCCCGATGCCCGGACTGCCCTAGAACTCGTGATTGTGCATACGCATCGCTTCACCTCATCGTTACGAGAGGGACACGATGCCTGGCGCTGTCGCCCCAGCATCGCGCGCTTTAGCTGTTGGTAACGCGGAGCAAGCTGCTTCCCGATCAAAAGCCGCGGATTCCTGATTTTCCGGCGAGGGGCGGAATCACATCCTTCGCTTAATCCCTATCTAGTTGGTAGAGATTATGCCGTCAATGAAAGCTTTGGTTTGTCCTGGCAAAGTCTGGATAGGCCGTTGCAACTGGGCGCCGGGCTGAGCGCGCGGGGAAATCTCAATCGTTTCACTTGAAAATGTGGTGACAACAGATAGGCTGGTTTCATGCTCTCGCAGAAAAGCCGTTATACGATCCGCGCCCTTCAGCACCTTGCCGACCTCTATCCGGATGGCCGTGCCCAGATGGGCGAGATCGCGAAGGCGCAGAACATCCCGCCCAAATTCCTGACAGTCATCCTGTCCGAGCTGGTCCGGGTAGGGATCGTGCTGTCCCAGCGCGGGCGCGAGGGGGGATATCAGCTGGCCCTGTCGCCAGTGGATATCCGCTATGGCGACATCATTCGCATCACTCGCGGCTCGTTGGCGCTGGTTCCCTGCGCCAGTCGCTATGCGCATGAACATTGCGACCATTGCCTGCCGGAAAGCGAGTGCCGCCTGCGCGCCCTGATGCTGAAAGTGCGGGACGAGACGGCAGCGATCCTCGACGCGATCACGCTCGCCGATCCGATCGCTGCGGTGCCGGAATTCGCGCTGGAGGACTGAGGGCGCGGCTTAGCGCAGCCCACCCAGCCAGTTCGTGATCACGGACTGGCCGGCCGCCACCGCACCGGGGCCATGCTCGTCATGGGCGGCGCGCAGCGAGGCTTCGCAGCCACCCGCCTCGATCACGGATTCCGGCCATTCCTCGATCCAGGCGTCGAAGCGCGGGTCCAGCCCCATTTCGGCGTGGAACTGCAGCGCCAGGATATTGCGCCCCCGGCGGAAGGCCTGATGATCGTAGACATGGCTGGATGCCAGCAGTTCGACATCGTCGGGCAGGGTGAAGGTGTCGCCATGCCAGTGCAGAATGGGCTGGCCCGCAATCGGGGTGAGCGGGTTATCATTGACGTGATCGTGCACGGTCACCGGGTGGAAGCCCACTTCCTTGTGGGGGCCGGCATAGACATGCCCGCCCAGCGCCTGCGCGATCATCTGTGCGCCGAAGCACACGCCCAGCGTGGGCCGGTCGGCTTCGAGCCGGCGCGCAAGACGACGCAGCTGGCAGGCGATCCACGGATAGACGTCCTGTTCATAGACGCCCATCGGCCCGCCCATCATGATGAGCAGGTCCGGCTCGCTGAGATCGAGCGAGGAGAAGGCCGGATCGGCCACGTCGATCCGGTCAACATCATAGCCTGCCGCCTCGATGGGATCGCGATAACCGGCGAGCCCTTCATATGGCACATGGCGGATGATCAATGCACGCTTTGCGCCCATCACACGTCCTCAGGAATCCCCTTCAGGCAGGAAATCAGGCACGGAGAGATAGCGTTCCCCGGTGTCATAATTGAAGCCCAGAATGCGGGCGCCGTCCGGCAATTCGGGGATAACTTTGTCGATTGCCGCCAAAGTCGCGCCGGAAGAGATCCCCACCAGCAAGCCTTCGCGTCGTGCCGAGCGCCGGGCCCATTCGCGTGCGTCTTCTGCCTCTACCTGCACGACCTTGTCGATCAGGCGAGTGTCGAGATTGGCGGGAATGAAGCCCGCGCCGATGCCCTGAATGGGGTGCGGCCCAGGCTGTCCGCCGCTGATGACGGGAGAGAGAGTGGGTTCCACCGCGAAGACCTTGAGCTGCGGCCATTTCGTCTTGAGCACGCGGGCCACGCCGGTCAGATGCCCGCCCGTGCCGACACCCGTCACCAGCGCGTCGAAGGGCTGATCGTTGAAATCCGCGAGGATCTCGACGACCGTGGTCTTCACATGCGCGTCGATATTGTTGGGGTTTTCGAATTGCTGGGGAATCCAAGCGCCGGGTGTTTCCGCCGCAAGTTCCTGCGCCCGCGCCAATGCGCCGCCCATGCCTTTTTCGCGCGGAGTCAGCTCGAAGCGGGCGCCATAGGCCAGCATCAGCCGCCGCCTTTCGAGCGACATGGATTCAGGCATGACCAGCACGAGCTGATAGCCCTTCACTGCCGCGACCATGGCGAGGCCCACGCCGGTATTGCCGGAAGTCGGCTCGATAATCGTGCCGCCGGGCTGCAACTGGCCGCTTGCCTCGGCCGCCTCGATCATGGCCAGCGCAATGCGATCCTTGATCGAGCCGCCGGGATTGGTCCGCTCGGACTTTACCCACACTTCCGCCTGCGGGAACAACCGGCCCAGGCGGATGTGCGGCGTGCGGCCGATGGTTTCCAGAACTGAATTCGCTTTCATCGACCGGTTCCTCCAGCGCGGGACAATGTATCTACGGATCCGCCCTCGATCAGCGCTGCTGGCGGCGGCGTGGCCGCGGAAATCAGCCGGCGCAGCAGGAAGCGGCCATAAGGCCAGTCCCGGATGTTCGATTGCGCGTTGATATGACCCAGCGGCCCGGCATCTATTAGCCGGCTACCCCAGACCCGGGCCATGCGCTTGGCGCGGCCGAAGCTGGCATAGGGATCGTTGCCGCTCGCCACGAGTATCGACGGGAAAGGCAGCCTTCCACGCGAGAGGGGCGCGAAAGGGGCCAGTCGGGAATCGATCGGCGCATCTTCCACTTCGGGCGGGGCCACGAGCAGCGCGCCGATTACATTGTCGGCGACCGGCCGCCTGAGCGCGTTCCACCAGGAAACGGCGTGGCAGCCGAGGCTGTGGGCCACGAGCACGACCGGCCGGGCAGTCTCTTCGATGGCCGCACCGAGGCGGTCAGCCCAGATCGCCGGTTGCGGCTGGTTCCACATGCCGAGATCGACGCGGCGGCAATCGTCGCGATCCCGTTCCCAGTGAGTCTGCCAGTGATCAGGCCCGCTATTGTCGAGACCCGGAACAATCAGCACCAGAGGCTTGTCCGGGCTGCCATCATGCAAATCCGCCATAATCTAGCTCCTCTGAGTCTGGCCTCACGGCTGACGATTTATCCCTATCGAGTCGATAGGGAAATCAGAGTTAGATGAGGTGAGGGATTTTGTCGATTAAATTGGTAGAGTTTAGGGTGAAGGAAAAGTTGGCGGGATAATGGATGCCCTTGCCTGGGCCTTTGGTCAGGCTGTTCGAGGGCGTCAGTCCGGCGGTGGAACGAGAGCCCAATGCGGGCCTGCCCGGACAAGCTTTAGTCCGGTCTGTCCGGCTAATTGGCGGGCGGCGGGCATCGCCTCGGGCGGACCCGGCAGTTCGCCCGTATAGGCCCTGCGGCGTAATTGCGGCGGTGTTACCAGGCGAAGCTCGGAATAGCCGTTGATATCGTCAATGGCATCGCCAAGCGTGGCATTGCGGTAAACCAGCTTCGCCCCTGCGATCCTGCCAAGCAGACCTTCCTGTCGTGCGGCAAGGGCAGCGCGCTCCGCCATCCAGTGAGGCAGGGCGGCGAATATGGCGAGCGCACAGAGCCCGCCTGCCAACACGCGCAATATCGTTCGCCGAGCGCGGGTTCGAGGTACGATGTTCCGCACTCAGGGAAGCGTCGGGCGGAAGCGCAGCATATTCAGGAGCACGCCGTCGCGCCGGATGAAGTGGTGATAAAGCGCTGCCGCTGCATGCAGACAGATGAGCCCCAACAATACCCAGGCGAGTTGCTCGTGCCACTCGCCGATCCTGTCTGCCAGATCGCTGTCATGCCTTACCAGTGCGGGCAGCTTGATGCCGAACAGCTTGAACTTGCGCATCTTGGCGCTCGATTGCGCCCAGCCGAGCAGAGGCATGGCCAGCATGGCCGCATAGAGCGCGATATGGGAAGCGCCCGCCGTAAGGCGCAGCAGTGGACTGGTTTCGTGTAGGCGCTCAAAACGCACTGCCACGCGAAACAGCAGGCGCAGCGCCGCGAATGCCAGGATGGCAAGGCCGATTGCCCTGTGCATGTCTAGCCAGAACAGGCGACTGTCCGCATCCTCCATCCCTTCATGGGCAAAGCCGATTGCGAAAACCGCGGCGATCAGCACGGCGCTGATCCAGTGAAACGCCACACGCAGCGCATGCCCCTTCGTCATTCGGATACTCCCTGATTTTCCAATGGGCAGACGCCGCCGTTTTCCATCTTCCCCAGCCGCTCGAAAAAATTTTCCGTGCGACTGGGGAGGGCTCTACCCGGCGGCGTCTGCCGCAATAGTGAGAGCTCTCATGAGGGGAATTATATGCGGTATTATCTGCTTGGCGGTGCCAGTGCCCTGCTTGCTGCGGCCTTGATGAGCCCGGGCTGGCTAGCGCCCGATCCGGCTCGTGCGCTGCCTTCTTACGCACGCCAGACCGGCGAGGACTGCGCTGCCTGCCATGTCGGCGGCTTCGGGCCGCAACTCACCCCGCACGGGCGCGATTTCAAGATCAATGGCTTCTCAGACGGAACTACGAAGATCCCGCTTTCAGGCATGGCGGTCGCCAATTTTACTCACACCGCGAAAGATCGGGCGGACGTGATTTCCGGCCATGACGGGCGCAATGACAATGTGGCCCTGCAGGAAGCCTCTGTCTTCCTGGCCGGCCGCCTGGCCAAGGGCTTGGGGACTTTCGTCCAGACGACCTATTCGGAAGTGGATCGCGCAACTGCATTGGACCATGCCGAGGTCCGCTATGCCCACCCGGTGAAGATTGCGGGCGCGGATGCGGTAATCGGCATCGATATCAACAATAACCCGACCTTGTCGGATCCGTTCAATTCGGTCGGCGCCTGGAGCTTCCCCTACACGAGTTCGGACCTCGGTTTCGAAAGCGCCGCTGCACCGCTGCTGCAGGGCGGGATCGAGCATCAGGCGGTGGGTGCCACGGCCTTTCTCTCGCTTGCCGACGGGCTCTATGCCGAGGCCGGTGGCTACAGGTCGCTCCAACCCTCGCTGCTCGGCTCCCTCGGTATCGGAGCCGAAGCAGGCAGCCTCAGCGGCGTCGCGCCCTATTGGCGCCTTGCCTATGCGAAGGATTTCGGCCGTTCCAATGCGTCGATCGGCCTGATCGGGATGAGCGCGCATCTCAATCCGGATCGCGATGGTGGCCCGACGGACAAATATAGCGATGTCGGCGTCGACGCGACCTACCAGTTCCTGGGTAACCGCCAGAATATCGTCAGCGTCAATGCCTCCTACATCCACGAGAACCAGACGCTGGATCATGCCGTCTTTGCGGGGGAAACCAGCCTGGCGAAGCACAGTCTCGACACGATTTCGGGCGATGTGAGCTGGTATTACAAGAAGCACTTCGGCCTGACGCTGGGCGGTTTCAGCACTACCGGCACGCGCGATGCGGATCTGTTCGCTCCGGCCGCCGAAGAGGGCAGCCGCACGGGCAAGCCTGACACGACCGGCTATATTGTCCAGGCCGACTATTCCCCCTGGGGAGGCGAGGGCCAGTCCACCTTCGCCAACCTGCGGCTGGGCCTGCAATATCGTGGCTACACAAAGTTCAATGGCGCCAGTCAGGACTATGACGGCTCGGGCCGCGCTGCCAGTGACAACAATACCCTCACGGCCTTCGTGTGGACGGCGTTCTGAGCCGATGGAGGTAATTCCCATGCGAAAGACAGCAACAGTCATGGCATTGGCTCTGGTCCTGGCAGGGTTCGGCATATCGATGCCCGCCCGGTCCCAGCCGGCGGGCGATGCGGATGCCGGCGGCGATGTCTTCGACAGCTATTGTTCGGATTGTCATTCCGTCTCGCCAAGGGGGACGAACAAGAAGGGGCCTTCGCTTTACAGGGTAATCGGGCGGAAGGCGGGGACCATATCCGGCTTTTCCTACTCGGCACAGATGAAGGCCTCCGGCATCGTGTGGACCCCGGACAAGATCGCTGCCTATCTCGCCAACCCCAAGGCGGTGGTTCCCGGCGGCATCATGAAGTTCAAGGGGCTGGCGAAGCCGGCGGATCGCGCCAATGTCATCGCTTATCTCGTCAATCCCGATTGATGCGGGGGATCTCCGGCATTGGCGGCTCAGTGTGGCTCGTCGCCCTCCAAGCCGCTAATTCCGGCGATAGGCCTTCAGGAAGGTCGAGATCGCCGCCGAGATGCATTTGTCTGCCGGGAAGGCAGGAGGGGCGCCGAAGAGAAGGGGCTCCATGATCCCGGCTTCCAGCAGTGCCTTGAACTGGTGCGCGGCGATCACAGGATCGCTGATCTCCAGTTCGCCTCTCTCGCCCAGCGTTCGCATGTAATCGGTGATCGCGTCCAGACCGCGCTGCGGGCCCAGCGCGTAGAGATGCTCGCCCAGTTTCTCCCGGCCCGGGCTTTCGGCAAGGGCAGTGCGCGTTATCGCAAGTGCATCGGGCGAGGTCAGCAGTCGCAGATAGGCGATGCCGAAGCGGTGGAGCACTTCCTCCACATCTGGTCGGGACGTGTTGAGCAGGTCCAGCAATTCCTGGCCCTGTTCCTCCAGTGCGTCGATCATGGCCGCCGCGAACAGTTCTTCCTTCGATTTGAAGTAGCCGTACAGCGTGGCCTTCGATCCGCCGACCCTGGCCGAGATCGCCGCCATGCTTGCCCGCTCGAACCCGACTTCGCGAAAGATGTCCTTTGCCGCTTCGAGGATCGCCCGGCGGCGATCGTCCGTCCTTACACGCATCTCGCGCCTCTCCTTTTCTGAACCAGCATGTACAGTTTTGACTTGACTGACAAGTCGCTTTCCATAATTGAACTGTACGGTTCAGTTATGTGAGCTCGATCATGATTCGATGGGATTTTTGCGCGCCGGGCCGGCAACTCGGGGTGCTTGCCGGTGCCCTGCTGCTGGCGGGCTGCGTCACACCGCCTCATGCAGCGGATCTGCCGGCGCCAGCCGTGCCGGACAGCCTGGCCGCCACGCGCAGTCTTGCCGCGCCGGCCGGTGCATGGCCCTCGGATCGCTGGTGGGAAGGGCTGGGGGATTCGCAGCTTTCGGCCCTGATCGAGGAAGGGCTGGCCGGTGCCACCGATCTGCGCGTCGCCCAAGCCCGGTTCGACCGGGCGGAGGCGCTCGTTCGGCAGGCGCGCAGCCGGATGCTGCCGACCGCCACGCTCGCCGCAGAGGGCGGCGTTACGAAGCAGAGCTACAATTACCTGTTCCCGAAGGAAGTCGCTCCTCAAGGCTGGCCGGATTACGGACAGGCCAGTCTGGGGCTCAACTGGGAACTGGATTTCTGGGGCCGCAACCGGTCGGCGCTGGCGGCCGCACTTTCTGACGCGGAAGCTGCCGGGGCCGAAGCCGCTTCGGCAAGGCTCGCGGTTTCGGCAGGCATCGCCTCTGCCTATGCCGATATGGCGGGGCTGGAAGCCGAACGCGCTTCTGCCGAGCGTGCGGTCGCCGTGCGGGCCCTCACTCTGGACCTGATGAGTCAGCGCAAGGCGGAAGGGCTGGAAAATCAGGGCGCCGTAGATCGTGCAGTGGCGAACCTGGCCGGGGCAAAGGGCGATCTTGCCGCTCTCGACGAGGCGCTGGCGATCACATGCAACCGTATTGCCGCGCTCATGGGCGCCGGGCCGGACCGCGGCCTTGCGATCGGGCGGACCACTCCTGCCGCGCATGGCGATTTCTCCCTGCCTGCCGAACTGCCTGCTGAATTGATCGGCAGGCGGCCGGATATCGTCGCGGCCCGTTTGCGCGCAGAGGCGGCGGCTAGCCGGATCAAGAGCGCGCGTGCCGCCTTTTATCCCAACGTCAATCTGGCCGGGTTGATCGGTTTTCAGGCACTTGGCATCGGGGACGTGTTCAAGTCCGGCTCCGAATTCGGGACCGCCGGCCCGGCGATCAGCCTGCCGATCTTCGACGGTGGGCGGCTTAATGGCCAGTATCGCGCTGCGGAGGCCGATTACTCGGCCGCTGTCGCCCAGTACGACGGGACCTTGGTGCAGGCGCTGCGCGAGGTCGCCGATGCTGCCACCAGCCAACGCTCGCTAGAGGAAAGGCTGCGCCTCGCAGCCCAGGCGGAACAGGCGGCAGAGGCCGCATGGACCGTTGCCAACAATCGTTATCGCGGGGGTCTTGCGACCTATCTCGACGTGCTTGCCGCGGAAGATGCGCTGATCGCGGCGCGGCGCGGAGTGGCCGTTCTCCAGACCCGTGCCTTCGCTCTCGATATCGCACTGATCCGCGCGCTCGGCGGCGGCTACCGTTCCTGATTGGGGAAAGCAGATGACCAAGATCACCCATGTCGTCGAGCATGACGTCTACACCACGACCGAGGAAGAAAGCCCAGCTGAGGAAACCGCGCGCAAGGGCAAGCGCAAGCGGCTCTTCTTGGCGCTTGCAGCGGGCGTTGCGGTGTTGGGCGGGCTCTACTTGGCTTACGATTCCGTTTTTGCCTCGCGCTATGTTTCGACCGACAATGCCTATGTCGGGGCGGATGTGGCGCAGGTTACTCCGCTGGTTGCCGGGCCGGTGGTCGCAGTGACGGTGCAGGATACGCAGGCGGTCAAGCGGGGCGATGTGCTCGTCCGACTCGACGACACCGATGCAAGGCTGGCTCTGGCCGAAGCCGAGGCTGCCCTGCAGGCGGCAGAACGCCGAGTGCGCGGCATCGTGGCTACCGATAGCGGGCTTGCCTCGCAGGTGGCTGCACGCGGTGCCGAGCGGGCTCAGGCAGCCGCCCGGCTCGCCTCCCGCCGGGCTGATCTCGACAAGGCCCGGATCGATCTCGAACGGCGCGAAGCTCTGGCCGCTTCCGGCTCGGTATCGGGCGAGGAACTGACCATTGCCCGCAATGCGTTCAACATCGCCTCGGCCAATCTGCGCTCGGCGGAAGCCGAACAGGCACTGGCGGCGGCGAACCAGTCTGCGGCAGCAAGCCAGCAGCGTGCCAATTCCGCGCTGATCGAGAATTCGACCATCGAGACCAATCCCGAAGTGGCAGCAGCCCGTGCGCGCCGTGACAGGGCGAAGGTCGATCTGGAACGGACAGTGATCCGCGCGGCAGTGGATGGCGTCGTCACGCGCCGTCAGGTCCAGATCGGGCAGCGCGTCCAGCCGGGTGCAGTGCTGATGGTGATTGTCCCCACGCAGCAGGCCTATGTCGATGCCAACTTCAAGGAAGTGCAACTGGCCAAGGTCCGTCCGGGCCAGGCAGTGACTCTTCATTCGGACCTCTATGGCAGCGATGTTGAATATCACGGCAAGGTCGTGGGTTTCTCGGGTGGCACCGGGGCTGCGTTCTCCGTCGTCCCGGCGCAGAACGCGACCGGCAACTGGATCAAGGTGGTCCAGCGGCTGCCTGTCCGGATCGCGCTCGATCCCAAGGAACTTGCCCGGCATCCGCTGCGGGTCGGCCTGTCCATGAACGTCACCGTCGACGTTTCCGAATAGGTCCGGTCCCATGGCCAGCACCGCGATCACTCCATCGGCGGCGGGGCAGGCCCCCGCCGGCCCGGTTCCGCTTACCGGCTTGCGGCTGCTGATCGCCGCGCTGGCCATCGGTTTCGGCAATTTCCTCGTCGTCCTCGATACGACCATCGCCAATGTCTCGGTGCCGAACATTGCTGGATCGCTGGGCGTTTCGGCCAGTCAGGGCACCTGGGTCATAACTTCCTATGCCGTGGCGGAGGCGATCACGGTTCCGCTGACCGGCTGGCTGACCAAAAGGTTCGGCGCGCAAAGGGTGTTCATCACCTGCTACCTGGCGTTCGGCGTCATCTCCCTGCTCTGCGGACTTGCCCATTCGCTGGGCATGTTGCTGGCGGGGCGAGTGCTGCTGGGCCTTGTCGGCGGGCCGCTCATGCCGCTGTCCCAGATGCTGCTGCTGCGCATATTCCCGCCGCAGAAGGCGACCATCGCTGCCATCATCTGGGCCATGACGACTTTGATCGCCCCGGTCGCGGGCCCGATCCTTGGGGGGATCATCAGCGATAGCATCGGCTGGCCGTGGATCTTCCATATGAAGGTACCCATCGCGCTGGTCGGGGGCTTCATTGCCTGGTCGATGCTGCGCGGGCAGCCCGATCCGCGCGAGCGTGCCTCGATCGACGTGGTAGGCCTCGTTCTGCTGATTGTATGGGTGGGCGCGTTGCAGATCATGCTGGACGAAGGGCGCAATCATGACTGGTTCGCCTCCAGCGAGATCGTCATTCTCGCCATCGTCGCGGTGGTCGGCTTCCTCGCCTTCCTGATCTGGGAACTGACCGAGCCCAACCCCATCGTCGACCTGAGGATTTTCCGCCATCGCGGCTTCACTGCTTCTGCGATCACATACAGCGCCGGCTTTGCGGCCTTCTTCGCCTCGCTGGTGCTGATACCGCTCTGGCTGCAGACCAATATGGGCTACACCGCTACCTGGGCCGGGCTGGCGACAGGCATGATGGGCTTGCTGGCGATTGCGAGCGCGCCTGCGGTGGGCAAGGCGGTAGAGCGGATCGATGCTCGCCTGATTATCTGTTTCGGCCTGATCGGGCTGGGCGCGATCCATGTATGGCGCATGAGCTTTACCCCCGATGTCACCTTCTGGCAGATGGCGTGGCCCACTCTGGCCTCGGGCCTGTTCATGGTGATGTTCTTCATCCCCGTTACAGGGCTCGCCATGGCCAGTGTGGACCCGGAGGAGGCCGCCAATGCGGCGGGCGTATCGAACTTCATGCGCACGCTGGCGGGCGCCTTTGCCGCCGCTCTTGCCCAGACCGGGTGGAGCAATGCCGCACGCACGAACCAGACCGAGCTGGCCGGTGCCATGCCGCATGCGCAGGATGTGGTGGATGGGATGGTTGCCGGGGGCGCACCGCCCGAAGCCGCGGTGGCCAATCTTTCCTATCTGGTCGAAGGGCAGAGCCTGATGTTGGCGACGCTTAATATCTTTGCGATCATTGCGCTTGTGTTCTTTGCATCCGCAACCCTGATCTGGCTCGCTCCCAAGCCTAAAGGGCCGATCGACACGACTTCCGGGCACTAAGCGGCCCCAAGCGGCCCCAAGTCGCCCCGCGGCATTTTTGCGTCCCGCCGGACTGTGGAGGTTGTCCGGCGGCGGCGTCTTGCCCTCGACAGCGAGGAGCAATGGATGCCCCAGATCACCGACATTTCGCTAATCGGCCGCAGATATATGGACGTCTTCGGGGCCCGGCCGGCTCCCTCGTTCCGCGACTATCTCGCCCATGGTTCCGGAGGTACGGGCGCGATGCTCGGCTACCGGCGGGCCGATGAGGCTGGCCTGTTTCTCGAAGCCTATCTGGACTGCCCGGTCGAGGCCTGTCTCGAGGCCGCTCTCGGCCGCAGGATCGAGCGAAGCGACGTGGTCGAGATCGGCAATTTCGCCGCAGACAATGCCATGGCGATGATCGAGCTGTGGGGCGCCGCCGCGAACGACCTTGCCGGAGGCAGCGAGATCGCCGTCGCGACCCTGACCGCGCCGCTGCGCCGCATCTTCGCCCGCATCGGCGTGCCGCTGATCGTGCTCGCGCCCGCCCGGCCCGAACGGCTGGGCGCCGCCGCGGCCGAATGGGGGCGCTATTACCAGACCGATCCGCAGGTCTGCGCCGGGATTATCCGCGAAGGGCAGGGCGCCATCGCGGCCTTCATGGCGCGGCGCAATCGGCGGGAGGCGGCATGACCATCCTGCTCGAAGCCCTGGCGGCCCATGCCGCCGCCGATCCCCGGCGCATCGCGCTCGATCCCGGTGCGGGCGAGCCTGTCACTTATGCCGAACTGGCCCGCATCGTTGCGGATACGGCCCGCGTGCTGGCGCGCGACATGGCCCCGGATGTCCCGGCGGCGATGCAGCTCGATCACGGCGTGCGGCAGGCCATAAGCGACCTTGCCTTGCTGGAGGCGGCCATTCCCGTCCTCTCCCTGCCTTTGTTCTTCACGCCAGAGCAGACCAGACACGCGATTACGGCTTGCGGTGCCCGGATGATCTCCGATCGTGTCCCCAGTGAGCGCGCCGGGCACCGTGAGACCGCGCCGTCCCCCCCATTGCCCCCCGGGACGGCGCGGATAACCTTTACCTCCGGCTCCACCGGCACGCCCAGGGGCGTCTGCCTGTCGGCCGATCACATGCTTGCCGTGGCCGCTTCGGTGGTCGAGGCGGTCGGCATGCGCCATGCAGGCCGGCATCTGGCCCTGCTGCCGCCGGGTATCCTGCTGGAAACGGTCGCGGGCTTCTTCGCCACGCTGCTGGCCGGGGGCACCTATGTCTGCCCGCCACAGGCCGACGTCGGGCTGGCCGATCCTTTCCGCCCCGATTTCGCGGAGATGCTGCGGGCGATCGGGCGGTTCGGGATCACATCGCTGATCCTGGTGCCGGAATATCTCGCCGGGCTTGTCGCCGCGATGGAGCGGAGCGGCACGCGCCTGCCGCAGCTGACGCTGGTCGCAGTGGGCGGGGCGCATGTTCCGCCAGCCCTGCTCGCACGGGCAAGGGCGCTCGGCCTGCCAGTGCGGCAGGGCTATGGCCTCACCGAATGCGCCTCGGTCGTCGCGCTGGAGGATGGGAGCGCAAGCGAGCCCGGTTCCGTCGGCAAGCCGCTCGGCCACATGCAGGTGCGTATCGCCGACGATGGCGAGATCGTTCTCGATGGTCCGCTCTGCCTTGGCACAGTGGGTGGCACGGGCGGCGAGGACCGCCAGCCGGGGCCATTCGCCACCGGCGATATCGGCCGGATCGACGATATGGGGCGGCTATGGATCGAAGGGCGCAAGTCCAGCCTGATCGTCACCAGCTTCGGCCGCAACATCTCGCCCGAATGGATCGAGGCGAGCCTGGCTGCCCGCCCCGAGATCGCACAGGCCATGGTCTATGGCGACGGCTTGCCCGCTCCCGAGGCGCTGCTGGTGCCCGCCAGCCCGGTTGCGGACCTGTCTGCGGCGGTCGCGGCGGTCAATGCCCAATTGCCGCCCTATGCCCGGATCGCCCGCTGGCGCGAGACGGCGCATTTCACGCCCGGAAACGGACGGCTGACCGGCAATGGCCGCCTGCGTCGCAAGGAAATCCTCGCCGCCTATTGCTCGGGCGAGCCCGACTTCTTCACTGTGCTGGAAGCCGCCACTGTCCGCGAGAGGCTGGCCTTCCTTGCCATCCCGCAATTGCAGGCCGGGCTCACCGGTACGATCACCCGGCAGGCCTATCTCGATTACCTGACGCAGGCCTATCACCATGTGAAACACACAGTGCCGCTGATGTGCGCCGCGCATGAGCGGCTGCGCCACCGGCCCGAACTGATTGCCGCGCTCGACGATTATATCGAGGAGGAAGAAGGCCACGAGGAGTGGATACTTTCCGATATCGCGGCTGCGGGCGGCAATGCCGAGGCCGTGCGCCACGGCTAGCCCGCACCTGCCACCCGCGCCATGGTGAACCATGCCTATCGCTCCATCCGCGAGGGCAATCCGGTGTCCTTCTTCGGCACGGTCTATGTGCTGGAAAGCGTCAGCGTGGCACTGGCGCAGCGCGGGGCAAGCGCGGTGGCCGAAAATCTCGGCCTGCCGCCTCAGGCCTTCACGTACCTCACGTCCCACGGCGCGCTCGATCAGCACCACATGGCCTTCTTTGCCCGGCTGGTGAATTCCTTCGCCGATCCGGCCGACCGGGATGCGGTCGTGCGGATGGCAAGGGAGATGTTCGGCCTGTTCGGCGGCGTCTTCGCCTCGATCGAGCTGGAGCCTGCCCATGAAGCCGCTTGAAGGGCAAACCGTGGTGGTCACGGGCGCGGCAGGCGGGATCGGCGCCCCGGTGGCGCGCCTGCTGCGCGAAGCGGGTGCCTGCACGGTCGGGGTCGACCGGGTGGAATGCCCGGCCTGCGATCAGTCCATCATCGTGGATCTGGCAGGCGACGAGCCACTCGAAGCGCTCGCGCGGCGCCTGTCCGAAAGCCCGCCCGACATTCTGGTGAACATCGCGGGCGTGATGCGTTTCGGCCTGCATGAAAGCCAGCCCGCCGATGCCCTTGCGCTATGCTACCGGGTGAACCTGCTGGTTCCTTCCGTGCTGTGCGGCGCGGTCGCGGGCCCGATGCGCCGGCGCGGCGGCGGGCAGATCGTCAATGTCGGATCGGTGCTCGGTGCTATCCCCTATCCATGGTTCGCGGCCTATTCCGCCAGCAAGGCGGGCCTTGCGGCACTGAGCCAGAGCCTGCGCCGCGAATTGCAGGGCAGCGGAATTGCCGTGACGCATATCAATCCGCGCGCGGCGCGCACGCCGTTCAACAATGGCGAGGTTACCCGCTTTCTCCAGATCACCGGCATGAAAGCCGATGAGCCCGCATGGGTCGCACAGAGGATCGCTTCGGCGATCCTCTCACGCCGTCCCACGCTGAATATCGGGGCGATGGAGCGCTTCTATGCGGCGCTCAACGCGCTTGCTCCAAGGCTGGTCGACAGCGGCCTCAATTCGCAGATCAGGCGCGCCCGCGCCGAATTTTCCTGACCCTTCCCGACCGTTGCAGAAGGAATTTCCGCATGAAGATCACTCGCCCCACCATGGTTGCCGCATTGGCCGCGGCGCTGGCCCTGTCCATGCCCGGCGCCGCCTTTGCCGGGATGACGGAGGACGTGAAGGCCGTGAACGATAATTGGGCGCATATCGCCTATGAAGTGCGCGGCTCCAGCACGCAGACGCAGGCGCTGGACAAGCTCGCGAAGGATGCCGCCACTCTCGTGGCGCGCTATCCCGGCAAGGCGGAGCCGCTGCTGTGGCAGGGCATCGTCACCAGCGAACAGGCCAATCGCGCCAACATCTTCCACAAGCTGGGGCTGGCGAAGAAGGCGCATGACATTCTGGCAAAGGCCTATGCGATCGATCCCAAGGCTGCCCATGGCGGCGCGGCGATGAGCCTGGGCGTGCTGTATTACAAGGTGCCCGGCTCGCCTCTCGGCTTCGGTGACAAGAGCCGCGCCCAGCAATTGCTCAAGGAAGCGCTGGCGCTCGATCCGAACGGGCTGGATGCCAATTATTTCTATGCCGATTATTTGCTCGATCAGGGCGACAAGGCAGGCGCGCGATCCTATCTGCAAAGGGCACTGAAGGCCCCGCACGATCCGGCGCGCCCGGCATGGGATGCGGGCCGCCGCCGCGAAGTCCAGTCATTGCTCGCCAAGGCGAAGTAAGGCCCGGCGAGTGGGATTTTCCGAAGGGCTGGCAGGGCAACTGGCCCTGCCTCAGGGGATGATGGGCCGCTTGCTGGGCGGGGCGATGGACATTGCCAACCGGGTGCCTACCCGGCTGGCGCTCGATCTGCTGGCCCCACGCGATGGGGAACGGATTCTGGATGCCGGATGCGGCACTGGCGCGGCGCTGGAAGGCCTGCTGCGCCGGGCCGATATCCGGGGCGTCGGCATCGACCCGTCGGTGACGATGCTGGAAGCTGCCACGCGCCGCCTGCGGGGCCGGGCGCTGTTGATTTCGGGCGCGGTCGAGACTGCGCCCCTGGCCGAAGAATCCTTCGATGCGGCCCTACTGCTCAACGTGCTCTATTTCGCGGACCGGCAGGGGCGGATGGCCAGCGCCATCCACCGTGCCCTCAAGCCCGGCGGGCGGCTGGTCGCCTATGTCACTCATCGCGAGACCATGGCCCGCTGGCAATTCGCCCGCGCGGGCAGGCACCGCCTGTTCGACCGGAAGGAACTCGCGGCGGCCCTTGTCGCGGGGGGATTTGTGCCGGAACGTATTTGGGTGCAGGAAGTGCCGGTAACGCGCTCGGTCCGTGGACTGCTGGTCAGGGCGGTGCGATGAAGCCATTTGGGCCGGGGGAAGCAATGGTTCCCGATGACAGCGCGGCACAGGCAGCAGGCCTTGCCCGGGTGCTGGAACAGCATCGCGGGGAATTGCTGCGTTTCCTTGCCGCGCGTTGCGGCGATCCCGCCGAGGCGGAGGATCACCTGCAGGAATTGTGGATCAAGGCCTCGCGCCAGCCCAGCGGCCCGATCGGCGATGGGCGGGCCTATCTGTTTCGCATGGCGAACAATATCGTGCTCGATGCGCTGAAGATGCGGCGCCGGGCAATGGTTCGCGACCGCAAGTGGATCGTGGAGGAAGCCGGGGCAGACGCCGTGCCGGAAGACCGCCCCGATCCCACGCCGAATGCGGAAGAGGAAGCGTCCCGCCGGCAGGAGGCGGAACTGGTGCGCAAGGCCGTGGCCAGCCTGCCGCCGGGTGCTCGCGAGGCGTTGCGGCTCTATCGTTTCGAGGGCAAGTCGCAGGGGGAAATCGCGCAAATCCTTGGTATCAGCCGCAGCGGGGTGGAAAAGCATCTGGCGCTGGCGATGAAACATCTGCGCAATGCACTGGCGGACTGTGGATTGTATGGCGCGGCGGCGTCTGGAAAAGCGGGGACGCCCGGCGGACAGGTTCCGCCTGCGGGGCAAGTGACATGACGGATACGGAACAGGCGATTATCGAACAGGCGGCAGCCTGGCATCTGGCCAGCCTTGGCGATGCCATGGATTGGGACGCCTTCACTCAGTGGCTCGAGGCAGATCCGCGCCATCGCACGGCGTTCGACCAGGTGGCGCTGGCCGATGCCTTGCTGGAGGATCACGCGGACCTGCTTGCTCCCGCAGAAGCTGTCGCGAATGACGATTGGGCGGGCGAGGATGCGCCCCCCGCGCCAGTGCGGCGGTTTTCCGCAATGCGCTGGGCTGGGGGCGCACTTGCTGCCTCGCTCGTGGCCGCGCTGGCTGTCTGGCAGTTCGGCGGCGGCGGGGCCGCGACCTATGCGACAGGGATGGATTCCCGGCTGATCGCGCTGGAGGATGGCTCGCGCATCGAACTGGCGCCGCACAGCACCATCCGGATCGAAGGCCGCGAAGAGGAACGCATCGCGCTGGAAGGCGGTGCATGGTTCGACATTCGCCACGATCCCTCGCGCTCTCTGGCGATCACGGCCGGGGAGCTGGAAATCAGCGATATCGGTACTCAGTTCGATGTCCAGTCCGCCGCCGGGCAGGTGCGGGTGCAGGTGGCAGAGGGCGAAGTGCGCGTCTCGTCCGAGGCGCTGGGCCAGCCGCTGCGGCTTGCCGCGGGCCATGGGGTGACGTTCGATCCAGCCGGAGGCACGGCGCAGGTCGCGGCCATCCCCGCCGGCAAGGCGGGCGAATGGCGCCAGGGCAGATTGTCTTTCGATGCCGCGCCCTTGCCGCTGGTCGCGGCCGATCTCAGCCGCTATGCGGGGGTCAAGGTGTCGGTGGCGGATTCTGTGCGCACCCGGCGATTTACGGGAACCCTGGTCATCCATGATGGTGAGGCGGCGCTGCGCGATCTTTCCCAGCTCATGGACCTTGAGCTTGGCCGCAGTGGCGATGGCTATCGCCTGGAGTCCGGCCAGCGCTGAGGGCGAGCGCCACCGGCTCGACATTCCCGCCGCCACCCTCGGCGATGCAATAGCCCTGCTCTCGCGAGAGGCGGGCATCTCGGTGGGGGCGGACGGCACTCTGCCGCATATCCGCACCCGCCCCGTGAAGGGCAGCTTGAGCCCGGAGGCCGCGCTCAAGGCGCTGCTCAAGGGCACCGGCTATCATGCCCGGCAAGTCGGCCCCACAGCCTGGCGGATCGAGCGCGATGCGCCGCGCGTCGCACCCGCGCGCCAGCCCGCCCCACGGCTCACTCGCGCGGAGGACGGCGTCGGCGCGCCGATCATCGTCACGGCAACCAAGCGCGCTTCCCGCCTGCTCGACCTGCCCATGGCCGCCTCAGTCGTGGAGCTGGGCGATGGTGCCGCGATCCCGCCGGGAGCGGGCGGCCAGACGGCGGACGTGGCCTCCGAGATCGACGGGATGACGCTCACCGCCTCGGGGCATGGCCGCAACCGGCTGTTTCTGCGCGGGGTCTCAGACAGCGCCTTCAATGGCGAGAGCCAGTCGACCGTCGCCGTCGTCCTTGACGAGGCACGCCTGACCTATGCCGCGCCGGACCCGGATATCCTGCTGGTGGATATGGAGCGCGCGGAAGTGCTCAAGGGCCCGCAGGGCGCGCTCTACGGCACCGGCGCGCTGGGCGGCATCTATCACCTCGTCACCCGCAAGCCTGATCTGGACGAGGCGTCTCTCTCGCTCTCCGGAGGAACCGAGGTGCTGGCCGGGGGAGGCCTTGGCTACGACATTGCGGCAGTCGCGAACCTGCCCCTGCAGCCCGGCGTGGCGGGTGTCAGGCTGGTGGGATATTCGCGCAAGGATGCCGGCTGGATCGACACGGGCAGCCGGAAGGACAGCAATTCCGGCCGGACATTGGGTGCGCGGCTTGGGCTGGCAGTGGATGCGGGCGGGGGCTGGCAAGTCGATCTGACGGGCTTCGGCCAATGGCGCGAGGCGCAGGACAGCCAATATGTCTATCGGCCCAACGCCCGCTCGCGCCCGGCCCAGTTGCCGGAACCGCACGATAATGACCTGCGCCATGTCTCGCTGAAGATCGCACGCGAGGGCGAGAGGGCGAGCATCGTATTCAGCAGCGCGATGACCTGGCACGAAGTGAACGACACTTACGATGCGACACAGGGCGCGGCCGGGTTCGGCCTTCCCGATCCGCTCACGCTCAATATGGAGCGGACCTATCGCGTATGGGACAATGAAGCGCGGATCAGCGGAGAGCTGGGCGGCGTAAAGTGGCTGGCGGGCCTTTCCGCCCTTGAGGCACGCCAGCACGACATCTGGTTCCTGGCCTCCGCCGCGGATCGCCTGTCGATTGACGACGATCGCCGGATCACGACCGACCTTTCCGCCTTTGGGGACCTTTCCGTGCCGCTCGGTTCCGGGTTTGCCGTCGATGCGGGGGCCCGCCTGTTCCACAGCAGCGTTTCGGAAACGCGCCTGCTTGCATCCGGCCCACAGACGAGCGATCTGGGGCGGAGCGGCATGACGCCCGCTTTTGCCCTGTCCTGGCGACCTGACAGCAGCCATCTGGCCTATCTGCGCTATGGTTCGGCGATCCGGCAGGGCGGGCTGGACATCAATGGTTCCGGAGAACTCGACCGCCTGAAGGGCGACGAATTGGAAACTTTCGAGGCCGGCTGGCGCCAGCAGATCGGCGGGCGTGGGCATCTGGATCTGGGCGCCTATTTCACGCGCTGGCAAGACGTTCAGTCCGACATGCTGCAACCCGACGGACTGATCGAGACCGAGAATGCGGGGAATGCGGAAATCATCGGCTTCGAAGGATCGTTAAGCCTGCCGCTGGATGCAGCGTGGCTGCTCACTGCCGGCGGGTCGTATCAGGACGCGCGCCTTGTGCGGAACGATCTGGGCATCGCTCTGGAGGATCGGCGGCTTCCCGTGGTCCCGGAATATACCTTGCGCGCTGCGCTGGCCTATTCCTTCGCGCTGGGCGATGCGGAAGCCTCGCTGCGGGTCAGGCTGCGCTATGTCGGCCCGGCGAGGCTGAGCTTTGATCCGGCAGTGGATCGCCCGATCGGCAATTATCTCGAAAGCGGCCTGCAGGCCCGGATTGATCTTGGCCGCGTCGATTTCTCGCTGGACCTCGACAATCTGTTCGCTTCCAGTGCCGACCAGTTCGCATTCGGCAATCCCCTGCGCTTTTCGGCGATGCGGCAATATACGCCGCAGGCACCGACCAGCCTGAGCCTGGCAGCGCACTGCAAGTTCTGAGGCCGGGGGGCGCCGAGCCCCTCGCCGAGCCCCTGTCACCGGGCGGCAACAATCGCCCCCTAGCGGCCAGCGGAACTCCATCCTTTCGTCAGGCCCGATGTCCGCTCTGCGCCCCATAGATCGCTGGTTCATCGACGAGGTTCTGCCTCACGAACCCGCATTTCTGGACGCCGCGCGGCGGCTCGAGCGCGATCCGGATGCCGCCTCCGATCTGGTGCAGGAGGCCTTCGTCCGGCTGTTTGCCATGGATGGCTGGGCATCGATCGGCAATCCGCGCCATTATGTCCTGCGCATGTTGCGCAACATTTCGATCGAGCGGCTGCGCCGGGCGAAAATCGTCGAATTCCAGCGTATTTCCGAGATCGACGATTTCGACGTGGAAGACGATGCGCCGGATCAGTTCCGCACCTTGTCCGGCCGGGAAATGATGGTGCGGGTCAATGCCGCGCTCGGCTCCATGCCCGAACGCTGCCGCACGGTGTTCATCCGCCGCCGGTTCGACGAGCAGCCACCCCGTGAAATCGCCAGTGAACTGGGCATCAGCCTGTCCACCATGGAGAAGCGGCTTGCGCGGGCCGTGGTGCTGCTGGGCCGGGCGCTTAACCCGGACGCGGCCAGAGACACGGCCAGAGACATTGGCAGAGACATGGACAGAGACACGGCGGAACCCCAGGCCGAAGACGCGCTGCAGCGGGACGAAGTCGCCCAAGGCTGAAATATTTTTCGGACAGTTGGCGGCAAACCGCTTCCCGCTCGTCCCCTTATAGAAGGGCTCGCGGGGAGCCCGCCCTGCATGGGAGCGGAAACATAGATCTTCCACGCCGATCCGAGCCCTATCGCCTTGCCACGGAAGCCGCCGAATGGGTGGCACGGCACGATCTGGGCACGGTAGATCCTGCCGCATTCGAAGAATGGCGAGGCCGCAGCCCGGCTCATGCGCTGGCCTTCGCGCGCGCCTATGCCGCATGGGAAAAGGTCGGTCCCGGGATTGGCCTGGAAGCGGAGCAGGGCGCTGCGCGCGCAGACCTTTCCTTTTCGCGCCGCGCCATGATGCGGGCCGCCGGTGCGGCGGGGCTGATCGTGCTCGCCGGGGGCGGCATGGCGGTTTCACGAGCCTATGCGTGGGACCGGGTCGAGACCGGGATCGGAGAGACGCGCAAGCTGCGCCTGCCCGACGGCAGCCTGCTGGCGCTCAACACGGACAGTTCGGTCGCTTGGCGCGTGAAAGGCGGGAAGCGCATCCTCCGCCTCGAACGGGGGGAAATGGCGCTGGAGGTCTCGCCCAAGGGGCCGCCGCTCCTGCTGGAAGGGGAGGATGTGAAGATCAGCCTGACCAGCGGGCTGTTCAACGCGCGGCTGATGCCGGGCGGGATCGACGTGATGGTGCTGCGGGGAGTGGCTCGCAGCGCGGGGCAGGCGGATGGAAGCGACCTCAGGCCCGAGGCGGCAGGCGCCTATCGCATGCTCAGCCTCACCGATGCCGGGCCCCGCATCAGCCCGGCTTCCGAATTGCAGGTCGCCGCCACGCTTGCCTGGCAGAGCGGGGAAATCCTCTTTCAGGACGAGCCGCTCTCCGCGGCGATCGGCGAATATAACCGCTATCTCGAGCGCAAGATCGTCATTGCCGATCCGGCGCTGGGGGCGATCCGCGTTGGCGGGCGCTTCACCTCCACCGATCCCACGATCTTCTTCGAAGCGCTCGATGCTACGCTCGATATCCAGGCCTCGCCGTCCGACGAGGGTTTCCTGCTCACGCGAAAAAATAACTGATCGGCTTGGCGGAGAGGTCTGCCCCGCTCGTCATGATGGTTGAAGCCCAAATTCCTCCATCACCGGGGCAACGGAGAATTTCATGTCGAACAGGTCGCTGATTTCCGCGCTGAAATATGCCTGCTTTATTCCTGTCGTAATTGCGCCATATGCGGCCGAGGCGAAGGAAGAGAAGAATGTCTATTTCGATATTCCGGCGCAGGCGCTTCCTGATGCCTTGAATCTCTACGCCCGTCAGGCCGGTGTGCAGATATTCTTTCCCAGCGAGAAGATCAGCGCGATCCGCTCCACTCCGATCAAGGGCGAGATGAAGGCCAGCCAGGCCCTGCGCACCCTGATCGCGGGCAGCGGGCTGGAAGTGACGAAGGGCAGTTCGGGCACGGTGATGCTGCGCGCTGCCCGTGGTGCGGCCTCCACGCCAGCCCCTGCCGCGTCGCCCGCGAAAGTGAGCGAGGCGGCGGTAGTGGAGGCCGCGCCGATCGTGGTGACCGGATCGCGCATTGCCCGCGTGGCGGAGGAAAGCTCCACGCCGGTCTCGTCCGTCGGGCGTGAGGAGATCGAGAGCACCGGTGCGCTGGCGCTGGAAGATTTCCTGATCCGCCAGCCGCAATTCGCGGGCGGCCGCACCAGCCGTTCGAACAATCCCGGCACGGGCAAAGCGGAGATCGATCTGCGCAGCCTCGGCACCGGGCGCAATCTGGTGCTGGTGAACGGCCGCCGCTACGTCTTCTCCGGCTCTTACCAGACGACCGATATCAACACGATTCCCGCCGCATTGGTTGAACGCGTGGACGTGGTCACGGGCGGTTCGTCCGCCGTCTATGGTTCCGACGCCATTGCGGGCGTTACCAATTTCATCCTGCGCACGGATTTCGACGGCGTGGAAGGCAAGGCCCAATATGGCGGCGATGTGGCGGGCGATGCCACCAGCTATAGTCTGGACCTGACGGCCGGCACCAATTTCGCGGATGGCCGCGGCAACATCGTGCTCACGGGAAATTACTACAAGCGCGGCGCGGTGACGCAGGCTGACCGCGAATATTCGAATGTCCCGCTGGCCGATGGCATGGTGGATGGCGCTCCGGGGCTGGTCAGCCGCGCGGCGACTTCCACTCCGGATGGCAGCTTTCCCATGCTGACCGCGGCGCAACTAGCGAAGCTGCAGTCGGGTACGCCCGCCTATGCCGGCCTTGCCTCGGCGCTGAATGCGGCGGGCCTTTCCGGCCTCACTTCGCTGGGCTTCACATTCGATGGCGCCGGTTCGGATGCCCGCTTGTTCCGCGATCCGGAGGACCGCTACAATTTCGCGGGCTACAATTATCTGCAGGTCCCCGAAGAGCGCAAAGGCGTGTCGGGCTTCGCTCATTTCGACGTCAGCGACAATGTCACGCTCTATGGCGAAGGCTCGTGGTATCGCACTCAGGTGACGATGCAGCTGGCGCCGACGACCCACGGCGTGACCGCCTATCTGATCGACGTGGACAATCCCTATGTCTCGCCGGAAATGCAGGAAGTGTTCCATCAGCTGGACCTGCTGGAAACCGGGGCCAATGCCAATAATGGCCTGGTCAGCGTTCGCTTCGCCCGCCGCTTCGAGGAAATCGGCCCGCGCAACGTCTTCATCAACACCGATACGTTGCGCATCGGTGGGGGCCTGAAGGGTTCGCTGCCGGATGCGAGCGACAGCTTCCTGCGCAACAACCGGTTCGACATTTCCTATTTCTATGGCGAGGCCAAGGGATCGTCCGACCTCACCGGCATGGTCTCCCGCTCTGCCTATACGGCCGGCCTGCTCAGCGTTAACGGCGCCGCGCCGCTGGTGAACCCGTTCGGCTTCGGCATGTCGGATGCCGCTGTCCAGGCGCTGACCATCAACACGCATAACGAGAACTTCAGCAGCCTGCACACTGCGATGGGCACGTTCTCGTCCGATGTCGCCTCGCTGCCCGCCGGGCCGCTGAGCGTGGCGCTGGGTACCGAATGGCGCAAGGCCTATGACGAATCCAATCCGGACCCGGCGCAGCAGAGCGGCGATGCCATCGGGCAGGACCCCTTCTATCCCACATCGGGCGGGATCGAAGTGTTCGAACTGTTCGGCGAAACGCGCCTGCCGCTGCTGTCGCAGGATTCCGCCATCGGGCGCGTCACGGCCAATGGGGCCTTGCGCTATTCGCATTACAATCTCAGCGGTGCCGGCAATGTGTGGACCTGGCTGGGCGGGCTGGAATGGTCGCCGGTAGAGGGGCTGGAACTGCGGGGCCAGTGGCAGCACGCCGTGCGCGCTCCCAATATCGGCGAGCTGTTCAGCGGCCAGTATTCCGACAGCCCATCCGCGCAGGATACCTGCGCGCTGGCTTCGGCGGCGACCGATCCGGTGGTGCGGGCCCTGTGCATCGCCACGGGCGTGCCGGAGAGCATGGTGGGCAAGGCCGCGTTGCAACCCAGTTCGCGGCTGGACGTGCTCTACGGCTCCAATCCGGACCTGAAGCCGGAAAGCTCGAACACGATCAGCTTCGGCGTCACGCTGCGGCCCGAGGTGCTGCCAGAGTTCGTTCTGAAGGTGGACTACTTCAACATCGAGGTGAAGGACGCGATCGCGCCGCTGGGCTCTTCGGTCGCCGGTATTTTCGACCTGTGCTATAACGTGCTGCAGGATGCTGCCAGCGCGGCCTGTCAGGCGATCCGCCGCGATCCGGAAGATGGCAGCATCGGTTCGCCCTACAGCGTGGAGGCCTTCAACACCAATATCGGCAAGATCGCCACGTCGGGCATCGATTTCCAGCTTGGCTGGGCCCACGATCTGGCGGGCGGCGAGGTGAGCCTGGACCTGCGCGGCACTTGGCTCCACAGCTATGACGTAATGCCCTTGCAGGACCTGCCGGAGGAAGTGAACAATTGCGCGGGTACTTTCGGCGCCCTGTGCGGTTATGAAGTGCGTCCCAAGTTCAAGACCGTGACCCGCCTGGGCTGGAACTCCGGCGCGTTCACCGCCACGCTGCAGCATCGCTATATCGGGCCGGTGACGGATGACCGCATCGTCGTGGGCGGCGGCAACGAGGCCGATTACGCGGTGCCGGTGCTCCACTCGCGCAACTATTTCGATCTCTCGGCCAGCTACGAGATCGTCGATGGCAAGCTGACACTCTATGGCGGGGTGAACAATCTGTTCGACACTCAGCCGCAGGCCATCGGCACGTCGCAGCAGCAGGCCAATAGCTATCCTTCGACCTATGATGCGCTGGGCGCCGAATATTTCTTGGGCGCGAAGGTTCGCTTCTAAGCGTAGGGCGAGGGGCTCCACCGGCGACCCTCATGCCGGTGGAGCTTTCGCCATTGAGACTGGAATTCGGCCATGCGTTTCGATCGCCGCACCCTGATCCGCAGTGCCGGGCAACTGGCGATCATGGGCGCCCTTGCGCCTGTGCGGGCCCTCGCGGCCATGCCGGGCGCCTATCCCTTCACGCTGGGCGTGGCGGCGGGCGATCCATGGCCGGACGGCTTCGTTATCTGGACCCGGCTTGCGCCCGATCCACTGGGCGAACATGGCGGCATGCCGATGGCGCCTGTCGCGGTGCGCTGGGAAGTGGCCGAGGATGAAGGCTTCGCCCGCGTGGTGCGCAGCGGCGAGGCACTGGCGCGGCCCGAGCTTGCCCATTCCGTCCATGTCGAGCTGGACGGCCTGCTGCCGCGCCGCCCCTATTGGTATCGCTTCATGGCCGGGACCGCCGATGTCAGCCCCGTGGGCATGGCCCGCACGGCCCCTGCGGCGGGTGAGATGCCTGACAGGCTGCGGATCGGCGTTGCCGGGTGCCAAAAGTGGGAACATGGCTATTTCGACGCCTGGGGGCATCTGGCGGCAGAACCGGACCTCGATCTGGTCTTCCATTACGGCGATTACATCTATGAAGGGGCGCCGACCCCGCTGGGCCCCTATATCCCGCGTCAGCATCTGGGCGACAAGCTCTACAGCCTCGACGATTATCGGCGTCGCTACGCCCAGTACAAGGCCGATCCGCATTTGCAGGCGGCTCATGCGGCCTGCGCCTTTGCCGTCTCCTTCGACGATCACGAGGTGGACAATAATTGGGCGGGAGAGTTCGACCGTGACGGGACGCCGCCCGAAATCTTCGCCCTGCGCCGGCTGGCCGCGCTTCAGGCGTGGTATGAACACATGCCCCTGCGCCGCGCGCAAATGCCCGCGCTGGGCGGGGTGCTCGTCTTCCGCCGCCTGAATTTCGGACGGCTGCTGAGCATGCATGTGCTCGATACGCGCAGCTTCCGGTCCGACCAGCCCTGCGCGGATGGCAAGGCGCTTCCCTGTTCGTTCGACGCCCACAACTCGTCCGACATGCTTGGCAAGGCGCAGGAAGCCTGGCTCGACGCAGGCCTTGCCGGGGATGCAAGCTGGAACCTGCTGGCCCAGCAGGTGCTGACGATGCCCTACGATCGCCGCCCATCCGCCACTGCTACGCCCGATTACGCCTTCGACACATGGGACGGCTATCGCCCCGCGCGCAAGCGGCTGATGGAAAGCATCGCGCGGCAGGGGCAGGGCAACACGGTGATTGCCTCGGGCGATTTCCACCGCCACTTCGCCGGCACTGTCCCGCTCGATGACGAGCGGCTGGATGGCGAGATGGCCGCAGTGGAATTCCTCGCGACGTCGATCAGCTCGAATGGCGACGGGATGGAGATCCCCGATGCCGAGTTCCAGCTGGCGAATAATCCGCACATCAAGCTGATGACCGACCGGCGCGGATATCAGCTGTTCGAGATCACGCCCGAACTCTGGCGCACGGATGTGAAGGTGATGGACCGGGTGAGCACACCGGGCGGGGCCATTTCGACTCTCGCCAGCTTCACAGTCAGCCGGGGCCGCGTGGCCCTCGATCCCGCCTAGGGCGTGATGCGCCGCAACTGCCGACGCGGAGCAGCGTGTTCAGCTCCGGCATGAATGCTCGCCCGCTATCGGCGAACTTCGTTGGGTAGAGCGAATGACGGGAATGACGAAGGTACTCGAGTAAAAGCCTAATCCCACTCACCACAACCGCTCATCCTGAGCCTGTCGAAGGACACGCGGCGGCACTTGCCCCGCCAACGGGATGTGGGGCTGGCGGTTTCCCGTGTCCTTCGACAGGCTCAGGACGAGCGGAGATTGGGGATGTCCGCAATCATGTTGTGTCCGGAATGGCGGCATTTGGCAGCTTTGTTGTGGGGAGCGGACGTTCCTAAGTGAGAAGACGGGTGTCAATTAGCTGCTGCACAAACCGTATGTCAGCTTCCTGACCGGGTGAGCGATATTGGCCCTCATCCCCGTTCACCCACGCCTCCGTGATCCGCACACCATTCGGTGAGCCGTCGAGGCGGACGCCATATATGCAATGCCCCGTCCATGACCTGTGAAAATAGAGCCAGCCATTCTCAAAGAAAATGAACCATTTATCATCCATATCGGCGGGCACATGGCCCAACCGCAATTGATCGCCCTCAGCATCAGAGAATTGTCGAGTGAGCACTAAGGACACACGCTTGGCAGGAAGGGGTAGCGCCTTCCAAGAGGTGCGAGATGCAGCATTCATGTAATCACATACGGTCTTACGCTCATCGTCCGCAATGTTGTCGTATCCGGATTGGCAATCTTTGAGCCCAAATCCCGGTTAGTCACCATTGTCGCCACAGATCGAAATCCCTCAGCCCGCTAACGCGGCAGATCGTCATAGCTCAGGCTGAATACCGGGGCGCCATAAGCGCGCATGTGCTGCTCATACTCCGCCTCGTCGATCCGTTTCACTTCGCAGACCGAGACGATCTCGTCATCGAGATGGTAGGGCGTGTCGAAATTCTTGAGGTGGATGGTTTGCCCGGCAACGTCGGTCAGGGTCAGGACGGTCAGCGTAAAGGCGATGTCGCCCTTGAAAATGCCGCTTTGCTCCCACGCCTCCGTGGTGCGATCCACGATGTCGCCGAACTGGCCATAGACCGGGCAGCCCCTTAGCTGATCCGTGGTGACGCCGGCCTCGCGCGCGAAGCTGTTGCTGAATTCCAGGAAATGCGCCCCGCGGCCGACGATGCTGATCGGATTGGGCGCATAGATCATGCGCGCCTTCAGCTGTTGCCGCAACCGGGGCGCATCGGCCGCGCGCCAGAGATCGGTGATCCGCTGGCGCTGGGCGAGAGAGGGCGTGTCATGGCCGTTCTCCCAGCGGGAAACCGATGCCTGCTTCACGCCCATCATTTCTGCGAAGGCAGCCTGCGTCAGCCCCATCTGGTGACGGACCTGTCGGATCAGGCGCGGCCAGCGCGGTTCGTTGCGAACACTGCGAACATTCTGCGTGGGGCGCGAAGATACGCTTTTATACGCGAGATTCTTCAAGCGATCATCGAAGGGAAATCTACCGGTCATGGCGGCACTCTAGGGGCACGCGAGAAAGTCCTCAGCAGGTAGCCCCCTCCATGACCGTGTCCCGTTACAACATTGTGATACTCTCGCTCCCGATTGCGACGCTCCCCTTCCTGGCCGTCTCTGCCCATGCCGAGACTATGGCTGCCGAGACCGTGGCCACTGAGACCGTAGCGGCCGAGACTCTCGCCTCCGGGCCCGAGGGCGAACTGATCGTCGTCACCGCCATGCGCGGCAATGCCGCTGTCGAAAGCGTCGCCGCGCGTACCGAAGTGATCTCGCGCGACGATATCGAGCGCAAGGGCCTCGTCACCGCGGCCGATGCGCTCAAATCGGTGCCGGGCCTCAGCGTGGTCCAGAGCGGGGGTGCCGGCGGGCTGACCTCGGTCTTCTCGCGCGGGACCAATTCGAAGCACACGCTGGCCCTGTATGACGGCATTCGCCTCAACGATGCCTCCACCCCCAATGGCCAGTTCAATTTCGGCTCCGACACGCTGGGCGATCTGGAACGGATCGAGGTGCTGCGCGGCCCTGCCTCGGCCGTCTACGGGTCCGATGCGATCGGCGGGGTCATCAACTTCATCCCGCGCATCGGCGGCGAACGCGCCTTCATGCCCTATGCGGAAATCGCAGCGGGCAATCTCGATACTTATCGCGGGCTGGCCGGCGCGCGCGGCACGGCGGGGATGTTCGCCTATGGCGTGACTGCCGAATATTTCGAGACGGGCGGTTACGACAATGTCGCCGCGCGCATTGCCGACGATCTGGGCGAGCGCGACGGCAGCCGGTTCTTCACTATCACCGGCAATGGCGAACTGACGCTGACCGATGGACTCACGATCCGCGGGCTGGCCCGCTATCGCCGGGCGAAGTCGGAATTCGACGATGCCGCGCTGGACCGCGAAGGGCGCGGCGGGCGTGACCGCTATTTCCTCTGGCGGATCGCCCCGCGCCTTACGGCTCTCGATGGCCGCTATCAGGGCGATCTGGAATTCGGGCAGGTCGACAATCAGCGCTCGGAATGGAACCACCCCGACACCAATGACAGCTTCGGCGGCGCCGATACGGAAGCAAGTGGCCTGCGGACATTCGCTGCCTGGCGCAACCGGCTGGAAGTCCGCCCTTCGGATGCGGTCAAGGCGACCATTTCCGCCGGTCTCGAATGGCAGAAGGACAAGGTGGACGCCTTTGACGGCTACAGCGATGCGCTGTCCAGCTCGGAAGAACAGACTGCCTTCTATGGCCTTGCGCAGGTGACGATTGCCGACCGGGTCGATCTCAACGGATCGCTGCGGCACGATAATCCGGAAAGCTTCGATGCCGTCACGACCTGGAATGCGGGCGGTGTCCTGCACCTGCCCGAAGTCGGCGGCCGGGCCTATGTCTCCTATGGTACCTCGTTCAAGGCGCCGACCCTGAGCGAACGCTTCACCAAGAGCGCGTGGAACGTGGGCAATCCCGACCTCGTGCCGGAACACGGCAAATCCTTCGAGGCAGGCGCCGACGTCGGCACCGAAGTGGGTGCGCAGGGCTGGGTGGGGCTCAACGTCACCTATTTCGACACCAAGATCGCCGATCTGATCGAATATGATTATGCCGCGCTTGCCAACCGCAATGTCGGCAAGGCCGCCATCGACGGGTTCGAACTGGGCGTGCAGGCGAAGATCGGCCGGATCGCGGATTTGCGGGTCAATTACAGCCGCACCAATGCCTTCAACGACGCGACCGGCGACCAGTTGCTGCGCCGGCCCAAGCACAGCTGGTCGGCCAGCCTCACGCTCAACCCGATCGAGCGCCTTTCCCTTTCGGCCGACTGGTATCGCCGCGGCCAGCGCATGGACGTCGTCTATGACGACAGCAGCGCATGGGGGCCGGGTGGCGGCTATGTCGGCAACGGGCTGGTCACGGCTTACGATCTGGTCAGCTTCTCGGCTCGCTACAGCGTGACCGACAGTGTCGAGCTGTTCGCCAATATGCGCAATGCCTTCGACCAGACTTACGAAGAGCCGGACAGCTATCGCGGTGCACCGCGCAGCTGGCAGATCGGCACGCGGGCGCGGTTCTGACCCGTCTCTCCCCCACTCACATCAGGAACATGCCCATGCGTAAGATTCTGCCCTGCGTACTCGCCGCAGCCCTGCTTCCGGCAACGGGTTTCGCGGCGCCCGACGCCAAGCTCCCCGAGCCGAAGGTCCCGGTGGCCAATCCCTTTGCCTCGGTTCACGACCTTTTCGATTGCACCCGCGACACTGGCACGCTGGTGAGCGCCCATCGCGGCGGCGCCGCGCCCGGCTATCCGGAAAACGCCATCGAGACTGCAGCGCATACTTTATCGCAGTTCCCCGTTCTGGTGGAAGTGGACGTGCGCCGTACCAAGGATGGCGTGCTGGTGCTGATGCATGACGACACGCTCGACCGCACCAGCACCGGCACCGGCCCGGTGGAGGCGCAGACCTGGTCGGCACTGTCGCAGCTCTATCTTGAGGATAATGACGGCAACCTCACCACTTTCCGCATTCCCAGGCTGAGCACGATGGCCGAATGGGCGCATAATCGCGCACTGGTGCTGGCGGAAGTGAAGGACAGCGATGCGTTGCCCCAGATGATCCGGGAAATCCGCGCGGCCGGGGCGCAGGCCAATTTCATGCTGCTGGTCAACAGCCTTGAAGATGCCAAACGGGTGCAGGAACTCGATCCCACGATCAGCATCACTTTCGAAATGGCCGATGCGGCCGCGCTGGCACGCGCCAAGGAGGCGGGCATCGACATGAAGCGCGTGATCGCCTGGACCGGTATCGGCAAGCGCGACCGGGCCTATTGGAACGATCTGCGCGCGCAGGGCCTTACCGTGTCTTACGGCACGCTGTGGTTTATTGACGGGGCAGTCGAGAATCTCGATCTCAAGGGCATTTATGCCGAACTGGCGCAGGATGGCGTCGCACTGCTCGCGACCGACCGGGCGGTGGCGGCACAGGCCGAGATCGCCCAGGTCCGCCCGATCGAGGCGGCGCTGCGTCAGTGCAAGGCTGTGGGAATGGAGCCGAAGTGACGGAAGACGAGAGCGGAAGTTCGGGCTGGAGCCTGCCGGTCATCCTGCTCCACTGGGTGACCGGGGGGCTGACTCTGGCCGTCGCAGGGCTGGCCGTCTTTCTGCTCTCCCCTCCCGAATGGAGCCAGTTCTACATCGATCGCTACATGGCATGGATCGGCTGGCACCGCCTTGGCGGGCTGGCGGTCCTGCTACTGGCAGCGGGATGGATCGCGCTGCGGCGCCTGAAGCCACGGCCACCGCGCACGGGCGGGCCGCATATGCAGGCGGCCGCCATTCTGGCGCAGGGGCTGATGCTCGCCTTGCTGATCGCCCTGCCGGTGAGCGGCTATCTGATGGATGCCCTGATCAATCCCGCGCTTGAGCTGCCCGGCGGGGTTTCCCTGCCGAGCCCGCTGCCCAGGCACCAGACCTTCAGCATAGCGCTCAGCTATATCCACAAATGGGGCGGGTTTGCCCTGCTGGGCATTGCCGCGCTCCATATCGCCGCTGCCCTCTGGCACGGCCTGCGCCCCGGCGACCGGACGTTGCGGGCAATGCTGCCTCGATCGGGCAAGAGAAAGTAATTTCCTTGAATACACTCATTCTGGCCACTGCCCTCGTGCAGGGCGCATCTGCCGTAACGACCAGTGCTACGCCCGCCGGCGATCTTGTCTTCGAACCTGCCTATTTCGCCGAGGCCGCTCCGGTAACCGCGCTGGACATGGTCCGCCGGGTGCCCGGCTTCGTGATCGATTCCGGGGATGCTGTCCGTGGCTTTGCCGGGGCGGCGGGCAATGTGCTGGTCGACGGGGTGCGTCCTTCCACCAAGAACCGCACGATCGACGATGTGCTGACGGCTATCCCCGCCGCGCAGGTGCTGCGTATCGAACTGATCCGCACCCCGCGTCCGGGCCTCGATCAGCAGGGCGCGCAATTGCTGGTGAATGTGGTGCGTGTGGCGGAGGAATCGCGCAGCCAGGCCCTTACGCTCTCCAATTATTCCTATGCGGGCAGTGCCCTGTTGCCTTCGCTGCGCGGCGAGATGTCGCGGCGCAATGCGAAGGGCGGCTGGGAAGCCTCGTTCCTCCTGTCGCTGAACCAGGATGAAAGCGGGGAGGGCGAACGGATCACCCGATTGCCCGATGGCACCGTGCTTGACCGGGCGAAAGTGGCTATCGATTCCCCGATCCGGGGGGCTGAGGCCCGGCTGGCAGGCGACACAGGCTTCGCGGGCGGGGTCATTCGCGGCAATCTGTCCTTCACTCATCAGGATTACCGAACGCACGAAGTGCTCGACTTTCTCGAAGGGGCGCTTGCGGGAAGTATGGCTCGCACCGATGACGCAATCCGGACCAATAGCGGCGAGGCCGGGGCGGAATGGTCTCGCAGCTTTGCCTCGAACCTCTCGGCCAAGCTGCTCGTTCTGGCCACGCGCAAGGATGTGTCGACCCGTTCGGCGGGCGAGGGCCCGGATGGCTCGAGCCTTTATCGCGCCGACAGCATCGCCGACGAGCGCATCCTGCGCGCTACCCTTGCCCGCTCGCCCACCAGCGGCATTGCGTGGGAGATCAATGGCGAAGTGGCTTATAATGCGCTCGACAGCCAGAGTGCGTTCGAGATCGACGGCGTGCCTGTCGCGCTGCCGAATTCGGATGTGCGGATCGCCGAATGGCGCGGCGATGCATCCGCCAAGCTGACCGTTCCCCTGTCCCCGCGCCTGACTGCGGAGGCGACTGCGCGGGGCGAATATTCCAGCCTTGGCCAGACGAACCGCGTCACCCACTTCGACTACACCACTCGTTTCGGCTTCTTCAAACCCAAGCTGCTCCTGCGCTGGGATGCGGGTAAACGCAGTCAGATCCGCTTGCGGCTGGAACGGGAAGTGGGGCAGCTGGACTTCACCGATTTTGCCAGCTCGGCCTCGCTGATCGACGGAACGGTCAATGCCGGCAATCTCGACCTGCGGCCGCAGACGGCCTGGATCGGGGAGGCGGCGGCCGAACGCCGTTTCGGCAAGGACGGGGTGGTCACGCTGACCTATCGCCATCACCGGATCGACAATGTGCTGGACCTCATACCGGTCGAGGGGCTTGATGCGCCGGGCAATATCGGCCGGGGCCATATCAACGCGCTGGGCGCGCAGGTGACATGGCCGCTCGATCCCCTTGGCATTTCGGGCGGACGGGTGTCCTTCTCGGGCGAATGGCGTTCCAGTGCGGTGCGCGACCCGGTCGATGGTTCGCGTCGGTCGATCACGGCACTGGCGCCCTTCGTGGGTGAAATCCACGCCACGCTCGACCGGCCGTCCTTGCGGTCCAGCTTCGCGATCGACGTCTATTTCGGACAGGAACTGACCTATCGCCGACTGGCGGAATGGCGCCAGACTTCGGACGAGCCCTATGTCAGCCTGAAATGGACCTACACCGCCTCGCCGCGCCTGACCATCGAGGCTAGTGCGCAAAACATCCTAGGCCGCAAGCGTGAGCGGGACCGGAAAGTCTATGACGGGACACGGGCAGACGGGCGCGTGCTGTTCGAGGAAGAGCGCTGGTATCGCTCCACCACCGGCCTGTTTCTGTCGCTGCGGCGCCAGCTCTGACGCCGGGCGGGATCAGCTGACGTCCAGGTCCACGTGAATGCGAATGGCGTCGTGGCGCCAATATTCCTGATCGTATTCGACTACGCGGCCGGTCTTGTCGAAGCAGGTGCGCACTACCAGCAGGCCTGGTGTCCCGGCCTTGACGCCAAGCCCGTCCGCCGCGGATTTCACCAAGGCGCAGGGGCGCATGGTCACACGGTTGCGGGCCACGGACAGGCCATAGTTCTTGCTGAGGATCTGGGTCAGCGATCCATCCAGCGAATGTTCGAACAGGCCCGGCGCGAGCCTCGGATCGACAGTGATACGCTCGACCAGAACGGGGCGCCCGTCGATCGAACGGCGGCGCGAAACGACGTAGAGCCGCGTGCCCGGTGCCACGCGGAAAATGTCCGCGACGGCGGGCGGGGCGGGTAGCTCCTCCGTGGACAGGGTCTCGGTCGTGGGAGTGCGGCCCTGTTCGGAAACATAGGTCATGAAGCCCGCCCAACGGGTCGGATCGTAGGTGACGGGCGGCGGGGAAACGTACCAGCCACTGCGCTCCCGGCGATAGATCAGCCCTTCTGCTTCGAGCTGGAACAGGGCCTCGCGGATCGTGCCGCGTGCTGCGCCGCTATCGGTCTGCAGCCGGCGTTCCGAGGGCAGGCGTGCCCCGGCCGGCAGCTTGCCGAGTTCGATCCCCTCGGCGATCTGGTCGCGCAGGGCCAGATATTGCGGCATTGGCGGCTCCCCGGCCCGGGCGGGCTTGCCGCGGCTTTCGCCCAGTGGGCTGGATGTCTGTTCAGGCCGTGGGGGCATGGTCGGGCAGGCTTTCGCGGGAATTTGCGGAACCGGAGCAATGCTCCATCCCGGCTATAGAACCGAGCAGCGTGCCAAAGACAAGAGAGCGGATGAAAGCGCGAGGGGGACCATCCCCGGCTTCCATCCGCCCGTGTCGCGGAGCTTGCCGCTCCACTATCGAAGATCAGACGATCAGTAGCTGTAGCTCAGGCGGGCGAGGAAAGTCCGGCCCGGCTCCAGATAATCCTTCTGATACGAAGGATTGTCGCCCTTGGTGGTGTAGTATTTCCAGTCGTTCAGCAGGTTGCCCACGTCGAAATCGAGCGCGAGGTTCCGGGTGAAGTTGTAGCGCGTGTGCAGGTCTACGCTGCGATTGTGCTGCACCCACTTGTCCACCGCATTGTCGCGCAGGTCTTCGATGAACTTGCCGCGATAATTGTAGGACAGCTTCGCTTCGAACCCGTATTTCTGGAACGTCAGTGCGACGTTGTAGAGCACGTGGGGCGTGTTCACGAGGCGTGTCTTATCGCCCGCGCGATAGTCCAGCCCGCTCTCGGCCTCGCTGTGCTGCAGCGTCAGATTGCCTTCGAAACCGAAGCCGTCGAACGGTGCAGGCAGACCGTCGAAGCCCTTGATGAGGTTCATTTCCACGCCGTAGACTGTCGCCGTCTCGCCGTTCTTCGGCTGAGTGATTTCGATCGTGCCGATGGTGGTGTTGGCGTCCACCTGGTTGCCGTTGGTGAAGATGAAGTCCGTGATGTGCTTGTAATAGCCCGAGACCGAGACGACGCTCGACCGGTCGGGGTAGACTTCCAGCGAGAGGTCGGCGTTATAGGCCTTGGCCGGCTTCAGGTCCGGATTGCCCCGGCTGATGGCGACGATTTCCTTGGTCACCTCGTCGCGCGTGATCGACTGGCCGGCCGAGACATAGCCATATTCCGGCGGCGAATAGCCGGTCCACAGGGCGCCGCGAATGGCGACCTTGTCGTTCGGGCGATAGGTGGCGGTGATGCTCGGCAGCACGACGGTATATTTGCTGTCCGAGCTGCCGAAGCCGCTATCGTCGCCGTCATCCACCCAGAAGATGTTGTGGATGTCGCGATGTTCGAGGCGGGCGCCGGCGATCAGTTTGAGCTGATCCCACTTGAAGGCGGCAAGGGCATAGGCCGAATAGACGCTTTCCGTCCCGCGCTTGTCGTCGCGCAGCAGGTCTTCCTCGCTCACGCTGTCGGGATTGGCGGCCTCTGCGGCGTGGATCGCGGCGACCACGGCATCGCGGCTGAACACGTCGCCATAATAATACTGGCCGCCGAGCATGCTGGTGACTTCCTTGTCCACCAAGCCTGACTCCGCAAGGCTCAGCCCGTCGAGCGCCGTGCCGGAGAAATCGCCGTCCCAGATCGGCGTGTTGTCATATTCGCGCTTGGAACGCAGCCACTTGGCACCGGCCTGGAAGTAATCCAGCGTATTGCCGACGTCGTAGCGGGCATCGAACTTGGCCGCAAAGCGGTTGTCGGTCTGCTTGGAACGCGAATGGCTGGCACCGTCGAAGGGCAGCAGCGAGCTGTCGGTCTCGACCGCCACGGCATAGGCGGGCAGGCTGGCATGCGGGAAGCGCGGATCGTTCGATACCCAGTCGATCCCGGTGGAATTGAGCGGATAGGTGCACTTGTCGCAATTGTACCCGATCGAATAGCTGTCCGGGTTCTCCCGCGCGCCGCCGGAATAGCTGGCGCTGTAGTTCAGCGTCAGCGCGCCGAACTTGCTCTTGCCGCCGAATTCCACCGTGCCGAGCGTCTGGGTGACGTCGATGGTCGAGAAGCTGCGGGCGAACTGGAAGGCTTCCGGATCCCAGACGCCCGAACGGCCGTTGAGCGACCAATATTTGCTCGAAGACCGGTCGGCATCGGTGATCTTGCCGTCCTCGTCGGTGTCGACGATCTGGGCCGTGGTGTAGCCGTAGATATTGCCGAGCGTGTCATCGTGGCCGATGACCATGTCTTCGGGCTGCAACAGGCTAGTGTCTTCCAGATTGACCTGCGTCAGGCGCGGAGTGGGGCGGTTGCGGTAGTCGGTATAGTCGTTCGTGCCGACCAGTTCCTGGCGGGCATACTGGCCGCGCAGGTAAAGCTCCGTGGTGTCACCGTGATAGTCGAAGGAGAGGTTGCCGCCGTAACGGGTCTGTTTCACGCGGCGATAATCGAGGTCGATACCCGGCAGGTGCATGTTCTGTTCCGAGATCGTCTCTTCGGAGTTCTTGCGCCAGATATGCGGTTCCCACTCGCCGTCATTCTCGGTTTCCTGGCCATTGCCATGGGAAACGCCATAATTGGCGGAGAGGAACACGCCGAAGCGGTCATCGGCGAAGCGGTGGGCTAGATCGAGCTGCCCCTGATAAATCGCGGCGTCTTCGCCTGCGCTGTCGGCACGGCCGTTTAGGCCGGCATTGGCATAGACGCGCACCGTGGTCGGCTTCATGAAGTCGAAGGCAGTGGGCGTGCGGAAATCGATCACGCCGGCAATGGCATCGCCTTCCTGATCGGGCGTGAGCGTCTTGGTCACGCGGATCGCGGCAAGGCCATTGGGTGGTAGCACGCTGAGCGAGACGTCGCGGCTGCTCGGATCGGTCTGCGCCACGCGCACGCCGTTCACGGTGACGGCATTGTAGGTGCCGGAAAAACCACGGATGGTGACATATTCGCCTTCGCCCGTGTCCTGATTGACCACCACGTTCACGCCCGGAAGGCGAGCGAGGGCATCGGCCACGTTGGCATCGGGCAGCTTGCCCAGATCGTCGGCGGAGACTTCGTCGATCACCGTCTCTGCGTCGCGCTTGGCTGCGATCGCGCTTTCGACGCTGAGTTTCTGGCCGGTCACGACAATCGCGCCGCCTTCGTTATCCTCGGCATGTGCGGAGCCGGCGGCGAGCAAAGCGACAAGGCCGGCGGAATAGAAAAGCGACCGTTTCAGAGCACGGCGAGACACAGGATGTTCCATGATAGCCCTCATGTTTCCCAGAGAAAATCTCAGAAATCAGATGTTTGATGTGAGGCGAGGGCGCACGGCATCGTGTGCGGAAATGTGTTCCACACCCGATCTCTCCCCGGTTCCCTGCCACGGCGAGTCGTCACTGCCGGTAAACTGGTATAGGCCAGATTCGAATTACACGTGCATGACAGTGACGGGAGGTTTGGCGGAAATCCGGACCGGATTTTCACTATCTATATGAAATAGAGTGGGAAAAAATTGTTGCGCTGCGGCAAAGTGGGGCGCCGGCAGGGCGAGTGGGCAGATCAAGCGGCGGGCGTGATCTGCAGGTTCCGGTCACGCAAAAAACGCCCGCGCCACGCGGTCAGGCGAGGGCGGGCGATCTGCGGGATGGGACTGGACTGGCCGGTCAAGGCATGGCGCCTCGCAGTGCCGGGTCAGTGAGTTCAGGCGAAGGGCTCAGGCCGAGAGTTGTTCCTCGCGGAGCAAGGATTGCAGCATGCCGCGATAGGACTCGAGGCCGGGAACGGCCCAGTCGGGGCGCTTGCCCGCATCGTCGAAATGGCGCAGTTGCACGGCCTGTTCGAAGAAGGGCTCGGCCCGGAACGCCGCCACTTCTTCTTCGTTCATCGGGCCGCCCTGAAGGCGCAGGCTCAGCAGGGATGCACCGCTCAAACCGGCCTCATAGGCGGGATCAAGGGCGCAGAGGTAGCGCTTCGCATCGACATGAAGCCGCACCGGCTCGGTCACGTCCGGGCTGAAGCTGCGCGCCAGGAAGGCCGCGCCGGTGATTTCGTGGCGCGCGTCGTGATTGAGCTTTTCGGCCGCGTTGCCGGCATCGTCGATGAACTGGCCGATGTCGTGGAGGAGGGCGGCGGCAATCAGGCTGGGTTCGCAGCCATGGTCCTGCGCCAGTTTGGCGCATTGCAGTGCGTGCTGAAGCTGGTTTGCATTCTCGCCGTAATGCTCGCTGCCGAACGTGTCGAACAGGGAGAAGATGGAATCGATCATCGGTTTGTCACTGTCCCGTACCGTTGCTGACAAGCTGGTCGAATGGTGAGCGAAGAGCCCTTGATTGTCGCAGAATTGTAGTTTTTGGACTATACCAAAATTGGCGTGCCCATCTAGCGTAAGGTCAGGAGCAAGAAAAGATGTTTCGCAGTTCGCGCCGCCGATTTCTCGGAATGACTGGAGGCGCGGCAATTGCCTCGCTCTACCCGAACCTGATCGAGCGTGCGCTGGCCATTCCCGCCCGCCGCCGTACCGGAACGCTGCAGGATATCGACCACATCGTGGTCCATATGCAGGAAAATCGCTCGTTCGATCACTATTTCGGCATGCTCAACGGCGTGCGCGGGCTGGGCGATCCGCGGCCCCTTCGGCTTCCGGGCGGCCGGTCGGTCTGGGCGCAGCCCTCTGGCCAACATCCTGACGGATACGTCCTGCCCTATCACGGGGATTCGAAGACCACCCGTTCCTTCAAGGTCGATGGTGCGGACCAGTCCCATCAGGAGAACATGGTGATCTTCAATCGCGGTCGGTACGACCGCTGGGGCCATACGGACGAGCTGCATAATCGCATGCTCCACTACACGGCCGGGGATCTGCCGTTCTATTACGCCCTGGCCGATGCCTTCACCGTCTGCGATGCCTATCACTGCTCAACCATGACGCAGACCTATCCCAACCGCCTGCACCTGTTCAGCGGGTGCAATGGCGGCGGCACGGTCGGGCGCGACCCGCAGATGCATAATTACGGCGAGGACGAGACGCCCAGCGCCGACATGCGCCAGGACCGGCCCCTCGACCCGGATGCCTATACCTGGACCACTTATGCCGAGCGCCTGCAGCAGGCGGGAGTGAACTGGAAGGTCTATCAGGAATACGATAATTTCGGCGACAATCTGCTGTCCGTCTTCCCGGCTTTCCGCCCCTGCGATCCGGAATCCGAACTCTATCGCCGGGGTCGTTCCTGGGTGAGCGAGCACAAGGAAGGGGATGACCGGACCCGCTCTGACGGGGATCAGCTGGTCGCGGCTTTCCGGGCGGATGTGGAATCGGGGAACCTGCCGCAAATCAGCTGGATCGTGACGGCAGCAGACCTTTCCGAACACCCGCAGGCCGAGCCCGCCAAGGGCGAGCATGTCACTGCCGGGCTGATCGCGGCGCTGGTCGATAATCCGGAAGTCTTCGCCCGCACCGCTTTCATCCTCAATTTCGACGAGGCTGGGGGCTTTTACGACCATATGCCGCCCCCGGTGCCGCCGGTGGGCGATTATCGTGGGCACAGCACCGTGCCGCTCGACGGGGAAACCAAGGTCTGGGGCCCCGAAGCGGAAAAGGTGCAGGGGCCGCACCCCATCGGGCTGGGTATCCGCACACCGACCATCGTGATTTCGCCCTGGAGCCGGGGCGGCTTCGTCTGCTCGCAACTGTTCGATCACACCTCGGTCCTGCGGCTGATGGAAGAGCGTTTCGGCGTGAAAGAGCCCAATATCAGCCACTGGCGGCGCTCGGTCTGCGGCGATCTGTCCTCGGCATTCGATTTCGCCCGGCCCGATGAGGCGTTGAAGGGCATCGCCCTGCCCGGCACGGCGGATTTCAAGCAGCGTGTCGCCCTGTCCGCTGCCGGAATTGCTAATGAGATTCCCACTGTGCAGCAGCCCGCGCGCCAGATGGAGGGCCGCCGCCCGCATCGTCCACTGCCCTATCGCTTTGCCGTGCAGGGCAGTGTGAGCCCGGAGCGAGGTCTGCGGATCGAGTTCGTGAATGACGGGCCGGTCGGCGCCACCTTCACCGTGCATGACAATCTCGACCGGCAGGAGCCGAGCCATTTCACGATCGGGGCGGGCGACCGCCACACGGCCGAAGACTGGCAGGAAGGTGCAGCGCTTGCGCCCTACGACCTCACCCTGCGTGGGCCTAATGGCTATTGGCGACGCTATGCCGGATCGCCTGAAACGGCCGTGCCGGAAGTTATGCTGGAAGAGGATGGCAAGGGTGGAGCAATCCGGATCGGGCTTGCCAATTCTGGCGACAAGCCGTTGACTTTCATTCTTGAAATCGACGCTGCCTATGCCGGTTCCGGCCCGTCACGGCGCGAGGTTTCGGTAGCGCCAGGCAAGACGGAGAACCTCGTCTGGCCACTCGATGCCACGCAGGGCTGGTACGACGTCGCCGTGACCGTGCGAGGCGCCGAGGGCTTCCTGCGGCGCTTCGCGGGCAAGGTGGACAATGGGCTTGCGGGGCTGACAGACCCCGGAATCGGGGTTTTACGGGTCACGGCGTGACGGTGGCCCCCTTGCCGGCGGCAGGAACAGCTATGCGCCTGGGCAGAATAGTCGCGGCATTGGGCGCGCTATTCGCGGTTGGGGCTTCGCCGGCCGAGCTCGCCTGGGTGCCCGATGGCCCGGCCTACCAGCTCATTGCACCGCCTGATGCGCCCGAGGACGCGGCCCTGCCCATCGCGCCGCCGATGATGGATGCGCCAGAGTGGCAAGCGCCGCTGATGTTCGGTCAGGAAGCATCGGAGGTCAGGCAGGGCGCGATGGCGTTGCCCGCTCCGACAACCGGGCCATTCAGCGTTGAATTGTGGCTGTCCGATCATGTGAACCGCCCGGTAGGTACAATGCTCGCCGGTGTCGGCGAAGACGGTAAGCTCGCCTGGAATCTCGGTTATTTCAGTGTGCTGGGCAACGGCAAGTTCGAGAATGGTTTGGCGCTTCGCTTCGGCCCGGTGGAATGGCTGCCGGAGGCTTCGACAAGCCACTTTGCGCCCTATCGCCGTTACCTGCACCACATTGTCGGCAGTTTCGACGGCACTTACTGGCGGCTATATCATAACGGTCTGCTGGTGGGGGAAGCACGCGGCGAGGGGCAGGCGTTCCGGTCCGTCAATCTGGTGGGCTATCTTGGGGCGGAGCCTCATATGAAGCTGCCCGATCTGGTGCGCGGTGCCTGGATAATGGAACGGGCGATGAGCGCGCAGGACGTGGCGGAGGCATTCGCCGCGCGGCAGAAGGAAATCGCCGCCGCCGCGAGAGGATCGGGCGCAAATCTGCGTTTCACGGCCGGGCCATACCTCACGCCTCCGGGCACGCGGGAACAGCAACTGCTTTGGGAAACGGACCGGCCGGCATCGGGTAAGGTCGAATGGGGTGAGACTGCCGCGTTCGGGCATCGGCTCGATTTCGCTACGGGGGATAGGTTGCACCGGGCCACTCTGTCCGGGCTCGAACCCGGCACGCCCTATTTCTATCGCGTGACCGGCACGGACGCGGCTGGAGAGCATGTGGATAGCGGCATCCTGACCTTCCGCACGATGCCGCCGCAGGATGCTCCGCTGGTCTTTGCGGTCATGGGCGATACGCAGGAACGGCCCTTCATGAATGCCCTGCTGAGCCAGTTGATCTGGCAGCAGCGCCCGCAATTTCTTCTTCTGGCCGGCGATCTGGTCGGCGGGGAGGAGGATGAGCGGCGCTGGCATTGGACGGATGAGTTCTTCGTGGGCATGGGCCCATTGGTAGCCCGCGTCCCGGTACTGGCCGCCCGCGGCAATGGTGACGTGGACGTCGTCGATCCGGCCAGCGATCTGCGATTGTTCACCAATTTCGATCGCTATCACAACCAGCCAGACAATGGGCGCGGCTATTACTCCTACCGGATCGGGGATATCGACTTCTTCGTACTCGATGGAAATCTCGATCTGCGTGAAAGGCAGGAACCGGGCTTTCGCGCGCAGCAACGGGCCTGGCTGGAACAGGCGCTCGCCCAGTCGAGCGCGCAGTGGAAGATCGCGGTTCATCACCAGCCCGCCTTCAGCTCCGACGATGACGATTATGGCGACAGCTATTCCGCGCCCGCCAGCGGTGGCGATCCCGAGATCCAGCGAGATTTCGTCGATCTGTATCAGCGATATGGCGTCGATCTGGTCCTTTCCGGCCATATTCACAGCTATGAGCGATCATGGCCGCTGCGCGATGGCAGGCCTGCATGCGGCGGCGTGACCTATGTGCAGGCCGGCGGCGGAGGCGGCGATACGGAACGCGCCATGCCGGTCGCCAGCGCTACTGCCGCAGCGCTCTTCAGCGGCTTTCACTTCGTGCTGGTTCGGGTCTGGCAGGGCCGGCTGGAACTGGAGATGTATGATGCTGACGGGCGGATGCGGGATAGCGCAGCCTTCTCGCCGCACAACACCGCCATGACGACTTGCGCGGCGCCAATAGGCGAAGATCGGGCGCCCGGCATGGAAGCGCTGTCACGTAAATGAAGTGAATCTGGCCTATACCAGATTCCCCGACATCATCGAATGTCGCATTTCTGTTTGACGGTGTTTCCTTGATCCATCCCACATCCTCCCCCGGCGGGCGCAAGATGGCGCTTATCCTGGGCGGCGTTGCCGCCTTCAGCGCCTATTTCGCCATGTATGCCTTCCGGAAGCCCTTTGCTGCGGCGACCTTTGCCGATCATGCGACCATACTTGGCGGGCTGGATTACAAGACGGTGCTGCTGATCGCGCAGGTGCTCGGCTATGCCCTGTCCAAGCTGATCGGCATTCGCGTGATCGCGGAATTCGGCCGCCGGGGCAGGGCACTGGCCATATTGGGCCTGATCGTCACGTCCTGGCTGGCCCTGATCCTGTTCGCCCTGATCCCGGAGCCGTGGAACATCGCCTGCATGTTCCTCAACGGCCTGCCGCTGGGGATGATCTGGGGGCTGGTGTTCAGCTATGTCGAGGGGCGGCGCGTCTCCGAAGTGCTGGGCGCGGTGCTCTGTGCCAGCTTCATCATCTCTTCCGGCGCTGTGAAGTCGGTCGCCGTACTGGTAATGGGCTGGGGCGTCAGCGAGATCTGGATGCCTGCCTTTACCGGCGCACTGTTCTTCCCGCTCCTGTTCGTCTCGCTCTTCCTGCTTGAACGCATGCCGTCGCCTGACGAGCGCGACGAGGCGGAGCGGACAGTGCGCGTGCCGATGCTGAAGAAGGATCGCGCTGCCTTCCTGCGCAATTACGGCGTGGCGATGGTGCTACTGGTTTCCGGCTATGTGCTGCTGACCGCTATGCGCGACTTCCGCGACAATTTCGCCGCCGAGTTGTGGACCGCCATGGGTTATGGCGGGGTCGCCTCGGTCTTTTCCGCCAGCGAACTGCCTGTCGCGGTCGTGGCACTGGCCGCGCTTGGCGCGCTGATGCTGATCCGCGACAATATGCGGGCCCTGCTGGCCATGCATGCGATCATCTTTGCCGGGGCGGTGCTGCTGGGCCTGTCCACGCTGGCGTTCCAGGCAGGCCTGCTGGGGCCGCTGGGCTATATGATCCTCACCGGGGCAGGGCTCTATTTTGCCTATACGCCGTTCAACGCGATGCTGTTCGACCGGATGATCGCGGCGATCGGCCATGCGGGCAATGCTGGCTTCCTGATCTATATCGCGGACAGTTCCGGCTATGTCGGCAGCGTTGCCCTGCTGCTCTATCGCAGCTTCGGCGCGCCGACGATGGACTGGCTGCCCTTCTATATCGAATGCGCATATTGGACGGCGGGGGCCGTGGCGCTGCTGACGGTCTGTTCCGCGCTCTATTTCCATCTGCGTCTTGGCCGGAGGCACGCCCATGCCGTCGCCGCAGCCTGACCTGATCGTCGTCGGCGCGGGGATCGTCGGCCTCGCCCATGCGCTTGCCGCCTCACGCAGGGGGCTGCGCGTGCTGGTGGTTGACCGTGACGCGCAGGCCAACGGGGCCTCGATCCGCAATTTTGGCTTCGTCACCGTTACCGGGCAACAGCGCGGGCGAGTGTGGCAATTGGCCCGGCGCAGCGCTGCCATCTGGCGTGAGATCGCGCCACAGGCGGGCATTGCCGTGGAGCAGGAGGGGCTGCTGCTTGTTGCCCATCGGCCCGAGGCCGTGGACGTGATCGAGGCTTTCGCCGCCACTGAGATGGGGGAAGAGTGCAGGCTGCTCTCGCGTGCGGAAGCGCGCGCCCATTGCCCGCAATTGAGGGCAGAGTTCGGCGGGGCGCTGCTCTCCACTGCAGACCTGCGGGTGGAATCCCGCACGGCCATTCCGCTTCTGGCGCGCTGGCTGGAACAGGCAATGGGAGTGGAAATCCTGCGCGGCGCCTCTGTTAGCCGGATCGGGCCGGGCAGCGTGCTGCTGGCGGACGGCACCCGTCTCGCCGCCCCCCGGATCGTCGCTTGCCCGGGGGACGATTGGGCAGGTCTGTTCCCCGCGGATTATGCGGCTGAAGGGATCACGCGCTGCCAGTTGCAGATGTTGCGCCTTGCCGCACCGGGCTGGCGCCTGCCCAATCCGGTGATGAGCGATCTCAGCATGGTGCGCTATCTCGGCTATAGCGAGCTTTGCGCCACCGGTCCGCTCCGCCGCCGCCTGATGCGCGATGCTGCCGAAGAACTGGAGCACGGCATCCACCTGATCGCGGTGCAGAGTGCGGATGGCTCGCTGGTGGTGGGGGACAGCCATGTCTACGGCCCCACGCCCACACCTTTCAGCCATGCCGCGATCGACGAACTGATGCTGCGCGAGTTCGCCGAATTGTTCGGCCATGCGCCCCTGGTGATTGAGCGCTGGACCGGCACATACGCCAGCGGCCCCGAACACAGCATCGTGCGCAGCCCCTTGCCGGGCGTGCGGCTGGTAGTGGTCACCAGCGGCACTGGCGCATCCACGTCGTTCGCACTGGCTGAAGACGTGATTTCCTCATTCCTCGAAGATTGAAAGGCATCCCATGCAGGCAAATTTCCCTCCCGCGCTCAAGGCGGTCATCTTCGATTGGGCGGGTACCATGATCGATTTCGGCAGCCGTGCGCCGGTGATGGCGCTGGTCAAGCTGTTCGAAGAGCACGGCGTGCCGATCACCGAAGCCGAAGCGCATGAGGATATGGGCCGGGCCAAGTGGGATCACATTGCCTGCCTGCTGGCCAAGCCGCGGATCGCTGCGGCGTGGGAAGCAGCCAAGGGCGTGCCGCCCCAGCCGGATGACGCCTATCGCCTGTTCGATGTGATCGGCCCTGCAATGATCGCTGCGGCGCGCGAATGCGCGGTGCTGATCCCCGGCGCGGCCGATGTGGTGCGCGATCTGCGGCAGGCGGGCGTCAAGATCGGGTCCTGCACGGGCTACACGCGGGAGATGATGGACGAAATCCTGCCGCTCGCTGCCGATCAGGGTTATGTCCCCGATTGCCTGGTCTGCGCGGGCGAGACCGCGGAAGGCCGCCCTTCGCCGCTGATGGCGTGGAAGAACCTCGTCGAACTGGGCGTGTGGCCCGCCAGTGCCTGCGTGAAGGTGGACGATACCGAAGTGGGCATTGCCGAAGGGCGCGCGGCGGGCTTGTGGACCGTAGGCGTGGCCGCCAGCGGCAATGAGATCGGCCTGACGCCGGAAGAGCTTGCTGCCCTGGCTCCTGCCGACCGGGAAGAGCGTCTTTCCCGCGCGCGCAAGAAGCTGCTTAAAGCCGGGGCGCACCTTGTGATCGACAGCGTGGCAGACTTGCCGGGGGCGCTTGAAGGATTGCCGCTGGCGGAGTGATGGCCCCGCTGTGAAGGCAATTCCATTATCGTTCACGGGCCGAATTCCCGCAAATTCGGCCCGTCTCCTTGTGTGATTTTCCGGCTATCGGAATTGCCTACTTGCTCCGGGAAATTGTCGTGGGCGCAAGGGCCCTCCTGTCGCGGGCGATTTAAGGATCGCCGAATATTACATTGTGTCAAAAGTGTTTTTTCGATTGGTCTCTTTGACCGAAAGAGGGAGTTTCGCTTGATTGCCCCCGCTAAAGATAGTTAACGGGTGTGTCGCAGAAAATTCGGATCGAAGCTTCGCAAGTTCGATCCGGGTCGCCGCGACTTCAAAAGGGGCACATCATGAACAAATCGACCAATAGGGGCCGTATTAATTATATGGTCTCGGTAGGCACGGCCATGGCCGCGTCGCTGATCGTCACCGGCGCGCAGGCCGCGGAAACGACCATCTCGCCCACACTGCCGGGGCCGCTGACAACCGATACTGACGCCAATGCGCATGACGTCGTGGACGCGGTGCTGAGCAATGTGGCGACCGTTTCCTCGCAGATCGTCGATACCAGGGGCGGGGTCGTCGAGACCGAAACTCCGATCACAACCAGCGACCTTCTGGTGGACGGTAACGACGTTCAGGCAGTGGCGCGCGCCAACAACTTCGTGAACTCGATCGATCTTTCGGTGATCGAGATTGATTTCAACGCGGACGGTGCGGCAGCGCTGGGCTTCGAGACCAATTTCAGTTCGGTAATCGCAGAGGCATCCGGCAACGCGATCCGCGCGGAACTCGACGATTTCCAGGACGGCTCAGTCACTGTGACCGATAACCGGATCGCTGCAAGCGCCTCGGGCAATATCGGCAGTACCTCGCTTTCCGGCGAGATTCCGAACGATTACGCATCCGGCACTGCCGGGTCGTCGACCCTTACCGCCGGGGTTGCCGCGGACTGGCTCGATGCGACCGGCAGTCTGGTCGCCAGCACGGTCCAGTTGCAGATTGACCCTCAGGTTCTTGCCGATGCCGGTGCGGACAGCCGCAACAATATCTATCTCGACCTCGCAAGCACGGGCGACAACACTGTGTCGGCCGATCTGGTGGTCAGCGACAATCTGATCGGATCGACTGCCAAGGGCAATGTCTCCACATCCCTGATTGCCGTCCAGGCGGGCGGGGCGCCGATCTTCACCGGCAGCGCGGTTGTCACCAATGGCCAGATCAACAATGACACCGGCGGCACGGGGTCGATCGAGGCCACTACGCAGGGTTCGATCTATTCGACCATCGGGACCTCCAGCGTTGGCGCAACCAATTTGCTGACCGGCAGCATGCTCGTCTCCGACAACACGGTCAGCGCCAGCGCCACCGGGAACGAAGCCTTGGGCGACGGCGTGGCGGGCAACCGCATCGTGCTCGATGACGGGATGTCGTTCCAGGGGGCGGGCTCCTCCGGCGCGGCAGTGGATACCGTCTATAGCGGTGTCACTTTGACGAGCACGGTTGCTGCCGATCTCGTGATTCACAACAGCCAGGGCAACAATGGCACAGGCGACTCCGCTCGGACTGACATCCTCGCCAGCAACATAAATCCGATCGTCTCCACCTGGGTGCAGGCGATCGAGAACGGATCGGTGAGTGTTTCCGGCAATGATGCGCTGGCGACCGCTCGCGGCAACACTGCCAGCAGTGCTTTCCAAAGCGGGGAAGGCGCCGCGTCGTTTTCCGGCACGGTCGCCGTGGCCAGCCAGCAGACCAACGTCCACACGGACGTAACGGCGCAGGTTGTTGCCAGCACGCTCTCTGCCGACGTTGCCTATTATGGCCAGGGTTCCCTGCCCGGCAGCGATGTGACGGTGGACGGAAACCGTTCGGCAGCTTCTGCCTATGGCAACCAAGTGAGCCAGCTTCTGTCGCTCGCGGCGACGGATATCGACGCGCCGCTGACGGGCGTGGTGCTGACGGGCGGTACGGGGCCCGATGGCAATCTCTCCGCCGACGGCAACGCTCTCGTGACCAGCCTCCAGAGCCAGTACACGGCGGACGTCGTCGCCGATCAGGAAGGGTTCGTCTTCATCAACTATTCCGCCGATAGTGCGGATAACAGTTCGCTGGCCGCCACCGGCAATGTGCTGGAAGCGGTGGCGTTGGGCAACAGCGGCTCGAATGCCGCGTCTGTTGCGGGTACGGATCTTGCCACCGGCGCGGGCGTCGCGAATGTCCAGATCATCGCCGATAACAGTGCGGTTTCCGCAAGTTCGGACGGTGAAGTCTGGATCGCGGGCTATAGCGTCAATACGAGCGATCTTGAACTGACCGGCAATCTGGGCCGGGCGATTGCCTATGGCAACTCCGTCGGCAACAGCCTGTCGGTCGAGGGCGAGGTTCTTGAAGTCAGCTCGGATGAGAGCCAGCTCGGTTCGCTCGTCACTCTCGATACGGGGGCGACCGATGGCTTCGTGTTCGACAACAGCGTGCTTCCTGTGGTCGACGCAGCTTATGGATTGCTCAACGATCAGGCCAGCTCGGCTGCGATCAGTGCCCAGGCTTTCGGTTATGTTGGAACGGACGCGGCCTTCGGCATCTATGTCGACAATGTCTCCGGTTCATCGCTGGCGACTGACGAGAATGTCCTGGTCGGTGCGGCCTATGGCAACGATGCGACCAACGCAGCCAGTCTGGCGGCCGGCAATTTGACGGCGAGTGAGGGCGCGATCGGCGGGGAGCCGGATTTTGCCACCGTCATGAATGTCACCAGCGTCCAGGCGCTGGGAACTGCTTCCACGATCACCGTGCAGGTCGGGGGCTTCAACACGGTCGAAACCCAGATCGGCTTTTACAGCGGTGGCGGGGTGAGCACTTCCAGTGTTTCCACTTCGGACAATGCGGTACAGGCGCTTGCCTATGGCAACCGGGCGACCAATTCCGTGGCGGTCGAAGCGACCAATATCGACACAGAGGCGGATTCCTTCCCCGGCGGCACGCGCGGCGAAGCCTCCGTGCTAGGCGGCGAGGCGCGGACCGATGCCTCCTTCGGTCTCAACAACGCCCAGTCGGCCCGTGGCACTATCGACGTGTCGCTGATCGACGCATCCGGCAGCAGCCCGGTGAGGGTGATGACCGAGGTGGCCAACGAAGTGACTGAGTCCTCTGTTGTCAGCAATGGCAATACGATCATGTCGGGCGCCACTGCCAACCGGGCGGACAATCTCGTCGATCTGTCGGCCAATGGCCTCGCTACCACCGGTGCGCTGACGAACTACCAGATCGCCGATGCGGACATTACGTCCAGCATTGGCGTAGCCGAACAGACGCTGGATTACTGGACTACGCTCAGCATCCTTCCTTGCGCTCCCGATCTCTGCGTCAATCCTGGATCGGCCTATGATGTCGTCAGCATTTCACGGCTTTCGCCAGAGGAATATGACTATCTGCTGGCCAACGGATGGTTTGTATCCGGAACCGAGCTGCGCCGGGAAAACACTTCGGTGCCGTCCGTGATCACGGTCGCGGAAGGCGCAGAGTTCGATGCGGCTTTCCTCAGCTACGTCCTGGGCGGGCCCGGCTTCCAGCTTGATTACATTGCCCCCTTCGCCGATCCGGGCGGAGTGACGGTGTCGGTTGCCGAGAACGTTTCCTATTCGACCATCGCGGTCGACGGTAACGCAATTTCGGGTTCGGTCACCGGCAACAGTGCCAATAATACGGTGACGGCCGAAGGCACCGATGTGCCCGACGGCAGCGATCACTTCGCGACCTGGGCGACCACCGATGGGGCAAGCACTACGGCGCTGGGCGATTACATGCTGGCCAATTCGCAGATCGTGGGCGACCGGGATCTGACCAGCCTTGTCTATGGTCGCTTCTCCATCGAAGTGGCCGACAGCGCCGACATCTGGGAAACGACGCTGAGCGTGGACGATAACAGTCAGGCCTCGCGGGCCGTGGCCAACACCGTCTCGAACAGCTTGGAACTGGATGCGGTCAACACTGCTGCCGGTGCCGCACTGGTTTCGAACCAGGATAGTGCCGCAGATGTTGTCGCGGTGTCGAACCTCGACGTGACTGCGCCGGGGGCCGCCACGGCTTCCAGCATCAGCATGTCGGGCAATTCGAACCTCGCTCTGGCCACGATCAATAATGCCAGCAATTCGGTGGTCGTCAGTGCCACCAATGCCGGCCCGGTCACCTTTGCGCGGGACGTGCTGCTCGATGCCGATACCGATGAAGTGGCGGTGGGCGATCATGTCCTGCTCAACCGCCAGCTGGCCTCCAATGTGGTGACTGCCACTGCGGTGACCAGCGTCCACAATGGCGACACGTTGCCTGGGTTCGACAGTATCGATCTCAGCTCGGTCACCGTGACCGGCAATGCGACTTCGGCCGAAGCATCGGGTAACCGGGCTTTCAACTCGATGGATATCGAAGGGACGGCCAGCCTTGGCGCCAGTGCCGGCATGCTGAACGTACAGGCCAGCACCGCCACGGTCTCCGCCTCGGGCACCATGTCCGCGGGCATTGTGCTCAACGGCAACGATCCGGTGGTTGCGGCCTTGCAGACGAGCAGCATTTCACTGGGCGAGAACACGACCAGTGTCCTTGCCCGGGGCAATGCGGCCAACAACGTGCTCAACTATTCGGCGGGCGCGGGTTACGGCGATGTGTCGTTCTTCGGAACGTCGGGTAGCTCGATCGCGGCCGGTAGCGATGTCGATGCGGTGGTGACCGCACGTGCAGCCATCCTCAACGTCCAGTCGAACTCCGGTGACGGTGTTTCGGCTACCAGCACGGATGCCAGCTATCTTGTCGCGTTCAATGTGGACCTCGATTTCGCGGCGATGGCAAACGCCAGTGTGGGCGTGATCGGCAACAGCGTGCAGGCAGCGGCCTATGGCAACACTGCCAGCAATCTGTTGACGGTGACTGCGCTCAACACCGGCATGCCGACTGCGGCAATTGGCAACAGTCAGACCAACTCGGCTTCGGTCGTTGCCTCGGTCACGACGGTTACGGTCGGTATCCAGAGCGGTGTCGGCGCCATTACCGGCAGCTCGCTGTCGGTGACCGGAAATACCGTCAGCGCCACAGCGATCGGCAACAACGCAGCCTCGGCGATCACTGCCGGGTTCTGATCCAGGCTGCCTTTGGTTGAACCACCTATGGTTGAACAGGGGGGGCGGGGGAAGCGATTCTCCCGCCCCTTTTGTTGCGACGGGCCTCGGCAAGGACCTCGCAAAGGAAAGCCAAGACGGCAAGCAGCCGGCCAGATCGGCGGCTTTTGGCGACATTTTGTCAAAATCTTCGTCGCGACCGTATGGCCGATGACCCGAGAACGCATTAGAGCGTGGATTTTCCGGCGACAGGCGTTATATACCAAGCGTTATGAAAAGTTCCACGGCATGCGTCGCGCGTGGGCGTCCGCGCGAATTCGATACCGACCAGGCTCTGGCGGCGGCTCTTGGCGTGTTCTGGTCCAAGGGATACGAAGGTGCGTCCATGGCGGACCTTACCGAGGCCATGGGCATCACCAAGCCCAGCCTTTATGCCGCCTTCGGGAACAAGGAAGCGCTCTTCACCAAGGCGCTGGACCTCTATCAGCGGGAAAAGCTCGCTTACGTGGGCGAAGGGCTGAAGGCCCCCACTGCTCGCGGCGTGGCCGAGCATTTCCTGCGCGGTGCGCTGGAGATTTATGGCGGCCAGCAATGCCGCGGCTGCCTGACCGTAATCGGCGCCAGCGCCTGCGGGGACGAGGCGGAGAGCATCCGCGAGCAGGTGGTGGCGCGCGGCGCTGCCGCCAAGCAGGCGCTGCTTGAACGGTTCGAAAGAGCCAGGCAGGAAGGCGATCTTCCCGCTCATATCGATGCTCAGGGACTGGCGGCCTATCTCACCGCCGTGCTGCAGGGCATGTCGGTGCAGGCGGGCGCGGGGGCCAGCCGGGCCGAACTCGAACAGCTTGTCGAAACCTGCCTTTCTACCTGGCCGACAGCCTGAGCGGACAGCGCGCTAGACATTCATTACCGCCCAGTATAAATATCGCTTGACCACTTTCCCGCCTCTTTATATACCAATCGGTATGAAATTGAGGCGTTGCGATTCCCTCCCTCCGGGGCGGATGGCAGGGCCCTAAACAACACTTAGGATTATCGGACAGCGAGACCTCGGCGGCGCACGGCCACATGGCGCCGCCGGGGGCACATGGTGTCTCTGCCTCTCACGCATCCATGTGTGCGGGGCGCATGTGCGGAAGGCGCTCAGCCTCTTCGCAAAATCACGGGTGAGGACTGTGCAGCCGGGAACACGCTTCCCGGAGCGATGCCGTGCGGCCTCGCGTCGTGCTTCCGGCGCCGCTGCACGTCCAGAAACAGGGTAGGGATTATGAACGAGCTGACTTCCATTGAGCTTCGTGACGGCCGAGACTCGGTTTTGCCCGGCGTGCTGGGCGAAAACCGTGGGCGCCTGTTCGCCATTCTGGCGTTGATCGTGGCGCTGATCGCCGCGTGGTTCCTCTTTGCGGGTGCAGGGCAGGATGCCCCTCCCGCAGGGCCGTCGACAGTCACGGTTTCCATGCCTTTGCAGCGGGAAATTACCGAGTGGGACGAATTCGTCGGCCGGTTCGAAGCGAGCAGATCGGTAGAAATCCGTCCGCGCGTGTCGGGGGCGGTCACGGCCGTCCATTTCCGCGATGGTCAGATAGTGCGCAAGGGACAGCCGCTCTTCACGATCGATCCGCGTCCCTTCACGGCTGCCTTGCGTGAAGCGCAGGCCGATGTTTCATCCGCCAGCAGCGAACTCGCTCTTGCGCGCAGCGAGCTGGAACGGGCGAGCCGGCTGGTGGAGTTCGACGGCGTTTCCAAGAGCGAGATCGACCGTCTGCGTGCCCGCGAACGGGCTGCTTCCGCGTCGCTGGCCGCCGCGCAGGCTCGGGTGAATTCACGTGCGCTCGACGTGGAATTCGCCACCGTGCGCGCGCCGATGAGCGGCCGCATTTCCGACCGCCGCGTCGATCCCGGCAATCTCGTTTCTGCCGGCGATGGCGGGTCGGGCACTCTGCTCACCACTCTGATGGCGGTCGATCCGATCTACTTCACTTTCGAAGGCTCGGAGGCGCTCTATCTCAAGGCCCGGCGCAACGGTGCGGGTGAGGGCCTGCCCGTGGCCGTGCGGCTGCAGGATGAGAGCGATTACGTTCATCAGGGCCGCCTGGACTTCACCGATAACGGCCTTGATCCGCGTTCGGGCACGATCCGCGCCCGCGCCATCTTCGACAACCCAGACCTGTTCCTCACCCCCGGCATGTTCGGCAACATGCATCTGGCCACCGGCGGCAAGGCGAATGCCCTGCTGGTGCCCGATACCGCAGTGCAGACCGATCAGGCCCGCAAGATCCTGCTCGTCGTCAAGAAGGACGGCACTGTCGCTGCGAAGCCCGTGGAACTGGGGCCGCTGATCGGCGGGCTGCGCGTGATCCGCTCCGGCCTGTTGCCGACCGACCGCGTGGTCATTGTCGGCACCCAGTTCGCGGCGCCTGGCAGCAAGGTAGAAACCCGCCAGGGCACCATTGCCCCCTTCAAGGCCGAGCCGAAGCCCGCAATCGCTGCGCCGCTGTCCGGCAAAGCCACTTTCGCAAACTGATCAGGACAGGGGGCCACAGCCATGCGCCTATCCCGCTTCTTCATCGACCGCCCGATCTTCGCTGCGGTGATCGCAGTGCTGATCACCGTGGTAGGGGCGATCTCCTATTTCTTCCTCCCGGTTTCCCAATATCCGGAAATCGTCCCGCCGACCGTGACCGTGTCGGCCATCTATCCCGGCGCTTCGGCCGAGACTGTTGCAGAGACGGTTGCGAACCCGATCGAGCAGGAAATCAACGGCGTGGAAGGGATGCTCTACCAGACATCCCAGTCCACGGGTGACGGCCGCGTGGTCATCACCGTGACTTTCCAGCAGGGCACCGATCTCGACGAGGCACAGGTGCTGGTGCAGAACCGCGTCGCCATCGCGACGCCCCGCCTGCCCGCCGAAGTGCAGCGACTGGGCATCGTCACCAAGAAGACCTCGCCGGACTTCCTGCTGGTGGTGAACCTGATCTCGCCCGACGGTTCGCTGGACCGGGAATATCTCTCCAATTACGCCCAGACCCGGATCAAGGACCGGCTGGCGCGCCTTGACGGCGTGGGCGATGTGCAGCTGTTCGGCTCGCGCGACCTGTCCATGCGCGTCTGGATCGACCCCACTCGTGCGGCGGCCTATGGCCTGACTGCGGGCGAGATCGTCAACGCGCTGCGCTCGCAGAACGTGCAGGTCGCTGCCGGCACGCTGGGGCAGCCTCCTTCGGGTGGCAGCGCCTTCCAGCTTAATGTCGAGACGCAGGGCCGCTTTACTGAGCCGGAACAGTTCGCCGATGTGGTGATCCGCACCGATGCCGAAGGCCGCCAGGTGCGTGTGTCCGATGTGGCGCGCGTTGAGCTGGGCGCCGAGGATTACGGCACCTCCGCCTATCTGGGCGACAAGGATTCCGTGATCATCCCCACCTTCCAGCGTCCCGGCTCCAATGCGCTGGCCGCTGCGGAAGGCATCAAGGCCGAAATGGACGAGCTGGCGAAGGAATTCCCGGAAGGGATGGAATATCGCATCGTCTACAACCCCACCGAATTCATCGCCAAGTCGGTGGACGCAGTGGTGCACACGCTGTTCGAAGCCATCGTGCTGGTGGTGCTGGTCATCATCGTTTTCCTGCAGAAATGGCGCGCGGCGGTGATCCCGGTGCTGGCGATCCCCGTATCGCTGATCGGCACTTTCGCGGTGCTGGCGGCGCTGGGCTATTCGCTCAACAACCTCTCGCTCTTCGGCCTCGTGCTGGCGATCGGCATCGTGGTGGATGACGCCATCGTGGTGGTCGAGAATGTGGAGCGCAATATCGAGGAAGGGCTCTCGCCCTATGCGGCCGCTCGCGCCTCGATGGACGAAGTGGCGGCGGCGCTTGTCGCTATCGTGCTGGTGCTGTGCGCCGTATTCGTGCCGACCCTGTTCATCGGCGGACTTTCGGGCGCGTTCTATCAGCAATTCGCCGTGACCATTTCGGCCGCGACGATCATCTCGCTGATCCTGTCGCTCACGCTCTCGCCTGCCTTTGCGGCCCTGCTGCTGCGTCCGTCGCGCCGTGCGCCGGACCATGCTCGCTGGCACCGGATGATCGAGCGTGCGGGTGACAGCTTCAACCGGGCCTTCGAGCGCTTCAGTGCTTCCTATGCCCGCCTCACCGCCCGGCTGGTGCGTATGCCCAAACGGATGATGGCGGCCTATGGCGCCCTGATCGCGCTGACCGTGGGTTCGCTGTGGTGGACGCCCACGGGCTTCATCCCGGCGCAGGACCAGGGCTATTTCTTCACCATTATCCAGTTGCCTCCGGGTTCCGCCACGGCGCGCACCGACGAGGTGATGAAGAAGGTCGCCGACCGTATGCTGCCGATCCCCGGCATCAACAATTCGGTGATGCTGTCCGGCTTTGACGGGGCCTCCGAGACCCGCAACGCCAGTTCCGCCGCCGCCTATTGGGTGCTCGACGATTTCGAGGAGCGCGCCAAGCATGGCCAGACGATCGACAGCCTGATGGAGGAAGCGCGCAAGGCCACTGCCGATATCACCGAGGCGCGCCTGATGATCGTCAAGCCGCCACTTATCCGCGGTATCGGTTCTGCGGGCGGCTTCCGCCTGATGGTGGAGGACCGCGATGGGCAGGGGTACAAGGCGCTGGAACAGGCTTCCAATGCTCTGATCGCCAAGGCGAACCAGACCCCCGGCTTCTCCGGCGTCTACACCTTCTTCGATACGGCGACGCCGCGCGTCTATGCCGATATCGACCGCGAGAAGGCGGAGATGCTGGGCGTGCCGCCGGAACGGGTGTTCGAGGCGCTGCAGGTCTATCTGGGGTCGGCCTTCGTGAACGACTTCAACCTGCTGGGCCGCACCTATCGAGTGACCGCGCAGGCTGACGAGCAGTTCCGCCAGTCCAAGGCCGACATCGCCAATCTCCAGACCCGTTCCGACAATGGCGCCATGGTGCCGCTGGGCGCGGTGGCAACCTTCGAGGACAAGGCAGGGCCTTATCGCGTCACGCGCTACAACCTTGCCCCGGCGGTCGCCGTGGATGGCGATACGGCGCCGGGCTACGCCTCGGGCCACTCGCTCGACACGATGGAGGCGCTGGCCAAGGCCGAACTGCCGCGCGGTTTCACGCATGAATGGACAGGCATTGCCTATCAGCAAAAATTCGCCGGCAATACGGCGGGGCTGGTCTTCGCCATGGCGGTGCTGTTCGTCTTCCTCGTGCTGGCCGCGCAATATGAAAGCCTGGTGATGCCGCTCTCGATCATCCTGATCGTGCCCATGTGCCTGCTGGCTGCGATGCTGGGGATCAATGTCAGGGGAATGGATAATAATGTCCTGACCCAGATCGGGCTGGTGGTGCTGATTGCCCTTGCGGCGAAGAATGCGATCCTGATCGTGGAATTCGCCCGCCAGGGAGAGGAACATCACGGCTATAGCCCTGCCGAAGCGGCGGTCCACGCCGCGGAGCAGCGCCTGCGCCCGATCCTGATGACCAGCTTCGCCTTCATCCTCGGCACCTTGCCGCTGGTGATCGCGAGTGGGGCAGGGGCGGAACTGCGCCAGGCGCTGGGTACGGCCGTGTTCTTCGGCATGGCCGGTGTCACCGGCTTCGGTCTGCTGTTCACGCCCACCTTCTATGTGGTCTGCCGCAATCTCGGCGAACGGCTCGCGCGCCTGCGCCGCCGCCCCGCCGAGGATGGCGGCGATAGTGGCCACGTCCTTCACCCCGCCGAATAGGAGACGCACCATGCCTATCTTCCGCGCTTCCACTCGCGGCCTGCTCGCATCCCTTTCCGCGCTGGCGCTTGCCGCCTGCGCGGCCGGGCCGGACTACGTTGCACCCGTCCCCCCCCAGACGTCGTCCGGCCCGTTCCTCTCCGCCGCCGAGCCGGCCTTTGCGCAGGACACTGCCGCAAAGGACTGGTGGCACCTTTACGACGATCCCGTGCTTGACGGGCTGGTCGGCGATGCGCTGGCAAAGAACACCGATATCCGGGTGGCGATTGCCAATATCGAGCGGGCACGGGCGGGCCTGCGCGGATCGCGTGCAGGGCGCCTGCCCAACGCCACGATCGGCACGGGCGCGACCTATGGCCGCCTGCCCGAATCCCAGCGTGCCCCCGGTGCGAACCGGGAAAGCTGGTCTATCGATGCCGGAATCGACGTCGCTTACGAGGTCGATCTGTTCGGCCGGGTGAGCCGCGATATCGAAGCATCTCGCGGCGATCTGGATGCGGCGCGAGCCGATGCGGATGCCGTGCGCGTGATCGTGGTGGCGGATACCACCCGTGCCTATGCCGATGCAGCATCGGGCGCGGCGCGGCTGGCTGTCGCCAACCGCATCGTCGGCCTGCTCGACAAGTCGCTGGACCTCACCCGCAAGCGGCAGGAGGCAGGCCTTGCCACCGGGCTGGATGTTGCCCAGATCGCCGCCCTGCGCGATCAGCGGGCAGCGGAAATTCCCGCCATCGAAGCGGAACGGCAGGCGGCCCTGTTCCGCCTCGCCACGCTTACCGGGCGCACTCCGGCAGATCTGCCGCACATCGCGGCGGAGCGGGCGGTAAGCCTGGAAATCGACGATCCGATCCCGGTGGGCGATGGCACGGCACTGCTGGCCCGCCGGCCCGACGTGCGGGCGGCGGAGCGCAGGTTGGCGGCGGCGACGGCCCGCATCGGCGTTGCCACGGCAGACCTCTATCCGCGCATCACTCTGGGAGCCTCTGGCGGTTCGACCGGGTCCGACATTGGCGATATCTTTGGCGGTGGCCCCCTGCGCTGGCTGCTTGGCCCGCTGCTCAACTGGACCTTCCCCAATCAGGAACCGGTCCGCGCCCGGATTGCCGGGGCGGAGGCGGATTCTCAGGCTCGGCTGGCGGAGTTCGACGGGACAGTGCTGGGCGCGCTGGAGGAGACGGAAACGGCCCTGTCCGGCTATGCCCGGTCGCTCGACCGGCGGCGCGCGCTGCAATCGGCGCGCGATCAGGCAAAGCGCGCAGCGGACATCACCGATGCGCAATTGCGCGAAGGGACGATCGATTCCCTGCGCCTGCTCGATGCGCAGCGGACCTATGCCGAAACCGAAGCGGCACTCGCCAATCAGGATGCCGAAGTCTCCCGCCGCCAGATCGACCTGTTCCGCGCGCTTGCGGGTGGGTGGAGTTCCTGATCGCGATGGAGCGGTGCCGGGCCTGACCGGTCCGGCGCCGCTCAGCGCGGTGCGAGGTCGAACTCCACCGCGTCGATCTCGCCCTCGAAGCTGAAGGGCAGGGCATATTCGTCCGACAGGGATGTGCCCACGTCCCGCCCGATTGTGCCGGGTTCGGCGATCCATGCAGGCACGGTCGCCGCGATGCGCCCGCTGGCGACTGCCTGGTCATCGACAAGGATCGTCGCTTCCCCGCCTTTGCCGTAGCCGCCGTCATAGGCGAACTTCAGCTCGATCCGGTGCTTGCCGGGGGCGAGGGCCGCCGCACTCGCGATGCGCGTGGCGTCTGCATCCTTGTGCGAATAGCGATAGAGGAACACTGGCTTGCCCTCGATCAGATAGAGGCCCCAACCGCAGAAGCGGCCGCCTTGCCCGGCGATCATGCCCTGCGCAGCGCCGCTCTCTACCGTGATGGAGGTCGCCATGGTCCAGGACTTGTTCTTCACATCGGGCCATGCCCCACCTTCATACCAGAAGGGGTTGCGTTCCAGCACATAATGGGTGCGCGGCTTGGGGCGGTACGTCTTTGGGTCCTGCAGCCGGTCGAAGCCGCGGCTGTCGATGGGCAGGGCGTCATATTTGGCGGCCTCCTCGTAGAAGGCCTCCTGCATTTCCTTCAGCTTGGCAGGCATCTTCGCGGCAAGGTCGTTCGCCTGCGAATAGTCGCTGCGCAGATCGTAAAGCTCCCATTGGAAATCGTCAGGCCGGGCCGATTTGCCCTGCGTCCAGGGCAGGCGCAGCGGGTGGGTGGAGGCCATCCAGCCATCCTTGTAGATGGCGCGGTTGCCCATCATTTCGAAATACTGGGTAGTGTGCAGTTCCGGTGCAGCAGCATCGGCGAATGTGGGGACGAGGCTGAAGCCTTGCAGCGGCATCTGCACGGCGCCGTTCACTTCGGCGGGTGCTGCGATCCCGATGGCATCGTAGAGGGTTGGCGCGATGTCGATCACGCTGGAAAACTGGCTGCGAACCTTGCCATCGGCCCTGATCCGGGCTGGCCATGACACGACCAGCCCGTTGCGCGTGCCGCCGAAATGGGACGCGACCTGCTTGGTCCACTGGAACGGGGCGTCCATTGCCCATGACCACGGGGCGGGGATCTGCGTTTGCGTGCGGGCAGTGCCGATGCCGTCATAATCGGCCAGCATGGCGGCGGTATCCTGATGGACGCCGTTCTGCGTCATCACTTCGTTGGTGGAACCGTTCAGACTGCCATCGCCGCTGCTGCCATTATCCCCTTCGATGAAGATGACGATGGTATTGTCCATCTCCCCGCTCTTGCGCAGTTCGGCGAAGAGGCGGCCGATCTGCTCGTCGCAATAGGCAAGGGCGGCGGCATAGCTTTCCATCATCCGCGCGGCGACCTTCTTCTGGTCGGCGGAGAGGGAATCCCATGCCGGGATTCCCGGGGGGCGCGGGGTCAGCTTCGTATCGGCGGGGATGATCCCGGCGGCTTTCTGCCGGGCAAAGGTTTCCTCGCGGACCTTGTCCCAGCCCTGATCGAACTGGCCGTGGAATTTCGCGATCCAGTCTTCCGGTGCGGCGATGGGCGAATGGGAAGTACCTGGCGCGTAATAGAGCAGGAACGGCTTGTCCGGCGAGACGCTGTGCTGCAGCTTCATCCAATGCACGGCGTGATCGGCCAGATCCTTGTCGAGGAAATAGTCCGCCTTGCCCAGCGAGGGATCGACCGGTTGGGTGTTGTGATAGAGGATCGGGGCCGTCGGATCGGTCTCACCGCCCATGAAGCCGTAGAATTCTTCGAAGCCCAGCCCGGTGGGCCAGCGGTCGAACGGGCCGGAGGGGGTGATCTCGCTTTGCGGGGTGTTGTGGTTCTTGCCGAACCATGCGGTGGAATAGCCGTTCTGCTTCAGCACTTCGCCTATGGTCGCTGCGCTTCTGGGCAGCACGCCGCTATAGCCGGGATAGCCCGTAGCGAGTTCGGACAATGTGCCGAAGCCCACCGAATGATGATTGCGGCCTGTCAGCAGCGCGGCGCGGGTGGGAGAACACAGGGCAGTGGTGTGGAACCGGTTATAGACCAGCCCGCTTTCGGCCAGCGCTTCCAGATTGGGCATCGGCACCGGGCCGCCGAAAGTTGCGGCCGAACCGAAGCCGGTATCGTCCGTCATGATCAGGATCACATTGGGCGCGCCTACAGGCGCCTTGACCGGCGGATTGGGTGCGGGAGCGGAAGATTCCTCCACTGTGCGGCCGAGCGTGCCCTCATAGGGATTGCCGGGGGCAGGCAGGATCGGGCCTGATGCAGGCTTAGATTGCGCAAGGGCGAGACCGGAGACCGAGGCAAGTGCGGTGCCTGCGACAAGGGCGATCAGGGTTCTCACGGGCGCGCTCCTGTGCATGAAATGACCATTCGGGTAGATCATGGCTTCCCGCAGGGGGCTTGATCGCGCACGAGAAATAAGTTGCATGGCGGGCAAGGCGGTGCCGCGCGGTTCGACATTGCCGCAGCGACGATATTGGAAGGATGAAATCTGGAATGGACGTGCAAGTGGAAGCGCAAATTCAGGCGGATGGGATGATCCTGCTTCCCGGCGGCACTTTCTGGATGGGCTCATCGGATCATTATCCCGAGGAAGGTCCTGCCAGACAGGTGCAGGTCGATGCTTTTGCAATCGATCCCTATCCGGTGACCAACCGGGATTTCGCCGCATTCATCGCCGCCACGGGTTATGTCACGCTAGCGGAAAAGGCGCCCGATGCGGCGCTATACCCCGAAGCCGATCCAGCACTGCTGCAGCCAGGTTCCTCGCTGTTCGTGCCGCCTTCCGTGCCTGTACCATTGAACAATGCCCTTGCCTGGTGGGAGTTCTCGCTGGGCACGGACTGGCGTCACCCTTGGGGGCCGGACAGTTCATGGGAAGCGATCGCCGATCATCCCGTGGTCCACATCGCCTATGAGGATGCGCAGGCCTACGCCGCATGGGCGGGCAAGCGCCTGCCGACCGAGGCGGAATGGGAATTTGCCGCGCGCGGCGGGATGGACCGCAAGCCCTATGCCTGGGGCGACGAGTTCGAGCCCGGCGGCATTCCGCAGGCCAATTACTGGCAGGGGGCCTTCCCGCATCACAATTCACTGGCCGACGGCTATGAACGGACCTCGCCGGTCGGGACATATGCGGCCAATCCCTTCGGCCTGTTCGACATGATCGGCAATGTCTGGGAATGGACGTCGGACTGGTACGAGACCCCTGCCGCCCCGGCGCCCGGGGAAGAGCAGAAAAGCTGCTGCATCCCGCGCAATCCGCGTGGGGGGACGGAAGAGGCGAGCCGCGACCCTTCCGATCCCGGCCGCAATTTCGGGCGCAAGGTGCTCAAGGGCGGATCGCATCTGTGTGCGGAGAGCTATTGCCGGCGTTATCGCCCGGCGGCGCGCTATCCGCAGACGGTGGATACCGCCACTTCCCATATCGGCCTACGCTGCGCCCGCGACGCGGCATAGACACCCCGCTCTCAACTGGCGGAACAAGTTCCGCCAATCGGCTGTTGGTTGAAACGGGGGAAGGGCGAGGGCCCTGTCTCCCGCTGCGTCGGTTTGCGGAAGTGCTGAACTTTTCGAAATTCTAGAACATCTGGCGTGAATTTATACGACTGTTTCGCGAAACTGCCCGGGCCTAGACCTGTCATCAGCCCGAACGGATAGGAGTTTACCTCTTCCGGATTGTCGGCAAGCCACGATCGAGATGGCACCAGAGAAGCGAAAGGAATGTCCCATGGCCTACGTAACTACGAAGGATGGCGTCGAAATCTTCTTCAAGGACTGGGGCCCGAAGGATGCCCAGCCCATCATGTTCCACCACGGCTGGCCGCTCTCGTCGGATGACTGGGATGCGCAGATGCTGTTCTTCCTCCAGCAGGGCTATCGCGTCATTGCCCATGATCGCCGGGGGCATGGCCGCTCTGCACAGGTGAGCGAAGGCCATGACATGGCCCATTACGCCGCCGATGCTGCTGCGGTGGCAGAGCACCTCGATCTGCGCAACGCCGTCCATATCGGCCATTCCACCGGTGGGGGCGAGGTTGCGGCCTATGTCGCACGTCATGGCATTCCGCAGGGGCGCGTGGCCAAGGCCGTGCTGGTATCCGCCGTGCCGCCCATCATGGTGAAGACCGATCTTTATCCCGGCGGCCTGCCGATCGAAGTGTTCGACGGCTTCCGCGCCGCGCTGGCGGCAAACAGAGCGCAGTTCTTCCGTGATGTCGCCGCAGGCCCCTTCTACGGCTTCAACCGCGATGGCGCTCAGGTACTGCCCGCCGTGATCGACAATTGGTGGCGGCAGGGCATGATGGGCAGCGCAAAGGCCCATTATGACGGGATCAAGGCCTTCTCGGAAACGGACCAGACCGACGATCTGAAGGCCATCACCGTCCCGACCCTGATCCTCCACGGCGATGACGATCAGGTAGTGCCTTACCGGAACGCGGCGCTGCTTCAGGCGGAACTGCGGCCCAATGCGACCCTGAAGATCTACGAAGGCTTTTCCCACGGGATGCTGACGGTGAATGCCGACACGCTCAATCCCGATCTGCTGGCTTTCGTGAAAGGCTGAGCACCTGTTTTCAAGCTGAGGATGCCGGGCAGGTGCAGACCTGCCCGGCATTCCTGCATGCGTAGCCTGGGCGGCGTAGGCAGATTCCAGCGCAAGCTTCCATGACCGCTTTTCAGAGTTTCAACCAAGAAGCTGACGTTCCGGTTTCGACAACGTTGCGGACGTTAGTTGTTAAGCTCTTCGACCGATCAAATCCGAGACAATCTGCCCCAGCGCGGTTGCAGACAAATCGTATTCGAGCAGTAAATCGGCGCCGGGCTCGAAGCCTTCTTTGCGACCTAAGTTGCGATATGAGGTGACGCTCAACGAGGTGTCATCTCGCAATACACTAACATGCCGGGTACCATTCATGAATGTACTCCATGAAGCGACTTCCGCGGCATGCAATAGGGGTTCGTCGAGCCGGGCTGTGGGAGGTGGCGTAGGAATATCAGATTGAGATCGCCTCAACGCCTCCGCGATCGTTTGCCCTAACGCCTCGTTGGTGGGGTCGCGTAAGCTAACCACTTGCTCATCGGCGATCCAAAATCCGGCTTTGGTCTTATGCTCTGCTTGCACGAAAAGCGTGCCCTTCCTCTCGTAGATTCCGGCGAGCTGTTTCATAAGCCTATCTTACTAAGTGGTAACGACGCTGGCCACAGCGATGTCCGCTTCCCCCAATTTTCCAGTCAATCAGGTTAGTAGCCAGGCGGTTCGTCAGCTGCCCTTGGTTCAGGCTGACTGCAAAGGGCGGCTATCCCTCGATCTGCACCAAAAGCGGACTTGCCGGACCCGACAACATTGCGGACATCCCCAATCTCCGCTCGTCCTGAGCTTGTCGAAGGACACGGGAAACCGTTAGCCCCATATCCCTTTGTTGGGCAAGCGCTGGCGCGTGTCGTTGGCCTTCGGCCAGCTTCGCTTCCGACAAGCTCAGGATGAGCGGTTGTGGCGAGTGGGATTAGGCTTTTAGTCGATTACCATCGTCATTCCCGCGAAGGCGGGAACCCAGCGGCAACCGTTGATCTGGGTTCCCGCCTTCGCGGGAATGACGAACTGGGGACTGGCAGTTCCCCACAACGTACCTGTCATTTATGGGTTTACGACCTAGGCCGCAGGCTGTCCGCGCTGCCTAGACGTCGCCCAAACCGGGCAACTGGCTGTCTTTCTGCCCCAGCGTAACGAACTGGTCGAGCAACCAGGATGCGGCGGGGCCGGGCGGCGCGTCCCGGCGCCAGATGCCGGAGAGGCGATAATTCCCGCCCGGATTGTCGGGCATGGCAAGGCGCACCAGCGTGCCGGCGATCAGATCGTCCTCGATCATGTGCAGCGGCATGTTGCCCCAGCCGATCCCTTCCCGCAGCAGGGCGTGCTTGGCGCCCAGATCCGCCAGCCGCCAGGTCTTGGGGCTGACCACGGAAAAGTCCCGCCCTTCGGTAAAACGCGAACGGTCGGTCAGCACGATCTGGGTGAAATCGCGCGCCGCGCCGGGCAATATCAGGTCCATGCGGCCTAGCGGATGATCGGGCGCGGCAACGGGAACCATGGTGACTGATCCGGCGGCGATGCTCTCGATCCCTTCCACGCCCAGCGACAGCGGGCCGGAAATGCCGATGATCGCCTTGCGGTCCAGCACCATGGCAGTGATCGCGCCCAGCGTTTCGGCATGGAGGCGCAACTGGACGGTCGGAAATCCCCCGGCGAAGTCCCGCAGCACTTTCGCCAGTCGGGCTGTGGGCAGCATCACGTCGACCGCAAGGTCCACTTCTGCTTCCAGCCCGTCCAGCAGGCCTTTGACCTTGGCGCGCAGGCCATCGATCCCGTCCGATATGGTTCGCACTTGTGCCAGCAAGGCCCGTCCGGCCGTGGTCAGCTGCGGCTTGCGTGTCCCTTCCCGGTCGAACAGCGGCAGGCCCAGTTGCGCCTCCAGATTGGCAATACCGTAGCTGATGACGGAGACGGCGCGGTTAAGCTTGCGCCCGGCGCCTGCGAAGCTGCCCGTATCCACGATGGCCAGGAAGATGCGCAACTGATCGAGCGTGGGGGTGCCGGGATTGTTCACTTTTCAACTTTCTCGAACATGTGGACGGAATTTATCCCTCTGATCGGGAAAGCGGGCAAGCCCTAAATGGGGTCCAACAGCGGCGCCGACGCGCCGCCGAAGGAGACAGACAATGATTGAACTTCGCCCCTTTGCCACCCTCGGTGCTGCCGATCACGGCTGGCTGGATGCCCATCACCACTTCTCCTTCGCGGGCTATCACGATCCGGCCCGCGTCCATTGGGGCAATCTGCGTGTGTGGAACGACGATACGATCGCGCCGCAGACCGGCTTTCCGCCGCATCCGCATCGCGACATGGAAATCATCACCTATGTCCGTGAAGGCGCGATCACCCATCAGGACAGCCTGGGTAACAAGGGCCGCACGGAAGCCGGCGATGTGCAGGTGATGAGCGCGGGCACGGGTATCCGCCATTCGGAATATAATCTGGAGGATGTGACGACCCGGATTTTCCAGATCTGGATCATCCCCACTCGTGAAGGCGAGCCGCCCAGCTGGGGCGCAAAGCCCTTCCCCAGGGGCGACCGCGCCGGGGCCTTCGTGACGCTGGCCTCCGGCTTCGATGGCGATGATGAAGCACTGCCGATCCGCACGAATGCCCGCGTGCTGGGCGCGACCTTGCGGGCCGGTGAGACGGCGGAATATCCGCTGGGCGCGGATCGCAAGGCCTATCTCGTCCCGGCGACGGGCGCAGTGCGGATCGAGGATGTCCGCGTGAACGCCCGTGACGGCGTTGCGATCAGCGAGCTGGAAGTGCTGCGGGTGACCGCGATCGAGGATAGCGAAATCGTCTTCGTCGATGCTGCCTGAGGTAGGCAGCGCACACTGAAGCGAAGCATCGCCCTTCCGCATGGCGGGAGGGCGATGTTCTTCGTGCCGGTCAGCCCCGCGTAAACCGCAAGGCCTGCGGGCTGCGGAAGTTGGAGGACGGAACCCAGCTCAGTTCCTCGTCCACCCGCGTGAAGTCCGGCACGACGGAGAGGAATTCCTCGAACACGGTCTGCGTCGCCACGCGGGCGAGCATGGAGCCGAGGCAGGCATGGACGCCGCCGCCGAAGCCCAGATGGCGCTTGGGCCTGCGGGTAATGTCGTACAGGTCGGGATCGGCGAACATGCGTTCGTCGCGATTGGCCGAGCCATAGCAGAGCATCACCGCATCGCCCGCCTTCATCTGCTGGCCGTGCAGTTCTACGTCCTGCTGCAGAGTGCGCTTGAACCGCTGGGCAGAGGTGTTGAAGCGCAGCGATTCCTCCATCGCATCGGGGATGAGGGAGGGGTCCGCCACCAAGGCCCGGCGCGCATCGGCAAATTCCGCCAGATTGAGCGCGAACATACCCAGGAAGCCTGACAGGCTCTCGATCCCGGCCATGATCAGCGTCGTGATGGTCAGTTGCACTTCCTTGTCGAGCAGCTTCTCGCCGTCGATCTCGGCGGTGATGAAGTTGGACAGCAGATCGTCGCCGGGGTTCTTCTTACGCTCCTGCACCAGATTTTCGGCATAGTCGGCCATCCAGTGGAAGGCGGCGAGGTGCTGCTCGGTCTTCTGGCGAGTGACCGGATCGGTCTGGACCATCAGCACCGCATTGTCGCGCACTTCCTCGGCATTCTCGCGGGGCAGGGCGAAGAGGTAGAACAGCAGGTCCACCGTCACCTTCGATCCGAAATCATTGACGAAATCGAAGCTGTCGCCTTCGCGGACGGAGGCCAGATGGGCGCGGCAGGCGGCGCGGGCCGGATGGATGATGTGGTCGAGCGCGCGCTTGGTCATGGCGCTCTGGATCAGGGCGCGCAGCCGGTCATGCCGTGGCGGATCGGTGCTGCCCAGAGTGGCACCGGCGCGACCGGGAAACTCGTCCACCAGATTGCCCTGCGCCGAACTGTAGACTTTCCAGTTGGTCAGCGCGGCAAGGATGTCGGAATAGCGCGAGAGGACCCACATGCCGGCCTCCTCGCTCCAGAAGCAGGGGTAGTCGTCGCGCAGGGTCTTGTAGGCCGGGAAGGGATTGGCGTCGATCAGGGGGGAATAAGGGTCGAATCTGAACATCCCAGGTTCCTCTCCATGGGGGTTGTGGTGCTCTTATGCTGTCGTTCTGCCCTGTTTGCGACGCAGGTTTTCGGCAAAGCCTTGCACTTTTCGATCAAATCGCCGACCATGGGCTGCGATGGGCAAGGGTGCTGATCTCGCCAGATATGGCCTTTATGGCGAGCATGAGGGCCCGCCCGCCCCTGAATTCCTGCATATCGAGCTGATCTCCGCCCGCGCCAGTCTCTACGAATGGGAGATCTCCGCCCATAGCCATTCCACGCTTCATCAGATCATCCTGCTGGATGAGGGAACGGGGATGCTCCACGCGGATGAGGAGGAAGTGCCGCTTGCCCCGCATTCGCTGATCGCGATCCCCAGCCAGTGCATCCATTCCCTGCATTTCGCACCGGGGAGCGAGGGCTGGGTACTGTCCTTCGCGGTGGAGATGCTGCACGATCCTCGGCTTGGACAATCCGCTCAGGCAAGTGCTCTTGCCCGCCCCGCCGCCACCATCGCCCGCCTTCTTGCGGACGGCAGCGATCTGACGCGGTTGCGCTGGATCATGGGGGCGATTGCGACCGATCTGGCGACAGCGATTTCGGGCGGGCTTTCCAATGTGCTGGTTGCCGAATTCGGCCTGTTGCTGGCGGCGAGCGATGCCCTTCTGGGGCGGCAGGGCGATGCACGCCCAGCGCTGACACGGCAGGAAGCCTTGGCGAGGGATTTTCGCCGCCTGGTGGACAAGGGCTTCGACCGCGATTGGCCGGTATCCCGTTATGCACGCGAACTCGGCTCGTCCGAACCCACGCTCACTCGCGCTTGCCGCACGGTCTTCGGCAAGGCGCCGGGCGAAGTGATCCAGGCTCGCCTGCTGCTGGAGGCGATGCGTTACCTCACCTATTCCAACGGCAGCATCAGCCAGATCGCCGGGCGCTTGGGTTTCAGCGATCCCGCCTATTTCGCGCGTTTCTTCAAGAGCAAGGCGGGCGTGACCGCCAGTGAGTTTCGCCGCCAGCGGCGCTGGGCCTCCAACGAGGGAAGGGGCTAGGCGGAGCCATAGGTCTTGAGCCGGTAATTGAACTGCGCCCGGCTCAGGCCGAGCGCGGCGGCGGCGCGGGTGCGGTTGCCGCCATGGGTCTCCAGCGCCCTTTGCAGGATGCGATGCTCGATCTCGTCGAGCGAGAGGCCGGTTTCCAGAGCCTCTGCCCCGATATCGCTGCGGTCCTGCGCGTTTGCGTCCGCGCTCAGCGGTGCGCGTTCGACCGCGCCCTTGCTGGTCAGCCGATAGCGGGTGTCGCCCAGTTCCTCGCCAGCCGTGAACAGGTCATGGACGCCCAGCGGCATGTCGGGCTGGGCCATGATGACGCCGCGCTCGATCACGTTTTCCAGCTCGCGCACATTGCCGGGCCAGTCATAGCTGAGCATGGCAGAGACAGCCTCCTCGCTGAAGCCGGAAACGTCCCTTCCGTGCCGGGCGCAAAATTGCTTGAGCAAATGGGCCATCAGCACCGGAATATCCGCGCGCCTTTCCCGCAGCGGGGGAATGGCAATGGGGAAGACGTTGAGGCGGAAGAACAGGTCGGCGCGGAACTCGCCCCGGGCCACTGCCTCGCGCAGGTTGATATTGGTCGCCGCAACCACCCTGGCGTCGACCGGGCGGGAATGGCTTCCCCCGATCGGCTCCACCTCGCCTTCCTGTAGCACGCGCAGCAGCTTGGCCTGCGACGCCATGGAAAGCGTGCCGATCTCGTCGAGGAAGATCGTGCCGCCATGGGCGCGTTCGAACTTGCCCTGGCGGCTGGAAGTGGCCCCGGTAAAGGCGCCCTTTTCCACACCGAATAGTTCCGCCTCGATCAGCGTTTCGGGCATGGCGGCGCAGTTCACCGCGATGAAGGGCGTGTTCTTGCGCGGGCTGAGCAGATGGAGGCTGCGCGCGAACATTTCCTTGCCCACGCCGCTCTCGCCCAGCAGCAGCACGGCCGCCTGCGTGCCGGCGACCTTGCGGGTCTTCTCGAAGGCCATATTGAACCCGGCGGAGGCGCCCACCAGCAGCTTGTCGGGCCGCCCGCTGCCATCCCTGCTGGCCACCACCAGCCCTTCGCCCTCGCTGGCCTGCAACTGGACCGGGGCTGCGCGCAGATAGCGCAGGTCGTTTTCCGCATCCGGCCATTCTTCGCGCGGACGGCCTACGATGCGGCAGCATTCATGGCCCATGGCGATGCATTCGACCTCGCGATAGACGATCGGCCGACCCAGAAATTCGCTCGCATAGCCGCTGGCATAGCCCAACTGGCTCCACCCCGCCGCGATCTGGCCGCGCCCGAACTGCTTGAGATGGGCGGCGCATTCGCTCGAATGGTGCCAGCGATATTCGGAATAAAAACGCCCTTCCTCGATATTCACGTCAAAGGCGATCTGTTCGGACAGCACGATCCCTTCCAGCGCATGCATTTGCGGGCCGACCGAGAACATTGCGTGCAGGCTGGTCTGCGGACGCACCTGGGCGGCGATTTCCGCATCCATCGTTCCGGCATTGTAGCCTTGCCGCGTGAAGGCGGCGCGTGCCCGTTCGAGCCCGACCGCATCGACCACTTCGCGGCGCAGCAGCCCGGCGGATTCCTCGTGCATCAGGACCATGCGCCGCCCGGCGAGCCAGATATGGCCGGTTTCGGGCGAGAAATGGAGCGTTGCGGCAAGGTCCGCCATGACGGGCATCGCCTGAGAGGGGGCGGGTGAAGGAAGCGGGCGTTCGGGCATGGATAGCCTTCTGTCGAATTTCGTTCGGTTGCGGTGGTTCCTTGCGCCTGTGCTGTATGAAATTCAACGATTTCCTCTCATGGCAGAGCGAGTGCCACTCGATGGAAAATATATAACATATTGAAATAAATATATTTAGTTCTTTGCGGCGCCAAGTGGCACGGCGCTTGCAATCCCTCATTCCAAACCGCCGGGAGTTTCGCGGCGGCAAGGCATGGGAGAAGATACAGTGCTGTCCCGACCAATTTCGCGCAGGCATTTCATTGCCTCCACTTCCGTCGTCGCGGCGGCTGGCGCCATTCCTGCCGTGCGGCACTGGCAGGCGGGAGGCGATGGGGCCGCCCATTTCGTTTCGGCTGAGCTTGCGCCCAGGACGGGCCTGCCCCCGCGCGCGATCCTGCTGGATGGGCCGCGGATCGAACGGCTCCAGGCCATGACCGAGGGCCTGCGCAAGGCTGCCGGTACTATCGTCCTGCGGCTCGACGCGACGGACGATCACCTGCTCGACATCGCCGCCCAGATGGCCCGCGTCACCTTGAAGCGCGATGCGGCCCTGCCGGGCGGCAAGGGCATCGCTGCCCGCATCATTCCCCAGGAGAGGAAATTCGCATGAACCGCAAAGTCACTCATCCCCTGCTTGCGGTTGCGCTCGTCGCGCTGGCTGCCTGCGGTTCGTCCTCCGAAACGGCCAGTGCCGGCGACAAGGGCAAGCTGACCTATCTCGGCAAGGAATCGATCCCCAAGGACAAGGCCGAAATGGTGTTTCAGCAGACCTGTATGGCCTGCCATGCCACTGGCGTGGGCCCGGTGATCCTCGGGCGCGATCTTCCGCCAGAAGCGATCAAGCTGTTCGTGCGCCACGGCAACCGGGCCATGCCCGCCTTTACCGAAGCGATGATCGACGACGAGACGCTCGACCGCGTGGCCGAGATGGTTTCGAAATCCAAGGCGCCCGCCACTCAGGCTGCGCCCGCACAGCCCGCCCCCACTCAGCCCGCGCAGTGATCCGGAGGAGTATAGGACAATGACCGACACAACCCAGTCCGCCCTGCCGCAGGGCATCTCTCCGGCCCAGTTCGAGGCCGCGCTCGGCCAGTTGCGTGCGCTGCTCGGCCCGGAAAACGTGCTGACCAGCGAGGAAGACCTCGCCCCCTATACCAAGGTGATGATGTCCGACGCGGACGAGAAGCATATGCCCGGCGCCGCCGTGCTCGCCACTTCGGTGGAGCAGGTGCAGGGCGTGCTCAAGATCTGCAACCAGTTCAAGACGCCGGTCTGGCCGATCTCGACCGGGCGGAACTTCGGCTACGGCTCGGCCGCTCCCGGCACACGCGGGCAGATCGTGCTGGACCTCAAGCACATGAACAAGATCATCGAGGTGGACCCGGTGCTGTGCACCGCGCTGCTGGAACCGGGCGTGACCTACCAGCAGCTGTGGAACTACCTGAAGGAAAACGATATCCCGCTGTGGCTCTCATGCCCCGCACCCTCTGCCATAGCGGGGCCGGTGGGCAACACTCTCGACCGGGGCGTGGGTTACACGCCTTATGGCGAGCACTTCATGATGCAATGCGGCATGGAAGTCGTTCTCGCCAATGGCGAGGTGTTGCGCACCGGCATGGGCGGGGTCGAGAAATCGAACACCTGGCAGGCCTTCAAATGGGGCTACGGACCCTATCTGGACGGGATCTTCACGCAGTCGAACTTCGGCGTGGTGACCAAGCTGGGCATCTGGCTGATGCCGCAGCCGCCAGCCTATAAGCCGTTCTGCATCCAGTATGAGGACGAGGGCGATATCGACACGATCGTGGAGATGCTGCGCCCGCTGAAGATCAACAATATCGTTCCCAATGCGGCGGTTATCGCCAATGTGATGTGGGAAGCGGCGGCGGTTATCCCGCGTTCCAAATATTACGACGGCACCGGCAGCACGCCGAAGGAAGTGCTGGAAGAGATCAAGCAGAAGGAAGGCATGGGCGCTTGGAACGTCTATGCCGCGCTCTATGGCACGGCCGAGCAGGTCGAGGTCAACTGGAACATCGTCAAGAAGGCGGTGGAGGCGAGTGGCAAGGGCAAGCTGATTACCGAGGAAGACACCGGCAATCGCGAACCCTTCCGCTATCGCGCCCAGCTGATGAAGGGTGACATGACCCTGCAGGAATTCGGCCTCTATCGCTGGCGCGGCGGCGGTGGTTCAATGTGGTTCGCCCCGGTCTCGCAGGCCAAGGGTTCCGAAACCAAGGCGCAAATGGAACTCGCGCAGGAAATCCTCAATGAATACGGGCTCGATTACGTGGCCGAATTCATCGTCGGCATGCGCGACATGCATCATATCGTCGATGTGCTGTTCGACCGGAGCGATCCGGCAGAAACCGCGCGCGCTCACGAATGTTTCGGCAAGCTGCTGAGCGAATTCGGCAAGCGCGGCTATGCGGTCTATCGCGTGAATACCGGCTTCATGGAGGAGACTGCCGACCTGTACGGCAAGGTGAAGCGCGACGTGGATCAGACGCTCAAGCGCGCGCTCGATCCCAACGGTATCATCGCGCCGGGCAAGTCGGGCATCTTCATCTGATCGAATGAGCGGGGGAGAAGTCGCTTTGCGGCGCCTCCCCCAGTCCGGCCTGTCTGCTCAGCTCCTGCGCTGCGTCGCGCACAGCACGGGTGAGGTCGTCTTGCGCAATCAGGGCGTGGCGGGAAGTGGGCAGGATCACGCTGATGCTGCCCAGCACCTCCTGCTCTCCGTTGAACACCGGCGCGGCAATGCCCACCAGGTCCAGATGATCGTCTTCATAGACCGCAAAGCCATTTTCGCGGACCAGGGAAAATTCGGTTTCCAATGACGTGCGGGACGGGCGGGGCCGGCCGGTCATGGGGCCGAAATTCTCCCGGCGCAGCACCAGTTCGATCTCCGAGGGTGGCAGGTAGGCAAGGATCGCGTGGCCTAGCGCGCCCCAGGGCAGCGCCAGATTATCGCCCTTCTCGATCGCAAACCTTAGCGGGTGAGGCGTGAGCACCACGTCGGCGATGATCGTGCGGTGAGTGGGCGGGCTATAGACCGAAAGCACGGCAGTCTCGTGAAATCTCTCGACCAGATCTTCGAGCAGCGGGCGGGCGAAGCGCACGATATCGAAGCGCGAGACGATGAGGGAGGCGATACGCCGCAACTCGCGGCCGTGGCGGTAGGTCAGGCCCGATCCGCGTTCGACGAAGCCGGCCTTCTCGAGCGTCTTGAGCAGCCGGTGGACCGAACTGAGCGGCAGTTCGGCGCGCTCGGCGAATTCGCCCAAGGTGAAGTCGTCCGGGCCCGATGCGATCAGCCGGATCATGTGCAGCAGCCGCTCTCCCGAACCGCTGGGCGCCGATGACATGTCGCGGACTCCTCAAGATTGGAATTCCAATATACGGAATTTATATCCTCAAAGTCGAAATCCCAGTCGAAAATGTTGCTTGCCCGGCCGACACGGGTCCTTTGCCATCCCTCCGCCGACGTATCGGCAGAATTCAGGTGCTCCGCTCCCGGCGCGTCCGGATAAGCACGGTGATGGTCACGCAAAGCCAGATTGCGGTTGCCACAGTAAAGACCATCAAGGCCTCCCGTGCCAGCCCGATCAGGATAAGCACCGCATAGGCTGCAGCGAAGAAATCACGCATCGCGATGACGGTGAGGATGTGCATGATCCGTGAAGACCGCTTGCGGAAATGGTTCTTTACCGCATCGAACGTGAAAGGCCCCCCGTTCGCCCTCGCACGAAAGCCAATGAAAGTGAGCCCCGAAGCCAGCATTGCAAGGCCGCCCAAGCCCGCAAAGGCGGCCACACGATCGCCTTGCAGCCACAGGCTTGCTGCCAGTCCGGCAATGAAGGCAAGATTGGTCGCCGCGTCGATCAGGCTGTCAAGCTTTGCGCCAAGGGCTGTACTGCGAAAGGTTACACGGGCGATTTCGCCATCGACGCCATCCCAGATCGAAGCAGCCTGAAACAGTAGTGTCCCTGTGATGAGCCCTGCCTGCGTGCCGGTGAGGAGGCAGGCCGCCATGGCGATGCCGAGCATGGCCGTGCCCACCGTGGCGTGCATGGGAATAAGGCCGGGAATTCGCAGCAACCTGCGGCTGATCGCCTGGGATATCGGGCGGTTGAGGTGGCGTGATACGATCCCGTCTGCCGCCTTGCCTGTGGCGGCAATCAACGAGCGCTCAAGGGAGGTAAAGTGTGCATGGTTCGAAAGGCTGCGCGAGAGAGCCAGAATCTCGTCCCCATGCCGGCCGATGCCAGCTGCACTCTGTCGTGCGGGGGCAAGCGCCCCGCAGATGATATCCGCTCGAACAAGCGCCTCTCCACACAGGAATAGTCCGGCATAGTCCGAGGGAGGGGGTTGCTGGGTGATGCTCCATTTCAGCGAGGGTGCCAGGCGAGCAGCCTCCGCCAGGCACCGCTCGCTCGGCTTCCATCCGCCCGGCACGATGATCTGGCAGTGGGAGGCCTCCCCCGCGGTGAACAAAGCCAGAGCCACTTCACGCAGGGCGCGCGCGGCCAGAGGCACTCCGGCAATCATCCGCTCCGCCGATAGGGGGGAAGCGAAGATGAGTGTGATGGGGGCGGCTGCCACTTATGGCCCGAACAAGTCGGGCAGAGAAGAAATGTCGAAGCCTGTTGCCGCGAGTTCGTGCATTGCCTGCGCCACGGTTTGGTCGAAGCTGGCTGCCAGTAGCAGGTGATAATGGGCCGCTTCAGGATTGCCGCTAATCCTATAGAGGCGGCCGATCTGCAGGTTTGCGTCCCGGTCATCGGGTCGCAAGGCAAGAGCGCGTTGGTAGGCCTCCTCGCTTTCGTCGAAGCGCTCGGCTTCTTTCAGGCAGTTTGCCATCTGGACGAGATAGGAAAAGGCTCGCGGTTCTATCGCCAGTCCTTCAGCATAGGCTGCCGCTGCGTCGTTCCACCAGGCCCGATCGCGCATTGCGTCGCCTTGTGCGAAATGTTGACTGGCTCGGGAGGAAACGTGCCTCGCTTCGGGACGGGGTGGGCGCCGCAGCTTGAGCCATTGCGGCGTCCGCCAATCGCCCTTTCGGGCAGGAGGCAGATCGGCAATGCTTTCCCGCATGTTGCGGATGGTCACACCCTTGAACAGGAAATTGCAGTTCCCGGCCCGGCTGATCCTAATGCGGAATTCGAGCACTGCTCCTTCGCAATCCACGGGAAAGAGCAGCCTTGGAGTCCCGTTTTTCAACTGAGCTGCCGTGACCTTGCGACTGGCCAGGACTCCCCGGTTTTCCGCCAGCACATCGAGTTCCAGTTCTGTCTCTGGATCGCGGCTCATTTCCGCCTCCAGCTCAAAGTCCACCGAGAAAAATCCGCGCACGAAGCGGGCGAACGGGCCATAAATTGCATGGACTTTGTCCGTTGGTTTTTTCAGCCCCGAAAAAGCGATCCCTTCATCCAATCTCTTCTGATTTGGGGAAACGAATTCCCGGTGAGAGAAGACGACATAATCCGCGGCAGGCTTGCGGTCCGGCAGACGGTGCAAGCCGCGATCTGCCTCAAGCAAAGCTTCGTAGGATTCGATATCGTAAAGGGTTACGAGATTGTCGCCGAAATCTCTGCGTGCATCCGAAGCTGCATCTGACTGGTCCATTACGCGGACGGCCTTGTCCAGCTTATCGGTAATGGAACGTGCCGCGTCCGGCTGCTCGATTTCGTGCAGCGGCCACGGCCCAGTTCGGTCTCCCAGTGCCGCGGTCAACTGGCTGGCGATGACCTGGCTGGTATAGGTTTCCAGAATATCGGCCTGTATCGCTTGCAGCTGTTCCACCACAGCCTTGTCTTCCAGGAGCTCGATAGCGGCGGCCGATCGCGCGAAATCGATATCGTCCAGTGTAAAGGGATGCTCGCGCATCAATTCCCGCAAGGCTGTCCGCCCCCAGCACAACACTGGGACGCCCAGCCGCATTGCCTCGAACACGGGCATTCCGAAGCCTTCGTGCTCGGAGAAGCAGACAAACACGTCTGCGGCGAGATAGGCGTCCTTCAAGTCGCTGGAGCTGACTTCGCCGGTCAGTAACACTTCGACATTCAGCTCATTCCCGAAATGTTCGATTTCCGACCTGTACCCCGAAGCCGGATCGTCTCGCCCGATGAATGTCACCGAGACATCTTTGCCTAATGCCTTTTGAAGGTAACCGGCTAAACCGACGACATGTCTGTGGCCCTTATGTGCGACCACCCGGCTGACGAAGAGCAACCTAAGCGGCCGGTCGCTTGCCGGTACATCGAGCGCGAGTGCACGTGCCGCCGGTTTCTGCCGCTTTCCACTCTTGAGAAAGCCGCTGCCGGGAAAGACGACCGCAGCCTGTTCGGCGCGCCCACCCAATGCCTTGAGCTGATCGAGAGTGAAATTGGAATTCACCCAGAAACGGACGTTGTCCCGGCGAGCGAATTCCACAATCGTACGAAAGCCCTTGATTGTGCGTTCGACCGAGCGCCTGTGGCTTGCGCCATAGAACCAGGGCGGCGTGTTGTTATGCCAGCGCACGATGAATTGCCGGTTCGACGACAGGATGAGATTATCGAGGTCAGCCCATCCATCGCAGAAATGGTAGATTACCGTCGCCGCGGGATTGGCTTCCAGATAGTCGCGGAAACTCTCGAAAGGATGTGCTTCGACGTCGGGATAACGCTGGGGATCGAAGCGTGAGGCAAATAGCGTAACCCGGTTTGCGCCGTATATTTCGCTGAGCAACTTGTACTCGAAGATGGCGTCGTAGCCGATTGAATCACTTTTCTCGAAGAGGCCTTCGACCAAGATCGCGATATGCCGGGTGTCCATGGTTCTTCTCGAGAATGTCAGCGCGAAAGAACATCATACGGTTTTCGGCACCGTATGATGTATCCGAACGCATATTCAGGACCGGCAAGTCGCCCCAGTTCCTGCAGCATTTCGTTGAACTCTTCGTTGTAGTCCTCTGCGTTTCTTATGGTGTCGGGAAAGACGCCATCGACATAGTGGTAGGGCAGCAGGGTCACGCCCACGGCAGCCTCCTGAACGAAACCGGCGGAGGCGAGCAGATCCTGCATTTCCTTATATGTAAATTCCCGAATATGGTCTCCAGAGCAGACAAAATCCTCACGACCGAAAAGGCGATTGACCCTCAGGTGCAAGCTATCCTTGTTTGGAGTGCTGAGGATAAAGCAGCCGCCGGGATTCAGCGTTTCAAAGGCTAGATTGAGCATGACCGTCGGGTCGATCAGATGCTCAATTACTTCCTTGCTCACTATGACATCGAATTTCCTGCCCAGCTGACCGATGTCTTCCACGCCGATCTGCATGAATTCCGTGTTGGTCTGCTCTTTGAAGAAATCACGAGCGATGCCGATTGCGGCGCTGGAGAGGTCGGTGGCAAGAATGTGCCTCGCCGCTTTGAGATGGTGGGCCGCAATTCCGCCTGATCCGCAGCCGATCTCGAGTACGTCCTTCCCGTCGGCCCGGTTGCCGATGAGTTCGACAAACTGGGTTTCAAGCGAACGGTGATGGGCGTGAATCCAATATGATGGGTTCGGATAAGCGTCGCCGGTTTCGTAGCGCCGATCCATGTCCTGCTGAATCTCGTCGCGGGTTAAATTTGCATAGCCCGCCTTGAAATTCTCAAATGCATCGTCGCCTGTATCAGTCATGTTCTTTCTGCCCCAATCAGTTCAGCGAATTACCGACGGCGATCACCGAGAAGGCGGCGTTCGATACGGTCGTAAGGAATTTCTGCAGGTCGACCGCCGGGGCGTTGGAGACGTAGAGCACATCGTCGTCCCGGATCGCGAAGTTCTGCGCGGTGAAGAAGCTGGAAGCGTCGGCCAGGTTCAGGCGGTAAATCACGGGAATTTTCCCATCCGCCGTTTGCCGCGCGGCAGCGGCTTGTTCCGGGGCAAGCGCGGCAGGATCTTCAAGACGGAAGACGAACACGCCGCGAATATCCGCCCGCTCATCGCGCAGGCCGCCGATGCGCCCGAGAGCCTGGGCCAGTGTCAGTCCCGCACCTTCGAAAGGCACTTCGGCGTTCTGGTTGACCGCGCCCAGAGCGATGAAGCTGTAGGGCTGGAACAGGACGGTCACCACGTCGTCGGGCGACAGGCGGACATTCTGTGCGGGATCTTTGATGATCGCGTCGAGAGCCATGCTTGCGGCAGCAGTTCCGCGCGATAGCTGCACCGTAGTCTTGCCGACTGGCTGTTTCGGTCCGCCCGCGGCCGCGAGCGCATCGAGCAGCCGCTCTCCTCTCGCGCTGAGGGGAACACGTCTGCTGACTGCGACCTCACCCAGGATCGTCACGTTACGGGCCTCGTTCTGTACCAGCCTGACGATTGCCTGCGGATCGTGCGCCTTGCCTGAGAGGCGGGAGACAATTTCGCGCTGCAGTTGGGCTGGTGTTCTACCTGCGGCCGGGACTGAGCCGATAAAGGGGATGGAGATAGTGCCGTCTCCGCCCACCACTTGCTGGGGGATCGATGCGCTTTGCGCCATCATCGGGTTGGCGGCGAGCCGGGCGTCGACCGAGGTGGCGCCGAACAGCACGGCCGGAGGTGCTTCCCACAGCGCGATGTCCACGATATCGCCCGTTCCGATCACCGTGTCTGTCGGCGCCCTATCTCCGAAAACTTCGGCAAAGCTGCGCGCGCGACTAAGGCTTGCCGTGCGGTTCACTGCCAGATCGTTTAGCTCGACGATCTGGATATCGCCCTCGGCATAGCTGCTCTCTTCACTCGAACGCACGGATGCAGTCGAGGGCCCCGATGCACCGAAGGATGTGCAGCCGGATAGAACCACCCCTGCAGCCAGCAGCGTTGCAAAGCCTAATGAAGGAGCACGGCGGGCGGTTCGGGTCACAGTAACCTCTGGTAGACGGCGTGGAGACGGTCGCGATGAGCCTCGGGAGAGAAACGCGCGGCCTGAGCCAGCCCGCGCCGACCTAGCTCCTCGCGCAGGTCGGCATCTTCGTCGATTTGCCGAATGGCGGCGCTGATGGCGGCCGCATCGTAGGGATCGACCATCAGCGCGGCATCGCCCGCAACTTCCGGAAGCGAAGAGGTGTCTGAACAGATTACCGGTGTTCCCAGCAGCATGGCTTCCAGTACCGGCAAGCCGAAACCTTCGTAGAGCGACGGAAACAGGACGGCTCTTGCGCCCCGGATCATGCTGACGAGGAGGCCGAAGGGAGCATAGGGCAGGTGGATGATCTGCTTGCGGGCGGTGCCATCGTGACGCGATACGCTGACCGCGCGAGTGGAAAGGGCATCGAGCAATTGCAGTTCGGCAGTGGATTTCCATGCCTGAGCCCCGAGGATTACGAGTGGGGCATTGGTCGTGCTGGCAAGGTAGGCCTCGATAATTCGGCCGACATTCTTCTTGGGCTCGATCGAGCCGAAGAACAGAAAATATCCTTTATAGGCCGTTCCGGCGAAGCCTTCGATTTCCCGGGCGACCTGCTCTTCCGCCTTTTCGCGCAGTGAAGCGGGAATGCTGACCGACTGATAGGTGTTGGTTACCCGCTCGGACGAAATTCCCGCAATCTCGATCAGGTCGCGGCGCGAATTCTCCGAGACTGTAACGATATGGTCAGCGCTGGCGTCCAGCCGACGCATGAGCTTCAGATAGCTGCGCTTGTCGTCCAGCGTCGTGTAGGGCAGGCGCAGTGGCACGATATCGTGTAGGGTATAGATATTCGGACAACGCCGCACCCGGAGCGGGATGGGATAGGTCCAGTGCACCAGATCGGGCGTGTCCGGCAGACGGACCTCGCCCAGCTTGCCCCAGAGACGAAAAGAATCCTGCGAACGCCTGAACAGGTCGGGCGAATTGAGAATCCGATCGTGATGCGGCATCCGGGCGGCAAAACTGCGCGAAATGACCCGTCCGGTCATCGGCACGTCCACGGCGCTCCGCCCCAGCGGCCCGCGCAGGGCATGATGCGCCACGTTCAGCCATTTGAGCACGCCCTTGCGCCGGTCGGGCGTACTATCGAAGAAGGTGATCTCCCGAAGTAACGGATCCCGCGAACTGGATGAGCGGTTGCCGTACAGCACTGACACCTTGTGCCCGAGCTGACCGATCTCGCGGCTGAGATTGCGGGCATAAGTGGCGACACCGGTGCCCTTTTCCAGTCCGAGATTATATCCATCGATGAGGACCGTCTTCATCGAGGGGCCTCTGCCTGACCGGCTTTGCGCACGACTATGCCGAAGGACGTGGTGGTCCAGCGGCCGATCTGCAGCTTGAGATGATTGTCCACGCTGTAGGGAGGCAGGTCTACATGGTGGTCCAGTGGCTGCTTGCCGAGGTTGAAATTGAAATCCAGCGCGCAACCCTGCTTCGCCAGGCGGTCTGCCAGGTGCAGAAAATCCTTGCGGCGGAACAGAACGGTGGATGCATGATCCAGCGTGTCGCGGTTGCTGCTACAGTTGAATTCGGTGGTATGCACTGCCAGCCCGCCGGGGCGCAGACAGTCGACCGAGTTCGCAATGAAATCGAGCCCCTGTTCGATCGAACCGAGATGCTCGAGCGCACAGGCGGACCAGCAGAAATCGAATGCTTCCTTCAGGTCTCCATCGATCGCATTCATGTCCATGAAGCGGAAATCGACCAGCCGTTCGAATGGTTCGGGGGCGCACAGCGCACGGGCGTTCAATTCCGCTTTGCTTGCGGCATGCTGCGCAGTGTCGACCCAGCCGCTTTCGAGCGCGCGCTGGGGTTCCAGATCGGTGGCGAGCACGCTGACGCCGCGGGCGGCGAAGACGGAGGCTAGCGGTTCTCCACCCACGCCGAAGCCAAGTCCCTTAAGTCCCGGTGCCAGCATCCCGTGTCGGCACAGGACCTGCAGGATGTAGCAGAATTCCCATTGCTTGCGGTGTGTGCGTGGTTCTTCGGCAATCTGGGCGCACCAATAGGCATAGGCGGGCTCCGCCATTTGCCGCTGGGTGCAGGCCTGCGATACCGGGCTGAACAGGTCGGGTTCGCGCCGACTGTCGATCTGCACACCTTCCTCTCGCAGGCTTCGCTTGAAGAGCAGGCCGATCATGCTGTCGGAACCTCCACTTGAGGCCAGCCGGGCGGCGGCTTCCAGCCGATCAGTTCCTTGAAGTCGGCATAGGCGGCTTCGAAATCGTCATAGAGTTCCAGCTTCGCGTCGTGGAGCACGGCGAAACGGGTGCAATGATCGCGGACATAGGCTGCATCGTGGGAGATGATCACCATGGCCCGATCCGCTCGCTTCTCGAACAGCTCGTAATCGCAGCGCTCGTGGAAGCGTGCGTCGCCCACCGCGCCGATCTCGTCGATCAGGAAGCAATCGAACTCGATGATCATGGAGATGGCGAAGGCCAGTCGCGCCCGCATGCCGGATGAATAGGTGCGCACCGGCTCGCGCAGATAGGGCCCGAGCTCGGCGAAATCTTCCACGAAAGCCAGATTGCGCTCGAAGTCCTGTTTGTAGATGCGGCTGATGAACCGGACATTGTCCACTCCGGTCAGCATGTGCTGGAAGGCACCGCCGAAAGCGAGGGGCCATGAGACGGACATGTGCCGCTCGATCGAACCCGAAGTCTGCCTTTCCGCTCCGCTGATAAGGCGCACCATAGTGGATTTGCCTGCACCGTTGCGGCCCAGCACACCAAGCCGTTCCCCCTTGGCCAGATCAAAGCCGATGCCGTTCAGCACCAGCTTGTCCCCATGGCGGGTTTGGTAGATCTTGCGGACGTCGCGCAGGGTAATCATTCGGGTACCACCCTTCGCGCCACCCAGCGCACCAGAAGCAGGGCGACGAACGTCAGCACCAAGGAGAAGGGCAGGACGTAGCCCAGATCGTAATGGGCATGAGCACGGGCGCCGAAATAGCCTTCGCGCACCATTTCAACCCCATGAACCATAGGGATGTAGAGCACGATTTCCTGGGCCAGCTTGGGCAGGGCATCGACCATGAAGGCCGAACCGGAGAGCGGGAAGATCAGATAGGAAGCCGGATGCCACAGCTTGTCGACCAGTTCGCTTTCGTGGGAAAGCGCGCCAAGCGCGATGGCCAGAGCCGAACCGAACCAGGCGATGGTAAACCATCCGCCTGCCACTTTCAGTATGTCCTGAGGCGGGTCGAGCCAGCCAATGCTGATGAACACCACGCTCAGCGTGGCAAAAGAGATCGTCGCACCGCCGAATTCAAGGATCAGGCGCGCAACATAGATGTCCAGCACCTTGATATTGCTGTGATACATCAAAGCAAGATTGTTCCACAGCGCGCCAATGCAGCGACCGGGCATGTTGCGCCAGAGCAGGACGCTAGAATAGCCGGTGAGTGCGAAGGCCACGATCGGCAGATTGCTGCCGTGCACGGACTTGGTCGCAGTCCACAAGGCCGTGACGCCCAGCGTGAAGATCATCGGCTCCACGAACAGCCACAGAAAGCCGATATTGTGGCGGCCGTAACGGGTCAGCATCTCGCGCACGAGCAGGGCGCCGAGGATACGCATCTGGACGCGCCAGCTTTCCCTGAAGGATGGCGGACTGATTGCTGCGCTGGCCATCAGTCTCGATGCTCCCGGATACCCACGATCAGGGTGGAGAGTACGCCCCAGGCCAGAAGGCCCAGGATGAGCGTGGCGAGGATTCCCCGGATGCGGCGCGGTTCGGCCGGATAATCGGGCAGGGACGGGTCGGAAATGCGCTCGACATAGGCCCGCTTGCGGCGTGCTTCACTGCGCGCATCCTCCAGCGAGGCGAGTGCTGCCGCGACCTGCTTTTCGGCTAGTTCGGAATCGACCAGCAGGCGCTGGTATTCGGGCGCATTGGAGGAAAGTGAGTTGGTGCCGCCTGCAATGCCCGACATTTGCTGGCCGATCTCGCCCTCCAGCGAGGTAATGCGCTTGCGCAGATAGGGGATTTGCGACGCCTGCGGCGTAAATGCCTGCATCTGCTGAAGCTGCGTCCGCGTGGCGATGAGTTCATCCTGCAGTTTGGAAATCATCTGCAGGCGGACGGTGGCTTCCTTCTCGGGATCGATGATCCCCTTGCGGTTACGATACTGGCCCAGTGCCAGTGCAGCCTTGCGGGCGCTGTTCTTTGCCTCTTCAAGTTCGGCGCTGGCGGCCGCGACAGCGTCCGCGCGGGAGCGGTCGGACAGCCTGTTCACTAAAGTCTCGGCCTGATTGAGCAGGCGGGCATTGATGGTCTGCGCCTGCTTCGGGTCATAGGCACGTACGGTCAGGCGGGTGACCTGCGTCGTCGCCTCGTCATCGACAGCAAGCTTGCCCTGGAAATATTCGTAGAGTTCTTCCCGACTGGTTCCGGAATAGCCGCCAAAGCGATCCAGCCAGAATATGGCGGGATTGCCGTAAGCCCTGCGGAGCAGGCCGTCCCGGTCAGTGTCCTCCATCGCTCGGCGCGATTGCAGATATTCGCTGACTGCGTTGCTTTCCTCGCTCGAGCCAGTGAGCCCACCGCCGCTCAGCACCATTCCGAGTGGAGAGATGCCCGAGCGGCTGGGGCTCCGAACGACGAAGCGGGATTCAGAGACATAGACGTCGTCCGAGAGCAGTCCGAAATACAGCACAGCCAGCGCCGTCGGTACGAGGACGGTGACTACGAAGATCGGGCTGAGGAATTTGAAGCGCTTAAGCACGGAGTCTTCCCGCTTCGGAGAAGGAAGGATCGCCGGATGGATCACATACGGCGGCTGCAAGAGGCTGGTGGCGCTGGGGCAGAGTGGGCAACCAGTTATCCACCTGTGCGAAATGCGACTTCCAGCTCGTAGGGCGATAGGCGCGCAAAAGTGCAAGCTGACGCAGGCGTTCGGGACTGTCGGCCATGAAATCGAGGATGGCGCGATCCCATGCTGCGATGTCATGAGGGGCGATGAGAGTGGGAATACCCTCTCCGATTTCCTTGAAGCAGGGCAGGTCACTGGCGATGACCGGTGTTCCCAGTCGCAGCGCCTCTACCATCGGTAGACCGAAACCCTCGGCAAGAGTGGGCATCAGCAAGGCGCGCGCGCCGGCGATCCAGTCGCCCAGTGCTGCATCGCCGCAGTTCTCCAGCAGGAGCACACGGTCCCCCAGGCCAGCACAATCCTGCAGCTTTTGGCGGACCGCCCCGGAATTGGCACCCCATTGGCCGACGATGATCAGCCGGGGAACCGCCGTCTTGCCCATCCGAGCGGCAAGATTTTGCCACAGATCGAGCAGCATGAGATGGTTCTTGCGCGGCTCGATCGTACCGACGCACAGAAAATAGGGCTCTTGCGTGCCTAGTGCGGATGGCCGGACTGCAAGACTGGCTCCTGCCAATCGAGCGACCAGAACCGGTGGCGAAGGAAGCTTTTCCCGCGTGGAGAACCCCGCGAGATCGTTTGCTGTGGCCGCCGAATTGACGATGATCCCCGATGCGTGGCGTAAAGCGTTCTGCACGCGCCCACGATGGCGGCGTATAGCGTGAGGGCGACAGTGCTCCCCATGGGTCAGTGGGATGAGGTCGTGGATCAGATAGACTGAGCGGAAGCCGCATGCCTGGCTCCAGCGCACGTGGCTGTCGAGATCGAAATCGGTGTGGCTGACGTTGATATAGGTCGTGGCGTGGCCATCGACGTGCGATTTGCCCGCTGCAATCGCCGCCGGAGTAAGGCTGGCGAGGCGGCGACGGAACGGTGCATCGTCTTCGCGCAGCATGTCGAACAGAGCATCGGAATGGCGCTTTGTAAGAATCCGGAACACGCCCCGGTGTTGCACCACGGCCTGCGCGCGTGGGGCGAAGTGATCGAGATAGGCGTTGCACACGCGATCGATGCCGGTCGAGCGCCGACCGGTCCAACTGCGGGAGATCAGCCGCGTAACGTCAAGGAGCAGGGGGCGTTCGCTCATGATGCGGGAACTGCACACCCAGGCGTCCCTGCCTGTTCGAACACATCGCCAAGGTGAAGGCGTACGCCAATTTCCGCCCTGGCGTGGGCGGCGGGATCGTCCACATCGATCCACCAGGCGTCGCCGATGTCCATGGTTGCGGCTCGCCCCCTGTCCGCGAGGCGCTGCATTCCATCGGAAAGGCTGCCGGGCAGCCCCATCGCGATGGCTTCCGCGATGGCTTCGGCGAGTTCAGGCGTTGCGAGGAAGGCGCCGCAATCGACCGCGTCGAAATCCGGGATTGTCTTGCCGATAGCGCGAATGCGCCCGTCAGGTCCGGTCTTCACCCAGGTTGCATCCTCAGGATCCACGAGTGGATTATCGGTTTTCCGGTCGATGGCGAGAGTCACACCGCGATCGGGGGTGCCCTGCCTTTTCAGTGCGCGCAGGATCGGCAGGGAAAAGATATGGTCTGCCATCGTCAGCAGATATTCGCCGTCGACCACGCTGGCGCCGGCAAGCACAGAGTGTCCGTTCGGCAGCGACCAGTCCGCCACACGTACGGCTTCGACCGGCAGCCCGGCTTGTCGCGAAATCGCGGGCAGGGCAGCTTCGATCCTGGCGGCCTCATGTCCCGTCACGACGACTACCCGACCCGCGCCAGCACGCGCAGCCTGCCGAACGCCCAGTTCGAGCAGGCTGATACCGGCAACCGGCGTCAGCGGCTTGCAGTCCGAAAGGTTGCGCAACCGGCTTCCCAAGCCGGCTGCCAGGATCAGGGCGTCCACCGCAATTCCACCGTGCTTGAGATCGAAGCGGTCAGGCTCATTCCGCAGCCCGCAGCATGATGTCGGTCAGATAATCGTCGAGCATGCGAAGCGCGGCCTCGTCCGAAAGCTGCATCGGAGGGTGCTTGCAGTAATAGGCGGATGGGACAGTAAGCACGCCGCCTTCACCGCGATCGAGCGCAACCTTGCAGAAGCGCAAGGCATCCATCACGCAGGCAGCCGCATTGGGGCTGTCCTCCACGGAGAGGCGCAGTTCCACATTCACTGGCACGTTGCCCCACTGCGTTCCTTCGATCCGCAGGAAGCAAAGTTTGTTGTCCTTCAGCCAAGGAACATACTCGGAAGGGCCGATCAGGATGTTTTCATCCTCCAGCCGCTCCGCAAGCATGGCCTGCACGGCCTCTGTCTTGGAGAGCTTCTTGCTGGTCAGTCGTTCCCGATCGAGCATGTTCATGAAGTCGGTATTGCCGCCCGTATTGAGTTGATAGGTCCGCTCAACCGTCACTCCCCGAGCGGTGAACAGGCTGGAAAGAGCCCGATGGACGATGGTGGCGCCGACCTGCGCCTTGATGTCGTCCCCTACGATCGGCAGGTTCTTCTCGCGGAAACGGGCTTCCCAGGTGGCGTCACTGGCAATGAAGACAGGCATGCAATTGACCACCGCCACACCGGCTTCCAATGCACATTCCATATAGAATTCGGTCGCCTTCTGGGATCCGACCGGCAGGAAGTTGAGCATCACCTGCGCGCCGGAGGCACGCAGCGCATCCACGATGTCCTGCTGGGAGGCGTCGGCGCCTTCGGCGGGCATGAAGCCCTTGTCGCCGGCCTGCGTCATATGCGCGGCGACGCCGTCCAGCAGGCGGCCCCGGATTACCTTCGCGCCGGTGGGCGGAACGTGTTGTTCGAAGACCAGCGAATTGTTGGGCGCGGCAAAGATGGCTTCGGCGATGTCCTTGCCGATCTTGCGCCGATCGACATCCACGCCGAGCACGAAATGGACGTCACTCGCTCGAATTCCGCCGACCTCATCGTGAATAAGGCCCGAGCTTGTGCCCGTGCGGCGGTAATATGCCACGCCTTGCACCAATGAACTGGCGCAATTACCGATACCGATGATAGCGACCCGCACCGCCGACATGTAATACTTCCCCTTCGAAGATCTGTCGGCGATCAGCCAACCGAACTTCGCAAAATGTCAAAATGACTATTTCCTGAAAATGGAGATCGATCGAAGGATATGCGGCTCAAGCGATGTTCGTGCAGAAGCGATGGCGCACACAGCGCCAATGAGAACAATCGCAATATTGCGTCCCCTTGATTATAGTCCATTTGCCACCATCGACCGCAGACCGACGGCAGAAGCCACTCCTAAGCTCGCAAATGGGTTCTAGAAAAGAACGAAACGCAACACCCGTCCGTTTCGGACTTATTTCTTTCGATAGCAAAGGCTTGGTCCATTTTGGTGTCATTTTTTGGAGCGTTGGCAGCGCCGCCGGATTAGGAGCAGATTGAAATCCGCTCAGCGGGTTTGTGGCCCTTGTAAGCTCGCGCAAGGGCAGTTTTCTTGTGTCCGCAGCATGAACGGACCGGTATCGCGTAATGCCCTTGGTCTGTATCGATTGCCGCTATGTGGGAGCCCGTCCGAGCGGAATTGGGGAACTCGTTCAGGCGCTGGTCGACCATGTGCCGACACTTGCACCCGAGCTTGATTTTCTGCTGCTGCGCAACCCGCTTGCGCCCGGGCCGTTAAGCGCGGCCGCCAATGTCCGCGAAGTGGTGGTGCGACAGGCGGCGAACGGGCCGGCAACGATGTGGTGGCTGCCGCATGCGGTGAACCTGGCTCGAGTGGACCTGTTCCATGCCACTTTCAACATCATGCCGGCAGGGCTTTCCATGCCTTGCATCACCACTGTGCATGACGTCATGCGGCTGACCAATCCGGCTTGGTGCGGCGCGGGGCCGTTAGAGCCGCTTGAGCGCATTTTCTATGCCCATGGAATCCGTCGTGCCCTGCGTGGCTCGGCTGCCATCGCGACGGTGAGCGAAGCCAGCCGCGCAGCAATTGCCGCCTACGCACCCGCCGCGGGCGAGCGGACGCATGTAACATTTCCGGGTGTGGCTGAGGCATTCCATCCAGTCGAGCCGGATCGGCTACGCCTTGCTGCCCTTGGCGCCGATCCTGCCCGGCGGTTTGTTCTGACTGTGGGCCAATATGCGCCTTACAAGAACCATGAGGGCGCCTTGCGGGCCTTCGCCCTCGCCCTTGGGGGCAAGCCGGAGTTCGATCTGATCCTGGTTCAGCGAATGGGCCGGGACGGGCGCAGGCTGCTGGAACTGGCCCGCGACCTGGGTGTGGGCGGCAGGGTGCGGCTCCTGCCGGCGATTGCGCGGGATGATCTGGTACAACTCTATTCGGCCGCGGATGTCTTGCTTCACCCTTCATTTTGCGAAGGTTTCGGCATGCCGCCGGCCGAAGCCATGGCGTGCGGCTGTCCGGTGGTGACGAGCGATCTTTCCAGCATGCCCGAAGTGGCCGGTGGCGCAGCGCTGCTGGCCGATCCGCACGATCCCGCGGCACTGGCGGACGCGTTGCGCAGGGTGGTGGAGCATCCGGCACTTGCGGCAACGATGCGCAGGCGGGGGCTTGCGCGGGCTGCGGCGCTTAGCTGGCGCGCCTTCGCCGAAGCGAATGTGGCGCTCTATCGCGCCGTGATCTCTGCCGGCGTTCGTTCCAGTTCCAGGGCAATCTGAGCCATCGCCGCATTGCTGCGTCGGGTGGAAACGGCAAGCACGAGATTGAGCACCACGATCTCGTAAAGGAAATAGGCCAGCGGCGAGCCCAGCAGCATCGCAACCCCCAGCGCGAGGGTGCGATGATTGTTGCTGAGCAACTGCGCGCGTGGGAGAAAGGATGGACCGTGGTGGCGGACTGTCTCGCGGGCCTGAGCAAGCTTCACTGGATCGTTGGAAACAGCTGCGATCGCGGCCTCGATCCGCGCGGGCTGGTTCGACAGGCGGCTGGCCAGCTTCAGATAGGCATCCGCAAAAGCAATGATGCCGCGTGGGCGGGTCGAAGGGCTGGCAGCGTAATTACCCAGCCAGGGGACGCCATAGACCCACCAGAGATATTGCCGCCGCTGGACCTCGAAATGGTTCGACTGGACGATGTGGCTGACGCCTGCCGCAAGGGCCGAAAGCCAGGCTATGGCTGGCCCCGTCGCGGTTTGCAGAATCAGGGCGAGCACTGCGTAAAGCACGATGTGGCTGGAATAATCCGCGATCCCGTCGATCAATTCGCCTGCAGGGCCGCTGCGTCCCGTCAGCCGCGCCAGGTCGCCATCCGCCCCGTCGAGCACATGCCAGCCCATGTGAAGCGCCAGGCCGAGAAGTGCGGGGCCAGGCCAGCCCGGCAGTGAATAGGCGAAGGCGGCCGCAACGACCAGCAAGCCGCCTGCGATGGAGACCATGTTCGGCGTAACGGGGGTGCGTGCCAACCCTCGGGCGATCTGCCACGCCAGCGGGTGGTAGAGATAGCGGTTCAGCGCGTCCTGTAGCTCGGGCGGCCGACGCGGACGTTCCCGGTTCACGGCGGTCGGCCCCACACGATCTCCCTTCGTGACCTGTTTTGCGGAACCTGTCTCGGTCGGCATCTGCTCCCCATTCGCTCAACTTTTTCCCTGCCGGGGGTTTAGCTGTTGGTCCCCGGGCGACAACCGCCAATTCCCTCCACAGTGGCAACATGGCAGAGGACGGGGCGCTGCACGGCCGGTGTGGTGCACGGACGGCGCCGCGCATATCCGGATCATCCCATGAATGTGGGGGCAGCAGCTCGTTCCGGGAGTTCTATTTCAGCCACCTGCCATACCAGTCGATATTGCTGTGCATCCGGTGGACGAGATAGCTCGGCACGGTGAGGCCGTGGTTCTCACCCGGATAGACGATCAGCCGGGTGGGAATTCCATGGGCCTTGAGGGCCAGATACATCTGCTGGGCGCCCGCGCAGGGCACGTTGTCATCGGCTTCGGCGCATTGGAACAGGGTAGGTGCAGTGATGCGCCCGGATTCGAGGAAGGGGTAGGCGAGCTTCTTCCAGGTTGCGAAGTTCTCCCACGGCGCGCCCAGTTCCAGCATGTATTCGCGCGCATACATGTCGACCCCGAAGGTCGCGAGCACATTGGCCACGCCTGCGCCCGAGATGCCCGCCTTGATGCGCTTGTCGCTGGCGATCATGTAATCGGTCAGGATACCGCCATAGGACCAGCCGCCCACGCCGATCCGTTCCGGGTCGGCAATGCCCTGGTCGATGGCGTAAGTGATCCCGGCGCTGATGTCCTGAACGTCCAGATTGCCCCAGTCGGCATAGATCGCGCGGGAGAAATCGAACCCCCGGCCCGAAGAGCCGCGCGGGTTGATCTTGAGTACGGCATAACCCGCCGTGTTCAGCAGCCGCGCGTCGATGTCGAATTCATGGCTGTGCTGATAGACCGGCCCGCCATGCAGATCGACGATCAGCGGATATTTCCGGGTCGGATCGTAATCGGCGGGCAGGTTCAGGAAGCCGTGGATTTCCGTATCGCCGCTCATGAAGGAAACGTCGCGCGTCGCGCCCAGCGCGCGATCTTCCAGCCAGCGATTGTGGCGAGTGAGCGGGCGTTCCTGACCGCCGAGGGCAACCAGTTCCGCCGGGCGTTCGCTGGTAGTGTCGAGCAAGGCGATATTCCCATTGGGCGCGACCGCGAAATCATAGCCGAAGCGGGGCCCCTTCGTGAGGTAATCGACCTTGCCGCTCTGCGGATCGATCCGTGCCAGCCAGGTATCGCGATCCTGTTCGATCAGGGAGAGGAGCGAGCCATCCGGCGCCCAGCGGGGGAAATAGAACCATCGGTCGATCCATGCCGGATGCTTGACCTCACCGGTGGTTACGTCCCCCACTGCCAGTTGGACCGAGCTGTAATAGATCCACTTGTCCTCGCCGCCCTGCAGCCAGACGAGCCTCTTCGAATCCGGCGACCACGAGGGGCCCGATCCCCAATCGGGATCGTTGTCGGCACCGGCGAAGGTACTGATCTTGCGCGGCTGCCCGCCATCGGGGGCAATGACATAGATCTCGTAATTCAGCGTCCTGTCGTCGGCATGGTCCTTGGCGACATAGGCGATCAGGCTGCCGTCGGGGGACCATGCCGGATGCCAGTGATCGCGCGCGCCAGAGGTGATTGCCGCCGCCTTGCCGCTCGCCAGATCGATGGCGAAGAGCTGTTGGGTGCGGTCATCCAGATAGCCGCGCCCGTCATATTTGAAGAAGAAACGGTCCACCTCGATCGGTGGCTCGGTGCCGGATTTGAGGCCCACGGCGCGACCCTGTTCGGCCACCGCCATTGCGCGCTTGCCGTCAGGCGAGAGTGTGTAGTCGCTGATCCCACCGGGTATCGCAGTAATCCGCCGCGCCTTGCCGCCCTTGGCCGGCATGGCCCAGAGCTGCACGTCTTCCTCCCCGTCGGGGCCATCCGCATCGCTGAGGTAGTAGACCGTCTTGCCGTCCGGTCCGAAATCGGGCTGCCATTCGCTTGCTTCGGGCGTCCTGGTCAGCTGGCGTGGCTCTCCGCCTTCCCAGGGCACCACCCACAGATCGCTGGTTTCCTCGTCCTGTTCCCGGTTGGCTTGCGAAACGGAATAGACGATCCGGCTGCTGTCGGGCGAGAAGGCAGGGCCGGAAACGCTGGCGAGGTTGTAATAATCGTCCAGCGTTACCGGAGCGGCCTGAGCAGCAGCGCCGGCAGCATGAAGCGCGAGGAGCAGTCCTGCTCCAGCCAACAACAGTTTTCCCATCGCCTAGAACACCGGGCCGAGCGAGACCGTTACCCCGGCATAGACGAAGCGTCCCATGCCGGAGACCGGGTAGTAGCTGTAGGCGAAGTCCGGCCGGGCATCGAAGATGTTCTGCATGCCTGCATAGAGGTCCACTGTATCGGCGATGTTGTAGCTGATCTGGAAATCATGCTCCCACTTCGCCTTGATCTTGAAGTAGCTCGGATCGGCATAATCGGGATCGCCGGCCAGTTCTTCCGCCGTGAAGCGGTCGGTCGAGCTGAACCAGTTGATACCGTAATTCACGGTGATGGGATCGAACTCCCAGGTGAGATCGAAAGTGGCTGAATATTCGGGCGCGAACATCTCGCCCCGGTCCGAATTCACGTCCGCTCCGGGGCTGGAGACGAATTCCAGCCGGTCGAGATAATTGCCCACCAGAGTGAGGTTGAACGTGCCCAGCTTGGCAGTCGGCAGGCGATAGCCCAGGGTTACGTCCAGCCCTGCGGTGCGGAACTGCGCGACATTGGCGGGCATCACCGAAAAGCCAACAATGTAGCCCGTATCGGGATCGCGCTCGATCCCCGGGCAGAACTGGTTCTCCAGCGTCGGCTGGTCGACACAGAGCCGAGCGAGATCCTGCGCTTCGGGCGTGTTGATCGCGTCCTCGATCTTGATGTCGTACCAATCGGCCGAGAAGCTGAAGCCCGGCATGAAGCGGGGGCGTAGTACCAGCCCTGCGGTCCAGGTCTTGGCGGTTTCCTCCTGCAGGTCGGGATTCCCGCTGGCAGTCCCTTCGGTATAGAGGCTGGCCTGTGGGGTGCTCGACGGGCTGAAAGTGGTCGGATCGACCCCCAGCGTCGTCAGCAGGGCAGCGCAATTGGCCTCGCGATAGCTGGTGCCGTTATTGGTTTCCTGCGTGTCGCAAGGGTCGACGATGAAGTTGAATGCCGAACTGGCCGGGCCGAACAACTCGCCGATATTGGGCGCGCGCACGGCCTGCGAATAGGTGGCGCGGAACGAGACATCGGGGATCGGGGCGTAGACACCGTCGACCTTCCAGGTCGTGGTGCCGCCGATCGTGCTGTAATCCGAATAGCGCAAGGCCGCACCCAGCGAGAGCAGATGGGCGCCCGGGACGTTCTTCAGGATCGGCAGATTGACCTCGCCGAACAGTTCCTTGACGTCGAAGCTGCCGCTCTCGGGCTGGGCCGCGCCTTGCCAGGTCAGTCCGGCCGCGATCAGCGGGTCGGGATCGAAGCGGCTGCTTTCCTTGCGATATTCGGCGCCCAGCGCGAAGCCCACCGGCCCGCCCGGCAGTTCGAACAGCCCGGTAGTGTCGCCCGAGACCGAGCCCGAGACGACGTGCTGGGTCACCTTGGAGCGGCTGAGGCTGTCATCCGTGATGAAATCGATTGCCGCCGGGTCCTGCTCATATTCGCCGAAGATGTTGAAGGGCACGCAGCCCGCCATTTCCGGCGGGGCATCGGGATCGAGGCTGATCCGGCATACGGGATTGCCGGTGATCGGGTCTTCCACCACGTCGATCGCGGCCTGCCATTGTGCCTCCAGCCGGTTGCCGCGCGAGAGCACGCGGCTACTGGTCTGGCCGTAGACATAGGAGATTTCGTAATTGAGGTGGTCGCCGATGGCGCCCTTGGCCCCCACCACGCTACGCCAGGTCTCGCGCGTGACCTGTTCGGTATTGATGCCCAGATCGTAATTGTCGCGTGTCACCACCACGCCGTCGGGGCTGGGTTCGCCGAACCACCATTCCGCCGCCGCACCGGGGATGATCGCATCGCGGATCGATTGCGGCATGAAGGGGTTTTCGGCCGTCTGGAACAGGTAGAAGTCGTAGGTCGGCTGAGCGAGAGTTTCGCTGCGCGAGCGGACATATTTGCCTTCCGCGAAGAGCGTTAAGGCGTCGCTGAACTCGTAATGCGCAAGGGCGTTGACGAGATGGCGCTCGATTCCGGGAAAGAGGTCGCCCTGATAGCCGTCTACCGGGGTGCTCGAGCCACCTTGCGTATAGCCGCCGGACTCGTCCAGCACGAAGCCACGATCGTAGAGCTTGCCATTGCCTTCGTAATCGGCCGCATAGTCGAAATCGACATCCACTGCGCCCACGGTCGCACTGTCGGCGTACCGCACGTCGTTGTAATAGGCGAGGTCGGGGATGTTCGGATTGTCCGGCAAGTCCGCCTGATTGCGATAGAGCCCGGCCGCACCCGGATTGCGCAGCCACGGGCGCGCCTGATCCGAAACCCGCTCGTCGTTCCCATATTCATAGGCGATGGCGAAATTGCCGCGTCCCTCGGCGAAATTCTGGCCGAAAGTGACGGCGCCGAACAGGCTGTCGCCATCGCCATATTTCGACGTTCCAGCCTGAAAGCGGGCAGTGATGCCGTCGAAATCGTGCTTCAGGCGGAAGTTGACCACGCCGGACACGCCATCGGCGCCGTAAATGGCCGAGGCGCCGCCGGTGAGGACGTCCACGGCCTCGATCAGGTCGGTAGGGATCGCATTGATGTCGACCGCAGCCGAACCCGAAACGGCCGCGACGTGGCGCCGCCCATCGACCAGCACCAGAGTGCGATCCGAGCCGAGATTGCGCAGGTTCAGCAGGTCCAGCCCGGATTCCCCGAAATCGGGGAAGGAGCCGGCCGTCTGCGCCCCCGTGACCGAATTCACCAGCGCGGGGCTCTGGACCAGGAAGTCCGCGATGTTGGTGTAGCCCGATTCCTGGATCGCCTCAGCCGATACGGTGACCACCGGGTTCGCGAAATCGAGCTCGCTGCGCGCCACGCGCGTCCCGGTGACGATAATGGCGTTGCCTTCGTCCAGCGGCGTTTCTGCGGCGTCGGAGGATGTATCCGAGGCGGGTTCGGCGTCTTGCGCCATGGCGGGACAGGCTAGGCAGGCGCTGGCCAGCAAGGCCGCGCGGAACAGGGCAGGCTTCATCACACTTCCCCCTTGCGGCTGCGCGGTGGAGCCGGACCGGCCTCCCCCTGGCAGCTGACTTGGGGGAGCATGTGGTTGCATCGGATATTAGTCAACCGCCCAAAGCCTCCGATGCGGCGAATGCAAGGAAATGGGCGTCGGTGGCCATAACCTACGGCAGAAAAGCCCGAATGTCCGTGAACTTAACTGCATTTGTAACCAGTTTGCGCATCTTGCCTGTTGCGATGAGACGCGAAACCGGCAAGTTCGAGATTGTTGAGTACGGACCCCGGAACAATGAACGAGAGCGGGACTGCCAGATCAGGACCAGGCGCAGGAGAAGGCGGGCGCAAGGGCCTGACGATCCTGTATGTAGAGGACGATCCTCGCGCTGCGACAGAGGTGATCGAACTCGCGCGGGCGAATGGCGATGTCGTCATCTGGGAAAGCAGCGGCAATGGCGGCCTGCTGCGCGCCGGGCGGGATGCGTTCGACGTGATCGTGCTCGACCGGATGCTGCCCGATCTCGATGGCCTCGCCATACTTGGCCGGCTGCGCGAAAGCGGGGTGGGCACGCCGGTGCTGATGCTTTCCGCTCTTGGCCGCACGACTGACCGGGCCGAAGGGCTCGATGCCGGGGCTGACGATTATCTCGCCAAGCCGTTCGAAGCGGAAGAATTGCTCGCCCGGCTGCGTGCGCTCCATCGACGGGCCTCGGGCCGCGAACATAGCGCGGTGATCATCTACGGGGCTTTCGAATGCCACGTGAAGGCTCGCACCGTGTTCCGCCAGAACCGCCATGTCGCGCTGAGCCCCAAGGAATTCGAGTTGTTCCGCTATTTCATCGAGAATGCGGGTGACGTGCTCACCCGGCAGATGCTGTTGCGGGATATCTGGAAGATGTCGTTCGATCCGCAGACCAATGTGGTGGACGTCAATATCGGCCGCCTGCGACGCAAGCTGGAAGAGGGTTTCGGCACCCCGGCGCTGGAGACGATCTACGGCTCGGGCTATCGCCTGCTGGACGGGAATTGACTGCCATTTCCGCCCGCAAGTCGATCTTTTCGCGCCTTGTGCTGTGGGCCATCGCGGTATCGGCCGTGGTGGTTCTGTTGCTGTGGCTGATGACCTATGTCTCGATCGAGCGGTCGACCTCGGCCGCGCAGGAACGGGCGGTCGATGTCGATTTGGCCGGTCTTGCGGACATTTATGCCAGCGGCGGGGAAGACGAACTCGCCCGCCGTATCGGGGATCGCCTTGCCTTCGTGCCGGGAGACGGCAACCGGCCGCACTATCTGCTCGCGCGCGCTGACGGGACACTTCTCGCTGGCGATCTGCCGTCTTGGCCCCCGCTTAATGCACGCCTTTCGGAGAGGGGCGAAGTGGCGCTGCCTGGCGGCAGGCGTGCCCTTGCTCGGGCAACTCAGCTCGACGAGGATCTGCGCCTGGTGGTGGCCCGTGAACGAGGGGACGATGCGGTTTTGCTGCACGGGGTAACGCTGGTCTTCCTCGGCGGCGGGGCCGCGCTGATCGCGGCAGTGGGCTTGCTGGGGCGATATGCGGCCCGCCGCCTTGCGCGGCGGATCGGGCGGATCAACGCGGCCTTCCGTGAGCCGAACGTGCAATTGCTCGATACGCTGGCCGTCTGGCCGGGCGATGCGGACGAGATCGGCGAACTGGCGAGCCGCAGTGCTGCCGCGCTCGCCCGGTTGAGGCGGCTGGTGGAAGCCCATCGGGAAATGTCGGACCAGATCGCCCATGAGATACGCACGCCGCTGATGCATCTCGACCACCGCATCCTGAAGGCCTTGCGTGCCGAACCTGACGAAGCGATTGCCGCCGGTCTGATCGAAGCGCGCAACGATATACGCCGCATCGTGGACATGCTGGAATCGCTGCTCGACATCGCGACGAGCGAGGCGCGCCGGGGCGACATGCTCGGCCTGCGCGACGTGGATCTGAGCGAGCTGGTCCAGCGGCTGGGCGAGCTTTATGCCGACAGTGCGGAGGAATCCGGCCACCGCTTCGAATGCGAGGTGGAGCCGGGCGTGACGATCAAGGGCGAGGAAAGCCAGTTGACCCGGCTGGTCACTAACCTGCTCGACAACGCCTTCAAATATGTTCCTGCCGGTGGTTCCGTACGCCTGAACCTGCGCGCCGGCCCGGTTCTGACGGTCAGCGACGATGGGCCGGGTATTCCGCAGGAGGAGCGCGAACTGGTCTTCCAGCGTTTCCACAGGGGGGCGGGCCAGCGACCCGAGCGCCAGGGTAGCGGATTGGGTCTCGCGCTTGCCAAGGCGATTGCCGAGCGCCACGGCCTGACGATAAAGCTGGCCGATGCCGGTGTTGGCGCCTGCTTCGTGATCCGCAGGGAGAAATCGTGATGGCCGTTTCCGGCCGCAATGCTTATCGTGCCATGGGCCTTGCCTTCATGGCTGCGCTTGCCTTGACGGGATGTGCCTCGTCGCCTGCGGAGCCACTGGCGAAGGCGGGCGGCCTCAACGCAGCCGATCCGGTGGAGCAGGCCGCGCTCGCCCTTGCCGAAGCGGACGATGCGGCAGAGGCAGGGGACCAGAAGCGCCTCGCAAAGGCAGTGCTCGCGATTGAGGCTTCCGGCGCGCGGCCCATGGCGGACGAGCCTGGAAGCCCGTTGCCCGCATGGCGCAGCCAGGCCGGGATAGTGCGCCCGCCCTTGCGCGGTAGCCCGCTGGGGCCGGGATTTCGCCGGGGCAAGCTTGAAGCGGGCGAGACAGTGAATATCGAACAGCTGTTCCTCTCCGGTGAGCAGGCCCGCATCGTGCTCTCGGCGCCGGGGTCCGCGTCGCTGGCGCTCAAGGTCAGGGATGCCCGCGCAACTGGTGTATGCGAGCGCGAAGGCACGCCCAATCAGTGTCAGTGGGTGCCGATCTTTACCCAGCGATATTCGATCGTAATATCCAATAAGGGGCAGGGGCCGGCACGCTATTACCTCGTGGTGAAATAGCGCCGGGGCACCTTGCCGCGACTGGGGCAGCGGGTTTCACCGGACAGGTTGGGGGCAACGTTCCGAAATGCAGATTGATGGAAAGATGGGATGGCGGGGCTACAGGTTCGCGCTCGCTTCCGCTCTCATGCTGGGTGTGGCGACATTGCCCTGTGCTGCTTTTGCCGAAAGCAAGGCAGAAAAGGCCTTGTCTCCACGTACCCAGGCGTTGGTCGATGAAATCGACCGCTGGGGAGAAGCAGATCCAAGCCGCGATCCCGCTGGCGACTTGATCAAGCTCGCGGCGCTTGAAAAGCGGGTCCAGGCCGATGGCGGGGTGCCGGCGATGACGCTCGGCAATCTCGCATCGGCTTTCGGGGCGGCATATTTCTACTCCCAGCGTTATGGCGAAGCGGCGGATTTCTATGGTAAGGCTGCGGTCCTGTTCGAGGAAGGCGGCGCGCCGCCTGAAGAGATGGCGGGCCTTTACAGCAACCAGGCGACCATCCTTGCCTCTATCGGGCGCTATACAGAAGCCGAACAGGGCCACCTCAAGGCTCTGGCAATCCGCAAACAACTGGAAGGCGAGCGCGGGCCCATGGTCGCCTCTTCGCTCTTCGGCCTTGGCTATGTCTATTACCGCCAGGGTTACGTCGAAAAGTCGCTTCCCTACCTCAGGCAATCGGTCGAAATGCAGGAGGAATTCCTAGAGCCGGGCAATGCGCTTACGGTGACGCGGATGACCTCGCTTGCATCGGTGCTTGGGCGCGGGGGACGAGAGGCAGAGGGGCTGGATTGGGCCCGGAAGGCCGAGGCGCTGGGGCGCCAATATTTGGGCGACCAGCACCAGACCTATGCCATCGCGCTGAACAATCTGGGCAATGCCCTGATCGAGAACGGCCTATACCAGGAGGCAGTGCCTGTCTTGCGCGAGGCCATGCGAGTGCGGCAGGAGAGCGTGGGTGAAGATGCTGCCGGCACGGCAATCACCATGCGCAACTTGGCCACGGCTTTGAAGGAAACCGGAAATCCGGAAGAAGCCGAGCAACTGACGCGCCATGCGCTTGAAATCTATCAGGCGTCAGGTGACGTGGATGTCAATTATGCGCTTGCCTATCTGTTCGCGGAGCTGGCGAGTTTTTCGGCCGTACGTGGCGATTGGGCAGCCTATATGCCTCAGGCCGAAAAAGCGATCGCGATTGCGGACGAGATGCTCGAACCCGATAATTACGAACGTGCTCAGATTCATCTCTACCATGCCAAGCAATTGCGCAAACAGGGCAGGACCGCTGAAGCGTTGGCCATCGCCGAGCAGTGGGTACCGGTTATGCAGACCGCGCTCATTCCCCAGCACAAGGACAGGATAGCGGCGGAAATGTTGCTTGCCCGCCTGCGGCAGGAGGCAGGGACGGGCGATGCCTGGGGCCAGGCCGACGCCGCCATGGGGATGCTGAAGGAAAAGTTGGCCGATCTCAGCATGACCGACCGCAGCCTGGCACGCGAAGCGGAAACCAACCGCGATTCAGCGATGCTCTATTTTGAAATGGCGCTGGCGGCCCAGGATCCTGAGCGGATTTTCGGCGCGCTGCAACTGGCCGAGATTTCCGATCTTTCGCTTGGCCAGCAATTCGCGGACGACAATCGCAATACTGTGGACAGTGCCGCGATGGAGGCCCGTGAAAACCTGTTCGTGCTGACGCGTGCCACGGAAGAAACGCGTAGCCGCTATACGGCTTCGCTCGAAACGGGCGATGGCCCTGCGACGGCTGCTTTGAGTGACGAACTGAACCGGCTGGAGAGAGAAAAACGCCAGGCCGAAACAGCGCTACGGCGTGACTTCCCAGAATACGCGGCGAGATTTCGCCCGCAACCCATTGGCCTTGACGAATTCCGATCCATCCTGGGGGAGAAGGATCTGCTGATCGCCCCGGTGGAAGGAGACGATGAAATCTGGATCGTCTCTATTACGGCCAAGGGGCTGGAATGGCATGCGGCAGCCGAACAGTCGATTTCCGACAATGTGGTGGCGATCCGCCGGTCAGTGAACAATGCGGCTCTGGATGCGGAGGGGTACGCCTATGACGAGGCAAGCGCCCTTTATCGCACCGTCTTTCCCAACGGCGTCAGATCGGGCTCTCGTATCCTGTTCTATGGTGGCAGCACGCTGGCCTATGTGCCCTTCTCGTTGATGCTGACATCCGAATATAAGGGGGGTCTGCAAAAAGCGCCGTGGCTGCTGCGAAAGGCGTCGTTCCAGGTGGTCGGCAATCTCAGCCTGTTCGGCAGACGTCCTGGCCAGGTTTCCGGATCTAGAGAACTCGCCTTCGCGGGCATAGGCGGAGCAGAGATGCCCTCTGCCGAACCGGCTGCTACGGCGAAGGAAGGCGTTGCTCTTGCCGGCCTGTTCCGTTCGGGCAGGCCGGTTCTGAACTCGATCGCCGAACTGCCGCCACTGCCCAATGCGGCGGGCGAACTGCAGGCCATTGCGGACGCGCTGCCGGGTTCGGACGACGTTCTGCTGCTCGGCCCCGATGCAGCGGAAGAGAACTTCAAGGCGCGCGATCTCAGCAAGGCGGACGTGATCGTCTTTGCCACGCATGGACTGGTGGCGGGTGAAATGCGGGATTTGTGGGAGCCTGCCCTGCTGCTCGGCACCGGTTCGCCGGACGGGGGCGAAGACGGTCTGCTTGGGGCCAGCGAGATAGCCCGGCTCAGGCTGAACGCGGATTGGGTGATCCTTTCCGCCTGCAACACCTCCAGCGGCGACAGCGTTGGCGCGCCACTCTATTCAGGCCTGGCCACCGCCTTCTCGCAGGCCGGTGCTCGCTCGCTCATGCTGTCGCACTGGCGGTTGCGCGATGACGCTGCGGCCCGCCTGAGCGTCGGTACGGTCAGGCAGGCGGCCGCTGGCATGGACAGGGCAGAGGCCTTGCGGCAGGCGCAGCTTGCCCTGATCGGTGACAGGAAAGTGGAGGGCGCCGCGCATCCGGCAACATGGGCGGCCTTCATCATCGTCCAGAACTGGTGATATTCATCCCTCTGGCCGGTGCTCCGGAAGCGTGTTGCAGCCGCTTCCGGAGATATGCGCAGTCATGATCGGCCGCGAAAAATGACAATTGCTGTCAGTTAGATAACGCGGCCTGTGGGGCTATGGACAGGTGGGCGGCGCGCCGGGCAAGCGGGTTTTCAAGACCTTGATCTGCCTGGAGCGACACAGTGAAATACACAAATCTGGCTTCTGCCGCTTCCGTCGTGGCCCTGTCGCTTGCGCTGGTTGCCTGCGGCAATGGCGGCGTGAATTCCACGCCCAATCCGACGCCCACGGGGTCGCCTACTCCGACACCTTCCGGCAGCCCCACGCCTACCCCCTCGGGCACGCCCACTCCGACGCCCTCCGGCACGCCAACACCCACTCCGGGGCCGACGCCCACTCCTACGCCCACGCCCGGCGCCGGGGGACAGTCTCCTGCCGCGAAGCTTGGCTTCACGACCAACACCACATTCAACGCGTCGACGGCCTTCTTCGCGACCCGTCCGCCTTCTACCATCTATGGCGATCAGGATGCGGAGCCCTTTGGCCAGGGCACGAAGATCGCCTTCAATGCCGGGGCGGACAGCTACACGCTGACCCGCAGCGACAATGTCAGCGTGACTGTCACCCCTGCCGATATCGACACCGACGGGGTTCTGACCGGCGAAGGCGGGCTTTACGGCAGCAGCGAAGGCACGGTCTATGTGGTGAAGGACGGCGCCATTACGCATACGGTGGCGATGGTTGGGCCCGGTACCTATGACGATATCAAGCTCAGCTACATGGCCATTTCGATCTGGAACATCCAGAACAGCGGCGGCACCCTGCCCACCAACGAAGTGCAGTGGCAGCTCTGGGGCAAGCAGACCGATACCCTGCCGACGGGATCCGCCAGCTACACGCTCGATGGCGGGATCGGTGCCAATGGCTTCGCGCCGAATGAAGGTCTGATCGGTGCAGCCTATGACTTCCTCAACGGAAACTCGACCGGATCGCTGAACGTCAACTTCGGCAGTGGCGACATCGACGTGCTCCTGCACCTGATCGGCTATGACTATGTCGCTTCGGCCAGCAAGGATTTCGGCAATTTCCTCGGCAATGGCGCGATCACCAGCGGCGCGGCCTATGGCGGTACTTTCGATAAAGGCGGCGAGTTCTATGGCGCCTTCTTCGGTCCGAATGCCGAGGAGACAGGCTTCACCTTCTACATCGACACCAACAACCTGATGGCGACCGGTGTGGCGGTCGGCACGAAGGACTGACGTCGACGAAAAGAGCTCCTTAACGGGGGGAAGGGTGTCCGGTCCGACCTAGCCGGGCACCCTTCTTTTGTGTTGCGACATCTAAAAATCAGATATGCGACAAATGTGTTAAAGACGAAGAACAAGAAATTGTCGAACTGTAGGCCCTTTATCGCCGTATGCCAGCGGCCCACCCACCTCACCGCCTCTTGATCCTGTCCCGATTCCTCAACGCATTCCCAGGGTTCAGCACCACGCTGGCGCCTTCCTCCAACCCGCCAAGCACTTCGGCGAATTCGTCGTTGATCTGGCCCAGCTTCACCTTGCGTTCGTGGGCGCGGCCGTCTTCGTTCACGAAGACGCGCCAGGCGCCGTCCTGGCCGCGGAACAGGGCGCCGACGGGTACTCGCAGGGCGGCGTCATTGCTCCACAGGATGATCGTGGCATCCACCTGATAGCCGTGGCCCAGCCGCGCGGCCTGGCTGGCAGTGGCGGGGTCGAAGCCGATGATGACATTCACTCGCTGCTCCTCGATGCCGAGGGCGGAGATTTTCAGCCGGCCGTAGGGCTCGATATATTTCACATGGCCGATCAGCGGGCGAGGGCCGCCCCATTGGGTTATCTCGGCCCGGTCGCCCGGCTTCACACGTACTGCCTCGCGGGAGAGGAGGTCGATCACGATCTCTATCTTGGAAGGATCGCCGATGGTCGCGATGGGAGTACCTTCGGCAATGATGCCCTCGCTCTTGTCGGGCACCACCAACACGGCGCCGCTTACCGGTGCGCGCACGTCGACAGGCGCACCCGTGCCACTGCGGCCGCCATCGCCGAGTGAGGCTTCGATCCGGCGAATGTCGGCGCGGGCCAGTTCGAGCTGGGCGCGCCCGGTCGAGACCCGGGTGCGATTGCTTTCCAGTTGTGCGCGGGAGAGGAACCCGTCCTTCGCCAGTGCCTCGGCCCGGGCAAGATCGCGCTGGCTTTGTTCGAGCGTGGCCGAAGCCGCGCGTTCGGAGGCGCGGGCGGCGCCCAGCGCGCCGCGCAGTTCCTCCTGAGTGCGCCGGTCCAGCGGGGCGGAAAGGCGGCTGCGCATGCGGGTGAGGAGCTGCCCGCGTTCCACTCGGTCTCCCGCCTCCAGTGTCAGCCGCTCGGCATAGCCGGTCACAGGGGCGGAGACTGTGTAAAGCTCCTTCTCGCGCGTGACGCCGTCATCCGTCACGCCAACCGCCATCGGGCCACGCGTCACTTTCCCGAGGTCCACCGGCGTCGCCTCAGGCCACAGGCTGTAGGCGAGGGCCGCCGCCAGCAGCAGCCCGATTGCAATAGCCCAGCGCCAGTTCCTGATCTTCTGCAGCATCATTCCCTCGCCTTGAGGACCCTGACCATATCCAGCTTCATCACTCGCCGGGCGACTGCCATTGCCGTCGCCATCGACGCGAGCAGCACCACCAGCGCGGCATAGCCATAGCTGGCGTTCGACGCCGCGAAAGGCAGGCGGAACAGGTCGGAACTGAACAGGGCCATCATCAGATGAGCCAGCCAGTACCCGATCAGTCCGCCAAACGGTATCGCGACGACTACCAGCAAAGCCAGTTCGCCCAGCAGCACGATCGCCACTTCGCTGCGGTGATAGCCCAGCACCCGCAGGGTCGCGAGTTCGTGCGCACGTTCGGAAAAGAGGATGCGCGCGCTGTTGTAGACCACGCCCACGGTGATGGCGCAGGCAAAGGCGATGTAGAAGCCGATCATCGTCAGCAGATTGCTGTCGATCACTTCCTTGAACTTGGCGAGGGCGGCTTCGCGCTCCGTCACCCCCAGCACCACTGGCATGCCCTTGAGGCGCCGCAGGATGTCATCGCGCGCGGCCGGGTCGATCCGGACGAGCGCGGCCCCGACGGGCGTGGCATCGCGGGCAAGGCGCGCCAAAGTCTCGTCGCTGGCATAGGCGCGGGCGCCCACGATCTCGTCGATGACGCGGACCACGGGCAGTTCCGTTCGGGTTCGGCGCCCGCCGAGCATCTCTACGTCTACTCGGTCCCCCACGCGTGCGCCGATCTGGCCTGCGAGTTGGCTGCTGAGCATCAGGCCCGCAGGGGGCAGGGAAACGATCTCGCCTGCGCTGTCGATCCGGGCCGTAAGGCGTGCATCGGGGGAGGAGCCCTCGATCGCGGTGCGCTCCATCCGGTTGCCCAGCCGCATCCGCACGGGCAAAGCGCGGGTCGTTTCCACATCCAGCACGCCGGGAAGCTGGGCGAGGGCGTAGACCGCATCCTCGTTCTGAGGCTCGGTGAAAGTGACCGTGAGGTCCTGATGCTGGGCGCGGAAGAAGAACTGGTCGAGCATCGCCCCGCTCGCATCGACGAACTGGATGGTCGAGAACAAGAGCCCCATCGAGAGCGCTACGCCGAAGGCCGTGATGGCGGAGCGGCCCGGCCAGCGCGCGATGTGGCGCGCGATCATGTGGCCGATTGAGGTGAAGCCTGCCTTTCGCCCCAGTCGCTCGACCAGCCCCGCGCGATAGATCGGCGGAGGTGGCGGGGCCATGGCTACGGCTGGATTGAGCCTCATGGCGGAGCGTACGCCGCCCAGTGCCCCGAGGCCGGCGGCACCGAAGGCCAGCGCTCCGGCCCCGAGAAAGACCTGCGGCGAAAGCTGGTAGAACAGGATCGGGAAACGGTAATATTGGGCATAAAGCCGCGTCATCGCGCCGCCCATCCACATGCCTGCCAGCGAGCCGAGCACGAAGGCAAGCGCGGCAATGGCCAGGGCGAATTTCAGGTAGTGCCAGCCGATTGCCCGGTTGGAATAGCCGAAGGCCTTGATGAGGCCGATCTGCTCGCGCTCCGTGCGGATCATGCGGCCGAGCACGATATAGACCAGGAACGTGGACACGATCAGGAAGACCGGGGGGATCACTTTGGTCATCGCGTCCAGCTGTTTGAGTTCGCTGTCGAGGAAAGCGTGCGAGAGCTGATCTTCCCGCCCATAGGCCCCGGTGCCGCCATATGGCTGGAGGATCGTGTCGAGCTTGCGGATGACTTCCGGCTCGGAAGCGCCGCGCTCCAGTGTGATGGAGATGTTGTTGATCGCCTCCCGCCGGTCGGTCACGGCCTCCAGCCCCTTGCGGCCCATCCAGAAGATGCCGAAGCGCTTCTCGTCGGGGATCAGGTCACCGGGGGGTAGGGCATAGATGTAATTGGGGGCAAGGCCGATCCCCACCACCACCAGTTCCTGGCGCCTGCCATAGATCTGCGCCACGATGCGGCTACCGACATCCATGCCGTTGGCCTGAAGGAAGGATTCATCGGCAACGACTTCGCCCGTATGGCCGGGCTGGGGCATGCGGCCCTTGCGCAGGGTGACGAGGTTGAGGTGATTACGCCCTGCTTCGTCCACCGAATTGATCAGCGCCCGCATCGGCTCGCTGCGTCCGGGAATGTCCAGCGTGGCATATTGGACGATGTTGCCTTCCGCCCGCTGGACGCCCGGTATGTCGGCGATCCGCTGGACGATGCCGCGCGGGGCGCGGGTCATGCCTGCAAAGATATCGGCAAAGTGATTGCGTGCGTAATAGGCATCGCGCGTGGCACTGAGCGAGCCATGGACGCCGACCGAGAGGACATAGGTCGCGGTTGCGGCGGCCAGCACCAGGGCGATCGCCAGAGCCTGTCCACGCATGCGCCACAGGTCGCGCAGCAACTTGAGGTCCAGCGCCTGGATCATGCGCCACTCACCAGGCGATGTCCTTCGGATCGATCGGGCTTTCGTTCACCACTTCGCGCGCGATCCGGCCGTCGAGGAAATGGAACACGCGGTGGGCCATGGCGGCGATGCCGACATTGTGAGTGATGACCACGACTGTCGTGCCGAGTTCCCGATGGGCGCGCTCCAGCGTTTCGAGCACGCGTACCCCGGTGCTGCTGTCCAGCGCGCCGGTCGGCTCGTCGCACAGCAGCACGCCCGGCCGCTTGGCGATGGCGCGGGCGACGGCCACGCGCTGCTGCTCGCCGCCGGAAAGCTGGGCAGGATAATGGTTACGCCGTTCGGCCAGTCCGACCATTTCGAGTGCCTCGGCCGGGTGCATCGGGTTTTCGGCAATATCGGTGACGAGGCGGACGTTCTCCTCAGCGGTCAGGCTGGGGATGAGATTGTAGAACTGAAAGATGAAACCGATTTCGGACCGGCGGAACCGGGTGAGGTCGTGATCGTCCAGCGCGGTCAGTTCGGTGTCGCCGTAGAAGAGCTGGCCGCTGGTCGGCCGGTCGAGTCCGCCGATGATGTTGAGCAAGGTGGACTTGCCGCTGCCCGAAGGCCCCAGCAGCACCAGAATTTCGCTGCGAGGGATCGCAAGGTCCACCTCGCGCAGGGCGCGCACGGTCGTTTCGCCGGTCTGATAGGTCTTCTCGAGCGCGACGCCGCGAAAGGCGAGGTCGCCCGGGATGGCGCTGCTGTCCTCGCTGCGGCTCATTTGCGGTCGGCGCCCCCCGATAGTCCGGCATGTCGCCGGCGTTCGTCTGCGTGATACCTTTTGCGACCGAAGACCGGAAGCCTTGGCGAGATCAACACGATACAAAGACAGCCGATCCGCCCGGCAACTAAAGCCGCCTGCAGGCAGGATTATTCTTGCGAGTGATTTGCGATAGCGATAGGCGACGTCCTGTGACCCGTAGCGATTCCGATTCTTCTGGCCAGTTGATTGCCGCCAGCCGCAGCCGTGGTTTCTGGCTGCGTCAGGTGCATCGCTGGCACTGGATCAGTTCGGGCCTGTGCCTTGCCGGCATGCTGCTGTTCGCCATTACCGGCATCACGCTCAATCACGCGGGCGACATTGCCGGCGAGCCGGTTACGCGCGAACAGACCGTTACTCTGGATGCCGCCCCGCTGGAGGCCTTGCAGCGCCCGGTCGAGGAGGGGGCAAAGCAGCCTCTGCCGCCCAGTGCACGCCACTGGCTGGAACAGAAGCTGGAAATTTCGCTCGCCGATGCGATTGCGGAATGGTCGGAATACGAGGTGTTCGTGCCCATGCCCCGTCCGGGCGGGGATGCCACGCTGACGATCGACCGCGAGACGGGCGAGGCCCGTTACGAAACGGTCGATCACGGCTGGATTTCCTATTTCAACGATCTGCACAAGGGCCGCCACACCGGCCTCGCCTGGTCGTGGTTCATCGACATTTTCGCGGTCGCCTGCCTGGTCTTTTCCATCACTGGCCTCGTGCTGCTCCAGCTGCATGCGCGTACCCGGCCGTCCACCTGGCCAGTGGTGGGCTTCGGCCTGCTGCTGCCGCTGATCTTCATGCTCCTTTTCGTACACAGGTGAGAGACATGTCCCCCATTGCCTATCGCGTACTGTTCACTGGCGCCGCTGCAGCCGGCCTTTCGGCCCCCGCCGCAGCCGGTACGGTCGAATTGACGGTTACCATCCCGCAGCTGAAGGTTGCCGAATATCACCGCCCCTATGTCGCCATCTGGCTGGAGCAGGTTGGTCAGCCCAATATCCGCACGCTGGCCGTGTGGTATGACTACGACAATCGCGAAAATGGCGGCACCAAGTGGCTGCGCGATCTGCGCACCTGGTGGCGCAAGGGCGGACGCAATGCGGCCAAGCCCGCCGATGCCGTGACCGGCGCGACCCGCGCTCCGGGGGCGCAGAAGGTTCGCCTCGACGTGGGTAATCTCAAGCCCGGCAATTACGCGCTGGTCGTTGAAGCCTCCCGCGAGGAAGGCGGCCGCGAACAGGTAACCTTGCCGTTCACCTGGAACGGCAAGAGCGCAACCGCTTCGGCCAGTGGCCGGACCGAACTTGGGGCCGTCAAGGCCACCATCAAGCCCTGAACCGGAGAAGAGCCATGAACCGCAAGATCCTTCTGGCAGCCGCCGCCATTCTCGTCGCCGCGCCGCTTCAGGCACATAATGCCTGGATCAAGCCTTCCACCACCACGGTGGCGGGTGAGGATGGCTGGGTGACGTTCGACGTTGCCGCATCCACCGATGTCTACAATGCCGATCACCGCCCGATGGGCCTCAACATGATCAAGGCAGTCGCGCCCGATGGCAGCGAAGCCAAGATCGAGAACGGCTCGACCGGCCAGCTGCGCAGCACCTTCGACCTGCACCTGACCCAGCAGGGTACGTGGCAGATTGGCACGGAAAGCGTGAGCGTGAGCGGCAGCTACAAGCTGGGCGATCAGGAATATCGCGTGGGCGGCCGTGGTGGCCCGCCTCCGGGCGCGCAGGGTGGGCCGGGTGCCCCCGGCGCGGCCCCGGGCGGTCCTGGCGGACCCGGCGCTCCCGGCGGGCCCGGTGGACCGGGCGGTGCCGGTAATGCCATGATGGTGCCGGCCACTGCGGATTTCACTCCGCCGGAAGGCGCGACCGACATCAAGCTGAACGCCACCAGCAATCGCAATTTCGTGTTCGTGACACTGGGCATGCCCAGCGATCTGCGCCTGTCGGGCACCGGCCTCGAGATGGAGCCGGTTACGCATCCGGCCGATCTGATCGCGGGCGAACCTGCCACTTTCCGCTTCCTGGTGGATGGCAAGCCGGCAGCAGGCATCGAGGTCGAGGCTACTCCCGATGGCCGCCGCTTCCGTGACGATCAGGGCACGATCACGGTCACGACCGACGCCAAGGGCGAAGCGGTGCTCGATTGGCCGGCTGCCGGGCTCTATTGGGTCCACGCATCCTTCAGCGACGAGACCTCGCCGCGCCCGGGCATTACCGGCCGCCGTTTCCAGTACACTGCCAATGTCGAGGTGATGGCGCCCTGATCCGAAGGGGCGCCGTCCGGAGCCGGATGTGAGCGAAACACTGGTCCTGTTGCCGCCGGAGGTGGAGCCGGGTCGGCTGGTGCGCTCTGCCGGCGAGGGGCGTCATGCCCTGTCCGGCGCCTCCATGGGCACGCGCTGGTCGCTGGACCTGTCCGGCGATGCGGACTCGCAGGCGCTTGAGGCACTGGTGCAGAGCGAGCTGGATGCGGTCGTCCGCGAAATGAGCCAGTGGGAGTGGGATTCCGAAATCTCGCGCTTCAATCGCGCCGAGGCGGGAAGCTGGCATGTGCTGTCGCCCGGCTTCTTCCACGTTCTGCGTGGGGCACTTGCCATGGCCCGCGTGACGGACGGGGCCTTCGATCCCACGCTGGGTGCGGTAGTGGACCTGTGGGGCTTCGGTCCGGTCGCGGTCGAACATATTCCGCCGCTGCCCGATGCACTGGCGCAGGCCTTGGCCCTGTCCGGCTGGCAGAAGCTGGAACTGGATGAAACGAGCCGCCGTGCACGCCAGCCCGGCGGGCTGCGGCTCGATTTCTCGGGCATTGCCAAGGGCCATGGGCTCGACCGGGTAGCGCGGGCGCTGGAGCAGGCCGGCCATCGCTCATTCCTGTTCGAGCTTGGCGGGGAACTGATCGCGCGCGGGCTGAAACCCGATGCCTATCCCTGGTGGGTGGAACTGGAAGTGCCGCCTAGCGCCGATCTTGCTCCGGTCCGCGTGGGCCTGCTGGACATGGCGATTGCCACTTCGGGCGATTACCGCCGCTTTGTGGAGATCGATGGACGCCGCATGGCTCATTCCATCGACCCGCGTAGCGGCGCGCCGCTGGTCGATCCTCCGGCCTGCGTCACCGTGCTCCATTCCGAATGCATGATCGCCGATGCGCTGGCGACAGCGATCACCGTGCTTGGCATGGATGCGGGTCTTGCGCTGGCTGAAAAGGCACAGGTGGCCGCTATCGTGATCGAGCGTGACGGGCAGGGCTGGCGGCGGACGCTATCCTCGCATGCGCGGGCCATGGCCGATCTGTGAGCGATAATATGCGCTTCCTTCTCGCAGGTCTTGCCTGCCTCACATGGCTCGCGCTGGTCGGCGTGACTGTCTGGCGGCATCGTGCGCGCCGGGAACCTGCCGCGGAGCCCGGTGCCGTGCTGGTGATCCATGCCAGCCAGACGGGCACGGCAAGTGCTCTGGCCAAGGCTTCGGCCGAGGCGCTGGAGGTTTCGGGCCGCAAGGTCGCCCTGCGTTCGCTGGCGAGTGTTACCCCCGCGATGCTCGCCGAAGCGGGCCAAGCCTTGTTCGTTGCCGCGACCACCGGCGAGGGCGATCCGCCTGACGATGCTGCCGGGTTCCTCTCTCGCTTTGCTGCAGCGAAACCCGATCTTTCTGGCCTGCATTATGCCGTGCTGGCACTGGGCGATACGCATTACCGGCATTTCTGCGCCTTCGGCCATGCGCTGGACCGGCTGCTGCACGATGCGGGCGCGGTTCCAATGGCCGATCTGGTGGAAGTCGATCAGGGCGATGCCGGGGCATTGCGCCATTGGCAGCAGAATCTGCGGCTGTTCGGTGCTTCCGCTGCCCTGCCGGACTGGGAGGCGCCGAGCTATTCGCACTGGAAGCTGGCGGGCCGCGAATTGCTCAATCCCGAAAGTGCCGGCGGGCCGATGTACCGCATTCGTCTTACCTGCGCTGGCGAGACGCCCGAATGGGCGGCGGGCGACATTGCGGAAGTCTATCCCGGCGATGTCGAACAGGCCTTCGCGCCGAAGCCGGCATTGCCCCATCGCGACTATTCCCTCGCCACTATTCCGGAGGAAGGCGAGTTGGGCCTGGTGGTGCGCCTGTTCCGCGACGAGGAGGGGCGCAGCGGCCTTGGCTCCGGCTTCCTGTGCGAACGAGCGGAGATCGGAGCAGATGTGGCGCTGCGCATCCGTTCCAACCCGCGCTTCCACACGCCGGCCCCCGAAGTGCCGCTGGTGCTGATCGGCAATGGTACCGGCATTTCCTCGCTGCGCGCTCACCTCAGGGCCCGGCGACCGGGCACGAGCAACTGGCTGATCTATGGCGAGCGCGATCCGCTGCATGACCGGCCCTTTGCCGGGGAGCTGGACGATTGGCTGCGGCTGGGCCATCTGGCCCGTGTCGACCTTGCCTTCTCGCGCGCGCAGACTGGCCATTACGTGCAGGATGAAGTGCGGCACGCGGCGGAAATGCTGCGCGGCTGGGTGGCCGGCGGCGCGGCGATCCTCGTCTGCGGCAGCGTGGTGATGGGCGAAGGTGTCGATGCGGCCTTGCGGGACGTTCTGGGCGATGCCGAACTGGACGCGATGCTCGGCGAAGGACGTTACAGCCGCGACATCTATTGAGACTATCGAGGCTGGGCAAACAGCCGGTCGGCCGAGATGTCCTTCAGCGTCGGACAGCCCAGTTGGGCCATGGCGAGTTCCAGCTCCGCACGCAGCAGGTGAAGCATATGGGCCACGCCTGCCAGCCCGGCCACTGCCAGCGCATGAACTTGCGGGCGGCCGAGCAGCACGGCTGAAGCGCCTTGCGCCAGCGCCTTGGCAACGTCCGTTCCCCGCCGCACTCCGCCATCCATCAGCAGCGGCACTTTGCCGCCGGTCGCATCGGCAATGGCGGGCAGTACGTCCAGCGCGCTCGGCATGCCGTCCAGCACGCGCCCGCCATGGTTGGAGACCACCAGCCCGTCCGCGCCCAGTGCCACGGCCTGTGCGGCATCAGGAGCGGCCATCACGCCCTTGAGGAGCAGGGGGAGGCTGGTCTGTTCCCTGACCCAGCCGAGATCGTCCCAACGCGGCGCTGCGGCCGTCAAAGGCGTGCCGAACAGGATCCGTCCGCCCGCATCGGCTGTCTGCCGCAAACGAGGCATGCCGCGCAGGTTTGCGGCCTCCACACCGGGTGGGAGAGTGAGAGTGGTGCGCTTGATCGAGGCGTCCACGGTCAGCATCACGGCCTCGTAGCCGGCCGCCTCGGCACGGCGGATCAGTTCGGCGGAGAAGGCCCGGTCTTCCTGCAGGTAGAGCTGGAACCACAAAGGCGGCACGGCCACGCCCAGTTCCTGCGCGGCGCCGCGTGCGGCATCTGCGATTTCCTCCAGCGTGAAGCTGGAAAGCGTGCTCACCACCATGCCGGTGCCGAGCGCCGTCGCGGCGCGCACGCTGGCCAGTTCGCCTTCGGGATGGGCCAGCCGCTGATAGGCGACCGGGCCGAGCAGCAAAGGAGCCTCATGCCTGCGGCCGAACAGCTCCAGCGACGTATCGCCGCCGCGCAGATCGGCCAGAATGCGGGGGAGCAGGCGCAGCCGGTCGAAAGCCTCGCGGTTTTCCGCAAGAGTGATCCCGTCGCCCGTCCCTTCCTGGAGATAGGCCCAGGCATCCGCAGCCATGTGAGCGGCTGCGCGCAGCTCGTAATCGGCGAGGCTCGCGATCCCGGCGGGAATGGCGGCCAGCGGCGGAAGGGGCTCGCTCACGTCTCGGACCAGCCACGCATCAGATTGTGATAGGTATTGGTGAAGCTGTCGATCGAGGGATGATCGGGATGGTCGGCCGTCAGCTGCTGGATCGCGCCGTCCAGTTCGAACAGCATGCGGCGCTGGCGGTCGTCCCGGATCAGGCTCTGGGTCCAGAAGAACGAGGCGAAGCGAGTGCCGGATGTTACAGGTGTTACACGGTGGAGGCTGCTCCCCGGATAGACGATGGCATCGCCCGCCGGCAGTTTTACGTGCTTTTCGCCGAACGTATCCTCCACCACCAACTCGCCGCCGTCATATTCGTCGGGATCGCTGAAGAAGATCGTGGTGGACACGTCGGTCCGCACCCGCACTGGCGTTCCGGGCACGGGAAACACGGCATTGTCGACATGGTTGCCATAGGTCCCGCCGCCTTCGTAGCGGTTGAAGCGCGGCGGCAGGATGCGCAGCGGCAGGGCGGCCGCGATGAACAGCGGAGTGACGGCAAGCCGTTCGAGGATGCGCTCTCCCAGCTGGCGGGAAACCGGATGGTCGAGCGGGATCTGCAGATTGTCCTTCACGCTGACTGCGCGGTGCCCGGCAGTGACGCGTCCGTCCACCCACTCCGCGCTTTCCAGCAGCGCACGGATTTCCCGGACTTCATCGGGAGAGAATAGAGCGGGGATCTGCAGGAGCACGACAGGGTCCTTCCCGAAACGGCGAACGCCCCGGCCTTAGCCGAGGCGTAGCGCCTGTGCCACCGTGAGAGCGGCAAAAGAACGGTCCGGGGCAGGACTGGCATCCGCCCCGGACCGATGGAGAGCCATCAGAAGCTGAAGTTTGCGGTGAGGATGGCGGAGCGGCCGTCGCCCGGCGTTGCCCAGCCATTGTTGCGCACGCGGGTGAAATAGAGCTCGTCAGTGAAGTTCTTCACGTTGAGCTGCAGGTTCACATCCTTGGTCACGTCGTAGGACAGGAACGCATTGTGGATCAGGTAATCATCCACTTCGAAGTGAGTGCCCGCCGCATTGTTCAGCAGGAAGGTGCCCTGATAGGTCAGGCCATAGCCGATGGTGAGGCCGAAAGGCAGCGTGTAGGTAGTGAACAGGCTGCCCGAATGGGTGGGCGTGTTGGTCAGCGGATTGCCGGCCTGCGGGTCAACCGTGCCGATTGGCGAGTTTTCGGCAATGCTGCGGATCACCTTGCTGTCGAGATAGGTGTAGTTCGCCGTGACTGCCCAGGCCGGGGTGATGTGGCCCGAAGCGCTGAGTGCGATGCCGTTCACGCGCGAGCGGCCGTCGAGCTGCTGGTCGGGAATGACCGGATCGCCCGAGGTCACCTTGTATTGGTCACGCTCGTTACGGAAGGCCGCAGCCGAAAGCAGCAGGCCGCCGTTGAACAGTTCCGCCTTTGCGCCAATTTCGTAATTGATGGCGCTTTCCGGCTTCACGTTACAGGTCGCGGCCGTGCACGAACCGTTGACCGAGGTCTTCGACGGGGTCTTCGAGTTGCCGTAAGCGGCATAGATGCTGACAGTCTCGACCGGCTTGTAGACCAGGCCCACGCGGTAGGAGAACAGGTCGTCCTCGTTCTCGAACTTGGTGCCCAGAGTGGTCGTGCCCGCGCTGGATGCAGTCGCCCCGGCAATGGTGTCGGCGCGGTACCAGCCCTTGTTGTGCTCGTAGCGGACGCCGCCGTTGATCTCGAACTGGTCGGACAGCTTCATCGTGTCGAACAGGTAGACGGCGTAGTTTTCAAGCTCGCCATTCTGCTTGGCCGTGGGGATGAAGTTGACCGGGCCGGTCCAGTAATTGCTGCCATAGGCATTGGCGTAACCTGCAGGCCCCTGAACCACTTCGTCCGGGTTGGCGATGTTGATCAGCAATGCGGTGGAAACCGCGGTGCCGTCGGCATTGCGGGCCCAGTTGCCGGTCAGCAACTCGTACTTCTCCCAGCTTACCGCGCCGCCGAAGACGAGCGTGTGCTCGATCCCGCCGGTGTTGAAGGTGGCCGAAAGGTCGGTCTGGTTGAAGGCGAGCTGGTTGACGGAGTCGCGGGTGTTACCGCGCGGGCCGCCTGCGAGGTAATAGCCTGCCGGGGCGGTAGTGCATGTCGCGCCGGTCGGCAGCTTGCCGTCGGCAAGGCACCATGTACCCTGCGGCGGGCTGACCATGGTCAGCTGCGATACTTCCTGCCAGCGGGTGAGGTTGCGGATGCTCAGCGTGTCGCTGAAATCATGCTCGAAGATCATTGTCGCCTGGTCGACAGTGCTATCCTGCGTGTCGACATTGCGGTTGCCGTAATAGGAACTCCGATCCACGCCCGGCAGCATCCCGCTGGTCACGCCATTATTGAAATAGGGCAGGCCATATTGCGGGGTGTTGGTGTCTTCCTGGTGGAAATATTGCAGGGTCAGGCGGGTGTCGTTCTCGATCCCGATGGTGACCGAGGGGGCGATACCCCAGCGGCTGTAACTCTCGTAGTCGCGGCCCGGCACGTCGTTGCGGTGCGCCATGGCATTGAGGCGGAAAGCGATCAGATCGTTGGCGCGGACGTTGATGTCCGCCGTGCCGCGCAGGTAATCCTCGGTACCGACGCCGATGCTGGCGTCATATTCGGTGTCCGCCTTGGGGCGCTTGGTGACGAGATTGATCGAACCGCCGACCGAGCCCGAACCGGCGACCACCGAGTTGGCGCCATTGGTGACTTCCACCTGTTCCATGTTGAACGGGTCGGTGCGGCTATATTGCGCGCTGTCGCGTACGCCGTCGGTGGTGATGTCCGTATTGGCGGAATAGCCGCGCAGATTGATGCTGTCGCCATAGCCGCCGCCGCCTTCACCGGCGCCGAAGGTGATGCCGGGCACGGTCGACAGCACATCGCGCAGGGTCAGCAGGTTCTGCTGGTCGATCACTTCCTTGGTGAGGATGGTAACGGTCTGCGGAGTGTCGCGCACAGGGCGAGTGGCCTTGGGGCTTTCCTGCTTGCGGCCGGGTTCCTCATCGATCGCCGTGTCGGTCACGGTCACGCCGCCGAGCACGCGCGGTTCCTCCTGCGTGGAGGAATCCTGCGCATAGGCAGCCTGCGGTGCGAATACCGAGCCGACGCAGGACAGCGCGAGAAACGCATGTGCCTTGGTTGCGCGCGAAGTGGGCTTGGTCATGATGTCCCCTTGTTATCCCTGTGAGGTTAAGTTGGGCGCCTGTTATTGCGAATCGTTCGCATCGTCAATTGGGAATGATTCTCAATAGCGAGAATTTCCTTACTCAAGGGCGCATGCCTCGGATGGGAGCCAAAGCGCCGCTGCAAAGCCGCCTCGAGAAACTCTGAGGGCAAATCCGGCAGGAAAGCCGGATGCAGGCGTTACGTGCTCAGCACGAAGGGAATGGCCACCTGGCCCTTGACCATCACGGCTACCCCGTCCCGCTTGAAGGGAGACCAGTGCCACTTCCTCACGGCTTGTAGCGCAGCCTTGTCGAGCCGTTCGAAGCCGCTGCTCTTCGCGATCGATATTTCCGCGACGTCGCCTGCGGCCGACAGCAGCACGGCAAGGATCACCGTGCCCTGTTCGCGCTTGCGGCGGGATTCGACCGGATAGGATGGCGGCTTGGCGGAAATCAGATTGCCGGTCAGATCGCCGCCATCGGCCGGTCCGGAAGCGATTGCTGCCCGCGCGGCGGGCGGCGCGGGAGGGGCGGGTGGAGCAGGCGGGGCGACCATCACCGGTGCGGGCCGGGCAATCGACAGCGCGGGAAGCGGGGCGACCGGGGTGGGCGCGTCTGGCTGTGGCAGGGGAGTGAGGATGTCCTCCTGGACGATCTCGACCTCCTCCGGGACGGGCCGTTCCAGTTCCTTCTCGGGCTCTTCCTTGGGTGTATTGTCCAGTTCCACGACTGCGATACTGGTCCGCTCCTCTTTCTGGCCAACCACGTTGAGCATGAAGAGCGAGGAGACGAGCAGCCCAGTGACGCCGACCGAGGCGAACATCGCAATCGTCTTGCTGCCCCCGGACGGCTGATAGGCCGCGGGCGTCGTCCGGCTTTCGGTCACGATTTCCGGCCTGAAGGGCGCATTCATTTCCGGGGGTCCAAGAATCGGCTATTGCGAGGCATTCGCATATGCTTTTCGCGCGCGCCGGTCCAGAGGTCATTGACATGAGTCAAGCAGACTCATCTGCATTTGCCCTGCAAGGGAGGGTGCTTACTCGGCGTCGAAGCGCCGCTTCAGCTCCGCAAGCGCACGATATGCCTTCTGCAGGTCCTTCTCCACCGAGCTCAGACTCACGCCCAGTTCGCGCGCGATTGCTGCTTGGCTCTGCTCCTCCAGCCGATAGCGCCGGAAGGCGATGCTGACGCGTGGACCAAGATCGCCCAGCACCTTTTCGACTGCGTCGAGCCGCTGCCGGGCGATCAGCGCCCGCTCGCACAGGGCATCCTCGGATGCGGCCGATATGGCCTCATGCCAGTCGAATTGTCGCCGGGCGCTGCTCTGACGGCTTCGACGCAGGTCGCACATCAGATTGTCGGCTGCGCGGAAAAGATAGGACAGTGGATCGGTTATGGGCTGGGCAGGCGGACGGGCAACGCGTTGCCAAAGTTCCTGAAACAGGTCCTCCGCCTCATCGCCGGCGCCGCGTGCGGCCAGGAAGCGCAGCAGCCGCGCCCTTTCATTGATAGCCACGGCCTGAAGGCTGGTAGCGTTCATTGGCCAGCCTCCGTCTCTCTGGTCTGCGCGAAGCTCGAAAGGTGCGGTTCCGCTCGCTCCAGCGCGGAGGCGGCGGGCAGGATCTGGCGAGTGTCGCCGGTCAGAAAGCCGAGCGGGTCGAGTGGCCGGCCCGCGCGGCGGACTTCGAAATGCAGGTGGCTGCCCGTCGCCCGTCCGGTGGCGCCCATCAGGGCGATCTGCTGGCCCTGCGTCACTTCGATACCCGGGCTTACGAGACTATGCGAGAGATGTGCGTAACGGGTGCGCAGGCCGCCTCCGTGATCGATCTCCACCATCTCGCCATAGCCGCCGCGCCAGCCGGAAAAGCTCACTCGCCCGCTTGCCGCCGCATAGACGGGCGATCCGGCCGGGCCGGGTATGTCGATGCCCGCATGTAGCCGCACGTCGCCTTGCAGCGGGTCCGTGCGATAACCGTAATGCGAACTGAGGCGCGGCAATACCGGGCGTGCATTGCGGACCTGTACCGGCGGCTCCGTCTGTGGGGATGCAGCGGCGGGTTGGGGGCGCCAGTCCATCATGCGCTGGCGAAAGGCAGCGTCCGCGCCCGAAGGCAGTTCGACGTCCCCCGCAGTGGCGGCCTGGGGCGCCGCGATCAGCGCGCAGGCAAGGGCGACAAAGGCAGGCAGGCGTAGGGGCATCGCTTAAGGAACGGAGACAAGCCAGCGGAACCTTGGCCGGATAAGGAAAATTTTTTTCCGGTGCATTTTTCATTGAGGGCAGTGCCCGCCTGCTCCGTCTCCCGATGCGTAGAACATGCGCTTCACCACGGGAGTCCACGATGAATACCACCGAACGTTCGATGCTCGACATGCTCAAGAAAGGCCGCGAGGAATTCGGGGTCGTGGCCGTGAAGGCCGAATTCGAGGCGGAGGGCACGCGGCCCGACGAATTGCTTCGCCTGCTTGAGCTGACGCACCGCGCCGGGCTGGACGTGGCGCTGAAGATCGGCGGCTGCGAGGCTGTGTCCGATCTGCTCGCCGCCCGGCTTTATGGCGCGGATTACATCATCGCCCCGATGGTGGAGACGCCTTATGCGCTGACCAAATTCGTCGAGGCGCGCGCCAAGAGCTGGGGCGAAGAGGCGCAGAACGCCAAGTTCCTCTTCAACCTGGAAACCACTACCACGCTGGGTAATCTCGGCGAGATGCTGCCGATTGCCCGCCGCCATCTGGACGGTGTTGTATTCGGCCGGGTGGATTTCACTCTCTCGGGCGGGCTCTCGCGGGCCGAGATCAATTCGCGCCGGATCAGCGAATGCGTGCTGATCGCCGCGCAGGCCTGCCGCGACAACGATCTGGAACTGGTAGTGGGCGGTGGCGTGTCGGCTGAGGCGGCAGACGCCTTGCGCGAATTCCGCCGCATCCGGCTCGACCGCTTTGAAACCCGCAAGGTCGTGTTCGACGGGGCGACAGCGGAATCGCCTCGCTTTGCCGATGCGATTGCCAATGCGGTGCAGTTCGAACTCGCCTGGCTGGAAAACAAGCGTGCCTATTATGGTGCCATTGCCGATGAGGACCTTGCCCGTATCCGCATGATCCGTGAACGCAGCGGTGGGGCGTCGGCCCCCGTTGCGAGCCTCGCGGCATGATCGCCATGACACTTTACCGGGAAGTCGGCGCCTTGATGGAACAGGTCGCCGAATGTGCCATCCTGCCCCGTTTCCGGCGGCTGTCGGGGGCGGACGTATCCGAAAAGAGCCCGGGCGAGGTCGTCACCAGCGCCGATCTGGAGGCGGAACGCCTTCTCTCGGACGGCCTCGCTGGCCTGTGTCCGGGCGCGCGTATCGTGGGCGAGGAAGCGGTCTCTGCCGATCCGGGCCTGCTCTCCGGTGTGGGGGAAGGGTTGGTCTGGCTGGTCGATCCGCTTGACGGCACCGCCAACTTCGCTGCGGGGAAGGCCCTGTTCGGCATGATGGTGGCGTTGGTCGAGAATGGTGTGCCGCAGATGGGCTGGATTCTCGATGTCGTCACCGGGCGGATGTGCTTTGCCGAAGCAGGCAAGGGCGCGACGATCGACGGTCAGCGTGTCATCGCGCGCAAGACGGGGGCTCACCACCCCATTGCGGCGCTGGGAACCCATTTCCTCGAGCCGCACCGGCGCGAGCGGGTTCACGCTCATGCCTATGGCCGCCTCCAGCGCGTTGCAGTGCCCCGCTGTGCGGCGGAGAGCTATCCGCGTCTCGTGCTGGGTGAAAACGACATTGCCCTGTTCCAGCGCTCCCTGCCGTGGGACCATGCGGCGGGCGCTCTCTTCGTAAACGAGGCAGGCGGACGCGTGACCCATTGGGACCGCTCTCCCTATCGAGTGGGTGGCAGCGGTACGGGCATCCTTGCCGCATCCGACCTTCATCTTTGGGAAGTTGGCGCAGACGTGCTGCTGAGTGAAGAAGCGGGCCTCGTGCCTGTGGCAGAACTGGTCCGATGATCGCCATGCCGGGGAGAATTGCATCCGCCTTCGCGCTGGCTATTGCCCTGCTCGCCACGCAGGCGACGGCGCAACTCGCACTGCCGGTCGATCCTGGCCAGCAGCAGGGCGCGGCCGCGCGCAGCGATACAGGCAGCGAGACGCAGGTGCCGGGAGTCTCGTCCGCGCAAATGCCTGCATTCGAGCCGGATGTGCTCGATGGCGGCAGGTCCTCTGCGCCGCAGGACGATCCATCTGCATCCCCGGCGAAACCCGCCAAGGTGCTGACCAAGGCTCCGCCGCCCAGCGAGTTCGAGAGCTATGTTTCCGAAATGGCGGGCAAGCCACTGCGCCGCTTCGGTTCGGAACTGCTGATCCCCTCTGCGCGCGATTTCACGCCGCCACCCGTGGCCGCGATCCCGCCGGATTACCGCCTGAACCCCGGCGACCGCATTCGCCTGTCGCTGGCGGGTTCCGTACAGGCGAGCGACCTGCAACTCACCATCGACGGCGAGGGACGCATCTTCGTGCCCAAGGTTGGCTCGATCATGGTCGGGGGAGTGCGTTACGGCGATCTGCGCCAGGTGATCGCGCGCGAGGTTTCGCGCCAATATCGCAGCTTCGAACTGGAAGTGACCGTGGCCCGGCTCAAGGGTGTGACTGTCTATGTCACAGGCTTTGCTGCGACGCCCGGTTCCTTCACGGTCGGCAGTCTCTCGACGCTGGTGAATGCGGTGCTCGCTGCCGGCGGGCCCTCTTCCGGCGGCAGTTTCCGTTCCATCCAGTTGCGCCGCAATGGTGAGCTGGTTTCCGATTTCGATCTTTACGACCTGTTGATGAAGGGCGACCGCAGAGGCGACGCCGTGCTGCAGAACGGGGACGTGATCTATATCGCCCCGGCTGGCGAGCAGGTGGCCGTCACCGGCAGCGTCAATCGCGAGGCGATCTTCGAACTCGCCCCGAACGAAACCCTGTCCGATGCTCTGCTCTATGCGGGCGGGGTCAACACGATCGCCGATCGCAGCCGCCTGATGGTGTTCGATCCACTGGGTCAGAGCGGCACGGGGTGGGAGGAAATCTCCGCCGCCGATGCGCAGGCACGCCCTGCGAAGCGCGGCGAGATCATCCGCGTGGTCAGCAATGCCGGGATCGCCCGCCCGCTGCAGCAGCAATCGCTCCTCGTCACCATCGGCGGCGAAGTGGCGAAACCCGGCCGTTATTACTTCCGCCCCGGCGCCACGCTGGACGAAGTGCTTCAGCGCGCCGGCGGGCTTACCAGCGAGGCGTTTCCCTATGCCAGCGTCATCACGCGAGAGAGCGTGCGCCAGCAGCAGCAGGCCAGTTTCGAACGGGCGATCCAGGATGTGGAGATGCTGCTGACCGCGCAGCCGCTTACCTCGGTGGATAGGGCCCAGCGCGTGCAGCCCGCCAATATCGAGCTGATCCGCTCGGTCGTGGCCCAGATGCGCGAGCGTGAGCCAACCGGGCGGCTGGTGTTCGACCTGCCCGTCAGCGCCGCTGACCTGCCGCGGGAGCTTATTCTCGAGAATAACGATACGATCTATGTGCCCCCCCGTCCGGTCACGGTGGGCGTGTTCGGTGCAGTGCCGACGCCGGCCTCTTTCTCCTATGCCGATGGACGACAGATCCGCGATTATGTGAACCTTGCGGGCGGCATTCAGAAGCTGGGCGACAAGGGCGAGATCTTCGTGGTCCGCGCCAATGGCACCGTGCTGGCGGACGGCAAGCGCACGCTGAACGCCAAGGCGCTGCCGGGCGATCTGGTATTCATCCCGATCGAGGCAAATCGCGGCGAATTCTGGGCGCGGCTGCGCGACATCACCGGCAGCCTGTTCGGCGGCCTGATCGGCCTCGCTTCCGTGAAGAGCATCGTCGAATGAACCGGGTCGATCAGATGAAGGCCATCCTGGCCGATCCGCGCAAGCGCCGCCGCGCCTATGCAGGCGTTGCTTTGCTGGCGGCGGTGTTGTGCGTGGTGCCGCAGCCCTATGTCGCCCGCTCCAAGGTGGTGCCGCAGGATGTGAACAGCCTGGGTCTCGGCAGCATGACCAGTTCCTATGCCGGAGGCTTCTCCGGCGTTGCCGCCTTGCTGGGCGGGGCCAAGCAGCCGGTGGACATGTATCTGGCCATCGCCCGCAGCAGCGAAGTCAGCAGCGATGTCATCCGGCGGCTGAAGCTGGTGGAGAAGGGCGATTATGCCAGCGAACGCTCCGCCCGCGTCGGGCTGGACAAGATGGTCGATATCCATTCGCTGACCGGCGGGATCATCGAGGTCGAAACCCGCAGCCATGACGCCGCCGAGGCCGAGGCCCTGACCAAGGCCTATAGCGGTGCGATCAGCGACCGGATCGTGGCGCTGGGCCGCGACCGGACCGAGCGCAAGCGCCGCGTGATCGAGCAGCGCTTTGCCGATGCCTCCACCAAGGTTGCGAAGGCCGAGGCCGCGCTGGAAGCCTTCCGCCGCAAGAACAACCTCGCCGCGCCCGAAGCGCAACTCGGCACCGAAATTTCGCTGCGTGCTGGGCTTCAGGCGCAATTGCAGGCCAAGAAGGTCGAACTGCAGACGCTCAGCGGCTTCCTTGGCCCTGAAAATCCGCGCCTTGCCGCAGTCCAGTCCGAAATCGCCTCGCTTCAGGCGCAAATCGGCCGCACCGCGCAGCCCAGCACCGACGCGGCCGGGCCGAACGTGGCCGGGCTTTCGGCGGTTTCTGGCGAATATATCGACCTCTATCGCGACTATCGCTTCGCTCAGGCTTTGTATGAAGTCTATTCGCGTTCGTCCGAGGAAGTGGCGGTGGAAACGCTGGCTGGCGATACTGCCACCGATGTGCAGGTGATCGAGGCCGCCCGGCTGGATGCAGATCGCAAGTTCAACATCCCCGCCGTCGCGGCATTGGCTTTCCTGTTTTTGCTGGCCGCCTTCACGGAAATCTATGCCCCGGCCACCGGCATTCGCCTGCCCTGGCTTTCCCGCAAGGACGGGGAGGACGGCGCATGACCCGGCCTGAGCTTTCGATCGTCATTCCCTGCTTCAACGAGGAGGAGAATGTCCGGGCGATCTGCGCGGCGGTGACGCTGGAGGCCCAGAAAGTCGTCCGTTCGCATGAGATCGTGCTGATCGACAATTGCTCCACTGACGATACGCGACAGATCATCCGGCAGCTGTGCCGCGAGGACGGACGCATTCGCGCAATCTTCAACAGCCGCAATTACGGCCAGATGCGCAGCCCGACCTATGGCATCTATCAGGCGAGCGGCGAGGCAGTGATCGGCATGTGCGCCGATTTCCAGGACCCACCCGAAATGATCGGCCGCTTCGTCGAGGAATGGCGCAAGGGCGCGCAGGTAGTGCTGGGGCAGCGGCGCAGCGAACCTTCCTCGCTGGTGCTGCGTGCGGTTCGCAAGGCGGGCTATGCCTTCCTTACCCGCTTCGGGGACCAGCCGATCATTCCCGGCGCGACCGGCTTCGGCCTGTTCGACCGCAAGGTAGTGGATGCGCTGGCGGCGTGGAACGAACCGGAGCCGTTCTTTCGCGGCATGCTGGTGGAAGTGGGTTTCCGCCTGACCGTGATCCCCTTCGACCGGCCGCCCCGCGCGGCGGGCGAGAGCAAGAACGGTTTCCGGACCCTGTTTTCCTTCGCCATGTCGGCGCTCGCCGGATCGACCCGTTCGCTGCTGCGCCTGCCGCTCTTCGCAGCCGGTTTCTTCGGCTTGGCGACGCTCGGGCTGGTGATCGCTACGATCGTTGCCCTGTTCCTGGCCGGACCTGCTGGCGAGCTTGCCCTGTTCGGGCTGGCAACGGCGTCGATGACGCTCATCATGCTGTCCATCGGGCTGGTGGCCGAACAGGTCCGCCTGCTGAGCGAGCGTAGCCGCAATGTGCCGCTGGTGGTCGAGGATGAGCGGATCAATTTCCCGGCAGGCGCGCGATGACCCACGCGGAGGCTGGCGGGGGGCGCCGCTTCTGGCCGCTATTGCTCGAGATCGTGCTGGCACTGGCGGTGCTGGCCAGCCTTGGCATGACGGCGGCGTTCTTCCTGGATCACGGCTATCTGCCGCAGCCTTTCGTGCTCGACACGAACGACACCTTCATGGACTGGTTCAACACTGCCTATTGGGCGAATAATCGAGGCATCTACGATGTGTGGCGCAGTATCTATCCGCCACTGTCCTTCGTCTTCCTCGACCTTTTCAGCCTGAAGAGCTGCTATCTCCAGTCGCCCTTCTACGCGCGCGATTGCGACTGGCTGGGCAGGGCGACCCTGATCGGGTTTTACCTGCTGAACGTGGCGCTCATCTGGTTCAGCCTGCGCCGGATCGACCGTGTGACCGCCCCCTGGCGCACTATCGCGCTGGGGCTGGGCCTGCCGCTGCTTTTCACGCTGGAGCGGGGCAATCTGATCCTCGCCTGTTTTGCCTGCTTCGTGCTCGCGCACGGCCCGCTGCTGCAATCGCGCCTGTGGCGGGGGCTGGCCGCAGCGGTGACGATCAATTTCAAGCCCTATCTGGTGCTGCCGGTGCTGGAACTCGCGGTGCGCAGGCGGTGGCGGATGCTGGAACTGGCAGGGATCGCAACAGTGGCGCTGTATCTCGTGACGCTGGCGCTGGTCGGCTCGGGCACGCCGGGGGAAATCGCCTCCAACACGGCCAATTGGATCGTCTTCCAGAGCGGGCAGGTGTGGAACGAGGTCAATTATTCGACGAGCTATGCCCCCCTGCTTACCATGCGGCAGGCGCAGGTCCCGCTGCTGGACTTCGTACCTTCGCGCACGATCGAGGCAATCGAGTTTGCCGTACCGCTGGCGATCCGGCTGACGCAGGTGGTGACGCTGGCGGCGCTAGTGGCGGCATGGCTCCAGCCGCGTGCCTTGCCCGCCAGCCGCATCGCTGCGCTGTTGCTGGGGGCCTATCTGGTGACGCAGTCACCCGGCGGATATACGCAGCTGTTCCTGCTGTTCCTTGTGTTTATGGAGCCGATGAAGCGGCTCGGTCCGTCGCTCGCGATCCTGTGCGCCTATCTGTTGTGCCTGGTGGGCGACGTGGTGCTGGCGTCTGTCTTGCAGATCACCAGCACGAGTTGGCTGGGCGAACGGACGGTCAATCCGCAATTCGGCCTGACCTATGGCCATTTCGCGCGGCCGGGCCTGATCATCGTTATCGTCTGGTCATTGTCGCTGGATGCCATCGCGCAAGTGGCGCGCGCCCATGCGACCTCTCGTCCGACGCTGGGGCTGGCGGCGGCATGATCGTGCGGCAGGATATTGCGGCGGTCGTGGACGCCCTTGCGCCCGTCTGGCCCAGGTTTGACGGCGCGCGCATCTTCATGACCGGGGGAACCGGCTTTATCGGCCGCTGGATGCTGGAAGCACTGGCTGCTGCACCGGTGAAGACGGAGGTTTTGCTGCTCAGCCGCAACCCGGTGCGCTTTGCCCAGTCGGCACCGCATCTGGCGGAACGTTTCTCGCTTATTCAAGGAGATACGGCCGATTTTCGCAAACCTCAAGGTAACTTCAGCTATGTAATTCATGGCGCTACGGACGCCAGCGCGGCGCTCACCGCCAAGGATCCCCGGCGTATGTTCGATACGATCCTCGATGGCACGCGCCGCACTTTGGACTTTGCCTTGCAGAGTGGTGCGAGGCGTTATCTTTTCATGAGTTCGGGTGCGATCTATGGCGCACAGCCGCCTGAAATGACGCATATTCCCGAGGATTGGATGGGTGGGCCCGACCTCGCCGATCCCAAGTCCTGCTATGCCGAGGGCAAGCGGGCGGCAGAGACCCTCTGCGCCATCTATCGTCACCAATTCGGGCTCGACACGGTCAGCGCACGCATCTTCGCTCTGCTCGGGCCGATGCTGCCGCTCGATACCCATTTCGCCGCCGGCAATTTCATCCGCGACGCGATGGAGGGGCGGCGTATCCGGGTGGAAAGCTCCGGCCAGGCAGTGCGATCCTACCTCTATGCCGCCGATCTTGCCGCATGGCTGTGGACCGTGCTGGCCGATGCTCCGGCGGGTTCGGCCTATAATTGCGGATCGGAAGAGGCGGTCTCCATCGCCGATCTCGCCCGGCTGACCGCGGATGTCCTCGGCGGACCCGGCGTCGACGTGCTGGGCCAGCCCGATCCCGGCTGGAACCCCGGCCGTTACGTACCTTCGACAGCGGCGATCCGCCGCGACCTTGGCCTGCGCCCCACGGTGCCTCTCGCAGAGGCGATCCGGCGCACGGCCCTTGCCAATGGATGGACCAAGTGAGCACGATCAAACTTTCAGACTGGGTGGCACAGACGCTGGTGGAGCACGGCATTGCCGATGTCTTCATGCTGACGGGCGGCGGCGCGATGCACCTCAACCACTCGCTGGGTACGCATCCGGGCCTCAAGACCACGTTCACTCATCACGAACAGGCACTGTCGATGGCGGCGGAGGCCTATTACCGGCTGACCAACAAGCTGGCGGTCGTGAACGTTACCTCCGGCCCGGGCGGCACGAATGCTATCACCGGCGTCTATGGGGCCTATGTCGATTCCATCGGCATGGTGGTCATTTCAGGCCAGGTGAAGATGGAAACCACGGTGCGCCACACGGGCCTGCCGCTGCGGCAATATGGCGATCAGGAACTGGATATCGAGCCGATCGTCCGCCCGGTCACCAAATATGCCGCGATGGTCACCGATCCGCGCTCGATCCGTTATCACCTCGAAAAAGCGATTTATCTGGCGAAGAGCGGGCGGCCCGGCCCGGTGTGGCTCGATATTCCGCTCGACGTGCAGGCTGCGAAGATCGACCCGGGCGATCTGCTCCCCGGCTTTGATCCCGCCGAGCTGGACGAGCCGTGGAAGCAGACCGACCTGGAAAGCGCGGCGTCCGCCATTCTCGCCATGGTCGCTTCGGCGCAGCGGCCGGTGGTGTTCGCAGGCGGCGGGGTGCGGTTGAGTGGCGCGCATGACCAGTTCCTCCGCCTGATCGAGAAACTCGGCATTCCGGTCGTCACCGGCTGGAACGCGCATGACGCGCTGTGGACCGATCACCCGCTCAACTGCGGTAAGCCCGGCACAGTGGGTGATCGCGGCGGCAATATGGTGACGCAGAGCGCGGATCTGCTGCTGGTGCTCGGCAGCAGGCTCAACATCCGGCAGGTCAGCTATAATTGGCAGAGCTTCGCGCGCGAGGCGTTCAAGATCTGGGTGGACATAGATCCGCTGGAACTGAGCAAGCCCAATGTCGTGCCCGACATGCCCGTGGTGGCCGATCTGGCGGACTTGCTGCCTGAATTGCTGGCGGCCGACTATGATGGCCCCGGCGAGGTCCATAAGGAATGGCTCGAATGGTCTCGCGAGCGGGTGCGGCGCTTCCCCGTGGTGCTGCCGGAATATCACAGCCACTCGCAGCTGATGCACCCCTATGTCGCGCTGGACGAGCTGTTCCGCCAGTTGGGTGACGACGACATCGTCGTTACCGGCAATGGCAGCGCCTGCGTGATCGGGTTCCAGACAGCCCATATCCGCGAAGGCCAGCGCCTGTGGACCAATTCCGGCTGCGCCACCATGGGCTATGATCTGCCCGCGGCCATCGGCGTATGCGCTGCCACGGGGGGCACGCGCCGGGTGGTCGCCCTCGCCGGTGACGGCAGCATCATGATGAATTTGCAGGAGATGCAGACCATCGCCGGATACGGCCTGCCGGTGAAGGTCTTCGTGATCAATAATTCCGGCTATGTCTCGATCTTCCAGACGCACCGTAATTTCTTCAACGGCGTCGAAGTGGGCGGCGGTCCTAAGAGCAATGTGACCTTCCCGGAATTCGCGCGCCTGGCCGATGCCTTTGGCTTCGCCTATTTCAGTGCCCGTTCGCATAACGAATTGCCTGGCGCAGTGTCCGCCGCGCTCGCCACGGAAGGCCCGGTGCTGTGCGAGCTGTTCGTGGACGAGGACGTGTCCTTCGCTCCGAAGCTGGGCGCCAAGTCTCATCCGGACGGCCGCATCACTTCGCCCGCGCTGGAAGACCTTTCGCCTTTCCTCCCGCGCGAGGTGCTGCGCGAGAATATGCGTATCGAACTGATGGACGAGGAATGAGCCGCGCACTCTCCCTTGGCGGCCGTCCGCTGCGCTTTCTGGCGGCAGGGGCGCTGAACACGGCGGTCGGCCTGGCCTTCTATCCAGCGCTGGTCTGGTCCGTGCCCTTCTTCCACCGGCACTATCTGGTGGCGCTGGGCGTGTCTCAGGTGGTGTGCCTGCTGTTCGCCTTCATGACCTACAAGCTCGGGGTGTTCCGCACTCGGGGCAATGTGATGCGCGAATTTGGGGCGTTTTCCGGCTTCTACCTGATGAACTATGCCGCGAACTGGGCCGCACTGCCGCTGCTGGTGGAACTCGCCCGCATTCCCCCCGCGATTGCGCAGACCGGCTTTGCCTGTCTGGTAATCGCTGGAAGCTGGTTCTGGCATAGCCGTGTGACCTTTGCCGAACGGGGGAATGGGCGTGACTGAGCCTGCATTCCTGCGGCGCCTGTGCCCCTGTTGCGGATCGTGGTCGGGGGAGACGGAGATGGCGAGTCACCGGGTGGCCGAACATCTTCCGCTCGCCCAGTTGCGCCCGCTCTGGGCCGGGCTGGACAAGGAACCGGTGTTCTTCTCCTATCGCCGCTGCGCCATTTGCGGGCTGCTTTACAACCCGGTCTATTTCACCGCGCACGCGCTGGCCGATCTCTATTCCGAACTGGCGCCCAATATGGACATGGTGCCCCGTTCGATGATCGAGGCCACCCAGCGCGGCTATTTCGATGCCATTGCCCGTGCGGGGGAGCTTGCGGGCGATTATCTGGAGATTGGCCCGGATGTGGGCCACATGACGGCAGAGGCGGCCCGACGGGGCAGTTTCGGGCATTTCTGGCTCTATGAACCGAACCGCGCGGTCCACAGCCTGCTGCGGGCCACTGCAGGGACCGGAGCGGTGACGCTGGAAAGCCGTATGGACGATCTTTCAGCCGTGCCTGAAGGCGCGGTGGGTCTTGCCGTGATGGTCCATGTGCTGGACCATCTGCTCGATCCCCTACCGCTTCTCACCCAGATTCGCGCGAAGCTGCGGCCCGGCGGGATGCTGGCGATCGTCACTCATAATGAGGCTTCATTGCTGCGGCGGATTCTGGGCCGTAAATGGCCACCCTTCTGCCTGCAACATCCGCAGCTTTTCAGCCCGGCGACGATGAAGACCGTGCTCCAACGCGCGGGGCTTGAACGGGTTGAAGTGACGGGCAGCAGCAATCTGTTCCCCAGCGATTTTCTCGTCCGACAGGGCGCACAGGCCGTGGGCGTGCCGCTGGGCAAGGTGTCGCTGCCTTCGTTTCCTGTGCGGCTGCCCTTGGGGAATATCCTGACACTGGCGCGGGCGCCGGGTTAGGGTCCAATCTTTTGCGACCTTCGTCATTCCCGCGCAGGCGGGAATCCAGAGGCAACCGTTGATCTGGATTCCCGCCTGCGCGGGAATGACGAAGGTGAGGCCAGGCTCCGTTCGTCCTGAGCCTGTCGAAGGACGCAAGGAGCAAGGGAATCAAGCCGCCGCTGAGAGCCCGTTCCCATCCCCGCACAATCCCGCATAGGCGGCGATCTGCTCCAGCGTCACTGCCCGCGCACCGGCTCCGTTACCGACAGCCTTGTGCCATTCGACGATCCAGTCGAGCGCGCTTTCCAGCGGCAGCGCGGGCTTCCAGCCGAGCATTCCACGTGCCTTCGAGCAATCGAGCCGTAGCAGCCCAGCCTCGTGCGGATGGGCGCCCGCCTGCCGCTCTGCCGGGATCGTGCCGCCCCAGCGCGCTTCCATGCGATTGACGATCAATTGCACAGGCTGGGCATCCTCGTCCGAAGGGCCGAAGTTCCAGCCATCGGCAAAGGCGCGCTCGCCCGCCAGCAGGCGCTCTGCCAGCATGATATAGCCGCGCAGGGCCTCCAGCACATGCTGCCACGGGCGCACCGAATGGGGGGAGCGGATCAGGGGCGCGGCGCCTGCTTCGAATGCGCGGACAAGATCGGGGATCAGGCGGTCGGCCGCCCAGTCTCCGCCGCCGATCACATTGCCCGCCCGACCTGAGGCGAGCAATGGGCCTTCGCCAGCGAAAAACGAGCGCCGCCAGGCCGAGACGACCAGTTCCGCGCAGCCCTTGCTGCTGGAATAGGGATCATATCCGCCCATCGGGTCGTTTTCGCGATAGGGCCAGTGCCACTCGCGATTCTCGTAACATTTGTCGGAAGTGATCGAGACTACTGCCTTCACCCCCGGCACCGCGCGGGCGGCTTCCAGCAGGTGCACTGTGCCCATCACATTGGTGGCATAGGTGCCTGCCGGGTCTTCATAGGAAAGCCGCACCAGCGGCTGGGCGGCGAAGTGGAAGATCACTTCCGGCCGGGCCTGCTCCACGGCAGAGGCAAGATGCGCGGCATCGCGCACATCGCCTTCGATATGGTGCAGGGTCTCCGCAACGCGGGCGGCATCGAACAGGCTCGGTTCGGTAGGGGCAGGCAGGGAATAGCCCGTGACCCGCGCACCCATGGCGTGCAGCCACAGGGCCAGCCAGCTGCCCTTGAAGCCGGTATGGCCGGTCAGGAAGACCCGGCGGCCCGCCCAGACCGGGCTCACCAGCGTTTCCACGGCGCGGCCCCGCTGTTCCACAGGTCTTCGAGATAGAGCTTGTCGCGCATCGTATCCATGGGCTGCCAGAAGCCGTCATGGCGATAACCCATCAGTTCTCCTCCGCTGGCCAGCCGTTCCAGCGGTTCGGATTCCCACGGAACATGCGGTCCATCGACAAGGTCCAGCACTGAAGGATGCGCTACGAAGAAGCCGCCATTGATCCGCCCGCCATCGCCATTGGGCTTTTCGCGAAAGCCGGTTACGCGCTGCTGGTCGAAGGCCAGCGCGCCAAAGCGCCCGGGCGGAGAGACCGAAGTGATGGTGGCGCGCTCGCCATGGCTCTTGTGGAATTCCACCAGCGCGGCGATGTCGATATCGGCCACCCCGTCGCCATAAGTGAAACAGAAGGGCTCGTCGGGGTCGAGATAGGGACGCACGGCGGCAAGGCGACCGCCGGTCATGGTGTCGGGGCCGGTTTCCACCAGCGTGATGCGCCATGGCTCGCTGCGGGCATTGTGGATTTCCATCCCGTTGCCATTGCGCAGATCGATGGTCACATCGGAGGTTTGCAGGAAGTAGTTCGCGAAGAACTCCTTGATGACATAACCCTTATAGCCCAGGCAGATCACGAAATCGTTGAAGCCGCTGGCGGAATAAATCTTCATGATATGCCACAGGATCGGCATCCCGCCGATTTCCACCATCGGCTTGGGGCGCGTTGCGGTTTCCTCGCCAATGCGGGTGCCAAGACCGCCGGCCAGAATTACGGTTTGCATCGATCCTCCACGTCATGTCGTTCGAGACTATGACGAAGCCATCCGCGCCCAACCGTAACCGCCTTTTGCACCTGCTGGTTCACAATGGGCCGGTCGCTGCCATTCTTGTGCTCGCCACATGGCTGAGAGTGGATGGAGTGGCCTTCGGCCTGCCCGCGCTCAACGACCCTGACGAGCCGCTGTTCATGATGCTGGCCTATTCCATGCTGGATCGAGGTTCTTTCGATCCGCAATGGTTCGGCCATCCGGGGACGATCACGCTCTACAGCCTCGCGCTGGTAATGGTGGGCGTGGCCGGTTTCGGCCTGCTGAGCGGCCGCTTTGACAGTATCGCGGATTTCGGCGCGGCGGTGCATCTCGATCCCGGCCTCGTGTTCCTGCCCGCCCGGTTGTTCATCGTGGCCAATGGCGTGGCCTGTGTGTGGCTGGTCTATCTCATCGGCAAGCGCCTGTGGGGGCCGCGCGCGGGACTGGTGGCCGCACTGGCTCTGGCGGTGAATGCCGTCCACATCTCATGGTCGCAGGTGATCCGCACCGATGTGCAGGCCAGCCTATTTATGCTGCTGTGCGTGCTGCAATCCATCGCCATCATGCGGGAGGGCAAGCTGCGCCATTACGTGCTGGCGGGCATCTTTGCCGGGCTCGCCTGCGCCACCAAATGGCCGGCGGCAGTGATTGCCCTCAGCCCGCTGGGCGCCGCGCTCTGGCGTGTGGTGAAGCAGGGGGATGACCGGCGGCTTGTGCTGGTGGTGATGGCGGTGCCGGTGCTCACCTTGTTCGTAGTCTCGCCTTATCTGCTGCTGAGCTACGATATCGTCCTGCGCGATCTTTCCGGCGAGGCACGCCCGTTCCATCCCGGTGCGACCGGGGGCGGGGTGTTGCACAATTTCGGCTGGTATATCTCCGCGCCGCTGGCCGCTTCCTTTGGCGCGGTGGGCCTCGTTCTGGCCGCGCTGGGTGCAATTGTGGCCCTGCTGCGCGACAGGGTCTGGCTATGGGCAGTAGCTCCCGGATTTGCGGCATTCCTGCTGGTGATTTCGACCCAGCACCTCATCTGGGAGCGCTGGCTGGTGCCGGTGCTTCCCTTCCTTGCGCTGGGGCTGGGCTGGATGGGTGGCCCGGCTATCGGCCTGCTGGTGCAAAAGCGAGAAAAACTCGCAGAATTTCTGGCTTTCTCGGCGCTCGCGGCCCTGTCCCTGCCCATGCTGCATGCCAGCCTCGCGCGAGCGGAAGAACGCCGCCACGATACGCGCCAGATCGCCAGTGACTGGGTCAGAACCCATGTCCCGCCCGGTTCTACGGTGCTTGTCGAACATGCTGCCATCGACCTGCTGCAAGGTCCCTGGAAAGTGCTCTTCCCCTTGGGCAAGGCAGGCTGCGTCGATGCCCGCGCGATGCTGGCAGGGCAGATTTCCGCCGATCAGGTGGAGGATTCCCGCCAGGGCAGCCCGGTGGTGGATTTCGCCCATGTCGATCCGGCGCGCCTCTCCACTTGCAAGGTGAATTTTGCGATCTTCTCTCACATCAGCGTCTATCGGGCCGAGCGCTCACGCTTTCCGGCGGAATACGCCCTGTATGAGCGAATGGCGGAGCAGGGCAGGATATGTAGTGTAATCAAGCCATTGAGCGGGAAATCCGGCGGACCCGAGATCGTGGTCATCGCCTTTCCGACCGAGGAAAATAGCGGCCCTTCCTGCCCGGGCTGACCCCGGAAACTTGTCCACACGCGCACGTCATGCGTGTTGCTGACGGACAAGAATTTGCTCGCGCAATGCAAAGCCGCGCGGGGCTCTCCAACGTATGTTGCAACGCGGAAAGTCGGATTCGTGCCGGATTTCCGGGTTTCGAGTGCCGCACATGCGAGCTCTTGCGCGACTCGCATTGTGCGCTGCACAATAGGCATGCACAGGATCGAGGTCACAATGACACTACTAACCGACCAGTTCTTCGACAGTTTCGCTACCTCCGTGATACCCACGGAAGAGGCAGAAACCCTGCCGCCGGAAATCTACATCAGCGAAGAATTCTATCGCTTCGAGAAAGAGGCGCTGTTCTATCGCGAATGGCTCTGCGTCGGCCGCGAGGAATGGATTCCTGCCTCGGGTGACTATTTCACCGCCAGCCACGCGAATGAGCCGATCATCATCGCTCGCGACCGCGAAGGCAATATCCAGGCCATGTCGGCCGTGTGCCAGCACCGCGCGATGCTGGTGGCCGAAGGCAAGGGCAATGCCCGCGCCTTCATCTGCCCCTATCACCACTGGACCTACGACCTGGACGGCAAGCTGGTCGGCGCTCCGGCGATGAACAAGACGTGCAATTTCGACAAGGCGAAGAACAATCTTCCCAAACTGAAGGTCGAGCTGTGGCACGGCTTCGTGTTCGTCAATTTCGATCCGGATGCGGAAGCGCTTGTCTCGCGCCTCGCTCCGCTGGAGCCGGTCGTCGCCAATTACGAGCTGGAAAAGTTGCGCGGGCCCGAGCCGGTCGTCGAGAATTTCGCCTGGAACTGGAAGGTCCAGTTCGAAAACAACAATGACGGCTATCACGCCAGCCGCCTCCACCAGGGGCTGCACGATTACATTCCCAGCTCCAAGGCGAGCTTCCCGGAAGTGCCCAAGGGCACGGCAGGCTATTACCGCCTCAACGGCACCCTGCATAAGAATGCGGCCTTCAATCCCACGGAAAAGGCGCTGTTCCCGGTCTTCCCGAAGCTGAGCGAGGAAGAGCAGAATCGCCTGCTGTTCGTGAACCTGCCGCCCAGCCTCTCGCTGGTGATCACCAATGACGTGGCGATCTACATCATCATGGATGCAGTTTCGGCTACCACGCACAAGGTGACCTTCGGCAGTCTCTATCTTCCCGAGGCAATGGAAGACCCGCTGTTCGAAACCAAGGCGAAGGTGACGAGCGACTACACCAATTCGATCTTTGCGCAGGATCTGCACACCGATCTGCTGGTGCAGCAGGGCCTCGGCTCGAAGTTTGCGCCGCGTGGCCGCTATAGCTGGCAGGAAGACGCCCAGCGCCAGTTCAACGTCTGGCTGGTCGATCGCTACATGGCCGAATGGGATCGCCGCCGCGGCCCGGCTGCTCCGGTCACGAAGCTGCACGCCACGTCCTGATTACTCTTTGCGCCGGTCGCAGGGTCCGCGGGCTGCCCCCCGCGACCTTTGCGGCCGGCGCTTCGATTCCGGCCCCGGCGAGATAGGGGCGCAATTTCCCTGATAGATGCCACGGGCGAGCCGTGCTTGCCTCCTCCCGCCGGACTCCGGGGGAACTCCCGCCCGAAACCGATGAGCAATGCGACGGAACGAGTGCCGTTCCGTTTCTCGGGCTGGGAAAATCAAGAATTTGTTCGCCAGCGCGCCAGCCGGGCAACCGCCACTCCTGATAGCGGAAATCACACGAGGTTTCCCATTCTGCACATCAGGGGTTTCGATGACCAATACGCTGATCTTCTTCGACATTCCGGCCGACGATCCGAACGCCGCCGGTGAGTTCTACGCCCAGGTCTTCGGCTGGGAAAACGATGCGCGCCCGATGGGCAAGTATCATCGCATGGTGCCCGGCGGCTTCTTCAAGAAGAAGGACGGCACGGACAGCGAAATCGGCAATCTCCACATGGGCATCGCCAATGTCGCCAATATGCGCCCGCATCCGGAACCCTATGGAGTGGAGCCGCGCTTCATTGCCACGGAAGGCCGCAAGCCGCGCTTCTGGGTGCTGGTCAGCGACGACGATTCTCACGAGCGCATTCTCGAAACCGCAGAGAAGCTGGGCGCCAAGATTCTGTGGCGTAACCACTATTGGGCCGAGTTCAACGGCTTCAACCACGCCTTCGCCGATCCGTGGGGCAATGAAGTGGTGCTGTGGGTGAAGGCCGGTGAAAACCCCGTTATTCCAGAGGATTACACCCGCGAATAATCATGTGACGCGGGGGCGCCGGAAGCCGGCTCGCCAACATCTTGTGCGTGAATATGCAAGACCGTTTCGCCCCGCTTTCCATAGCCTTTGATCAACAAGACTAAACACAGGGCCGCTCTTCCAGATGCGCGAAGCCATGACAGAAATTCCGAGTTTGCCGTCCACCTGCGGCACTCTTCAAGCGACCGGGAGGCAACTCCCATGAGCCGCCTCCCGGTCGTTTTTTTCGGTCATGGCAGCCCGATGGTCGCGCTCGAAAAGAGCGATACCACGGCCGCCTGGAACGCCATTGCCGGCAGGATCGGCAAGCCCAAGGCGATCCTGTGCATCTCGGCCCACTGGCTGACGCGCGCCACGGCCGTGACGGCAATGGCGCAGCCGCGCACGATCCATGATTTCGGGGCTTTCCCGCAGGCGCTGTTCGACATGCAATATCCCGCCCCCGGCGATCCGGAGCTGGCAATGCGCGTGCGCGAATTGCTCGACCCGGTGCCGGTGGCGCTGGACGCCAATTGGGGGCTGGACCACGGCACCTGGAGCGTCCTGGTCCATGCCTATCCCGAAGCCGACATTCCCGTCGTCCAGCTGGGCATGAACATCACTCTCACGCCCGCCCAGCACTGGGAAATCGGCAAGGCTTTGCGCCCTCTGCGTGACGAGGGCGTGCTGATCATGGGTACGGGCAATATCGTGCACAATCTTCCGGCGATGGATTGGGATAATCGCGATGCACCGCCCTATCCCTGGGCCGAACGCTTCAACACTGCGATGCTCGATGCAGTGGTGGAAGACCGGCCCGAAACGGTGATCGACTTTGCCAAGCTGGGCGACGATGCCCGTCTCTCGGTGCCGACGCCCGACCATTTCTGGCCGCTGCTCTATGTTCTGGGCGCGCGCCATCCGGGCGAGACGGCCACGCTCGAGCCGAATTTCATTCATCACAAATCCCTCGGGATGACCAGCATCCTGATCGGTGCCGCCTGATGCCCCCGGCAACAGGACGGTTTGTTCCAATGACCCACAGGGGAAAGACATGGCGTTGATCTGCGATCACGGTTTGCGGCGGAGCGAAGTGCAGCCCAAGGCGCTGCATTATCTGAGGGCTACGCCCGAAACGGTGCACTGGGGCTTCTTCTCGCCCGAGTTGAAGCCGGCTCTGACCGTTCAGAGCGGCGATCTGATCATGGCCCAGGCAGTGACTCATCACGCGGGCGACGATCCGGAACTGATGTTCGACGAGGACATCCAGCGCATTTTCACCGAGATCGATCCGAGCACCCGCTCGCCCGGCTGCCACATCATGACCGGCCCGATCTATGTGGAAGGCGCGGAACCCGGCGACATGCTGGAAGTGCGCTATTTCCAGATGACGCCGCGCTTCAACTATGGCTCCAACCTGCAGGCCAACTGGGGCCACCTTTACAAGGAATTCGGCGAGACCGAGCGGGTCACGATCTATGAGCTGAACCCGAATGCCAATACGGCCAAGGCGCTTTACGCCTATGACGTGGAGGAGACCTACCTCGTCCCCGGCCGCATTACCCATTGTGCCGCCTGCGACCGCCAGCCGGCGCTGGAAGGCATCACCATCCCGGCCCGTCCGCACCTCGGCACTGCCGGTGTTGCCCCGGCCGTGAACGAGCCGGTCAGCACCATCCCGCCGGGCCTGCATGGCGGCAACATCGATAACTGGCGCATCGGTGCCAATTCGCGGATGTATTATCCGGTTCAGGTCAAGGGCGGCCTGTTCTCCATCGGCGATCCGCATGTCAGCCAGGGCGACGGCGAGATCAGCGGCACTGCGATCGAAGCCTCGCTCAACGTGCTGTTCCAGATCATCCTGCGCAAGGACTTCAAGTTCCCTTCGCCGCTGCTCGAAACCCCCGATCACTGGATCGTCCATGGTTTCGGCGAAGATCTCGACATGGCGATGAAGAACGCCTCGATGGATATGCTCCACCTGCTCAACGAGCATCAGGGCCTGTCCAAGACCGATGCCTATTCGCTGATGAGCGTGGCCGCCGATTTCGGCGTCACTCAGGTCGTCGACGGTACGCAGGGTATCCATGTGCGGATCGACCGTGGGATCTTCCCGAACAAGGGAAGCGTCAGCGATCCGGAATGAAAGGGCCCGAATGAAAGGGGACGTGAAGGCCATGGCTGACCGGCAAGCAGCCTGGTCCTTCGATGCGGCAAGCCTGCCGCATGGTGAGCGCGCCGCCGCATGGGCCGATGCCATGCGGCGGCTGCACTTGCCTTTCGCCGGCCCTGCTCCCCAGGCGGAAGCGGTCGGCCGGGTTCTGGCCGCCACCTCTCCCATGGGCTTTGAATTCGCACTGGTTTCCGGTGGGGCCCAGTCCATTGCCGGGCGCACGCCGGGTGCGGAGCCGGGCCTGTGGATGGGCCTGCTGATCGATGGGGAGGCGAGCCTGCGCACGGACGATGCGCCGGTGGCTCTATCTCCTGCCATGCTGATCTATGGGGCGACCGGCATCGATGCCACGCTGCAGTTCGATGGCGCTTTCCGTCAGCTTTTCGTGCGCATTCCCAGCGTTGCCATCGATGCGCGACTGCTGGCGCCGCTGGCGGCCCGTGTTTCCATTGTCGAGCCCCAGAGCATGTCGGGCCATGCGCTGCTGGCCTTGCTACACAGCCTTGCCGCCTCGCTCGCCGAAGGGCGCCCAGGCGAACTGGGGCCGATTGAGAGCGCGTTGATCGAACTGCTCGTGCCCGTCATCGCTCGTTCCGGCGGCTTTGCGGGCAAGGGCGGGGCGATGGGGCAGCGCGCGCGCCAATATGAACGCATCTGCCGCGCGCTGGAAAGCCAGCTGGGCGATCCGGAACTGACCGTACAGGCGATTGCCGCAGCAGAAGGCGTGTCGGTCCGCTATCTTCAGCAGCTCTTCGCCCGTTTCGGCCAGACCGTGACCGGTTATCTCAAATCCCGCCGACTGGAGCGCGCACGGGCGGAACTGGCCAGCCCGCTCCATGCCCAGCTCAGTATCTCGGAAATCTGTTTCCGCTGGGGCTTCAACCAGTCGGCCCATTTCAGCCGCGCCTATCGCGAACGTTTTGGCGAGGCGCCGCGCGATACGCGCAACCGGGCACGCCGCAGCGGCATCGCCTGACAAACGAGCCTGCGCCGGACGACAAGACTCGCAGGTACGATTTCGCCCAGAATTTCTGCATCATGCTCTCCCGCTTTCGTCCTGACGGATTTCTCCTGCTGCTGCTGGCCGTGCTGGCTTTCGCCACCCTGCTGCCCGCTCGCGGCGACGCTGCTGTGTGGCTCGATCACCTGACCGATGTCGCGATCACGCTGCTGTTCTTCCTCCACGGTGCCAAGCTTTCCCGCCAGGCGATCCTGGCCGGGATCGGCGCGTGGAAGCTGCATCTGATGGTGCTGGCGACCACTTTCGTCCTGTTTCCCCTGCTGGGGCTGGCGATGGTTTCGGCGCTCGGCAGCTGGATCGATCCGGCGGTGGCGAGCGGGTTCCTGTTTTTGTGCATCGTTCCCTCAACCGTGCAGTCGTCGATAGCGATGACGGCGATTGCGCGGGGGAACGTACCGGCGGCGGTCTGCAGTGCGTCCCTCTCCAACGTACTCGGTATCGTGCTGACCCCGCTGCTGGCCACCCTCCTGGTCAGCAGCGGGCAAGCCGGGCAGGAATTCTTCCTGTCCGCGCTGATGAAAGTCGGCACCACTTTGCTGCTGCCCTTTATCGTCGGCCATCTGGCCCGTCCGCTGATCGGAGGTTTCGTCGACCGGCACCGCAAGCTGGTGATGCGTACCGACCGGGGCGTGATCCTCTTGGTGGTCTATGCCGCCTTCAGCGCCGCCGTGGTGGAAGGGCTGTGGACCCGGTTTTCGGCGATGGACCTTGCCACGATCCTGGCGCTCGACGCCGTGTTGCTGGGCGCGGTGCTATTTGCCACGCGGCAGGCGTCCCGTCTTGCGGGCTTCTCCCATGAGGATGAGGCCGTCATGGTATTCTGCGGCTCCAAGAAGAGCCTCGCCAGCGGCGTGCCCATGGCAGGCGCGTTGTTTCCGCCGGCGCAGGTCGGCCTGGTCGTGCTGCCACTCATGCTTTTCCACCAGCTCCAGCTGATCGTCTGCGCCGCCCTGGCGCAGGCCTATGCCCGCCGGAGCGAAGCCCAATCCAAGAGCGAGGAACTTGTCCATGCCGTATGACGTGCTCGAAGTCCGCCCCATGACCAAACCGATCGGGGCCATGGTGTCCGGGGTCGCTCTGAACGAGCCGCTCAGCAACAAGGTGGTGGATGAACTCCACAGCGCCTTGATGGAACATCAGGTGCTGTTCTTCCGCAACCAGCCGATGGACCATGACAGCCACGAGCGGCTGGGTCGCTATTTCGGCGAACTGGCCGGGCATAGCGGCGTGGGCGGTATCGAGGGCCATCCCAATGTCGTGAAAATCCACGCCGATGCGGATAGCAAGTTCGTGGCCGGGGAAGACTGGCACATGGACCTGTCGGAAGATCCGGAACCGCCCATGGGCAGTATCCTCTATCTGCACACAGTGCCGCCCGTAGGGGGCGATACGCTGTTTGCCAGCATGTATGCGGCCTATGATGCGCTGTCGCCCGCGATGAAGGCCTTCATCGATCCGCTGACGGCCGTGCATGATTCCAACCACATCTATCGGGAGCTTTTCCCGGATGTGGACAAGAAATATCCCACCAACACCCACCCGCTGGTGCGCACCCATCCGGTGACGAAGCGCAAGTGCCTGTTCTTCAGCAAGTCCAAGATCATTCGCATCAATGGCCTGACCAAGCCTGAGGGCGAGGCGCTGCGCGATTTCCTGGCGCATCATTGCGAGAACCCGAACTTCCAGGTTCGCTTCCGGTGGGAACCGCATTCGATCGCCTTCTGGGACAATCGCTGCACTCAGCATTTCGCCACCTGGGACTATTTCCCGGAAACTCGTTCCGGCTTCCGCGTGTCGGTCGCAGGCGATAAGCCCTATTGATGGCAAGGCGCAGCAAGGTGGGTAAGGTGGCGGTCGCGGCCTTAGGGCTCGCTCTGGGGGCGTCGGCCTTGAGTTTTGCGGTAGCTGGCCCCGCCTTTGCCGAAACGACCACAGCTCAGCGCGGCAGCGCCGTGGTCGAGTTGCGCGACGGGCTGGCGGCGATGATTGCAGAGGGCACCTTGCCCAATGCGCAGGTCGTGATCTCGCAGGGTGGCAAGGATGTCCTCGGCTTCCGTCTGGGCGATCTTGACCGGGAAAGTGGCACGCCGCTGCCCGAAGACGCTATCTTTCGCCTCTATTCCATGACCAAGCCGATCACGACCGTGGCGGCGATGATGCTGGTGGAAGAGGGGCGGATTTCCCTCGACGCGCCGATTGCCCGCTACATTCCCGAATTCGCCGATATGCGCGTTTATGAAAGCGGCGATCTGGAAAACATGGTCACCGTTCCGGCGGCTCGCCAGATCACTGTGCGCGATCTGATGACTCACAGCAGCGGGCTGACCTACAATTTCACCGGCAACACGCCGGTCCAGCAATATTACCGCAAGCATGGAGTGATGCGCGGCGGCGGTGTCGGGCGTCAGCCCGGCGATGCACCGCCTGCGGTTTCCATGGACGAGTTGATCGCGCGCCTCGCTGCTGCGCCTCTGCTTCACCAACCGGGCGAGCGCTTCTCCTACAGCAATTCCACGGGTGTGCTGGGCGTGGTGGTGGAGCGGGCATCCGGCATGCCGCTAGACCGTTTCTTCAGGGAACGGATTTTCACTCCGCTGGAGATGCGCGACACCACCTTTGTGGTGAGCGATGCGCAGCTGGCCCGGTTTGTGACGAATTACACCGCCAGCAAGGATGGGATGACGCCGGTCGAGACGGCAGAGGCATCGGAATATCGCGATCCCAGGCGGATGTTCGACGGGGGCGGGGCGCTCGCAGGGACGATGGAAGATTACCTCCACTTTGCCCAGATGCTGGCCAATCGCGGCGAATGGCATGGTCAGCGGTTGCTCAAGGCCGAAAGTGTCGATGCGATGTTCACGCCCTTGCTGCAGACCGGCGGGCAGGCGCATGAGAATGTGATGTTCGGCCTGGGGCTGGGGATCGGAGACGCTGCGAGCGAGGCCATCGGCGGCATGCCTTCGGGTGCAGGCGGCTGGTCCGGTTCGGGCAACACCTATTTCTTCGCCGACCCGCGCCGCAATCTCGTGGCGATCCTGATGACCAACGAACTGATCGGCGGGGAGTTTACCGAGCGGACGGTGCGGGTGCGTACCCTGCTGGACCGCGCGGCGGTTGAGGTCGGTTCGGGGCAGTGAAGGGCTGTCCTCAGTCGTCATCCCGGACTTGTTCCGGGATCTCGCTTTCCTGAGCCTGCCAAGCTGGACCCCGGCACAGGGCCGGGGTGACAAGTGAAACTTCAGGCCGTGAACAGCCCCTTGCGGATGATCGCGTGGACCCCCCAATTGCCGTTGGCGACCTGCGAAATCCCGAAATCGACCGCCACCGAAATGAGCGAGATCGCCTCGTCCTCCGACAGGTTCTTGGTGGTCATCAGGAAACGGCGGGTCTTGCGGAAGGCATCGCGCATCGCGCTGTCGATCGAGGCGCGCTTGTAGACTTCGCTTTGCGCGTCTTCGCCCAGTTCCTTGAGGTAATCCGGGTGGCTGAAGCCCATGATGACCCATTCGCTCTCGGTCTCGATCATCGGATAATCGAGATCGCGCATCATGCCCGAAAGATCGCCCTTCGGGTGGCGGATCACCTGGATCAGCGCCGTCATCGAACATTCGATGGCCGTGCCGCACAGTTCGGAATCGCCCTGAGAAGCGTGGGGATCGCCCAAGGATAGCAATCCGCCGGAAACCTGCACTGGCAGGAACACGCTTGATCCGGGGCCGGTGCGCCAATTGTCCATATTGCCGCCGAAGGAACTGGGCGGAATGGAATCGACCGGGCCGGTATGGGCGGGCGCCACTGCGATCACGCCGAAATGCGGGCGGATGGGGATCTCGACATCGCGCAGGATGTCGTAATTCCGCTCGATCGTGTCCGGATCGACCGGCACGCCCGGATAATTGTAGCGCTCATGCACGATGCCGGAAGGGTCGGTCTGCGGGGTCCAGCGGAAGGAATAGACCGCATGGGCGGTCGGCACGCGTTCCTTGCCACTCTCCACCTCGTAGATCGTGACCACTTCGCGCGGATTGGGCTGGGTCAGCAGATCGTTATACTGGAAGCCCCAGAAGGTCGCCGCATTGCTGCCGAAGGCCTTGCCCTGGAAGCGCGGATTGCCGCTTCGCCGGGGTTCGAGGCTGAGGATGCGCACTTCGATGATGTCGCCCGGCTCGGCGCCCTGAATGGCGATGGGACCGGTGCAGATATGCACGCCGAAGCCTTCGCCCGCGCCGCGGCCCACTTCGCTCGCATCCATCGGCCCGGCACCGCGCCGCTCGACGGCCTTGCCGTGCTCGTCCCAATGGAACACGCTTTCGGCGCCTTCATCGCCTTCCACCATGCGTTCGGGATCGTCATTGGCATGATGGGTGAGCGTCTCCACCGTCACGAAATCGCCGGAGCGGACGGTAAGGACAGGCTTCAGCAAGGAGCTGAAATAGCCCCAATGGACCGTGTTCGGGCTGACCGGCAGGTGATGGTGGCGCACTGTGCCATCGTCGCCAATGGGCAGCAGGCTGGTGGGAATGCCGACCGTTTCGCTGATTTCGGGGAAGGCTTCCGCCAGCGCGGCTTCCTCCTGAGCGGTGCGGCGGGCCGGGCGGCCACGGCGCAGCGTGTCGTTCGCATCGCCCTCGTCCGGCATGCCGGACTTGCGATATTCACGCGGGGAAATGCCGTATTGTTCGCGGAAGGCGCGGCTGAACGAGGCGGAATCGTTGAAGCCCCACTGGAACAGGATGTCCGAGATGGACTTCTGCGTGTGCAGGGGGCTTCGCAAGTCGAGCCTGCAGCGCTCCAGGCGCCTGACCTTCACGTAATGGCCGAAGCTGTCATCGATCGATTCGAACAACTTCTGCAGGTAACGCGGAGAAATGCCGTGTTCGCTCGCCACCTGCTGATAGTTGAGATTCGGATCGGACAGACGCATTTCGATGGTCTGGAAGATCCGCTCGAGCAGCGCAGCGCGCATACCGGCGGCGCCGCCAAGGGCGCGCGGCGGCGCATCGCTGAGCAGGGCAGCCAGCAGGAATTCGGGCAATGCCAGTTCGACCGGGCGCAGTCCTTCATCCGGCGTGTCGCTGGTGGTCATGTCGGCGACCGAACGGAGCATGCTGGACAATACGCGGCCTGGGCCGGCATCGGAGGAGAGGCTGCGCGGCTTGTCCGGCAGGGGAGCCTTCAGCCGCTGGTCCAGCGACTTGGCCGGAATTTTCAGCAGCAGCATGCGATGATCGCTGGTGAATTGCAGCGAGACCGGGGTTTCGCCGCGCCCGCAGATCATGTCGCCATCGTTGAAAGTGATCGTCTCGGTGCCGCTGCGGGCAACGCAGACACCATCCACCAGGACCGCAAGCCACAGGCTGCCGGGCTCTTCGCGGAAGTCGATCGTATATTCCTGTGCCGTCCCCACCAGGCGGACGAACTGTATGCCGACATCGCTGCTGAACTGGATGATTTCGCCGTAAAGGCTGGCCTCATCGGCGGCCTCAAGGGCTAACGACGCACGTTTTAGCGCAAAGCGCCATGCGTCGTAACGCTGTTCCTTGGGATAGGCATTAGTGGTGAAACGCAACGGGGCTCTCTATCAAACAAGGACCGGCCCCTCTCCCGGCGTGTCTTTTATACCCACCTAAGTGATATTTCGGAGGCCGCACGTCAACTGGCCATTCCGATGCTGTATCAGAATGGCCACGTCATGTTGTTGGCGAACCGCACCTACCCCGTCCGCAGGGTGCGGTTCGCTGATTACGATCCGTCTTCAGCAAGCAGGTGCAAGCACTGCTTCCGTTTCTTCTGCGTCACCCGGCGCGGAAGGCCGCTTGAACAGCAGCAGGGCCATGAAGAACGCGGTGCCGATCAGGCCGCAGACCAGGAAGACCAGCGAAAAGCTGCCCAGCTGGTCGCGGGCGAAGCCGCCCAGCGCCGGGCCGATCGCCGCCGAGGTGGAGATCAGGCTCATGGTCGAATAGAGCTCGAGGTTGGGGCGCTTGCCGAACACGTCGAGCAACAGCATCGCCACGCTGACATAGCTGAACCCGATGCCGACCCCGAGGCCGAGCGTAGCGATCCCGATCGCCACCGGGCTGCTGCCGCCCATCAGGGCGACGACGCCGATGATGGCAGTCGCCAGCGAAAGCATCGAAAGCGCGCGGGGCTTCATCTTTTCGCCCGCGACACCTGCCACGGCAGAAGCACCCGCGCTGATCAGGGCCAGCGCGCTCATCACCGTGGCCGCGCCGCCCATGCCCAGGCCGCTGTCGGACAGGTGCTGCACCGCAAAGCCGTGCACGGTCGTGCTGATGAGCAGCAAAGAGGTATAGGCGCCCACGATCACGTAATATTGGGGCGTGCGCATTGCCGCGCGAACGCTCCAGCCCACAGTCGCGTCGCTGGCCTTGGCCTTGGTGCCCGCATCCTTGTTGTTCCAGCGCGTCGCGGTGACGGCGGACGTGAACATGGACAGCAGCAGCGCCGCGATGGCCGCACCGCCCCAGAACAGGCGCCACTCATTGGTGATTTCCTGCGTCGCATAGGCGATCAGCGGGCCGGCGACCGAGCCGAGGCCGCCCACGGTGAAGTAGAAGCCCATCGCGGTGGAGTGCTTCTTGAACGAGTGGGAAATGACGTTGACTGCCGGAACCTGCCCGCAGATCGCAAAGCCGATGCCCAGGAGGATCGTGCCGAGGAAGTAGACGAACGGATTATAGGTCAGCGCAAGGCAGGCAAAGCCGCTGAACAGCACGGTACCGCCCGTCAGCATGGTGCGCGAAACGCCGAACTTGCGGATGAGAAGGGCGGGGATCAGGCCCGAAAGGCCACAGGCGATACCCAGCAAGGTAAAGCCGACGCCGGCAGTGGCCCAGCTCCAGCCCAGTTCTTCCACCATATAGGGCAAGACGACACCGAGGCCGTTGAAAGTACAGGCGTTCAGAATGAAGAAGAGGAGCGCCAGCGCGCCCAGAACCAGATACTTCAACCGGCCGTCGAACGTCATGGCGGGAACACTCCTTCACGCAGAATCTATTAGCGTAAGATGGAGTGGACCCTGTTTTGAGTCTTGATCCCCCGCGCCCTCACGCTTTGCAGCCTTGGCACTCGTCTTAGTGGGCTACGGCCACTGCCGAGCCGGAAGGCACGGTTCGTTCGCCGCGATAGGCGGGCAGGAGGAACAGCAGCGTGCTGCCCGCGCCCATTACCGCCATGGAGACGAGAATCGCGTCGCGATAGCTGCCCAGCGTGTCGAACGCGGCGTCGAGCAGCACCGGGGTAATGCCCTGGCCTGCGATCACGGCGGAATACATCACGCCCAGGATCGCGCCGAAATGGCGCAGGCCGAAATAGCGCGCGATGAAGAAGGGCAGGGCGCCGAACTGTGCGCCCAGCGCAATGCCGAGGCAAATGCCCGAACCGACCAGCATCGGCGTGGAAGTGCCATATTCGAGCAGGAACAGGCCGGGGATCGCCAGCGCATACATCGGCACCACGATCCGGGGCGTATTGGCCTTGTCCAGCATCCGGCCGCTGGCGACCTGCCAGGCGGAAGCGGACAGGGCAAAGACGCTGACCACCGCAGTGCCCACGCCGAGGCTGTAGCCCCGGTCGCCTACGATCGGCACGACATGGCTGAGGATGGCGGTGGAAATGCCGCCGCCCGCCGCAATGGCGACCATCAGCAGCCAGAAGGCGGGCAGGCGCATCGCTTCCTTGAGCGTCAACCCTTCCAGCTTCGCGCCTGCCGCGGCCCGCTGGGCGGGATCGCTGCGGCTGGGTACGTCATGCAGCAGGAAATAGAATATCGGGAAACCGACGAGCAGGATGATTGCCGAAATGCCCAGATAGCCTGCGCGCCAGCCCTGTGTGGAAACCAGGATCGCCGCGACGATGGGCATGATCACCGCGCCCAGGCCGTTGCCGAAGCCCGCGCTGAAGCCCATGGCCGTGCCCCGGTTGCGGTCGAACCACTCGGCAACCAGCTTGGCGAACATCGCCGTGCTGGGCAGGGCGCCGAAGATGCCGATGGCGAGGAAGGTGAGGTAGAACTGGGCAAGGCTGCCGCTGGTCAGCGCCAGCGCCGCGATGGACAGGCCCAGCGCGACATTGCCGAACAGGATCATCTTGCGCGATCCGTGCTGGTCCGAATAGCGGCCCGCAAGGGGGTAGGTGATCGCGCAGGATATCGCGATGATTGCCATGACCGCCGAAATGCTCGCGCGGGTCCAGCCGAATTCATCCGACAGCGGCACCAGGAACGTCCCGAACACGGAATGGACCGTGGCGGTGGTGGAAAGCACGCTGCCGGTTGTCGCGGCGGCGAGCACGCCCATCTGGCGGCGGCTGTCGAAAAACGCGGTCATTGCGGCGCTCCTTGCGCGGTGCTCGCCCATGCTGCGATCACCGCATCGGTGGTGGTCAGCAGGGCGCAGTTCTTGTGGAGGACCTTGAGCGTTCCGAGATGCAGTTCCTCTTCGTAAGAGGCGCAGGCATCGGAAACGACGAAGACGTGGAAGCCCCGGTGGAAGCCGGTCCGTGTGGTGGCATCGACGCAGCAATCGGTCGCGACCCCGGTCATAACCAGCGTGTCGATACCGCGCGCGCGGAGTTGCTCTTCAAGATCGGTGCCGTGGAAGCTGTCGTAAAGCAGCTTGGCAATCTCGATATCGCCGGGCTCCGGAGAGACGCGGTAATAGTCAGCCCCGCCATCGGCGGTGCGACAGATCGCCTGCCCGCCCGGACGGCCCTTGCGGGCATAGAGCGCCTTGAGCGCATCGGAATCCGTTTCCGGCTCGGTCACCACGCGCATGAAGGCCACAGTGGCCCCAGCCTTGCGGGCGGTGGGAATGATCGCCTCGATCCGGTCGATTGCCGCCTCGGCCAGTGTCATGTCCACGCCGACACGCTTGAGCAGACCCGATGGTCCGGCAAAGTCGTTCTGGATATCGACCACGATCAGCGCGGTCCGGGCAGCATCGATCAGCGGCGCAAGGGAGGCCGCGTCCAAATGCGGCAGGCCGGCGGGATCGGCCTCAGCCATGAACCGGCACCTTTTCCCCTGCGGGGAAGCGCTCGCGCAGAACCGGCAGCACCTTCTGCCCGAAAGTGGGGATGCCCTTCATGTAATCGTCGAAAATCAGCATGAGGCCATCGGAGCCGGAAATCTCGAACAGGTCGGTCAGATAGGCCAGCACCGTCTCGGGCGACCCGGCGACATGAGGAGCCATGAAGCCGGAGCGTGCCTTGCGGGTGAAGTCGTTTTCCTTGCCGATCTCGCTGTCGAGGAAGCCATAGGCGCGCATCATGCCCGCCAATGCGCCTTCGTCGAACCCCTCGCGGATCGCCTGAACCTTCTCGTCCGCCTCGGCGTCGCTTTCGCCGAATACTACCGTCATCATCGAATAGGTGCGGATCGAGCGGCCCACCGCGGCAGCATCGGCCTTGGCGGCTTCGCTCTCGCGCTTCAGCTTCTCGTGCTGACCGCCGTAAAGGAAGATCGCGTCCATCTCTGCGGAAGTGAAGGCCATGCCCTGCTTGGACGTGCCCGCGCAGACCAGGAAGGGGCGCGTGGAGGGCTTGGGCCAGCTTTGGCAGTCGTCGAGACGGAAATAGTCGCCATGCTGAGTGACGCTGTCCTCGTTCCACAGCCCCTTGATCGCCCTGATCCATTCCTGTGCGAGGTCGTAGCGCTGATCGTGCCCGACATTTTCGGGCCATGCGCCCATCTGGTCGAACTCGCCGCGATAGGAGCCCGTCACCACATTGAGGCCAGAGCGGCCGTGGCTGATCTGGTCCAGAGTGGCGACCATCTTGGCGGCGACGGCGGGGTTCTGGAGAAGGGTATGGATCGTGCCCCAGACCTTCACCTTGCTGGTCGCCTCGGCAATGCCGGCGACAGTGAGGAAAGAGTCCAACTGCTCGTCCCAATGCCGGGTTTCGCCGCCGTAACCGCGGAACTTCGCCATCGCCATGGCGAAGTCTAGCCCGTGCTGTTCGGCCAGAACCGCCGAGGCGCGGCAATAGTCGTAGGAACCGTCTATTTCCGGCTTGTTACTGGACATGATCCAGCCGCCGTTCGCAATTGGCAGGAACACACCCAAATCCTTACCGCCAGTGTCGGAAGGCAACCCGAAGGGCGTAAGCTCAAGCTCGCTCATATTTTTCGTTTCCGCGTTCCTGTTTGCGGAGCCGAGCTTATTCCTTGTGCCCGTGCGATCTTGACCGGGGGCGAATATTAATTTGGTGCGGCAGGGGCAGTGCCCAGTTCGAGAGCGTTCTCGGCCTCGCTGCGCGACGGCATCGCCGGGATCGCGCCTTGTTTCTGAGTGCACAGGGCTGCCGCCGCATTGGCGAGCGGGAGTGCGGCCTCCACCGATTCTCCCGAATCGAGCAGGGCGGCCAGCGCGCCGCAGAAACAGTCGCCCGCTCCGATGGTGTCGATCGGCGTTACTGACAGGGCCGGGGCGTGGAAATGCCGGTCGTTCCACACTGCCACCGCGCCCAGCGCGCCCAGCGTGACGATCACGGCCTGATCGCCGCGCGCGATCAATTGCCGTGCGACCAGGGCGTCTTCCGCGCTCTGCGGGGCATCGCTCAGCCCCAGATAATGGGCCAGCTCGTGCTGGTTCACGATCAGGATGTCGGCGTGGTCGAACAGCGGCGCTGCCTCGCGCAGGGCGGGCGCGGCATTGAGGATGCGGATGCGGCCTTGCGCGGCAGGGGCGGTGAAGAAGGCGCGCACAGTGTCGACGGGAATTTCGAGCTGGGCGAGCAGCACTTGTGCTTCCGGCCTGATTTGCGCGGCCTGATCCGGTGTCACCGCTTCATTCGCGCCCGGATTGACGATGATCTGATTCTCGCCGCTGCAATCGACCGCGATCGAGGCGAGCCCGGTGGCCATGTCCTTCAGCGCCGCGATGGCCTGCGTATCCACGCCATGTTCTTCCAGCATCCCGCGCATCCAGCTGCCGCCATCGTCGCTGCCGACTGCGCCGATCATTCGCGTCGGCGCGCCCATGCGTGCGGCGGCCACTGCCTGGTTCGCGCCTTTGCCGCCGGGCAGGCGGGCCGAGCGGAAGGACAGCACCGTCTCGCCCGGCCTGGGCAGAGCCTCTACCGACTGGATCAGGTCGACATTGATCGAACCTGCAACCTGCACTGCCATAATTGCCTCCCTCTAGGACGATTTCCGGCAGACTTCCTCAGCACGGTAGCCGGGCAGATCGCAACCGGAACGCCATCCTGTGCGCCAGCGGACAACAAATGCGGTTTGCCCTGCAAAGCGCTCTGCGCAGCCTGGCGTAGACAACGCAGGTAAGGCGAAACGAGAAGGTCCTATCGAAATGGCGAACTGGTTGATTACGGGAATTGGCGGCGGTCTGGGCCGCGAACTGGCCAAGGCGGCGCTTGCACGGGGCGACAAGGTGTTCGGCACCTCGCGCAACCAGGGAAGCTGCGACGCGTTTGAAGCTCTCGCTCCGGGGCAGGCCTTTGCCGCCGTGCTCGATTTCGCGGATCGCGAGGCACCTGCCCGCGTGGTCGCGCTGGCGGAAGAGAAGCTGGGCGGCATCGACCGGCTGGTGAACAATGCCGGCTTCGGCATGGTCGGCGCGATCGAGGAAGTCTCCGCCGAGGAAATGCGCGCGCTGTTCGATGTGAACGTGTTCGGCGCGATTTCGATGATCCAGGCGGTGCTGCCTTACATGCGTGAACGCAAGGCGGGGCATGTGGTGAACATCACTTCGGTCAGCGGGCTGGCCCCCTGGGCGGGCACGGCGCTCTACGGCGCCAGCAAATATGCGCTGGAATGTATCGGCCAGACCTTGGCGCAGGAAGTGGGTCCGATGGGCATCCGCGTGACCAATGTGGCGCCGGGCGGCATGCGCACGGAATTTGCGGGCGGGTCGCTGCGCATCGCGGCAAAGGATATCCCGGCTTACGAGGATACCGCCCATTTCGCCAAGCGTTCGCTCTCCGAAGGGCAGGGCAAGGAAAAGGGCGATCCGGCCCTTGCCGCCGCCGCGATCCTCTCTGCCCTGGACGAGGCAGAGCCGCCGCTGCACCTGCTGCTGGGCAAGGATGCGCTCCATTACGCGGAAGGGCAGACCGACCTGCTCCGCGCGGAAATGGAAAAGTGGAAGAGCTATTCGCTTTCCATCGCCTATCCGGAATATGCTGATGCATGAGGTCTCTCTCCCCGAATGGGCGGTTGAACGCGGCAAGTGGCTCAACTCCTTCGGGGAGATCGACCCGGCGCGCACCGCACTGGTGATCGTCGATATGCAGGGGGCGTTCGTCGCGCAGGGGGAGATCTTCGGAAATCCCCATGCGGAGGCGATCATCCCCGCCGTCAACCGCCTCGCCGCCGCCATGCGCGCGGCGGGCGGCACGGTGATCTGGACGCGCCAGACGGTGAGCGAGGAAGCACCGCTCGCCATGGCGCCCTGGCAATACGATCCGACCGACGCGCGCGTGCGAGAGGCTATCGACGCGCTCACTCCGGGCGCCGCGTCGCACGACCTGCACCCCGATATGGCTGCCGCCGATACCGATCTGGTGCTCGACAAGTATCGCTATAGCGCCTTTGGGTGCCCTGCAGGCGCGCTTGAGGCTGCTTTGAGGCAGCGCGGAATCGAGATGCTGGTGATTGCCGGAACGCTCACCAATGTCTGCTGCGAAAGCACCGCGCGCGACGGCTATATGCGCGGTTTCAAGGTGATTTTCCTCTCCGACGCGACGGCTACCGTCTGCGATGAAGAACAGAATGCGGCGCTCTTGAGCCTGCGGCTGCATTTCGCCGACGTGCGGAACACCGCCGCCGTCATTTCCATGCTGGAACAACCCACTACTCAGGTAACTTCATGACTTTTCACGATGCCAGAGCGACCGAACACCCGATCCACGAAGTCTTCACCCGCCGCTGGTCCCCCCGCGCCTTCGACCGCACGCCGCTGGAGGAAAGCGAGCTTTTCCGCCTGATCGAGGCCGCGCGCTGGGCGCCTTCCGCCTTCAACGTCCAGCCCTGGCGCTTCCTCTACGCCCTGCGCGGCGGGGAGGACTGGGAGCGGTTCCTGGACATTCTCGTCCCCTTCAATCGCAGTTGGGCGGCCAATGCGGGGGCCATCGTGTTCATCCTGTCGGACCGCTTCATGCGCGATGAGGCCGGAGAGCCCAAGGAAGAACTCTACAGCCACGCCTTCGATGCCGGCGCCGCTTGGGGCCAACTGGCACTGCAGGCGATCCACGATGGGCTCCATACTCACGGGATTACCGGGCTGGATTTCGAAAAGGGCTACAAGGAACTCGGCATTCCCGAGGATTTCCGCATCGAGATGGCGGTCGCCATCGGCCGCACCGGCGATCCGGCCGAACTGCTGCCCGACTATCTGCGCGACCGTGAGGTTCCTTCGGGCCGCATGGCAATTTCACAATTGGCGTTCCCCGGCAACTTCCCTGCCTGAAAGCCGCAGACAAAGAAAAGGCCCGGAAAGCGATCCTGCTTTCCGGGCCTTTTCTGTGAGGCCGAGGCCCCGCCCGATCAGGCGATCAGGCGCGGCACGCACACTTCGCGGATGCTGAAGTGGGCGTCGGGATGTTCGGTTTTGCCGTCACGCGGAGCGGAGCGGATCTGGACCACGCCGTTCTTGCCGAAACCTTCCACAACCGGGCGCCCCGCATCGCGGTGCAGCCACAGGCGCAGCAGGTGGCGGCGGCGCTGCGGTTCGGGGAAATCGTAGAAAGTCGTGCGCGCATGGAGCGCGGCATAATTGGACAACCACTGGATATCGCCGGGGCGGAAATCCATCTCGATGGCCATGCCTTCTTCATAGGTGATCTTGTCGAACAACTCGAGCACTTCGACCTGTTCCGGGGTCAGCTTGGGCACGCCCGGATAGTTCTGCGCAGTGATGATATAGAGCGAGCCGGCATACATGCTGAACACGCCCTCTTCCATGCTGATCACCGGCGAAGTGTAGGTGTCGGCAGGAGCTTCCTGATCCTGGCGGCGCCAGTCCCAGTGGAAGGGTTCGAGCAGCAGCGGGGCAAGGTCCGGCCGGCGCTTGAGGATCTCGTTATAGATCTGCGCGCCCGAGACGAGGCAGGACGCGCCGCCAGCCATGGCCGGACGCAGGCACATCAGCGCCACCACGTCCGAACTGTCGGAGTGATAGACGAGCTGGTCGCGGACCTTGGAGGACTTGGCGGTGGGATCGTCCATCGTCTTGTCGGAGGTGGCATAGACGTGGTCGATCAAATCGCCCATTTCGTTCTGGCGGATCGGATCGCCCATGTAGAGGCCGAGGATGTAGTAGATGGCCGAGGAAAGCGCGTCGGAATAGAGATAGGTGCGCAGGCCGCGGACGAGCACGAAGCCGCGGCCGTAATCGACGTCCCTGCCCCATTCGGCCACCGCTTCGGCGCAGGCGACCAGCGGGAAATCTTCCTTCTTTACGAAGCGCAGGTCCGGGTCCTCTTCGACGAAGCGCTTGCCCAGTTCCTCAAGCTCCGCGACCTGTTCGTCGGACAGCAGGTAAACCCAGTCCTGCCGGGCCGAAAGTTCGTCACCGCGCCACGCGGCCTCGGTGCGTACGGGTTCCAGCTCGGTAATCACGGACATCGGATAGTCTCCTTGTTCGGCCAGTCTCGCGGAATCGACACAGCTGTAACGTGCCTGCCGCAATCTTGTGTCTATCCCGATGTGCGAAAAGCATCTTGGCCGGTCGTGCAAAAATTCTGTTCCGGGCGCGAATCATATGCGTTCTGAGGCAAAGCGCCTCCCGGCCATTAACCATCCCGATATGGGAAACTGCCCCGGCGCGAGGGGTGCAGGCGCGATCGCGTCAACAAGTTCTGCGCGACTCCTCAAGATTGGAACGCCGCTTGATGGCTCAATGCAACTCAAGCGGCACCCCGGCAAAACGGGGGCCTCACAACAGGGTTGAGATGGGGGTGCCTCGAGCGGGTTTCGATTCCAATCGGGGAAGCGCGATGACCAAGACAAATAATAATCGGAAGTATCTGCTGGCCGGCGTAGCTCTGGCTGTTCTGGCGCCCACCGGCGCCTGGGCGGAAGAAACGACTGCCGAGTCGACCGAATATGTGAATGAAATCGTCATTACGGCGACAAAGCTCAACACGAGCCTTCAGGAAGCTTCGCTCTCGGCCACGGCGGTTACCGCCGATGCGCTGAAGCAGAACAACATCACTGACGTTACCGGCCTGAACGGCAGCGTGCCCAGCCTCGTGGTTGCCAAGAGCGGCGGCGGCGAGCGTATGGTTACCATCCGCGGCATCGGTTCGGAAACGCCGGAAAACCTGAACTCCCAGCCGGGCGTTTCCTACCACATCGACGGCGTTTACATCTTCAACTCGATTGCCGCCAACGCGGCCTTCGTGGATGTGGGTCAGGTCGAAGTCCTGCGCGGTCCGCAGGGCACTACTTTCGGCCAGGGTTCCACCGGCGGTACGATCAACGTCGTGTCGCGCGAGCCGCTGCTCGGCAAGTTCGGGATGAACGGCGAAGTCGGCCTGGGTAATTACAACCTGCTCAATGCCGAACTGGGCATGGACGTGCCGGTGGGCGATAACCTCGCTTTCCGCGTCTACGGCAACCGCCGCAAGCATGATGGCTATGCCTATGCCACCGACGTCGAAGGCTACGACAAGTACGAGCTCGACGACGAGAACTCGACCTCGTGGAAGGCCATGATGCGTTGGGAGCCGACCGACAATCTGAAGGTCACGCTCGCCACCATCCAGTATGACAGCGACACGCATGGCCCTGCGCAGAAGAACGTGCTGGATCCGTCCGAAGATCCGCGCGTCGTCACGCAGGACTATCCCGGCCGCTCGGTCGTGAACACCGACCTCTATTACGGCACGGTGGCGCTGGATCTGGATTTCGCCACGCTGAAGTCCATCACCAGCTACCAGAAGCTGCACAGCGAACAGAGCTGGGACGGCGACGGCCTCAATGCCGACCTGTTCAGCGATGTCACCTATTGGGTTGGCGCCAATCCCTGGGAAACGGGTTACTTCAACTACGACCACGTCGCCCTGTGGGAAAGCAACAACGAAAGCTGGACGCAGGAAGTCAACCTGGCCTCCAACGGCGAAGGTCCGTTCAACTGGATCATCGGCGGCGTCTATCTCTGGTCGAAGAACGACCAGTACATCGTGGAATACCGCGCTGCTGACGACCAGCTCGTCCGTCCGCCGCTTCCCGTCGACACTGCCTGGAACGACCCGCAGGTTCTGGACCTGACCTATGCCAGCCTGCAGTCGGCTACTCGCAAGGCGTGGGCCGCCTATTTCCAGGGCACCTACGATGTGACCGACAAGTTCGCGGTCACGGCCGGCATCCGCTACAATCACGACGAATATAGCGGCACGTCGGACAGCAATAACGGCGAGTTCCCCGATTACGGTTCGGGCGCCTATCTGCAGCCCACCGTGAGCCCGGGTCTGTCGACCAACGAATGGACCGGCAAGTTCGCGCTGGAATACAAGTTCACCCCGGAAAACATGGTTTATGCCAGCTACACCCGCGGCTTCAAGCCGGGCGGTCTGAACGGCAATTCGACCTCCTATGTGAACTTCGGTTGGGAAACCGGCATCAAGCCGACCTATCAGCCGGAAGTGGTCGACTCGTTCGAAATCGGCTCCAAGAACCGCTTCTTCGACGATGCGCTGCAGCTCAACGTTTCGGGCTTCTACTACAAGTACAAGAACATGCAGTTCCTCGATGAGGATGCGATCCTGTACGGCGAAGGCACGGCCAATGCTCCCAGCGCCAAGATCTACGGCATCGAGCTGGAAGCGAATTACCGGATCACCGATAGCCTGCGTCTGGAAACCAGCCTGTCGCAGCTGAACGGCGAATTCGACGCGGACTATTATGCGCTCGATCCGGTCGATGCTCTGGCCGCTCAGAATGCCGCCGGCTATCCCGACTGGCTGTTCTGGTCGAACTACTATGCCGCGTCGGTCGCTCGTGAAAGCGCGCGTTCGAACATCAATGGCAACAAGGTGCCCAAGCTGCCCAAGTGGCAGGGTTCGGCCGCCCTGGTCTATAATGGCAAGGTCGGTCCGGGCGATCTGACGGCCCGCGTCCAGTACCAGTATCGCGGCGAGTTCTTCTACCGCGTGTTCAACAACGAGTTCTATGACACGACCCCGTCCTACAGCGTGGTGAACCTGTTCGTTCGCTACGAACCCGAAGGCAGCCCGGTCTATGTCACGGCTTCGGTGAGCAATCTGTTCGACGAAGCCGGCGTGAACTCGCGCTTCTCGGATCCCTACGGCAGCTCGCAGGGCTTCGAGACCTACATTGCGCCTCGTCAGGCGATCTTCTCGGTCGGCTTCAAGTTCTGAGCCACCGGCACTCGGCCCTTGCGGGCAGAGTGAAGTGAAGAGACAGAATTGCGGCTCCTTCCCGTCCGCATACGGGAAGGGGCCGTAACCACATTTGAAATGCCATATTGGAAACGGATTGCATGAGCGAACAGCCGATTATCGAAGCCGATCTCCTCATCGCCGGCGCGGAAATCATCACCATGAACGCCCAGCGTCATGTGATCCGCGACGGGGCGCTGGCCATCAAGGGCAACCGCATCGTGATGGTGGGCAGGCGGGAAGAAGCGGAACGCATCGTCCGCGCAAAGGAAACGCGCGACGGCAGCAGTTTCGTGATCTCGCCCGGCTTCGTCGACGGCCATATCCATATCACCGCCGATCCGCTGACCCGCGGGTTCGTGCGCCGCGTTCCGACCGACAGCTGGAACGACAATCTCACCAAGTGGGTCATCCCCCTGTTCAAGTCGCAGACTCCGGCGGATGAGAAGCTCTCCGCCCAGCTCTCGGCACTGGCGATGATCCGTTACGGCACCACCACTTTCCTCGAAGCGGGCACAGTGATCCATCTCGACGAAGTGATGGAAGGCCTTGCCGAAGCAGGCATTCGCGGCCGTGTCGGCCAGTGGGTGGAAGGGCGCGCTTACGATCCTTCCGCCGATCAGGCGGCCAAGATCGCCGAGGCGATCGGCCTGCTGGAAGGCGAAGTGGAGGCCTATCCCGACGATGGCGATTGCATGCTGGCCTGCTGGCCTGTGCTGGTCGGCCATTCGACCAATCCCGACGAGGTCTGGCTGGCGGCCAAGGCGCTGGCCGACGACAAGGGGCTGAAGGTTTCCGCCCATATGAGCCCGCGCCAGTCCGATCCGGACTGGTTCATGGCCCGCTATAATCGCCGCCCGGTAGAGCACCTGGCCGATATCGGCGCGCTGGGCCCCAATGTCTGCATCACGCACCTCGCCGCAATCGACCGCAGCGAGATGGAACTGGTGGTGGAGACGGGCACCACCTGCATTCACTGCCCCGATGCGGCCTTCAAGGGCGGCATGGGGCTCGCCAAACAGGGCCTGCATCTTGAAATGATGCAAGGCGGCGCCACGGTGATGCTGGGGACGGACGGCAATGCGACCGATATCCTCTCTTCCGCGCGCCTGATGGCTGCCGGCTATCGCGATGCGCGCGGCGATCAGGATCTGCTGCCTTCCACCACCTTGATGGAACTGATGACCGTAAATGGTGCGAAGGGCATGGGCTGGGAAGACCGGATTGGCACGCTCGCCCCCGGCTACAAGGCCGATTTCGTACTGCACGATACGCGCCTGCTCGAATGGGGGCCGATTTTCGATTCGGTCGGCCAGCTTGCCCAGCATGCGCCGCCGAACGGTGTTCACAGCGTGTGGATCGACGGGCGTCAGGTGCTCGATGGCGGGCGCAACTTGCTGCTGGATGAGGAGAAACTCATCGCCGAGGCCGTGCCTGCCGGGAAGGCGCTGGTTGAACGCACCGGGCTGCCGATCCGGACGCCGTGGCCCATCCTCTGAGATGACGGAAATGCGTCGCGACACGTCATCTCGTGCGCGTACAGTTCAAAATCTGGGCATCAGTGGCAAAGTGCGCATGCGTCTGCGGTGATAGGTTGCAGGCCAATCCGTAGTGGAAGGAAGCACCAAGGTGAATCAGATCGTTCATTCGGTTGGCCCCAAGAAGGCCACCTGGACCCACCTCGCACTCGCCGTCAAAAGCGTCGATGACACCATCGCCTGGTATGAAAAATACACGCATCTGCGTGTGCTGCGCCAGCGCGAGGACGAGGATGGGAAGAACGTCTGGCTTGCCGATCCGAACGAGAAGGAACGCGCCTTCGTGCTCGTCGCCGGGCAGTTCTTCGAAGGTCACGATCCCTTTGCGCCCAAGCAGCATCTGCCGCTGGGCCCCTTCGCCCATATCGGTATCGAACTTCCCACCAAGGAAGCGGTCGATGCGGTGGCCGAACTGGCCCGCGAAGGCGGCTGCCTTGCCTTGGGCCCGATGCAGTTCCCCAAGGAAGACGTCGGCTACATCTGCTTCCTGAAGGACCCGGACGGGAACACGATCGAATTCTCCTACGATCAGGGCGTGTTCGAGACCGCTCGCGAACTTTGGCAGGTTGGCGTCGAAGCCTGACCTTGCAACGGGCGCCCGCCGGGGCGCCCGAATGCCCCTTGTCTGACGGAGTAGCGGAATGAACGAACGTGTCGGGCCGATTGGCTCGATCGGAGAAATCGTGCGGGCTGTGCGCTCCGGTGGAAGCTCTGCCGAAAGCTTTGCGTGCGATGCATTGGCGCGTGCCGACGCCTATGAGGCAGTGCAGCCGCAGGTCTGGATTTCGCGGGTTCCTGCCGCCGATGTGCTCGCCGCCGCCGCCGAAGTGGATCGCCGCCTTGCTACCGGGGAAGATTTGCCGCTGGCGGGCGTGCCCTTTGCGGCCAAGGATAATCTCGACGTTGCCGGTATGGTGACGACGGCGGCTTGCCCCTCGGCGGGCTATGTCCCCGAAAGCTCCGCCCGCGTGGTGGAACTGCTGCAGGCGGCAGGCGCAGTGCTGATCGGCAAGACCAATCTCGATCAGTTCGCCACCGGCCTCGTCGGCACCCGCTCTCCCTACGGGGCATGCGGCTGCGTGTTCGATACGGCCTATATCTCGGGCGGGTCGAGTTCCGGCTCGGCCGTCTCTGTGGCGGCAGGGGTAGTGGCCTTTGCGCTCGGCACCGATACGGCCGGGTCAGGCCGCGTTCCGGCCGCGTTCAACGGGCTGGTGGGGCTGAAGCCGACCAAGGGCCGCTGGAGCACGCGCGGGTTGCTGCCTGCCTGCCGCTCGCTCGATTGCGTCAGCGTGTTCGCCCATTCGCTGGACGATGCCCGCGCAGTGGATGCCGTGTTGACCGCGTTCGACGAGGAAGACATCTATTCGCGCGAGGCCGCGGCCTTCATCGCGCCGGAAAAGCCGCGCATCGGCATTCCCCGCAAGGAAGATTTGCACTTCCTGGGCGATGGGGAATCCGCCGCCCTGTATGCCGAGGCCGCGCGCCATGCCGCGACGCTTGGCGAAGTGGTGGAAGTGGAGATTTCCCAACTGCTCGATTGCGCGCAGCTGCTCTATTCCGGCCCCTGGGTGGCGGAACGCACTGCCGCGCTGAAGGGCCTGCTGGAAGCGAACCCCAAGGCGATCCATCCGGTCGTGCGCGGGATCGTCCAGTCTGGCGTGGGCAAGAGCGCGGTCGATGCGTTCGAGGGGCAATATGCGCTCAAGCACTATGAACGCGCTGCGCAGGCCATCTGGCGCGCGGTGGACGTGTTGGTGCTGCCGACCACGCCCACGATCTACACGAAGGAGCAATTGCTGGCCGATCCGGTGGCGCTGAACAGCAATCTGGGCCTCTATACCAATTTCGTGAACCTGCTGGACATGAGCGCGCTGGCGATCCCGGCGGGCTTCCGCGCCAATGGCACCGGCTTTGGCGTCACGCTGATGGGCCCGGCCTGGGCCGACAGCTTCCTGCTCGATCTCGCTTCCGCCTTTCAGGAGAACCAGACCATGGCCGCTACGCCGCCGCTCGACGAAACGCCGCACAAAGCGGATATCCAGCTCGCCGTGGTCGGCGCGCATCTCCACGGCATGCCGCTCCACTTCCAGCTGGAAGAGCGCAATGCCCGGCTGGTGCGCAAGGCCAAGACCGCTCCTGCCTATCGCCTCTATGCCATGGAAACCACGCCGCCCAAGCCTGCCCTGATCCATGTGGGCGAGGCCGATGGCAGCGCGCTGGAACTGGAAATCTACGAAATGGATTACGCCGGCTTCGGCAGCTTCGTGGAGGAAGTCCCCGCACCGCTCGCCATCGGCACGGTGGCGCTGGAGGATGGCAGCGAAGTGAAAGGCTTCGTGGCCGAACCGCGCGCGATGGAGGGATCGAAGGACGTTACGTCGTTTGGCGGCTGGCGGGCCTATATTGCTTCGCTGAAGGGGTGAGCTGAGCTCTCTTCCCCACACCCGCTCTTCCCGAGCCTGTCGAAGGACGCGCGGAACATCGGCAGAGTTGTGAGCCCACCTGCCGATGTTCAGACAGGGAATGGGGCGAGTGATCGAGCCACGCCGCGTGGCCGATTTCCGGTCTGAAGGAGTGTCGGCCAAGGAGTGGCGCGGCTCGCTAGCCCTACGGCTGAAAGGGGGAGGGAAGCGGACCGTGGTCAGTCTGTCTCTTCAATGCGTATGCAAGCTCGGAAAACGCCACCCTCTGCGTCCTGCCGATGCCAGACTTCGACTACATTGTAGTATTTGAAGTAGCCCGGTGGAGTATCGATCGAGAGATACTCACCAATGCGGGGTAGGAATTCAAACTCCGCTGTGAATAGCGGTTTCAGGGCGTCTTCGTGGTCGAAGGCTTCTACGGTTGGCATGACGGCATGCTACGCAGGCGCGAGAACGTCCGCAATGTCGTCCTGTCCGAAATGTCTGTTTTCAGACTGGCCCTCAATGGCTGCCTGCCGGAAATGTCCTTGGATACAGGTATCCGTTCTGCCTTGGCGCGCGCCCTTCGACAGGCTCAGGACGAACGGAGGCTGGAACGACAAATAAAACCGGGCGAGGTGACACCCATCACCCCGCCCGGATATGCACGACGCGTCAAACGCCGTGCTCTCCCAGATCTCAAGCCCGCAGCAGTGGATCGCTCACGCCCGGCTTGCCGTCCTCGATCCGGCCCGCAAGGCGGATGGTCCAGCCTTCCGCGTCGATGGTGAAATCGTACCAGCCATGGCTTTGCGAGGCGGGCCAGCTGGCATTGGCCTTCCTGCCCTGTGCCAGCGAGATTTGCTTGCGCGGATTGGCGCCATACAAATCGTTGCCCAGCGTCAGCGCGAGATCGCCCTGCGCGGCGCTTTCCAGCGTCAGGCCGACCGACTGGCCTGCTGTATCGTAGCGTGCCGTGAAGGCGGGCAGGGCGGCGCCGGCGCGGGCAGTGAAGGAGCGCATGAAGCCGTTGGGCCCCAGCACCAGCAGGTCCGCGCCCTGCCTGGGGTCGATGGCCCATTCGTCGCTCAGCGCCTTGCCCGCTTCCACGCAATAGCGGCGCGGGATGCGGTCGAGGTGGAGCTTGTCATAGACATGGAAGGTGGCGCCCGCCTTGCCATCGTTGACGAAGCCGAGCGTGATCGTGCCGCCCGTGGCCTTCGCATCGACATGCAGCACGTAAGGCAGCGGGCGCGCACGGCGCAGGCCTTCTTCCTGGAACAGCCCTTCGGCCGCGCGCGGGGGCAGGATCTTGGGGCGCTTGAGATGTTCCGCCAGCACGGCCACCGAACCGCTGGCATCGGGCAGCGGCGGGAAGGCGGCATCGCCTTCCATGCTGAAATCGAAGCACGATGTCAGGTCGCCGCACATCTTGCGGTGCCAGGGGCTGATCGCCGGGATGGTCACGCCGAACCGCTGTTCGAGGAACCGGCCGACCGAGGTGTGGTCGAAGGTTTCCGAGCTGACCCAGCCACCCTTGCTCCAGGGCGAGACGACGTAGAGCGGCACGCGCGGGCCCAGGCCGAAGGGGCGGGTGGTGCCGGTGACGTTATCGTCGCGCGAGGTGTATTTGTCCTCGTGATCGTCGAAATAGTGGCCGTCCAGCGGGAAGGTGGCCTTGCCGGCCAGTGTGCCGTCGAGATTGAAGGAGGGCGGGGCCGGGGGAGGCAGGTGGTCGAACAGCCCATCATTCTCGTCGAAGGTCTGGAAGAAGACGGTGCTGGCCCAGACGTCCGGATTGGCGGTCAGCGCGTCCAGAATGCGCGCGGTATATTCCGCGCCTTCGATGGGCGTGGAGGCGGAGGGGTGTTCCGACCATTCCTTGGGCGGCAGCACCCAGGAAACGGCAGGCAGAGTGCCGTTCAGCACGTCCTGCTCCAGCTGTTCGAGCGACCAGTGCTTCATCCCGCGCTCGTAAAGCGGCTCGCCCGGCTTGCAGTTGCGGAAGCCCTTGAAGGCCAGCCCGCCATGCATCGCGCCGGTCCAGTTATCGTTCGGGTCCTGATAGATGCGCCAGTCCACCCCGTGCTGTTCCAGCACTTCGGGGATGGTCTGCCATTCGAGATCGTTGCCGGCATAGGTATAGCCCGGTTCCGGCAGGGCGCCCTTGATCCAGCAGCGCAGATTGTTCGGCTCCGACTTGTCCTCACGGCAATTGCGGCCGGCGGCCTGTTCGGCGGGGTCGAAGTTCGAGCCGGACCAGAAGACGATGCGATTGGGATCGGTGCCCGTGGTGATCGAGCAATGATAGGCGTCGCAAATGGTGAAGGCTTCGGCCAGCGCGAACTGGAAGGGGATGTCCTCGCGCTTGTAATAGCCCATGGAATAGTCGGTCTTGAACTTGGGCCACAGGCCGAAGCTGCCCTGGTTCCATGCCGCCTGCGCATCGGAGAAGCTGTGCGGCGTGCCCGGCACCTTCATGCCGTTGGTCTTTTCCGTGTCCAGCCAGAAGGGCGGCAGCACGCGCGCGCCGTTGGACTGTTCCCACACGCTGCGCCCGCCCGGCAGCGGCACGGTGTGGCGGTCGCCAAAGCCGCGCACGCCCTTCATGGTGCCGAAATAATGGTCGAAGCTGCGGTTCTCCTGCATCAGGATCACGATGTGCTTCACATCCTTGATGGAGCCCGTGATGCGCTTTGCCGGCAGGGCGAGCGCACGCTCGATGCTCAGCGGAAAGGCGCTGGCGGCACCCAGCGTGCCGAGGCCTTTCAGAAAATCGCGCCTGTTGTTCTTCACCACGGGACAGTCTCCTGCAGGGGATGGGATCAGAGGAAGCGTCGCCGCAGCCGGGCCGAAATCTGGTCCAGCACGAGGACGACAAGGAAGATGGCGATCAGGATCGTGCCGACATGGCCATATTCGAACATGTCGTAGCGGCCCTTGAGTTCCTGCCCGATGCCGCCCGCACCCACGAGGCCGATCACCGTGGCCATGCGGACGTTGCGATCGAGCACGTAGAGCGTCGCGCCGACGAATTGCGGCATCACCTGCGGAACGATGGCGAGGCGCCAGATGGCCAGCTGCCCGGCGCCGATGGCCGCCAGTGCCTCTTGCGGGCGCGGATCGGCGTTCTCCATATCGTCGGCATAGAACTTGCCCAGCACGCCCACCGCGTGGAGGCCCAGAGCCATGAAGCCGGCGATCGGGCCGAAGCCATAGGCAATCACCAGAAACAGGGCGCTGATGAGTTCGGGCACCGCGCGCAGGAAGCTGACGACCGAGCGTGCGACAAAGCGGATGCCGCCCTGATGGGTGACGTTGCGCGCGCCGAGCATGGCGAGCGGCAGGCCCAGCACCACGCCCACCAGAGTGCCCCACAGGGCGATTTCCAGCGTCTCCAGGATCTTGATCGCGACATGGCCGAGATAGCCGAGCGGGCGGACGAGATAGGTCTTCGTAACCGGTCGCGCCTCCAGCCGGAGCGTGGCGGGATTGAGCGCCTGTTCGGTGGAGCGGATTTCCTCGATATAGGCGAAGGGCGGCAGATGGCCGGGATCGAAATCTTCCATCCGGGCCACGTCCTGCCGGTCCGAAATCTGGATCGGGAAGAGCCGGCCCATCACATTGCCCAGGCCCTTGCCCGCATCTGTGCCCTCCGCGACGCCCGCCTTTTCGAGCAGGGCCGTGCCGGTGAGGGAGAGCATGCGGCCCACCTCCACCCGCTGCCCGGTGAAGAACAGCAGGGCGAGCGCCGCCACGACGATGAGGAGGCTTTTCGTGCCGAAGGGCTGCGGATAGGCCCAGCCCGGCGAATGCGAGGCGGCCGTCATACGGCCTCCTTCAGCGCCAGAGTCTGTGGCTGGGTCTGGGTCTGGGGCTGGGGAACCGGCGCGGCATGCGCGGCGGGTTCGGCCTTGGCATAGATCACGGCCAGATCGCGTTCGCACAGCGCCTCGGGCGGGCGGTCGAAGATCACCCGGCCGCGATGCAGGGCCACGATCCGGTCGGCAAAGGCACGGGCGAGATCGAGCTGGTGCAGGCTGCACAGCACCGTGGTGCCATGTTCGCGCGCCTGCGCCTTGAGCAGTTCGAGCACTTCGCGGCCCAGAGCGGGATCGAGGCTGGCGACCGGCTCGTCGGCCAGGATGATCGCCGGATCGGCCATGAAGGCGCGGGCGAGGCCGAGGCGCTGCTGCTGCCCGCCGGAAAGCTGCTCGGCCCGGCGGTGCAGATGCGCTTCCTCGAGGCCGACCGCTTCGAGCAGCGCGCAGGCCTTGCGTTTCAGCGCCTCGGGATAAAGCCCCGTCAGCACGCGCCAGAGCGGCAGCAGGGCAACGGCCCCGGCCATGACATTGGCCGCCCCGCTGGAGCGCGAGACGAGGCCAAAATGCTGGTGAACCATGGCGATCCGGCGGCGCAGGCCGGGCAGGGCGCGGCGCTCGACCGGCTGCCCGCCGATCAGCACGCGGCCCTCGCTGGGCGTCTCCAGCCCGTTCACGCAGCGCAGCAGAGTGGACTTGCCCGCGCCCGAATGGCCCAGCAGCACGCAGAATTGCCCGGCAGGAATGGCGAGGTCGATCGCGTCGAGCGCTCTCGTCCCGTCGGGCCAGCTCTTGGCCAGCCCTTCGAAACGGATGTCGAGGCCCGCAGGGCTCACCGTTCGGAAGCCTTCTTCAGGATCTCGCCCTTCATCTCGTCGCTTACCAGCGCCAGCTTGCGCGCGGCTCCGTCGAACTTCTCGGGCGGGAAATGGGCGTCGTAACCGTCGAGTTCGGCACCGGCATAGCCGCGGATCATCTCCGGCTTGATGCCGGGTGCCTTGGCGACCCCTTCGAAGGCATCGCGCAGCTTTGCCTTGGTTGCTTCCGGCAGGCGGCTGTTCACCACCAGCGGAGGATAGGGGATCGGCTCGCTGCGGGCGATCACCTTCACATCGGTTGCGCCCGGCACGCCTTCGCGAACGGCCTTGTCATAGGAATCGAAGGAAAGGGCGGCGGCATCGACGCGCCCTTCGATCAGGGCGGCCAGGCTGTTGGCGTGGCTGCCGGTGAGGCGCAGGGCGGAAAGGTCCTTCACCGGATCGACGCCGGCCTCGATCATCATGGCCAGCGGATAGGCGAAGGACGAGGTGGAATTCACGTCGCCGAAGGCCGCGCTCCTGCCTTTCAAATCGGCGATTGTCCGCAGCGGGGAATCCTTGCGGGCGAAAATGCCCGAATAATAGATCGACTGCCCATCCTTCACGCCTACGGCGAGAAGCTGGGCGCAATCGCGCTCCTTGGCCTGGAGATAAGTGACGGGGCCGACAAAGGCGATGTCGGCATTGCCGCCGCACAGGGCCTCCACCACGGCGCCATAGGATTGAGCTACCTTGAGATCGAACTCGATCCCGGCGCTCTTGCCCACTGCGTCGAAGATCGGGCGGTAATCGGCCAGAGTGCCGCTTTCCGTGCCGCCGTCGGCAGGGATGAGGAGCACCTGGAGCGGCTTGCCGTCTGCCTCGCTATTCTGGCCGGAACAGGCCGCGAGGCCGAACAGCGCCATGGCCGCGACCGCTTGCAGAGCTGTCTTCAACTTCAGTTTCATGATCCCATCCTCCTGGGCAGATGCACACCCTGCCGGGCCGCTAGGCTTGCGGCATGACGAGTGGATGAAACTGCGCGGTACGCGGCGGCCAATGGGGCTTCCTTCGCGAAAAGGGTCGCCGGACGGGGAGTGAGGGCTCCCCCGTCCGGCGATGGGGCATCAGAAGGAAGTGCTGTAGGAAACGAACACGCTGCGCGGTTTGCCTTCGAACGGATAGCCGAAGTAATATTCCGGGCTGCTGGTCGTGATTTCGCCGCGGACGAAGGCCTCGCTGTAGCGCATGTTGCCGTAGCCGTAGCGCTCCGCATATTTCTCGTTGAGGACGTTCACGACACGCAGCTGGAAGCGGTGCTGCAGATCGTCGCCCGCCCAATAGGCAAGCGAGCCGTTCATCACGAAGTAATTGCCGAAATTGTGCCGCAGCTTGCCGCCGACGCCGCCAGTCGACCATTCCGGCCCCTGGTAACGCGGGAACAGGCTGACATGGAAACGCTGGTTGGGCGAATTCCAGTTCAGCGTGCCCTGGATCATGAATTCCGGCGTTTCGTTGATCTGCAGGTCCGAACCCTTCAGATGCGCATCCTGCTTGGTGAAGCCGAGGTTGAGCACCCACTGCTTGCCGATCGCCAGATCGAGATCGGCGGTGATGCCGCGGATCTGGGTGATGGCGGTGTTGTTGTAATAGGTGTTCGGCGTCAGGCCCGAAGTGGACTGAATGCGGTTGGTGATGTCCGTATGGAACACGCCGGCTTCGATCCGCAGATTGGCGCCGCCCAGGTCCTTCTGGAAGCCGATCGCACCATTATAGGTCTCGGTCGTTTCCGGCATCAGGTCGGGATTGCCCACCAGCGTGGCGCTTTCCGCATAGAGTTCGTTGGTCTTGGGCAGGCTGTAGGACGTGCCGCCATTGGCGCGGACATAGAACGCACCGATGGGCTGGCGCAGGCCGAACTTCCAGATGAACTTGCTGTCGAAGGCCTTGGAGAAGTCCAGACGGCCGGCAAGGCTGATGGCCGTATCCGGGCTGAAGGGCAGCACCGGGCGCAAATCGGCATAGAGGCCGGTGGTGGTGTTCCAGTCATTGCTGATCGGGAAGACCGGATCGGAATCGTTGCGGTAGGACGTGCGCTGGATGCCCAGCACGGCCTCGCCGACATTGTCGAACGACAGCGTGTTACGCAGGTTCAGGCCATATTCCATGAAGCCGCTGACCTTCGAATCCGCGCCGAAGCCCTTGTTGGGGAAGGGGATCGAATGGCCGGTGGCCTTGCCGTAAGCGACCGGCTTGCCGTTATCCGGGTTGATGCACCCTGCCGGCTGGCGGCAGATTTCGGCATAAGTTTCGGTATTGTTGAGCTTGGGATTGCTCCAATAGGCCGTGAATTCGGTCAGCACCGCGTCCGACCAGCGGTGCGAGATTCCGCCGTCGATGATCGGATAGCGCACGCGGTTGGGCGAGTAGGTTTCGGCATCCGGGAAGGCATCCTGGAATTCGATCTGGGTATACTGGCCGTTGAGCGTGATCTCGGTCGCGTCGCTCGGGGCGTAACGGAACTTGATGCCCACATTGTTGCGGTTGAGCGGATATTTCTGGATACCGCCGGCCGCCGCCACATTGTCCACGAAGTCGTCGGGATTGAAGATGCGCGGGCCATCGGTGTTCTGGGCGCTGCCATAGACCATCACGCCCAGCTTGCCGTCGCTGTCCAGCTTGGCCTGGGCATTGCCCCACAATTCGCGCGAATTGAACGAACCGTAGCTGGCGCCCAGTTCCACCTTGTTTTCGCCGGTGGGGCGCTTGGTCTTGATGCTGACCACGCCGATGCCGCCGTTCGAACCGAAGAACAGGCTGTTGCCGCCACGGAACACTTCCACATGGTCGATCATGTGCGGATCGATGGTGGTGGTGCCCCAGATTTCCTCCAGCGCGGGGCCGCGGTCATAAAGGGGCACGCCGTCGAGCACGACCAGCGTGTCGCGGTCGCCGCCGCCATCGAGGCGGATGGTATATTCGCCTTCGTCGGGCGAGTAGCCGACGTTCGCGCCCTTGATGAGGAACTGGGCGAGTTCGGCGAAATTGCTGGCGCCGCTGGCTTCGATTTCCTGCGAGGAAACGATCTGGACGTAATTGCCGAACTGAGCCGCTTCCTCGGCCACCTGGGAAGCCTTCACGGCCTCGCCGGTGACGACGATGGCGCCTTCGCCGGGCGCACCCGCACCCGTCTCGGCAGCGGCATTGGCTTCCGCATGAGCCGGGGCGGCCGCAAAGGCGGAACCCGCCGCAAGCATCGCCAGAATATGCGCGACCGAATGATAAGAGCGTTTGTTCACCGCAAGTCCCCTGAAATGGATTTGTCCCGAGGCGGGGAGCCGGATCGGCCGCGGTGTCGCCCTTCGGGTGCCCGCCGGCTGCGATTCGGATCATCGCCTTGGGGCAGGCCACTATGGGTCCCATGTGACACTTGAATGAAAAACACTCATTTCAATGGTGGATACAAAGTAAGATTTGCGCATTTCAAATTGAGATTGTGCTTCTTCGGCCACAGGCAGAGCCCGGAAATCGCGGGTCTTCCGGAATTGAGCTTCACTCAATGCTGGCGATATCGGTGTTGAGCATGCATGGTGCACACGCGCAAAAATTGTGAAGGGGACAGAGGTGGCAACTAACGGTAAAGGTGCGAAGGCACCGAAGGGCAGGGCGTCTCAGTCTGACAACCGCCCGGTCGAAAACGCACTGGGGCGCATCCGCGTTGCCCAGCCCAACATGGCCAAGAGCGCCCAGCGCATTGCCCAGTTCATCCTGGAGCGCCCGGAAGAGATCGTCGGCATGTCGGTCACCGAACTGTCCGAAGCGACCGGGGTGAGCGAAGGCAGCGTAATCAATTTCTGCCGCAGCATCGGCCTGTCCGGCTTCCAGCAGATGAAGCTCAGCCTGGCGCAGGAGATCGTCCAGCCAGTCCAGTTCATTCACGAGGATCTGGAACGCGATGACGATATGGACACGATCTGCCGCAAGGTCTTCCATTCCGGCATCCAGGCGCTGCGCGATACGCTCTCCGTGCTGGAGTCGGATGCGCTTGAACGGGCCGTTGCCGCCGTGCGCGGTGCCAAGCGAGTGGAGATCTACGGTATCGGCTCATCCGCGCCGATTGCCGAGGATGCTCACTATCGCATGCTGCGCATCGGGCTCGACGCCCGGGCGGTGACGGACAGTCACATCCAGGCGATCAGCGCCTCGCGCTGCGATCCGGACGTTGCTACGATCACGATCTCGCATAGCGGTGCCACGCATGAGACAGTCGCCGCCACCCGCCTTGCAAAAGAGGCGGGGGCCAAAACGATCGTCATCACCAATTTCGCCCGCTCGCCGATCCAGGCCTTTGCCGATATCGTGCTGTTCACGATGGCGCGGGAAACGCGGTTCCGGACAGAAGCGATGACCAGCCGTATCGCCCAGATTTGCGTGGTCGACGCGCTGATCGCCGGGCTTGCGTTGACGGATTACGATCACGCCACGGATGTGTTGAAGAAGACTTTCGACGTGCTCTCGATCAAGCGCTTCTGATTACTCGGCCGCGAGCGGCTCCAGCAGGTCGTCCATCCGCAAGGGGGAGGTGCCGCCGACCAGAATGGGGCGGATGCCGAATTGCAGGGCGCCCTCTCCGTCGGTCTCCGGATTGTCGCCGATCATCACGGCTTCGTCCGGCGCGATGCCGAGATGGCTGCAGGCGCGTTCGAACAGAAGCGGGCCGGGTTTGCCGATCATCTCAGGCATCGGGGCATCCTTGCCCGCGCAGGAAAGCAGGGCGGCGAGGAGCGCTCCCGTTTCCGGGACGAGCCGCCCGCCAATGCCGGGATGGGCGCGGTCGGCATTGGCCACCACCAGCCTTGCGCCATCGCGTAATGCGTTGGCCGCGCGCTCCAGCTTGGCATAGGTGAAGCGCGGATCGCGCATCAACAGCACAAGGTCGGGGTCTTCGCGCGCCAGCGGAATGCCGAGGTCGAGCGCGTGACGCCGCATGGCGGTGGAGGAAAGCATCAGCACTCTGCCGCAGCCGCTCGCCTTTACGTGGCGAAGCGCCTCGATCCCGGCAGTGAAAATGCGCTCTTCCGGAATTTCCAGCCCGTTCCGTTCCAGAATCCGGACGAAATCCTGGGGCAGGTGGGTCGAGTTATTGGTGATAACCGCCACGCGCCCGAGATGGCGTGCGATCAGCCGGGCCGCAGCCGGCAGAATGCGATTGTTCACCGCGACGCAACCGTCCCAGTCGAACAACAGGCCCTTCGCGGCCTCAAGTGCCTCGCGTTCCGCCCAGCCAGACTGGGCCAGCCCCACCAGAGACAAGTCATTCCCCCTCGATCGCGAATCCGGGGCGTCTGCCTAGTTTCAATTCGATAACATGTAAATATGAGTATATTTCATTTTTTAAGAGGGTGGGCCTTCTCGGAGCTTCTCCTGCAACTCGCTTGTTACCCCTCTCGATCGCCTTGCGATTGGCTGCCGGTCGACATCGGGACCGGAGACGTTGTTTAGGGAGTTGTTAAGCCTGATCGCTTAGGAGCTGTTTACTATGAATTCCCGCGGCGAGTGCGGGATGGGAAGGAAAGTCCGATGTTGGCACCGATCGAAACGAACGCCTGCCAGTCGGGGAGTTTGCCCGACCGGCGCAATGGCAAGCGGCACAGCCTGCTGATGCGGGTCGCAAAGCTGCGCTGCCTGAGCGGCGAATATGCGTGCATCGTGCATGATGTGTCCGAAACCGGCACCAGACTGCGCCTGTTCCACGGCCATCCGCCTGAAATGCACATGTTCCTGGAACTCTCCAATGGCGAGCTTTACGTGATCGAACGTCGATGGATTGACGGCGATTTCGCGGGTTTCCGCTTTTCTGCCAAGGTTGAGGTGGCGGAGTTCACGCGCGAGCAGAACCCTTTGGGCAGGCGGCCGCTTCGCCTTTCCCTTCAGCATGAAGTCGTGTTCACCGTGGAGGGTGAAACGGGGCAGGCACTGATGCTGAATTTCTCGGCGCAGGGTGCATGCATCGAGGCTGGGCGCCAGATTCCGGTCGGCCAACTGCTCAAGGTCGAAATGCCCGGCATGGAAAGCCGATATGCACATATCTGCTGGCGGCGCGAATATCGCCACGGGCTCGCATTTCAGGAATCGCTGACCCTCCCGGACTTCGCCCGCCTTGCCTATGCGCTTCAGCCTTATGCTGAAGGCGAAGGCATAATCCATGAGATGGCCGATGAGAGTGAAGCCATGCGCCGCGCCTGACCGCTTCGTCCCGGGAAAGAGTGACACGGCGGTCCCAACTGCCTAAAGCCCGAGGAATAATTCCAAGGGCAGAGCGATGCCGAAGATCCGGCGCATACCGATCGATACACATCCGGAAAACACGGCCTTCCTGCTGCGCCACGGCAATCATTATTCGCCCGAGCAGTTCCAGGCCTTGCGCAAGCTGCGCGTAAAGGCCGACTGCGGCGAAATTCTCGCCACGCTGGCGCTGGTCGATGATCCTGCCATTGTCGCGCCGGGCGAGATCGGTCTTGGCGAACAGGCCTATCGCCGCCTCGGTCTGCCTGAAGGCACGGAAGTTACCTTCGAACAGGCGCTCGCCCCGGCCAGCCTTGAATATGTCCGTCGCAAGATTGGCGGCTATACGCTGGGTGAGGGAGAGATCACGGCCATTGTTCGGGACGTGGCGACCCACCTTTATTCTCCGATGGAAATCGGTGCCTTTCTGGTCGCCTGCGCGGGTTTCATGAGCACGGATGAGACGCTGGCACTCACTCGCGCGATGATCTCCGTCGGTAACCGCCTGCACTGGGATTCCCCTCTGGTGGTGGACAAGCACTGCATTGGCGGCATTCCGGGTAACCGGACCTCGATGATCGTGGTGCCGATCGTGGCGGCGCATGGCCTGATCTGCCCCAAGACCTCCTCGCGCGCGATCACGTCGCCTTCCGGCACTGCCGACACGATGGAAGTGCTGGCCGATGTGGACCTGACCGAGGCCCGGATGCAGGAGATCGTCGCGCGCGAAAAAGCCGTGCTGGCATGGGGCGGGCGAGTGAACCTCTCCCCGGCAGACGATGTGCTGATTTCGGTCGAGCGGCCGCTGCGGCTCGATACGTTCGAGCAGATGGTCGCCTCGATCCTGTCCAAGAAGGTTGCTGCCGGATCGACCCATCTGGTGATCGACATTCCCATCGGGCCTACCGCCAAGGTGCGCAGCCAGCGTGATGCGGTGCGTCTGCGCAAGCTGTTCGAATATATTGCCGGGCATCTTGGTCTGGTCACTGACGTCATTTTCACTGACGGTTCCCAGCCCATCGGCCGGGGTATCGGCCCCGTGCTGGAAGCGCGCGACGTAATGCAGGTGCTCCGCCGCGATCCCGATGCGCCTGAGGATTTGCGAGAGCGCGGGCTGCTGCTGGCGGGGCATGTGCTGGAGTTCGATCCCGCGCTGAAGGGCGGGGAAGGGCACAGCCGGGCCCGCGAATTGCTGGCGAGCGGCGCCGCACTGGAGGCGATGGAGCGACTGATCGAGGCACAAGGGCGCAGGCAGGAGCATTTTGAGCCAGGCGCGAACTGCCACGAGGTCTTGGCGCCTAGAAGCGGTAAGGTCGTCGCCATAGATTGCGAGCGCATCGCCCGTATCGCGCGCCTTGCCGGTGCGCCAATGGACAAGGGGGCCGGGATAGACCTGCTGCACAAGGTGGGCAGCGCGGTTGTGGGCGGCGAGCGGCTTTATCGCATCCACGCCAATTCCGAGACGGGGCTTGGCTTCGCGCGCGATTTGGCGGCGGAAAATTCGGGCTATGGAATCGCATGATGGAATGCACGATCTTCGCCTTTCCCGAATGCGTCGAGGCCGCCATGCGGCTCGCAGAGGAACTGGGTGCCGGCTTCAGTGAAGTGGCCCTGCGCCGTTTTCCCGATGGCGAGAGTCTGGTGCGAGTGGAACCCACTACTGGCATTGCGCTGCTCTATCGCCCGCTCGACGATCCCAATGCCAAGTTGGTGGAATTGCTTCTGGCCGTCTCGGCCCTGCGCGAGAACGGCGCGCGCAAGCTGATCCTGATCGCGCCCTATCTTGCCTATATGCGGCAGGACATGGCCTTCCAAAGGGGGGAGGCGGTCAGCCAGCGAGTGATAGCGGGGATGCTGGCGGAACGGTTCGATGCTGTATTGACGGTCGATCCGCATCTCCACCGTATCCACTCGCTGGACGAGGTCATGCCGGATGCCGAAGCGGTCGCGCTCTCCGCCGCCCCGGTCTTGTCCGCTGTGCTGGCCGGGGCGGACAATCCGCTGCTGGTGGGGCCGGATAGCGAATCCCGCCAATGGGTGGAGGCTATCGCCGCGCCTCTGGGGCTGGACGTGCTGGTGGGCGAGAAGCTGCGCAGCGGGGATCGCCACGTCGCGATCCGCATTCCGGGGATCGAGCGGGCAAAGGGGCGCTTGGCCGTATTAGTGGACGATGTCGTTTCCAGCGGGGAGACCTTGATCGAAGCTGCGCGCTTGCTGCGCGAGGCGGGGGCCACGCGGATCGAGGCGCTGGCGACCCATTGCCTTGCCCGCGAGGCCGATCAGGTTCGCATGACCGAGGCGGGCATCGCCTCGCTACGCTTTACCGACAGTATCGCCAGGGCAGAGGGAACGATCCCGCTCGCCCCGCTGATTGCCACAGAAATTCGCCGCAATGGCTGGCTTGGCTGACAGGAGCATCATGTCCGAACATCCCCTTTCGCTCACTTTCCATGGCGCAGCCCGCACTGTCACCGGGTCCTGCATGGAGTTCCGGCACGACGGCCATTCGCTGCTGGTCGATTGCGGCATGTTCCAGGGTTCCCGCACGCTGGAAAACCTCAATATGGGGAACTTCGCCTTCGATTCGGCGAGTATTCCCGCCGTGGTGCTGACTCACGCCCATATCGATCATAGCGGGCTGTTGCCCAAGCTGGTGGCGCAGGGCTTCGACGGCACGATCTGGTGTACCGGGCCGACGAAAGACCTGCTCGAACACATGCTGGCCGATGCCGGACGCATTCAGGAGGCGGATACCGAGCGTCGCAACCGCCGGCGCGATCGGGCCGGCGAGGACGCCTTCGAGCCGGCCTATACCGAGCGCGATGCCATCGCCGCGTGGAAACTATGCCGTGCAGTTGCGCTGGAAGAATGGTTCGAGCCTGCGCCCGGTTTCCGTGCGCGTCTTTGGAATGCGGGTCATATCCTTGGCTCCGCCTCGGTCGAACTCGAGGCGGGCGGCGTCAGGGTGATGTGTTCGGGCGATGTCGGGCCGGAAAACAAGGCGTTCCTGCTCGATCCCCAGGGTCCGGCCGGTTTCGACCATGTGATCTGCGAATCCACCTATGGCGACCGTGAGCGGGAGAAGGTCACGATCGAAGAGCGGCGCAAGCTGCTGGAGGCGGAAGTGCGCGCGGCGATGACGCGGGGCGGCAATCTGGTGATCCCCGCCTTCGCACTGGAACGGACGCAGGAACTGCTGCTCGATCTGGCCTATCTATCGCGGGAGCGGGCGATCCCGAATGTCCCGGTTTTCATCGATTCCCCGCTCGCCAGTCGCACGACCGGAGTTTTCGCGCGCTATGCAGCGGAACTGGAGGATACTGGCGGGGTCAATGTGTTCGATCATCCCTCCTTCCACTTCGTGGGGGACGTTTCGGAATCCATCAGGCTCAATTCCGTGTCCGGCGCCATCATTCTGGCCGCGTCGGGCATGTGCGAGGGCGGGCGCATCCGGCATCATCTGGTGCATAATCTCCACCGGCGGGATTCAACGGTTCTGTTCGTCGGCTTCCAGGCGCAGGGCTCGCTGGGACGCGTCATTCTGGAAGGGGCGCCGCGCGTGCGCATTTCCGGGGCGGAAGTGCGGGTTCGGGCGCAAATCCGCAGGATCGACCATTATTCGGCCCATGCCGATCAGGGCGAATTGCTTGCCTGGATAGCTGCCCGAGCGCCGATTTTCGGCAGCCTGCTGCTCGACCATGGCGAGCCGGAAGGGATGGAGGGCATGCGGCGGGAACTGCAGCGGGTAATGCCCGACCTGACGGTGAGATTGCCCGAGCTGGGCGAGACCTTCGGCCTTGCGCCGGGCAAGCCCGCCAAGCGGATCGCGACCGGAAATATCGCGGCACAACAGGCGGTTGGGCGTGACTGGCAGAATGAATATGCGGCCTTCGTCACCGGGCTGAAGGGCGAACTTGCCCATATCCACGATGAGCGCCGGCGCGAAGAAGCACTGGCTAAGCTGCGTGAAGTGCTTGAGTCCTATAAGGAGTTCAAGAACGGCAAAAAGGAGGCGCAAGGGGGCTGAAAGGCGCCCAAAAGGGGGAAAGAAGAGCACGCAGGGGGCGGTCGGGTACCCTAGGCAGCACTCTCTCAGGGCGGGCTGTCGAGACCCCGTTGGCGGGCCTTGGCCAGCAAGTCGATCACTTCGGCGTCTTCCGTCTGCGCGAAGTCTCCATAATGGGCGCCGACTGCGTAGAACGGTTCAGGCGTGGCTAGGCAGACGATCCGCGCGCAGAGCGGCTCCAACTGCCATAGCGCTGAACGCGGGGCGACCGGGATGGCGAGTGTGACCGAGGCCGCCCCCACTTTCGCCAATGCTTTCAGCGCGGCCTTCACTGTGCCGCCGGTGGCGATGCCGTCATCCACCACCACGATATTGCGCCCGCCAAGCGGAATGGGCTCCCCCGTGCGATAGGCCGCGCGGCGCCGCTCGATCTCGGCCAGCTGGCGGGCGGTCTCGCGTTCGATATAGGCCGCATCTGCCCCGGTCAGGTTGGCCGCCCGCTCGTCGATCACGATCTGGGGCGAGGCGCCGTCCACCAGCGCGCCGATGCCATATTCCTCATGCCCCGGCGCGCCGATCTTGCGCACGAGCAGAATGTCGAGCGGGGCATTCAGCCGCCGTGCGATCTCGAAGCCCAGGGGGACCCCGCCGCGCGGCAGCGCGAGCACGACCGGTTCGACCAGACCCAGCGGCTCGAGAGCGTCTGCGAGCAGCCGGCCCGCCTCCCGGCGGTTCTCGAAATAATCCGCGCTTTGCTTCGTTTGTCCCTGCTTCACGAATTGCCTCCCGGCAAATGGCGCGTGAACCAGCCTAGCGCGAGTTCCACTACCTGATCGAGCGTGCCGGGCTCCTCGAATAGATGCCCGGCGCCGGGCACAAGCACCAGTTCCCGCTCGCAATGCATCGCGTCCGATGCGGCCTGGTTGAGGTCGATCACGATACCGTCGAGGCTGCCGACGATCAGCAGGGTGGGCGCCTTCACGCTGGCCAGCGCGCGTTCCCCGGCAAGGTCAGGCCGCCCTCCGCGCGAGACGATGGCGGCAATGCGCGGATCGCCCGCCGCCGCGCGGATCGCCGCCCCGCCGCCGGTGCTGGCGCCGAAATAGGCCGGACGCAGCGATGCGGTGGCAGGCTCGGTCGCGCACCAATCCACCGCGAGCACGAGGCGCGAGGCAAGCAGGTTGATGTCGAACACGTTGCGCCGGTCCTGTTCTTCGACAGGCGAGAGCAGGTCGAGCAGCAAGGTGGCAAAGCCACCCTCGCGCAGCTTCGCGGCGACATAATTATTGCGCGGACTCAGCCTTCCGCTTCCGCTGCCATGGGCAAAGATAATGATGCCGCGCGCATTGTCGGGAATGCCCAGGATCGCGGCGAGGCCGCGATCGCCCACTGCCACTTCGCGGCAATCGGGGGGAAGGGCGAGCGCGCTCATAGCCCGAACGGCCATGTTTCGGGCGCGCCATGCGGCCTTTCGTGACCTAGCGGCGTCACGGCGCGGCTTTCCTCGAACCAGACATAGGCGTCGAACTGGTCGGTCAGCACTGCCTCGAAATAATGGCTCGAAAGCTCGCTTTGCGGGCGATAGACAACGCCGATTGCGCGTTCGAGCAGCGATTGCGAGAGGGCGGATGCCAGTTCCTTGCTGGTCCGGCCGCGCCAGTCGGTAAGGCTGCGGGCAAGGCCGGTGCCGCGAAAGGCACCTTCCCAACTATCCTCGCGTGCGGGGCGGACTTTCATCACCTGCATGTCCGCGCCCCAATCGGAAGCGGCAGCCACCGTGCCGCGATCGGTGCCAAAGCCGATCAGTACCGCCTGGTCGCCATAGGAATTGCGCACCAGTTCCCCGATGTTGAATTCGCCCTGCCAGCCCATCGAGGTGGCCGAGGCATTGCCGACATGGGAATTATGCGCCCAGATCACGGCGCGCGCATCTTTGTGATGCGCCATCAGCGATTGCAGCGTGTCGAACATGTGCCGGTCGCGCAGGTTCCAGCTTTCCGCGGCACCGCGATACATGGCGCGGTAATAGCGTTCCGCCGCGCGGACGATGCGGGCGTTCTGCTCGGCATCGAAATAGGCTTCGCCATCCCTTGGCCGATCGCCCGCGCCATGGTCCGCGATCAGTTCCATCCGCCGGGCGAGCAGGCGGCCGAGTTGCTCGACCATCGTGCCCTCGCATTTTTCGAGTCCCTGATAGCGCACGGCGCGACCATAGTGCTGGGGTTCGTCTTGCCATGGGGTCAGGCAACCATAACGGCGGCGCGCCTCTTCCGCTTCCTCGGGGCAGTGGATTTCCAGATAGGCGATCACGGCATGGATCGATTCCCGCATGCTGTAGACGTCCAGCCCGCGCATGGCGGCGCGCTGTGCTTCCGGCAGGGCGGCATTGTGGCTGCGCAGCCAGTCGGCAAAGGCGAGCACTTCCTCATTGCGCCACATCCAGGTGGGAAAGCGCGCGAAGGGTTCGCCGCTCATCGGGCGCGGCGCGCCGTGGTGCACGTAATCGTCGATCCGCGCGACATCGGGCCAGTCGCCCTCCACCGCCACGATGTTGAATCCGTGCCGCTCGATCAGGCGCCGGGTGATCTGCGCGCGGGCAGCGTAGAATTCATGCGTGCCATGCGTCGCTTCGCCCAGCAGCACGATCCGGGCATCGCCGAACCGGTCAAACGCCTCGCCGAAATCGGGCGCGTCGGGCGAGGGGAGGGGTTCGGCATGCGCGCGAAGGATGGCGGAAAGATCGTCCGCAGGCACTTCGAGCGGAGAATGGACTGTCATGCCCGTGCACTCCCATCAGAGGGAAAGCTATCGCGTCATGGTAATGCAGGATCGCGCCGGACGCCACATTGACTTGCATCAAGTGGGCACAGGGCAGCGAAAGTGGTCAGTCGGTTCCGTCGGCCGTTTTCAGGCTGGTTGCCGCCTTGGTCAGCAGCCTGAGCAAGGTTTCCCGCTCCTCGGCGTCCAGCGTGCCGAAAGTCTGCTCGATCAGTTGGCGACGTAGCGGCTCCGTCTTGGCTGCGGCTTCGAGTCCCTTTTCGGTCACGCTGATGAATTTGGCGCGGCGATCGTCCGGATCGGGCTTGCGTTCCACCAGCCCGTCACGCTCGAGTCCGTCGATTGCCTCGGTCACGGTACGTGGGGACTGACTGAAGAAGTCGGCAATATCGGTGGCCCGCAGCGGCCCCCTTTTCTGCAGGCAAAGCAGCAGCTTGGTGCGCGAGAGCGAGGCACCTTGCTCCGCCATGCGGCGATCCATCGTCCGCATCAGCTGCAGATAAAGTTCCGCATAGGCGGAAACGAGAGGCTCCAGGTCCGACATTATTGAGGTCCCACAATATATGGTATTGCCATATGCTGCAATTGCGAGCATCTGGCAAGCAGTTCCGGCTCCATTGTGAGTCGTTCGAAAGGATCATGAGACAGTGACGAGCCCAACCGCCGAAGAACTCGGTGCGGACGAAAACGCGTCTGCAGCCGAGGCGAAGCCATCGCCCCTGAAGCGCAGGGGAGTGCGGCTGGTCATGCTGGGCGTGGCTGTTGTCGCGCTGGTGCTGGGGGCCAGCTGGTTCGCCAATTACTGGATGGTCGGTCGTTATGTGCAGGGCACGGACGACGCCTATGTGCAGGCCGATGCCGTTATCGTGGCGCCCAAGGTGGCGGGCTATGTCGAGCAGGTCTTCGTGGCGGACAATCAGGCCGTGGCAGCGGGCGATCCCCTGTTCAGCATCGATCCGCGCGATTACCGCTCGCAGGTCGCGCAGGCGCAGGCGCAGATCGACATGGCCAATGCCAGCGCCAAGGGCCTGCAGGCCCAGATCGCCGAGCAGCATGCCGCCGTGGATGGCGCGATCGCCCAGCTCGCTTCGGCGGAGAGCGACCTGCGTTTCGCCAAGACCATTCGTGACCGCTACGAGGCTCTGGCGGCCAGCGGCGCTGAATCGCGCGAGACCTTTGCCGAGAAGCGCAGCCAGTTCGAGCGCGCCGAAGCCGCCGTTGCCGCCCGCAAGGCGAACCTCGCCAGTGCCCAGCGCCGCGTAGCGACGCTGGAGGCACAGGTCGGCCAAGCCAAGGCGCAGGCCGAAGGCGGCGTGGCGCAGCGGGCCGCCGCCGATGTCGATCTCGGCTCCACCGTGGTGCGTGCCAGCATTGCGGGCCGTATCGGCAACAAGACCGTGCAACCCGGCCAATTCGTGCAGCCGGGCACGCGCGCCATGTCGATCGTGCCGGTCCAGCAACTCTACATCACGGCCAATTTCAAGGAAACGCAGGTGGGCCTGATGCGTGTCGGCCAGCCGGTGACGATTGAAGTCGATGCGCTGGAAGGCGTCGAGCTGAAGGGCAAGGTGGAAAGTTTCGCACCGGGCACGGGCGCGCAGTTCTCCCTGCTTCCGCCGGAAAACGCCACGGGCAACTTTACCAAGATCGTGCAGCGCATTCCCGTGCGGATCGCCGTGGATGCGGGGCCTGAAACCCGCGCCTTGCTGGTGCCCGGCATGTCGGTACATGTCTCGGTCGATACGCGGTCGGCCAAGGGTTCGATCGAGAAGATCGCCAAAGAGCAGAAGGCTCTGGAGCAGGCTAAGAAGTAATGGCCGCCGCTGCCGCCCCAATGGAAGCGCCTGCCGCCGGCACGCGCCCGCCTAACGCCGATCTGGGCGCCTGGCTGGCGGTGATGGCGGGCACGCTCGGCGCGATGATGGCGACTTTGGACATCTCCATCGTCAACTCCGCCCTGCCCACGATCCAGGGCGAAATCGGGGCGAGCGGCACGGAAGGGACGTGGATCGCCACTTCCTTCCTTGTGGCCGAGATCATCGTCGTGCCGCTGTGCGGCTGGTTCGAGAAACTGCTGGGCCTGCGGCGTTTCCTGTTGATCTCCGCAATTCTGTTCACGGCCTTTTCCGTGCTGTGCGGGGTGGCGGACAATCTGACCACCATGATCATCGGGCGTGCCGGGCAAGGGCTGGCCGGGGGCGGCATGATCCCCACCGCCATGACCATCATCGCTACACGCCTGCCGCGGCATCAGCAGCCCGTCGGCACTGCCCTGTTCGGGGTCACCGCCATTCTCGGCCCGGTGATCGGCCCTGTGCTGGGCGGCTGGCTGACCGAGGAATTCAGCTGGCACTACGCTTTTCTCATCAACGTTCCGATCGGTGCCCTGCTTGTCGCACTGCTGCTGATTGGCCTGCCCAACCAGAAGATGAAGCCGGAACTGCTCAAGGACGCGGACTGGCTGGGCCTGGTCGGCCTCTCGGTGGGGCTGGGCTGCATGACGGTGGTGCTGGAAGAGGGCAATCGCGAGCAGTGGTTCGCCTCCGCTCACATCGTCCAGCTGACTATCGTGTCGGCGATCGGCTATGCGATGATGATCGTCGGCCAGTTCCGCGCGAAAGATCCGATCATTCGGCTGGCCCTGCTGTTCGACCGGCAGTTCGGGGCCGTGGCCGTGATGGCCGTAATGCTGGGCATGGTGATCTACGGCACGTCCTACGTCATCCCGCAATTCCTGGCCGCCGTCGCCGATTACAATGCGCTGCAGGCGGGCCAGGTCGTGATGATATCTGGCATTCCGTCCATGATGGTGATGTTCGTTGCCCCGCTGCTGATGCGCGTTTTCGATATCCGCGTGGCGGTGATCCTGGGGCTGATGATCCTGGCGCTGAGCTGCTGGGTGGATACGGCGTTGACCGCAAATTCGGTGGGAGGCGACTTCGTCGAATCCCAGCTGCTGCGCGGTGTGGGCACGGTGTTTGCCTTCCTGTTCCTCAACCAGGCGGCGATTTCCTCCGTGCCGCCCCAATATGCAGGCGATGCGTCCGGACTGTTCAACGCGGCCCGTAACATTGGCGGTTCGCTGGCGCTGGCTGCAATTGCCACGGTGCAGGAACAGCGCCTGTGGTTCCACTCGCGCCGGATCGAAGAGACGCTTCAGGCCAACAGCGTCGCCGTGCAGGACCACGTCTCCGGCATGGCGCAGACGCTGGGTGGGACCGATACGGCCCTGCGCGCCATTTCCGGTACCATCACGCGCGAGGCGCTGGTGATGACCTATAACGACATGTTCTGGCTGCTCGCGGTGGGCATCCTGATAGTCACTCCGCTCGTCCTGCTGCTGCGGCCGCTGCCCAAGGACATTTCCGCCGCTCCGGCCCATTGAGACACCCGATGCGATATTCCACGCGCCACCTGATCCTTCCCGCCTTGCTGACGCTCGGCGCCTGCACCGTGGGCCCGAACTATGCCGGACCGCCCGCACTCGGTTCCGCTTCGGGCGGGGACGGCTTCGTGCGGGCCGAAGGCGATTTCGCGCAGGGCCAGCCGGCGCTGGCCGAATGGTGGACCGCTCTGGGCGATCCCGTGCTCAATGAACTGGAGGCTCGCGCCCTGGCGGGGAGTCCCGATCTCGCTGCTGCGAAGGCACGCATCGGCGGCGCACGTTCCGCCCTCGCGGTGGAGAAGGCCGGCAGCAAGCCCTCGCTCAGCGCCATGGGAGTTGCAGCCCATGTCCGCATTCCCGATCTCGGTGGAGGCAGTTCCAGCACGGATCCCACGACGGAAGAGGAATCGGGCGGCACGACGTCGACCAATATCTTCAATCTGGGCCTTAATGCCGCATGGGAAGTCGATCTGTTCGGTGGCCAACGCCGCAAGGACGAGGCCGCCCGCGCCGAGCTTGCCGGAGCAGAGGCCAGCGCCGAGGACGCGCAGGTCAGCCTCACTGCCGCCGTGGCAGAAGCCTATATCGACTATCGCGAGCGGCAGCAGCAGCTCGCCATGGCCGAGACCGCAGTGAAACTGCGCGAAGAACTGGCTGTTTTTGCCCGTCAACGTTTTGAGGTGGGGGCAGGGACTTCCGTGGCGGTGGAGCAGGCCAATGCCGCGCTCGAGCAGGCACGCCAGCAGGTCGCCCCGCTGCGGGCAGAGGCGCAGAGCTATGCCAATGCGCTGGCGATCCTGACCGGCGAGGCTCCCGGCGCGGTCGATCCGCTCCTGGCGCAGGTCGCCCCGGTGCCGTTGCCGCCCACCAGCGTCGCAGTGGGCAATCCGGAGGAACTTCTCAAGCGCCGCCCCGACATTCGTGTGGCCGAACGCAGGCTGGCGGCCCAGAACGCGCGGATCGGCGTGGCGGAAGCCGCACGCTTCCCGCGCCTCAATTTCATGGGCATTCTGGGTGTCGGCGGCAGCAATATTGCCGATCTCACTCATCTCGACGATTTCACTGCCGTTGCAGCGCCCATGCTGCAATGGAACTTCCTCGATTTCGGGAAGGCCAAGGCGCAGGTCGGCCAGGCCGAAGCCCGGCGCGATGAGGCCGAGGCGCTGTATCGCGGCACTGTGCTCGGTGCCCTGCGCGACGTGGAAGATGCGCTGGCGGCCTTCCGCGCCTCGCGCGAGTCCGTCGCAAGCCTCGCCCGCGCGGAAGAAAGTGCGGCGAAGATCGAGGATTTCCAGCGCCAGCGTTTCGAACTCGGCGCGGCAGGGAAGCCCGCCCTGCTCGAAGCGGAACTGGCGCACAATTCCGCCAGCGAGGCGCTGGACCGCGCGAAGGCAAAGCTGACCGGCGATTTCGTTGCGCTGCAGAAGGCCCTTGGCCTTGGCTGGAGCAATCCCACCACCGTCCAGTAAACGATCTGCTTATGTGGCCGGAGGGCTATGCCCCTGCCTTCCGGCCACACCCCACGGGCCATAAGTTATAGCTTATGGCCGTCATAGAAGGTTGCTCCGTTGCTAAGCGACTGAGTCTGCCAATATTTCCTGCCCCGTCCGGAGCGGGGGACTTCCATCTCATCTTCCGCCTCTCCGACGCCAGAGAGCGGGCGGCGCGCGCCACGGCCAGCGCGCTGCCCGAAAGCGATAAGAATTTGGGAGGAAATATGCGTATCACGAAGACCAGCCTGTTGCTGTGCGCGGCGACTGGCGCTGCCCTGGCAGGGGCGAGCCCCGCATGGGCGCAGGACGCGTCGGCTGCCGACGCTGCAAATGACGATATTGGCGAAATCATCGTCACTGCCCAGTTTCGCGAACAAAGGCTGCAGGACACGCCCATCGCCATTACCGCAATCGATGGCGACGGCCTTGCTGCGCGCAGCTACACCACCGTGACCGATCTTACCAATAGCGCGCCCAACGTGGTGCTGAAGCCCACCAGTTCGGCATTCGGCCCGGGCGCCGCAGTGTTCATTCGCGGCGTTGGCCAGGCGGACACCAATTTCGCTTATGAGCCAGGCGTCGGCCTTTATGTGGACGATGTCTATCACGGCACGGTCTTCGGCTCGCAACTGGACCTGCTGGACCTTGACCGGGTGGAAATCCTGCGCGGCCCGCAGGGCACGCTGGCGGGCAAGAACTCCATCGGCGGCGCGGTGAAGCTCTATACGAAGAAGCCCACGGGCGAAGGCGGTTTCCTGGAAGGCACGATCGGCTCGCGCGATCAGATCGACCTGCGCGGCAGCGGGGACTTCACTCTTGTGCCCGACAGACTGTTCATGCGGCTTTCCGGCGTCACGCGCCATCAACAGGGCTATGTCACGCGTTACGACTTCGGCTGCAGGAATCCCGGCGTCGCCGGCGTTCCGGCGACCGGATCGCCCAAGGAAGATTGCGTTATCGGGCATGAGGGCGGCAAGGACTACACCGCTGGCCGTCTTGCCTTGCGCTGGGTGGCGAGCGACAATGTCGAAGTGAATATCTCCGCCAGCAAGCTGGTGGACGATTCCGAGCCCGCCGCCACCACGCTGCTGGCACTGACGGTGGCCCCTACGCTTACGCCCGGCTTCACTGACCGTGCGCTCCTGATCCCGGCCAAGGGCGAGTATTACAACTACTCCACTTATGTCACGCCAGCCTTCACGGATGCGGACGGTTCCCATCCGGCCACGGTGTGGGACCCCAATACGCGCCTGCGCGCCTGGGAGGTCGCCGGTACCGTCGACTGGACGATCAGCGACACCTTGGCCCTGAAATCGATCACTGCCTATCAGGACCTGTCCGGTTCCTACGGTTCCGATTACGACGTGACGCCCTTCGGCATCAACACGTCCAACATCACCAATTCGCATCACCAGTTCACGCAGGAACTGCGCCTCAACGGCACCAGCTTTGCCGACAAGCTCGATTGGACCCTGGGCGCCTATTACTATGATGCGACCAGCTATATCGAAGGCGGCGACATTATCGCACCCGGCCTTGCGACCTCATCGGTCTTCTATTCGGACGACACGATCCCGGCCGAGAGCATTTCGGGTTTCGCCCATGCCGTGATCCACGTGACCGATCGCCTGAACCTGACAGGCGGCATCCGCTACACGCATGACAAGAAGGACTATCACTTCCGCCGTCTGAATGTGTTCGACACGAGCGAGCCCAGCTATACCGCGCAGAACAAGATCGACGGGGCAGTGGGCAAATATTCCGGCGACCGCTGGGATTACCGCATCAATGCCGATTACGAGCTGACGCCTGACCTGATGGTCTATGCCCAGTTCTCCACCGGCTATCGCGGCGGCGGCGTGAACCCGCGCCCCTTTGTGATCCAGCAGGTGCAGTCGTTCGAGCCTGAATCGCTCAACGCCTATGAAATCGGCTTCAAGAGCGATTTCCTGAATCGGGCCGTGCGCCTGAACATGTCGGCCTTCGTCAACGACTACAAGGATATCATCTTCTCCAATACCGCACCTACTGTGGTGGACGGAGTGACGATCAGCGCCCAGAACGCCACGCCGACCAATGCCGGCGATGCACGCTTCACCGGTGTGGAGGCCGAACTGACCCTGCGCCCGTTCAAGGGCTTCACTATCGACGCGACCGGCAGCTATCTCGACTTCCAGCTCAAGAGCATCGGCGCCTCCGGGGCGACGATCAGCGGCATCACGCTGGATTCACAGGCGCCCTACATCACCAAGTGGAAGGGCAGCCTTGGCGTTCAGTACGCGGCAGATCTGGGCAGCGCGGGCACGCTGACGCCGCGTTTCGATCTGGCTTACCAGTCGTCCTTCTTCACTGCGTCCGACAATAATCCGGCCACGCTGGTGCCGGCCTATACGGTGATGAACGCTCGCCTTGCCTGGACCTCGCCGGATGAGGACTGGCAGGTCGCGCTGGCCGTCACCAATCTGGCGGACGAGTTCTATTACCGGAACAAGAACCGTCTGCCGATCGGCATTGTCTCCGGCCAGCCGGGCGCGCCGCGCGAATGGTCGCTCAGCGTTCGTCGCAATTTCTGAGGTACCTCCCGAGGCGGGCCGTTATCGGGTTGAGCACCCGATAACGGCCCGCTTCACCCATTGCGGGGAGGCGCGTTCGGGCAAGCAGGCGCCTGCCTCAGCCAAGGCGCGCGGAAGGCGGGGTCTCGTTAAGCGCAGCCAGCACGAAATCCTCCACGATCCGGGCCGCGGGAGTGGCCGATGGCGCGCGTGCCACAACCCGTTGCAGCGGCGGGAGATCGGCAACGATCACTTCCAGGCGGCCATCAGCAACGCTCTCGGCCACCTGTTCGTACATCAGCACGGCCACGCCCTGGCCGTCTTCCACCATCTGCTGGATGATGTCCGGAAATTCCACATAGAGGAACGGCCGGGCCGGCTTGATGCCCTTGTGCCGGAACTGCCGCTCCACCCAATGCTCGGGCTGCGCTTCGGAAGAGTGGATGATGTAATTGAGTTCGTCGAGCGTCACTTCACCTGCATCGAGCCGTGCGCGCGTGCCCGGCGCTGCGACCAGCACGGTGGGCACTTCGGCGATATGCCGGACATTGGGCCAACTGCCGATCATATCCCCGACGGAATAGACTACGATGTCGATCCTGCCGCGATCGAACCCGCTTTGAACTTCGTCCGGACGGATCAGCGGCATCAGCACCAGCTCGATTTCAGGATGTTCCCGATAGAGGCGGGGCAGCACGGGCTTGAGATAGACGTCGCGCAGGCGCGGACCGATGCACAGTCGCACGCGCTGGCGGCGCGAGCCGGGATTGTCGCCGCGCATCTCCTTGCTGGCGCTCAGCATCAGTTCCGCGCTCTCCAGCAATTTCGTGCCGTCATTGGTAAGCAGCGGAGTGGTCCCCCGACGGCGGATGAACAGCTGACAGCCAAGTCGATCTTCCAGCATCGAGATCTGGTCGCTCACCGCAGGCTGGGAAATGCCGAGCTGATCGGCCGCGCGGCTGAAGCTGCCCGCTTTTGCGGCGCAGACGAAGGTTCGCAGCTGCTGAAGCGTGAAATCGCGCTTGTCCTGGAACATCCGATTTCCCCCTGTCCGGCGCCCTCTGTCGAGGAGGCCATAAGTTATAACTTATGTATCCTATAAGCACCGGATGCCTTGCAATGGCAAGGCTGAGAATGTCTCTTCCGCATGGAAAAAGGCGCAAAAAGCGCCGTTTTGAGTGGGCTGTTGCGGGAGATGGCGAAGTGACGAGAATGGCGGGCAAGCCTTGCACCCAAAGCAATTGTCGCCGTCCTGGCCCTGCGCCCACGCACCCGCAGATCACTCACACATCGACATTCCATATCGGCTTCCGCTGCGTCCGCGACGTGGCGGGACGAGCCGCATGAAACGGAGAGAGCTTGCAATGACTTCCAGAAATCGTCGCCTCCGGCGGGGCAGAACCGTAATTGGTACCGCGCTTGCCATAGTCTTTACCGTCCATGCTGCAGGGGTTTCAGCGCAGGAACAGGCCGCTGCCTCTGCTCCGGTTCGCGAGTGGAAATATTACCCGCAGCCGCCGCGCGCTCCGGCCGGGGCGCCCAATGTATTGCTTATCATGACCGACGACGCCGGCTTCAGTTCGGCCAGCACGTTCGGCGGCCCGATCCCCACGCCAACCTTCGACGCACTGGCGAAGGAGGGGCTGCGGTATAACGAGTTCCACACCACCGCCATGTGCTCGCCCACGCGCGCGGCGCTGCTGACGGGCCGCAATTCCCATGCAGTGGCCAGCGGCTCGATCACCAACGTCTCGGTGGACGAGAAGGGTTACACCTCGGTGATCCCCGATAGCGCCGCCACGATGGGCCGCGTGCTGCGCGATAATGGCTATGACACCGCGTTCTTCGGGAAGAACCATAATACGCCGCTGTGGGAAACGGGTCCGATGGGGCCGTTCAACCATTGGCCCAACGCCTGGGGCTTCGACTATTTCTACGGCTTCAATGGTGCGGCCGACGACCAGTTCCGGCCGCAACTGATCGAGAACCGCAATCAGGTGGAGCCGCCCACAGATCCGGATTACATTCTCGACAAGGACATGACCGATCACATGATCGACTGGCTGCGCATCCAGCGCGTCCAGCGGCCGGATCATCCTTTCTTTGCCTATTACTCGCCCGGTTCCATGCATTCTCCGCATCAGGCGCCGGCAGACTGGATCGCGAAGTTCAAGGGCCAGTTCGACATGGGCTGGGACAAGTTGCGCGAACAGAATTTCGCGCGGCAGAAGGCACTGGGGGTGATCCCCAAGGATGCCGTCCTCACGCCGCGCCCCGATGTCCTCCCTGCCTGGGACAGTATCGGCCCCGAAGCGCAAAAGATGTATGCGCACCAGATGGAAGTCGCGGCGGCGCAGCTTGCCTTCTTCGATTTCCAGCTGGGCCGGGTGATCGAGGAACTGCGGCGGACGGGCCAACTTGAGAACACCATGGTGATCTATCTCCAGGGCGACAACGGTGCGAGCATGGACAGCCAGCATGGTTCGAGCATGGAGTTGCAGAGCCTGCTGGGCATCGAGCCGAGCGAGGCGGAACTGGTCGCCAATTCCGCTGCGGACGGCACGCCCCATTCCTATTCCAACTACAATGCCGCCTGGGCCTGGGCCCAGAACGCGCCGTTCCCCTGGGGCAAGCAGATTGCCTCGCATCTGGGCGGGCTGCGCGACGGACTGGTGATCAGCTGGCCCAAGCGCATCAAGGCGAAGGGGGAATTGCGCAGCCAGTTCCACCACGTGATCGACATCGCGCCGACGATCTACGAAGCGGCGGGTGTAACGCCGCCGGAAACAGTCGACGGGGTGAAGCAGCAGCCGATCGACGGCGTCAGCATGCTCTACAGCTTCGATGCCCCCAAAGCGCCTTCCACCCGGCGGGAGCAATATTTCGAGATGCTGGGCAACCGGTCCTACTACAAGGATGGCTGGCTTGCCTCGACCACTCCGGGTCGCGCGCCTTATGACCGCTCGCCCGACCCGCTCGATCCGCAGAAGTTCGGCTGGGAACTCTACAATCTCGACAGCGACTATTCGCAGTCGAAGAACGTGGCCGCGCAATATCCCGCCAAGCTGGCCGAGCTGAAGGCTGATTTCGAAGCGGCCGCGGTGAAGTACGATGTCAATCCGATCGCTGCAGACCTCATCGGCCGGGTGGGGGCAGGCAATCGTCCTTCGATACTCGATGGGCGTAAGGACTTCACTTTCCACGCGAGCAATACGCGTTACCCTGCAGGCTCTTTCCCGGCGTTGGCGGCAGGCTGGGACATGGTCGCCCGCTTTTCCACCACCAGTGCCGAGGCAGACGGGCCGATCGTCTTTTCCGGCGACGAAGCTGGCGGGGCAGGCCTGTTCCTGGAGGGCGGGCGCCCCGTATTCCTCTACAATGCGACAGCGCGCGAGAAGGAGCGCAAGTGGCTCAGGGGCGACGTGCTGGCCCCGGGCGAGCATGAGGTGACCCTGTCTGCCACGGCCGATCCTGCGGCAGGCCCCCGTGCGGCCCGGCTGGTGATGCTGGTGGATGGCAAGGAAGCGGCTTCGGCGTCCTTTCCGATCTTCTATCCGCCCCGCGGGGCAGGTGTGGTCGGCCGCTATTCCACCCGTACTCTGCTGCAGGGCTTGGCCAATCCGCCCGCGAAGGGGCTGGTGGTCGATACGGTTCGCTTCAGGCAGCGCTGAACCGCCGGCAATAATTCGCAGGAATGCTGGACCCCCGTTCGCCGGATGGCGTTCGGGGGTCTTTTGTCCTGCATGGTGCGAAACACGCGGAAAACTGCCGTGTAACGCGCTGTAACCGGCCATATTACCGTAATTAACTTATCTGCCCGACCGATTGCCGCGATCCCCGCCCGGCACGAGCAGGCCCTTGACGCGGTCTGCGCAGATATATTCGGAGTTGGGGGAAGATGAGGAAGTTCACGTCACGCAAGTACCGGCCGTATATTTCGGGCTCTGCGGCATTGGCTGCCCTGGCTTTGGCTGCGTTTCCGCAGGCGGGTCATGCGGCGGAGAGCGATGACGAAGCTTCCGGAGCGCAGGACGAGGCGGCGGCCATCGTCGTAACCGCCTCCCGCTCTGGTGACGGCGTGCGTGCGGATCAGCTGGGTGCCTCGGTCACCGTGCTCGACAGCGAGGCGCTGGAGCAGCGCCAGACCCGCGTGGTCTCTGATATCTTGCGCGACGTGCCCGGCGTGGCGATCAGCCGTACGGGCGCCATTGGCGGCCAGACGGCAGCGCGCTTGCGTGGCTCGGAAGGCAATCACGTGCTGGTGCTGATCGACGGGATCGAGGCAGCTGACCCCTATATGGGCGAATATGATTTCGGCACTCTGATCTCCGATCCGGCCGCGAAGATCGAAGTCCTGCGCGGGCAGCAGGGTTCCCTCTACGGTTCGGATGCGATTGGCGGGGTGATCCACTACATCACCCTGTCCGGGCGTGAGGCGCCCGGCATCAGCATCAGGGGCGAGGGCGGCTCGTTCGGAACGGTTGGCGGCGCGGTGCGCGTGGCCGGTGCGTCGAGCGATTTCGACTACGCCGTTTCCAGCAGCCTGCACCATACGTCGGGCTATCCCACCGCGCGTGATGGCGTGCGCGATCTGGCTTCCACCAGCCTTGGCGCCAGCGCGAAGCTGAACTGGACGCCCTCCGACAATTTCAAGCTGACGGGCGTGCTGCGTTACAGCTGGACCGACGCCGATACGAACGACACCGAGAATGACAGCACCAAGCCGGATTTCGGCCACATCGTGGACAGTCCCGGCGTCCATTATGTCAATGAGGCGTTCTATGGCCTGCTGGCGGCTGAACTGACCGCGCTGGACGGACGCTGGACCAACACGCTGACGGGCCAGTTTTCCGACACGCAGCGCAAGGGCTTCAATCTCGATGGCCTGAATTATGGTGACAAGGGCCAGCGCTACAAGGGCAGCTTCGTGTCCAGCCTCCGCCTGGGCAATGATGCGATCTCGCACCGTCTGACTGCAGCTGTGGATGTGGAGCGCGAGGAATTTCAGAACACCAGCCCCTATGCCTTCAATGGCCGGCGCCACACGGACAATGTCGGGTTGGTGGGGCAGTATGAGCTTTATGCCGGGAATTTCTCCGCCGGCGTGTCCGTCCGGCACGATGACAATAATCGCTTCGACAATGCCACCACCTGGCGCGTGCAGGGTAGCTATCGCCTGCCGACCGATACCCGCATCCGCGCGGCCTATGGCACGGGCGTGAAGAACCCCGGCTATTTCGAACTCTATGGCTATATGGATGGTCGATATATCGGCAATCCGAACCTCAAGCCGGAGAAGTCCGAGGGCTGGGAAGCCGGGCTTGAGCAGAGCTTCATGGATGGCAAGGTCACGCTGGGGGCGACCTATTTCGATTCCGTGCTGACGGACGAAATCTACACCACCTATCCCGCGCCCGATTACGTCGCGACACCCAGCAACCGGGTGACCAAATCCAAGCAGAATGGCGTGGAACTGTTCCTTGCGGCGCGGCCAGTGCCGCAATTGCGGCTCGATGCCTCCTACACCTATCTCAATGCCAAGGAAGACGGCGTGGTAGAGGTGCGCCGCCCGGGCGACATCGCCAGCTTCAACGCCACCTGGTTCAGCAAGGACGAGAAATTCTCGGCCACGCTGACCGTGCGGTATAACGGCCGGACCGACGATGTCGCCTATACCGATCCAAGCTGGGTTCCGGTGCGCGTCTCCATGGACCCGTTCACACTGGTGAACCTCAATGCCCAGTATGAGGTGATAAAGGGCCTTTCCGTGTTCGGTCGGGTCGAGAACCTGCTGAATGAGGACTATGAGGAGGTCTTCAGCTTCGCCACGCCGGGCACTTCGGCCTATGCCGGGATCAGTGCCCGGTTCTGACCGGGCGCGTTTCCGCCATGGCCATGCCGCGCAAGTGGACGCGGTGCCTTTTGCCGCTTCTCCTGCCTCTGGCGGGCTGCGCGCATGTGTCTGCCCCGACAGTGGCGACGGGAGAGATGCGGGCTCACGAATTGAGCCTTGCCGTTTCCCCGCACGCAGCCTGGGCTGCGTGGCATGGCGGAGCGGGCGAGGAAGCCGCTATCTATCTCCAGCGGCTGACCAGCGCGGGAGAACCGGCTGGGACAGCAATCAAGGCGAGCAGCGAAGGCCGGGCCTTTGCCTATGAACCCGATCTTGTCCTGACCGAGGGCGGGCCGGTTGCCGCTTGGTATCAGAAGAACCCCTTCTCGAACGAGCTTTCCGGCTGGCTTGCCGGGCTGGACGCGGCGGCCAACCGCAAATGGCTCGTCCAGCTGGAAGAGGGCGAGGATTGGTCGCGTAACCCGGTTGTACGCTTGGCCGAAGGGCGGTTGCGCGTCGCGTGGATCGGTCAGCCGTCTGCCGCCACTTCGGCGCTAGATCCGGCGATCTGGTATCGGGAGTTTTCGCTGGCGGGCAAGCCGCTGATGCCACCGCGCGAAGTGGGCAGGGCGGACCGCGATACGTGGAACCTCAATGCCACCGTCACGGGTGCAGCGATGCTCCTCGCCTATGATGCGGCGGGCGCGGGGGCGACCAACGAACTGCATCTGATCGAGATCGCGGGCCGAGACCTGCGACAGGTGCAACTCACCCCGGATGATGGCCATGCCTCGCTCTATCCCGATCTGCAGGTGAATGACGCGGGAATGGCTGCGCTCACCTGGTTCGACGAACGCGACGGCAATCGCGAGGTCTATCTCGCCGTCGGCCCGCTTGCCCAATTCCTCGACGGCCGGATGCCCGAGCCGATCCGGACCACTCACGGCGAGGGCGAGTCCATCGGCGCCTATCTTGCATGGAACGGGGACCGGATCGGTCTGGTGTGGAGCGACGAGGCCGCCGGTGAAAGGCGTATCTTCGCTCAAGGGTTCGATAGTACAGGCAAGCCGCTGGGTGAGATGCGGCAGTTGTCCGGCGGGCCGGGCAAGTCCTCCATCCCGGCTATCCGTGCGAGCGGGGACGGTTTCCTGGTCGCCTGGAACGATTACGAGATGGAGGGAACGGGCGGCCACGCGCAGGTCACATGGTCCCGCGCGCAGTTTGCCCGTTTCGATCCCTAGGCGGGGCTGAGGGCGCCACCCAGACGGCGTTCCCGCCAGTTCCAGCCCAGCAGTAACAGCACGAACAATATTGCAGGCCAGATCAGGCCGCTGGTGGACAATTGCGGAAGCTCCGCCCGTTCCGGCGTGCGGATGGTGGGCGTGCGGTCTTCCTCCGTCATTACCTGCCCCTTGAGCTGCGGGTTGCGAGCGGGGGCGGAGCCTGCCGGGGCCTGTGCCCGAGGCTCGGTTTTGGCGGACTTCCCGGCGGCCTCGGTGGGCGCGCGACCCTGTTGCGCCGGGGCAGGGCGCCCATGCGCGACCAGGTCGCGGGCCTGCTGGCGCTCTGTCGCCTCGCGCGCATCGTTGCGGCGGGCAAAGTCCCGCAGTTCCTCCGCCGCGCTTTCGATCGTCCGGCCCATTGCCTTCTCGAAAGAGGCATGCGCTTTGGCGATCATGGGGGCCGGCACGCCGCTGCGCTCGGCTTCCTGCATCACATATTCCAGCAGCCGCCCATTGCCGCAGGATACCGCCGTACAGTTCACGCCGTGGGTAGTGACGTTTTCCAGATATTCGCTGACCAGCTTGCTGCGCGTGGCCTCATCGGCCTTCCAGTAATCCTTGCGGATCGTCTCGATCATGCGGGCGGTTATGTCCTGATAGGCGAAGGGGGAATTCTTCTCGAAATAGGCCTTCATGCCCATGTTGCGCTTGTCGAGCACATAGGTTTCGTAGGTTTCCTGCCACATGGCATCGTCCACCACATCGCTGGCGGTGGCATCCCAGCCCCAGAGATATTCGACGAATTCGCGCATCGCGCCTGCGCCGGCATAGCCTTCCTTCTGCATCCCCTCGATCCAGGTCGGGTTGACGTAGCGGGAACGGAATTCGCGGCCGATGAAAGTGTCCAGCCCGGTCATGGCGGGCTTGCCGGGATCGCGCGTGTCGGTGATCTGGAGGTCCGGCGTCGTGCCATCAAGACTGCGCACGGCGGAGGCAAGGCCGCCCATATACATGAACATGTCATCGTTATCGAGCGTGCCATAGAGCATGGTCGAGTTGGAATGGACGATGGTTTCCGTGCCGGAAATCGCCAGCCGGAATACGTCGGGCATGGGCTGGCCCCAATAGCCATTGCCATAGCCGTGGCCCATCTTGCGGATGTAGTCATTGGCGAAGCCCGCCTCGTCATCCCACGATCCGCTGGCGGCCACGATGCTGGATGTGTTGAGGTTGTAGCTGCCCGGCGGCTCGTCGAAGATGCGCACGCCGGCCATCTTGTCAGCCTCTTCGGGAGCGACGCCTTTCTCGATCAGCACGCGTTTGATTTCGAGATAATGCTGGCGCACCTGATTGTCGGCTTCGTCCAGCGCCTTCACCTTCTGCACCGCCTCGTCCATCAGGCGAGTGACATTGCCGAACAGTCCTTCGGCGGCGGAGGCGATCACGATGTCCACGCGGGGGCGGCCCAGCTGTTCGCGCGGGATCACATCCACGCCCACCACCTTGCCGCGCGGGTCCCACACGGGCCTCGTGCCCAGCAGGTAGAAGATCTGCGATTCTAGCACGCCTTCATGGCGCATGGTCTCGTCCCCCCAGATCACGAAGGAGACCTTGGAAGGGTATCTGCCGTTCTTGCGGAAGGATTTCTGCAGCAGTTCCTCGGCGAGCTTCGACCCCATTTCCCATGAGGCAGGCTTGGGCACCTTGTCTGGATCGATGCCGTAGAAATTGGCGCCCGTCGGATAGGAATCCGGGTTGCGGATCGGCTCCCCGCCCTTGCCTGCGGGCACGAAGCGCCCGGCGAGGCCCAGCATCAGGCCGTCAAGCTCGCGCGGGCCGGAAGCGAGGATGCGCTGGCGCATATCGTCCGCGAAGGCTTCCTGCACATCGGGCAGGGCGGAGCGGTCCACGCTCATGATCGCCTTCACCGTGCTGTCCACGGCATCGGGAACCGGCGTTCGGCCAAAGGCGTGCATGCCATAGGGGATGATCTGGCCGCGCAGTTCGAGCAGGTAATCCTCCACCTGATGAAGCTGCGCGTCGGTCCATTCTACATCCGGATCGAGACCGACATCCTTGGCCACGCCCAGCTCCACTGCCTGTTCGCGGGCTTGCTTGCCATAAATGCGGGCGAGTTCAGGATTCTTGCTCTCGTTCTTCGTATGGTCGTTGAGCAGCTCGCTCAGCTTGGCGAGGTCTTCGGTCAACCCGCCTTCGGTGAAGGGCGGCACCATGTGATCCACCAGAGTGGCCATGCCGCGCCTGCGGGCGACGAGCCCTTCACCCACTACGTCCACATTGTAGATGTAGAGGTCCGGCAGGTCCGAAATCAGGGCGTCGGGCGCGTCTTCCTCGCCCAGGCCGGCGTCGCGCCCGTCGAGCCACTCCAGCGTGCCGTGAGTGCCGATATGCACCACCGCATCCGCTCTGTAGCCATTGCGCAGCCAGGCATAGGTGGCGACATATTGGTGCGGCGGGGCAAGGTCCGTTGCGTGATAGAGCTTCTCCAGATCCTCGCCCCAGGCCCGGTTGGGCTGCGGCATCAGCAGGACATTGCCGAATTGCACGCCCGGTACGATCAGGTTTACTCGGCCATCCCGGCGCTCGGTCATCAGCTTACCATCCGCCGGATCGCCCCAATCCTTCAGGATCTTGGCGCGCAGGCTGGGGGCAAGGGCATCCAGCCACTTGCGATAATCTTCCACATCCACGCGATTGGCGCCGCCCTGCGCGATCATTTGCTCAAGCTCGCCCGGCGCATCGCTGCCGACATTGCGGGCCTTGGTGGTGATCTGCGCCAGCACCTCGTCCGCCGAGGGGGCGGGGCCGCCAATGTCATAGCCTTCTGCCGCCATGCGCTGGAGGATATTGGCCAGCGTTTCCGCTACGTTGAGATAGCTTGCGGAAATGCCCGCCTTGCCAGGCGGGTAGTTGTAATAGATCAGCGCGACCTTCTTTTCCGCGTTCGGCTTGCGGGACAGTTCCGCATATTTCAGCCCGCGGCTGACGGCCATTTCCACACGTGAGGCGATGGGGCTGGTGATGACGGAATTGAGCCCGGTCAGCGGATCGAGCACCTTCTCCTTGGTGCCTACCACCGTGGGGGCAATGGTCCCCGCCAGTTCGGGAGAGGCGAGGTTGAAGGTGCCTTCGAAGGCGGAAAGGCCCTGCGGCGAATTGCGCCAGTCCTCCTCGCTGCGGCCATAGAGGCTGATGAGGTTGAGCACCGGGATTCCGACCCCTTGCAGCACATTGGCCGAATCCGCATCGTTGAACTGGAAGAACAGGCCGAGCCCCACATCGGCGCGCGCGTCCTTGCCTTCGCCCAGCAGCTTCTGGAAGGCGATCGCACCGGGATAGCCGAAAACTGAGATGGCTTCCGCGCCCCGCCGTTCCACCTCGGCGATGATCGCGTCCAGCAGGCCGGTATCACCCGTGTAATAATTCGCCTTGAAGAAGCCCACTGCCACGCGAGGGGCGCCGGGGTGCAGCTTGCCGTTCGCCGCACGCCAGCTCTGGAATTCGTCCCAGGTGGCGAAGACGCGGCCGGTTTCGCCATCGGGGTAGTAATAGCCGAAATCGAGCGAAGGCTCGGGATCGGGCAGGGCATCGAATCCGGCAATCCCCGCCTTGGCCAGCGCCAGCTTCATCAGGGCAAGCTGGTTCTTCGGGCCGCCATGTTCCCAATAGGCGCGGGCGCGCGGCACCCATGTCACGCCCAGTTCCGCGAAGAATTCCTCGCTCTGCAAGCCCTGTCCGACGCCCAGCACCGTGCCGTTGCGGCTGATGGTGCCGACGAGATCGAGCTTCTTTTCATCGTCGAAACGGCGCAGCATCTGCTCGTTCATGATGTCGTAGACCAGAACGTCGCTGGCGGAGAGCTTGGCCGGATCGACTTCTTCGAATGTGGATTCCGCCAGAAATTGCAGCTCCACTTTGTCTTTCAGGTCCGGCCGTTCCTCCATCAGCTTGCGGAAGGCGGCCAGCGTGCCGGGGATGTTGCCGTCCGAAAACACATAGCCCAGCCGCACGGGCGCCACCTGCTGCGCATGGACGGCAGCAGGCAGCAACAGCAGGGCGACAAGCAGGGCCTTAAGGGGTCGGAGCAACGGCATTGTCGGCGGGCTTGCCTTCGGTTTCGGGAGTTTCCGCGTCGGGCACATAGATAATCTGCCCATTGGCCAGGCGGTAAGCGGCACCCAGCCGCTCGCCGTCACCCTGTCCGGTGGCGCTGGACATCTTGTAGGCCTTGATGGTCTCGCCCTTCTTCACGATGATTTCCTGCATGCCATTGGCATCGGTCTTCACCATGGTGACTTCGCTCTCACCGCTCATCAGGTCGCCCATATTGTAGACCGAGAACAGCGTGATCATCAGGCCGACGATGAACACGATGGATGCGTCGAACAAATTGGCGACGCCCGCCAACGGGTCTTCCTCTGCCGGTTCCTCCGGCGCGGCGAGCTTGATGAAGCGGCCCATTACTGGCCCTCCATTTCGGCCGCGATCACTTCGGCGAGATAGCGCTGCTCGCGGATCGAGGCGCTGACCCAGCTCTGGCGCAGCACCACCAGCCCATAGGCGACCGTGCCGGTCGCAAGGCCGATGATCGTGCTGGTGAACGCCACCACCATCTGCCCCGCCATCGCATTGAGGTTGCCGCCCGCCATCGCGGCAAGCGATGTGCCCATGGGGATCAGCGTGCCTATCAGGCCAAGGCTCGGCCCGACCTTGATCAGGGCGCGCGGTCCATCCAGCCCGTGGCGCAACTGCTCCTCATATTCGGCGACGACATTTTCCAGCCCGCCATGATGCAGCGCCTTGGCGGCGTCGAGTTGCTGGATCGATGCGAGCATGGCGCGCAGATTGGCGGGGAGGGAGACCTGGCGTTCTTGCGGCGTGTCGAGCACGCGGCCTTCCTGCAGCCATCGCTTGAGGTCGAAACCCGCCCGTTCGCTGCGACGCCGGATAGCTTCCACCAGATAGGTCCCGGCGTAGAAGAGTGTGGCGGCCACGCAGACCCACAGCAACAGTATCACCGGCAGGCGCAGCACCTGCCCCAAGGCAAACAGCCCGTTTTCGAGGACTTCCGAGAAATTCATCGCCTGATCCACATTCCTCTGACGAGGCCGGCGGTAAGCGCCAGCCCCACGATTGCGATTGCCCATGCGGGCGGAGCCGGGGCGGCGGATTGCGCCGCGTCCTGGCTGAGCACGGTGGCCGATTGCCAGCCGTAAAGAAGGTCCCCCAGAAGCCCCGCCAGCGGAGCGCCCAGTGCGGCGAGGATCAGTGCATGACCGCGCAACTGGCCATTGCCCTGGCCCGGCCTGGCGAGAAGAAAGGCGATAGCGAGTGCTCCGCCCGTCACCGCGGCCGCCGGCCATATTGCGATGCCGCCGCCGATCTGCAGCGCCGCCGCAAGTCCAGCGCAGGCCCCGGCGATCAGGGCCCCGACGCGCGGAAGCGGGCCGGCGATCAGGCGCCAGCTGGCTGCCAGGCTCACCAGCACGCCAATCCAGTTGGGCTGCGGGCTCAATTGCAAAGCTCCCGCCAGCACTGCCGCAAACGCGAGCATGGCCATAAGCGCGCTGCGCAGGCTGCGGCCCGAATCCTGCAAGGCCACTGCTGCCACCAGCATGGCGAGCAGCCAGATCAGCGACACTGTGAAAGGCAGCAGCACGGTCATTCCCCGGCTGCCGTGGCGCCGCTGCGCGGGCGCAACGCGGCATCGAGGCCCAGCACTTGCATTCCTCTCGAAAGGGGCGAGCTTCGCTCGCGGTTTGTGAGTAGCCAGCGCTAGGGAAGCAGGGGCGGGCAACAAGTAAATTACGGTAATGTAACGCATCCATTACGTAACATCGGGCAGGAAACGGCCCTGGGATGCGGCAGCCCTGGCCCTCATGGGCGTGCGGCTTGACGGGGGAGGAGGCAGAATTTATGCACTTGCATAAATCGACCGCGCTCCTGGATTGAGCGCCGGTCCGGGAGGGACAATATGCGCACACCGCCGGGTATTTCGGCCGCCACTTTTGCTGACGGCATCGCCGAGATGAAATCCGCCGTGGGGGAGGAGTGGGTATTCACTTCCGATCCCGATGTGGACACCTATCGCGATTTCTATTCGGTCCTGTGGGGGGAGGAGGACGAGAGGATTGCCTCCGCCGCCGTTGCGCCCAAGACGGTGGAAGAAGTGCAGGCCGTGGTCCGTTCCGCCAACGCGCGCGGCATTCCGCTCTATCCTGTCTCCACCGGGCGTAACCTTGGTTATGGCGGCTCGGCCCCGGTCTATTCCGGCAGCGTGGTGCTGGACCTGAAGCGGATGGACCGCATCATCGAGGTGAGCGAAGGCAATGCCTCCTGCCTCGTCGAGCCGGGCGTGTCCTATTTCGACATGTACCGCCATCTGCAGGAAACCGGGTCGAAGCTGTGGATCGACGTGCCCGATCCGGGCTGGGGCAGCATGGTCGGCAATGCGCTGGATTCCGGCGGCGGCTATACGGCGGCCCCCTATCGCGGCCATTTCGAGGCGCAATGCGGGATCGAGGCGGTGATGGCCGATGGCGAGCTCTTCCGCACCGGCATGGGCGCTTTGCCCGGCAGCGAGACCTGGCAGCAATACAAGATGGGCATCGGTCCCTGCCTTGACGGGCTGTTCCGCCAGTCCACGCTGGGTGTGGTGACAAAGATGGGCTTCTGGCTGTTTCCGCAGCCGGAAGCTTACATGAGCTGCTCGGTCGAATTGCAGCGCTTCGCGGATATCGACCCGATGGTCGATCTGTTCAACGAGCTGGAATATGGCAACATCTTCAACGGCATGCCTTCCATCGGTTCGCCCGTGCTGTCGCAGGGCAATCCGCTGATCTTCGCGGAAATCCCCGAGGAAGAGGAAATGAACCGCCGGGTGCGCGAAACCGGCCTGGCCGCATGGCGCGGATCGATGGTGTTCTATGGCCCCGAAAAGGTCATCCGTGCGCAGTGGGACTATGTGCAGGAACGCTTCGCCCATTTCGAAGGGGTGAAGTTCAAGGAAAACCAGTTCGTCAAACTGCCGCTGCGGCCGGAAGACATGGACAAGATCCAGAAGAACCGCTTCGGGATTCCTTCGATGGAGATCTTCGCGGTCGGCTCGCGCGGCTTCGGGGACTTTAACCCCAGTGACGGGCATATCTGGTTTTCCGCCATCATCCCGCGCAGCGGCAAGGGCTTCGTGAAGGCCAATCGCGTGATGCGGCAGGCCTGTGCGGAACATGATGTTCCGCTATTCATGTTCAGCCCGGCGGTCACTTGCTGGACCCGTTCCTTCGTGCTGTTTGCCGCCGTGCCGGTCTACAAGGACAAGGAAAAGAACCGCCGCCTGCGCGAATCCGTGTTGAAAGTGATCCAGATCTGCGCCGAACATGGCTGGGGCGAATATCGCTGCCCGCCCGCGTTCCAGGATGCGGTGATGAATGCCTACAGCTTCAACAACAACATGCTTCGCCGGGTGAACGAGAAGATCAAGGATGCGCTGGACCCCAACGGCATCCTTTCCGCCGGGCGCTATGGTGTCTGGCCCAAGCATCTTCGTGACGGGAGGCACGCATGAAGGCGGCCTATATCGCGCTGGGCGCGCTGGCGCTGGTGGGCGCCTATGCCCTGCAGGCGCAGACCCAGACTGCTCCGGCCAAGACGCCGGGCATGATGACGCAGGGCGATCCCACACTGGGCAAGACTTCGCCGCAACTGGTGGAAGGCCGCGCGGTCTATGAACATTGGTGTGCCCCCTGCCATGCGCCCGATCCCAAGCTGGCCGGAACATCGGCCCTGCGGGTGAAGTATGAGGGCGAACTGCCCGCCGCGCTGGTCCATCGCGACGATATGGACAAGGACACGATCGCCTATTTCGTGCGCAACGGCGTCGCCTGGATGGCGCCTTTCCGCAAGACGGAGATCACTGACACACAACTCGACCAACTGACCGATTTCCTCACCGCTCCGTTGGAGCAGCGCGGGGTCAATCCGGACGATGTGAAGACCAAGGGGGCAGGCAAATGATCAGCCGGCGTGACCTGATGAAATGGGGCGCGGTTGTGCCCGCTCTGGTGGGAGGTTCTGCCCGCGCCATGGCCCATGTGCCTGACGGGCTGGACGCATTGGTGGTCGATGCCCGTCACGCGCCCGGCATCATCGCCAATCCGGGCGGTGTGCAGGTGCTTCGCTTCGATGGCGATGTGACGCAGCTGTGGTTCGAGACGCTCGATCCGCTGTGGCGCAAGCCTGGCTTCGTGCTGGGCGGCATTACCGGGCGCGATGCGCTGTTCGTGCTGGAAACCCTTTCGTGGGATCGCGGCCGCCGTGTGGTGAGCCGCAGGGACATGCCCGGCCGTTCGGGCAGGATGGATGGGCCGATCAGTTGGGTGATCGCGCCCGTTCATCCCAGTGTGAAGAAGGGCTGATCCCGTGGCAGTGCTTCCCCCCGATCTCGATGCCGCGAATTTCGCGCGCTTCCTTGAGGAGCTGCGCGGCGCAGTGGGCGCGGACTGGGTCTGGTCCAGCGAGGAGGACCTTGGCCCCTATCGCGACAGCTTCTCGCCCGTGTGGAACCAGCCGGAAGAGCGCCATGCCTCCGCCGCTGTCGCGCCCGCCGATGTGGAGCAGGTACAGGCCATCGTGCGGATCGCCGGGCGCTACAAGGTGCCGCTGTTCCCGATCTCGACCGGCAAGAACTTCGGCTATGGCGGGCCTTCGCCTAATGTCACCGGCAGCGTGGTGCTGGACCTGAAGCGCATGAACCGCGTGCTGGAAGTGGACGACAAGCGCCACTTCGCACTGGTGGAGCCGGGCGTTTCCTATTTCGACCTCTATCGTCACATCAAGGACAAGGGCCTGAAGGTGATGATCGATTGCCCCGATCCGGGTTGGGGCAGCCCCATCGGCAACTCGCTGGAACGCGGCATCGGCTATACCATGCCCCAGTTCCGCGACCATTTCGGCGCCAGCTGCGGCATGGAGGTGGTCCTGCCCAATGGCGAGGTGATGCGCACCGGCATGGGCGCGCTGCCGGGATCGCAAAGCTGGCAGGAATATAAATACGGCTTCGGGCCCGATCCTTCAGGCCTGTTCGCGCAGGGCAATTTCGGCATCGTGACCAAGATGGGCTTCCGCCTGATGCCGCTGCCCGAATATTATCGCACCGGCCTGATCACCGTGCCGCGCCGCCGCGATTTCGTGAAGCTGGTGGAGCATGTGAACTATCTCTCCGACAGTTCGCTGATCGGGGAAGCGGTCTATGGCAGCCCGCTGGCCGCGCTGATGGGGGACAAGGCGTTCTATGCTCTGGCAACCAAGCAGGGCGGCCCTTCCGATGCTGAAATGGATGCGGCGGCGGACAAGGCCGGGTTGCCCAGCTGGCAGGTGGACCTGCAATTCTTCGGCCCGGAAGCCGCCACGCGCGAGAATTGGGAATATGCCAAGCAGCGTATCCTGGCTGACATTCCCGGAGCCAAGGCGATCGACGGGGACCACTTCCCGCTGCCCGCCACCGAAGAGCAGCTGCTTAACACGACCCAGCCCTACAAGACCGGCATCCGCCGCTATGGCGCGCTGGGCGTGCCCAGCCTTGGTATCTGGCGGATCGTCAGCGGTAATGGCCATGTGGGCTTCTTCCCCGTCCTGCCTCGTAGCGGGGAGGCGGTGTTCGAGATGCAGCGCGTGATGTGCGACGGCTTGCGCGAATTCCCGCTGGCCGGGCGTTTCTTCAACGCCACCACCGCGCCGCTCTATTGGCACAGCTATGCCTTCCAGATGGTGTTCGCGCCTTCGGTGAAGCATGACGATCCGGCGCTGAATGCGCAGGTCCATGCTGCGATGAAGAAGGCCGTGGCGGTCGCCGCCGAACATGGCTGGGGCGATTACCGCGCCGCGCCGATCTATCAGGATGACGTGGCCGACACCTACAGCTTCAACAACCACGCACTGCGCCGCTTCCACGAACAGTTGAAGGACGCGATCGATCCCGACGGGATCGTCGCGCCCGGGCGCGGCGGCATCTGGCCCCGGAGGTTCCGCAAATGAGGCGGCTAGCTATTATGGCGCTCTCCCTTGCGCTGGCGCCGCTGGCATGGGCGGCCTTCGGAGCTGACGGAGCAAGCGGGCAGACCGCGCAAACTGCTGCGCGTGTTCCGGCCGCCGCGCCGCATCTGGTGAAGGCGGACTTGCCGGGCCGCGCGATCTTCGAGCATCAATGTGCCCCCTGCCATGCGGCGGGGCCGGGTGACGACGGGGCGCCGATGCTGCCGGGCACCATGGCGCTTGCCATGCGCTATCAGGGTGAATTGCCGGGCGAACTGGAACTGCGCGACGATCTTGACGGTGACACGATCCGCCTGTTCGTCCGCAACGGGATCGGCGCCATGCCGATGTTCCGCAAGAGCGAGTTGAGCGACGCCGATATTGACGCAGTGGCGGCCTATCTCAAGGCCACCGCCGAAGCGAGCAAGGCGAAATAACATAATCGGCCCCGCAAGAAGGGGAGTTGGGAGAACATATGGAACTGGTGCTGCCCAAGGGCATAAGCGCCGCCGCCTTCGATGCGGCCCTGACCGATTTCCGCTCCGTCGTGGGCGATCAGTGGGTGCTGGCGACCGATGGCGACCGCGAGACCTATCTGGACGCCTATGCGCTGGGCGACGGGCATAATCACGCGCCCTCCGCCGCGCTGGCGCCTGCCAGTGTAGAGGAAGTGCAGGCCCTGCTGCGCGTGGCCAATCGCCACAAGGTTCCGCTGTGGCCGGTCGGGCGGGGCAAGAACCTGGGTTACGGCTCCGCCGCTCCGGCGATCCCCGGTACGGTGGTGCTGGATATGAGCCGCATGAACCGGATCGAGGCGGATGGGCATTTCGCCCATGCCCTGATCGAGCCGGGGGTGGGCTTCTTCGATCTCTACAATCACCTCAAGGATAATGACATTCCGCTGTGGATGTCCGTCCCCGGCAATGCCTGGGGCAGCGTGATCGGAAATGCGCTGGAACGCGGTATCGGCTACACGCCCTTCGGCGATCATACCGATATGCTCTGCGGGCTGGAGGTCGTCCTGCCCGATGGCGAGATCGTCCGCACCGGCATGGGCGCCATGGAAGGCGGCAAGGCCTGGCAGCATTACCAGCACGGCTTCGGCCCGGACTGGGCGCAGATGTTCGTCCAGTCCAATTTCGGAATCGTCACCAAGGCCGGGGTCTGGCTGCAGCCCGAGCCGGAAATGTCCGCCAAGGTGACGATCAACCTGCCGAAGTTCGAGGATATTTCCTGGGCCGTGGATGTACTGGCCGAATTGCGCCGCCGCGACGTGATCCAGCACAATATCGTCTTCGGTAATTATCTGCACGATGCCTCGGTCTTCTCCCAGCGGTCCGAATGGTATGACGGGCCGGGCGCGATCCCTGACGATGTCAGCCAGAAGATCATCGATCATTACGGCTCTGGCTGGTGGAGCTTCACCCTGCGCCTGTTCGGCTATGAAGGCACGGTGAAGAGCCACATGCAGGTGCTGCGCGACATGATCGAGCCGAAGCTGGGCAAGGCGCTGGAATTCACCGAATGGCGCAAGGGCGATCCGATCGAGAAATCCGCGCGCGGCATTCCCAGCGTGCTGGCCCTGCAGATCGTCAACTGGCACGGAGGCCGGGGCGGGCATGTCGGCTTCTCGCCGGTCATGCCTCCGGATGGCGCGCTGGCGCTCGCGCAGGCAAAGCGGATGAAGGCCCGCTTCGAGGAGGCGGGGCTGGACTACTACACGAGCTTCACCATGGGCCGCCGCCACATCAGCAATGTGAACCTGCTGATCTATGATCGTGACAATGCGGACATGATCGCGCGGACCAGGAAGCTGTTCGAGACGCTGATCGAGGATTCCGCGAAGATGGGCTATGCCGAATATCGCACCCATCCGGATTTCATGGACCGGATTGCGCGTGGCTTCGATTTCAACAATCACGCCCTGTTCCGCCTGAACGAGCGGCTGAAGGTCATGCTCGATCCCAACGGCATCATTGCGCCGGGCAAGAACGGGATCGGCACAGCCTTGAAGGGAGGCGCGGCATGAAGGGCCTGATCGCATTCGCGGGGCTCGCCTCGCTTGCCGCCGGAACCGCCTATGCCGTGACGCCTGCCGCGCCTGCCGGGGCCGACAGGGTCGCAGCGGGCCAGAAGGTATTCGAGGCGAAATGTGCGCTGTGCCACGCCAAGGTCGGCACCGGCACGATGATGCTGGCCCGCCGTCTGGGCGAGGCGGATGCGATGCTCGCCAATCGCAAGGATCTCGATCCATCCTATGTGGAGGCGGTTGTGCGCCACGGCATCGGCTCCATGCCCGCGATCACCCGGGTGGAAGTGAGCGACGAGCAACTCGGCCAGATCGCCGCCTATCTCACGCGCAACAATCCGGAGGCGAAATGATGCGCGCCAGTCGCAGGCAGGTCCTTGGCGGGGCAGTCCTCGCCGCAGGCGCCGCGCTGGTGCCGGGCGTTGCCCTGGCGATGCCCGACCCGGCAGCAGGCATCATTGCAGACCCCATGCTGCCCGCAGGGCGTCTCGCCGCAGGCCATGCGCGCAAGGGCGCGCTGCCCTTGTCCGAAAAGGGCAATGACCTTGCCGGGCTGTTCTATGGTCGAAGTGCGGGCTGGCTCTCCGACGGGCGCATGCTGGCGGGTGTTACCGGCTGGTCCGGCATGGTCCTCGCGCAGGGGATCGCCCGCGAACAGGGCCGAGCGTTTAGGTTGATCGCGGACGGCAAGGATGCGCCGCAGCCAGTGGCGGATTTGCTCGCGGCAATCGGCGAAGGGCGAGGGACGGCCTTTGTTTGGGTGATGGGGTGAGCTGATTTCGAGCATAGTGCCCCCACTTTCGTCGTTCCCGCCTTCGTGGGAATGGCGAGTGGCGAGTAATTGCTTCTGTCCTCACTCCCCCTTCATTCCCTGCTACCTCTTCTCCTCGCTCGGCCTGCGTCCGGTCATGCGCTGGTAGAAGCGCGAGAAGTAGGATGGGTCATCGAAGCCCAGTTCTTCGGCCACTTCGCTGCAGCTTGCATTAGTGAAGCGCAGCACGCGGCGGGCTTCCAGTGCGATACGGCGGTGGAGGACTTCGCTGGGCGCGATGCCCCAGGCGGCGCGGGTGAGGCGGGACAATGTCCGCTCCGTGCATCCCAGTTCCTCGGCATAGAAGGATAGCGGCAGGTGTTCGCGATAATGGCGCTCCACCAGTGACTGGAAGCGGGCGAGCTGGGGTGGGAGGCCGGGCGTCTCGGGCTGTGCCAGCGGGGCCGTGGCCACGCGCAGCCAGCTTTCCGCCAGCGCCCGCTCCAGCAGCGCACGGCCTTGCCCGGCACTGTCGCGTTGGGCTTCCAGCAATTGCCGTCCCAGCACCATCAACCGCCGTTTTGCCCGCAGGTCCAGCGGCACCAGAGCGGCGGCGGACAGATAGGCGGCCAGCGGATCGTCTTCGCCCAGCGCCACGCGGAACTCGCGGGAGAGCGTCAGCACGAAGCCCACGGCATTCTCGGTAAAGCGGAAGCCATGGACAGAGCCTTGCGGTGCAAAGACCAGCAGCGGCCCTGTGGCGCGCGAATGCTTGCCTTCCAGCACGATATCCGCCCCGCCCGAGGCGAGGAAAAGCACCTGCGACAAAGACAGATGGCGATGGGCGGAGATTTCCCATTCATACAGGCGGCTGCGCGCCGCGATCGTCTCGCAATGCACATAATCGCCGAATTCCGGCGATGTGTCCTCGCCATACAGGGCATAATGCGGGACGGGTGTGGGGCTGCGGACCATGTCCGGAAAATACCAGAGATGGTCGCCCGCGTCCCTTCCAATTTTTCGCGCACAAGCTCAAATCGCCACTTTCGACTATTCGGGTGAGGACGATGAAGACCCAGGTTTGCATTATCGGCGCAGGCCCTGCCGGGCTGATGCTCGGCCATCTGCTGCGCGCGGAAGGTATCGAATGCGTGGTGCTGGAACGCCAGAGCGGCGATTATGTGCTCGGCCGTATCCGCGCTGGCGTACTGGAAACGGTCACGGTGGACCTCATGGCGCGGCTGGGGCTCGACGCCCGGCTCAAGGCCGAAGGGCTGGTGCATGACGGCTTCAACCTTGCCGATGGCGAGCGCTTGATCCGCATCGATCTGGCCGAGCTTACCGGCAAGCATGTGACCGTCTACGGCCAGACCGAAGTGACGCGCGACCTGATGGAAGCCAGCGCCGAACGCGGGCTGGACGTCATCTACGAGGTGGGCGACGTGGCCCTGCACGATGTTGACAGCGATGCCCCCTACGTCACCTATACCAAGGACGGCGCCACGCAGCGGATCGACTGCCGCTTCATCGCCGGCTGCGACGGGTTCCATGGGCCGAGCCGTCAGGCGATCCCGGCCAATGCCGGGCAGGCGTTCGAGAAGGTCTATCCCTTCGGCTGGCTGGGCATTCTGGCAGACGTGCCGCCCTGCAACCACGAGCTGATCTACGCCAATCACGAACGCGGCTTCGCCCTCGCTTCCATGCGCAGCGAGACCCGCAGCCGCTATTACGTGGACGTCCCACTGACCGACAAGGTCGAGGAATGGAGCGACGACCGGCTGTGGGACGAGCTGGCGATCCGCCTCGGCCCCGATGCCGGATCGCGCATCACCCGCGGGCCCTCGCTGGAAAAGAGCATCGCCCCGCTGCGTTCCTTCGTGTTCGCGCCGATGCGTTATGGCAGCCTGCTCCTGTGCGGCGATGCCGCCCACATCGTGCCGCCGACCGGAGCCAAGGGCCTGAACCTTGCGGCAAGCGACGTGCTCTATGCCGCAGATGCGCTGACCGGCTTCTTCCGCCGCAACGATCCCGATGCGATTGCCGGATATTCGGGCAAGGCGCTCGCCCGCGTGTGGAAGTCCGAACGGTTCAGCTGGTCGCTGACCATGCTGATGCATCGCTTCCCGCAGGATGGGCCGTTCGAGCGGGCAATGCAGGTGGCCGAACTGGACTACATCGCTTCGAGCCGTGCGGCGCGGACGGCGATTGCCGAAAATTACGTCGGCCTGCCGGTCTGATCGCACGTCTCGCGGTCGGGTGGGGTATTCGCGCGGCGAATTGTCCCACCCGGCCAGCCACTTGCAGGGCGTTTAGCCGCCTCGTCGCACGTGTCGCCGTGGGCCTCTTCGAAGAGGTCTTTCTCTTGTCGCGACTGCGAACTAGTCTCCGCAGACTGTCTGCCTGGAGACCTATGTGCCTATTCGCGGCCGGAATTTGCCCGGTCTGACCTTTTCCGAACAGGCGGCGCGCGGTCTGCGGGCGGCGGTCTGGCTCGTGCTGGCGGCAGGCCTGTGCCCGCCTGCCCATGCGCAGGACGATGCCTCCGCGCCCAAGCCGATCGTTTCTGATGAGGAATTCGAGAAGGCGCTGCCTCCGCTCGACGGCGATCTGGAGAGCATCGAGGAGTGGGAGGCCGAGCAGCGGCGGCTGGAGGAACAGGCCGTGCTCAAGGCCGGCGCAATGCCCATGCGCGTGCGCGAGGATGCGGAAAAGGCAGCGGCCGATGAAGCCGCGGCGATTTCCCGCATGCCGATGATCGACGATATGGGCGAGCCTGTCCCGCTCGATTCCGGACTCGATGAACCGTTGCCGCCCCTGTCCGAATTCGATCTCGAACCCGTCGACGCCAAGGCGCTGGGCGAGGATACCGACCTTGACCGGCAATTGCGCTATGACTGGCGGATCGACGGACTTGAAGGCCTGCAGGGCACGGTTTCCGAAAGCGATATCCGCTCGCGCTTTCGCAGCATTTCGGCGCTGGACGACGGCGATGGCGACACGGCCAGCGGCACTCAACTCAGTTCCCGCCTCACGGCGGACCGCCAGCTTCTGGCCGATATTCTCTCTGCCGCCGGCCATTTCGATGCAGTGGTGGCTCCGGCCATCGAATTGCCCCCGCCGGATGGCGATGGCCGTGCGGCGGCGATCCTGGAGGTGCAGCCGGGGCCGCAATATGTCTTCGGGAAGATTGCCTTCGATGCGCCGCCGGTCGAGCCGGACGATCTCATTCGCCGCTACTTCCCGCTCAAATCGGGCGATCCGATCCTGGCGGAGGATGTGCTGGCTGCCGAAGCGGGGATGGCCGTTGGCCTGCCTCGCAATGGCTATCCCTTCGCGCAGCTGGGCCAGCGGGACATATTGCTCGACGACGAGACCCGCACCGGGGACTACACCCTGCCCGTAACGCCCGGCCCGCGCTCGCGTTTCGGGGACGTGATCGTCGAGGGCGAGGAGGTCTTCGATCCCGAGCATATCTATGTGCTCGCCCGCTTCAAAAGGGGCGACCTCTACGATTCCGACAAGCTCGACGATCTGCGCGATGCACTGGTCGCCACTGGCCTGTTCGCCGTGGTCGCGGTCGAGCCGCGCGAAACCGGGCGCGATGCGGGCGAGGGCACGCAGTTCGCCGATCTCGCCGTGCGCCAGACGCGCGGGCCGCAACGCTCCATTTCGCTCAGCGCGGGCTACAGCACCGGGCAGGGGCTGCGGGCCGAGGGCAGCTGGACCCATCGCAACCTGTTTCCGCCCGAAGGCGCGCTGATCCTCAGCGGGCTCGCTGGCACGCAGGAACAGGGGCTGAGCGCCACTTTCCGCCGCTCCAATGCCGGGCGGCGCGACCGCACGGTGGAACTGGCCCTTTCCGCGCTGCACAGCAATTACGATGCCTATAATGCCTATACCGGGCGACTGGCCGGGCGGATCAGCTATGACAGCACGCCGATCTGGCAGAAGAAGCTGACCTATTCCTATGGCTTCGAATTGCTAGCCAGTAGCGAAAAGAGCTACGTCTTTGTCCGGCAGGACCGTGAGAGGCGCACCTATTACATCGCCGCCCTGCCGGGTCAGCTGGGCTTCGACACCACCAACGACTTGCTCGATCCGGTGCGCGGTTTCCGCCTTAACCTGAAGCTTTCGCCCGAATATTCCGGCGGCGACCAGAACCAGTTCTACGCACGCGGCATGGTGGAAGGATCTGCATACCGCTCCTTCGGCGATTTCGTGCTGGCGGGCCGTGTGCGGGTGGGCTCCATCGTGGGCACCGGGCGCGAGGATCTGGCCCCGTCGCGGCGTTACTACGCGGGCGGCGGCGGATCGGTGCGGGGCTTCGGCTATCAGGAGCTTGGACCCAAGGACCCGGACGCAAACCCGGTGGGCGGGCGCAGCCTGGTGGAAGGCGCGATAGAGGCGCGCTATCGCTTCGGCGATTACGGTGTCGTCGCCTTCGTCGATGCCGGGCAGGTCTATGAAAGCTCCATGCCGGGCTTCAACGATATCCGCTTCGGCGCTGGTATCGGCGGGAGGTTCTACACCAATTTCGGCCCGGTCCGCCTCGACGTGGCTACCCCGCTGGGCCGCAAGGAGGGCGAATCCCGCATCGCCGTCTATGTCTCGATCGGGCAGGCTTTCTGATGGCGGACGAAGCCGACATGTCGCCAGAAGAGGTGCCACCCGCCGACGAGGTGCAGGAGGCACCGGTGCGGCGGCGCTGGCGCCTGTGGGGGATTCTGGCCGGTCTGCTGGCGCTGGTCGTGCTGGCTGCGGGGGGCGGATTGCTCTGGCTCGATAGTGCGGGCGGGCACCGCTTCATCGTGCGGCAGATCAACGCGCTGGAGTTCCAGAACGGCATGACGATCCATGTCGGGCAGCTCGACGGATCGATCTACAGTAAACTTGAGGTTCGTGATCTGGCGCTGGGAGACCCGCAGGGAACCTTCGTTTCCGCGCCGCGCGCTGCGCTCGACTGGCGGCCGTTTGCCTATCTCTCGAACCATATCGACATACGCTCGCTGACTGCGCCTCTGGTGCAGGTGAGGCGCCTGCCCGCGTTCCGGGAAGTGAAGACCGACCAACCCCTGCTGCCCGATCTCGATATCGATGTGGCAAAACTGGAGATTGCGCGGATCGAGATCGACCCGGCCATCACCGGCGAGCGCCATATCGCTTCGCTCAGCGGCAAGGTCCAGATCGCGGACCGGCGGGCGATCGTCGATGCCCGCGCGCTGGCGCTGGCGGGCGACGGTCTGGCAGGCGGTGACCTTCTGCTGCTGTCGCTCGACGCTGTGCCGGAAAAGAACCTGCTGAACATCGCGGCGAAGCTGGATGCACCTGCCGACGGACTGGTCGCCGGACTGACCGGCAAGGCTGAGGCGCTGACCGCCTCGCTCGATGGCAAGGGCGACTGGGCGAAGTGGGACGGCGCGCTGAGCGCAGCCCACGGCAAGGCGCGGCTCGCCGATCTGACGCTGACGGCCCGTGATGGCACCTTCGGTGTGAAGGGCGAGGCAAGCCCCGGCCTGCTGCTGCCAGCCGCTGGCGCGACCATGTTCCAGCCCGCCACGCGGATCGATCTGACTGCCGCGCTCGACCAGCGGCGGGTCGATCTCAAGGGCAGGCTCGACAATGCCAATTTCCACCTTGCCGCCGATGGCCTCGTCGATCTGGGCGAGAACAGATTCGAGGAACTGGCAGTGGATTTCCGCCTGCTGCGCCCGGCGGCCATCGCGCCCGATTTCCGGGGGCAGGGCGTTGCCGCCAGCCTGAAGCTGGACGGCGCCTTCGCCACGCCGCGCATTGCCTACACGCTCAACGCCGCGCGGCTCGGCTTTGGCGATACGGCAATCGTCGGCCTCTCCGCGCAGGGCGAGGGGCGCGTGGATGCGGACAAGGCACTGGTGCCGGTCCATGCCCGTGCCCGGATGATCGACGGGCTGGATGCGGCGGCGGGCGACTTGCTCACCAATGTGCGGGCCGATGGCGATCTGGCAGTGAAATGGCCGCGCATCCTGTCCGACAACCTCAAGATCCGCTCGGATCGGATCGACGCAACCGCCGTGCTGGTGGCCGATGTTTCGACCGGGCTCTATACGGGCGCGCTCAATGGCAGGATCGGCAATTACGCCGTGGCTGGCATTGGCCGCTTCGACATTTCCAGCAAGCTGGACCTCAAGACCGAGCGTAACGGCTTCCGCATCGCCGGCACGGTCACGGCGCGCAGCCGCGAGATTTTCAACGAATCCGCCCGTGATTTCCTCGGCGGCAACGGGCTGATCTCGGCCAATATTTCCTATGGCACGGATGGCGTGGCGCGGGTTTCCGCCCTGCGCATCGCCGCGCCGCAATTCCGCATGGCGAATGGCGCGGGTTCCTATAGGCCCGATGGCGCGATTGCCTTTACCGGGGTAGGCATCTCCGACCGCTATGGCCCGCTTTCGCTGGCGGTCAGCGGCACGCTCGCCCGCCCGGTCGCCATCGTGATGGCGGAAAAGCCGGGGCTGGGCGTGGGCCTTGCCAATCTGCGCGCGGAGATCAGGGGCACCGATAGTGGCTATGCCCTGCTGGCCAAGGGCGAGAGCGATTACGGGCCGTTCGATGCGGATCTGGCGATCCTGTCCGGCGCCGGGCCGCTGACCATCGACATCAATCGCGGCAATTTCGCGGGCGTGAACCTCTCGGGCCGGGTGGTGCAGAGCGCCGCCGGGCCGTTCACCGGCATGCTGGCGGCCAACGGATCGGGGATCGACGGGCAGGTGCAATTGCTGGCCGAAGGGGAGGCCCAGCGCGCGCTGGTGAATGCCACGGCGAGCAATGCCGTGCTCGGCAGCCCGGCGCGCCTGTCCATCGCGCGGGCGATTGCGACCGCCGATATTACCCTGCTCGACCAGCCGCATGTCGTGGCCGATGTGCAGGTGGCGGGCCTTGCCATGCAGGGCTTCGCGCTGGAGCGGGCGCGGGCGCAGGTGGATTATCGCGGCGGCAGCGGCACGGCGAAACTGCTGGCCAAGGGCAATCGCGGCACGCCGTTCGACATAGCTGCCAATGCCCAGATGGCGCCCGAGCAATGGCGCGTAGCCTTGCGGGGCAGTGCGGGCGGCGTGGCCTTCCACACGGAGAATCCGGCGCGGATCAAGCTGGCCAAGGGCGCCTACGAACTGCTGCCCACCCGGCTCGCCTTGCGGCAGGGCAGCGTCCAACTGGCCGGCACTTACGGGGCGGAGACGAAGCTGCAGGCGCGCCTCAACGATGTGGACCTTGCCGTGCTGCGCCCGCTCATGCCCGAACTGGGGCTGGGCGGTGTTGCCTCGGGCAGCGTTGACTTCACTCAGGTGGGCGAGGGCTTTCCCAGCGCCGATGCGCGGCTGACGGTGGAGCGGTTCACTCGCACCAGCCTTGCCGCGATCAGCCAGCCGGTCGATCTGCGTATCGTCGGGCGCCTCCAGCCCGATGGCGGCACCCTGCGCGCCATCGTGGAGCGCAACGATACCAATGTCGGCCGGGTGCATGTCGATCTGAAGCCGCTCGGCCCGGAGAGCGGCAGCTGGACCACGCGGCTGATGGCCGCGCCTCTCGGCGGCGGCATCCGGTATAATGGCCCGGCCAGCGTGCTGTTCTCGCTCGCCGCCCTGCCGGACCAGCACCTGACCGGCGCCATCGGCGTGGCGGCGGATTTCTCCGGCCGGGCACAGGCGCCGTCGCTGACCGGCGTGGTTCGCGCGAACGACCTGACTTACGTGAACGATGCCTATGGCACGCGGCTCACCAAGATGCGGGTGCGCGGGACCTTCACGGATGACCGGCTGGAAGTGACGGAACTGTCCGCCAATGCCGGGGACGGCACGGTAAGCGGCAGCGGCTTTGTCAGCCTGTCGAGCGAGAAGGGCTATCCCCTGCAGCTGGACCTCACGCTCGACAATGCGCGCGTGGCCGATGCGCCGGGCATGGAAGCACGGGCGACCGGCACGCTGGCCATCGTCAACAATCCGGGCGATCCGGCCGTGATCCGCGGCACGATCCGCCTGCCCGAAACCCGCTATCGCATCGTGCGCGAAGGGGCGGCCGAAGTGCGCACCCTGTCAGGCGTCAGGCGCAAATCGGACGAGGCTCAGGCCGCGCTTGCCCAGGCAGTGGCGGCAAAGGCCAAGCCCGATGCGATTTCCGGTGTGCCGTCCAACTGGCGGCTGGAAGTGGACGTGGTCGCGCCCGAACGGGTGTTCGTCAGCGGCATGGGAATGGAATCCGAATGGTCCGCCGACATCAAGCTGCGCGGCACCACCGGCAATCCGCGCATCACCGGCGGGATCGACCTTGTGCGCGGCACGCTGGGCTTTGCCGGGCGCAGCTTCGAGCTGCAGAGCGGGCGCATCCGCTTCAGTGACGGCAATCCCTACAACCCAACCCTGTCGGTAACGGCGGAGGGCGAGGCCGACGATGTGGACGTGGCGATCTCGCTCACCGGCTCGGCCGGCAATCCGCGCATCACCTTCAGTTCCACCCCGTCGTTGCCGCAGGACGAAATCCTGGCGCGCATCCTGTTCGGCAGTTCGATCGGCGAGCTTTCGACCATTCAGGCCGTGCAGCTTGCCTCCTCGCTCAACGCGCTGCGCGGCTCGGGCGGGTTCAGCCCGCTGGGCGTGCTGCAATCGGCCTCGGGGATCGACCGTATCCGCATTCTGGATGCCGACGAGGCGAATGGGCGCGGCACGGCTGTGGCGCTGGGCCAGTACATCACCAACGACATCTATGTTGAGATCGTGACCGATGCGCGGGGCTATACCGCGACCCAGATCGAGATCAGCCTGACGCCCGCCCTTTCCGTGCTGAGCCAGATGGGCAGCTTCGGCGGATCGAACGTCAACATCAGATACCGCAAGGATTACTGAGATGCGCGGCGCGGCCCTTTGCCTGCTCTGCCTCGCTTTGGCGGGGTGTAGCGAACAATCCTTCGATGACCGCTATTCCGAGCAGGAACAGAAGCTCTCCAGCGAGGCGGCGGCGATGGAGGCCGAGCTGGACCAGCGGATGACCGAGAAACCGGGGATGGAGACTGCGGAGGCGGGGGAGGGGCGATAGGCGTGCTCCCTTCGGTTTGAATTCCGCCCTCGTCGTTTCCGCGAAAGCACCTCCAACCTCCGTTCGTCCTGAGCCTGTCGAAGGACACGGGAGCCGGTAGCCCCATGAGGCCGACTTGAATGCGCCCAGAATGGCGCTCGGCGCGTGTCCTTCGACAAGCTCAGGATGAGCAGGTGTGGGTGAGTGGGGCGGGTGAGCCCAAACACACCTCACCATCCGGCGGTGAGCCCGGACATAACGCCAGTGTGAAAATCCAAAGGAACCGCGCGGCCGGCAATGCGCCGGGGGCAGTGCGGAAGGTTTATCTTGCGAGTGGCCCGGGCGCCTGTTCCGCAGCGCGCATGGGCTCGGCCCTGTCCGGAGCGGCAAGGAAGCGCGGGCGGGCTCGCACGAGGCGCACTTCCATCGCGGCTGGTGCCGCGCCTGATCCGTTCCGGCGGCTGGGCCGGCGAGAGCCTGCCCAAGGCGCATGAGCGCCGGCCGCGATGCGGGAGTGACATCTCCTGTTGTAAGCAGGAGCACCCGCGACTGGAGGGGAAGGCAAGCCGGCCGAGCCGCCTCCCGGTTCCACATCCTGTTTTGAGATGCAGGATGGGTGCGCATATAACCAAATGGGTTCAAAATGTCAAGGTGAATGTGCCGACACGCACTTGGCCTCGTCATTGCGAGCGGCGAAGCCGCGCGGCAATCCACGGCGGCTGCGCGCAACCGCTCTGGATTGCTTCGTCGCTTCGCTCCTCGCAAGGACGAGCAGGCTTCCCCAGCCGGCGAAAACGTTTCGCCGCAGATATGCGATTAGCTTATTGACGATATCAAAAAGATGACGTTAGATATAAGCACGAGCGGGCCAACCGCCGATTGGGAGAGTGTTCGGTGACTCTAGGCAAGAAACTGGCGCGAGTGGGCGTGGGGCTGGGCATGGCATTGCCGCTGGCTCTCGCAGGACCTGCGCAGGCGCATCACAGCTTCGCGATGTTCGATCAGAAGAAGATCGTCACGCTGGTGGGCACCGTGGCCGAATTCCAGTGGACCAATCCCCATGCCTTCATCGAGATCGACGTGCCCGGCGGCGGCAAGGTGCTTCATTGGAGCATCGAGCTGAACAGTCCGAACAATCTCAAGCGCCAGGGCTGGAGCCGCGTGTCGCTCAAGACCGGGGACAAGATCACCCTGCGGATGAACCCGCTGCGCGACGGCAAGCCCGGCGGCCTGTTCCTCGACCTGAAGAAGGCCGATGGCAAGCTGCTCGATTCCGGCCTGCCGAAGGACGGCAAGCCCGTGAACGTGTTCTGAGGATGAGGAGGCTTTCCATGCATCGCGCCGCAAGGCCCGCACTGGCCGCCCTGCTGCTGGCTACCGCATTCGTCGCGCCCCCCGCCGGGGCCCATCACAGCTACGCCATGTTCGACATGACGAAGACGGTCGTGCTCGATGCCACTATCGTGCGCTTTCGCTGGCAGAACCCGCATTCCTTCATCGAGGCGAATGCGGCAGTGAAGGGCAAGGGGGAGCTGTGGGCGATCGAGATGAACAGCCCCAACAACCTTATCAATGAAGGCTGGAAGCGCACCACGCTGAAGCCCGGCGACAAGGTGAAGCTCTATGTCCATCCGCTGCGCGATGGCAGCAAGGGCGGCAGCTATGCCGGTGTGCGTCTGCCCGATGGGTCCGCGCTCGGCACTGTGAAATGAGACCCGGTTACCTTCGGGAACTATCGCAACCAATTATCTGTTTGATCAGCGGAAAGCGTCTCACCGATCCCTCGTTTTCCTGCTGACAAAACGCCCGGCTCTCGAGCCGGGCGTACCTTTTTGACTTTGCAAAATTAGCTTATTGACGGAATCAATATGTGCCAATAGGCTCCGTCCAAATCGCCCGCAAAGACGGGCGGACAGGGAGAAGCGATGCTTGAGGTTTACACCTGGGAACCCAACGCCAATTCAGGAAAGCCGCTGCTTTGCCTGCATGAAAAGCGCGTTCCCTTCACGCATCACTATATCGACATGGGCAAGTTGGAGCAGTTTTCGCCCGACTTTCTGGCGATCAATCCGGACGGGACGATTCCCGCTGTCGTGCACGACGGCTTCGTCATGACCGAATCGACTCCGGCCATGGAATATATCGACGATGCCTTTGACGGCCCGGCCCTGCGCCCGGCCGATCCCCTGTGGCGCTGGCAGATGCGCCAGGTGATGCGGTACATGGACAATATCGTGGCGCCTTCGCTCGCCATGCTTGCTTCCAACCGGCTGGCCGCCCCGCGCTATGCGGAAGTGGACGAGGACGAAAAGCGCCGCGAACTCGACAAGATTCCGCTGCCCGAGCGCCGTGCCGCCTGGGAAAAGCTCATGTTCGGCAAGACCCCGCAGGCCGATCTGGATGAATCCGCACGTCGCATTGCCGAGAGCTTCGACGTCTTCGAGGATTTGCTGTCCCGCTCGCCTTATCTCGCGGGGGCGGAGTTCTCGCTGGCGGACATCAATGTGATGGCCACCTTCTATCACCTGCCGCAATCCTATCCCGACGATGTGAACGACCAGCGCCGCCCGCATATCATGGCATGGCTGCGCCGCTGCCACGCGCGTGAAGGGCTGCAACGCGGCTTCGGCACCGGGCGCGGCTTCATCACGCAAAGGGCGGCCGATGTCCGCCGCCTGCTGGGCGTGGAGGACGCGGCATGATCGAACTGTATCACGGCGGCCCGACCGGCCATTCCGCCTCTGTCCTGATCGCGCTTGAGGAAAAGGGGCTGGATTATGCCTCGCGCGAAGTGGACCTTGGCCGGTTCGAAAATCATTCCGATGCGCTGCTGGCGCTCAATCCTGAAGGACAGGTGCCGGTGCTGGTGGCCGATGGGCAGGTGCTGACGGGCACTTTCCATATCCTGCTTTATCTCGACGAGGCTTTTGCCGAGCCCGCCCTCGGCGGTCCGAACCCTCCGGCGCGATATGCGGTCCACAAATGGGGCAAATATGTGGAAACGCATATCGCGCCAAACCTTGCAATCGCACGTTGGGCCCGGCTTGGCGGGGCGGGCGAGGGCGGCGGCCCCGCGCTCGGCCTTCTGCCGCCGGAGCGTGCGGCCCTGTGGCGCCAGGCACTGGCCGGATTTTCCGACGAACAGGTGGAGGCTGCCCAGCGGGCGCTGGAAAAGGCCGCTGTGCGCGTGGCGCAGGACGCGGCCGATGGTGGCTGGCTGGCCGGCGACGCCTATTCGATCGCCGATATCGCGGTCTACCCGCACCTCGCCCAGTTCGAGGCGCTCGGTATCGAGCTGCCCGCGGCGGCGGCCGACTGGCTCGCGCGTGTCGCTGCCCGTCCGGCAGTGAACCACGCGGCGGGCGACATGCGCATTGTCGCGACAATGGGCCCCGAGCTGGGCCGTTGGGGGTAATTCGGCGCCTAGGTGAGGGCGCCTGAAAGGCATGCCGGAGCATCCGCAGAAAGACGGGCGCCCGGTTGGGGAAAACAAGAAGCAGAATCTAGGGGAGAGAGAAGATGAACACCGACAAGCGCATAGGGCGGCCCGCTGCCCTTCAATTCGCCACTCGCGCAAGCTGTGTCGCCCTGGCGGCGGCCTTGCTGGCTCCCGCCGCTGCCTTTGCGCAGGACGGGGAAGCATCCGAAGATCCGGCCAACCGCGAAATCATCGTGACCGCCCAGTTCCGCGAGCAGGCGCTGCAGGACGTGCCGATCGCCATTTCGGCCGTGACCAGCGACGAACTGGAACAGCGCAGCGTTAAGAACGTGCTCGACATCGCCAATTCGGTGCCGAACGTGGAAATGACCAGCGGCGGCTCCGGCTATGGCGCGCAGACCAACCAGGCCTTCATCCGCGGCCTCGGCCAGGCGGACTTCCTGACCGCCTTCGAACCGCGCGTGGGCTTCTATGTGGACGACGTCTATTACGCGACCACCTATGGCTCGGTGTTCGACGTGCTCGATCTGGAGCGTGTGGAAGTGCTGCGCGGTCCGCAGGGCACCCTGTTCGGCCGTAACTCGGTGGGCGGCGCGCTGCGCCTGATCTCCAAGAAGCCCAAGGGCGACAATAGCGGCTATGTCGAGATCACCGGCGGCAGCCGCGAGCGTTACCAGCTGCGCGGCGCCTATGATCTGGGCCTGACCGATCAGCTCGCCCTGCGCGTGGTCGCCAATGCCAAGGGCCAGGAAGGCCACGTCAAGCGGCTCGACTACAAATGCGTCAATCCGCAATATGGCAATGATCAGGTCGGCGGCGTGGGCCTCGGCCCGATCAATAATGACAGCTGCCAAGTGGGCACGCTGGGCGGCGGCAGCAGCTACAGCTTCCGCGGCACGCTGGGCTGGGAACCGACCAGCGACGTGCAGGTCTATCTCTCGGGCGATTACACCAATGAAACGGCGGAAAGCTCGGCCGAAGTCATCATCGATACGCAGTCTTCGCTGATCAATCCGGAAACCGGCCTTGCCGGCGGCGCGATCCCGGTGGGCGGTGTGGACAATAACGGCCTTGCCAAGTGGCTGAAGGGCCGGGGCACCAGCTATTACGGCTTCGACGTCTCGACGCCGGAAAAGCTGCAGGCAGTGATCGCCTCGTTTGAATCGCCCGATGGCTACACCACTTATGCCCGCTACGGCAATCAGCGGACCGGCCTGATCAACCCGGCCGAAGGCACGATGGAAGCCTATGGCGGCTCGCTGACGGTCGAGGCCAATCTGTCCGACGACATCCACCTGACCTCGATCACCGCCTATCGCAAATATACCGGCGATTTCGGCCAGAGCCTGCTCGCCGTGCCGGTGGAAGAAGTGCGCAATGGCCTGACGCACCGCCAATTCAGCCAGGAACTGCGCCTGCTGGGTTCGACCTTCAACGATGTGCTCGATTACACTCTGGGCGCCTATTACCTCGATACCGAAACGCTCAACCCGGCCCGTGTGCAGACCGAAGGCTTCACTCAGGCGCTGGACTTCTTCAGCGACGATACGGCGACGCTGAAGAGCTGGGCCCTGTTCGGTGCGGTGGATCTCCATCCGGTCGAGCGGCTGACGCTGTCTGCCGGCGTGCGCTATTCGAACGAGAAGAAGACTTACACGTTCGACCGCGACTATTCGCCCTCGAACCTCAGCGTGCTGAACTTCGTTGCGACCGGCAAGAACAAGGACGACCGCATCAATCCGCGCTTCTCGATCGCCTATGAGGCTTCGGACAATGTGAACCTCTACGCGTCCTATTCCACGGGCTTCACGGCATCGGCCTTCAATGCCCGTCCGTTTGGCGCGAGCGGGATCTTCTCGCTGGAGGCGGAAGACGTGAAGTCCTATGAAGTCGGCTTCAAGTCGAACCTGTTCGGCCGGATGCTGCGCCTCAATGCGGCCGCCTATCTGACCGAGTTCGACAAGATCGTGGGCACTGTGCGCGATCCGGCCTATCGCGGCGGCGCCTGCGCGATCTTCTGCAACGAAAACGTCGGCAATGCGGAGATCAAGGGCTTCGAAGTGGAAGCCGTGGCTCGTCCGGCGCCGGGCCTGATGATCTCGGGCAATGTCGGCTATACCGATTTCCGCTACAAGGAACTGCTGGCCTCCACTCAGGGGCTGACGCTGGACAGCCCGCAGACCCGCGTGCCCAAGTGGAACCTCTCGGGCGCGATCCAGTATGATGCGGATCTGAGCGAGAGCCAGACCCTGACCCCGCGCGTGGACGTCAGCTACCGTTCGGACATCGCCTATTCCAACAATGTCCTGGCGGTTTCCTCGGTGCAGCCGGCCTACGCGCTGGTGAACCTGCGTCTGACCTATGCGAACAAGGATCTCGGCTTCTCGATTGCGGCGGCCGTCACCAATCTGTTCGACGAATATTACCTCACCACGATCACCGATCAGCGGGAAAGCTATGGCTTCCTCAGCGCCTCGGTCGGGCGGCCTCGCGAATGGTCGCTCACCCTGCGCAAGGAATTCTGAGCGACCCACCCAGAAGGGAGGCGGGAGCCTGGTCCTGCCTCCCTTCACCAGTCTTGAGAGGATGATCCGATGGGCAGTGTGGCCGGGGATGATTTAAGCAGTTCGTTTCAACCGGCGGCGAGCGGGGCAGAAGGGGCCGGTCCTGAGGCCACCCCTGCCGCCAGCTCCAACTATCCGCCACCGGCGCAGGCCTGGTTCACGGTCGGGGTCCTCGCCACGGTCACGACCGTCGCCATGCTCGACCAGAATATCCTCGGGCTGCTGATCCAGCAGATCAAAACCGATTTCAACCTGACCGATGCCGAAGCGGGCCTGCTGCTGGGCCCGACGCAGGCGATTTTCTACGCCCTCGTGGCCGTGCCGTTCTCGCGTTATATCGACCGCTGGACGCGCAAGTGGATCATCGCGGGCGGGCTGATCGTCTGGAGCCTTGCCACGGCCGCATCCGGCCTTGCCGCCAACTTCACTCAGCTATTCATCGCGCGCGTCGTGGTGGGGGCGGGGGAATCCGTCAACGGCCCCACGGCCTATTCGATGGTGGCGGACTGTTTCCCGCGCGACAAATTGCCGCGCGCCGTCTCAACCCTGCAGATCGGATCGGTGGCGGGCAGCGGCCTGTCCCTGCTGCTGGGCGGTCTGATGATCTGGCTGGTCGCCAGGCTCGGCTCGCCGGATCTGCCGATCGTCGGCACCTTGCGTCCCTGGCAGGTCGTTCTGCTCGCTCTGGGCCTGCCGGGCCTGCTGATCTCGCTGCTGCTGATCAAGGTGAAGGAACCGCCGCGCCATAATCTGCGCCTGAAGACCCGCAATGCCGGTTTCAAGAAGACAATCAGCTATCTGTGGCTGCACGTCGCCGTATTCGGGCCGATGTTCCTAGGGCTGACCATCGGCTCGCTGGATGCAGGTGGGCGCGCCTGGGGCGCAGCCTTCTTCGAACGGACCTATGGCTGGTCGCCCACGCAATATGGCATCGTTTCCGGCGTGGTATCGATCATTGCCATGCTCGCGGGCCTCTATCTGGGTGCGAAATGGGCGGAATGGTTCCAGAATCGGGGCGATCCGGCGGGGGCCTATCGCGTGATCCTCTACACAAGGCTTGTCGCCATCCCCTTTGCGATCATGCAGCCGCTGATGCCCACGCCGGAACTGGCGATGGCATTCAGTTCGGTTGCCTATCTGTCGCTCGGGATGAACGGCCCGATGCTCAATGCCGTGATGCTCGCCATCTCGCCCAATGAGATCCGCGGGCAGGTGATGACGCTGTACCTGTTCATCTACACCGTGGTCGGCGTGGGCATGGCGCCCTTCGTGACCGGCCTGACTACCGACCATATCTTCACTTCGCCCGATGACCTGCGCTGGTCCATCATGCTGCTGCATGTTGTGTTCCTGCCTGCCGCGCTGGCAATCACCTGGCTGGGCCTGAAGCCTTTCCGCAAAGAAGTGGAGCGACTGAACGCAGAAGATGCGCGGGTCGCCTGAGGGAGAGAGAAATGTTGAAGAAACTGATTGCCGCTGCCGCCCTGATACTTGGGGCCCCGTTGCTGGGCATAGCCGCAGCGCCCGCCGCCGCTCAGGCGAAAGACGCCCCGATCCCGTGCGAACGGGCCTGCATGGAAGACCTCGCCGGCCGCTTCCTCGACGCGCTCGCCTCGCGTGATGCCTCGAAGCTGCCGCTGGCGAAGAACGCCCGCTACACCGAAAACGGGCAGGCGATGGGCTTCAATAACGGCATGTGGCAGACGGCCAGCAAAGTCGGCGCCTATCGCCACGTCTTGGCCGATCCGGCCACCGGCCAGTTCGGCCTGTTCGCCACCATGGACGAAAACGGCCATGGCCTGACGCTGGGTGCCCGCGTGCGCCTGCACCTGGGCCAGATCAGCGAGGTCGAACTGGTCACCTATCGCACCGGCGCGGGCCCGGCCTGGAACGATGCCGGCTATGGCAATCTGGAAAAGATGCAGAAGCCCAAGGCGCTGTGGTCCGAAGTGCCGCCTACCGGAAAGCGCCTCAGCCGCCAGGAACTGATCGCGGCGGCCAACAACTATTTCAATGCGATCGAGAACAATGACGGCAAGGGCTATTACCCCTTCACCGATGATTGCGATCGTCTGGAAAACGGCACGCTGACCAGCAACAATCCCGGCATCGTCCGCATGGGCGGTATCGATATCGGCGGGATGGGCTGCAAGGAGCAGTTCTCGACCGGCCTCTATGGCGTGGTCACCGAAGTGCATGACCGCCGCTTCCCCATCGTGGACGAGGAACGCCAGGCCGTGTTCGCCTTCGCCGTGTTCGATCACTGCGGTTGCAAGAAGGAACTGGTTATGCCCGACGGGCGCAAGGTCGATATCGGCATGTTCAACAAGCCGTCCAGCATCCTTCTGGCCGAGGCCTTCAAGTTGAAGGAAGGGATGATCCAGCAGGTCGAGGCGGTCGGCACGAGCGTGCCCTACCACTCCGATCCGGGCTGGAGCCACTGATCTCCAGCCCTTCCGGGCACCGTCCTTCCGACCCCTGACCCTTGGACTGTAGCGGGGCGACATGGCGAATAGAGAAACCCAGCCGCGTGGGCCGGGCACCTGGTCGCCGCTGCGGCACAGGGTGTTCCTGGCGATCTGGCTGGCGAGCATCATCAGTTCGATCGGCAGCCAGCTCCAGCAGGTAGGGGCGGCGTGGCTGATGACGTCGCTCAACCCGTCGCCGGAAATGGTGGCGCTGGTGACGGCGCTGTCTACTCTGCCGATCCTGCTTTTCTCGCTTCCGGCGGGGGCGCTGGCCGATATTCTGGACCGGCGGCTGGTGCTGTTCGGCGCCCAGATCCTGATGCTGGTGGCTTCGGGTGTGCTGGCAGCACTGGCCTTTGCCGGGCTGGTGACACCGGGCTTGCTGTTGCTGCTTACCTTCATTGTCGGCTCCGGACAGGCGATCATGGCGCCTGCCTGGCAGTCCACCGTGGGCGATCTCGTCCCGCGCGAGAAGGTGCCCCATGCGGTGGGGCTCAACACCATGGCCTTCAACATCGCTCGCACGGTGGGCCCCGCGCTGGGCGGCGTGCTGGTTGCGATGGTGGGCAGCAAGGTCAACTTCGCTCTCAATGCCGTCAGCTATCTCGCCCTGATCGGGGTGCTGCTCGCCTGGCGGCCCGAACGGCGAGAAGGCATGGCCGCGGATTCGGTCCTTGCCGCCATGCGCGACGGGGTGACCTACACGCTCCATTCCACGCCGGTACGCCGAGTGATCCTGCGGGCGATGTGTTTCGGCTTCTGTTCGTCCATCGTTGTCGCGCTGATGGCGCTGGTCGCGCGTGACCTCCTGCATCAAGGGGCCACTGTGTTCGGCGTGCTGATGGGCTTCATGGGCATGGGCGCGGTTGCCGGGGCGGCCCAGCTGGGGCGGATGCGGCACCGCTTCGCCGCCGAAGGGCTGATCCGCATTGCCATCGTGGTGACCTCCGCCGCACTGCTGGGGATCGGCTTCTCACGCTATCTGCCGCTCACCTGCGCGGCGCTGTTCGTGGTGGGCGCGGGCATGGTGCTCGGCCTGTCTACTTTCAATGTCGCAGTGCAGATGAACGTGCCGCGCTGGGTCTCTGGCCGGGCGCTGGCGCTCTACCAGATGTTCACCTTCGGCGGGATGACCGTGGGGGCCTGGTTCTGGGGCCATGTGGGCGAAAGGGTCGGCATCGGCCCGACCTATCTGATCTGTGCCAGCGTCCTGTTTTCTACCCTGCTGCTGGCATGGCGCCTGCCGGTGGAGGAAGTGCATTCCAGCGCGCTGACCTCCGCCCCGCATGAGGACGAGCACGTCCTGCCCGAAGCGCCCGAAGGCGTCGGCGTGGTGGTGGTGATCGAATATATCGTGCCGCCCGCAAGGCTGGAGGATTTCCTCGCCGCCGTTACGGCGCGCCAGCACATCCGCATGCGCGACGGCGCGCAGAAGGTCACGCTGCTGCAGGACGCGACGAACGGGGAGCTGTGGGCGGAGCGTTTCCAGGTGCGCAGCTGGGCGGAATATCTGCGCCAGCGCCAGCGCCGCACGCTGGAGGCCAAGGAATATGACGATTTCCTGAGTGAGTGCCACGGCGGCAAGCAGCCCCCGGTTACGCGCTTCTATTTCGAGCATCGGGCCCGGCCCGACAGCGGGGAGACGATGGTATCCTACCCATTGGGGTAAGGATGCCTCCTTTCCGCTGGGTGAAGCGCGGGCGGGCGGCCCTCCTGTGTCCCGCCCGCGCTCACCTTTCCATTAGTTCGGATCCGCGTGGGTCCATCCGTCATTGGTGCCATAGGGAATGGTGACGAAGGGGAAGGCTTCCACTTCGTAGATCTTGCCGTCGCGGATGCCGAAGGTCTCCATGGTGGTGAGGTTCAGGACCATGCCTGCGCCGCTTTGCGGGCGCTGCAATCCGCCTGGCACCTGATCGCGCACGCCGTCATGCACGAAGAAGGGGAAGGTCGCGACCAGGCCCTTCTGCTGATCGACCACCAGTGCGCGGTGCGGCCAGATACGCTTGATGCCGTTGAACACACCGGTGTCGACCTGTTCCTTGCAGGTCATGGTCGACAGCTTGCTGAAGTAACGGCCCATTTCGGTGTTGAGATCGGGCATCTTCGGCGTGGGCGAGGCTCGGCCGGGCTGCTTGTTCGCCACGGTCTGATAGCCCTGTTCATAGCGCACGCATTCGTCGGCAAAGGGCGCGATGGAGCCATCTTCCCCCGTCAGCGCGTCGAAATAGCTTTCGGCGGCATAGGCCAGATATTCGCGGCTCATCTGCTTGTCCTTCGGCACATCGGCCAGCAGGGTGGGGCGCGGATGGGTCAGCAGTTCCATTGCCTCGGGCGCGACATTGCGATCGTACCAGTGCTCCACCTCGGTGATCATGTTGCGTTCCACCCGGATGCGGATGGCGATCATCGCGATCTGGCCGTCGATCTTCATCACCGTCTGGAACGCCATCTGGCCCTGCACGGGATCGGCCACGGTGATCTTGAAAGTGGTCGGTTCCATCTTCGCGCGCCAGAACAGGCCGGTGCCCATTTTGATCTTGCCGGTATTCTCGGTGGCGATCACCTGTTCGGCAAAGGGCAGGGCGCTCATGTCCTTGGTCTGCAGCGCAGTGAGATAGGCCTCGCCGATCTTCACCAGACAGTCCCGGTCGCAGGGCTTCACATTGGCCGGGTTCCAGGTCTTCTTGTACCACGGCTTTGCCGCCTGATCCGCGGCGGCGGCCGGGCTGGCCATCGCCGTTGTTGCCAGCGCAACAGCCAGCACCAGTCCGGCGCCGGCAAACTTCTTGATTGCCATTCTTGCTACTCCCCAGAAGTGGCGGGCGCCTTAGGGTGCCTCGCGATAGATGGGGCTGCCGACCAGCCCCGGAATGAGATCGAGCGCGGTCTTCTCCCGCTCCTCGTCATGGCCGATGGCCCGCAGCATCGCCTCGAAACGGTCAGTGATGCCGGGGCGGAACTCGGGCGCGGTGAAGATGTAGAGCGCATTGTCGCGGATGCCCTGCAGCACGATCTCGCCCGCCTCTTCGGGGCTGGCGGTGAGCTTCGACAGGCGCTCGCGATCCTCATCGCTCAGGTTGAAGCGCGGGGGCGGTCCCTTGGGCGCATCTTCCTGCGCGGCGAAGCGGGCAGGGCGGGTCTTCTCATATTCGCGGATATTGCTGCGCACGCCGCCGGGACAGAAGGCGGAAACGCCGATCCCCTGCGGGGCCAGTTCCGCCCGCAATGCTTCCGACAGGCCCACCACGGCGAATTTGGTCGCCACATACATCCCGGCCTGGCTGTATTGCAGCACCCCGGCCATGGATGCGGTGTTGACGATGTGCCCGCCCTCGCCATGGGCCAGGATGCGGGGCAGCATGGTATGCACGCCGTTGAACACGCCGTTGAGATTGACGTCCACCGCCCAGTCCCAATCGGCATAGGTGGCGGAACCAAGGCTCTTGAGGATGCCGATCCCGGCGTTGTTGCACAGCACGTGCAGCTTGCCGATCAGCCGCTCCACCTCATCGGCGGCGGCGGAATAGGCCTCGCGGTCGGTGACGTCGAGCAGCAGCCCGTGGACCTTGCCCGCAAGGCCCGCTGCGGCCAGTTCGGTCTGCGCGGTGTCGAGGTGATCCTGCCGCACATCGGCAATCACCACGTTCATTCCCGCGCGGGCGAACACGATTGCCATGCCCAGACCGATCCCGCTGGCGCCGCCGGTGATGAAGGCGCCCTTTCCGGCTACGTCCTGCACGGCGCTCAGCCTGCCTGACCCAGCGCGTCTGCCACGGCCTTGGCCTCGGCAGTCATCTTCGCACGGCGTTCCTCGCTGGCGCGGCGGCGTTCGTCCAGTTCGAACTCCACGGGAAAAGCTGCCAGCATATCGTTGAAATATCCGGCCACTTCGTCACGGAATTCGCCATGCGGGAAGATGTAGGGGCGGTTATGCTCGATGGCGTCCACCACTTCCTTGCCTAGATCGTAGGGGTCCATCCCGCCTTCGATCGTGTCGCGCCTTTCGTCGGCCGCCGCGCCTTCATGCGCCTGGCGATAGACATCGCCCGCCGTCATCGCGCGGGTCTTCACCATGCCGGGGCACAGCACTGATACGCCGATATTATAGGGCGCCAGCGCCAGCCGCAGGGAATCGCTCAGGCCCCGCACGGCAAATTTGGACGCGGCATAGACGCCCGCGAAAGGCGGCACGGGGATCATGCCTGCCATGGACGAGGTGTTGATCACATGGCCGCCTTCGCCATGGGCCTTCATGCCGGGCACGAATTCCACGATACCCGCAATGGTTCCGCCGAGGTTGACGTTCAGGACATAGTCCCAATCCTCATAGCTCGCCTCGTCGATCGGGTTGCGCTGGCTGACGCCGACATTGTTGCACAGCACATGGACATTGCCGAATACCTGCGCGGTTTCCGCCGCCGCTTCCTTCATCGCCGCGCGGTCGGACACGTCCAGCTTGATGCAGTGCAGGCGATTGGTCGAACCGAGCAGGTCGCGAGCTTCGGTAAGGTGGCTGTCCAGCAGGTCGGCAACCACCACATTCATGCCGCGATCGAGGAAGGCGCGGGCCATGCCCAGGCCGATACCGCTGCCCCCTCCGGTGATGAATGCCGTCCTGCCGAGAAACTCACGCATGTCCTTCTCCCCTTTTGCCGCCCCGTGTCGTGACCATATTTGTCCGGAGCCTTTGCAGTGCGCGCCCTAGCCAATCTCGAAAGGATCGGTAGAAGGCGCTATCTGGGGAGAGTTAGATCACAAAAGCCTTTTTGACACCATCAAAAAGATGGTGTCAGATCACTCCGTGTCCCGTGGGGGTTAGATTGACCGAGTTTAAGATCAACGTGCAGCAGGCAGATATGAACGAAGAATTGGCGCGCAGCGGGCGCAGTCCGACGCAGCGTTCGGGCCCGTTGGGCGAACTCGTCACCATGCGTATGATCATCCTGTTCGGCCTGCTCCGGCGCAGCGGGGTACTCGCCCAGCGCCGGCAGTTCGACCTTTCGGAAACCGAATGGCGGATCATGGTGCAGGTGGGTGAATTCGCGCCGCTTTCTCTCAATGGCCTGGCCGATCTGCTGCTGCAGGATCGTGGCCAGTTGAGCCGCGCGGTGAAGGCCATGGTGGAACGCGGCCTGCTCTCGCGCGAGCGCAAGCCGGGCGGCCCCGAGATCGAGATCGACCTGACCAAGCAGGGGCGCGAGGTTTATGGTCGGATGATCGAACGCGTGGTGGAACGCGACCGCAAGCTGACCGAAGGCATTCCGCCCGAGGATATTGCTGTGCTGTGGCGCGTCATCAACACGATGGTCGGCCGCGCGGAGGACATGATGGAGGAGGAACGCAGCCTGGGCGGCGAGTAGGTCGGGGCCAGCGTCTGTATGAGTTCAGGTTCGTCATTGCGAGGACCATAGGTCCGAAGCAATCCAAGGCGGAATACGCGTTCTCTGGATTGCTTCGCTTTGCTCGCAATGACGAGGGAGGATAAGCAGGCCGGCCTTCCCCACTCACGAAATCATCCTTTTTGCACGCATCCCTCTCGACATTTTGACATTGTCAAATAAGAGTGCCCCAAAAGCCAAACGGGGAAGGATGTCCATGCTCGCACTCTATCATTTCGGTCCGGTCGCCAATTCGCTCACCCCGCTGCTCTGCCTGCTTGAGAAGGGGTTGCCGTTTGAAAACCGCTTTCTCGACAGCCGGAAATGGGAACACCACAAGCCCGAATTCCAGGCGCTGAGCCCGGACGGGATGGTGCCGATTCTGGTGCATGACGGCAGGGTTCTGCGCGAATCGACGGTGATCAACGAATATATCGACACTGTATTCCCGACCCCGCCGCTGCGGCCGGAAAATCCGTGGCTCTGCGCCGAAATGCGGGTGCTCACCAAATATGTGGACGAATATTTCTGCCCCGCGCTGACCACGGTCGGCGCGCATGGCGCCACGCCTTTCGCGTCGAAGATCGACAAGGAGGAGATGGCGCAGATCCTTGCCCGCATGCCGAACGACGAAGTGCGCAAGAAGTGGCAGACCGTCTCGCACAAGGGCTATTCGGACGAGGAACTGGCCGATGCCAAGCGCCGTCTGGTCAATTGCATCGCGCGCGGGGAACAGCATCTGGCCCATGGCGGCGACTGGCTGCTGGGCGATTTCTACTCGCTGGCGGACATCAAGTGGTACTCGATGGCGCCGGCCCTGCCGCGCGTGATGCCCGAGGCTTGTAACGAGGAAACCGCACCGCTGTTCATGGCATGGCTGGCGCGCATGGCCGAACGCCCGGCCGTGAAGGCGCTGGACGATTATCGCCGCAAGTGATCGCCGCCGTTCACCGGCTCTCCCCCGATTTCACCCAGCCGCACCTGATGGGCGTGGCGATCCAGCGTGACTGTGTAGGGGCGAGCCGGATCGGCGGAGGTGAACGTGAAGCCTTCGGTCGCCGGATCTTCCCAATCGGCGATCGACATGGCCCGCCCGTCCGGGTGGCACCATTCGCCGATTGCGGGGAAGCGCTGGAACCAGTCCACTCGCGCGGCGCGCCAGGCAGCGAGAGCAAAGGCATGGGCCTCAAGCTCGCGGTTGCGGCCATCCCAATCGAGCCAGCTGATCTCGTTATCCTGGCAATAGGCGTTGTTGTTCCCGTGCTGGGTACGGCCGAATTCGTCGCCCGCCGTCAGCATGATCGTGCCCGCGGAGGCCATCAGCGTGTCCAGCATGGCGCGCAGATCGGCCATGCGTTCGGCCATCACGGCCGGATCGCTGCTGGGCCCTTCGACGCCGTGATTCCATGAGAAGTTCTCATGGTGGCCGTCGCGATTATTCTCGCCATTGGCCTGATTATGGCGGTTTTGATAAGCGACCGTATCGGCCAGGGTGAACCCGTCATGGGCAGCGAGGAAATTGACCGTGCGGTTGTGTCCCTCTCCGAAAATGTCGGAGGAACCGGCAATCCGCGTGGCCAGCAGCCCGATGCCGACATCGCCGCGCCAGAAGCGGCGGATATCGTCGCGATAGCGGTCGTTCCATTCTAGCCAGTTGGCGGGAAAATGGCCCAACTGATAGCCGCCTGGGCCGATATCCCACGGCTCGGCGATCAGCACCCGGTCCGACAACAACGGATCGGTGTCGATCTCGGCAAAGATCGGTGCCTTGGGATCGAAACCCGGCCCGCGCGCCAGCACCGGGGCCAGATCGAAGCGGAAGCCGTCGACCCCGCAATGGCGCACGAAATGGCGCATCGTGTCGAGTGCCAGTTGCCGCACGGCCGGATTGGCAAAATCCAGCGTATTGCCGCAGCCCGTATCGTTGATCAGCGCGCCGTTCGGTTCATGGGCATAGGCGGCATCGTCCAGCCCGCGCAGGCAGATCACGCCGCCCAGAAGGTCGCTTTCGCCCGTATGGTTGAGCACGATGTCCAGGATCACGCCGATCCCGGCCTTGTGGAGAGCCGCCACCGTCTCGCGCAGTTCGGTCACGCCGCCGGGGCACAGGCCGGGATCGAGCGCCATGGGCGCGACCGGATTATAGCCCCAGGCATTGGTGAGGCCGAGCGGGGGCAGATGCCGCTCGTCGATCCAGGCGACGATGGGCATGAGTTCCACCGCGCCGACATGCAGCGCCTTGAGATGGGCGATCACGGCGGGCTCGGCCAGCGCCGCGACAGTGCCGCGCAGATGGGGCGGCACGTCCGGATGGCGCATGGTGAAGCCACGTACGCTCAGCTCATAGATCAGACCGCCGGGCGTGAAGCAGGGCTTGCGCTTGCGTACCGCAGGCAGCGTGCCCGGCACCACGGCGCGCGGAACCAGCCCGCCCGTATCTGCGCGATGTTCTGCCAGCGATGGGTGTTGGGTGAAGCGCCGGTCAAGCTCCACCGCATAGGGATCGACCAGCAGCTTGGCATGATCGAACCACAGGCCCTTTTCAGGCGCCCAGTCGCCGGATGCGCGATAGCCGTAATGGGCGCCGGTCAGGTCTTGCGGCAGGTCGGCCAGCCAGATGTCGCCCTCGCGGTGCATCGGCACGTGCCGCTCTCGTCCATGTTCGAACAGGCACAGGCACATGCCTTCTGCCTTGGGAGAGCGGACGGCAAAGCGGGTTCGCCCCTCGCTGACACTGGCGCCGAGCGGGACGCTCACGTCACGACGTCAGGCGCGGTGCGGCCGGTGTGGCGGGCAATCCCGGCAATTGCGTCAGCAGCGGCGATCAGATCGGCCAGCATGGCGGGGGTTTCCTCGTCCAGCGTCCCGCCCACCGGTTCATAGCGTTCCAGATAGACGCGCAGGGTGGCCCCTTCCGTCCCGGTGCCCGACAGGCGGAAGACGATGCGCGATCCGCCTTCGAATAGCACCCGGATGCCCTGATTGGCGCTGACGGAGTGGTCCACCGGGTCGCTATAGGCAAAGCTGTCTGCCTCCGCGACGGTCAGCGGGCCATAGGTGGTGCCGGGCAAGGCGCGGAGGGCGGCGGTCAGTTCTGCCATCAGCGCATTGGCGCTCTCGGTCGGCAGGGCTTCGTAATCGTGGCGGGCGTAGTAATTGCGCCCGAACTTCGCCCAATGCTCCCGCGCCAGTTCCGCCACGCTGATCCGGCGCACGGCAAGGATGTTGAGCCATAGCAGCACGGCCCACAGCCCGTCTTTCTCGCGCACATGGTCGCTGCCAGTGCCCGCGCTTTCCTCGCCGCAGATCGTCGCCATGCCCGCATCGAGCAGATTGCCGAAGAACTTCCAGCCGGTGGGCGTCTCGAAGCAGGGAATGCCGAGCGCGGCCGCCACCCGGTCCGCTGCCGCGCTGGTGGGCATGGAACGGGCAATGCCTTTCAGCCCGCCCGCATAGGCAGGCGCGAGATGGGCATTGGCCGCCAGCATTGCCATCGAGTCCGAGGGGGTGACGAAGCAGTGCTTGCCAATGATCAGGTTACGATCCCCGTCGCCATCCGACGCCGCACCGAAGGGCGGGGCGTCCGCGCTCATCATCAGATCGTAAAGGACTTTCGCATGGACGAGGTTGGGATCGGGATGATGCCCGCCGAAATCCTCCAGCGGAGTGCCGTTATGGACCGTGCCTGCCGGGAAGCCGAGCCGGTTTTCCAGGATTTCATGCGCATAGGGCCCGGTCACCGCATGCATGGCATCGAATGCCATGGTGAAGCCTTCCGCAACTGCCTCGCGGATCGCGGTGAAGTCGAACAGGCTTTCCATCAGGTCTGCATAATCGCTGACCGGGTCGATCACTTGCACAGTCATGCCCGCGACCTGTGCCGTGCCCAGAGTGTCGAGATCGACATCGGGCGCGTCCACACTCAGCCAGCGGTCGATCGTGGCAGTGCGGGCGAAGATCGCTTCGGTCACGCCCTCGGGCGCGGGGCCGCCATTGGCGATATTGTATTTGATCCCGAAATCTTCGTCCGGCCCGCCGGGATTGTGGCTGGCGGACAGGATCAACCCGCCGCTGGCGCCATATTTGCGGATCACATGGCTGGCAGCCGGCGTGGACAGGATGCCGCCTTTGCCTACCAGCACACGGCCATAGCCGTTCGCGGCGGCAATGCGGATCGCCTGCTGGATCACCGCGCGGTTGTGGAAGCGCCCGTCGCCCCCGATCACCAGCGTCGAGCCAGCTTCCGGCTGCACAGCGTCGAATACGGACTGGATGAAGTTCTCGGCATAATTGGGCTGCTGGAACACCCGCACCTTCTTGCGCAGGCCGGACGTGCCAGGTTTTTGCCCTTCGAACGGTGAAGTGGGGATGGAAACCACGCTCATGCCTAGCCTTCTGCCAATTGCCGATACAGCGCCGCATAGGCCGCGCCGCTGCGCTTCCATGAAAAGTCGCAGCCCATGCCGTTCTTCTGCAACCGCCGCCATTCGGTGGGGTTGCGATAGAGTTCGATCGTGCGGCTGATCGCGGTGGCCATCGGGTGGTAATGCACCCCGCCGAACTGCACGCCGGTGGCCACGCCTTGCGCCAGCGCGGCGACATTGGCGTCGATCACCGTATCGGCCAGCCCGCCCGTGCGCGCCACCACCGGTACGCAGCCATAGGCGAGGCCGTAAAGCTGAGTGAGACCGCAAGGCTCAAAACGGCTGGGGATCAGGATCGCGTCGCCACCGCCCTGCATCCGGTGGGAAAGCGCCTCGTCATAGCCGATGCGGATGGCAATGCGGCCGGGATGGCGCGCGGCGGCCTTGTGCAGGGCCTGTTCGATGGCCTTGTCGCCCGAGCCGAGCAGAGCAAGCCTCGCGCCATTGCCCACCAGATGGTCGGCAATCTCGGGCAGGACATCCATGCCCTTCTGCCAGGTGAGGCGGCTGATGGCGATGAACAGCGGGCCGTCATCCACCTCCAGCCCGAATTCTGCCTCAAGCGCACGCTTGTTTTTCAGGCGCTTGGAGAGGGTTTTTGCTGTGAAGTTTGAGGACAGGGAAGGGTCCGTTTCCGGGTTCCATTCCTCGGTATCGATGCCGTTGAGGATGCCGCTCACCCGGTCTCCCCGGCTTGTGACGAGGCCTTCCAGCCCCATGCCGAATTCGCTCATGCGGATTTCGGCGGCATAGCTGGGGCTGACGGTCGTCACCCGGTCGGCCAGTTGCAGCCCCGCCTTGAGGAAGCCCACCCCGGCATAGCTTTCCACCCCGTCGATGGACCATGCGGCCTGCGGCAGACCCAGCCCGCCGAAGATGGACGGCGGGAAATAGCCCTGGAACGCCATGTTGTGGATCGTCATCACGCTGGGCACATGATGCCCTTCGAAGGGGGCGAAGCGCAGATAGGCGGTGGCCATGGCGGCCTGCCAGTCATGCGCGTGAAGCACGCTGAAACGCTTGCCCTTCACCGCGCCACCGGCGACATCGGCAGCCGCCCGCCCGAAAGCCGCGAAACGCCGCCAATTGTCGCCCCAATCCTTGCCGTTCGGATCGGAATAGGGGCTGCCGTCGCGGCTGAAATAGCCTGGCGCATCCAGCACCAGCAGGGGATGGGTGCCCAGCTTTGCCGCCAGAAGCCGCGCCGGTTCGCCCAGCAGGCTGTCCCAGCGGTGCACCTCGCGCGCGCGTTTCAGGCCCGCCAGCACCTTGGGATAGCCCGGCAGCATGGTGGTCATCGCCACGCCATGCGGCTCCACTGCGGCGGGCAGGGCGCCCGCCACATCGGCCAGCCCGCCGGTCTTGATCAGCGGGACGGCCTCGGACGAGAGGGAAAGGACAGGTAGCGGCATCAGTCCTTCAGCACGGCAATCATCTGCTTGGTGATAAGGCATACGCCGTTTTCGGTCCGGCGGAAACGGCGTGCATCCAGTTCGGGATCTTCGCCCACCACCAGCTTTTCAGGAATGCGCACACCGGAATCGATGATCACGCGCGAAAGGCGCGCGCCCCGGCCGATGTTGCAATAGGGCAGGATCACGGCCTCATCCACGCTGGAGAAGCTGCCCATCTTCACGCCGGTGAACAGCAGGCTGCGCTTGGCCAGCGCGCCCGAGACGATGCAATCCTGGCTGATGAGCGAGGAAATGGCATGGCCGCGCCGCCCATCCTGATCATGCACGAACTTGGCCGGGGCGGCCACGATCTGGTCGGTCCAGATCGGCCAGTCCCGGTCATACATGTTGAGTTTGGGCACGGTGTCGGTGAGGTCCAGATTGGCCTCGAAATAGGCGTCCAGCGTGCCGACATCGCGCCAATATTCCCCGATTTCCTCGGCAGCGCGAATGCAGCTGTCAGTGAAGCGATGGGCCACTGCCTTGCCGTGCTTCACGATGTAGGGGATCACGTCCCCGCCGAAATCGCGCGAGGAATTGGGATCGGCGGCATCGCGGCGGAGCTGTTCGAACAGGAATTCCGTGTCGAACACATAAATGCCCATGGATGCCAGCGCATGGTCCGGATCGCCTGGAATGGCGGGGGGATCGGCGGGCTTCTCGACGAATTCGGTGATCGTGCTGTTCTCGTCCACCTTCATCACGCCGAAGCCGGTGGCGTCCATGCGCGGCACGACCAGGCAGCCGATGGTCACGTCCGCGCCCGAATTGACGTGCTGGCGCAGCATCAGTTCGTAATCCATCTTGTAGATGTGGTCGCCGGCCAGGATGACCATATATTTGGGCGCGTGAGCTTCGATGATGTCGATGTTCTGATAGACCGCGTCGGCCGTGCCTTCATACCAGTGCAACTCGTCGATGCGCTGGGATGCGGGCAGAATGTCGAAGCTTTCGTTTCGTTCCGGCCGCATGAAGTTCCATGCGCGCTGCATGTGGCGGATCAGCGAATGGGCCTTGTATTGCGTGGCCACGCCGATGCGGCGGATGCCTGAATTGATCGCGTTGGACAGGGCAAAATCCACGATACGGCTCATGCCGCCGAAATAGACCGCGGGCTTGGCGCGGTTATCGGTCAGTTCCTTCAGGCGGCTGCCTCGGCCGCCTGCCAATACATAGGCCATGGCGTCACGCGCCAGCGGTTGTCCCGAAAGATCCCTCATCGTCTTACCTGCTCAGTCCTTTCCCGCATATTCGAGCATGATCGTGGCAAGCGGCGGCAATATGACATGCGCCGCCCCGTTTTCTGCTACAACCTGTCCCTTGTTTCCTTTGCCGCCGCCGCCGTAAAATTCGGCATCGCTGTTCAGCACTTCGCGCCACACCCCGTCGATGGGCAGGGGCAGGCGGTAATGATCGTGCAGCGTCGGCGTCATGTTGCTGATAACCGCCACCGGCGCGGCGCCCGGTGCCTTGCGCAACCAGGCGAACACCGATGCCCCGGCATCGTCCGCCACCAGCCATTCGAAGCCTTCGCCCTCGCAATCGCGCGCATGGAGCGCGGGGCGTGTGCGATAGAGCCGGTTGAGATCGCGCAGCAGGCGGCGCACCCCTTCGTGGGACGGTGCATCCAGCAGGTCCCAGTCGAGCGCGCGTTCCTCGCTCCATTCGCGGCGCTGGGCGAATTCCTGCCCCATGAACAGCAGCTTCTTGCCCGGATAGCCCCACATGAAGGTGTAATAGGCGCGCAGATTGGCGAATTGCTGCCAATCGTCACCGCTCATCTTGTTCAGCAGCGATCCCTTGCCGTGGACCACTTCGTCATGGCTCAGCGGCAGGACGAAATTCTCGGCAAAGGCATACATCAGGCCGAAAGTGATGTCCTCGTGATGGAACTTCCGGTGCACCGGTTCGCGCCCCATGTAGCGCAACGTGTCGTGCATGAAGCCCATGTTCCACTTGAAGCCGAAGCCAAGGTTCTCGCGCGGGCCATCGTCATAGGCAGGCAGGCTCACGCCGGGCCAGGCCGTGCTTTCCTCGGCAATGGTGATCGTGCCGGGCTGGCTGCCATAGACGGCGCGGTTCATCTGGCGCAGGAAGTCCACTGCTTCCCAGTTCTCGCGCCCGCCTTCCTTGTTGGGGATCCATTCGCCTGCCTCGCGCGAATAGTCGCGGTAGAGCATGGAGGCGACGGCATCCACGCGCAGCCCATCGACGTGATAGCGTTCGGCCCAGAACAACGCATTGTTGACGAGGAAGCTGGAAACTTCCCGCCGCCCGAAATTGTAGATCGCCGTGTTCCAGTCAGGATGGAAGCCAAGGCGCGGGTCTTCATGTTCGTAAAGCGCCGTCCCGTCGAAGCGGGCGAGGCCGTGCTCGTCCGTGGGGAAATGGGCGGGCACCCAGTCGATCAGCACACCGATTCCGGCGCGGTGTGCGCCGTCCACGAAGCGGGCAAAGCCGTCAGGCCCGCCGAAACGGGCGGAGGGGGCGTAAAGCCCGGTGGTCTGGTAACCCCAGCTCGGATCGTAGGGATGCTCCGACACCGGCAGGAATTCGATATGGGTGAAGCCCATGTCGACCACATAGGGGATCAGCCGCTCGGCCATCTCGTCCCATGTCAGGAACCAGCCATGCTCGTTCCTCTGCCACGATCCGGGGTGAACCTCGTAGATCGAGATCGCCTCGCGCCGGGGATCGACGGATGACCAGTGCCGCCGGTGGGTATCGTCGCCCCAATCGTGCTTCACCGGATCGGCGGTGAGCGAGGCGGTCTTGGGGCGCAGTTCCGATGCGAAGGCATAGGGATCGGCCTTGAGCGGCTGCACCGTGCCGTCCGGCCCGACGATGCGGTATTTGTAGGCGCGGCCCGCGCCGATGTCCGGCACGAAGATTTCCCACACGCCGATATCCTTGCGGTTGCGCATGGGATGGCGGGCAGGGTTCCAGTCGTTGAAATCGCCCACCACGCTCACCTGCCGGGCATTGGGCGCCCAGACGGCAAAGTGTACGCCTTCGGCGCCTTCATGGGTGATGCAATGGGCGCCCATCTTGTCGAACAGGCGGTAATGCGTGCCCTGCGCGATCAGGAAATCGTCCACCGGGCCGAGCACCGGGCCGAAGCTGTAGGCGTCCGTCACCCACCACTCCTGCCCGCCGCCACGGCAGCGATATTTCACCGGCTTCGGCTGGCCGCGCAGCTTGCCTTCGAACAATCCGCGCGGATCGGTGCGGGTCATCTTCCCCAGCGCGCCGCCTTTCAGGCTGAACGCGCTCGCTTCTTCCGCGCCGGGCAGAAATGCCCGGGCAAAGGTGCCTTCCGGCCCTGCATGGGGGCCTAATAGCGAAAACGGGTCCGAATGCGTGCCATCGAGAAGCGCGTTGAGTGCGGATTTGGATGGCTTCACAGGACTCCCCAGATCTCCCGGGCGTATTCGCCGATGGTCCGGTCCGAAGAGAACCAGCCGACATTGGCGATATTCCGGATTGCCTTCTCGCGCCAGCCCGCTTGATCTTCCCACATGCGGTCGATCCCGCGCTGGGCAGCGTGATAGGCATCGAAATCGGCGGCGACCATGAACCAGTCATGGTCGTAAAGCCCGCGCATCAGATCGGCATAGCGATTGGGATCGTCGGGCGAGAATACGCCAGAGGCGATGCAGTGGACTGCCTGGTGCAATTCGCGCGAGCCTTCGATCACGTCGCGCGGAACATAGCCATTGGCCCGCTTTTCCGCGACTTCTTCCGCCGTCAGGCCGAAGATCACGATATTCTCGTCGCCCACCCGGTCCTTGATCTCGATATTCGCGCCGTCCAGCGTGCCGATGGTCAGCGCGCCATTGAGGGCGAATTTCATGTTGCCGGTGCCGGATGCTTCCATGCCGGCGGTGGAAATCTGTTCCGAAAGGTCGGCGGCCGGAATGATCTGTTCGGCCAGGCTGACATTGTAGTTCGGCACGAACACGACCTTGAGCAGCCCGCCCACCGAGGGGTCGGCATTCACACGTCGGGCGATGTCATTGGCCAGTTTGATGACCAGCTTGGCATTGTGATAGCTCGCCGCCGCCTTGCCGCCGAAGATCTTCACGCGCGGTACCCAATCCTGTTCGGGATGGCTGCGGATCTGATCGTAGAGCGCCACGGTCTCTACCAGATTGAGCAACTGGCGCTTGTATTCGTGGATGCGCTTCACCTGCACGTCGAACAGGGCGTCGGGATTGAGGCGGATGCCGGTGAGTTCCTGCACCTTGGCCGCCAGCGCCACCTTGTTGGCGCGCTTCACTTCAGCGATCCGCTCGCCCAGTTGCGCGTCGGCCGCCAGCTTGTTCAGGTCCGCCAGCTTTTCCGTATCGTCGAGGAAGCCATCGCCGATGGCGTCCTTCAGCACGGAAACCAGCCCGGTATTGCACTGCTGCAGCCAGCGGCGCGGGGTGACGCCATTGGTCTTGTTATTGATCTTGCCGGGATAGAGCTTGTGCAGATCGGCAAAGACCGTGGTCTTCATCAGTTCCGTATGCAGCGCCGCCACGCCGTTCACGCTATGCGCCCCGGCAAAGGCCAGATTGGCCATGCGCACGCGGCGGCCGTTGGTTTCGTCGATCAGCGAGATGGCGGCAATCGCCGCATCGTCCAGCCCCTTCTTGCGGGCTTCGCGCAGCACGCGGCTGTTGATCGCATAGACGATCTGCATGTGGCGCGGCAGCAACCGCTCGAACAGGGGCAGGGGCCATGCCTCCAGCGCCTCGGGCAGCAGGGTGTGGTTCGTATAGGCGACAGTGCGGCAGGTAACGTCCCACGCCTCGTCGAATTCCAGCCCGTGCTGGTCCACCAGCAGGCGCATCAGTTCGGGCACCGCCACTGCCGGATGGGTATCGTTCAGCTGGATCGCCGCGTGATCGGGCAGGGTCCGCACATCGCCCTGATACTGGACGTGGCGCCGCACGATGTCCTGAATGGAAGCGGAGGTGAAGAAATATTCCTGCCGCAGGCGCAGTTCCTGCCCGGCGGGGCTGGAATCCGCCGGATAGAGCACCCGCACCAGGCTGTCGGCGCGCAAATTCGATTCCAGCGCGCCGAAATGGTCGCCGGAATTGAACGCATCGAGATCGATCGGGTCGAGCGAATTGGCGGTCCACAGGCGCAGGGTGTTTACCCGCTTGCCGCGCCAGCCCACCACCGGGGTGTCGACCGCGGAGGCTTCGACATGCTCGGCAGGCTTCCACACGGCCAGATCGCCCTTGGCCACCACTTCGCCGCCGAAGCCGATCAGATAGGCGCTTTCCCGCCGGTCGAATTCCCAGGGATTGCCGTGGCTCAGCCAGGTTTCCGGCAGTTCGACTTGCCAGCCGTCCTTAAGAGCCTGTCGGAACATACCGTTAACATAGCGAATTCCGTAACCGTAAGCCGGGATGTCCAGGCTGGCGAGGCTTTCCATGAAGCATGCCGCCAGCCGGCCAAGGCCGCCATTGCCCAGTGCCGCGTCGGGCTCCAGGCTTTCGATGGCGGCAAGGTCCAGCCCGTGGTTGCGCAGCGCCTGTTCCATCTCCCGCGTCAGCCCCATGTTCGACAGGGCATCGCGCAGCAGGCGGCCGATCAGGAATTCGAGGCTGAGATAATAGACCCGCTTGCCCTTGCTATCGTAGGTCTGGCGAGTGGATTCCATCCACCTGTCGATGATCTCGTCGCGCAGGGCGAGTACCGTGGCCGTGAACCAGTCGTGCTGCTTGGCCGCACGCTCGTCCTTGCCCACGCGGTGGCGCAGCACGTCGATCAGGTTGGCGTCGATTTCGCGGGTCTTTTCGCTGGGGGTGGATGGCACGGATGGCAAGCTCCGAATGCGGTTGCACCGGCCGGCTGCCACCGCGTTGCCGCGAGACTGCCGACGACTCTTCCTCCGTAGCTCCTCACTTCATCGCCTAAGCCATTCCGGCCCTCGCCCGCAAGCACTTGCCGCAGTGCAAGGAATAAAATTCATCCCCTGTTGCAAGGCCACTGCCCTGACACGAAATTTTGCCTATGCTGCACTGCACAGTAATCCAGCGGGGCCCTTGATGATCGAAGCCGACCGGAATCCTGACCTGCCTTGGTGGCGCGGTGCCGCGATCTACCAGATCTATCCCCGCAGCTTTCTCGACACGGATGGAGACGGGGTGGGCGATCTTGCCGGGATCGCGCGGCGGATGGACCATATCGCTTCGCTGGGGGTGGACGCGATCTGGATTTCGCCCTTCTTTACCTCGCCCATGCGGGATTTTGGTTATGATGTGGCGGATTTCTGCGATGTCGATCCGGTGTTCGGCACGCTTGAGGACTTCGACCGGGTGGTGGAAGCGGCCCATGCACACGGGCTGCGCGTGCTGATCGATCAGGTCTATGCCCATACGTCGGATTTGCATCCGTGGTTTGCGGAGAGCCGGTCCAGCCCCGATAATCCGAAGGCGGACTGGTATGTCTGGGCCGATCCCAAGGAAGACGGGACGCCGCCCTGCAACTGGCAATCGGTGTTCGGCGGCCCGGCCTGGACCTGGGATGGCCGCCGCCGCCAATATTACATGCACACTTTCCTGAAGGAGCAGCCGCAGCTCAACGTGCACAACCAGCAGGTGCAGGATGCGCTGCTGGGCGTGGCGCGCTTCTGGCTGGAACGGGGCGTGGACGGCTTCCGGCTGGATGCGCTGAACCATTCGATGCACGATCCGCAATTGCGCGACAATCCGCCCGCACCGCGCGATGGCAGGCAGTTCAACCGACCTTTCGATTATCAGTTGAAGCTCCACAGCCAGTCCCAGCCCGGGATCGTCGGTTTCATCGAACGCATCCGCGCCCTGTGCGATCACTATGGCGCGATCTTCACCATGGCCGAGGTCGGCGGGGAGAAGTCCGAGATCGAGATGAAGGCGTTCACGGCCGGTAATCACCGCCTGAACAGCGCCTATGGCTTCAACTTCCTATATGCCCCCGCGCTGACGCCCACTCTGGTGGCGCAGGCCATGGCGGAATGGCAGGGCCTGCCGGGCGAGGACGGGCTGGCGGAAGGCTGGCCGAGTTGGGCCTTCGAAAACCACGATGCCCCGCGTGCCGTATCCCGCTGGTGCGCCATGGTGGACATGGATCGCTTCACCCGGATGAAGCTGGCCCTGCTCGCCTCCTTGCGGGGGGATATCATCCTCTATCAGGGGGAAGAACTGGGGCTGGAACAGGACGAGATACCCTTCCACCTGCTGCAAGACCCGGAAGCCATCGCCAATTGGCCGCTGACCCTCTCCCGCGATGGTGCGCGCACGCCGATGCCGTGGAACGCCGGGGAAGGGCAGGGCGGCTTCACCACCGGTGTGCCGTGGCTGCCTCTATCCGAGGCCAATCTCGACCGGGCGGTGGATGTGCAGGAGCGGGACGGGGATTCCATCCTCACCCTGACGCGCCGCCTGCTGGCTTTGCGCAAGGCCCATCCGGCGCTGCATCACGGCAGTTTTGGCCGCTGCATTGTCGCGGGCGACGTGCTGGCCTTCGAGCGTGAGGTGGAGGGCGAAACCCTGCGCTGTATCTACAATTTCTCGCCCGAGCCGCTTGCTCTTGCCGAACTGGCAGAACTCGACTTGGCGGGCACTCCATTGCTGTCGCTCAATCCGGGCGAGGAAGGCCAGTTGGGCGGCTATGCGGTGCTGTGGTTGAACTAGCCTGCCCGGTCGTCGATCCCGCTTGCAAGATGCTGGATCGCGACTTCGTCGAGTTCGATCCCGGTCACGCCGATCAGGCGGGCAATGGCCATGTAGCAGCCGATGGTGAGGACGATGTTCACTACCTCGCGGTCGGGCAGCAGTGCCCGCACATCGGCCAGCGTCTCGTCCGCAGGTGAAATTCGTGTCACCACTTCGTCGGTGAAGCGGCAGACGGCAGCCAGCGTGGTGTCGAGCGCGGGATAGTCATGGGCCAGGATCGCGGCGATCTCTGCCTCGGTCAGCCCGGCCGCCCGGGCGAGCGGCCTGTGATGGTGCAATTCATAGTCGCTGCCTGAAAGCTGGGCGACGCGCAGGATCGTGGCCTCGCGAATGCGCGGATCGATCACTTCCGGGTCGGCAATGGCATAGCTCAGCCGCCCCTGCGCCTCGAACAGGGCGGGGGAGGCATGAGCTCCGATCCTCACGACGTTGAGCGGCGAGCCTTCGACCATGCGGCGCACTGTTTCGGGCAGGGTCGCGACGTCGGGATAGGGAATGCGCGGCAAGAGGCCCTCCGCAGAATTCGAAACATTGTTGCTTTATGCGTAACAAATGCCAGAACCCAGCCCAAGTCAAAAAACAATCGATCCGGGGTGAAGGATGATCTTCGATACCCATGCCCATGTGCTCTCCGCGGACCGGGAGAAATACCCCTTCGGCCCGCTACGTGGCGGCGCTGTGCCCCCGGTCAGTGCCGTTGTGCACAGGGTGGAAGACCTTGTGCGCGAGATGGATGAATGCGGCGTGGCACGCGCCTGCCTGGTCCAGCGGGCGACGCTTTATGGCTATGACAATTCCTATGCACTCGATGCGGCGGCCCAGTTACCCGAACGTTTCGTGCCAGTGGTGGTGCTCGACGCGCAGGAGCCTTCGTCACCGGCGAAGCTGCGCGCACTGACGCGGGAGCATCGGCTGGGCGGGGTGCGGTTGGTCGCCCCGACTTTGACGCGCGACGATACTGCGTGGCTCGACAGCACGCAGGCGCTGGAGTTCTGGAAGACTGCGGCGGATCTCGGCCTGCCGGTGACGGTGATCCTCTACTGGCTGAACAAAGCGGCCGGCCGGCAGGCGCTGCTGAATGTTGCCCGACACATCACCGGCATCCCGATCCTGGTCGATCATGTCGGCCTGCCGCATCCCTCCACGCCGGAAAAGACATGGTGCCAGGCCAATGGCCATGATTGCTCGATCCCGTCCGGCGATGACTTCGGAATTGCGCAGCATATCAGTAGATTTGACGATCTTGCTCATGTCCGGTTGAAAGTGACGGACATCAATTTCGACAGGCTGCATGACGCCGGGCTGGATGCGGCCCTGTTCCTGCGCGCCCTGGCGGATCGGTTCGGGGCGGAGCGGCTGGTCTGGGGTTCCGATGTCGGCCAGAGCCCGGCGCCCTATGCCGAAAAACTCGCCCGGCTGGCCGCTTGCGCGGCGCATCTCTCCGAGAGCGAGCGGGCTGGCCTGTTCGGCGGAAATGCGCAGGAAATCTATGGTCATGCGCTGGCCGGCCATTGACAGGGCCGGGCAGCGAAGGTGACGGAGGCCAGATGACGGATAGCGAAACCGGTGAGGGCAAGGCGGCATCGACAGGCGGGGTGATGGCCATCCGCCTGGCTCTGTCGATCGTGGAAGCCTTGGCGAAGCAGGAATCGGCGGGCGTGACCGAACTTGCCCGCGCGCTGGGCACCACCAAGCCGCGCGTCTTCCGTCACCTGCGCACACTGGTGGACCTGGGCTATGCCGCGCAGGACCCGGGGACGGAGCGCTATTGCGCGGGCCCGCGCATGGCGGCCCTGCTGCGCGCCGCCGCGCTCACGCCTGACGAGAGCCTGATCCGCATCGCCCGCCCGGTGATGGCGCGCCTGCGCGACCGGTTCGGCCATGCGGTGAACCTCTCGCTCGTCTTCGGGGACAGTGCCACGATCGTCGAGACGCTGCAGGGCAACAGCTTCGTCGGCGTGACCATGCGCACCCATATGCCCATGCCGCTGCACACCACGGCGGCGGGCAAGCTGCTGCTGGCCGAGATGCTGGAAAAGGGCCACGATCTGCCCGTAGTTTTCGAGCGGTTTACCGAGCATTCAATCACCGATCCGGCATCTTTGCGCGGGGAACTGGCGCGAGTGGCGGGGCAGGGCTGGGCTGCCGCTCCGGAAGAGACGGTGCTGGGCGTCAATGCCATCAGCGCCCCGATCCGCGATCACCGGGGCGAACTTGCCGCGATGATCTCCATCGTCGGTTCGATCCAGTACATTGCCCGCCAGCCCGCCCCGGAACTGATCGAGGCAGTGCAGGCCGCCGCGGCTGAAATTTCCCGCGCACTGGCGGTGTGAATTCTTGCTCCGCCCTGTGTGGGGCAGGGCATGCTTGTGTTGCTGAACGGAATCGTGTTTTGTATCCCGAAACAGATTAGCCCTTCGGCCACGAAGCCGCCGGGGCAGGAGAGGGGCCCATGGCGGCAGGTGAAGGCACGGCGATTGCCGAGGGGCCGGGCTGGACAGGCGCGGCGCTGAACGGCCCGGGCGGCTGGCGGTTGCGCGGCCGGATTCCCTGGCTGCTGGGCTTCCTGATGCTGTTCGACAGCTGGGACGCCACGGTCATTGCCTACACTCTGCCCTCGATCAGCGCGGAATGGGGCCTTTCGGGGCTCGAGGCGGGCTGGCTCGCCTCTGCCGGCTATGCCGGGGCCTTTGTCGGTGCGGTGCTGTTCGGCACGCTGGCGGAGCGGTTTGGCCGCCTGCCGGTGATGCGCTGGCTGGTGATCGCCATGGCAGTGCTCGCCCTTGCCTGTTCGCAGGCGCCGGGTTTTGCGAGCCTTGTGGCGATCCGGCTGGTTCAGGGCCTCGCCATTGGCGGGGCCATGCCGGTGACGATCAGCTATGTGAACGAAATCTCGCCCACGGCCACGCGGGGGCGTTTCTTCGGCACGTTCCAGTTCCTGATGCTGGCGGGCTTCGGCCTGGCTTCCCTGACAAGCGTCTGGATCGTGCCGCTGCTCGGCTGGCGCTGGATGTACGGGCTTGCAGGCATCCCGCTGCTCTTCGCGCCGCTGCTCTGGCTCTTGCCGGAAAGCCCGCGCTGGCTGGCGGCAAAGGGGCGGCATGTCGAGGCTCTCGCCGCCCTGCGCCGCCTCGGCAGCGAGATCGGCGAAATCCCCGCGGACACGGCCACGCCCGCCGCCGCGCCGCGCGTGCCCTTTGCCGAGCTTCTGGCGCCTCGCTGGCGGGGCAGAACCATGACGGCTGCGGCGATGTGGTTCCTCACTTCGCTCGTCTCTTTCGGGCTGCTGACCTGGGTGCCGTCGATCTACGTCTCCACGTTCGATATCCCGATCGAAAAGGCGCTGTCCTACAACGCGATCGTTTCGATTGCCGTTTTCATCCTGCCGATCGTGCTGCGGCAGACAGTGGACCGGATCGGGCGCCGTCCGCCCCCGATAATCGGCACGCTGCTGGGCGGGATCGCGCTGCTCGGCCTGTTGGCGGTGCCATCCTCGCAATGGGTGCTGATCGTGGCGCTGGTGATGCTGGGGCAGATCGGCGTTTCGGTGAGTTCGATGGTCCTCTGGCCGTGGAGCGCGGAAATCTACGACACTCGTGTCCGCTCGGTCGCGCTGGGCGCGCTCAGCAGCCTTGCCCGCGCCGCCTCCATGCTCACCCCGGTGCTGGTCGGCGGGGTAATGCAGGCCACGGGATCGGCGCGGCTGGTGTTCCTCGCCTTCGGCATCGCCTCGCTCGCCGTCGCCCTGCTGTGGTGGCGCGCGGCGCAGGAGACGGCCGGCCGCGAGATGGGGGCCTGACCGCACATGTCCGTTCAATCAGGAAACATGCCATGACGCCGGAACAACGCGCGCTTGAAACGCTGGTGCTGCAGCAGAATGCCGTCGATTACTGGCACTGGGTCGATCATCGCGGCGGCGCGGGCGTCTCCGCAATGTTCACCCAGGACGGGGTGTTTCATGCCGGGCCGGGCAAGCCGCTGGTGGGCCGCGCGGCGATAGAAGAGTTCTATGGCTGGCGGCAGGATCGCGGCGCCCGCACCTCGCGCCATCTGATCGTCAACTTCCATGCCGAATTCGCGGATGACCGGAACGCCACCACCACTTGCGTGATGATGCTCCTCGCCGCCGATGGCGAGCCGGTCCATCCTTCCGCCCCGCCGATCTTCATTGGCGATCAGGTGGACCTGTGCGTGAAGGGGGATGACGGCATCTGGCTTTATCGCCAGCGCGATTTCACGCCGCTGTTCATGGGCGGGGTCGCGCCCACCGTTCCGCCCGAGGAAATTGCCGAACGCCATGCGGGGAAGGGGGAATGACTGCCATGGCCCAGCCTTCTGCCGCCGTAACCGCCTGGCTTGCCCGCTTCGCCGCCGCCCTGGAATCTCCGGACGTGGCGGATTGGGGCTCGCTCTTCGTGGAGGACAGCTATTGGCGCGATCTGGTGGCCTTCAGCTGGAACATCCACACGGCCGAGGGAGTGGAGGCGATTGCCGCCATGGCGCGCACGCAGGCCGCTGCCATCGGCGCGCATGGCTTTGCGCCGGACGATCCTTCGCTGGCGATGACGGACGAGGCGCAGGGCTGGTTCCGCTTCGAGACGAAGACCGCCCGCTGCCGCGGCCATGTCCAGCTCGAAGGGGGCAGGGCGAAGATCCTGCTCACCGCCATGATCGAGCTGATCGGCCATGAGGAGCCTGCCGGAGACCGCCGCCCCGCCGGGGTAGAGCACCGGGGATGGCGCGGGCGGAAGAACTGGGCGGAATTGCGCGCGGCCCATCGCGCCGGTTTCGGCCGCACCGAACAGCCATATTGCCTGATCGTCGGCGGTGGGCAGAACGGGCTGCAACTGGCGGCGCGGCTAATGCGGCTGGGCGTGCCGACACTGGTGGTCGATGCGCTGCAGCGGCCCGGCGATTGCTGGCGCGCGCGCTACAATTCGCTCTATCTCCACGATCCGGTCTTCCTCGACCATTTCCCCTATCTGCCGTTTCCGGATCATTTCCCGCTCTACACTCACAAGGACAAGATGGCCGAGTGGCTGGAGCTTTACTGCGGCGCGATGGAGATCGATTTCTGGGGTTCGACCCGCTGCGTTTCGGCCGCCTATGACGAGGCGCGGGGCGAATGGACGGTACTGCTGGAGCAGGGCGGCGAGGAACTGGTGCTGCATCCGGCCCAGCTGGTGCTCGCCACCGGACTGTCGGGCGCCAAGAACATTCCCGCGATCCCGGGGGCGGAACGCTTTGCCGGGCGGCACTATCATTCGGCCGATCACCGGAACAGCCATGCGATGGCGGGCAAGTCATGCGTGGTGGTGGGCGCGAATAATTCTGCCCACGATATTGCGGTGGACCTGTGGGAGGCGGGCGCCGAGGTCACCATGATCCAGCGTTCGCCCACCATCGTGGTGCGGGCCGATACGATGGGCGAGCTGGCAAAGACCCTGCCCTATGCCCAGCCGCATGCGGATACGGATTTCTGCGACCTGATGGGCGCGACAATGCCGTTCCGCCCGCGCATCGCGGCCGAAAAGGCATTCGCGGATTATCTGAAGCAGGTGGATGGCGAGTTCTATCGCCGGCTTGAGGCAAGCGGGTTCCAGCTGTGGCATGGCGAGGACGAGACCGGCTTCTTCATGGCCTATTACCGCTGCGCCGGGGGCTATTACGTCGATGTCGGCGGTTCGGAACTGATCGCCAATGGCGACATCGCGCTGGCCCATGGCGAGATTGCGGAGATCACGGAACGCGGCCTGCGCATGGCCGATGGCACCTTCCTGCCCGCCGATCTCATCGTTTACGCCACCGGCTATCGCCCGATGGGCGAATGGATGCGCACGCTGATCTCGCCGGAGGTGGAGGCGAAAGTCGGCCCCTGCTGGGGACTGGGTTCGGGCACAGCGGGCGATCCCGGCCCCTGGCAGGGCGAATTGCGCAACATGTGGAAGCCGACCGCGCAGGAAGGGCTGTGGTTCCAGGGCGGCAACCTGATGCAGGCGCGCTTTCATTCGCTGCACCTCGCCTTGCAGATCAAGGCCCGCCATGCGGGGCTGGAGACACCTGCCTATCCGGTCGCCACGTAGTTGTCGTCATTGCGAGGGCAATCGGCCCGAAGCAATCCAGGACGGAACGCATAAGGCCCCGGATTGCTTCGGACCACGGTCCTCGCAATGACGAACGATGTCTCGGGTATGGAGCGACCTAGAGCCCCAGTTCCGACAGCCCCGGATGATCGTCCGGCCGGCGGCCCAGCGGCCAGTGGAACAGGCGATCTTCCTCGCGGATCGGCATTTCGTTGATGCTGGCGTGGCGATTGCTCATCAGGCCGTCTTCGTCGAATTCCCAATTCTCGTTGCCATAGGCGCGGAACCAGTTGCCGCTGTCGTCGTGATATTCATAGGCATAACGCACCGCGATGCGATTGCCGGTGAAGGCCCACAATTCCTTGATCAGGCGGTAATCCAGTTCCTTCGCCCATTTGCGGGCAAGAAAAGCCTCCGCCTCGTCCCGCCCGCGCGGGAATTCCACGCGGTTCCGCCAGACGGTATCCTCGGTATAGGCCAGCGCCACCTTGGCGGCATCGCGGCTGTTCCAGCCATCTTCGGCCAGCCGCACCTTCTGGCGGGCACTTTCCTCGGTAAAGGGCGGAAGCGGGGGGCGGGACATGTGCTTACTTCTCCTCGTCGGGCAGGGCGTAAACATAGATGGCCGAGCTGTTGACCGGCGGCATCTGGATTTCCGGCGTCAGTGCGCCGAGGCCGAAGGACAGCGGATTGCCGCGCCCGGTGACGATGGCGATATATTGCTTGCCGTCCACCGAATAGGAAATGGGCGAGGCATTGGGCACATCCGTCACGCCGGTGCGCCACAGAACCTTGCCGCTGCCCTGATCGTAGGCGATGAACTGGCGGTCGACCGATCCGGTGAACAGCAACCCGCCGGCCGTTGCCAGCACGCCCATCGAATAGGGTGCGCGCTGGTGGACGGTCCAGGCGATTTTCTGGTTCTGCATGTCGAGCGCCTGCAACATACCATAGCGCCCGTCGCTGTTTGCCGGCGGGGCATAGCGCATGTTGATGCCCGTGGTCAGGAAGCCGGGCTTGGCGGGCACGATATCCATGCAGACATCGCGCGCATTGACGAACAGCTGCCCGGTGCCCTGATTGAAGGCCGTGGGGCTCCAGTTACGGCCGCCGCCGCCATTGGGGCAGGCGAAGAACGGCGCGCCGCCATCGGGGATTTTCGCGGGATCGTAGATCTTGTCGCCCGTCTTGGGATCGACCTTGGTCACGATATCCTGAATGCCCATGTCGAGCGTGGAGAGGTACTTGCCGGTCTTGGCGTCCACCGTGTCGAACAGGCCGATCTTGCCCGCCGTCATCACCACGCGCTGCTGCTTGCCGCCGCGCTCCAGCGTGCCGATCACCCGGTCGAACACCCAGTCGAGGTCCCACTGGTCGTTCTTCATGTGCTGGAAATACCAGACAAGCTCGCCGGTGCGCGGGTTCAGCGCCAGCGTGGCATCGTTATACAGCCCGTCATTGTTCATGCCCGGCTTGCGGTCGCGCAGCGGGGCAGTGTCGTACGTCTGGGCGACGCCCCACAGGGCCAGCTTGTTTTCCGCGTCGTAGGAACCGGAAGTCCAGACCGAGCCGCCATGGCGCTTGTCGAGCGGGAGGCCGTTCCACGTGTCCCCGGCGGGAGTGCCGGGGCGGGCGACAGTGTGGAAGGTCCACAGATGCTGGCCCGTTTCGATGTCGAACCCGTCGATCTGGCCGCCGCCCGCTTCCTGCGTCGCCATGCCGATCATCACCACGCCATCGGCGGCGAGAGGCCCGCCGGGAATGCGGAAGCCGGGCTTGTCGGTGATCGGCACGTCCCATACCGGGCGGCCGGTGCGGGCATCCAGCGCCACCATGTGGAGGTCGCCCGTCGCCAGCAGCACCTTGTCGCCATAGAGCGAGATGGTCTTCTTCGAAGTCGCGGGCGGGGTCTGGTGCTTGCGCTGATAGCGCCACAGCAGATCGCCATTCGTGGCGTCGAGCGCGAATACCTCGTCGCCGAAGCCATAGGCATACATCACCCCGTCGCGCACCAGCGGCTCGGCCATGTTGGGCCCGGCCGGGAGCGATTGCGCCCAGGCGACAGTGAGGTTCTGCACATTGCCCGCGTCGATCTGCCTGAGCGGCGAGAAGCCCTGGCCCGTATGGCTGCCGCGCCAGGCGAGCCAGTTCTCGCCCGCCGGGGCGCTCAGCATCGCATCGGTCACAGGCGTAAAATTCGCAAAGCGATCAGGCTTCGCGGGCCACTCGGGGATCGCGCGCCGTGTGGTGACGCCGCCGAAGCCCGTATCCACCGCTGCCGCATTGGCCGGCTTGGGGAGCATCACCGTAGCGAGTTGGGCCGCATCCGGGCGCAAAGGCGCATCGGGCGTCACACCGTTTTCCGCCAGGATCGCCGCGACGATGGCGGCATAGGTTTCATCCGGCAGGCCGCCCGTATTGCCCGGCGGCATGGAACTGCGGATATAGTCGTAGAGCTTGTCCGCGCCCGCGCCGCCCCACTTGGCTTGGAAGGACGGGCCCTTCAGCGCTGGGGCGAAGGCGCCATTGTCCATGCCGGTGCCGTGGCATGCCGCGCAATCGCTGGCATAGGCGGCATGGCCCTGTTCGGCCTGGCTCGCGAAAGTGGTCTCCGCTGCCGGCGTGCTCGGGGCAAGCGCGAATGTTCCTGCGGCCAGGGCGAAAGCCGAAGCGCCCAGCGCCATTGCGCCGCGGCCGGTGAAGATGCGTTGCATGAAGAACCCTCCCGAATTGTCGTTTGGGCGCTTGCTAGGCGATCAGGGGAATTGAGGGCAAGCCGACTTTGTCCGACCCCATCAATTGCACGGGCCAGTGCGTGCCGCAGTGAGGCGATAGTCGAGGTAAATCTCCGGCACCTTCTCGAAATCCCCGCTCACAACCTGGGCCGGCACGCGCACTCGCGCGCTGATCGCCGCCGTGTCGGGCGTGTAACTGCCATTGGCCTCGACTGGCCGTGCGCCGCCATTCTGCGGGAAATTGCAGGTCATGCTCGCCCGGTACGATCCGCCGGCGATGGCATAGCTGCCGGGCCGGCAACCCATGGAAGGGCGGAACGGGAAGGCGGTGGAACGCGGCTGCGCGGCGACGTCCGGGCTCACGCATTGCGACCAGCTTTCGCTGCGGCCGAGACCCTGCCGATTGAGCTGGAAGCTGGTGTCCGACGGGTCGACCTTGGTGACGTTGGTCAACACCGTGGTGAAGGTCCAGTTGCCGGGCATGATCGCGGTCTGCAAAGCGGGGCCATTGGCTGCGGCTGTGGCTGCGGGGGCTTCGCTGGCGCCTTCCGTGGCGGCGTCGCTGGGTGTTTCCGTTTCGCCCGGGGTCTCGCTCGCATCAGGGCTGGGCGTTTCGCTCGCTTCCGGCTGGGCAGACATGCCCGGCACGAAATCGCCCAAGGCAAAGCGGATTACCTTGCTCTGCCGGGATTGTGCCGAGAGCCAGAAATAAGAACCGCCGGCCAACACCAGTAGCCCGGTTAGCAGACCGAGCGCGATCAGCAGGCGTTTGCGTCGCCCGTTTTCGGGCACCACCGCGGGCAAGCGCACCGGGTCGGCCGCCGTGGCGATCGGTGCACCGCATTCGCCGCAGAAGCGGTCATTCGCCAAGATCGCATTACCGCAAGATCCGCAATTATCCATTGCTTCTCCTTCCCCGGCGCGCTGCCTAACCGGTCGCTCGGGCCATTTCCAGCGATGATGCAACTTGTCGCCCGTGCGATTTGCGATTTACACGGCCGGCGGGATCGGTGCAGGCAACCGCATTCATACAGGGGGCACTGGGGGATACATGCAGCGCTGCGGCACATGCGGGGCGGATAACCGCGAAGGGGTGCGTTTCTGCACGTCCTGCGGCAGCCAGCTGGTGCTCGAATTGCTGAATGAGCTTACCGCCTTGCCCGAACTCGAACTGCGCAGCCCCACGCCCGAGGCTTCGGGTTGGTGGCGCAGCAGCCACCGCGCTGCTGCGATGCAGGCCCTGCAGCCGCTTCTCCCCGTGGGAACGGTGGAACCATTCGCGCAGGGGCAGGGCTGGGCAGGCTTCACCGGGCGCTGCGGCAGCGATGCGGCGGCATTCATTCCCGGCCGCACGATCGAGGGAACCATGCTGACGGACATGTTCGATGCAGGGGGCGGCGCCGGGCTACACGACGAAACGCGGGACAGGGGCGAGCAGCGGGCCTCACTGGTCGCGGTGTGGGAAAGGTTGCGCCTGCATGACGGGCTCGCTGGCGGACTGGAGCGTCATGTTACCGCAGGACGCATTCCCCTGGGTCGGATCGAGGCGCCGAGTGCGCTGAAGCAGCGTGAAACCGTTGTCGTTCCGAAAGGCGGAGCACACTGAGATGCAGTCCCGTCGCTACCGGCTTTCCGCTGCTCAGATGTCCGAAGGCTTCGCGGCCGCACGCGCGATACCCGCAATGTCGAACTTCCTTTCCGGACTTCCGGTGGCAAGCGGCGTCCTGCCTGACGATCTTGCCGCGCCCGAAGGCGGCCTCGATCCTGCCGCGCAGCTTGTGTTCGAAACGCTGGCGCGGCCCGCCTATTCATTGCGCTTCCTCGGCTATGCGGAGGGCAGCTTTGCCGGGCTCGAAACGAGGCTGGCGAGCCAGGATGGCCTTCAGTGGATCGCCTTTGCCCGGCCAGGCCCGGATTGCTGGGACCTGATGCCGGTCGGTGGGCGGACACAGGCGCTTGCCTTGGCCGACGAGGTGCTGGGCGTTTCCTTCCTGCCCGATCCTGCGATGGACCTGGTGGCCGACCTGCAGAAGATCGAACTCGTCTATCTGCTCGCCTATGCCCAGAAAGCACGGCGGGAAAGCCTGCGGGCCCGGCTGGAAGGCCGGGAGGATGCTGGCGACAGCTTGCACGGACCCGCCGATATTGCGGCGCTCGAAGCGATAATCGCCCGCGAGCGGGATGCACCCGATCCCGGCTCGCCCTTGTCCCGTTTTGCCATGGCGGCTGGCGGGACAGGGCTACTCGAGGTGGGCGGGGCGGCTGGCTTGCGACAGGGGCTCGACAGGCTGATCGATCTCGGTCTTGCGCGATCCGATGGCGGATGCACCGCTGAAGGCGCTGCGCTTGCAGCCCTGCTCGCATCGCGCACCGCGCTGACGGTGATCCAGGCCGCGCACCGGGCGGGCGACGCCGCGGTCGTGGAAAAGATCGTCCTGCTTCACGGGCCGGGCAGCGTGCTGATGGGGGCATGGCGCCGGGATGAATCGGGCGGCGCCCCGCTTCTCTCGCTTCGTTCGATTCGACCTGCCGATGTCTTGACCCTGCTCGATCGCCTGCTTGGTCAGGCTGGCCCGCGCGACGATTCTTCCGCGCCGGAGCGCGAGGCCCTTACCGCAAGCGAGGCGGACATCTGCGGCTCCTGTGGAACGCTGCATGACGCCTCTGCGCGCTTCTGCAGGGAATGCGGCGTTGTCTTGGCGGATGCAAAGTAACGCGAAAGTAACGCTGATTCAGGGTTTTTACGGAGTCGGCCCTCCCCATCCTTGGTGAAAACCTCCACGAGTCGCTCGAAAAAAATCTCAACAAAACGACTTGGAACTGTCCAATTTCACGCCTAAGGGAGGGCCAACGGGTCTCCAAGAGCAAGAGATAATTGGTTTTTTTCCGGTGTCATCGGCGGAAAAGCGTCAACACGGCGCTTGACCGCTGGTGAACTTTCATGGTTAATGCGAGCCTTCGGTTCGCACCAATTGTCAGTTCACACGTCGCCTCACTTGGCTTAGCAAGTGGGGCAAAGCCAATAGTGCTGGAGCGTAGTTTTGGGGGTTTTCATGAAGCGTATACTCGCTTTTTCGAGTGTGTTCGTGCTTGCGGGCCTTGGCTCTACGGCAGGCGCAAACAATGTGGGTGAGAATTACGCCTGGCAGTTCCAGACGACTGCCGACAAGGTGAACCAGGCGGCCATTCTCGACCTGATGGAAAAGAAGCGCAGCGGCTATTACGCTCCTCCTACGTACATCACCAACATCGACCGGCAGTATAATTGCAACGTTGCGGCCACCGCGACGGGCAATGAAGGCACGAATACCAATCTTGCCAACTCGCCGACCACGTCGGGTTCTTCGGCCAGTTCGACCGGCAACAACAATTCCACCGATATCGACGGTTGGCGCGGCAATACTGATACGAACAGCGACCAGAACAACAGCGGCAGCGTGGGTTCTTCGGTCGACGGTTCGACTTCTGCCCATGTGAGCGGTTCGCCGAACCAGGCGCTCAATTCTACGCAGACCAACAGCGGCGACCAGACCGCGACCGTCAATGGCAGCACTGCTTGCAATTTCGCCAACGTGCTGAACTGAGACTTAGAGAGGATCAAGCATGAGCTTCAGGCTTCCCGTGGGGCAGGGTAAGCGTCTTCGGACTTTGTCTCTCGTCTCGGTCCTGGCGGTGTCTGTGACGCTTGCCGGTTGTACCACTCCCGAGGCGCAATCCGTTGCGCCGGGAGAGCTTCCGCTGGTTATCGGCCCCCCCGTGCGTGACAATGTGACGCCGATGGAAGGCGTACTGGCTTGCTTCGCGGACCATGTTGCATCCACCGGCATGGCGCCGATCGTGGTGGGCGTGGGCGACGTGAAGGACTTCACGGGCAAATATTCGCTCAATGAAGGTAACGCGCTGACCCAGGGCGGTGCCCTGATGGTCTATTCGGCGCTGGGCAAGCTGTCCGGTGCTGTGCGCATCGCGGAACGCTTCGATCCCTCGATCGCGGAACGTGAACTCGGCTATACCGACCGCCGCCAGCTCGGCGATGGCGAGATTCACGAGCTTGACGGCCCGAACGGCAAGCAGCGGGTTCCGTGGCTGCCCTATTTCGGCGGCACCATCCAGCAGTCGGATTACTTCATCGTCGGTGGTATCACCGAAGTGAACTACGATATCCGCTCCGGCGGTTTCGAAGCCGGCGTGAACCAGATCGGCGGCAAGGGTCGTACCTACAGCCAGCAGGTCGCCATCGACCTGCGCATCGTGGATACGCGGACGCTGGAAGTGGTGAAGACGGTCAGTCTCGCCAAGCAGTTCACCGGTTACGAGGTGGGCTTCAACGTCTTCCGTTTCTTCGATAACGACCTGTTCGACATCAATATCGGTGCGCGCGGTCAGGAGCCGATGCAGCTGGGCGTTCGCGCCGCGCTTGAAGAAGGCGTGGTTCGCCTCGTCTCGGCAGTCACCAATGTCGATTACGAGCCGTGCAAGGCCGTGCAGGTGGGCGGGCGTCTGTCCGTCACGCCGGCCGAGAAGCTGCGCGTCGTCGCCAATCCGGCAAGCGGCTTTGCCGGCCCGGCGCCGGTGGTGAAGTCCGCTGGCCAGCCCGTGAACAGCACGAGCAATGCGGTCGCTTCGGCAAGCGGTTCTGATGTCAGCATCGGCTTCGAATTCGGCTCCGCCCAGCTCGGCGGCGAAGCGCTTTCGCGCCTCGATCAGATCGCTGCGGCTGCGAAGCAGGGTGGCGTGAACGTGCTGCTGGTCTCGCGTGACACTGAAAACTTCGACCCGGGCAAGCGCGATGCGCTGTCCGATCAGCGTGTCGCTGCCATCACCAGCGCACTGGCAAGCCGGGGCATCGCACCCGCTGCCGTGACGATCATCTGGCGTCCGGCGCCTTCGGATACGTCCATCCATCGCGATGGTCCGGGGATGCAGGAGCTTGTGAGGTTGCGTATCGGCGGCTGATCTGCCGTGAAGTGAAATTGAAAACAAACAGGGATAATCATTCGGGTTCGTGAAATTTTAACAAGGAATCTTTCGGATTTCGAATTTCGTTTGAATGATTGTGGGTCTGCCTTTGGTCAGATTCGTGGTTTTTGTTGAAAGGGGCATATGATGACTAAGATTAGCGATAAGGGCCGTAACCAATTACTGGCGACGGTAGGGACGGCGATGGCCGCGACGATGATGGTGACTGGCGCTCACGCTGCCGAAACCGTCGTTACGCCGGTTCTGCCTGGTCCCCTCACCGTCGACACCGACGTGAACGGCCATGACATCATCGACGCTGTTCTCAACAACGTCGCCGCCATCAATGCCACCATCACCGGCACCACCGGCGGGGTTGGCCTCGAAGAAACCTCCACCACCACCACTTCGGTGACTGTGGACGGCAACGACATCCTCGGTACCGCCATCGGCAACAGCTTCGACAACGAGATCGATCTCTCGGTCCTCGAGAATGACATTGTTTCCGACGGTGCCGCGGCGCTTGGCTTCGAAACCAACACCGGTTCGATTACGGCCACGATCCAAGACAACGACATCATTCTCTCGATCCCCAACTTCCAGACCGGCAGCGCGACTGTGTCGGGCAACGACATTGAAGGCCGCGCCACCGGCAATGCCGGCAGCACGACCCTCGAAGGTATCGTGCCCAACACCTACAGCTCGGGCCAGAGCGGCAACTCGCTCGTGCAGTCCGGCGCGGTGCTTGGCGATTGGCTCGATGCCGACGGCAGCGTTGTCGCCAGCACGATCCAGATCAACGGCAATCCCGACATCCAGTCGGACGTTGACAACAACAATATCTCCCTCGAACTGGAAAGCACCATCGACGGCAACGTCGTGACTGCCGCTCCGTCGGTGGAAGACAACATGATTGCTTCCAACGCCAAGGGCAACAGCTCGAACTCGACCATCAGCCTCCTGTCGGGCGGTTCGCCGGAATTCACCGGCAGCCTGGTCCTCACCAACGGCCAGACCAATGTTGACACGTCGGGCAACGGCCTGATCGAAGCCGACAATCTCGACTCCGACATCTTCGGCGTGATCGAAGGCTACGACTACAACTACGTGAACACGCTGGACGGCAGCCTCTCGATCGACGGCAACGCGATTACCGCCAGCGCTTCGGGCAACGATGCTCTGGGCAGCAATGGCGCCGCCGGCAACCGCATCCTGCTGGCTGACGGCCTGTCCTTCCAGGGGCTGGGCGGCGTCGCCACTTCCAGCACGGCTTACACCTCGGGCACGGTTTCGGGCAATGTCGCGGCTGACGTCGTGATCCACAGCAGCCAGGGCAATGTCGGCGCCTCGAACGGCAACCGCACGCTCGTCCAGGCGGAAGTCGACGACGGCAACATCTATGGCGACGTGGAGTCGCTCGAAACCGGTTCCGTGTCCGTGACGGACAACGAAGTGAGCGCGACCGCTCGCGGCAACGCCGCCAGCAGTTCGTTCGCAACCGGCGACGGTTCGGCCTATTTCAACGGCACCGTGGCGGTTTCGAACCAGCAGACCAATCTCTACACCAATGTGGAAGCCTATAACGACTCTGCCGATGCTTCGTCGGACGTCGGCTATGACGATGGTCTGCTTGAAGACAGCACCGTGCTGGTCGATGGCAACCGCATCGCTTCTGCCGCCTATGGCAATCTGGTGAGCCAGAACGTCGCGCTGGAAGCCGTGACCACCGCAATGCCCGACGACCGCGTGAACCTCACCGGCGGCACTGGCCTGGACGGCAATGTCTCGGCTGAAGGCAATGTGATCGTCACCAGCCTGCAGAGCCAGTACAGCGCCAATGTGCTGTCCGAAGTGATTGACGGCGAAATCTACGCCTATTCGGGCGCGGATGAAACGATCGACAGCTCCATCTCGGTAACCGGCAACACGCAGGAAGCGATTGCTCTCGGCAATTCGGCTTCGAACGGCCTCGCGCTCTCGGGTACGACCGTTGAAACCGGTGCAGGCATTGCCAACGTTCAGATCGTCGCGGATGCTTCCTCGGTGCAGGCTGTCAGCGAAGCTGAAACCTACGTCGATGTGTCGAGCGACATCAGCGGCAGCACTGCCGAAACCAGCGGCAACCTGCAGCGTTCGATCGCTTACGGCGGTTCGGCGGGCAACAGCCTGTCGGTCGATGCCCAGACGATCACGGTTTCGTCGGATGTCGATGAACTCGCTTCGCTGATCACTGTCGACGCTGCGGCGACCGATGGTTTCGCTCTCGACTTCACCAATGCACCGGACGTCGATGCCGCCTATGGCGTGCTCAATGTGCAGTCGGTTTCGGCACTCGTTTCGGCAGTGGCCGTTGGCTATGACGAAGACAGCGCGTTCGACACCTATGTCGGCAACGATGCAGATGGTTCGACCATCAAGACCGACAGCAACAGCCTCGTGGCTGCTGCCTATGGTACGGATGCCAACAACCAGGCCGCTCTCGATGTCGGTACGCTCAACGCCACCGAAGACGATGTACTCGGCCAGCCGGACTTCGCTACGGTGATGAACGTCACCAATGCGCAGACGGTCACCGAAGACTCGGCGATTGTGGCCGGCGCGACCGGCGACGAGACCTTCGAAACCTACATCGATGGTTACGTCGATGACTCGAGCGTCTCGACCTCGGGCAACACTGCCCAGGCGCTTGCTTACGGCAACCGCGCCAGCAGCGGCGTGACGGTGACGGCAACCAACATCGATACCGAAGCTGACTCCTTCCCGGGCGGCATTCGCGGTATCGCGGAAGTTGACGGTAACCAGATCAGCACCGATGCCTCGTTCAGCGTCAACAGCGCCCAGTTCGCTGGTGGCCAGATCGTCGCTACGCTGCTCGACGATGTGGTGGCCCCCGATTACTCGGCTGAAGCCTTCACCTATGTCTGGGAAGAAGTCACCGACTCCTCGGTCGTCAGCAACGGCAACGTTCTGACCGCCGGCGCCACGGGCAACCGTGCGGACAATCTGGTCGACCTGAGCGGCAACACGCTGGCCACCACCAGCGCGCTGACCAACTACCAGCAGTCCGAAGCCGACATCCAGGCCCTGATCGGGATTGCCGGTTCGCCGGGTACCCCGTTCATTCCGGGTACGCCCGATACGCCTGGCTACAATGCTTCCAACTCGGGCAGCAGCTCCCAGGGTACGCTGACCACCTCGAATGGCGGTAACACGCTGAACATCACTGGCTCGATCACGGTCACCTTCACGACGCCGCTTACGCAGCGTGAAGCAGATGCGCTCAACGCCATTTCGGGTGTCAGCGGCGCGACTGCCGGTGGTACCACTGTAACGATGACGGGCGCAGTCGATGCCACCCTGTTCAGCAGCCTGATCGTTGCCAGCGGAGGCGGCGGCAACGGTACCGGTGACGAAACCTTCACTGTTGCCGGCTTCGCAGTGCCGCTGATCCCGGGTACTCCGGATACTCCCGCAGTTCCGCGTACTCCGAACACCGGTGGTGTAACCGTTGCTCTCGACAGTTCGGTGGATGCTTCGACCATCTCGGTGGACGACAACTCGGTCGCCGGTTCGGTGACGGGCAACAGCGCTTCCAACAGCGTGAAGGTGGATGGAACCTCGGTTCCGGATGGCAGCGACCACTTCCAGGTCACTGCGATTGCTGACGGCACCGATACTTCGGCTGCTGGCGACCACATGCTCACCAACGTTCAGGTGGTCGGTGACACGCAGCTTACCAGTGAAGTCTACAGCACCTTCGCCATCGACATGACCGACGGGGCGAACATCGACGACTCCACCCTCACGGTTGATGGCAACAGCCAGAGCTCGCGTGCAGTTGCCAACACGGCTGCCAACAGCGTGGAACTGAGCGCCACCAACACCGATGCCGGTGCGGTTCTCGCTTCGAACCAGTTCAGCGAAGCAGAAGTCTCGGCTCTGTCGAATGTCGAAATCTACGCTCCGGTGTCTTCGGACAACACGAGCGTCAGCCTGTCGGACAATTCGAACCTGGCCCTGGCCGTGGTCAACAACGTCAGCAACAGCCTGACCATCGAAGGCACCAACGTCTATCCGAACGTCATTGCGCGTGACGTCCTGCTCGACGTGGACTCCGATGTGTACGGCGGTGGTGACGGCATCCTGCTCAACCAGCAGATTGCCCAGACCTCGGCTACTGCAACGGCTGTGACCAACATCTACAACGAAGACGGTACCTATCTGACGACCGACGGCGTTGTGGACGGTTCGGTGAAGATCACCGGCAACTCCACCACTGCGGAAGCTTCGGCCAACCGTGCGGTGAACGTCGCCGATGCCAGCGCCGGTTCCAGCCTTGGTGCCAGCGTGGGTATCGTCAACGCACAGAACAGCATCGCAGACGTCACGGCTAACGCCACGACCAATGCCGGTGTTGTGATCGCGGGTGACGATGTCCTTGACGCCGCCGCTCTCAACGGCAGCAGCGTGACCCTGGGCACCAACACCACGGCCTCGCTGGCTCGCGGTAACTCGGCCACCAATGCTCTGAACTACTCGGCTGGCGCCAATTACGGCGATGTCGACCTGCTCGCCGGCACCGGTGCTTACACCGTGACCACTTCGGGCAACGTCGCCACCTCGGCTCGCGCCGCAGTGCTGAACGTTCAGGGTAACTCGGGCGCCGTGTCGGCCAACAGCACTCAGACCACCTATGTGGTGGCTCTGAACAGCCAGCTGGGCGAACCTGCTGTGACCAACGCCACGGTTGGCGTCATCGGCAATGCCGTCTCGGCGGCTGCCTATGGCAACACCGCGACCAACTCGGTCACGGTTGCTGCTCTGAACACCAATGCGCCGACCGTTGCGATCGGCAATGTTCAGAACAACAGCGGCCCGGTCTCGGCCACCGTCACCACCGTGACCTACGGCGTGAACGGCGGCTACGGCGCCATCGCCGGCAGCGCGATCTCGGTCACCAACAATGCTGTCACCGCCACCGCGGTGGGCAACAATGCGGTGAACGCCATCATCGGCAACTAAGCCAATCGGCAGAACGCCTTGAAAGGGGCGGGGGAAGGGCAACCTTTCCCCGCCCTTTTTCTTTGGCCGCCGGATAGTCTTCACTCAGGCGAGGTGGAGCCTGTACGACCGTGTTCCTGAGGTAAGAGGCCATGGGCAGAATGATGGATGAGAGCCGCCGCCAAGGGGCCCATCGTCAGTTGCCGATGCGGCAGATCCAGGAAGCATGGCCACTCATTTGTCTTCCGAGCTTGATGCTGGGGCTTTGCTCTGTGATCGGTTAATCACCGCGACAGCAGGGGAGATTGCCCCCCGCGAAACGGTGGAGGTCGTGCGTGACCATGAAGAGACTGATGCTTGCCTTTGCCGCGCTTTCGCTAGGCGGCTGTGGCGGGCAAGCGGCGGGTCGATTGCCGCCGATTGCGCCGGGCGCGCGATATGTGGCCATGGGCAGTTCCTATGCCGCCGGGGCGGGGATCGGCCCGTTGCAGCAAGGGGCGCCCGCGCGGTGCCAGCGCACCACCAACAATTATGCCAGCCTCGCGGCGAAGCAGATGTACCTCGTGCTGGTGGACGCCAGCTGCGGCGGGGCGACGACGACGCATCTGCTGGAACCATGGGAGGAACTGCCGCCGCAGATCGACGCGGTGACGGCGGATACGAAGCTGGTGACCGTGACCGTGGGCGGCAACGATCTCGGCTTTGTCATGACCCTGTTCGGCGGCAGCTGTCGTGCGGGGGTTTCGCTTCGGCCCGGCCCCTGCGCACCCGCCAGCTCACCGGACGAAGCGCAGCTGGCGAAGGTGGAGGCAGGGCTGCGGGCGGTGGCGCGGGCTGTTCACGCGAGGGCGCCGGGGGCGGTGCTGGTCTTCGTGCAATATCTGACAGTGGTGCCCCCGATGAAGTGCAAGGATGGGGTGGTGACGCCCGAGGATGCGCAGATCGCAGCGCAAACCGCGCGGCGTCTGGCAGAGATAACCGCGCGAGTGGCGGCGGAAGAAGGGGCGAGGCTGCTCCCGGCCGACACCCTCTCCCGCGATCACACACCCTGCTCCGCTGAACCGTGGAGCCACGGGCTCTTCATGGGCTATGACATGAAACAGGGCGCGCCGTGGCATCCCAATGCGGCGGGCCATGCGGCAATCGCCCGCGAATTGGTGAGGCTGCTTTCGCGTTAGGTTAGGTTGCGTGGACGAATTCTATTGCTTCGCTGAATGACCGTTATCCAGCGCTTGCGCTCGAAAGAAGCCATTCCGGACACGACAACATTGCGGGCATTTGCGCAATCGTCATCCTGAACTTGTTTCAGGTTCCATTTCTCCAGATCGCACGGCAGTTGGTGAGGATGGATGGATGCTGAAACAAGTTCAGCATGACGGGTTAGGATGGCCCGCTCTCCACAACGTTCCGGTCATCTCGACCGGATTGCGATCGTTCCGATAGCGGACCGGCAGCTATGCAATCATTCTGACGAAAAGCGGACTGTCCGGACACGACAACATTGCGGACGTTCATTATTTCGGGCATCCGGCAAGGGATGATATCAAGAACGCAATTGACGCTAATGCTTGCGAACGCGATATTCTTAGCCGCCTGCGCTTACGTGGGATATATCTACGACCTTCTAGAAGACGCCGTTCACCCGGCGCATCTGGTCATTCTACTGGTCGGCTTTATTCTGGGTGCAGGATGCATTTCGCGCTGGCTCATGGCCCAAGATTTGAAACGCAATCTGGAGCGAATTAAGCGCGCTCGATCCAATCGTGGGAAGGTCAGCTAACCAACCCGTTCCGGTCATCTCGACCGGATTGCGATCGTTACGATAGCGGACCGGCAGCTATGCAATCATTCTGGCGAAAAGCGGACTGTCAGCAAACGACGACATTGCGGTCGTTTGCGCCTTACCAATTCGATCAGTTCGTAGGTCTTAATGTCTATCACTTGGAGCGAACTGGACTCTTCTCGGTCCTTGAGCGGAAGTTTGTATAGGTGGTCATCGGGGGATACTGTGAGCTTGCCATCTCGAATGACAATCGGTTCTGTTGGCAGCACGTGAACCCCTTGGTTGTCACGACCCAGCGTATAAGAGATAGCCTGTCCGTCCACGAAAACGGTGTTCTCATCCAGCCTCAATTAACCGCAACAGTCGCTAGCGTAGGTGCCTACGACGGTTGAAGCGGGAGGAGGCTCGCGTCCAAAAAGCGTCACGATGAGTAGTAAGGCGATCACGCTACCTCCACCAAAATACAAGAGTGATTTGCGGCGAAGGTATTCGAAACCGTTGTCCATGCTTTTGGAATGCCACAAGGTCCGAGCCTCTGAAACCCTAGAGGCCCGAAGCTATGTTAGCCTTCACGCAATCTTTGATGTTAGTGGCCTTGACGGCCAAGAGCGGTGACCAGCGGGCTTCGCTTGGAGAATTGGACGGATCGTTTCTGAATGCCCGCTTTCCACCCCATTTCAGCCATAGAGCCAGCGATCCGTACCGCTCCTTAGCGGACGCCTCGTCAGACCGGAATTTGTCCACGCGGAATAACGGTGTCAGTGCACTCAGTCACTGTTTCCGCTCACCCTATGGGATTCGGGGAGAATTACGGAGAACTCCGAAATTCCGGCGAATTCCGGGGATAGTCTACCTAATTGGTCCGCCCTAGAAGAAAGCTCGCACCGTAGTGCCCGGCCTTCCGGAAGAGTACCAGCTTATCTGCCTCCCGCCCATCCGCTCGAACCATTTTCCTACACGCCTGTAATCTGCCATGGCGGCGGGGCTCTTTGACAGTGTCGATCTGGCTCCGCCCGTCTGGCTTCGTTGGGCGGCGGGCCGTCTGCGCGTTTGGCGGCGGAGGTGGGCCCTCGCTGAAAATCCGATATTTTCACACGGACTTTCCATGCAGCACATGCGTGAAATTCGTGAAGTTGTACCAACCCGCTCCCCGACCCGGGGGAGGGACAACTCTTCCTGCCGAACAGTGTAACAGGTGTAACACCCCCCGCCGCCCGGAGGCGCGCAGGGGGTGAACAGGGTGCTGGCGAGGCTTAGTCCGCGCCCCAATCCTCATTGGCGCGGGCGATCAGGTAATTGTGGATCGCCTCCACATCGTCCGGCTTCAATATGTCGGCAAAGCTCGCCATGCCCTTGTCCTGATAGAGGCCCTTCAGCACGATGTCGTTGAACTTGCCGTGAGTTTCCATGGTCATGTGCCGCAGATCCTTCACGCCGCCCTTGGCGTTGGCGCCGTGGCACAGGGCGCAGGTGTTGGCGAACAGCTCCGCGCCTTTGGCCACCGACGCCTCGCTGGCACGCAGCGGGGGCGGGTTGGGGATTGCCTCTGCCTTGGCCAGCGGAGGAAGCTGCTGGGTGCCGCCCAGCTTGAACACCAGCAGGCGGGCAGGTGCGCGGGGTAGTTCGATGCCGGCGCCGCGCTCTATCTGCGCGGCACCGCCGCCCCAGCCGGCATTGATGGCGACATATTGGACGCCATCCAGCTCATAGGTGATGCCGCCGGAAACCGGCGCGCTCTGGGTCGGATATTCCCACAGAACCTTGCCGCTCTTCGCATCGAAGGCGGCGAAGGTCTGCTTGGTGGTGCCTTCGAAGACCAGATCGGAAGCGGTGACGAACACGCCGCCATTGCCGTGGCGGGGCAGGGGCACCTGCCAGGCGATCTTCTGCTTCACCGGATCATAGGCAGTCAGCCATGCCTTCTCGTCCGCATTGGCCTGTTCCATCAGCTTCATGCGCTTCTGCATGGCTTCGCCCGTATAGCCGCCCCAACCGGCGTTGGAACGGAAGGGCTGCGGCTTGAAGTTCGGGTCCAGCGCATAGACCATGCCCGACTGGTAGGCCGGGAAATAGGCCAGCTTGGTGCGCGGGCTGAAGGCCATGGGAAACCAGTTATGCGCGCCGCCGGGGCCGGGATAGACCAGCACCGGATCGACGCCATAGCGGGTTTCCGGGTTCTCGATCGGGCGGCCGGTCTTCTTGTCGATCCCGAAGGCCCAGTTCACCTTCACATGCGTTTCCGCGCTGATCAGCTTCCCGGTCTTGCGGTCGATCACATAGAAGAAGCCGTTCTTCGGCGCCTGCATGATCACCTGGCGCATCTTGCCGCCGATCTTGAGGTCGGCGCTGATGATCGAGGAGGTGCAGGTGTAATCCCAGTCTTCCCCCGGCACCATCTGGTAATGCCAGGCATAGGTGCCCGTATCGGCGTGCAGGGCGACGATGGAGCAGACGAACAGATTGTCGCCCTTGTTCTCGCTGCGGTGATAGCGCGAGAGGGGCGAGCCATTGCCGGTGCCGACGAAGACGAGCTTGTTGGCCGGATCGTAAGCGATGGAATCCCACGCATTGGCGCCGCCACCCAGCTTCCAATATTCGCCGTGCCAGGTCTTGCGGGCCATATCCATGATGGAATCCGAAGCCTCTCCATCCGGGCCATCTGCCGGATTGCCGGGGGCGAGGAAGAACTTCCACAGCTTCTGGCCTGTATCGGCATCCAGCGCGATCACGAAGCCGCGCACGCCCAGATCACCGCCCGACTGGCCGACCACCACCTTGCCATCGAACACGCGCGGCGCGCCGGTGATGGAATAGGGCATGTCGTGACTGAAGGTCTGGGTGGACCAGATCTGCTTGCCCGTCTTGGCGTCCAGCCCGATTACGCGCCCGTCCAGCGTGGCGATGATGATCTTGCCGTTCCACATGGCCAGCCCGCGCGAGACAGGCTCACAACAGGCATAGCGGCCATATTCGCGCGGCACTTGCGGATCGAAGGTCCACAGCAGCTTGCCGGTCTTCGCGTCGTAAGCCGAGGTGATGTTCCAGGCTAGGATGTTGTAGAGTACACCGTCCGCATAGATCGGTGTGCCTTCCACCCCGCGATAGGTGTCGAGATCGGCATACCACGCAAGGCCCAGTTGCCCCACGTTCTGGGCGTTGATCTGAGTGAGCGGGCTGTAACGTTGGGCGGTGTAATCGCGCCCGTCGCTCGGCCATGCCCCTGCCGGCGGATTGGCCAGCAGGTTCGCCGGACCCTGCGCAATGGCAGGCGAACCGGCCTGCAGCGTGAAGACCGCCAGGAAAAGCGTGAGAAGGCCCGCGACCTGCGCGGCAAGGCGTTTGCGGAAAGGCATCGAAATCAGTCCTTGGGCGGTTCGGCAATCGGCTGGGTTCCATCGACGAGGCGGCCCGCCTTCAATGAGGCGGCCTGCTCCGGCGTACCCGGCGGGCGGTGATAGGCGCCCACTTCGCCCGCATCGGGCTTGAAGGCCTTGCCGGTCACCGGGTTCGGGTAATGGAACGGCACGATGTAATAGGCGGGATAGGTCAGATAGACCGTCGACGGCGGAAGGTCCGGCGGCGGATCGAACTTGTCCGGCCAGGTATTGTTCAGCGCGTTCTTACCCCAGCCATCCCAGTTGGTGTACATGGTGAAGGGGCCGGACAGGCGGCTGATACGCCAGATGCCGTCATCGCCCTTGCGATATTCGTTTTCGTAAAGCGGCAGGCCCCAGCCGCCCATGCTCATCACATAGGCGCGGCTGCGAACCCAGCCGGTCTTCCCGTCGGCCGAGATGTCGGGCACGGGCTGGAATTGCATGTGGTTGGCTAGCATGCCCGGCTTGGCACCATCGGCGCCGAAGGCGGTCTGCATATATTCCAGCACGCGCTTCTTGCCCAGGAACAGGCCCTTGCCGCCGATTTCCAGCGTGGCATCGTCCGTGAACAACTCAGAGAGCTGGGTCCACTGGCCCTTGTCCACGAAATAGCCATAGGTGCGTTGAAGCACTTCGATCTGGTTGAGATCTTCCAGCCGGGTGATGCGGGCCTCGAGCTGGTCGAGCTTCTGCTCGGCCGGCTTGTCCTGCGCCAAGGCGGGCGTGGCAGTCGCAGCCAGCAGGCTAGCCGCGAGAAGAATGCGCATCTTCATCACTTCCTCCCCACCACGTCGTCAGGCGGTTGTGGCAGGTCCTTCAGGGACTTGCCCGTAACCGGATGGTCGAAGCTGAACGGCGGGATGTAATTGCCCGGCAGCGTGCGATAGACCTCGGTCGGCGGCCTGTCGGGCGGGAACAGCGCGCTGGTCCCTTCCATCGGCAGGGCCGATTTCATGAAGCCCAGATCGTAATCGGTCAGCGCCGTAGGGTAGAAATGCAGGCTGGAAATCTTCCAGACGCCCGCTTCCTTCACATAGCGGTTTTCATAGATGCCGACGCCCCACACACCGTTGTGGCCCGGTTCGCCCAGCATCACCATGCCTTGCCAGCGGCCGGTGGCGGTCTTGCCGTCCTTCGCCACCACGATCACGCTTTGCAGTTGCATGTGGTTGTTGAGATGGGCCGGGGCGAGACCGTTCGGGCCGAACAGCAGCAGCGCACGGCGGATACGTTCGCGCCCGATATAAACGCCGCGCTGGCCATATTCGAAGCTGCCATCCTTGCTGAACAGGTCGGCTACATCGTCCCACAGGCCCTTGTCGAAATAATATCCGTAATCGGCCTGGAGGTTCTCGATTGCGTCCTGGTCCTCCAGCCGTTCAACGCGCTCGCGATAGGACGCGAGGCGGGCTTCCGGGCTCTGGGTCTGGGCGAGGGCAGGGGTGCTTGTGGCGAGGGCCGCCGTGGCCAGCACCAACATCTGCAAGGGTTTCAATCCGCGCATCACTTGCCTCCCTTCACCGGCTTGCCGGTCGCGGGATTGGGGGTCTGGAAAGGCGGTACCTGCACTTCCGGGAAGGGCTTGTAGCTCGTCGTCGGCGGACGGTCCGCGGGATAGGCCTTTGACGCTTCGGACTGCACTAGGCCTTCGCCCGGCTTCAGCCGTGCCCAGCCCTTCTCGTAAGGGGCGAGGAAGTTGACATAGAGGTGGAGCGACTTGATCCGCCAGATCCCGTCCGAGCCCTTCTCATAGCTGTTCTCGTAAATGCCGTCGCGCCATTCGGCGTGCTTCTTGTACTGGCCCAGCATGCCCAGATCGCGCCAGCGCGCGGTGGCGCTGCGGCCGTCCTTTGCTACCTCGATGGAAGGCTGGAGCGTGACCCATTCGTTGAGCTGTCCGTAGATCAGCCCTTCCTGCCCGCCATGCAGAAGCTTGAGATATTCGCGGATGCGCACCTTGCCGACATAGACGCCGTCCACGCCGATCTCGACCGTGCCATCATCGGTGAACAGGTCCGCCGCATCGCCCCACAGGCCCCGGTCGACGTAATAGCCGAAGGCGCGCTGCAATTTCTTGACGGCGCGGGTGCCTTCCAGCTTCTCGATCCGGGCAGTAAGGGCGTTCACTTCCGCATCGATCTGCGCCGGTGAGAGCTTCTGCGCAGCGGCTGGCTGGGGCAGGGCGAGCGCGGCACCTGCCAGCGCAAGGGCGGCCAGCGCGGGGGTCAGTGCGGTTCTCATGGCCAGTCCGGCAGTTTGAAGGCGCGGATGATGAAGGGATCGGGGCTCTTATCCTTCAGCGCGGGATCGAACATGTAGGCGATCTTGCCTTCGGTGGCATAGGCGATGCCGTTCACATGGGTGACGCCGGGGGAGGAATCGAGGCCGGTGCGGATTGGAGTGATTTTTGCGCTATTGCCGTTCACTTCCACATAGGTGACCCGGTTGCCCGATCCTTCTGCCTGCAGGAAGCGATTGTCGCCTACCAGACGCAGGGCGTCCGGGCCGCTGACCGGCTCTGACAAGGTGAGGGTGGTGAGCCCCGCATAGGTCGCGTCCGGGTTCTGCTTGATCCGCTGGACGAGGTTCTGGCGGACATTGTTGATGTAGAGCGTGCCGTCGCCGGAAACCGCGATGCCGTCCACACCCACCAGTTCCGGGCTCTGCGCGAAGAGTTCCAACTCCTCCGCATCCGGGGCAAGGTGGAAAATCCGCCCGCCCGCCGTATCGGTGACGTAGATGTCGGCCAGGTTCTGGATCGTCATGTCATTGCAGGCGGCGGGGCCGTCACCCGGGAAATCGTAAGTGCCCCTCAGCTCGCCGCTGAACAGGTCGAAGCTCTTGAGGCCGGACTTTGCGCCGGGCTGGGGCGGGCCGCCGAAGGGGGGATTGTTGCATACCCACAGCAGCCCGCGATTTTCGTCTGCCAGCACGCCGAACAGCGAGGTCAGGCCGTTTTCCGCGCTGGGGAGAATCCAGGGCTCGGCGGTCGTACCTTCGCTCTCGACGCGATAGATCGTGCCATTGGCGCTGCCGACATAGATGTTGCCGTCGATGTCGGCACTGATGCTTTCGGGGAAGATGCGGCTGCCGTTGATCGGAATATCCGCCGGGGCGCCCTCGGCCGCCTGAAGCGCGGCCGGGAGGGCAATCGTGCCGGCAAGCAGCAGGGCCGCAAGCATGGCGCTGCGTCGTATCATTTCAAATCTCTCCCCCGAATGGGAACGATAGGTTCCTAATCGCGGCCACAATATACTGCGAGGACGGTGTGAAAAGGGGTGTGGCGAAACATAATTTGTTTTGCTTGCTAAGAAGGCTTCACTTTGGTGCGCGCGACCGGCAAAGCCTATGCCAAACCTGCTTGAACGGGATTGAGGATGATACTGGATTTTCAACGCGGCGCTTCGCGCTTCGCTTCCCGCGCAATTGGCGCATTGGCAACCATCGGCTTGTTCGCAAGTTGCGTTTCGGCCAGCGCCGGGCCGGTCAATGGCGAGCGGCTGCGCAAGGCGGATGCCCCAGCCAATGTCGGCGACTGGATGAGCTACAGTCGCACCTGGGACGAGCAGCGCTTCTCTCCGCTCAAGCAGATCAATGACGGCAATGTGCAGCGCCTCGGTCTTGCCTGGTATGACGATCTGGAAACCTATCGCGGCGTGCAGGCCAGTCCGCTGGTGGTGGACGGGGTGCTTTATAATGAAAGCATCTACAACGTGGTCACTGCCTATGACGGCAAGACCGGGCGCAAGCTGTGGACCTATGATCCCAAGGTTGGCCCGGAATGGGCGCGGCTGGCCTGCTGCGGCCCTTCGGCGCGCGGGATCGCGGCGTGGAACGGCAAGATTTACATCGGTGCGCTGGACGGCCGCCTGATCGCTATCGACGCGAAGGACGGGCGCGAAATCTGGTCCAGCCAGACCTTCCCCGAAGGGCAGGAATATTCGATCACCGGCGCGCCGCGCGTCTATGACGGCAAGGTGGTGATCGGCAATGGCGGCGCGGATTATGGATCGCGCGGCTTCGTCACCGCATGGGATGCGGAAACGGGCAAGAAGCTCTGGAAGTTCTACATCGTCCCCACCGATCCGGCGAAAGGCCCGGATGGCGAGGCTTCGGACAGCGCGATGAAGATTGCCCAGCCGACCTGGTTCGGCAAGTTCTGGGAAGCGGGCGCGGGCGGCAACGCCTGGGATGCCTTCGCCTATGACCCGGAACTGGACACGGTCTATATCGGCACCGGCAACGGGGCGCCGCATATGTGGCACTTCCGCAGCGAGGGGAAGGGCGACAATCTGTTCCTCTGCTCCATGGTGGCGGTGAGCGCGACCACTGGCGAGTACAAGTGGCACTATCAGATGGTGCCGGAAGAGGACTGGGATTACACCTGCACCCAGCCCATCGTGCTGGCCGACATGAAGATCAAAGGCAAGCAGCGCAAGGTGGCGATGCAGGCGCCGAAGAACGGTTTCTTCTATGTGATCGACCGCAAGACGGGCGAGCTGATCTCCGGCAAGTCCTATGTTTCGGTCAATACATGGGCCAGCCATATCGACATGAAGACCGGCCGCCCGGTGCTGCAGCCCGGCGCGCATAATACCACCAAGCCCCACCTGATGAGCCCCAGCTGGATGGCTGGCCATACGTGGCATCCGATGAGCTACAGCCCGCTGACCGGCCTGATGTATTTCTCCGCGCAGGAACAGGGTTCCGTCTATGCGCGGGCGGAAGATGGCGTCTATCGCTACATCAAGGGGCGCAGCAATTCCGGCCAGGCCTATGGCAATGAGCAGGAATTGCGGGCGAAGTTGCAGGCCGAAGCGGTGGCCAGCGAGAAAGGCTATCTCCTCGCCTGGGACCCGAAGACCCAGACCGAAAAGTGGCGCGTAGATTACGGCATTCCTGGCTCAGGGGGGGTGCTTTCCACCGCGGGCAATCTGCTGGTGCAGGGCACGATCAACAAGACACTGGCGATCTATCGCGCGGATAATGGCAAGAAACTGTGGGAGATGAATATCGACCAGGCGCCGGTCGCCGGGCCGATCACCTATATGATCGATGGCGAGCAATATATCGCGATCAATGCCGGCTGGGGCGGATCGCCGGTCTATAATCTCAACAAGAACGGGCCGTTCCGCACCTCCACGGCCAAACTGCTGGTGTTCAAGCTGGATGCCAAGGGCGTGACCCTGCCGCCGATGCCGCCGCCATCGCAGATTCCCGCGCCGCCCCGGCTTACAGCTACGGAAGCGCAGGTGACGCGTGGGCGAGAGCTATATTCCCAGACCTGCGTGCGTTGCCATGGCGAGGACGCGATCGGCGGGGTGAAGGACCTGCGCTGGATGGACAAGGAAGCGCATGATTTGTTCAACGATATCGTGCTGAAGGGCATCTATCGCGAGAAGGGCATGGCGAGCTTCGCCGATGTCCTGAACGAGGAAGATGTGCAGGCTATTCACAGCTACCTCATCGCCCGGGCGAATGAGGATTATCAGGACGCCAGCGCAGGCAAGAAATAATAATCAGGGGAATTGAGGATGCGTTTTCATCGGATCATGCTGGCGACATTAGCCGCATCGGCTGCCCTTTTGCCCGCAACGCCTGCATTGGCGCAGGCGGCGGGCGAGGAAAGCGCGGTGCCGGACCGTTCCTGTGAGCGGGACTGTCTGATTGGCCTGCTGCGCGATCACATGGCTGCACTGGCGGCCAAGGACCCGTCCAAGGCGCCTTTCGCGGCGAATGTCGTGTTCACGGAAAACAATGTTCCGATCAGCATCGGGCAGGGGCTGTGGAAGACCGTGACGGGCGTCGATCAGGTGGGGCTGGAAGTTGCCGACAAGGTGACCGGTAATGCCGCATGGTTCGGCTCCGTGAAGGAAAACGGCGCGCCTGCCATCTATGCCGTGCGTATCCATGTGAAGGACGGCAAGATCGACGAGGTGGAAAGCGTCGTCCACCGCAAGAGCGGCCTTCCTGCACCCTTTGGCGACGTGACCAGGATGGTTCACGATCCCGAGTTCAATGAAATCCTGCCGACCGAACAGCGCCGCTCGCGCGAACGCATGCTGGCAATCGCGGACGCCTATTTCGATACGGTGGAAGTGAATGACGGGCAGGTCTTCGCGCCCTTTTCCGACGATTGCGGGCGGCTGGAGAACGGCATATCCACTACTGCACCTACACCCGGCAGCACGGGCGGAAACGCGGCGGCGCTGGCAACCGGTTGCCGCGCGCAGTTCGAGCTGGGCCTCTACAAGATCAACAAGCGCGTCCGCCGCGATTTCTTCATCGTGGACGAGGAACGCGGCGTGGCCGTAGGACGCGGTTTCTTCGATCACGCCAATGAGTGGGATCGTTACCTGCTGACCAATGGGCGCGAGATGAAGACCGCGCTGAAATGGCCGAACTCGATCACCCTGCTGGAAGCCTTCCGCATCAAGAATGCCGAAATCCAGCGGATCGAGGCGGTGTTCACCTATGTCCCCTATTTCAAGCACAACCCGTTCTGGGGCCCGGATTCCAAGGTGCCGACTTACGCGCCGAAGCCTGCGGAATGCGACGATGCCTGCGTGGACCAGACGACGCGCCAGGTCGTGACCAGCTTCGCGGGCAACAAGTGGCATGATGTCAGCTGGGCGCCCAAGGTGGGCTATGCCGAAAACAGCGTGGGCATTCGCGTGGGCGAGGGGATCTGGGCCGGCGTTTCGACCGTCGATCAGAACCCACTGGTGATCGCCGATGCCAAGGCGGGCAAGGGCGTCTGGATCGGCCGGATCGAGGAGCACGGCCAGCCCGCATGGGGTGCGTTCACGGTGTCCTATGACGGCAAGAATGTCGGCTCTATCGACGTGCTGGTTCGCCGCAAGGAATATGGTGCGCCTTATGTCGAGCCGAACGGAGGTCCTTCATTCACGGAACTGGCGCCCGCCGAGCGCACCAGCGCCAAGGTGATGCGAGCCGCCACGGAAAGCTTCTACAAGGCAATGAACACCAAGGGCGGCAAGGCCCCCGTCAGTGTCTCCGCCGAATGCCGCTGGGCGGTCAACGGGCAGGACGTGGGTGATTGCGTCTCGCCCTTCGGCGGGCCGGTTCTGGGCAGCCTTGAACAGGTGCGCGATCGTGAGGTGCTGGCCGTGGACGAAAAGCGCGGGCTGATCGTCTATCGCACCTTCGAGGATTTTCCTGCCGTGGGCGGAGCCGAGGGCACCTATCCGCATACCTATCAGGTGGTCGAACTGTTCCGCTTCAAGAGAGGCAAGATCGAGCGGGTAGAGGCATTCAATTCCGAACTGCCCTATGGGATGAGCCCCACCGCTAAGACAGGTTGAAGGCCGAGGCAGGTATGGAGAGTTTCGTCCCCTATCTGATCCTGTTCGGGATCGTATTCGGGGTGAACCTCATGCCGGCCTTCGGGCCGCCCACATGGTCGATCATTGTCCTGTACGGCCTCAATTCGGACCTGCCGACGCCCGCGATCATTCTCGTCGGGGCCTTGGCCGCGGCATCGGGTCGGCTGGTGTTGGCCCATGCCTTCCGATTGCTGGGAACGCGTGTGTCGGAAAAGACGCGCGCCAATCTCACCGCCGCGCGTGAGGCGTTCGAGCGCAACCGCAAGGGCGGTATAGTGGCGCTGGGGCTGTTTGCGCTTTCGCCCGTTCCTTCGGCGCAATTGTTCGAGGCGGCGGGGCTCGCAGGCGTGCGCCTGCTGGGCTTCACCGCCGCGTTCTTTGCCGGGCGGATCGTGTCCTATTCGATCTATGCCTACAGCGCGAAGGAAGTGAGGCAATCGTCCTTCGGCGACGTGCTGGCGGGCAGTATTTCCAGCCCGCTCGGCATCGGCCTGCAACTGGCCATGATCGGCGCTCTGATCGCCTTCGCCCGGATCGACTGGGCGAAGCTGATCGCCCGCCGGAAGGGCGAGGGTTAGCTCGCCGCGAAGAGGAGTGCCCCGTTGCCCAGCCGGTCCATCACTTCGTTCACCAGGCGGCGCTCAAGGGCGAAGCAGCCCTGACTGCGGCCAATGCGGCCCTGCACGGCAACCAGCGCGGGGTCGACATAATCGGCCCCGTGGATAACGATTGCCCGCTGCAAGGCGAGATTGTTCTGCGGGTCCAGCCCGATCAGACGGCGGGACTTGCCGTGCTTGCCGTAATAGGTGTCTCCCGTGCGGAAGCTGCCCTCGGAAGAGGCGTTGGAGCCGGGGCGATTGGAAAAGCGCGTCGCCCAGCCGCTATTCGCCGGGTCGGAGCCCCGGCCATGGGCGACCAGATAAGAGGCGACTACCCGGCCATTGCCGATATCGACGATCTGGAAGCGCTGTTCGCGCGAATGGTGCGAGAAATCCACGACACCGATAATGTCGCGGCGGAGAATTGAGTTATGGTGCTGGTTCAGTGCAGCCAATGCACGGGGAAGCAGGTCGGGCATGGTGTCATTCTTCACCGCAGCGAAAGCGCGCGGCGAAGCCAGTCCTGCAGCTCCGGCAAAAGCGGCACCAAGAAAATGGCGCCGGTTGAAATTCATGGTGCGATCCCGAATATGCGTTTTCTCTGATGTAATCCGTGGGTGAGACCTTGCAACGCATGCGAATTGGAGTGTCGATGAAGCGAGCCTTACTTGCGATGGTTGCGTTTGGTCTGTGCGGTATTGCTACGCCCGCACTGGCGCAGGCCGCTGATTGGACTCCCGCGAATCTCTCCGTACTCAAACGCTGGGTGGCGATGGCGCCGATGGACGCCTTGCCCGCTCCCTCCGATGCCGCGCTGAAGAAGGCGGAGGCGTCCGGCGATCAGGTCGCGCTGGCCGGGGCGGCAGATGATCTGGCACTCAAGCTCGCCCGGATGCATTTGCTGGGCTGCGCGACCCAGGCCGAACGCAAGGGTTGGAACATCGTCGATACGGATAAGTCGCTCGATCTTCCCGGTCTGCTCAAGGGATCGCTTCAGGCCGGAACGCTTGACGCCTTCTTCGTCAGCCTCCGGCCGCGCGATCCGGAATATGCGGCGCTCCAAGCGGCCTATGGCTCGGCGCCGGATGAAGCGACGCGTAAGGCGATTGCCCGCAACATGGAACGCTGGCGCTGGATGCCGCTTTCGCTGGGCGAGGATCACGTGCTGGTCAACGCCGCCGCTTTCGAAGCCGGGCTCTGGCGCGACGGGCGCAAGGTCGGCACGTGGAAAGTGATCGTCGGCAAAACGAGCACGCCCACTCCGATCTTCAACGCAACCATAACCGGCGTGAATCTCAATCCCTGGTGGGAAATCCCGGCAAGCATCGTGCGCGAGAGCGTCGGCTCGCTGGTGCGCCGCAGCCCGTCTACCGCACGGGCGCGCGGCTATGTCTGGGGCGGCGGGCGCTATCGCCAGAAACCGGGGCCGAATAACTCGCTGGGCCAGATGAAGCTCGTCATGCCCAACCGCTACAGCGTCTACATGCACGACACGCCCAGCAAGAGCCTGTTCGATCGCGAGGTGCGGGCCTTCAGCCATGGCTGTATCCGCACGCAGGATGCTATCGGCTATGCGGCGACCCTGCTGGAAGGAGTGAAGACGCGCGAGGAAGTGGACGCGATTGTCGCATCCGGTACGTCGACCGTGGTGGACCTTGCCCGGCCGATTCCGGTCTACATCGCCTATTTCACTGCCGTGAGTGACGGGCAGGGCGGGGTGAAGGTGCTTCCCGACGTCTATGGCCGCGACAAGCGCATGGGCGGCACTGTGGGCGGGTGCGGCTGATAAGGTTTTCGTATTACGGATTGTTGCGGGGCGCGCGCCGGCTTCCTTCTCGCGCCGGTTGAAACTATATGCAGCCGCTCGCAACAATCGCTGCGGTGGCATTTGTCGGCAAACCGAACTTCTTCCGGCCTCGAGGCGGCATTCCTCGAAAACCGAGAGCGCCTGCTGCGCTTCCTTGCCGCGCGCGGTGCGGGCGATGCGGCTGAGGACATCCTGCACGAGGTATGGCTGAAGATCAGCGCGGCGCAGACCGGGCCGATTTCCTCGCCTCTGTCCTATCTCTTCCGTGCGGCGGACCTGTTGATGATCGATCGCTATCGGTCCACCCGGCAGGCGGAAAAGCGAGAGAAAGACTGGACGGAAGTGAACGGCGGCGCCGTTGCCGGCGTTTCGGATGCACCTTCGCCCGATCGTGCGATCATTGCCCGCCAGCAGGCGCAGCTGGTGCAGGAAACGCTGGATGCGCTGGGCGAGCGGCAGTCCGCAGTGTTTCGCCGCCACCGGGTGGATGGCATTCCGCAACGCCAGGTGGCGGAAGAGTTCGGTGTGAGCCTGAGCACAATCGAAAGCGACCTGAGGGGGGCCTATCGGGCGCTGGCGAGACTTAAGGAAAAAATCGATGAGGCTTGAAAGGGTCGTCTCCGTCTTTGCTGCAGGAGGCTTCGACCATGGCGTTTGACGATCGAATTCTGGACCAGGCCGCTGCCTGGGCCGCGCGGGCGGCCGATCCTTCCTTTGAGGATTGGGAAGGCTTTACCGCGTGGCTGGAAGCCGATCCTGCCCATTCCGAAGCTTATGATCTGGTGACTGCGGCCGTCGCCGATGCGGCCGATGCCCTGCAAACCGCGCCGACCCTGGCCGCCGATGTTGCGCAGACCCCTGCCAATGATGATGACGGCCCAAGGGTTCTTCGTCGCCGCTGGATCGGCGGCGCGCTCGCCGCTTCGCTCGCCGCGCTGGGTGCAGTCGGCCTCTGGCAGGCACAGAACGGCACCTATGTAGTTGAGACGGCGCCAGGAGAGACCCGCATGATCGCGCTGGAAGACGGCACCTCGGTGATGCTGGCCGGCGGCAGCCGGATCGAACTGGACCATGGCGATGCGCGCTTTGCCGAACTTGAAGCAGGGCAGGCCTTGTTCACCGTCCGCCACGACGAGGCGAACCCCTTCCGCGTCGATGTAGGAGAGGATGAATTCGTCGATCTGGGTACCGTGTTCGACGTGAAGCTGAACGGCTCGGTGACGACGGTCGCTGTGTCCGAAGGCGCGGTTGCGTTCAATCCGCGCAAGCAGAATGTGCGCATCGATCCCGGCCATGTGCTGACCGCCGATGCCGCTTCCGCGCGATATACGCTTGGCACGATTGCCACTGCGCAGGTGGGCGAATGGCGGGATGGACGGCTTACGTTCCAGAACGAGACTTTGGGCGCGGTTGCGCAGGATCTCGGCCGAGCGACGGGGCTTGCTATCACCGCCGCGCCCGGTGCCGCCCAGCGGCGCGTTTCGGGCAGCCTGCTGATCGAACCGGTGCGCAACGATCCCGCCAGCCTCGGCCCGCTACTGGGCGTGGGCGTCAGCAAGGCGGACGAAGGGTGGGTGATCGGGGCGCGATAGAATGCGGCGTTACGCCCTCCTGGCCCTTGCGGCACTGATCTCCACGCCCGCCCATGCGCGGGACGTGGCCGTCAGCGCGCCTGCGGGCCGTGGCGGCGATGCGGCCGTGGCGATCGCGCGCCAGACTGGCACCAGCATCGTGCTGGCCGATCCTGCGCTGGCCAATCGGCAGGTCCCGGCGATCAAGGGCAAATATTCTCCCGCCGAGGCCGTGAAAAAGCTGGCGAAGGCACTGGGTGCCAAGGCGATCCCGGCGGGCACTTCCGGCTGGCGGCTGGTGGCTGATGCCAAGCCCCGGCGTAGTGCTGCGCGTCCCTCTGCCGGACGCAGCGGAAACCCGCGCAAGGCTGCGCCGCCGCCCCGGCAGGCTCCGTCGCAGGATATCGTCGTGATCGGTTCCAAACGGGATATCGAGCTGGCGCTCTATCCCGGCGCGGTGGAAATGATCGACGGCAAGGATCTGACCTTTGGCGGCACAGGCGGCACGGAAAAGATCATCGAGCGTGCGCCCACGGTGTCCTCCACTCATCTGGGTAGCGGACGCAACAAGCTGTTTATTCGCGGCATTGCCGATTCCAGCTTCACCGGGCCGACGCAGGCTACGGTCGGGCAGTATTTCGGTGACCTGCGCCTCAGCTACAATGCCCCGGACCCGGACCTTCGCCTGTCGGACCTCGAGCGGGTGGAAATCCTCGAAGGGCCGCAGGGCACACTGTACGGCGCGGGGGCGTTGGGCGGCATTCTGCGCATGGTGCCAAAGGCGCCGGAAACCGGCGTGACCAGCGGCTCGGGCATGGTCGGGGGCAGCGCGACCCAGCACGGCGCGCTGGGCGGCGATGCGAGCGCGATGCTCAACCTGCCCATCGGCGAGGCGGTGGCTCTGCGCATCTCCGCCGATGCGGAAACGCGCGGCGGCTACATCGACAAGCCGTTGCTTGGCCGCAAGGACGTTAATCGCACGGATGTCCTGGGCGGGCGTGCCGCCCTGCGCTTCGAAGTGGGAGAGGACTGGACGGTCGATCTGATCGGCATTGGCCAGACGACCTCCGGGCATGACAGCCAATATGCCGACCGCGATGGCCCGCCGCTGACTCGCGCCGCGCGGGTGGGCGAAGGTTTCGACGCCGATTATGCTCAGGGCCAGATCGTAATCTCGCGCGAGTTCGGGGATATCCGCTTCAAGAGTTCCACCGGCATTACCGGGCAGGAACTGGAGGAGCGCTATGACGCTACCCCGCCCGATGGCGATCCGCGCCTGTTCGTCCAGAAGAACGAGACGGACATGATCGCCAACGAGACCCGCATCTGGCAGCCCTTGGGCGAGCGTTTCGGCTGGCTGTTCGGCGCCAGCTTCACCAGCAACGACACCAAACTGACGCGCACGCTCGGCAATCCGGAGGTGTTTGCTTCCACCACCGGCGTACGCAACGCGGTGGACGAGTTCACGCTCTATGGCGAGGCCAGCTATCGGCTGTCACCAAGCCTCGTCGCCACCGCAGGCGGGCGATTCACCCATTCCTGGCTGAGCGGCGATGGCGAGGACATCGCCCTTGCCAGCCTGACCGCGGAAAAGGCCGACCTGCTCGCTGCAGTGACGGCCGACCGCAAGGAGAGCGCCTTCCTGCCCTCAGCCTCGCTGGTGGCAACCGTGTTGCCGGAGACATCGCTTTATCTGCGTTATCAGGAAGGCTTTCGACCGGGCGGGCTGGCGATTGCAGGGGATATCGTTACTCGCTTCAAGAACGACCACATCTCCACTTTCGAATTCGGGGTTCGTCACGGCCATCCGGGGCGAGGTCCGTTCGATCTTTCCGCCAACATCTCCTATACGCGCTGGACCGATATCCAGGCCGACTACATCGACAGTTCGGGCTTCCCTACCACTGCCAACATTGGCGACGGGCATATCTGGTCGGCCAGCGTGAAGGGCAGTGTGGCGCTCACGCCGGAACTGCGCGTCGATGCGGGCCTGACCTATAATGACAGCCGTGTGGACGATCCTTCGCGCATGCTGGACCTGACATTCGGCACCGCGATCGGCTCTCCGGTGTTCGGGCCGCCGTTGCAGGATGCCAATACCGGGCGGATCAGCCAGGTGCCTAACATCGCGCGCTTCGCCGGGCGGATCGGGTTCAATTACGACCGCGAGATCAGCGACGATCTTTATCTCACCGCACAGGGCTGGGCGAGCTATGTCGGCAAGTCCCGCCTTGGGGTGGGCCCGGAACTGGGCGAGGAGCAGGGCGACTATCTCGATAGCGGCCTGACCGTGCGCGTCGGCAATGACCATATGGGTGTGACACTGGGCGTCACTAACCTCACCGACGAGGAAGGTAACCGCTTCGCGCTAGGCACACCCTTTGCCATCGGGCGGGACCAGATCACGCCGCTGCGCCCGCGTACCGTTCGTCTGGGGCTCGACGCAGCCTTCTAGGCTGGATGCGTTCGGCGCCTCCCGCAAATTTTTCTCTGCTCCGCCAAGGTTGCTGCACAAGGCCTCCGTCTGCAGTTCGAAGACAGAGCTGGAGCAACCCATGTCCCGTAACCTTCTGGTTTCCACTGCCGCTTCGGCAGTGGTCGCCGCATTCCTTGCCGCGCCTGCAGCGGCGACCACCATTTCGACCGCGGTAACGACGCCGGTTCGCACCTCCACCGCGAATAATGGCTCCGCCGATGCCGTGACCATCGCGTCGACCGGCTCGGTCAAGCCGGCGGGCGGCACCGCCGTGACGATGGATTCCAGCCATGCCGTGACCAATCAGGGCACGGTGGCGATCGCCAATGCCGGCGACGCAGTGGGCATTCGCGCCACGGACGGGACCAATGGCGCAATCGTGAACAGCGGCGCGATCACGGTGGACGAGAGCTACACTCCCACCGACAGCGACAATGACGGGGATCTCGACGGTCCCTTCGCCCAGGGTTCGAACCGCTTCGGCATCCGCACCGATGGTGTGCATACCGGCGCGATCACCAATTCGGCCACTGGCGTGATCACGGTGGAAGGCAACGATTCAGCCGGCATCTGGCTGGGCGGTCCGCAGAACGGGGCGTTCACGCATGACGGCAAGACGCTTGTCACGGGCGACCGCAGCGTGGGTGTTCATGCAGGCGACGTTACCGGCAATGTCCGGCTGGCGGGCACCGTCTCCGCAACTGGCAAGGATGCCGTCGGCGCCGAATTCACCGGTGACATCGCCGGCGCACTGGTGGTGCAGGGCACGATCACATCCACCGGCTATCGCAAGACCAGCGCGCCGAGCGATACTTCCAAACTCGATGCGGACGATCTGCTGCAGGGCGGCCCGGCGCTGGTCGTGGCGGGCAATGTGTCCGGCGGGATCGTGCTGGCTGTGCCGCCCAAGGATGCAAGCTCGACCGATAATGACGAAGACGACGACGGGATCGAGGACGCCAAGGAAGGCTCTGCCTCCGTCATCTCCTATGGCGCTGCTCCGGCTTTCGTCATCGGCGCGAATGGCGATGATATTGCTATCGGCCCGGTGGTGGGCGCTGGCAGTGCCTATGGCGTGCAGATCCAGGGCACGGTCGCCGGCAATGGCGTCTATAGCGGTGTCAGCGCCAGCGGCATGGTGATCGGCGGCCAGGGCGGCGCGGTCAGCGTTGCGAACGGCATGTCGGTCTCCGGAACCATTTCCGCCATCTCCAAGGGTGCCAGCGCAACCGGCTTGCGTTTCGGTGCCGGGGCGTCCGTTCCGATCCTGCAGGTCTCCGGGACGGTCTCTGCCACTGGCGGTACGGACGATGCCTCCAAGAGCGTCGCGATCCAGATCGACGTCGGCGCCAATCTGCCCGCGATCAGCAATAGCGGGACAATCAAGGCGATTGCCGGAGGCGAAGGCGGTCATGCGACCGCGATCCTCGACAAATCGGGCAGCCTTGTCCTGATCGAGAATTCCGGCATCATTTCCGCAAGCGGTGCCGCGGCAAGTTCCACCCGCAACATCGCGATCGACCTTTCCGCGAACACGACCGGGGTGGTCGTCAAGCAACTCGCAGTCGGCTCGGGCGTCGCTGCCCCGCAAATCCTGGGCGACGTGCGCTTTGGCAGCAATAGCGACGTGTTCAGCGTGGCCGACGGCCTCGTGAAGGGGAATGTCTATTTCGGCGAGGGCAATAACAGCTTTGCCCTGTCCGGCGATGCCGTGTTCCAGGGTAAGGCCTTGTTCGGCGGCGGGGCGGACAGCATCACGCTCGGCAATACGGCGGTGTTCGATGGCGTGGCCGATTTCGGCGGCGGCGCCGATACGCTGACGCTTGGCGCGACGTCCCTGTTCAAGGGATCGCTGGTCAATTCCGGCAATCTCGCGGTGACGCTGAACGGCGGGGTGCTGGATGTCTCGACGCCTGCCTCGATCGGTTCGCTCAATGTGGGGGGTACCGGTATTCTGGTTGCCACGCTCGACAAGACAGCGGGCGAGGGGACGGCCTATAATGTCGCGGGCACTGCCAGCTTCGCCAGCGGATCGCAGCTCTATCTGCGCCTGTCCGATACGACGAATGCCGAAGGGCGCTACACGATCCTGCAGGCAGGAACGCTGACGGGCGCCTCCAACATCACGACCAAGTCCGACCTCATGCCTTACATTTTCAAGGGCACGCTCGCGGCGGATGCAGGGCCGAACAAGCTGGCCGTCGATGTTGTCCGCCGCACTACGACGGAACTCGGCCTCAATCGCTCCCAGAGCACGGCCTATAATGCGATCTACGCCGCGCTTGCGCAGGATGACGAGGTTGAGAGCGTATTCCTGGGCCTCACCAATGCCGACCAGGTCCGCAATCAGGTTCGCCAGATGCTGCCCGATCATGCAGGCGGGGCGTTCTCTTCGATCAGCCTGGGCAGCCGGACCTTCGGCCAGCAGATCGCCGATCCCTATGGCCCGGTCTATTCCGCCGGAGGGATCGACATCATCCTGAGCGCGGCGGCCTGGAACGCCAAGAAGGACGAGCGCGATACGGCAGCCTACGATCTGGGCGGGTACGGCTTCTCCGCCGCAGGCGAAATCCAGACCGGCCTGGGCAGCATCGGCCTCTCGCTGGGCTGGCTGTCCAACGATTATGACAGCGGCGGTTCCGACAATACGGTCAAATCCAATACCTATGAACTCGCGGCCTATTGGCGCGGGCAATGGGATAGCTTCAATGCCTGGGCACGCGGGTCCTATGGCCTTGCCAGCTTCAATGGCAGCCGCCTTTTCGCAGGCAAGGCGGGCGACAAGACTATCCAGCGCACTGCCTCGCGCGAGTGGGACGGCGATCTCGTCACTTTCAGCGGCGGCGCCTCGTGGGAAGGCGGCGGATCGTTCTTCTACCGGCCGACCGTGACCTTCGACTATATCCGCCTGAAGGAAGACGGCTATTCCGACACGGGTGGCGGCAAGGGCTTCAACCTGATCGTCGACGAGCGCACCTCCGATGAACTTGCGGTCAATGGCGGGATGACGCTGGGCCTCGATTTCTCGGGCAACAGCCGATACGACTGGAACTGGTTCCGCGTCGAAGCCGAAGGCGGCTGGCGCCAGATCGTTGCCGGATCGCTCGGTTCCACCACGGCCCGTTTCGAAGGCGGCCAGAGTTTCACGCTGGACCCTGAGCAGACCACCAGCGGCTGGTATGCCCGGCTGCGGGCCGTGGGCGGGGATTCCGGCTACACGATGGGCGGCGAAGTGAGCGCCGAGGACCGCTTCGGCAATACGGCCCTAGCCGTGCGCGGCAATCTGCGCATCGGCTTCTGAGCTTGTGGGAACGGAAGGGTGCTGCCCCGCCCCTTCCGTTCCCAACCCCGCGATCGCGCGCGGCTCAGTTCCCGCAAAATGCGGGACAACGTTGCCTCGCGCTTGCATGCCATCCTTCATCGTGGAATGAACCGGGTCAGACAGAGACCGGCCCGAAAAGGGCACGATGGGGGAGGAAGTGACGATGAAGTCCTGGAAGCTGGGCGGTTGTGCCCTTTTGCTGGCGGGCACTGCCTTCACCATGGGCAATACGGCTCCCGCCGCCAACACTTCTACGGCATCGGGCAAGGCGCCCGCCTGTGCGGCATTCGCTGCCACGGTTCTGGGGCCGGACGTGCGGATCACTTCTGCGACCCATGTCGATGCATCGGGCAAGGATTTCGTCGATCCCAATGGCTGGACCGTTGCCGGCCTGCCCGCCCATTGCCGGGTGGAAGGCGTGGTGAATGAACGCAAGGGCGCGGGCGGCAAGACTTACGGCATCCGCTTCGCCATGGCCCTGCCTGACGATTGGAGCGGCCGCTTCCTGCTGCAGGGCGGGGGCGGGCTCAACGGTTCGGTACTGCCCCCCACCGGCCCGGTGGCGTCGGACGGTCGCCCGGCACTGGCGCGCGGCTTTGCCGTGATTTCCAGCGATAGCGGCCATCAGGGCGTGGTGTTCGATGACAGCTTCATGGCCGATCAGCGCGCGGCGCTGGATTTCGCCGAAAGCTCGGTCCGTACCGTGGCCCTGCTCGGCAAGCAGGTGACGCAGAGCTATTACGGCAAGCCTGCCGACCACAGCTATATGACCGGCTGCTCCACTGGTGGGCGCGAGGGCATGCTTGCCTCGCAGCGCTATCCCGAACTGTTCGATGGCATCATCGTGGGCGCGCCTGCCATGCGCACGGGGGATTCCAATCTCGGCGTGGAATATACGCAGGTGCTGTTCAACCAGGCCGCGCCGCTAGGCACCGACGGCAAGCCGGACTTCACGCAGATACTCACCGCGGCAGACCGGACCACCTTGCTCAACGGCATTCTCGACCAGTGCGATGCGCTGGATGGGTTGAAGGACGGCATGATCGAAAATGTCGCCAAGTGCGACTTCAAGCCCGCCAAGCTGCAATGCACGGGCGCGAAGAAGGATGGCTGCCTCAGCGCCGGGCAAGTGCGCGCGCTGGAGCTTGGCCTTGCCGGTCCGAGCGACAAGGCAGGCTTCCCGATCTACACGCGCATGGCCGCCGATACGGGCATCATGTCGACCCCGATGGGCTATCTCCCCACGGGCGGGCCGGGCCCGTTCGGCCCGCCGAGCACGGCCACCAGTATCGACCTGGACGCGCGTATACATGCCATCCGCCAGGATGCAGCCCAGCGCCTGACCGACACGAATTACTGGACGAACCTGAACACCTATCTCGATCGCGGCGGCAAGATCATGTTCTTCCACGGCGTATCGGATTTCTGGTTCTCGCCCTTTGCCACCTGGGACTGGTACCAGCGCGCACAGGCCACCAACGGGCAGGCTTTCACCGATGCCAGCCGGTTCTACATGGTCCCCGGCATGCTCCACTGCCAGGGCGGCAATGCCTATGACCAGTTCGATATGCTGGGCAAGCTGGTGGACTGGGTGGAACAGGGCAAGGCACCGCAGGAAGTGATTGCCCACCGCAAGAACCCGGCAGTGGCCAGCAGGCCGCTTTGCCCTTATCCTGCCTATGCGCACTATACCGGCGGAGATCCGGACAAGGCGTCAAGCTTCGCCTGCAAAATGCCCGACTGAGGCAGAGGCGGGGCCTGAAACGGGGGAGAGGGGGATCGATGGAAGCGCGGCGTTCTTCGGGCACTTATCAGGTCCTCCTCGTCACTCTCCTGTGCCTCAATTTCGGTATCCTGTTCTTTGACCGGAATGCGCTCAATTTCCTGATGCCTTTCGTGCAGCCCGAACTGGGGCTGAGCTACACGCAGGTCGGCATGTTGGGCTCGGCCCTGTCGCTCACCTGGGCGGTCGCGGCGATCTTCGTCGGCTGGCTTTCCGACAAGGCGGGCAAGCGCAAGATCCTGATCGTCCTTTCCACATTGCTGTTTTCGGCCTGCTCGGTCGTCTCGGGCTTTGCCTCCTCCTTCCTCATGTTGCTGGGCGCGCGGCTGGTGATGGGCCTGTCCGAGGGCGGTGTCATGCCGATCAGCCATGCGATGGTTGCCGCAGAGGTCACGCCCAAATGGCGCGCACTGGCCATGGGAGTGACGCAGAACGTCGGATCGAGCCTGCTTGGCTCCACTGTCGCACCGCTGGTTCTGGTGCCTGTGGCGCTCGCCTGGGGCTGGCGCGATGCGTTTTTCCTCGCCGCCGTGCCGGGGCTGATCTCGGCGCTGCTGATCGTGCTGTTCGTGGTGGAACGACCGGTGCCCAAGGCAGCACCCCGAAAGGCGGGCGAGCGGGCGCCGGTGGCCGAAGTGCTGACCAATCGCAACGTTCTGGCCTGCACGGTGATGGCGGTGCTGCTGGTTTCCTACCTTGTCGTAACCTGGGCCTTCATGCCGCTGGTGCTGGTGCAATATCGCGGCATCGACGACAAAACGGCTGCCGGGCTGATGGCGGTGCTGGGCGTCTCATCCTTCCTCGCCAGCTTCATCGTCACCGCCATCTCGGACTTTGTCGGCCGCAAACCAGTGATGGTGGTCAGCAGCTTTGTCGGGGTGATCCTGCCGCTCGGCGCACTCTATTTCGATGGGCCGGTGGCGATCCTGGGGCTCATCTTCTTCGTCGGCTGGATGTTCAACGGCATCTTCCCGATGTTCATGGCCACAGTGCCGACCGAATCCGTTGGGCCGCGACAGGTGGCCACGGCCATGGGGCTGGTGATGGGGGTGGGCGAAATCCTGGGCGGAGTCTTCGCACCGTTTATCGCGGGCTGGCTGTCGGACCTGTACGACCTTCAGGCGCCGCTCTGGTTCCTGATCGTGCTGGTGATCCTCGGCGGTATCACGGCGCTGTTCCTGCGGGAAACGGCCCCCCGCATCGTAGGTGAACGGATCGAGCCGGAACTGGCCGACGAATTTGCCTGAAAGGCGCGGCGGGGCTGGCCCGGCCGCGCCTTTCATTCATTCTCAGGCCTGCGGGGCTGCCTTGCAGTCGAAGTTCTTTGCATCCGCCTTGTCGCCGGAGCCCTTGTAGGTCGGCACCAGCGGATAGGGGCAGAGCGGACGGGTCATCGGCGGCAGGGCCGGAGCGGCCGGACCGGGGCCCATTGCCGGGGCGGCGACGCGCGAGGCGATAATGCGGCGCGGAGCCTTCCCACTGGTTGCCCAATCGTCGATCACGCCCAGCGTATCGAAGGAGGAAGGCCCTTCGCCGCCGGAGCAGTGATCCATGCCGGGGGCCATGAACAGGCGGACCTGATCCTTCGCCTGATCGGCCGGCAGGACGCGATAGAGAGAGCTGAAGAATTCCACCGTGTTGTTGGCGGGGATCAGTCCGTCGGACCAGCCATGGCTGAGCAGCAGCTTGCCGCCGCGCGCGAAGAAGGGACGCAAATCCGCCGGCGTGACGTCGAGGATATCCTTGCCGTAGAAATGTGCGCGGCTGGAATCCGCGCCATAATCGAAGCTGCGCCAGTCCCAGTTCGGCCGGTCCGCAAAGACCAGCATGCTCATATAGGTGAGTGCCACGGGGAAGGGCGCATCGCCGCCCGTCAGCGCGGCAAGCTGCAGTTCCGATCCGCGCGGCCAGCCGGGGAACAGGATCTGGCCGGAACGCGGTTCCTTCACGCCTTCATAGATGGCGCGCATGGCAGTAACCTGATCGGCATTGAGGCAGCTGTCGCCCGCGCCGGACGTGCACAGCAGTTCGGCGGGATCGAATGTGCAGGCGTCGGGGCGCGAGATCAGCCCGTCTTCCAGCCCGTCCAGCTTGTCGCACTGCGCAACCGCTGCCTTGTGCGTGAGAGACAGCGCCTGCGGCGTCAGCTTCGACTTGGGCGTGCGTTGCGACTGGAAGCCGGCCCACATCGACTGGGTCATCAACTGCGTCATCGGATTGGCAGGCGCCATGGCCGAGATCGCGTCGTAATCCTCAGGGTAGCGGAAGGCTGCCATCAGGCCCTGACGGCCGCCCGTGGAGCAGCTGTTCCAATAGGAGAAGCTAGGCCCCTTGCCGTAGAAATCCTTGATTGCGGCCTTGGCCGTCACGGTCATGCCGTGCACGGCGCGGTGACCGAAATCGATCAGCTTCTGCGTATGGCCGATGGCCCATTCGGCAGTCAGGCCGCTGCCCGTATGGCCGGTATCGGTCGTGGCCACGGCATAACCGCGCGAGAGCGGATCGCCGAGCTGGGAATAGCTGAGCTGGCCTGCCCAGATGCCATTGCCGATGCCCACGAACTTGCCGTTCCAGCCGCTGGCCGGCAGCCACACTTCCACCTTGATGTCGGAATCCGCAGTCGGGGTAAGCGTTGCCTGTACCCGGCAGAAGGCAGGCAGGTTCTTGTAGGCGGCATTGGCAACGCCCGGAGGCGGGCCGAAGGGGGCGGCCGGCTGTTCGAAGGCGCCGGGCGCGACGAGCTGAGCGGAAGTGACGGTGCCCTTGTCGAGCTTGAGCCCCACCAGTTCGCCGCAATCCTTGGCGGCGGCCGGACTGGCGGCTGCCAGCGCGGTGATGCTGGCCGCGATGCCCAGCGCCATGCGCGTTTCCCTGCGATACTTCGCCTGCTTGTGCCCCATTTGCCTAACTCCCCCTTGAGACTTCGAATCCGGCTCGAGTCGATGCGCCCTTGAACCCCGGCAGGCCGCGCGATGCAAGGCCTGCCGGTGCATTGCGAAGCTTACTTGGCAATCGCGCGCTGATAGGCCGGGCGGGCTTTCAGCCGTTCGACATAGGCGGCAACCTTGTCGGACAGCATGTCGCCCATGTCCAGCATCTGGGCGACCATCAGCGGGTAGCCGACCGAGATGTCGGCGATGGTGAACTTGTCGCCCATGATCCACTCGCGATCGTCGTCCATATGGGCGTTCAGCAGGGCCAGGCGGCGGCCGAAGGCGGCCTTGAGATCGCGGACGCTGAAATTGTCCTTCTCGCCTTCCGGCGCCAGCTTCACCGTGCGGAAAATGACGGACACGGCCGAGGTAAGGCTCGCTTCGCCATAATGGAGGAACTGGAGGTGGGTCGCATAATCGGCCGGCTCCGGGTTCGGGCCGACAGTGATCCCGATCGCCTGCGGCAGGCGGCGTCCGGTGATATATTGCAGGATCGCCAGGGACTCGCCCATGCGAATGCCGTCATCGTCGATTGCGGGCACGGTGCCTGCCGGATTGATCTCAAGATATTCGGGCGGCAGCGGGAAACCCAGCTTCTCGATCCGGTATTCCTCGCCCAGCTCTTCCATCAGCCAGAGCACGCGCAGCGAACGGGTGTGGGGGACGTGATAAACGGTAATCATCGTATTGCCTCTCCTCAAATCGAAGGCGCTCTACTGCGGAGAGACGGGGGAACGCAATGCGGCAGGTCGGGCAGCGGTATTTCGCTTCAATCATTAGAAATGCATGGATTAGCGAACAAATTAAGTGCCGCAGGAACGGCAGATTGCCGGGCTGCGGATTTCCAGACAGGTGTAGCAATCTGGTTCGTTTGCTAAGTACCGGGCGATAGGCACTTCCATCCATTCCGGACAGGCGTATGGGCTTGCGATGCGCGGATGGCGCGCGGCGTCGGCAGGCGAAAGGCTGGATTGGGCAGGCTATGACCTCAGATGGCGGGGCAAAGCGCAGGCGAGGGGTGAAGAGCAGCTTCACTCTCTATCGCGAAGGGCGATCCACGCCGGAAATCCGGCTGACCGTGCATATGGTGCTGACCGCGCGGCGCTGGCGTTCCCTGCTCGACGAGAAACTGCGTCCGATCGATCAAAGCTCGGCCAGAATGGAGGCGATGTCCGCCATCCTCAATTCCCCGCCGCTCAGCCCGCAGGTGGATATTGCGCGGCGTCTGCGGATCGAAGGGCCCACGCTCACTCGCATGCTGGATTCGCTCGAGAAGGACAGCTTGGTGGAGCGCCTGCCCGATCCCAATGACCGGCGTACCAACCAGTTGCGGCTGACCGGCAATGGCGAGGCCGAACTGGCGAAGATTTTCGCCATATCCGATGCGATGCGCGCGCGGCTGCTCGATGGGTTCACCGATGAGCAGATCCTGCAGGTCAATGCGGTTCTGGAAGTGCTGCTGGCCCGGCTCGACGCCGGCTTGCCCGAGACCGAGGACTAGGTTGCCTGCCGGGCCTTGCACCGGGTTCCTCTCCTGCTAATAATTAGCAAGCGATTTAATTTCGGCGCCGGCGCCTCATGGTGCGTGCATGCCGAAATGTCGCCGGGTTCCGGGGAGGAGAGAACATATGGGCAAATTGCATGTCGTGGCGCTGGGCGGCTGCGCCCTGCTGGCGGCCGGGACGGCACTGGCGCAGGGAGCAGGGGTGGATCCGGCCGCGAACTGGCAGGAGATTGCCCGCTGCGCCGGGGAAGATCGCAGCGCCGGGCGCCACGCCTGCATGGACGAGGTACTCCGCCGCGCAGGGCTGCTCGATCCGCAGCGGGAAGTGACCGAACAGCGCGAAACCTTCGGCCAGCGCCCCGCTAAGGAAAAGCCGCAAGCGGTAGCCGAAGCACCCCGCACCGTCTCACCCGGCAAGCTGGAAGAAGTGAAGGGCCAGGTCGCCTTCGCAAAGCTGGTGGGCAAGGGCAGCCTGCTCGTCGTCACTGCCGAAGGCGCGGTCTGGCGGCAGACCTCTTCCGAGACGATCCGCAGCGTGCCGGATGCGGGAACGGAATTTGCGGCCATGAAGGCTTCGATGGGCGGTTATCGCTGCAAGGTCGGACGCACCACCTATCGTTGCGAACGGCTCGATTGACGCGACTTGCGTGAACTATGCAAAGAAGAGGCCCCGCAATGTGCATTGCGGGGCCTCAGTGCGTGGGAGGTCAATGCCTGAGCAAGCAGTGAGTGGCTTGCCCAGCCTCTCCACGGCCGCCCTGCCGCAGGGGCAGGGCGGGTGGGATCAAGATCAGAGCGAGGCCTTGATGCCGAGGTAGAAGCGGCGGCCGAGAATGTCGTACACGCTCGCATCGGTCGTGCCGGAAGCGGAATTTCCGCCCGGAACGGCGCCCACGGCAGGCGGCTCCTGGTCGAACAGGTTTTCCACCCCGAAGCGCAGCGAGAGCGCGTCGTTCACCTTCACGCGGCCCGCCAGATCGAAGATGTCGTAGCTCTTGACCGGGATCGAGCCCGTTGCGGTCGGCTGGATCTCGGGCCGGTGGCGCCAGCTGAGCGACAGGCTCCCCAGACCGAAATCGTAACCCAGGGTGGTATTCAGTCGCCAGTCGAACTGCGCGCCGAAGCCATTGGTGCCCTTGTAATGGGTGACCGAACCGCCCGGCACAGCCTGCACGTCGAACTTCTCGAGCCAGTTGAAGGACAGGTTGAGAAACACCGAACCCTCCTCGCCGATGCCCGGAGCGGGGACCCGCCAGTCGAGCGAAGCGTCGATGCCGGATGTCGCGAGCATGCCGAGGTTCTGGTATTCCGCCGTGGTCGACAGCCAGAAACCGGTCGTGGAGTCACGATTGATGAGCTGGCAATACTGGTTGTTCGCATCGTAGGTCGGGTTGCTGGCCCCGTCCTTGTTGAAGCATTGTTCATACACGAACTGGGTCGAGGCAGACTGGATCGCCCCATCAACGCGGATATTGTAATAGTCGACCGAGAGGCTGAGATTGCGCAGCCATTCCGACGTCGTAGGCGCGCGAACAACGCCGCCCAGCGTCCATGTCTTGGCGGTTTCCGACTTCACATCGGGGTTGCCCACCACATAGTCGCGTCCGAGTACGAACAGGCGCGGCTGGTTACCGACATAGGAATCGTTGATCACGTTCGTCGTGCCCGCAATCGCGTTGCACAACGCCTGCACCTTCGCCCGGTCCGGATTGCGCGCGACATTGCCGTAATCCGCCAGGGTAAGGTTGGAGCATGGATCGTGATCCGCCCAGCCGACGGTCTGGTAAGTGCCGGGCTGGAACAGTTCGGCGATGTTCGGCGCGCGGTTGGCATATTGATAGCCGCCACGCAGCTTCAACCAGTCCACGACCTGCCAATCGGCCGTGGTCTTCCAGGTCGTGACGCCGCCGGCCGTGTTGTAATCCGAATAGCGGATACCGGCATTGAGCGTCAGTTCCTGAATGCCCGGTACGTCGGACAACACCGGAACCAGGACTTCGCCGTAAATCTCCTTCACGTCGATCGAGCCGCTCGCCGGCAGCACGCTGAACACGCCGGTGGTGAGCGAGGTCAGATTGTCGCTGCGGAAGGCTGCGTCGGGCGAGTAGTCGTAATCGTTCTCGCGATAGGCGGCGCCAATTGCTGCGCGGACGTCGCCCGCCGGAAGGGCGAAGAGCGAGCCTTGGAAGTTCGCTTCCACCTGATCCTGCGTCAGCCAGGTCAGTGTGTGCAGGTCGGGTGAAATGAGGTCGTGGCAATCGTCCGAAACGGCAGTCACCGTGAAGGGATTGAGGCCACTGGTGCACTTTGCATCAAGGCCCACGCGAGGATTGTAGAAGGTGGAGTTCGCGCCGTAATTCGGCAGCGATACCAGCTTCTGCGCCTGACTGAGGACGACGAAGTTCTCATAGGTCGTCTCCTGCCCGGTGCGACCGTGCGAGGCGAAGATATCGAAGGTCCAGTCCGAGAAGGGCAGATTGCCGCGGGCGCCCACCAGCACTTCGTAAGTGGTCAGCGTCGTCTTCAGCTTTTGCGGGCCGAGATAGGTCGCGGGCCAGTTAAGTTCCCACGGCCCGTTCGGATTGGGGCGGCTGCGCAGGACATCGCACAGGTCCTGCGGGACCGGATGGCCCACCGCCGCGCCGCAGGTCGCCGCATCGAAAGTCACGCCGATGCCCCACTGATCCGCCACGCTGGAATAGGTGGACTGGGTTTCCACATCCGACTGGTTGAACAGCCCTTGGACGTAGAGGGTGATGTCGTCGGTCACGTCGTAATAGGCGTGGCCGAACAGCGAATAGCGCCGCATTGGGATCGAGGCATAGGCCGTCGAGATGTTGGGCGCGAGCGAACCGTTCGCCAGCAGGCGCGTATCCGGATAGGCCGTGCCCTTGTAATTGACGGCGGGCTTACCGGAAATCTTGCCGGGAGCCGTGCTGAACAAAGTGCCGTCCGAATTGAAGAACAGATCGGTATTGGCGCCGGTCGGCACGTCTCCAGCGGCATAGCCGTATTTCTGGAACACGGCGTCGATTGCCGCCTGGGTGGGGTAATTGTTCGTGCTGCCGTAATCGAAAGTGACCAGGTTGGCAGTCGGAAACAGGGTGTAGCCGGGGAAGAGCGGGAAAGTGCCGCCGCCGGTGAAGTTGGGGTCCCTCAGCGAGCGTTCGAAGAAGGGAATGTCCTGTTCGTACACTTCGCGGCGGTCGGAGAAGTTGACGCCCAGGATCGCATTGCCGCGATCATCCGCGAAGTTCGAACCTACAAGGGCGGAAACGTCCCACGTGCCGCCATCGCCGCGTTCCGTGATGCCGTATTGGGTGTCGATGTCGATGCCCGAGAAGTTCCGCTTGAGCTGGAAGTTCACCACACCGGCCACGGCATCCGCGCCATAGGTGGAGGCGGCGCCGCCGGTGATGACTTCCACTCCCGAAATGGCCGCCTTCGGGATGACGTTCGTGTCGACCACCATGGTCGCGTTGGCGGGTTGGACCCGGCGCCCGTCCAGCAGCACGAGCGTGCGGTTGGAGCCAAGGCCGCGCAGGTTGACCGTGGCGATGCCCGGGCTGTTGGTGGGCAATTGCTGCACGTCGCGCGAACTGACCTGCGCGCCGGCGCCGCCGGTGAATTGCGGCAGTTCCTTGAGCTGTTCGTCCAGCGAGACCGAGCCGGAATCCTCGAGCATTTCGGGTGCGATCGTGACGATGGGCGAATCCGAGTCATAATCCCGCCGCACGATGCGCGAGCCGGTCACGACGATAGCCTGATCGTCATATTGTGCGGCGGTCGCCTGTGCAGTGGCCCCGTTCTGGCCCTGATCCTGGGCCTGTGCCGAGGTGGCACTCACGGCGATGGCAATCACGCTGGAACACGCAAATATATTCTGGCCAAGCCTGGCCAGGGAACGTCCCTTCAACATCTCATCCTCCCAAATCTTCCCCGAGGTCTCGGCCGGTCCGTTTGACCGTGTTCCGAAAGCGCCCTGGCACTGCGTTTTGTTTAGTGGTTGCGCGAAATCACACGGCCGCCCACGTGGTGGCCGTCGTTGTTGCGGCAAGTGTCCGCCTGCCGACGGGTTGAAGCAGGCTATGGCGACGAGACTCCGCCAGCGCCCGTTTCACCGGATGCAGCGCGCGCAGCAGCCCGGATCGGGCACCGCCCGACAAGGACATAATACTTATCTAGCTAACGAATGCAACACTAGCAGATAGTGATAAAATCATTAGCTAGAGATTGACTTTGTCCGCCTCTGGCCACGCATGAGGCGATCCAATAGATATCTAATAATTTGCTTGCTTAATATATTCGGGGCGAGATAGCCCTCTTCGCCATTGCCGAAGACGATCTCCGTCAGAACAGGGGCGCAGGCCATGGAAGAGGATAGAAAAGCGCCGGAATACGGTGCGTTACAAGGCGGGGTGCGGTCGCCTTACCCCAAGGCAGCCGTGGCTTGGTATGCTATCGCGATGCTAGGCCTGATCAACGCACTGGACAGCATCGATCGCGGAATTCTCTCGCTGTTGATCCAGCCGATAAAGCGGGATCTTGGCCTGTCCGACACGGAGATCGGCCTGCTCAGCGGGATCGCCTTTTCCGGGGTCTATGCCATGGTCGGGCTGCCGCTCTCGCGCCTTGCGGATACACGCAACCGCAAGTTGATCCTGTCCTTCGGCATCACCCTCTGGAGCGCGGCCACCGCCTTGGGTTCGCTCGCCCAGAATTTCTGGCATCTCTTCCTGTCGCGCGCTGGCACCGGGGCAGGCGAATCGCTCAAGGGCCCCAATGCGCTGTCGATGATCTCGGACCTTGTCCCTCGCGAGAAACTGGCGCGGGCCATGTCGCTCTATTCCATGGGCATCGTGGGCGGGATGGCGTTTTCGCTCATTGCGGGCGGCATGCTGCTCGGCCATTTCGAGGGCAGGGACATTGCCGGCCCTTTCGGCATATTGTTCCGCGACTGGCAGATCGTGCTGCTGCTGGTGGGCTCCCCCGGAATCGTCGTGGCGCTGATATTCCTTCTCACCGTCAGGGAGCCTGCACGGCGCGGGCGCAGAAGCGCGGACAAGCCGCCGCTGCTGGAAGTGTTGCGCTTCATTCGTGGCAATTTCCGTTTCTTCGGCTTCTTTCTGGCCGGCGTGGCACTGCTGCAGATCGAACTGACCGGGCTGCTCCACTGGCGTATTCCGTTCTACGAGCGCACCTATGGCTGGGGACCGGCGACGGCCGGACCATTGATGGGCACGATCTCTCTGGTGACTACCCCGGTCGGCCTCGCCATCGGGGCATGGCTGGGTGAGCGGTTGGCCCGGCGCGGCGATCCCGGCGCGATGCTGCGCCTGTCGCTGATCGGGCTGACCTCCGCCCTGCCATTCGCCGTGGTCCAGCCGCTCATGCCCACGCCGCAACTGGCGATGGCCTGCTCGGCCGTGTCGCTGCTCTGTTCGAGCATTGCCTCACCGGGCTATGTGGCGGCGATCCAGGTCGTGACGCCCAACGAGTTCCGTGGCCAGGTGAACGCGATCTACCTGTTCATGATCAGTGTGGTCGGATCGGCCATCGCGCCGCTCGCCGTGTCGCTCATCACCGACTACGTCTTCGGGGACGAAGCCATGCTGCGTTATTCGATGGTGACGATTGCGATCATCTTCGGCACGGCAGGCCTTGCGATGAAATATCTCTCGCTGCGCCCCTATTGCGCCATGGTCAGCCGGATCATGGAGGAAGAGCGCCAAGCGGGCAGGGCTCCGTGATGAACCGCCGCCCGCCTAACTGCCTGTAAACGCGCGTCAGTCGGCCGCCTTGGAGCCGGAGAGAAGCTGCGAGAGATAGGACTTCGTCTGGTTCGCCTGGCTGATAAGCTGATCGGCTTCCGCCTTCGTCCGGGCGCCCCGCATCGAATTGGTGAGCGTGTCGAGATATTTCTCGTAATCGCGCGCCGTGTTGGCATTGGCCTGACGGGTGCGATAGCCGTCCTTCTGCGCGTCCGTGGCATTGGCGCCCGGCTTGTTGCGGTCGCCAAGGCGGATGACCTGCTTTGAGATGTCCTTCGCACTGTCGACCACGGATTTGAGCTGGCGTTTTTGCGCATCGGTGGCCGCTTCGCCCCGGCCTGCGGGCTGGGCTGCCGTAGTGGCGGCGGCGGGTTGCGCCGTTTCGGCTGCACTGCTTGCGGAGTTTTGCGACGCGGTGCTCTGAGTTTCGCCCGTGCTGGCGGCAGAGGCGGATTCCGACGAACCGTCCTTGGTGCGATAGGCCCGGCCGATCAGAGCGTTATAGGCGCTGTTACGGGCGAGCGCCTGGCGGGCCAGCGTCAGTGCCTGCGCCGTATCTGTCGCCTTGGAGGAGGCCGCAGCAGCCCCCCTTATGTCGCCCAATGCCCTGCGAATATCCGCTGCGACTTTCTGCCGTTCGGCCGTCGCCCCGGCGGCTGCGCCGGGACTGCGCGGATTGGCCCAGGGAAGGTCAGCCGCGAGGCGGCGGGCCCGGCCATCGGCATCGGCTACCAACGCGGCGCCGAACTGGCTGGCGGCGGTGCGCGCCACCTTGCCCATTTCGTCTTCCTTGGCCTTGGCCGCATCGCCGGTAAGCTTCTGCCGCTCGGCATCGAGTGTCGCAAGCAGCGGGCCCGCATCGACCAGGCCCTTCAGCGCGGCGGCAGGGGCGCGCAGGCGGCGAGCATCGTTCAGCAATGCCTGAACCGCTTCTCCGATACCGCTTGCGTCCTCGATACTGACTGCTTCCACCACCTCTTCGGTAGGCAGGGCATCGCCGGTCAGCAGCGCCTCGTCCGTCTGGCTCGCAGTGTCACCGCTGGACAGATACCAGCCGCCGGCTGCGGCCAGCACCAGTGCCAGTGCGCCGCCGCCAATGATGGCAGGGTTCAGCTTCTTGGCAGGGCCGGACGTCGCGGCAGGGGCAGTGGGCTTCTTCGGAGGCGTGGCCGCACTCTCCGCCTTCGCGGCTGGCTTTGCCTCCGCTGTCTTTTCGGCCTTGTCCGACTTTCCAGGCGCCGGTGCTTCGGCCTTGGCTTCCACCGGCGGCGGCGGGACCTCGGCCACCTTCTTGCCTGCGCTGGTGTCCTGACCGGCGCGTTTGAAGCTGACGTCCTTCGGATCGTCGGGAACCGCGATATCGACCTGCTCCACCTTGGCGACGCCTTCGGCCGGCGGGTCTACCGGCACCAGTTCCTCCGGCGCGGAAACGAAGGCAGACACGCGGGTTGCGTCCTCGTCTTCCTCGTCCGGCGCGGGGGTGGGCAGGGGAGCGTCTTCGCCCCGGTCGAACAGTTCGAGCCATTGCGAGATCGACTGGGGGCGTTCGCTGGGCTTGATCGTCATCGCGGCATCGACCGCGCGCAGGAAGCCCTTGCTGTAGCCGGGCCAGTTACTATCGGCGAGCGGCTTGCCGAGCCCGCCATGCATGCGCTCAAGCACTTCGGGCGGCTTCTCGCCGGTGATGCATTCGTAAAGCACCACGCCCAGCGCGTAGATATCGGTCCACGGGCCCTGATCGTAGGTCTTCACATATTGTTCGATCGCCGCATAGGGCGGGGTGTGGAAGGTGACCTTGGTGCTGGTCGCTTCCCCGGATTCGAAGCGTGCGGAGCCGAAATCGATCAGCACCGGGCGCCCATCGTCGTTCACCAGGATGTTCGGCGGCTTGATGTCGCGGTGGAGCACGCCCACGCGATGTGCACGCTCAAGCCCTTCGGCGATCGGGCGGATCAGCGCGGTCAGGCTCTGTTCGTTGAACTGGGTGCCCTGCTTCAGCAGTCTGGAGAGCGAGACGCCATCCTCGAAATCCATCACCATGTAGGCGGTGCCGTGAATCTCGAAGAGGCTGCGCACGCTCACGATATTGGGGTGGCGCGTGGGGGTGGAGAGGTTCCACAGCAGCTTGGCCTCTTCCACGAACTTCTTGAGGCCCAGAGCGTGCACTTCTTCGGCGTCGGAATCGATGGGAACGACAGTCGCGTCCTCGTCCCGCTCGCTGATCGAACTGGGGAAGTATTCCTTGATGGCGACGAGTTCGTCGAAATAGATGCCCCGGCCCTTGTAGACGATACCGAAGCCGCCCACGCCAAGGACCTGTTCCAGGCGCCATTCGCGCAAGATCGTGCCAGCGGGCAGCGCCTTGTTGCTATAGGCCTTGCTCATTGATGACTTCCCGTGCTCTAAATGTTGCGCCGCAACGGAAATTGCACGATCCATTGCAAATATCCAGCCTTTAGGCGGGACCTGTGTAAGGAATAAGTAATGGGTTTCGAATGCGCGTTACGAACCCATGTTGGGCTGCGCAGGAAGCTGAATGAGGATTCCTTTGCCAGCTATCCCGACAAGGGAATCTGGGTGGTCGCCGATGGCATGGGCGGGCATGAGGCGGGCGAAGTTGCCAGCGCCAAGGTTGTCGAGGCAATTTCCGGCCTTGGGCCGACACCGGACCCCGAGGCGCTGACGACGCAGGCCGTCGCCGCGCTGAAGCGAGCCAACAGCTATCTGATCGATCTTGCCCATCAGGGCATGGAACCGCGCACCATCGGCAGCACGGTGGTGGGGCTGGCCCTGGGCAATGGCCAATATTGCTGCTTCTGGGCGGGGGACAGCCGAGCCTATCGTTATCGCGACGGGACTATCGTGCAGATCACGCGCGATCACAGCCTGGTGCAGGATTTGGTCGCGGCCGGGATGCTCGACCCGAACGATGCCGAAAAGCACCCCAATTCCAACGTCATTACCCGGGCAGTCGGGGCGGCGGAAGAATTGCATGTCGAGACCAAGGGCGGTGTCGCATTTCCGGGGGACATCTTCCTGCTCGCCAGTGACGGGCTGACGCGCATGGTCAGCCAAGTGGAAATCCTCGCCGCACTCTATTCCAAGCCGATCGAGCAAGCCGCTGATTCGCTGCTGGAAATGGTGCTGGCGCGCGGCGCGCCCGACAATGTGACGATAGTGATCGTCAGGGTGAAGTCAGCCTGATTTCTGGGCGATAAAACCCGCGCGTTTCCGGGATTTTCACGGTGAATGCGGGATTTGTGTCAATGATCTTTTGCACTTGCGAATGAAAGGTCTTGAGATATCTTCCCGCCCCAATCGTGACTTGGGCTTCGGGGGGAGTCGGGCGCGTTTCAAGAACAGATAGTCGCTGCGCCGTTTTTCTTTTGAACGATGGGCAGCGTCGCGGTGGGGATCGCAGAAATGCCAACATGCCCGGGGAATGTCCTCAGGCTGTTCCGGTTGGAGTGTCGAGTTGCACGGACAGGACATCTTCATTTCCTACGCGCGGGATGATCAGGGGACCGCGCAGAAATTCGCCGAAGCTTTCGGGAAAGAAGGCTTTTCGGTGTGGTGGGACGCTGCGCTCCATTCGGGCGAAACCTTCGACGAGATAATCGAGCAGGAACTGCGCGCGGCCAAGGCCGTGGTGGTTCTGTGGTCGCCGCGTTCGGTCATTTCCCGCTGGGTGCGCGCCGAAGCGACGCTGGCGGACCGGAACCGCACGCTGGCGCCCGTGATTATCGAGCCCTGTAATCGCCCGATCATCTTCGAACTTACCCATACGGCGGATCTCTGCCACTGGGATGGCGATGTTGCGGACGATCACTGGAAGGTGTTCGTCAAGGACGTGCGGCGCCTGGTGGCCAATGGGCGTGCGGCCGATGCCGCCGCCGGTCTGCCTCCGCCGCCTCCGCCTCAGCCGGTCGCCACCCGGCCGGCTCCGCCGCCGTTGCGATCGGCGGTCGCGACCGCGCAGGCGGACGGCGCTTCAAACGTCAAGATGGACAGCCTGCTTTCGGCCGTGGCCGCGCTTCAGGAAGCGATCATGAAGCAGGGCGGCACTCAGGCTGCCGCCGCGATTGAGGAGCCTGAGGAAGAATACGAGGCGACGCAGTTCTACACCCAGTCAGACGAATTCGCGCTGATGGGCAGTGATGAATTGCACTGTCTCGAGGTTTCGGCAGGCGATGGCGAGACGAAGCGCTACATCGTGGGGCCGCTGGGCATCAAGATCGGCCGGGTCGCGCCCGCCGATGTGGTGCTGGCCGATTCAAAGGTCTCCCGCTCCCACTGCACGGTCGAATTGAAGGAAAACGACTTGTTCGTTTCCGATCTCAATTCCACCAACGGGACCTATGTGGATGGCCAGCGCGTGATGGGCGCGGCCGTGCTTCCGGTCGGCTCGGTGCTGACCGTGGGCCATTACACGCTGGTCCACGAAGTGCGCACCCGCGCGGAGGTCTGAGCGGGCGGAGACTTGGCTGCCAGCGAGTTGGCGGCCAAGGACGCGCGCCGGAAAACACTTTCCTACACGCCCCCAAATGGGGTTTATCCTGTGCGATGAACAACCTCGCACCCGACCCGCTTCGCACTTCCTTAGCCTGTCACGATCCCGCTTGCCGGAACGCGCAAGGCCTGCACGAAAACCCGAAACCGAAGGTGACACTCCGGCCCGCGTCAAACGTGGAAAAACGGCTGGAAACCGGGCCTCGCAAGGGCGGGGCCCTGCAAACGAAACACGGTGTTTTCCTGCCCGAAAGGGTGACACCTCCTTGCGAACTAGCCCGGGATCGTCAGTCGCCGTCCTTCCGCCAGCAGGCGCCATGCGGCCACGTCGCTCAGCATGATGTCCGCCGCGCGGCGGGCGAATTCCTGCAGGCTGGCCGAAGTCTGCGGGCTGGCTTCCCAGTGCTTGAGCAGGGCGTTGAGGCCCAGCGAAATCTGGTGCGCGCGCCCGGCGATGCCTTCGAAATCCAGGATCACTCGGATGCCGTAGCTCGCCGTGGCGACTGCCGGAAGGCCGGCTGTGATAGTGGTGAGGACGTATTTCAGGTCCGTCGCGATATGTTCGGCGGTGAAATAGAGGATCAGCCAGCCCACCGAGGAGGCGAGCACGGCCGCGAACAGCACTTCGCCGAACCGCTCGATACGATGGGCCGCCAGATGCATCCGGTGCGAGGTGCTCTCGTTCCAGTTTGCCTGGCTCGTCACTTCGGTGATCAGCGGCTCCGCGGCGGTGAGTGTGTGGGAGAGGTCGACCGATTCCATGCCGCAGCTGCGCGCGATGGCCCCGGCATACCAGCCATTGGAACCGCCTTCACCCGGATCGGCAATGCCGCGCCCGATGCCCACACTGCGCAGCATGGTGCACACGCGCAGCAGTTCGGCCACCTGGCGGGATTCCAGCCACCGTTCCTGCCAGCGCATCCGCCCGGCATGAACCGCATTGATCAGCAGCAGCAGAATCGTGACGATTTCCGCCACCACGAACAGCCATTTGTAATGTCCGCCCAGCACGCCGCTGGCCGCGAGCACGACAGCCATGGCTGCGAGCGAGAAGTTGACGATCACTGCCGAGCGGAAGGCCTGCGCCGCGCGAATGGCAGCATCGTCCCACCAGTGGAAGGCTTCGGCCAGCGCGCCTTTGGCGGGCGGATCTTCCCAGCCACCGGCGGCGCTCTTGCGGCGAAACCACGGACGTACCCCAGCCAGCTTCAGCAGCAGTGGATAGGCTTCGTGAATCAGCGGGTTTGGCGGCATCTCGGCGAGCTTGCGCCATTCCGCCTCTTCCTTCGCGTCGCCATAAGTGCCCAGCAGCGAGGCAACGATATCGGGCAGGATGTCGAGCGAATGCGTCGGCACATCCATGAAGCGCATCGGCTCGCCGTGGATCGATCCGTGAATTGTGATGGAGGAGCCGTCGGGCGGGATCACCACCACCGGCATGGCGCGCCGCGCGGCCTGGCCGATGATCTCGCGCGTGCCGCCCCGGCCGCGCCCCGGCCCGCCATCCCAGATAGCGATCAGCAGGTCGCAATTGTCGAGCAGGGTCATGCCCGCCGCCTCGTAGGAACGGGGGCGGTCTTCATCGTCCCCGTCGAGCACGATCAGCGCGGAAGCACGGCCGAGCAGGTCGTGGAATTCGGAGCGGGATTCCGCAGTCTCGAAATCCTTCTCGTATTCCGGCATCGGGAAGGGCAGGATCACTTCCAGCGTCTCGCCAAGGTCCAGCGCGGCCTCGGCCGCCATCCGGTCCGCCCCTTCGGCAATGGCCGAGACCATGCGCAGGGGATGCCGGCCAGCCTGGAACAGATGCCCGGTCGCGATATGGTCCATCGACTGCTGGATGGTCCTGAGCACTTCGTCCAGCCGGGCGCGCACGGCAGGCTTGTCCGTGATGCGGTCGGCCCGGTGGCCGGTAATGCCGACGCTGAAGCCGAGCGAAGGGGGTGGCGCGGAATTGCTCATCGGGCGGAAGTCCCGCCGGGAAGGGCTGTCGATTGCATGGTCTCAAGCTCGGCAGACTGTGCCCAGGCGGGCGGAAGATGATGACGCTTGGTTAGCATGCGCGTGGTGCAGCGCAACAACCAAGCAATCCATATGCATTGTTTGAAACAAATGACGGGGCCGTTACACAAATCCGGTACGGGAGAATCAGGAAGTCAGAGGGGATATTCCATGAAGTCCAAAATAACGATGCTGGCAGCGACGCTGCTGGCTTCTGGCATGCTCGCGGCTGCGCCCGCATCCGCGCAGATGAAGCCGCTGAGCGATCCGGTAATCGCCCATCCGGACCCGGTTTCGCTGTTCAACAGCAGCGATCCCAAGCTGCACCGGAACAAGCAGGCCGCGCTCCACATCATGAAGGAGCTGCTGCAGTGCAATCAGTGGACCCGTGCGCCTGAATGGATCACGGACCGCTATATCCAGCACAACCCTTTCGCGGCCTCGGGCCTGAAGGGCGTGATGGATTACTTCATCAACGTGGCCAAGCGTCCGGAAGACAAGGAGTGCAAGACGCTCACTTCGCCCATCGTGGCAGTGCAGGCGGAAGGCGATTACGTCACTGTGCTGACGGTGCGCGCCCTGCCCATGCCGGGCGATCCGACCAAGACCTACACCACCACCTGGTTCGATACCTGGCGCTTCGTGGACGGCAAGGCCGACCAGCACTGGGATCCCGCTAGCCTGCCTGATGCCGGGGCCCCGCCAGTCGGTAGCGTCGACGTCGAACTGCGTCAGGCGAAAGACCGCGAGGAGATCGAGGCGCTGATGTGGCGCTATGACCGCGCGCTCGACAAGTTCAATGCGGATGCCTACGCCGCCTCCTTCACGGAAGACGGCTCGTTCGGCGAGACCAAGGGCCGCGAAGCGCTGCGCAAGATGATTGCGGACTTCACCAAGGACGGAAAGGCCGCCCCGAAGCTTCAGCACGCCACCAGCAATCACTGGATCGAATTCACCGGGCCGCACACGGCCAAGATCCATTATTACTGGCAGACTTATCGTTTGAGCGAGACCGGCAAGCTGGATGATCCGCCGAAGCTGATCGCCGCGGGCAATGGAGTGGACGAAGTCGTGCGCGTCAACGGCAAGTGGCTGTTCCACAGCCGCAAGGTCGTCGCGCCTGAGGATTGATCTACGGGCAAGGCGGGAACAAGGCTGGGGGTTATTCTCCCAGCTTTGCCTCCTCGAGCTTCACCAGACGCCACAATGTTTCGGTGACGGGGGCTTCGGCCCCCGCTCTTTTTGCGGCTTCCACGATGGCGCCGTTGATCGAATCCACTTCCGTGCGGCGTCCGGCCTTCACGTCCTGCAGCATGGAGGCTTCGTGATCGGCATGGTCGGTCATGGAAACCAGCGTCAGGTCGTGGATCGGCTTTGACGAGATGGCATAGCCATTGGCATTGGCGGCGGCAGTGCCTTCTTCCACCACGTCGTGGATCATGCCCCGTGCTTCCGGCTTTTCGAGGAAAAAGCCTGGCGTGCGGCGGGTAAGGGCGCAGAGCGGGTTCATGGCGGCGTTGAAGATCGCCTTTTCCCAGATCGCCTCGTGAATCTTCGGTTCGAGCTTGGCGGTCATCCCGCCCTGCGTCAGCTTCTCGGCTACCTGGGCGGCAAAACTCTCATCCTGCGTGAAGGCAGGATAGAGCCGCGATCCGCCTTCACCCATCGAACGGACCTTGCCCGGCCCTTCCAGATCGGCAGGCAGGGAAGCGATGCCCACCAGCACACGATCCTTCGGCACATGGGCGGCGATCCGTTCCGCATTGCCGAGGCCGTTCTGCAGGGTGAGGACGTATGTGTCAGGTCCGATCAGATGCGCGGCGCCAGCCATGGCCCCATCTGTGTGGAACACCTTGGTGAAGACCAGCAGCAGGTCCATGATCCCTTCCGCATCCTGCGGCAGGCGGGCGGGGAGGGGCAGAATTTCGTGACCGGCGCGGGTTTCAAGCTCCAGTCCGCGCGCATTGATCGCATCGATATGCGGGCGGTTGACGTCCACCAGCGTGACGGCGCAACCCGCGCGATGGAAAGCGGCTGCATATAGGCAGCCCATGGCCCCTGCGCCGACGATTGCGATCTTCATTCTTCTCTCCCTTACGCCGCTTCGTAGCGGTCACTTCGCCAGGCTGTAGCCGAAATCCGGCGTCCGGCGGAAAAGCATGTCGGCCCGCTGCGGCATGGATGCCCAGACCGCGCGGGTGAAGCGCTCGTAATGCTGGACGAAGCGCGTCACGCCCGCCCGGTCCATGCGCGGCCGGTCACTGCCTGCGGCCAGCCCTTCTTCCTGCTTGAGGCGCGAGGCGATCACGGTTTCGATATCCGGCACTTCGATGGAGATGAGCAGGGCGAAGCGGTCCCAGATCGCGGGATAGGCCTGCGCCAGTTCGCCAAGCGACCAGCGGAACCAGTCGCCTGCCGGGTCTTCCTCCGCCTCCAACTCGTTGATCGGGCCAGTCCAGGCGGGCAGGTCCTCGGCGCGCAGGCCCACGCACCAGCCTTCCAGCAGGATCGCGTCCGGGCGGCCTTCGAATTCGGGCCATTCTTCGCGGCTCACTCGGTCGTCATCCAGCTTGTCGAAGCGGGGCAGGGGCGTGCGGCTGTCAGGCCCCGCCTTGGCCAGCGCGTCGAGCGTATCGGCCATCAGCAGCACGTCATGCGTGCCGGGCACGCCGCGCGTTTCGCACAGCGGGTGAACCAGCCGGGCAAGCTGCAAGCGCGGCGGCTTGCCGAAATAGAAATCGTCCAGCGAGAGCAGGGCCGGGCGCATGGAGTGGAAGCGTTCCAGCGCGATGCCGATCAACTGGGTGAGCGTGGACTTGCCTGACCCCTGCGCGCCATTGATCCCGATGATTGGGGGCATAGTGCCGCGCGGCAGATTGGCGATCCGTTCCGCGACAAGGCAAGCCGCCTCGGCAGAGGAAAGGTTGGCGGGGAAGCCTTCAGGCAGGAAGGCGAGCAATTCCTCGGGCCGGGACATTACCCGCCGATAAAGCCTCCACCGAGCAGCATCAACAGCCGCACGTCGATCCCGTGTCCCTTTGCCCGGAATTCAGCGATGGTTTTCGCGATCTGGCTCAGTTTTACGCGGTGAACGTTAATATTCTCACCTTCCGTGCCGCCGCCTTCGCCCACTTTGGTCAGGCCCGTGGCCTTCAGCAGAGTGAAACTCTCGCTGACCATGCCGGGGGAGGAGTAATATTCGCCCAGATTTTCCCACTGGGCCGCGTGATAGCCGGTCTCTTCCTCCAACTCACGCTGGGCGGCGTCGAGCGCATGTTCGCCCTCTGCGCCCGCATCGTCGCCGATCAGCCCGGCGGGCAGTTCCAGGCAGGGGCGGCCGAGCGGCACGCGGAACTGTTCGACCAGGATAACTTCGTCACCATCCAGCGCCAGGATCACAGCCGCGCGAATGTCTCGCGCTCGGCTGACATATTCCCATTTGCCCCGGGTCTTGGCGATAATGAAGCGGCCCTGCCAGTGGATTTCCTCAGGCATGGCGGCGTCTGGCGGAATGGTGGTTTCGGTCATACTTCGATCAGGCGGTCCGGCAGTTCGTTCCGGTCATCTTCGGCGCGTGGGAAGTGCTGGGCGAGGATCGCCCCCACATCCTGCACGCCCACGGCCATTCCGTCACCGATCCGGCCATCCTTGATATGGGTCAGCATGTCCACCATCGCCTCGCCCCAGACGGTCGGCTCCACCTTGGCGGCAATCGCCTCGTCCGCGACGATTTCCGCCCGATGCTCGCGCATGGACAGATAGATCAGGATGCCGGTGCGGCCATGCGTGCGCCGTTCTGCCCCCACCTTGAAGAAGCTGACCGCACGGTCCCGTACGCGGGCGGATTTCACCGAGGGCGGGATCAGGAAGAACTTCAGCGGCTGGATCAATTGCAGCAGCATCATGGCGATGAACTTGATCACGCCCACGGCCATCACCAGCGACAGCAATTCCCGATGCGTCCAGTCATGGCCCCACAGGCCGAAAATCCGGTCGATCAGGCCGAGATAGAAATCGGGGAAAGCGGTGAACAGCGTCATGGCGAGGAAGCTGACCGCGACCGACCATGCAAAGGCGATATCGATATACCCATCGGAACGATCGGTGACGATAGTCACGATCTCGCCTGCGGTGTCGGCCTCCGCCGCAGCTACCGCGTCGCTGACCTTTTGGCGTTCCTCGTCGGAAAGGGTGATGCGTGCCATGGACTGTCCCCTCACCAACTGCCCGAAGCGCCGCCGCCACCGGACATGCCGCCGCCGAAGCCGCCAAAGCCGCCTCCACCACCGCCGCCGCCGAAGCCGCCACCTCCGCCCCAGCCGTCATGCCGGCCACCGCGTGTGGCAACATTGAGTGCTTCCCACAGGATGATGTTGCCCACTGCATTACCGAAGCCGCTGCGGCGATAACCCCGGTTCCGCCTGCCGAAGACGAGCGCGAAGAAGATGATCAGCACGATCCAGAAGATGATCCCGCCAATGCTGGGAGTGCTGTCCGTCTCGCGCGCCTTTTCGGCAGCGGCAGCGGCCTCTGCGATTGCCTTGGCGTCTTCCGGGGAACGGTCAAGCTGAGTGACGATGGCGTTCAGCCCGGCCTCGATCCCGCCGGCCATGTCGCCTTCCTTGAAGCGCGGCGTGATGTCGTTGCGGATGATCCGGCCCGAAAGGATGTCCGTGATATAGGGTGTCAGGCCATAGCCGACTTCGATGCGCACCTTGCGCTCATTCGGCGCGACCAGCAGCAGCACGCCCGTGTCGCGCTCTGCTCCGCCGATGCCCCAGGTCTCAAACAGCTTGGGCGCGTAGCTCTCGATAGTGTCGCCATCGAGGCTGGGCACAGTTGCCACGATTACCGCGCGGCCGGTCCTCGCGTTGTATTCGCGCAGCCGGGCATCCATCGCTGCTTCCTGCTGATCGGGGATCAGATTGGCCCCGTCATAGACAGGGCCCGCCGGACGCGGTGGCAACGCTGCCTGTGCGGGGGCGGAAAGCCCTGCCAGCAGCATGACTGCCAGCAGGGCGTTGAGCATGGCGAGCGCGAAACCGCGCGGTTGCGGCAAGGTCACAGCCTGATCTCCGCCAACTCCTTACTTTGCCGGCGCAGCGGAAGAGGGCGCGCTGGCCATGCCGCCGAAGTCAACCTTGGGGGCTTCCTTGGCACCTTCATCGGCCTTGAAATATTCCATCGGCTTGGAGCCGTAGACGATCTTGGCGGCCATGATCGACGGGAAGGTGCGGATTTCGGTATTATACTCCCGCGCCTTCTCGTTGTAGCGGATGCGTTCCACGTTCACCTGGTTTTCCGCGCCTTCGAGAGCCACCATCAGGTCTTTGAAGTCCTGCTGGCTCTGGAGCTGCGGATAGGCTTCCACCACAGTGCGCAACTGACCCAGCGCCTGTGTCAGCTGGTTCTGGGCGGCCTGGAACTTGGCGAATTCCTCGGGGTTCGACAGATCGTCGGTCGTGATGTTGATCGAGGTCGCGCGGGCGCGGGCTTCGACGACATTGGTGAGGATCTGGTTTTCGGAGCCAGCGGCGGCCTTCACCGTTTCGACGAGATTGGGAATGAGGTCGGCGCGGCGCTGATAGGCGCTTTCGACCGTGCCCCACTGGGCCTTCGCTTCTTCTTCCTTGGTCGGCACGCTGTTGATGCCGCAGGCCGCGAGGCCGAGCGCGGCAACGGCGACGACGGCAAGGCGGGTGATGCGGGCGGTGAGCGAGCTGGTCATGGCGATCGTTCCTCCATGCCGTCCATTCCTGCGGACGGCTTACTGTATTGCATAGATAGCACGGTGGGGGCCGCGTTCAAGGATAACCGGATAGGGGATGCTTGTGACATTTGCGCAAAGGTGGCAGTGTGAAGTTTACGTCATGAGCCTGGAGGGAATGAAAATGATCAAGGAATTCAAGGAGTTCATAGCAAGGGGTAATGTGATGGACCTGGCCGTGGGCGTCATCATCGGTGCGGCCTTTTCCGCGATCGTCACGTCGCTGACCGACAGCGTGATCATGCCGCTGGTGGGCGCGATCATCGGCAATGTCGATTTTTCGGACCAGTATATCGTGCTCAGCGGCGAGGTTGCGCCGGGCACTCCGCTGGCCGCGGCCAAGGCCGCCGGGGCGAATGTGCTGGCCTGGGGAGCCTTCATTTCCGCCGTGATCAATTTCCTGATCCTGGCCTTCGTGATCTTCCTGATGGTGCGCACGGTGAACAAGGTGCTGCGCAAGAAGGAAGAAGCCGCTCCGCCGCCGCCCGCCGGGCCGAGCGAGATCGACCTGCTGACCGAAATCAGGGACGCGCTGAAGAAATAAGCGGAAGGGCTGGTTCGCCAGCCACTTCCCATTCAGCAAAGCGCCCCTATATAAGGCCTGCCGGTTTCGGCCGGCTATGGCGATAAACTGCGGTGTGCAATAGGCACAGCGGACCCGGGGGCAGTACCCGGCGGCTCCACCACCTCCTCCGTTGTCGCGGGGGAAATGACGGGGCCGAACCAGGATCGACGTGTGTTGAAAAGCACTGTTTTCGCCCGGGCTGAGTAACCCGTTAAAGGCTCAAAACTCATAAGTGCCAACGACAACGAAGCACTTGCTCTCGCAGCGTAATTCTAGGGCCTAACGGCCTGAAGTTACAAAGTTAGAACGCGGTTGGACCCACCGGGCAACAGAAGTGGATTCCGGGGGCTCGGGGGAGCCTAGCAACAGAATCCCCCACCCCATTTCAGCCTGAATTCCGCCCATGCCGGGCTGCGAGCGCAGGCTTTCTGCGCTTCCGGTGCTCACGTACCGAAGTACGCTCCGCTCCGGTTCTCGAAATCCCGCACTCTCGCTCCGGCCTGAACGAAATTCCGGCCGAAATCGCTCTTTGGCCGGGCCCGGAAAAGCCGCCTGGCGCGTGCCTGCGCGGGAATGACGAAGAATGTTCGATCCTGGGGTGAAGAATGGCCGATCCCGTGGTGGAGATCAGTGGACCGTCTGCGCGGCCAGTTCCATTTCGGCGAGGCGCTTCTGCTTTTCCAGCTTCAGGCAGTCGAGAATCTTGCCGCCAGCCATGAACACTGCCCCGGTGCAGGCGAGGAACAGCAACTTGCCGCCGACGCCCGGATATTGGCTGAGGTAGAGGGTGCCGCGTTCCACCGCGCCGAGTGCCAGGGCATAGATGATCAGAAAGGCTTCGACCTTCGTCTTGATCGTAAACAGCCTTCTGACTTTGGCGAGCATGCGTTCCCCTCTTCCTTAACATGGTGAGCAGCAACGATCATGCCAGACGCAGAAATCCGGGCAAGTAAGTGGTTAACATTTCGTCGCTGTGTAAAGGCGGCCGACAGCATCAGGCCAGTTCGGTGAGGTCCAGCGCCTCGAGCAGCTTGAGCCGCGCGGTGACCACTTCTTCTTCCAGCGCGGATGAGCCGAGCGTGGCCGGATCGATCTGTGCGGGCCACCATTCCTCCACCACCGCCGCGACCAGCTCTGCCTTGGCCGGGGTTAGCAGGAAGCGCGGATCGACGGTCTGGGGATCGGCCACTACTCTCAGGCGCAGGCAGGCCGGGCCGCCGCCATTGGCCATGCTCTGTTTCACATCCACGGGGATCACCCGGCGGATCGGGCCATTGCCTGCCAGCATCGCATCCAGCCAGCCACGCACCGCAAGGCTTTCATGCGCTTCCATCGGGATCACCAGCGCCATTTCGCCCGTGGGCAGAGTGACAAGCTGGGCGTTGAACAGATAGGTGCGGATCGCCTCGGCAAGGCTCACCGCCCTTGCCGGAACGATCACGATCTCGGCCTCGGGCATTTTCGCGCGGATCGCGGCATAGGTGCCGTCCGGATCGGCAAAGGCCTGTTCATGCGTGAACAGCACCCGCTCATTGGCGACCGCGACCACATCGTTGTGGAAGGCGCCCGCCGCAATCGCATCGGGGTTCTGCTCGACGAACAGCACGGCATCGGGATCGAGCCCATGGGCGCGGGCGACGATGCGGCTCGCCTGTTCGTGCTGGCGGGCGGGGAAGGGGCCGCCGCGCCTGCCATAGACGAAGATTTCCAGCCCGGCCTCGCCATGGCTGGCGCACAGGCGCATGTGGTTGGCGGCGCCTTCGTCTCCGAAACAGGCAGGCACGGGATCGTGCACTGCGAAATGCGCGGCATCCGCGAAGGCGAGCCGCAGCTGACGCGCGGTGTCCGGCCATTCCTGATAGCGGTGCGGCATGGTGACGAGATTGGCCACGGTGAGGTGACAGCGCAGGTCCCGCGTATCCGGCTTGGGGGAAACCGTCGCCGCATTGGCTGTCCACATGGAGGATGCGGACCACGCCGCCGCGATCAGGCCCCGATCGGTCTGTCCGTCGGCGGCGAGTTCGGTCAGGAAGCGGTGATTGGGGCGGGGCAGGGGCAGGAAGAATCCCTGCGTCAGCCCCTGTGCCATGTTGCCGAGCATCTTCTCGAGGCCCTGCAGGGCAGCCGCGCGGGGATGGGAAACTTCCCCCGCATGGGCGGTTGCGGCCAGATTGCCGAGGCTGAGCCCGGCATAATTGTGGCTGGGGCCGACCAGCCCGTCGAAATTGATTTCGACCAGCGTCACCGCGCCACGCTCCAGACCTCGTCGCCGGGCGTCACGTCCAGAATGTCTGCCGCGCGGGAATCGATCGAGATATTGCCGTCCGCGTCGATGCTGCGCGCGCCATAGCAGCAGCGGAAGCTGGAAAGGTGGCCCGTGGCGATCAGCGCGCGTTCGCCCATGTCCACTTCGGTGGCCACCACGGTGCAGCGCCTGGAATTGCGCACGCTCTCCACCTTGTCGGTGCGCGCGGTCATGGTCGGGCCGCCGTCGAAAATGTCGACATAGCCTTCGAAGTTGAACCCTTCGGCCTCCAGCATGCGCATCGCCGCGCGGCCGGTGGGATGGGGCACGCCGATGGCGTTGCGGGCATCCTCGCTCAACATGGCGATATAGACCGGGTGCTTGGGCATCAGGTCGGCGATGAACTGGTTGCCGTTGATGGCGTTGAAATAATCGGCTTCCTGGAAGCTCATGCCGAAGAACCGGCCTGCCACCCCGTCCCAGAAGGGCGATCCGCCGCGCTCGTCGATAATGCCGCGCAGTTCCGCCAGGATGCGGTCGGCAAAGCGTTTGCGGTGCATGGCGATGAACAGGTAACGGCTGCGGGCCAGCAGCATCCCAAGGCCGCCCGCGCGCTCATTGGGGTGGAGGAACAGCCCGCCTACCTCGCTCGATCCCTCCAGATCGGTGACGAGGCTGAGCAGTTCCGCGCGCACCGTGCGGTCCAGTTCCTGCGAATGCTGGGTCAGCGTGGTGAGGCGATAGGAATAGAACGGCCACAGCTGCCCGACCTGGGTGAAAAGCTGGCAAGTGCCGCGCACTTCGCGCGTTTCCACATTCTCCAGCACCAGCACGAATACTTCGTCGGCCATCTCGCCATCGGGGCGCGTGAAAGCGGTCTGGGCCCGCTCCAGCTTGGCGGAGAGCGCCTTGCGGTCGGGCGGCAGGTTCGTGAAGCCCCCGCCGGTCAGCTTGGCCATCTGGTACAGCGGTTCGAGGTCCGCGGCAGTCGCGGCGCGCAGGCGAAAACTCAAAGCGGGGCTCCCACGGACAGGCGTTGAAGGACGAGGGCGGACAGGGCCGCACGCTCGCGAAGCGAGGAAACGATCATGAATTCCTGCGGTGAATGAATAGACCCGCCGCGCACGCCCATCGTATCCACCACGGGGACGCCACAGGCGGCGATATTGTTGCCGTCGCACACGCCGCCGCTGTCGCGCCAGCTGAGAGATTGATTCAATTCCGTGCCACAAGCCTTTACCAGATCGAACAATTTCTGCGCTCGGGTATCTACCGGCTTGGGCGGGCGAGTGATGCCGCCATGGACATGGAAGGCCACTTTAAGCTCGCTGGAAAGCTCTGCCAGCAGGGCCGCGAAGGCGGCCTGGAAGCCATCCGCCGCCTCGGTCGAGCGCGGGCGGATGTTGAAGCGCAGCACGGCATGATCGGGCACGACATTATTCGCGCTACCGCCGTCGATCTTCGCCGGATTGACGCTGAGGCCCGCATGATCGAGCGCCTTCAGTGCCACGGCCAGCCGCGCGGCGGCGACCACGGCATTGCGCCCGTCCTGCGGATTGCGCCCGGCATGGGCGGATTTGCCGGTGACGGTGACGGAATAATTCCCGCTGCCGCCGCGCGCATGGGCAAGGGTGCCGTCAGGCAGGGCGGAGGGCTCATAGGTCAGCGCAGCATATTTCCCCTGCGCCAGCGCGGAAATCAGCGGCGCGGAAGCGAGCGAGCCGGTTTCCTCGTCCGAATTGATCATCACGTCGTAACCGACCTTGGCGGCACCTGCGGTAGCCTCAAAGGCACGTAAGGCTGCCAGAATGACACTCAGCCCGCCTTTCATGTCGGCCGTGCCGGGGCCATTGAGCGTGTCCGCGTCAAGCCAGGCGAGCGACTGGAAGGCATGGTCCACGGGAAACACCGTATCCATATGGCCGGTCAGCAGGAACCGCCGCTCCGCCTTGGGGCGGACGCGCAGCACCATGTGGCGGCCGTGTTCCTTCGCCACTTCCCTACCATCGGGCGCAATGGCGGTGACAGGGGCAGGTTCTTCCAGCGTCACTTCGCCGGGCAGGGTGGAAAAGGCATCGGCCAGTTCGCCTGCCAGCGCCGCGAGTCCGGCAAGGTTTCCCGTGCCGCTATTGATCGCCGCCCAGCGCTCGACCTGCGCCAGCATGGCAGTCTGGTCGATGGAATCGAGCAGCTGAGCCCCGGAAATTTGCGCGTCCTGTTGCATACGAAACCATCTCTAACTTCCCATGTGGCGCTGTCCAACCCCTTGTGAGATGCAGGTGCGGAAAAGCTCTGGCCGCGACGGGAAAGATCGCTAGTTAGCAGGCTAATTAAAATTGGATTTTGAAGGAGTGAGAGCGATGAGTGAGCGGGTTGAACGCAGCGGGTTGCAGGTGGATGCGGCACTGGCCGCCTTCCTGGAAAACGAGGTGCTGGCCCCGCTCGATCGCGACGCCGGCGAGTTCTGGCAGGGCTTCGCGGCGATCTGCGACCGCTTCGTGCCGCGCAATCGCGAGTTGCTGGCGATCCGCGACGATTTCCAGAGCCGGATCGACGCCTGGCACAAGGAACGGCGCGGCAAGCCGCACGATCCGCAGGCCTATGAACTGTTCCTGCGCGAAATCGGCTATCTGGTGCCCGAACCGGCGCCCTTCAAAATCGGCACGAAGAATGTCGATGCGGAAATCGCCACTCTGGCCGGGCCGCAGTTGGTGGTGCCGGTGCTCAATGCCCGCTTCCTGCTGAATGCCGCCAATGCCCGCTGGGGCAGCCTTTACGATGCGCTCTACGGCACCGATGCGCTGGACGCCGCGCCTGCCACTGGCCCCGGCTACGACCCTGTGCGCGGCGCGGCAGTGGTTGCCGCCGGGCGCGCGTTCCTGGACGAGGCGCTGCCGCTGTTCGAGGGAAGCTGGGCCGATCTGGAAGGGCCGGACCCGGCAATCCCGCTGGCCGACGTCAGCCAGCTGGTGGGCGAGACGGACGATTCCATCGTCTTTCGTCACAATCGCCTGCTGATCCAGGTGGTGTTCAACGACCAGCATCCCGTGGGCAAGACGGACAAGGCGGGTATTTCCGACATCCGGCTGGAAGCGGCGCTGACCACCATCGTCGATCTGGAGGATTCCATCGCGGCAGTGGACGCGGAGGACAAGCTGGCCGCCTATCGCAACTGGCTGGGTGTGATCCGGGGCGACCTGTCCGACACATTCGAGAAGGGCGGCAAGAGCGTTACCCGCAGGCTGAACGACGATATCATGGTCCAGCGCACCGGGGGCGAGATGCTCGCCCTGATGGGGCGCAGCCTGCTGTTCGTGCGCAATGTCGGCCATCTGATGACCAATTCGGCGATCCTGCTGCCCGATGGGGGCGAGATTCCCGAAGGGATCATGGATGCCGTCTTCACCAGCGCCATTTCCACGCTGGACCTCGAAGGCAAGAGCCGCTGGGCCAATAGCCGGGAAGGCAGCATCTATATCGTGAAGCCCAAGCAGCACGGGCCGGCGGAATGCGCCTTCACCAACGATCTGTTCGACGCGGTGGAGGATCTGCTAGGGCTGGAACGCCATACGATCAAGGTGGGCGTGATGGACGAGGAACGGCGCACGTCCGCCAATCTCGCCGCCTGCATCCATGCCGTGAAGGACCGTATCGCCTTCATCAACACCGGTTTCCTCGACCGGACGGGCGACGAAATCCACACCTCGATGCAGGCCGGGCCCATGGTCCGCAAGGCCGACATGAAGGCCTCGGCCTGGCTCGATGCCTATGAGAAGCGCAATGTCACCATCGGGCTTGCCTGTGGGCTCTCGGGCAAGGCGCAGATCGGCAAGGGCATGTGGGCCGCGCCGGACCGGATGGGCGCGATGATGCAGGAGAAGATCGGCCACCTGAAGGCGGGCGGCAGCACCGCTTGGGTGCCGTCCCCCACGGCCGCCGTGCTTCATGCGCTGCATTACCACCGCGCCGATGTGTTCGAGATCCAGAAGACCCTGCCGCCCGCGCCGGGGCTGGACGCGCTGCTCGCCATTCCGCTGGCCGAAGGCGCGAACTGGAGCGAGGAGGAAGTGCGCGCCGAACTGGATAATAACGCACAGGGCCTGCTGGGCTACGTCGTGCGCTGGATCGATCAGGGCGTGGGCTGTTCCAAGGTTCCGGACATCAACGATGTCGGCCTGATGGAAGACCGCGCCACCTTGCGCATTTCTAGCCAGCACATGGCCAACTGGCTGCTGCACGGCATCGCCACGCCCGAACAGGTGATGGACTCGCTACGGCGCATGGCCGCAAAGGTCGATGCGCAGAATGCAGGCGACCCGGCTTATGAGCCGATGGCGGGCAATTGGGACACCAGCCTGGCTTTCAAGGCCGCCTGCGATCTGGTGTTCAAGGGCGTGGAGCAGCCCAGCGGCTATACCGAGCCGCTGCTCCATGCCTGGCGCCTGAAGAAGAAGGCGGGCTGAGCGCCGCCCTCTATTCCTGCCGCCTAGGCTGCCTCGCCCCTCACGCCGGAGGGGCGGGGAAACAGGCGGGAGGAGAGGGCCATTGCCGGGCGCTCAACCACTCTTGTGAGTAGTGTCGCGAGAACGAGGGCCACGCCAATGCCTGCCAGCTTTACCGGGGGATTCTGTCCGGCGGCCGCGCCGAGCAGCTTCACCATGGCGTAATAGACCGGGACGTGGACCAGATAGAGCGTGTAGGAAATCGAGCCCAGCCATTGCGCCGGCATGGTCGCAAACAGCCATCCCCCCCGTGTGCCAGCCAGTATGGCTGCCGAGGTGAGAAACGGCAGGAATATCGTGATCGGGGGCGCGAAGGCGGCTGCCAGGATCAGCAGGATAACCCCCACGGCGACCGCATCGAACGGCACGCGGCATTCGATCTTCGAACGATAGAGCAGATGGCCCGCCGCAAGGCCCAGAATGGCGCGGGGCAGGTACAGCACATTGCCTTCCATCACGAATATCTGGCAGATTCCGCTGGCCAGCAATGTCAGGAGCAGGGCCGGGCGAACCAGTCCGGGGGAAAGCCGGACAGGGACGAGAACCGCCAGCAGCGGCAGATATAGCTCGAAGCAAATGCTCCACGCAGGATAATTGGCGGCATCCCGTACGAAGAACGGAGTGATGGCGAAAAACTCCGTCCACAGGTCCTGCGGCAGTTCGGGCGCCACGAGAAACGCGGCCAGCGTAGTCACGTAGTAGACCGGCATGAGCCGGAGCAATCGCTTCAACGCGAAGGTGCGGAAGGTCGTGCCGTGGCGGACCGAATGGGTCAGCACGAAGCCGGAGAGGATGAAGAACACATCAACCGCAAGCCCCAGTCGAAGCTCCGGCAGGCCGAACACGCGCATTCCGAAGGAATTGATCCCGAAATGCAGGAACACCACGGCCAGCGCGAGCACGCCCCTGAGGCCATCGAGGCTGCGCCAGTGTTTTTCCATGAAATATCTCCGCATGAGGCCAGCCGTTGGCGATCCCTCGGATGTTCGAGGATCGTCCCATCCGATGCTGAAATAAGGGCGAAAGTTTACACATTTCCGCAACGGGCATTCGGTCAGGCGCCGCCCGTGTGCTATGAAGGCGTGAAAATTGCAGGAGTGATCAATGCGAGCATCGTCCTTCTTCAGATCCGCCATGCTTGCAACGGCCATGGCAGGGGCACTGGCCGCAAGCCCAGGCCATGCGCAGTCCGACACGCCCACCCCTTCGAGCGGAGTGTTCAAGACGGGTGAAGATATCTTCACCCAATGTTCCAGCGACGATGATGCGACCCTGGAGCAATGCTACGGCTTTCTGATGGGGGTCTATGACACGGTGACCTACATGCAGGATATCGGCATCATCAATCCGTCGATCTGCCCGGTCGGCAATGCGGTGATCGGCGACCTGCGGGACAAGGTGGTGGCCTATCTGGCCAGCCACGATCGCAATTTCTCGGCGGTCAGCATGGTCATCAATGCGCTGACGGAGGCCTATCCCTGCTCCGCGGCCGGACAAAGCTGAGAGGCCGCCTCATTCTGCTCAAGAATTCATGGTGAAGATCACGCTCGTGTAAAAGACGCTCGCTACAGGATTTCCGTTTGCGTCGAGCGCGGGTTTGAAACGGTTGGCCAGATTGCCGCATATGGCGGCTTTGAAACTCTCATCGACCGTGGCGCGTTGGATCACGCAGTCAGTCGCTGCACCGTTTACATCCACCATAATCCTGATGGGCACGAATGCGTTCCGCCATTGCTTGAGCATCTCGGGCGGGTAGCTTTTCTGTAGCTTGGCGACTGACGCTGTGTCGGGAATGGGTTGGCGGGTAAGGCCTTTCTGCTGCGTGGGATCAAGGCCCCACGATTTGATGAGCCCGTCTACGCAGAGGCGAAGATCAGCCAACGGCTGCGACATCTCTCCTAATACCAATGACATCGTCTTGCTCGGCGCGAGCCTAAGCGTGATTTCTTCCACCCCTTGTTCGTAGTCTGGCAATACTGTCTCGGGCTGCGCCTCCATTGCCCAATATTCATCGCTGTTGAATTCCTCGATGTCCGGATTTGCCAGTTCCGCAGGCAGGAATGACATGGAAAACCATAAGGCTCTGCCATTCCGGGACGTGCCTCTGAGAAAGGCAATGTCCTCACGGAAGGCCTCATCGCCAGTCAGACGATAGGACAACGTGCCGCTGATCCTGTTGGATGAGGGGGCGGGGTTGCCGCTGAACTCGACCCGGAAGGTCTGGCGCGAACCATAGGAATCGATCAGCAAGTGAAGGGGCCTGTCGGCGGTCCCGAATTGTCGGCTCAATCTGCAACGTTCGGAAGTGAAATCGACCTTCCATTCGGTCAAAGGTTGTAGCCCGACTCCGGATTTTGCCGCGACGGCGTTCGGTGCAACAAGAGCGGCCAGTGCAAAACTTCCGGCGAGCAGATATGAACGCAATTTGTCCTCCCCCAGGATTTGCGTGAGATATCACGGCCTCGCGCGAGGAAAATACTAAGGGCTATTCCATAACAGAAAACGCTGAATTTCAGGCGAATAGCGTTCACGGGGCCAGAAGCCGAAGCTTAACTGGCATGCCTTAACCACTCTCAAAGGTTTGCCTGCGACCTTGGCCGCGAAGGTTAACGGGGCCAGGGTTAACAGGAGCAGCCTTATGGGGCAGACCCCCAGGGTTGAAGCACGCACGAAAGTGATGATCCGGGCGCGCCTGCGCGGCGCGGGGCCGGAACGGGAGGCGTGCATCCTCGATCTTTCGACCCGCGGGCTGGCTGCGAGCGCCGAGAATGCGCCACAGCGGGGCGAGATCGTCGAACTTGTGGTGGGGCGCAACAATCTCGTCGGGCAGGTGAAATGGTCGGGCCCTCGCCGTTTCGGCATGGCTTTTCGCGATCGTATCAGCGTGATCGGGTTGATGTCGGGCGAAGGGGAACTCAAGCACGGCGCACGCGGCCCGGTGCGCTCTGCCGAACAGGTCACTGCCGTTGCGGCCAAACAGGGCGGGTTGATCCGGCGGATCGAATTCGCGGTCTTCTTTGCCGCAGCCTTCGTGGGAACGCTGTATGTCGCGGATTTCGTAGGTTCTGCCCTCGGCTCGCTCAGCAGTGTCGAGGCAGCGCTGGCCGGAAAGGGTGTCAGCCAGTTAGCGCACGCGCAATAGCGACAAATTCCGCCACGCTCAGGGTTTCGGCGCGGCGTTGCGGGTCGATCCCCAGGCCTTCCAGCACCTCAACCGCACCGGGCAGGCCCTTCAGGCTCTGGCGCAGCATCTTGCGCCGTTGGCCGAAGGCGGCCTCGGTCACGCGTTCCAGCATGCGCGCGGAAACCCCTTCGGGCATGGCGGCGGGCGTCACATGGACGATGGCGCTCATCACCTTGGGTGGAGGCGTGAAGGCGCTGCGATGGACCTTCATCGCCAGCTTGGCCTCGGATCGCCACTGGGCGAGCACGGCCAGCCTGCCATAGGCGCCAGTCCCCTCCTTCGCCACGATCCGTTCGGCCACTTCGAGCTGGAACATCAGCGTCAGCGATCGCCATTGCGGCGGCCAGCTTTCGCCGGAGAGCCAGCCGACGAACAGGGCCGTGCCGACATTGTAGGGCAGGTTCGCCACCACATCGTAGGGCTCGGTGCCGAACAGGTCAGCAGGGGCGAATTTCAGCGCATCGCCTTCGATCACGCGGAGCTGGCCGGGGAAAGCGTCGGAAAGCTCGGCAAGGGCGGGCAGGCAGCGCCGATCCATCTCGATGGCCGTCACGCGGGCGCCTGCGCGCAGCAGTGCTCTGGTCAGGCCGCCGGGGCCGGGGCCGACTTCCAGCACCGCTCGATCCTTCAGATCGCCCGGAATGGCGGCGATCCGGTCAAGCAATTGTTCGTCGAACAGGAAGTTCTGCCCCAGTGCCTTGGACGCGCTGAGCCCATGGCGGGCGATTACTTCGCGTAAGGGGGGCAGGCTCATGCGTGGCTGTGGGTATCGGCGCGGCGCGCGGCGCATTCACCGGCCATGCGGATGGCGGCGATGGTCGCGCCGGGATTGGCAAGGCGCTTGCCCGCGATGCCGAAGGCGGTGCCGTGATCGGGCGAGGTGCGGATGATCGGCAGGCCCAGCGTCACGTTCACGCCATTGTCGAAATCGAGCGCCTTCAGCGGGATCAGGGCCTGATCGTGATACATGCACAAGGCCACGTCGAAGCGGCCGCGTTCATGCGGGGCGAAGAGGGCGTCGGCCGGATGCGGGCCGGTCGCCTCGATCCCTTCGGCGCGCAGTTCCTCTATCGCCGGGGCGATGATGCGCTGTTCTTCATCGCCGAACTTGCCGCCTTCGCCCGCATGGGGATTGAGCGCGGCAATGGCGAGGCGGGGTCTCGCGATGCCGAAATCGCGGGCCAGCGCGCGCGCGACGATGCGGGCCTTGCCCACGATCAACGCATGCGAAAGGCGGGTGGGGACTTCCGACAAGGCGCAATGGACCGTCAGCGGCACGGTGCGCAATTGCGGCCCGGCCAGCATCATCACGGCATCGTCGGCCGCCACATTGCTGGCATCGGCCACGAATTCGGTCTGGCCGGGAAAGGTAAAGCCGACTTCGGCCAGCAATGCCTTGGAGATCGGCCCGGTGACGATACCCGCTGCCTTGCCGGATACCGCGAGCCGAGCGGCATCGCTCAGTGACGAGAGGGCCAGCCTTGCCCCGTCGGCATTGGGTTCACCGGGGAAATAATCCCCATCTGCCTCGCCCAGCACCGGCAGGCCTTCCGCGAATGCGGCGGCGGCTTCGCCAGGGGCGCCAATCGGGACTATCGGCGTTTCCACTCCGCGCCGGGCTGCCGCTGCGGCGAGCAGATGTTCTCCGCCCACGGCGAAGAAGGGCATCAGCCCGGCTTCCCGGCGGGCCGCCCATGCCTCGCAAAGAAGTTCCGGCCCGATCCCGGCGGGATCGCCGAGCGAGGCCGCGAGCGCCTTCATGCGTGGCTCAATTATACTCGATGATCGCGTCGCGCCGCAGGTCGCGCAGGTAACGCTGGGCGCGCTTGTTGACGCGATCGTCTTCAAGCTGGTTCATCAGCTGTTCGAAGCTGGGGCCGGTATCCACTTGCGGATCATCGCGCCCGCACAGCATCAGCACGCGCACACCGTCCTGCACTGTTCCGAAAGGTGGCGTGCTCTGGCCGATGGACAGCTTGAGCAGGATGTCCTGCAAGGCTTCGGGCAGGGCGCGCGCGGCGATTTGATCGTTGGCGACAACATCGGCGCCGATTTCCTTCGCCACCGATTCCGCATCGCCGCAGCCGCGCATCCGGGCAACGCCGGCGTTGAACTGGGCGATCTTCGGTTCCGCCTGTGCTTCGGTAGTGCCTGCCGGGAAGGCTATCGAAATCTGCTTGAGGCTGAGCGTCGCATCGCGCGGATCGGCCGTGAGCACCTGGCGCCGGTCGATCAGGTAGATCAGCGAGAAGCCGCCGGCGACCTTCACCGGGCCGACCAACTGGCCGGGCTGCATCTGCTGGGCCGCAGTGGCGAGTTCGGCCGGAAGCAGCGGCAGGCGAATCCAGCCCAGATCGCCGCCGACCGCGGCGCTGGATGCCTTCGAATATTGGCGCGCATAGGCGACGAAGCTGCCGCCCTGCTGGAGCTGGTCCATGATCTTGCGGCCATTTTCGGCCACGACCTGCTCGTTTTCCGCAGTAGCGGGCAGGTAGATTTCGCCGATGCGATATTCTTCCGTGCCCTTGGCTGCCTTCAGACGCTCCAGCAACTCGTTCACTTCTTCCTCGGACACCGAGATGAAGGGCTGGATGTTGCGCTGCTGGATGCGCTGCCAGGCCATTTCGCCTTCGATCTGGCGCTTGAGCGAGGAGGGGGAAGAGCCGATCTTCTTGAGATGGGCGTCGAGTTCGGACTTGCTCTGGCCGAAATTCTGCGTGGCGACGCGTTCATAGGTCTGGTCGACCTCGCCCTTGCTCACTTCGATCTCGAGTGCCTTGGCTTCCTGGATCTGCAGCGTTTCGTCGATCAGGTTGCGCAGCACCTGCAGTTTGAGGCGCTGGTGCTCTTCCGGCGAGACTTCCTGCTTGTTGGCATCCAGGATCAGCGCCACGCGCTGGTCGATATCGGTGCCGGTGATGACGAAGCCGTTCACCACGGCAGTCGCCTTGCGCAGGTTGGGATCTTCCTTGCCCAGCAGAGTGATGGACGATGGCAGGTTGAACGGGTCGGCGCTGTCTGCAGTCTCGTCCTGGGCGTGGAGGGCAGTGACGCCGGCAAGCGCAGAACCGGCGACAAGTGCCGCCATGGTAATGCCGCGCCCGGTATTCAGCAGATTCTTGACCGATTTGATCACGCACTAATTCCCGTCAGCGGCGCGTATCCGCGCCTTTCGTAGCTGTCTTTCGGTTCGCCTTTTGCTGCTTAACCGAAGCTGAGCGTCCCCTGCAGTGAGCGGCGGATAGCGCGTTTGCGCATCCATGCCAACGGGCGAGGGGCAGCAGGTGCCCAACAACGTCCCGGCGCGGGAATCAGAAGCCCAGATTCTTGAGCGCGATGTGGACCTGGAAAGTGTTGCCCTTGCGCGCGTCGCCGCTCGCCACATAGTCCCGCCGCCAGGTGAACCCCAGTTCGAGGCAGTCATCCGCATAGGCAACCCCAAGGCGCGTACGCAGCGGTTCGAAACCGTCGGAGGTCAGCGTCGGGTCTTCGTTGCGGTCGGTGAGGTTGATCACTGCCGAGCCGAAGGCGGACCAATATTTGGCAAAGGCGACGCGGCCGGCCACGCGCAATTCCTCGCGGTCCTGCAGATCCTCGATATCCTCCGCGATGTCGCGGTTGAGGCGCAGATAGCCGGCTTCGAAATAGGTCCGGTTAGAGCCGACCGTGAGGTCGAACTCGTTGCGGCGCACGGCCAGATTATCCTTGTCCAGCCGGAAGCGGTGCGTGACCTTGACGAAATCCTTGTAGCGCACTTCCGTGCGGCCGACGAAGTCCGAGACGCGCTCCGAAATCCCGGTCCCGTCGGGCAGCAGGGTCGGCTCGGTCGTCAGGCGATAGGATTGGCCGATGGTCGTCTTGATCTTCAGGCCCGGCTTGTTGAACTGCCAGTCGAAACCGTAAGTGAAGCGGACCCCGTCTTCCACCCGGTCATAGCCGGGGAAGCGGTTGAGCGCGAAGAGGTTGGAATCCTCCAGGTCGATCGCGCGGGCATCTTCGTTCGGTACGGCGAGATTGCGGATCTGCGGGCTGGCGACCACCTGCACGCGCGGGGTGAAGACCTGCGTTCCGCCCAGGAATTCGCCCACGAAGGGCCATTTCACATCCACTGCGCCCAATGCCACGCCGCGCGCCTGCCAGCCCGGATCGCCCTGATAGGTCACGGTGGAGGTAAGCTCGTTCTGGTCCGAATGATACACGTCGCCGCGCAGCAGGGCCGTCAGGGTTATTTCCTGCCCCATGCCGGTAATGCGGCGCAGGTCCCACTGGGCCCCGGCAAAGGCGCGCTGGGTATCCTGCCCATTGGTGCGGGTAATGGCCAGGCTGTTGAGCTGCAACTGGACCTTGCCGCCCAGTACGGGATCGTCGATCCGCCGGCGGTAGTCGATCATCGGCAGGACGATCGGCACCTGCCCTTGGGAATCGCCCGACCGCATGGTCTGCGTGGCCCAGCCCTGAATGGTCAGGTAGGAATTGTCGTCGATCCGCTCGACATTGAAGGTGGAGCGCAGGCGATCATCCCGGCTGATGTCGTAGCGGCGCAGGAAAGTGCGGTCGCTCGCCACGCGGGCGGAGGCGGTAAGGCTCCATTCGGGCGAGAACTGGAAGCGGCCATTGGCGAAGAAATAACCACGCCAGTCCTGCTGGGTAACCGTACCCGTGTCGGTCTCAGGCCCGATGGGAATGCGCGCGCTGCGCGTGGCATAGCCCGTGATCTGGAAGGCGCCCTTGTCCAGCAGCGCGCGATATTGCGCGCCTATCATCGGCGGTGCCTCGGTATAGACATAGCCAGTGACGGAAAGGTCCTGATTGTCCGCCAGCCGGTGGTAATAGCTCTGGCTGATTTCCACGCCGTTGGACGGGGAAATGCGCAGGTTCGGGATCATTAGGCCCGAGATCGCCCGTCCGTCGGTCGCCACTTCCAGCCGGGGAATCGGGATCAGCCGCGTGCCGAACATTTCCAGCATCGCGCCCTTGAAGCGCACCCGGTTGGCTTCCGGATCGTAGATCACGCGTTCGGCCACGATCCGCCAGCTGGGCGTGCGCGGGCAGCCGGCATCGTCTTCCACGGCGCAGGCCGAGTAGGCGGCGTGGGTCAGCACCACTGTGCCGTCTTCCGCGCGTTCGCCCGCATTGGCGGCCAGACGGCCCCCTTCGCGCAGGGCTAGCAGCATGTTCTGCATCGCGCCCACCTTGAGGTCGTCCGTCAGGGTGAGATTGTCGGTGTAAAGCACATTACCGTCGCCATCGACGAAGCGGATGTTGCCCGATGCGGCAATGGTGTTGGCCTTGCGGTCCCAGCTGACCTGATCCGCCCGCACGGACTGTTCGCCGCTGCGCATGATGACGTTGCCGGTTGCGGTGACAACATCGTTATCGGTGTCGTAGCTCAGTTCGTTCGCTTCGAAGGCGACCTGGCGCTGTTCTTCGGTTTCCTGCCCGGCCGTGCTGCTTTCGCCGCTTTCCTGCGCGTGAACGGGCAGGGCGTAGCCGAGCGTTGCAGCGGCCAGCACCAGCGCGGCAGCCCGCACGCGGCCACCTTGCGGGGCAGGCGCTGCCGTAGTGCAACAGAATGGGGCATGCAGCGGATGCTGCGAAGGAGGGGCCATGACTTGCCTATCGCACTGGCGGGTCTTAACTGCAACGCTACGCATCAAGCGCGGCGTAAGGGTGTTTCGCCTTGCCGCATACTGAGCCGAGCCGCATTTCGCCATACCCGGAGTTTCCATGAAGTTCACATTCTCCACTGCACCCGAAAGCCTGCTTCCCCGTCTGCGCGCCATGGTGGTCGATCAGGATGGCTTGCCCGCGGATCTTGAGGCATCGGTGGTAGAGGGCGCCCGGGCGGCGCGTTTCAGCGGGAAAACAGGCCAGTCCTTCGAAACCTTCGTCGAGCGCGACGGAGTGGTCCTTCGCGTCGCGCTGGCTGGTGCGGGCTCTGCCGGTGCGGCGGATCGCGACGCCGCGCTGGAGAAGGCCGGGGCCGCGCTCGCAACGCGTTTCCTCACTTCCGGCGAGACGGCGATGGCGCTCGATCTCTCGCGCTCGGGCCTCTCGGCCGCGCAGGCTGCTTTGGTCCTGCTCGGCCTGCGCCTGCGCAGCTGGCGCCACGATGTCTATCGCACCCGCCTGAAGGACGAACAGAAGGCCAGCCTTTCGGAGATTGTGGTCACGGCCGCGCCGGACGGGACTGAGGCCGCCTGGGCTGTGCTGCAGACCCTTGCCGAAGGCGTCGAACTCACGCGCGAACTGGTGACCGAGCCTGCCAACATCATCTATCCCGAAAGCTTCGTGGAGCGTTGCCAGGCCCGTTTCGCGGGCACCGGGGCGGAACTGACCGTGCTCGATGAAACCCAGATGGCCGCACTGGGCATGGGCGCATTGCTGGGCGTGGCGCAGGGTTCGGCCCGCAAGCCGCGCCTGCTGGCGATCAAGTGGAACGGCGGCAAGCCGGGCGACAAGCCGGTTGCCTTCGTCGGCAAGGGCGTCACCTTCGACACTGGCGGCATTTCGATCAAGCCCGCGGCGGGCATGGAGGAAATGAAGTGGGACATGGGCGGCGCGGGCGCCGTGGCTGGCGCCATGCTGGCCATCGTCAAGCGCAAGGCAGCCGCCAATGTGATCGGCGTTGTCGGCCTGGTCGAGAACATGCCCGACGGCAATGCCCAGCGTCCGGGCGATGTGGTGACCTCCATGTCGGGCCAGACCGTGGAAGTCATCAATACCGACGCCGAAGGGCGGCTGGTTCTGTGCGACGTGCTGACCTGGGTTCAGCGCGAGCATGCCCCCAGCGCCATTGTCGATCTTGCCACTCTCACCGGCGCGATGGTCATCACGCTCGGCCATGAACAGGCGGGCCTGTTCTCCAACAGCGATACGCTGGCCGCCAATCTCACTGCGGCGGGCGATGCCAGCGGCGACAGGCTGTGGCGGATGCCGCTGGGCCCTGCGTACGACAAGCTGATCGACAGCCCGATCGCCGATATGAAGAATGTCGGCCCGCGTTACGGCGGCTCGATCACGGCCGCGCAGTTCCTGCAACGCTATATCGAGAACGGCACACCCTGGGCGCATCTCGATATTGCGGGCATGGCCTGGGCGGACAAGCCCGGCGCCACCTGGGACAAGGGCGCGACCGGCTATGGCGTGCGCCTGCTCGACCGCTACATCCGCGACGTGATCGAAGGCTGAGCCCGGACGCGGGGCCATGCGGGTCGACTTCTACCAACTGGGCACCGAAGCCGCCGAGCGGGCGATCCCGCTGCTGGCGGCCAAGGTGCGCCAGGCGGGGGAGAAGCTGCTGGTAGTCTCGCGCGAAGAGGCACAATTGCGCGCGGTTTCGGCAGCCTTGTGGGCTGAGGCGGGGGAGGAATTCCTCGCGCACGGCTTTGCCGGGGAAGCCCATGCGGAACGCCAGCCCATCCTGCTGGCTCCCGCCCCGGAGCCAGTGAACGGCGCGCGGATGGTGATGTTCGCCGACGGGCTGTGGCGGGATGAAGGCACCGGCTTCTCCCGTGCCTTCCTGCTGTTCGGAGACGAGGCGATCGACGGTGCGCGCGGCGCCTGGCGCAGCCTGGGCACGGCCGAGGAGGTGGAACGCCGTTTCTGGAAGCGCGAAAACGGGCGCTGGCGCGAAGGACCCTAGCGGCGAGCCGAGCGGGCAGGGGTTGACCTGCGGTGCTGCTCCACGGACAAATCACCTGTTTTCAAACAGGGGAGAGGGCAATGCGGAAACTTGTGATCCTGTGCGGCGCACTGGCGCTGGCTGCGTGCGGGTCCGAGAAATCGGGCACGGTCGAAACCAAAGACGGCACGGCCGAATATACTGTCGATACCGAAGGCGACGGCGGCACGATGACGATCAAGACCAAGGATGGCGAGGTCAACTTCCAGTCCGGCTCCAACGCAGGTGATGTCGATTTGCCGAACGGCTTCACGGTCTATCCCGCAGCGGAAGTAGTCACCAACGCGAAGATGAGCGGCGACACCGGCTCCAGCGTCAATCTCATCATGAATACCAGCGCTAGTCCCGATCAGGTTGTAGCCTTCTATCGCAAGCAGGCCGAGGCGGCAGGCGTGGAGATCAGTTCCGAAATGTCGATGGACAAGGTTCGGATCGTCGGCGGGCAGTCGAAAGACGGGCTGAATTTCTCGGTCCATGTCTCGCCCGGCGAGGATGGCAAGACCACCGTCAGTCTCGGTCTGAACCGCGAGAAGACGAAATAAGGAGTTCTCGCAAGAGGGAGAGACGTCGCTTGTACTTGCCCCGGCGAGCCGGGGGCGCTAGGGGCCCGCGCGCTATCCCATACATGGCGCGCGGCGCCTCGGAACTCGCATAAGGAACAGTCTCATGGCGGTTACCCGCACCTTTTCGATCATCAAGCCCGACGCGACCCGTCGTAACCTGACCGGCGCCGTCACCAAGATGCTGGAAGAAGCCGGCCTGCGCGTCGTCGCTTCCAAGCGTATCCACATGAGCCGCGAACAGGCCGAAGGCTTCTACGCCGTCCACAAGGAACGCCCCTTCTTCGGCGAACTGGTCGAATTCATGATCAGCGGCCCGGTCGTGGTGCAGGTGCTGGAAGGCGAAGACGCCGTGAAGCGCAATCGCGACATCATGGGCGCCACCAACCCCGCCAATGCCGAGCCCGGCACCATCCGCAAGGAACTGGCCGAATCGATCGAAGCCAACTCGGTCCACGGTTCGGACTCGGATGAGAATGCGGCGATCGAAATCGCCTTCTTCTTCAAGCCGGAAGAAATCGTCGGCTAAGGCATTCGCCTCACCGAATTGCGAAAGGGCCGTCCGTCTGGGCGGCCCTTTTCGTATCAGGCGGACTGGAAGGCCCGCATGTCCTCTGCGTGGCGGATATGGGGCGATGCACCCGCGCGGCGCTGTTCGCGGTGCATGGCGGCAATGGCGCGGTCCGACAGGTCAAGCTCCAGCCTACGGTAGATGGACGCCATCGCCATTTCCCAGTCGAGTTCGAAGGCGTGGAAGTCCACGCGGGCCAGCGGGCCCCTGAAGTCCGCCAGGCCAGTCTCGACGCGCTGTTCGCGCAGGGCGATCTTGCGCTGCCATTCCTGCTCGATCCAGCCCAGTTCGACCGCGTCGGACTGGATCGTCATCTGGTTTGCCACCAGCGACACCGCACTGCGCGCCACATCGCGCGCCGCGCGGTGAGTCACGATGGCGCGGGCGTTGGGGAATTGGGCGAACAGGGCGGGCAGGTCTTCCGCGAATTGCGGCACCTTCATCACGCGTGGGCGGCGGGCATTGCCGTGCCGAGCCGCATCGGTGGCCAGAATGCGCGCGAATTCGCGATAGACCGGCGCGGGATCGCGGGCCTCGCTGAACCGGGTGAAGCTGGGGACGTGCCACTGGGCCTCATAGGCGCAATGGTTCAGTGCGCTGGCCAGCCAGCCCAGTTCCTCGTCGGCTCGGCCCGCGCCGAAGGGATGGATGGAATCGATCCACGGGTCGATCCGCCGGGCGCCAAGCAGCATGCAGGCGGAGCGTAACGCACGAAAATCCGGCATTTCCGGCACCGGGTTCCAGCTATCGCAAAAGCGGGTGCTGGAGTGCGCAGGATCGGCGGCGAGCAGGCGATGAATACGGGTTGTGCCCGCCCGCATCTGGCCAATGACCAGGATGGGCGGGGCGAGCTTCGTGCGGGCAAGGCGCGGATTGCGTTCCCACAACCGGCCCAGCCGCAAGCGCTGGCACAACACGCGCACCAGCTGGCCATGGGCGACTGCCTCGCCCAGCGGGTTGAGGCGCGCCTCTGTCACCAGAGCTTCGGTGAGGACTTCCAGTCGCAGGCGGAAATCGGCCGCATCTTCCTCGCAGCGGCCGCCAGTTTCGCTGCCGCCGCGCACCGATCCATAGGCCTTGCGCCACAGGGCCTCGGGGTCGAGCGGCGGGCGGGAGAGCATGCCCTTGCGCCATGCGCTGTCCAGCCACTCGTTGATCCGGTCGATCAGCGGTGCGCGGGCCAGCGGGTGGAGGCGAGGGCAGCGCGCCATGGGCCTAGAACTCCGCCGCCGCGTTTATCAGGCCGGAGAGCTTCTTCGGCGCTACCGAATGCCAGCTTGCCGCCAGCCGCTCGGCCACTTCGTCCCAATCGGTATCGCCCAGATCCAGCCTCATGCCGATCCAGCCATCGCCGAAATAGGCCGGGCGGTAATAACGGTTCTCGTCATGCTCGATCAGCATGGCCTGCTCCTCGGCGCCGCTGATCTTCACCAGCAGGGCCGTCTTTCCATCGCCATGGTGGTTCATCGAGACATAAGCGAATTTCTTGCCGCCCACGATACCGAAACAGGGCATGCCGTGGGATAGCACTTCATCCGCATCGGGCAGGGCAAGGGCGCGTGCCCGCACCTGGCCGGCAAGCCATTCCGGATCGATGTCGCGCCCGACATAGGCGTTGAGCACGCGCGAATAGAGCTGATGTTCGGCAATCAGCACACGCTTTGCCAGCGAATCTTCGGTGTCGCCGGGCAGGATCGCGACCTTGGCCTGGCCCAGAATTTCGCCCGCATCGAGTTCGGCCGTGACGAGATGGACCGAGGCGCCTGCATGGCTGTCGCCCGCTTCCAGCGCGCGGGCATGGGTGTGCAGGCCCTTGTATTTCGGCAGGAAGGAAGGGTGGATGTTGAGCATCCGGCCTTCCCAGCGACGCACGAAATCCGCGCCCAGCACGCGCATATAACCGGCCAGCGCAACATGAGTGGCGCCGGATGCGCGGATCGCTGCATCCATCGAATTTTCGTGAGTTTTGCGATCCATGCCCTTGTGCGACAGGGAGAAAGTCGGGATTCCTTCTGCCTCGGCCAGCTTGAGGCCGCCTGCCTCCGGATCGTTGCTGGCGACGAGCACGACCTCATAGGCCGCATCTTCCATACGGCTGGCATACAGCAGCGCGGCCATGTTGGTGCCGCTGCCGGAAATCAGGATCGCGACCCGGGCCCGTGTCATCGCACGTGCCTCATAATGCCGGGTCGATCGCTTTGCAGCATATCGTTGCCCTCCCTGTGCGGAGCGACTTTGCGGCAGGTTGCCCGTTCGCACAAGCACGGGATTTATACGCATGGGGACCTGAGGCGGCATCGGGCCGCCCCACCTCACGCCAGATGGCTGGCTTCCCATGCATCCGCCGAACCCCAGATGCCGGCCGCGCCGCGCACGGTGCAGCCGCGCTCGCCCGCTTCGATGGAGCCGATGCGGAACACGGTTTCCCCGCGCGCTTCCAGATCGGCGATCACGTCAGCCACCTGCGCTTCGTCCACCGCCAGCACCATGCCGATGCCGCAATTGAATGTGCGGGCCATTTCGCCCGGCACGATATTGCCCTCGCTCTGGAGGAAGCCCATCAGCGGGGGCTGGTCCCAGCTCCCGGCGTCGATCACCGCATGGGCACCCTTGGGCAACACGCGGGGGACGTTTTCCAGCAGGCCGCCGCCGGTGATATGGGCCAGGGCGGCGATCTTGCCGCCACGGATCGTGGGCAGCAGGCTCTGCACATAGATGCGGGTAGGCTCGACCAGATAATCGATCAGCAGGCGCGAAGAATCGAACGGTGCCGGTTCGGACAGGGCCCAGAACTTGTCTGCGGCAAGGCGGCGCACCAGCGAATAGCCGTTGGAATGGACGCCCGAACTGGCGAGGCCCAGCAGCACCTGCCCCGGTGCGACCTTGTCGCCCGTCAGCTGTTCGCCGCGCTCCACCGCGCCGACGCAGAAGCCTGCGAGGTCATATTCGCCATCGGCATACATGCCCGGCATTTCCGCCGTTTCGCCGCCGATCAGCGCGCAGCGCGCCATGCGGCAGCCTTCGGCGATCCCGGCGATCACCCGCTCGGCCACGCCCGTATCCAGATGCCCGGTGGCGAAATAGTCGAGAAAGAACAAAGGCTCTGCGCCCTGAACGATCAGATCGTTCACACACATGGCGACCAGATCGATCCCGATCGTGTCGTGCCGGTCATGGTCGATGGCCAGCTTAACCTTGGTGCCTACGCCGTCATTGCCGGCAACCAGCAGCGGATCCTTGTATCCCGCAGCGCGCGGATCGAAGAATCCGCCGAAGCCGCCGAGTTCGGAATCCGCGCCGGGCCGGGCCGTGGCCTTGACCAGCGGGCCGATGGCCTTGACCAGCGCATTGCCGGCGTCGATCGAGACCCCGGCCTGTTCGTATGTGTAAGAAGGCGTGTTGGACGTCATGGAAAAGGCCTTTGGCGCATTCGCGCTTGGATTTCCATGTCCCTTTGGGCAAAAGGCGCGCGGTTTCCACCAATGACCACTTTTGCAGCAACCTTTCGTCCCAAGATGGACCGCCCGGCACACTGGATTGCGGCGCTGGGAGCGTGCGGCCTGGCGATTGCCGCCGGAACCGCGCTGATCGCGCAGGTTTCCGGGGATCGCGGCATCGCACCGGTGGCCAGCAGCACCGATATTTCCATCGGCGGAATCGAGGTGGACGCCACCGGCAAGAACGCCGACGACGCGCGCCGCAACGGTTGGCTGCAGGCCGAACGCAAGGCCTGGGAAAAGCTCGGCGGGCCGAAGATGAGCGATTCCGACATCGATTCGATGGTGTCGGCCATCGTGATCGAGAGCGAGCAGATCGGCCCGCGTCGTTATATCGCCAAGCTGGGCGTGGTGTTCGACCGGACCAAGGCGGGATCGCTGCTCAGCGGGCAGGGCGGGCCGCAGGTGCGCTCCGCACCGATGCTGACGATTCCCGTGCTCCGCTCTGGCGGTACTTACACCGTCTACGAAGTGCGCAATCCCTGGCAGCGGGCCTGGGCCGAATATCAGGCCGGACGCAGCGCGATCGATTACGTCCGCCCGTCCGGCGCGGGGGGCGATTCGCTGCTGGTGAATTACGGGCAGATCAGCCGCCGCAGCCGCAGCTGGTGGCGCAACGTGCTCGATGCATTCGGCGCGGCCGACGTGATCGTGCCGGTCGCCCAGCTTGAGCGGCAATGGCCCGGCGGCCCGGTGAAGGGCACTTTCACGGCCCGCTATGGCCCCGACGACAAGTTCCTGCAGACCTTCACTCTCACCGCGAAGAATGAGGATGAAGTTCCGGCGATGCTGAACAAAGCCATCGTCCGTTTCGACCAGATATACACCGCCGCGCTCAATGCCGGGCAGCTTCGCCCCGACCCGAGCCTGCGGACCGACCGCCTGACGCTGGACCCCACGGTGGCCGCCCTGATCGCGGCGGAGCGGGATGCGCAGAGCGCCGAGGCGGCAGCAGCGGCTGCGGCGGCCGCGGCAGCGGTGGGAGAGACCTTGCCCGGCGAAGTGGCGCCCACGCCCGTGCCTGCCGCGCAGACGGTCAACAGCTTCGTGGTCCAGTTCACCACTCCCAATGCGGCAGCGGTCGATTCCGGCCTCGCTTCGGTGCGCGGCACGCCCGGCGTGCGCGGCGCGGCAACCAGCAGCATGGCGATCGGCGGCATTTCCGTGATGCGTGTAAGCTATGGCGGCGATCTGGCCGCACTGGCGGCAGCCCTGCGTGCGCGGGGCTGGAATGTAAGCCAGGGCGGCAATTCGCTGAGCATCAGCCGCTAAGCCATGAGCCAGATTGCTCTGCCCTTGCGCGGCGGGCCGGGAGCGGGCCCCGCACGGATCGTCGTCGGCAATGCCAATGCACCGGTCTTCGATGCGCTTGCGGCCCCGCAGAACTGGCCGTTTCGCACTGCCATCCTTACCGGGCCACCGCGCTCGGGCAAATCGCTCATCGCGCGGTGGTTCGCCGAACAGAGCGGAGAGGCGGTGGACGATGCGGACCGGATAGACGAAACCGAGCTGTTCCATCGCTGGAACCGGGCGCAGGAAAGCGGCACGCCGCTGCTGCTGATTGCCGGGCAAGAGGGCTGGGAAATCGCCCTGCCGGACCTGCGATCCCGCCTGGGTGCGGCGCTCCATCTCGAACTCGACCAGCCGGATGACGACATGGCCGCCGCGCTGATCCTGGCCCATGCCGAACAGCGCGGACTTGTTCTGGGCGAGGGAGCCACCACATATCTGGTGCCCCGGGCCGAGCGCAGCTTTGCCGGGATCGAGAGACTTGTCGCCGCGATCGACCGGATAAGCCTGGAGCGAAAGCAGCCTGCCACGCTCTCGATCTGGCGCGACGCGCTGGAGGCTGTTGTCGGCGCAGAGCAGCCTCGCTTGCTTTGAGCGGGAATTTGAGGGAGAATCAGGGGGCTATGTTCGACCGGTTGAAGACCTACCTGGACTCGATCCGCGCGCGCGACCCCGCGCCGCGGTCGCGCTGGGAAATCCTGCTCTATCCGGGCGTCTGGGCGCTGTTCTACCACCGTATCGCGCATTGGCTGTTCAAGGGGCACATGTTCTTCCTTGCCCGGCTGGTGAACCATTGGTCGCGCTGGCTGACGGCGATCGACATTCATCCGGGCGCGAAGATTGGGAAGAACTTCTTCATCGACCACGGCTTCACCGTAATCGGCGAGACGGCCGAGATCGGCGATAATGTCACTATCTATCAGTGTGTTACTCTCGGCGGCACCAATCCCGCCAATGGCAAGGGCGGCAAGCGCCACCCGACCTTGTGCGACAATGTGATTATCGGTTCCGGCGCGCAGATCATCGGGCCGATCACGGTCGGCGAGCGCGCCCGCGTGGGTGCCAACGCCGTGGTGACGGACGATGTGCCCGAAGGCGCGACCATGATCGGCCTCAAGGCCCGGTCCACGCTGGTTCCGGCCGAAACCTGGCTGCGCGAATTCATTCCCTATGGCACGCCCTGCGACGAGCCCTGCGAGCCGAGCAGCAGCCGCCAGCGGCTCGAAACGCTCGAGGCGCAGATTTCCGCATTGAAGGCCGAACTCGATGCCCTGCGCGTGGAAAGCGTCGCGGAGCAGGCGGCCGCCAAGCTGAACGGCACGGATAGCTGATGGCGTCGGTTCCGGGCGGGCCTTCGGTTGTTCCGTTTCCCGGGCGGGCGCCCAATCAGGTCGGCTTCGAACGGGCCGAACTCCAGCGCATTCTCGATCTCTATGGCCGCATGGTCGCCGCCGGGGAATGGCGCGACTATGCGATGGACTTCACCAAGGAATTCGCGGCCTTCTCCGCTTTCCGCCGCGCCGCCGAATATCCGCAGGCCCGGATCGAGAAGCGGCCCGCCTTGCGCTCCAAACAGGGCATGTGGACGCTGTATGGCGAGCAGGGTCAGGTCCTGAAGCGGGGGCACGAACTGGCGGGCGTACTCGCCCCGATCGAGCGGCGGCTGGTGAAGATCGTGGAAGGCTGAACGCCTCTCGGTTTCAAGCGAAGGTTTCGGCAATCCCGGCAAATGACCGCTGCGCAGCCGTGATCGTACCGATCACCCGCCACAGGAAGAAGGCCGCCGCGATCAGCAGAGCCGTGCCGAACAGCGACATCATCCACTGAATGAAGGTGGGTGCCGTGATCATCAGCACCCCTCCGGTCAGGTAGTTGAACATCGGCACCAGCGCCGTGAAAGCGCTGACGAAGCCGCCGCCGATATAGCAGGCCCACCATGAGGTGACGTCTGCCGCGCTTTCGTTTGCATGGTCCTCGTCCTCGCCCAGGCTGCGATTGTAGAGTTCGCGCATGGCGAAGAACGGCACGAACAGGTTCGCAATGGGGACAAACAGGCTGAGCGCGGCCCATGCGGGCGAATGGCGCAGGCCGCCGAGCCCGATCAGGCGCAGATTGGTCCAGGCGCGATAGATCCACAAAGGGATGACGATGATCGAGGCGATCACCACCAGCAGATAGAGCAGCGCAAGAATGCCCATTCCGGCCGCGACGAAGATCGTCATCGTCCCTTCCGCAGCGGGCAAGGCTCGCCGGGCGAGTTCCATCAGCGTGACGAGTGCCAGCAGGGCTGCTGCACCGGCCACAAGCCACTGGGCCAGCTTTGCCCTTACGCCCAGCGAAGCGAGCCCTTCATTAATCGTCATGTCGATACGCCCTCAAAGTCCGACCTAGGCAAATGCCTCTTGAACTTGCAGGTGGTTGCGCTGTGCGTCCAGTATTTCCCTGACGATGGTCAGCAGGAACCATGCCGAAGCTGCGATCAGCAGCGAACCGATCGCACTGGCAAAGGCCGCGACGGCATAGCCGCTATCCCCGCCGAGCCGGGCCAAGCGCATGGCGGCAGAGCTGATGACGTTGCCCCCGACATAACAGGCCCACCAGGCGGCAACGGTTCCCGGGCTCTGTGCCCCGAAGGCATTGCTCGTCCCGTAACTGGCGTTCCACAGCTCCCGCATGGCCTGGAATGGCTTGAACAGGTTCATGAAGGGCACAAAGAACCAGCCGACCGACCAGCCGGGGGAAAATTCGAGATCGTCGGCGCCTGCCAGTTCGAGATTGGCGTGGGCGCGGTAAATCCACATGCCCATTATGATCGCTGAGCCGATGAAGATGACCGACGAAGCCATGTAGACTGCGGCAACCAGCAGGCTCAGAGGCGTGTCGGCTGCCGGATCGTTCAGCGAAATTATTCCCGAAGCTTCCAGCAGCTCCCCCGCCATGGTCGCCAGAAAGGCGGCCAGTGTTACCCAGATAGCGGGAACTGCAATTCTGCTGCGCGCTTCGAGCAGCGCCAAGCCTTCGGCAAAAGACATCTCTGCCATGATATACCCCCCTTGATTTCCCCAAGGGGGGTATGATGCAGTCGAACTGGTTGGGCAACGTCTTCAGGTGCCCCTGCACATCCGTTTCGGAGCAACCCGCAGGAGGAACTCAGCCCCCCGTGGCCGCCTTCTGGATTGCGGCCAGCACGCGCTGGGTCTGTTCCATGCCCGATACCGGCACAAAATCGCCTTCGCGGTTGGAAATCTGTTCCCAGTGAGCGGCGAAGCCTTCCACGCTGCGTTCGCCTTCGGGCAGGATCACCGGGGTGTTCATCGTTACCCAGGCCGAGTGATAGCCGCCTGCGCCTGCGCCCACGATGACGTTGTTGGGGGCATCCTCGCTCACCAGATAGAGCGCGGCGGGCACCACGTTTTCCGGCGCGAACATCGGGAAGATCTGTTCGGGAATGATGTCCTCGGTCATGCGCGTGGCGGCCAGCGGGGCGAGGGTGTTGACGCGGATATTATACTTCGCGCCTTCCAGATGCAGCGTCTTGGCAAGGCCAGCGAGGCCGAGCTTGGCGGCGCCGTAATTGGCCTGGCCGAAATTGCCGAACAGGCCGGAGGAACTGGCCGTCATCATCACGCGGCCGTAATTCTGCTCCCGCATCAATTCCCAGCAGGCCTTGGTGGCATAGGCGGAGCCGAACAGGTGGACCTTCACCACGAATTCGAAATCTTCCGGCTCCATCTTGGAAAAGCTCTTGTCGCGCAGGACGCCGGCATTGTTGATGAGGACGTGCACGCCGCCCCACTTCTCTTTCGCCTTGGCGACCATTTCTGCCATCTGTTCATATTCGGTGACAGAGGCGCCATTGGACATGGCTTCGCCGCCGGCGGTCTGGATTTCCTCCACCACCTTCAGCGCGGCGTCGGAATGGCCGGTGCCGTCGCGCGCGCCGCCCAGATCGTTGACCACCACCTTGGCCCCGCGCCTGGCGAGTTCGAGGGCATAGGCGCGGCCGAGACCGCCGCCGGCGCCAGTGACGATGGCAACGCGACCTTCGAAGGAAATGGACATGGCAAGCTCTCCGCAAATGGATGGGCGGGCTCTGCCCGTCTGGGCGGGCGCCGCGCCGCGAACAGGGGCGGGATGGCACGGCTTTGCGGGGGTTTCAACCACCCGCTTAAAGAGGCGCGATGCCGTAGCGGCAGGAAGATTAGAAGTTTGTCACACAAGAGTCTTAAATATGACCTAGGGGCGCCTCCGAAATGTCATAAACAGAATCGGAACCGACGGATCGTGCGTTCAGATATTCGTAAATCGGCCATTTCGGGCCTTGTTCTCGCCACCTTGGGTGGGCTGGCGAATCCTTCTGTCGCCATGGCGCAGGATGGCAGCGAGTGGTCGCTCCAGCCACGCGGGCGCTTGCAGATCGATGCCGGCTGGGTCGACGCCGACCCGGCGGTGGAAGCGGCAGCCGATGTCGTCACGCCCGGCGGGCTCGATGCCGACATCGAAGTGCGCCGCGCCTATCTGGGCGTGGACGGCAAGATGCCGGGCAATCTCGGCTTCCGCATCGAAGGCGAATTTGCCGGGCCTTTCGAAGGCGGCACTGTCACCTGGACGGATACTTATCTCTATTGGGATGCGGCCAAGAATTTGCGCGTCACCCTGGGCAACCACAAGCCGTTCTGGGGGATCGAGGAACTGACCAGCGATCTGTTCCCGAGCTTTGCGGAACGCGCCGCGATGAACACCGCTTTCGGCCATGAGCGCCGGGTGGGGCTGAGCGCTGCCTATACGACCGGGGACGTGCTGCTGCAGGGCGGCGCCTTTACCGACGATCTCGACAGCGTGCTGGGCGACAACGATCGCGGCCACAGTTTTGACGGGCGCGCGGTCTATGCGCCCAAGATCGGCGGCGGGCGGCTGCATCTGGGCGGGTCTGCCCATATCCGCAGCTTCGACGATCCGGCCAGCATCCGCTATTCGGTGCGCCCCTTCATCCATAATGCCGATACGAAGTTCGCCAATACCGGCTCGATCTCCGGTTCTACTGGAGAGGCGAGCTATGGGCTGGAGGCGGCCTATGTGAAGGGGCCGTTCCACGTGATGGCCGAAACCCGCTGGCAGCATGTGAACCGCACCGCCGCGCTGGTCGAGCCGACCTTCTTCGGCGGTTATGTCGAGGCGGGCTACTTCCTCACCAAGGGCGATACGCGGCCCTATAAGGGCGGCACCTTCGAACGGGTGAAGCCCGCCAACCCCGTCGGCAAGGGCGGCATCGGCGCGGTGCAGGTGAATGTCCGCTACGATTATCTCGATCTGGTGGACGGGCCGATCGTGGGCGGCAAGCAGAACGGCTATGAAGTCTCGCTGATCTGGACCCCGACCTCGCGCACCCGCTTCATCGCCAATTACGGGCGCATGGAATACGATCAGGCCGCCATCGCCGTGGGTGCGGACCGTTCCTATGGCGCGGATGCCTTCGGGGTGCGGGCGCAGTTCGACTTTTGATGGTGTGAGTTGGGAAGCGGACAGGCTGCCTCTTCCCACCTGGTCATCCCGGACTTGTTCCGGGATCCCGCTATTTCCGGACACAAAGCTGGACCCCGGCACAGGGCCGGGGTGACAGGGTAGTGTGGAGCCAGCCTGATCCGTCGTCCCGGACTTGATCCGGGACCGCTGGCCACGAAGCACCCAGATCACAGCGATCCCGGGTCAAGCCCGGGATGACGAGTGCGTCAAATGTATCAAAGCCCCTTCAGCGCCCCGAGCAATTCGTCGAAATGGTCGATCACCACATCTGCGCCCAGTTCCGGCACAGGCATGTCGTGATAGCCGAAGCTGAGTGCCACGGCGGGGACGCCGGCGGCCTTGGCGGCGCGCACGTCGAAGGATGAATCGCCCACCATGGCGAAGGAGCCGCCGCCGCAGCGGGCCTGCGCTTCCAGCACCGTGTCGGGATGCGGCTTGGCGCGGGGCAGGGTGTCGCCGCCGATCACGCATTGGAAGCGGCCCAGCATGTCCAGCTCCTTGAGCAGCAGCAGCGAGAGCGCTTCGGGCTTGTTGGTCACCACCGCAAGGCCGACGCCCAGCCCGGACAGCGCATCGAGCGCAGCGAGACAGCCGGGATAGGGGCGGGAATGGACCGCGATATTGGCGGAATAATGGGCGATCAGCTTCGGATAGAGTTCCTCGAACTCCTCGTCGGGAATCTGGCCGCCGGTCTGGTCCAGCGCGCGCTTCAGCATCAGGCGCGAACCGCCGCCGATGAGGGATTCGACGCTTTCCAGCGGCACCGGCGCCCGCCCGATCAGGGCGAGGGCGTGGTTCACCGCTACGCCGAGATCGCCTTGCGTATCTACCAGCGTGCCGTCGAGGTCGAAGCCGATTGCGGAAAAAGGAACTGTGGTCATCGCGGGCTCCTGTGCCGTGCCCATATGGAAACCGCAACAAAATGGTGGCATGCCCCGCAGCCATGAGTGACGCCAAACGCCCCATCGCCGCCATCGTGCTTGCCGCAGGCAAGGGCACCAGGATGAAGAGCGATACCCACAAGGTCCTCCACCCCGTTGCCGGGCGGCCGATGATCGAGCATCTGCTCGCTTCGCTGGCCGAACTGGCGCCGGAACGCACCGTGGTGATCGTGGGCGATCTGCGCGACCAGTTGAAGGAAGCGCTGGGCGGCCGGGTCGAAATGGCCGTGCAGGACCCGCAACTGGGCACCGGCCATGCCGTGCAGCAGGCCGAAGGCGCGCTGGGCGGTTTTCCGGGCGACGTGCTGATCCTCTACGGCGATGTGCCCTTCGTGCGCCCGGACACGATGCGCGCCATGGCGGAAAGGTTGAACGAGGGCGATGCACCCGCCGTGGTGGTGCTGGGTTTCGAACCGGCCGATCCGCTGCAATATGGCCGCGTGATCGCGCAGGATGGTTCCATCGCCAAGATGGTGGAATTCAAGGACGCCAGCGAGGCGGAGCGGGCCGTGGGCCTGTGCAATTCCGGCCTGATGGCAGTGCGCGGGGAAGAATTGTTCGGCCTACTTCACCGGGTGAAGAACGATAACGCCCAGCGCGAATATTATTTGCCCGACATCGTGAACCTCGCCCTGGCCGACGGACGCCCCTGTGCCGTGGTGGTGGCCGAGGATGCGGACGAAGTGGCGGGCATCAACAGCCGCGCCGAACTGGCCGAGGCCGAAGCCCGCTGGCAAAAACGCCGCCGCGCGCAGGCCATGGCGGACGGCGCCACGCTGACCGCGCCCGATACGGTGTTCTTCAGCTGGGATACGCAGCTGGGCCGCGATGTGCTGGTGGAACCCAATGTGATCTTCGGCCCCGGCGTGAGCGTGGCGGACAAGGCCCGCATCCGCGCCTTCAGCCATCTGGAGGGCGCGACGCTGGCCACCGGAACCGAAGTGGGCCCCTATGCCCGCTTGCGCCCCGGTGCACGGGTGGAGGAAGGCGCCAAGGTTGGCAATTTCGTCGAGATGAAGAACGCCGTGCTCGGCCCCGGCGCCAAGGCCAATCATTTGACCTATCTGGGCGATGCGGAAGTGGGCGCAGGCGCCAATATCGGCGCGGGGACCATCACCTGCAATTACGATGGCTATTTCAAATACAAGACCGTGATCGGCCCGCGCGCCTTCATCGGATCGAACTCCTCGCTGATTGCCCCGGTGAAGATCGGGGCCGATGCCATCGTCGCGGCGGGCAGCGCGGTGACGCGCGACGTTGCCGAGGGCGAATTGCGCATGGTCCGGGCCGAGCAGCTGGTAAAACCCGGCTGGGCCGACCAGTTCCATGACGCGATGAAGAAGAAGAAGGCCGAGAAGGCCAAGTAAGCCCCCCGCTTCCCTTTCCGGAGAGATACATGAGCCAGAGCCCCTGGAGCCACAGCCGCAATTCGTCTGTCGCCGACGATGTCGATTTCGAGATCAAGGGCCAGGAACTGCAATTCGTCGAGATCGAGCTGGACCCCGGCGAAAGTGCCGTGGCCGAAGCCGGGGCAATGGTGTGGAAGGACGCCCATGTCGAAATGTCCACCGTGTTCGGCGATGGCAGGGGCGATCAGGGCGGCGGCTTCATGGGCAAGCTGCTGGGCGCGGGCAAGAGGCTGGTAACGGGCGAGAGCCTGTTCACCACTGTGTTCACCCATCAGGGGCAGGGCAAGGCGCGGGTCGCCTTCGCCGCACCGGTGCCGGGCACGATCCTGCCGCTCAAGCTGGACGAGGTCGGCGGCACGCTGATCTGCCAGAAGGATGCCTTCCTCGCCGCCGCGCGCGGTGTTTCCATCGGCATCCATTTCCAGCAGCGCATCATGACCGGCCTGTTCGGCGGCGAAGGTTTCATCATGCAGCGGCTGGAAGGCGATGGCTGGGTGTTCGTCCAGATGGGCGGCACGGTGACCGAACGCACGCTGGCCCCCGGCGAGGAACTGCATGTCGATACGGGCTGCGTTGCCGCCTATACCGCCGGGATCGATTTCGACGTGGTGCGCGCCGGTTCGGTCAAGTCGATGATCTTCGGCGGTGAAGGTGTGTTCTTTGCCCGCCTGCGCGGGCCGGGCAAGGTGTGGATCCAGTCCATGCCCTTCTCCCGCCTCGCCGGCCGCATGGCTGCGGCAATCGGCCCGATGGGCGGCCAGAACCGGGGCGAAGGATCGGTGCTGGGCGGGCTGGGCAATCTGCTCGACGGGGATTGATGGACCGGCGGGCGCCTGTCAGACCCAAGTCACGGGATTCGGCCGGAGCAAAGCTCTCCTGCTGCGTTTTCTCCAGAGTGCAGGAAAGCTAGAAGCATGTGCGGAATTATCGGCATTGTCGGCAAGGAACAGGTTGCGGCGCGGCTGGTCGATGGCCTGCGGCGGATGGAATATCGCGGCTATGATTCCGCCGGCGTCTGCACGGTGGATGGCGGCCAGCTGATCCGCCGCCGCGCGCCGGGCAAACTGATCAATCTGATGACGGAGCTGGAAAGCAATCCCGCGCCGGGCCTGGTCGGCATTGCCCATACGCGCTGGGCCACCCATGGCGCGCCCACCACCAGCAATGCCCACCCGCATGCCACCGGCGAAGTGGCGCTGGTGCATAATGGCATCATCGAGAATTTCCGCCCGCTGCGCGAGGAAATGCAGGCGCGTGGTCGCCATTTCGAGAGCGAGACCGATACCGAAGTGGTTGCCCATCTCGTTTCGGAGAAGATCGAGGCGGGTATGGCCCCGGCCGAAGCGGTCAGCGAAGTGCTGCCCCGCCTGCGCGGTGCCTTTGCGCTGGCCATTGCCTTCCGCTCCCACCCCGATCTGTTGATCGGCGCCCGGCTCGGTTCGCCGCTGGTAGTCGGCTATGGGGAAGGGGAGACCTATCTCGGCTCCGATGCGCTGGCGCTGGCGCCGCTGACCCAGCGCATCTCCTATCTCGACGAGGGGGACTGGGTGATCATCACGCGCGAAGGCGCGCAGGTGTTCGACAAGGACAATAACCCCGTCGAGCGCGAGATCACCACTTCCGGCGCCTCTTCCATCGCCATCGAGAAGGGCAATTACCGCCACTTCATGCAGAAGGAGATCTTCGAGCAGCCGGTGGTCGTGGCGCAGACGCTGCGCAGCTATATCCGCCAGCTCGAACGCAAGGTTGCCCTGCCGCAGATCGATTTCGATCTTTCGGGCGTCAAGCGCGTCACCATCGTGGCCTGCGGCACTTCCTATTACGCAGGTATGGTGGCGAAATACTGGTTCGAACGTTTCGCCCGCGTGCCGGTGGACATCGATGTGGCGAGCGAGTTCCGCTATCGCGAGCCGGTGCTGGAAAAGGGCGGGCTGGCCCTGTTCATTTCCCAGAGCGGCGAGACGGCGGATACGCTGGCCGCGCTGCGTCACTGCAAGGCGGAAGGCCAGGTGATCGCGGTGGTGGTGAACGTGCCCACCAGTTCCATGGCGCGCGAGGCGGATCTGCTGCTGCCCACCCATGCCGGGCCGGAAATCGGCGTGGCTTCCACCAAGGCCTTCACTTGCCAGCTGGCCGTGCTGGCCGCGCTCGCCGCGCATCTGGCGGTAAAGAAGGGGCGGATGGAGCGTGAGGAAGAGGCGGAAGTCGTCGGCCATCTGCTCGAAGCACCGGCCAGCCTGAATGCCGCGCTTTCCCATGACGAGGAAATCGCCGCCATGGCGCATCTGATCGCGCCTGCGCGCGACGTGCTCTATCTCGGGCGCGGGCCGGATTATCCGCTGGCGCTGGAAGGGGCGCTCAAGCTGAAAGAGATCAGCTACATTCACGCCGAAGGCTATGCGTCCGGCGAGATGAAGCATGGCCCCATCGCCCTGATCGACGAGGCCGTGCCGGTGATCGTGCTCGCTCCCTCGGGTCCGCTGTTCGAGAAGACCGTCTCCAACATGCAGGAAGTGCGCGCGCGTGGCGGCAAGATCGTGCTGATCTCTGACGCGAAGGGCCTGGCCGAGGCGGGCGAGGGCTGCCTTGCCACGATCGAGATGCCCGAAGTGCATCCGTTGATCGCGCCGCTGGTCTATGCCGTGCCGGTGCAATTGCTGGCCTATCACACGGCCTGCGTGAAGGGCACGGATGTGGACCAACCGCGCAATCTGGCCAAATCGGTCACGGTGGAGTGACGAGTGTCGTCGGTTCCGGCCGCCGCCGGGTTTGACAGCTTCTTTCGCCAGCCGGGTGCCCATGCCGGGCGGGGCAAGTTCCTTTCCCGCCTGTTCGGCATATTCTCCGAGGAAATCGTCCGCATCTGGGCACGCGATCCGCGCGCGCCTTATGAAGATCTCGGGCGCCCGACCGTGCTGCATGAAGGCAGGCGCTCGACGCTGGATTACTGCTTTCGTTGCCGCAGCACCGGGAAGGTCTTCGTGGTCGAGCAGAAATGCGAGATCGAATATCAGAACTACCGTTATCTGACGCTCGAACGGCTGGATCAGCTCGATCATCACGCCAAGCCCGCCTTCTCGGCCTTTCTCGCCGCCGCCCGCCCGGACGGGGGCGTGTCGGTCCAGATCGCAGGACAGGCGGTGGTGGCCGACGGGGCGATCCTGATGTGGGGCGCGGTTAGCGAACAGGGGCGCGAAGCGGTGCTTGCCGCAACCGGTCTGCATGACGTGCTCGCCCTGGCGGATATCGTGGCCCAATGCGCCGCGTGGAAGCCGGATGGCTATGAAAGCCTGATCGCGGATCGCGCGGCGTGGAGCGGCGCGCTGTTCCAGTTCCTCGCCGGAGATGAGCTAATCGGCCGATAGCTATCCGCCGCTGCGGGCCTGCGGGAATAACCGGCGGAGTTTACGCTGCGCTAACCATTCCAAGCTATCCCCCGGGGCGTGACGGACTCGCACTCTGATATTCCTCAGCTTCCCTTGAGGCTGAGCAACCTCGCCGTCATCGGCGTGACCCAGCCCCAGGAAGGGAGCTGGGCCAGATTGCGCGCGCTGCAATATTCGCGGCTCGAAGTGCTTTCGCTCTCGCGTTTTCTTGCACACGCCATCGCGCTGGTGATCGCGGTCAGCATCTTCTTCGGCAAGGTATCGCCGCTACTTCTGGCCGGATGGACAGTGGCGCTGGTGGGCGTGCTGTGGAACGCCAGCCGGGTCGATAACGGCCTGCGCGATGTCGATCGCCGGGCGATGACCAAGGGCGAATATGCTGGCCACGCGCTCAGCGTGGCACTGGTCGCGGCCGTATGGTCCGTGCCCTTCTTCCTGTTCGAGCCGCATGGCCCGATGGAAGACCGGCTCGCCTTCTGGGCGATCATGACCATGCTGATCACCGGCACCACTCTGGCCTTCGCCGCCACTCCGGTGGCGACTCTGGTCTTTGCCGGGGTGACCGGGACAGCGGCCATTTTCAGTTTCGCGGTGGACGGTGCGCTTGGCTATGCCGCGCTGGCCGCATCCTTCTGCGGCCTGGCCATGGGCGGCGCCATTCGCGGCGCGCGGACCTATCTTTCGGCCCGTATCGCCGAGGCGGGCGTTGCCGAAAAGAGCGAGGTGGTGTCGCTGCTGCTGCGCGAATTCGAGGATACCGATGCCGACTGGCTGTGGCAGATCGATACGTCGCGCCGCGTGCGTTCGGCCAGTTCGCGCTTCGTCTATGCGCTGGGCAAGGAACTCGACCAGATCGAGGGCAAGAGCTTCATCCAGCTGATCGCCGGGTCGGCCTGGGAAACCGGCCAGTTCCCGCCCAGCCTGCATGACCTTGCCGAACGCCTGAAGCGGCGGGAGAGCTTCTCGGATTTACTGGTGCAGGTGTGCATCGGCAATTCCAAGCGCTGGTGGGAGCTTTCCGGCACCCCGATCATCGACGAGAACGGCACCTTCCATGGCTTCCGCGGCGTCGGTTCGGATGTGACCGAACAGCGCGAGAGCGACGAGAAGATCGCCTATCTTGCCCGCTACGATACGCTGACCGGCCTGCCCAACCGCCTGATGCTGACCGAGGCGCTGAACGAGGCTCTGCGCTATGCCGATCAATGGCGCACGCGTTGTGCCTTCCTGATGATCGACCTCGACCGGTTCAAGGCCGTGAACGATTCGCTCGGCCACCAGGTCGGCGACCAGCTGCTCGCCCAGGTTTCGGCCCGGCTGAAGAGCCTGATGAGCGAGAACGAATTGTGCGGCCGTCTGGGCGGCGACGAATTCGCCATCGTGATCCGCGACGCTTCGGACCGGACCCGTGTGGAAAAGGTCGCCCGCGCGGTGATCGATCACCTCTCGCTGCCCTACGATGTCGATCATCACACGCTCTATGTCGGCGCCAGCGTCGGCTCGGCGCTGGGCCCGCGCGATGGGGATTCGGTCGAGACGCTGATGCGCAATGCCGACCTTGCGCTCTATCGCGCCAAGGACGAAGGCGGCTCGGTCCACTGGCCTTACGAGCCTTCGCTGCATGCCGATGCGGAAGAACGCCGCCAGTTGGAATTTGCCCTGCGCCGTGCGCTGGACCGCAAGGAACTGTATCTCCAGTACCAGCCCGTGGTCGACGCCCGCAGCGAGACCGTGGTCAGCTTCGAGGCGCTGCTGCGCTGGAACAGCGCGGAACACGGCTTCATCAGCCCGGCCAAGTTCATTCCGCTGGCCGAGGATACCCGCCTGATCGTGACGATCGGCGATTGGGTGCTGCGCGAAGCCTGCCGGGAAGCGCTGAACTGGCCGGCCCATGTGCGTGTGGCTGTTAACGTCTCGGGTGAACAGCTGCTCGATCCGCAGTTCTCGGGCAAGGTCGTCGCCGCACTGGCCGCGACCGGGCTTCCGGCCCACCGGCTGGAAATCGAAGTGACCGAGAGCATCTTCGTGCGTGACGGGGCCACGGCCCGCGCGACGCTGGAACAGATCATGGCGCTGGGCTGCTCGATCGCGCTCGACGATTTCGGCACCGGCTATTCCTCGCTCGGCTATCTGCGCAAGCTGCGCTTCTCCACCATCAAGGTGGACCGCAGCTTCGTGCAGGGCGCGGCGAAGGACAATGCGGAAAGCCTGGCGATCATTCGCGCCGTTGTGGCCATGGCCCAGAGCCTCGACATGGCGACCACGGCCGAGGGCGTGGAAACGGCCGAGGAAGCCGCACTGATCCGCGAACTGGGCTGCACCAAGATTCAGGGCTATTATTTCGGTCGCCCGATGGACGCCGCCGATGCGATCACCCTCTTCCGCACGCTGGCCGGGCGAGGCGCCGCGGCGTGATGACGGTCACCCCGGACTTGATCCGGGGTCCCGCTTCTCTTCAGGATTTACACGGAGCGGCGTAGGACGGACAGGATATCCGTCTCGCTCGCATTGGAAACCAGCTGGGCCCCGGAACAAGTCCGGGGTGACAGTTCAGAGCTTCACGCTTCCACCAGGCTCCGGATCGCGCTTTCGAACAGGGCGCGGCCATCGCTGCTGCCCAGTGCGTCTTCGATGGCGCGTTCGGGGTGGGGCATCATGCCCAGCACATTGCCCGTCTCGTTCAGCACGCCGGCAATGTCGCGGGCGGAGCCGTTGACCGTCTCGGCATAGCGGAAGGCTACGCGGCCTTCGCCTTCCAGCCGGTCGAGCGTGGCATCGTCGGCAAAGTAATTGCCGTCATGATGGGCCACAGGGATGTCCAGAATCTGCCCGGCTTCGTAGCCCGAGGTGAACAGCGACTGGCTGTTTTCCACCTTCAGCTTCACCATGCGGCAGATGAAGTGCTGGCTGGCGTTGCGCATCAGCGCGCCGGGCAGCAGGCCCGCTTCGGTCAACACCTGGAAGCCGTTGCACACGCCGAGTACAGGCACGCCGCGCTTTGCGGCGGCCACGACCGACTGCATCACCGGGCTGCGCGCGGCCATTGCGCCGGAGCGCAGATAGTCGCCATAGGAAAAGCCGCCGGGCAGGGCGATGAAGTCCAGATCGGCGGGCAGCTCGGCATCGCCGTGCCAGACGCGGATCGCGGGAACGCCGGAGACGGCCTCCAGCGCGACGGCCATGTCACGGTCGCAATTGGAGCCCGGAAAGGTGACTACCGCGCCCCGGAAGCTCATGCCGCCACCCGTTCGATGCGGTAATTCTCGATCACCATGTTGGCGAGCAGCTGCTTGCACATCGCGTCGAGATTTTCGTCCGTCACGCTGTCGTCCACGTCCAGCTCGATCTCGCGGCCGGCGCGGACATCGTTGACGCCGCCGAAACCGAGGCCTTCCAGCGCGTGATGGATCGCGCGGCCTTGCGGATCGAGCACGCCGGGCTTGAGGCTGACATGGATCCGGACTTTCATGGGCGGCGCCTTTCGCAAATGCGGCTTGATGGACTCGCGCGCCCTATGGCCTCATGGCGCGTTTTTCGCAAGCCGGTGACGTTATTCCTCCCCCTGCGTGCCTTTCGCGCGCGGCAGGGCAACTACTTCCAGCGCCTGTGCCGGATCGAGATAGCGCAGCGCCAGCTGGCGCAGATCTTCGGCGGTCAGGCTTTCCAGCAGCGCCTTCGATCCGAGAAAACGCTCGATCCGCTCGGGTTCGGACTGTGCGCGGTCGACCAGGCCCATCCAGCCGCCATTGGTCTTCAGCGCGTTCTCGATGTTCTCCACCAGCGGGCGGCGGGCGCGCAGCAGGGTGTCGTCATCCACCGGAGTAGCGCGCAGGGCGGTGATCGTCGTGACGATGGCCTGCCGCACGGTTTCAAGGTCCGCCGGGGCGATGGAGGCGGCAATGTCGAACGTCCCATAGCCGGTATAGAAGCGTGACTGACCGGCACTGACGGAGGGCGAATAGGTGCTGCCCAGCTTCTCGCGCAGTTCCTCGGTCAGTTCGATCTGTACCACGGCATCCAGCAGGCCGAGAATGGCGCTTTCCCGCGCGTCGCTATCGTCGCGGGTGGGCCAGGTGAAGCGGATCATCGCCTGGTCCGCCGCGCCGTCATGCCACACAGTGCGCGGGCTCCGGTCGGTCGTGAAGCTGCGGACGCGGTTCTCGTCATAGGGGCGGAACGCATCCTCGCGCGCGGGCAGGGCGCCCAGCGTGCGGGCGACCATGGCGATTGCCTGCTCCTCGTCGAAATCGCCGACCAGCGCCACTTCCAGCGCGCCTTTGGCCAGCCGGTCACCTACATCGGCCTTCAGACGCTGGAAATCGAGCGCCATGTAATCGGCCTCGGGACGGATCGTGAAGCGCGGATCGCCATCGGAGACGATCCCGCCCAGCGCATTGCCCAGTGCGCTCGCCGGGGTCGCATCGCGACTGGCGAAGAAATCGCGCACGCCGCGGCGATAGCGTTCCTCGCCCTGCGGACGATAGCCGGGATCGGCAATGCCCGCGGTCAGCAATTGCAGCTGCAGTTCCAGATCGCGCGGGGTGGTCGTGCCCTGCATCTGGAAGGTTTCGCCATCGCTGGCGATGCCCAGGCCCACGCTCTTGCCCGCCAGGATCGACTGGAGATCGTCATAGCTGTGCTTGCCGAGCCCGCCCAGCGGCAGGCTGGTGACCATGCCGGTGGCGAGCGGCTTCTCCCGCGTGTTGAGCATGTCGCCGCCGTCGAGATTGATCTCGAACGTCACCCGGTCCTTCTTCAGGTCGGTGCGCTTGAGGTTGAGCCGCACGCCATTGGCGAAGCGCAACTCGCGAATGCCGAGGCGCGGCTCCACCCTGTCCGACACTACCGTGCCGGGCATGCCGAAATCGGTATAGCCGAAGCTGCCCGCATCCTGGCCAGTGCGCGCTTCCACCGGGGCGGCGGTGGCCTCGTTCCATGCCGCGCGCAGGGCATCGGCGCCGCCTTCGGGCGCGACCCGGCCCTGAAAGCGCAACATGGGATTGTCGAGCGGCAGGGCCTCGGCCTGCAAGGCTGCCAGCACCGCTTCGGGCGTGATGCGGGGCAGGGCGGCCTCGAAACGGGCGAGGGCACTTTCGGGTGTGGTCGGCACGCTGCCATCGCGCAGCAGGCCGATCGCAGCCTCGGTAAAGGTCGAATTATAGCGGGTTTCGGCCGTCGCCACCGTATTTTCCAGCCCGGTGCGCAGATTGGCGACCTGTTCCGCCAGTTCCGCCTCGCTGAAGCCAAAGCTCATGGCGCGGCGATATTCCTCCACGGCCGCCAGCAGCCCCTTGCGCCATTCGCCATCGGCCGAGGCGACCACAAGGCTGGTGGTCCGGCCGGTTTCGAACACGTCGCTGGTACCGAAGAAGGCATCGCGGAAAGGCGGGTTCTCGCCATTGGCCAACCGGTCGAACCGGCGGTTGACGATGCCATAGCCGATCTGGCGCAGCAGGTTGCGGAAGCGGTTCTCAACCGTGTCCGGCTCGTCGATCCACGGCCCGTTGCGGGTTGCGGAGAGATTCTCCGGCAGGGCGGGATCGATGAAGATGTCGGTCTGCCCGGCCAGTTCGCTGTTCACCGGCCCTGCGTCGATGTCCTGCGGGCCCTGCGGTGCAGGCGCCCAATCGGAAAAGCGGGTCCTGATCTCGCGTTCGACAAGATCGGGGTCGAAATCGCCTACCACCACGATGGCCGAATTCTGCGGCGTGTAGATCCGCGAATAGAGTGCGCGCAGGCTGGCGCTGGTCGCGGCTTCGATCGTCTCGGCGGTGCCGATGGGCAGCCGCTTCACGAAACGGGCGTCGGGATATTGGAAGTCCAGCCGGTCCACCAGATTGCGCAGGGCGAAAGTATCGCGCACGCGCTTTTCAGAGAGGATCACGCCCTTTTCATGGTCGATCGCGTCCTGATCGAAGGTCACTTCGCTAGCGGTCTCGCGCATCAGCATCAGGGCCGTGCCCAGCAGGGCCGGATCGCTGCGCGGCAGGTCCAGCTTGTAGAGCGTGACGTCGTAATTGGTGGAGGCATTGGTATCGGCGCCGAAGGCCAGCCCCTCGCGCTCCAGCAGCTTGTACATCTCGTTGCCGGGCACGTTGGTGGAGCCGTTGAAGGCCATGTGCTCGATGAAATGGGCATAGCCCAGTTCGTTATCGTTCTCGGCCAGCGATCCGGCATCGACCACCAACCGCACCTCTCCCGTGCCGGCCGGGGTGGCGTTATGGCGGATGATATAGCGCATGCCATTGGGCAGCACGCCGAAGCGATAGGCCGTGTCGAGCGGAAGATCGCTTTCCTCGAACGCCCAGAGGGGCTTTGCCTGACTGCCCTGTTCCGCAGCAGCAGCGGCCTGCTGCGCGGCTTCGAGAGCCGGGTTGGCATAGGCGGGAAGGGCAGTGGTTAAGGATAGGGCGGCGATTGCCGTAAGAACTGAACGCATCACACTCCCGTTGCCCCCGTCAAGGCCGGGGCAAAGCCAGCTTATTTTCCGGCCATGGCGGGCAGCCGCCTTGGCCTGTCTGGCTCCCTGCGTAGCAGGGGGAACGCGGATGTGAAGTCACATCGCTGAATGATGCGTGAAAGGGTGGGGGCAAACAAAAGGCGATCGGATCGTTTGCAGACGCACGATGCCATCATCCCTTGGCTATCCGCTATCGTCATGCTGAACTTGGTTCAGCATCCATCTTTCCCCACAGGCATCAGCTTGAGCAGGAGAAATGGACCCTGAAACAAGTTCAGGGTGACGACTGAGGAGGCTCTGTCAGCGGCCTCTCGCGTCGAGTTTGCAGGCTGACAATTCGCCAAACAAAAACCCCCTCCGGATCGGGAGGGGGCTTTGTGTTACTTCTTCGGCTTTTCCGTCTTGCCGCGCAGCTTGCGGTGGGCGGAGAGGTCGAGCACTTCGCCGGGGGCGCCGTCGTCTTGCATCAGGCCAAGGCGGCGGGCCACTTCCTGATAGGCTTCTTCCTCGCCGCCGAGGTCGCGGCGGAAGCGGTCCTTGTCCAGCTTTTCGCCGGTGGCCATGTCCCACAGGCGGCAGCCATCGGGGCTGATCTCGTCGGCCAGGATCACGCGGCTGTAATCGCCGTCCCAGATGCGGCCGAATTCGAGCTTGAAGTCGATCAGGCGGATGTTGATCGCGGCGAACATGCCGCACATGAAATCGTTCACCCGGATCGCCATGGCGGAGATGTCCTGCATCTCCTCATTGCTGGCCCAGTTGAAGCAGGCGATGTGTTCTTCGGCTACCATCGGGTCGCCCAGCGCATCGTCCTTGAAGTAATATTCGATCAGCGTGTGGGGCAGCGGTTCGCCCTCTTCCATGCCCAGACGCTTGCAGATCGAACCGGCGGCGACATTGCGCACGACCACTTCGATGGGGATGATTTCCACCTGCCGCACCAGTTGCTCGCGCATGTTCAGGCGGCGGATGAAATGGGTGGGAATGCCGATGTGCGAGAGGCGCGTGAACACATGCTCGCTGATGCGATTGTTGATCACACCCTTGCCGTTGATCGTGCCGCGCTTCTCCGCGTTGAATGCGGTGGCATCGTCCTTGAAGTACTGGATCAGCGTGCCGGGCTCGGGGCCTTCGTAAAGGATCTTGGCCTTGCCTTCGTAGATCTGGCGGCGACGGGTCATCGTTTTCCTCGGAAAAATAGCAAGCCCCGGCGCTAGCGAGTCGGTTCGGACTGCCTGGCCGGGGCGATCGGTTCCCTATACGCTCACCGCGCCGAAAAGCAATTGTCCGATCCCCCGCGATTGCCTAACGGCGCGGGAAGCTCACCCGGGAACCTGCAGGGAGAATTTCATGGCGCGCGCAAAGGCACTGAAGCTGGTCGAAACCTATTATGCCGCCTTCAATTCCGGCGATGGCGAGGGGATGCTTGCCTGTCTGGCCGAAGACGTGGCGCATGACATCAATCAGGGTGCCCGCCAGTCCGGCAAGGATGCCTTCCGCGCGTTTCTGGCCCATATGGACCGCTGCTATGCCGAGAAACTGACCGACATTGCGATCATGGCCAATGACGAAGGCATGCGCGCCGCGGCTGAGTTCATCGTGCATGGCGAATATCTGACCACCGATGAAGGCCTGCCCGAGGCGGCAGGCCAAAAATATGTCCTGCCTGCCGGGGCATTCTTCGAGATTGCGGACGGTCTGATCGCGCGGGTCACAGTCTATTACAATCTGGAAGACTGGGTCCGGCAGGTCGGCGGATGAGCGTTTCCGTCCGTCCGCTGGCGGGCGAGGAGCTCGCCGCTCACCTCAAGGACCTTGCCGCGCTGCGGATCGCCGTCTTCGCCGCCTATCCCTATCTCTACGACGGGGACGAGGCTTACGAGGCGGAATACCTCAAGGAATTCGCCGCCGCGCCCGATGCGGTGCTGGTCGCCGCCTTCGATGGCGATCGAGTGATCGGTGCTGCCACGGCTTCGCCCATGTGGGCGCAGAAGCCCGAGTTCCGACAGGTGTTCGAGGACAAGGGCATCGATACTTCGAAGCTGTTCTATTTCGCGGAAAGCGTGCTGTTGCCCGACTATCGCGGCCACGGCATCGGCCACGCCTTTTTCGACCATCGCGAGGCGGCGGCGAAGGCGGCGGGGGCAGACCGGGCCTGCTTCGCGGCAGTGGTGCGCCCCGCGGATCATCCCGCGCGGCCAACGGGTTACAGTGCCCTCGATCCGTTCTGGCGCAAACGCGGCTATTCCCCGGTGGAAGATTTCATCACCCATCTTGCGTGGAAGGAGCATGGGGAGGAAAGCGAAAGCCTCAAGCCCATGCAATATTGGATGCGCAGCATTTGAGCTTCACGGTCGCAGCAGCCCAATATCCCATCGAACGCCACGATCGCTGGGATTCCTACGTCAGCAAGATCACCGGCTGGGTGAGCTATGCCGCGCGGCGCGGATCGAAGCTGGCGGTGTTTCCCGAATATGGTTCGATGGAACTCGCCTCGCTCGATGCGGAGACGATGGGCGATCTGGAAGGCTCGCTGCGTTTCGTCGCTTCCATGGCGCCACATGTGGATGCGCTGCACATGGAACTGGCGCGTGAGTTCGGGCTCCATATCCTTGCCGCCAGTATTCCGGTGCTGCGCGATGGCTATTACCGCAATGCCGCGCGGCTGTTCACGCCGTCGGGCGCTGTGGGCGTGCAGGAAAAGCTGGTGATGACCCGGTTCGAACGGGAACATTGGGGCGTCCATTCCGGCGGCCCCTTGCGCCTGTTCGAGACTGAACTGGGCCGGATCGGCGTGCTGATCTGCTATGACAGCGAATTCCCGCTGCTGGGCCGCGCCTTGGTGGAGGCTGGGGCGGAACTGATCTTGGTGCCGAGCTGCACCGACAGCATGGCGGGCTTCAACCGCGTGAAGATCGGCGCGATGGCGCGGGCGCTGGAAGGTCAGTGCTATACTGTCCAGGCCCCCACCGTAGGCATGGCGCAATGGTCCCCGGCGGTGGACGAAAACCACGGCGCGGCGGCAGTCTATGGCCCGCCCGATCTCGGCTTTCCCGACGATGGCGTGGTGGTGGCGGGCGATGTCGATGCTTCGCAATGGGCCTTTGCCGATATCGACCTGCGCCGCGTGGCCAAGGTCCGCCGTTCCGGCGCGGTGTTCAACATGGCCCATTGGGGCGAACAGCCGGGCGCAGTGGCACTGCCGCCAGTTGAGCGAGTTTTCCTTTAAAAACCTAGGTTTCCGTAGCGTCAATTGACAGGCCGATGGCTTGCCGCCAGAGGGGCGCGCGAAACGCCCGGCCGGGGTTGAGGCCGGATGCGTGGGAGAAAACAACAATGTCGCAGCCGCGCATCACTGGTGCCCTTTCCCTCTCCGCCCTTGCGGTTTGCCTGAGCTTTGCCGCCCCGGCGGCCGCTGAAGAAGCCGCTGCGCCGAAGCAGGGCGAGAGCGTCATCATCGTTTCCGCCAAGGAGCCGGGGGCCGACCAGCTCGACTACGCAGGTAGCGTGGTCGCCATCGACAAGGCCGCGCTGGATGACCGCAAGGTGCAGGACCTTTCGACGCTGAGCTATGCCAGCCCGAATGTCTCGCTCGACCCGATCGGGACCTTCAAGGGCGTAGCCAATTTCGCCATTCGCGGGTTGGGCATCAACAGCTCCATTCCCTCGATTGACCCGGCGGTCGGCCTGTTCGTCGACGGCGTCTATAGCGGCATCAATGCGGGCAGCGTGTTCGACATGCTGGATGTGGAACAGGTGGACGTGCTGCGCGGGCCGCAGGGCGTGGCCTTTGGGCGCAACACCACGGGCGGCGCGGTGCTGGTCACCACTGCCGATCCCAGCTGGGAATGGGAAGGCCATCTGCGCATGGCCGTGGAAGGCCCGGTGGATGAAGGGCGGGGCGATCCGCTGATCACCGCGCGCGTGGTCGTGTCGGGCCCGCTTTCGGACCAGATCGCCATCCGGCTGGGTGCGCTGCACACCAGTGACGGCGGCTATTTCAAGAACCTCTACGATGGCGGCGATCTGGGCGAGGAAGAGACCACCGTGCTGCGCGGCGGCCTTGCCCTGCGCCCGGCCGAGCGCCTGACGCTGACCCTGAAAGGCGAGTGGACCAAGAGTTCGGGGCAGGGCGCGGTCGGCCACAATAATGGCCAGCATCCGCGCGACAGTTTCGACGTCTCGCTGGACGAGCCGGGCTTCTACCGGAGCGAGGGCGGCTCTGTCACTCTGCGCGGCGAGTATGAGCTGGGCCGGGGCAAGCTGACCAACATCTTCGGTTGGCGGAAATATGATCTTTCCACTCGCAACGACATCGATTCCTCGCCAGTGCACCTGTTCCATTCGGATACCGGCACCAGTCAGGAACAATGGTCCAACGAACTCTATTACGCTGCCGATTACGGCGCGCTTTCGCTGACGAGTGGCGCCTATATCTTCCATCAGGACGTCGGCTACGACGAAGTGCGCGACCTCACCGGGCTGGGCCAGGCGGTCAAGTCCTATGGCGGCGGCAGGCAGGGCCATGACGTCTACGGGCTTTACGGCCAGGCCGATTACGCTCTGACCCCGGCGCTGACGCTCACGGCTGGCCTGCGCTGGTCGCGCGAGGAAAAGAGCGCGGCGATCACCTATGTCCGCCCGCGCGACGCCTGTTCGGCCATCGACGCGACCTGCCCCACCGGCGGCCAGCGCGTGGCGGGCGAGAATAACGGCTTTACCGACAAGCGCGCGTGGGACGGCCTCTCGCCCCGCGTGGCGCTGGCTTACAAGCCTTCGGAAGAGAGCACTCTTTTCGCCAGCTGGACCCGCGGTTTCCGTTCGGGCGGCTACAATCTGCGCATCACCCAGCCTGCCGCCTTCGAGCAGGTCGCGGCCGAACTCGGTTCGCCCGCCTTCGACGAGGAAAAGGTCGACAGCTATGAGGCAGGGGCCAAGTGGCAGGCTGCCAACGGTGTTGCCCGCGTCAACGCGGCGGTGTTCTGGACCGACATCGGCGGGTTGCAGCGCGAAGTGAACGTGCCGAGCCTGACCTCCGGCCTCGCCCAGTCGGTCTACAACACCGCTGACGCTCGCATTCGCGGCGGCGAGGTAGAGGCTCAGCTGGCACCCGCCACCGGCCTGACCCTGTCCGCCAATGTCGGCTACACCGATGCCGAATATCGCCGCATCTTCTTCGATCTCAATTCGGACAATGTGATCGACGCGGCGGACCTCGACCTTGCCCTGCCGCGCGCGCCCAAATGGACCTGGGGCGGCAGTGCGCGCTATGAAGTGGGCCTGGGCGGCCTCGGCATGCTGGTGGCCAACGCTTTCTTCCAGCACCGTTCCGCCTATGCCTATACCGACAATAATTGGGGCTATAATTCGGCGTCGGACCGGCTCGATGCGAGCCTGGCGCTGAAGCTGGCGGATTCCGGGCTTACCCTGACGCTCTATGGCCGCAACCTGCTGGACGAGGTCCAGTTCGGCGGCGACACGCAGCTGGGCTTTGCTGGCGGCGCCTATTCGGACGGCAATAACCGCCCCTTCGATCCGCATCCGGCTGCGGGCACGTTCTCGCCCATTTCCAAGGGCCGCGTGCTGGGTCTGGAACTGGCGGCGGATTTCTGATTGCCCGTCGGGGCAAGTGGACAGGCCTGCCGGGCTGAGGCACATATCGGTTTTCCCGCGAGAGGGCCCGGTACATGCTTCTGCCCGGTATTCCGCAATGACGCGCCGCGAGTTGATCGGCATGGCGAGTGTGGGCGTGATCGCGGCCATGATCGCCGCCCGCTTCGCTCTGTCGGAAGGAGCGGAGGAGCCTCCGCCAGGCAACTTCCCCGTGACGCATAGCGAGGCCCAGTGGCGCGCAATGCTGAGCGCGGAGGCCTATCGGGTCCTGCGCGAAGGCGCGACGGAGAGACCCTATACCAGCGCGCTGTTGAAGGAGCACCGCAAGGGCACTTTCGCCTGCGCCGGTTGCGCCACTGCGCTCTTCGCCTCGGAAAAGAAATATGACAGCCACACCGGCTGGCCGAGCTTCTGGGACGTATTGCCGGGAGCGATCATCGAACGTGCCGACCACAAGCTCGGCATGGTGCGGACCGAAGTGCTCTGCAAGACCTGCGGTGGCCATCTCGGCCATGTCTTCAACGATGGGCCGCAGCCCACCGGATTGCGCTATTGCATGAACGGGGTCGCGCTCAGTTTCACGCCGGCCGCAGCATAAACGACAAATGGGGAGAAGGGATCATCATGGCTGAACTTTTCAATGGTGCTGGGCGGGCTATCGCCACGATCATGGGCCTGCTGATGATGGCGATGGGAAGCGTGTGGATCCTGCAGGGGCTCAACATCGCCTTCCTCGACAGCTTCATGGCGAATGACAAGCAATGGGTGCTGTGGGGCGGGTTGCTGGCGCTGGCCGGTCTTGTCCAGGCAGTATGGAGCAACACGCGCGCGGGTTACTACAAGGCGCGCTGATCCAGAGGGCTGGACGCCTTACACGCGCGCGTCGAATTCGGCGCGCGCCGCTTCCACCTTGCCGATATTCGCTTCGGCCCATGTCCAGACGCCGCAAAAGGCATAGCTGAGCGAGTGGCCAAGTTCGGTCAGCCGGTATTCCACCTTGGGTGGGATCACCGGGTGGACAGTCCGCTTCACCAGCCCGTCCCGCTCCATCTGGCGCAGGGTCTGGGTCAGCATTTTCTGGCTGATCCCCTCTACCTTTCGGCCGATCTCGGTGAAGCGCAGTTCGCCATTATCCTCCAGGATTTCGAGGATCAGCAGCGTCCATTTGTCGGCCACCCGGCCGATCATGTCATGCACCAGCCGTTCCAGCGCGGGATCGATCTCGGCTTCTTCCATCTGTGCTGACTGCTCGCTCATCCGCCGGAATCCTTACGCTCTCTTTTGGGTAAGTATAAATCTTTTTGGTGCCTTCTTTCAAATAGAGAGTTTCGGCGTAGCTTCCGTCCTCAAGGCAAGACCAAAGGAGGCTACTCATGAAACTCACCGGAAACACCATTCTCGTCACCGGCGGCGGCTCGGGTATCGGGCAGGGGCTGGCATGGAAGTTCCACGATCTGGGCAACAGTGTGATCGTCGCCGGGCGCCGCGCATCGGCGCTGGCCGAGACGATCGAAGGCCGCGCCAACATGCATGCGCTGGAACTGGACGTGGCTGATCCTGCATCGGTGGCGGCCGCGCTGGAGGTGCTGGGGCGCGATTATCCGCAGCTCAACATGCTGATCCATTCCGCCGGGATTATGACCCATCACGAATTGGGCAGTGGCGGCGATATCGATACGGCGGCGCGCATCATCGACACCAATCTGATGGGCACGATCCGCGTGGTGGAAGGGCTGCTCCCGCAGCTGGAAGGCAAGGAGAATGCGGCGATCTGCACCGTATCGTCCGGCCTTGCTTTCATCCCGCTGCCTTCGACCCCGGCATACAGCGCCAGCAAGGCGGCGGTGCATTCCTACACCGTTTCGCTGCGCCACAGGCTGAAGGGCAAGGTGGAAGTGATCGAGATCGCACCGCCCGCCGTGCAGACAGGCCTGACGCCGGGGCAGGAAACGCGCGCGGGCTTCATGCCGCTCGCTGCCTATCTCGACGAGACGATGGAGAACTTCGCCAAGGTACCGACGCCGCAGGAAAACCTCGTCGGCAATGTCCTGCCGCTGCGCAATGCGGATCGGGACGACAAGGTGGAAGAGATGCTGGCGATGTTCGAATCGCTGGGCATCCTCTGATCTCTACCGGGCGAGGAGCGCCTTGATCCCTTCAAGCTCCTCGCCTGCCTCATAGGCGCGGGCGCGGTCGGTGAAGAAATCGCCGAGCCCGTGCCAGATGGCCGCGGCTGGCGCATCGTCCGGAGCGAGAAAACCGGCGATCTCGTGCATCTCCGCATCCCAGCGATAGGCGCGCGGATACATGGTGGGGATGGCGCCGCGCTGGCGGCCCATCAGCCATTCCATGCTGATGCCCATTTCCTTGAGCAAATCCTCATCCGCGCCGTGGCGCTGGGCGGCCAGCAGCATGGCGGTGACAAGGCCCATCACGCCCTTGTTGATCCCGCCATAGCACATCTTGAGCGCGGAGGCGGCGCCAAGCGGCCCATCCAGCACCCGCGTATCGAGGCCGAAGGGATTGATCGTGGCGGCTACCTGATCTGCCCCGTCGCCGCAGACATAGAGGCGCGGCCCGTCATAATTCTCCGCCGGGGGGAAACCGATGATCGCACCATCGACCATCTGCCCGCCCAGTTCATTCACTCGTGCGGCCATGCGGTGCTTGGTCTCTGGACTGAGCGCATTGGCATCGCAGAACAGCGGCGCATTGGCCTGCGCGAAGACAGGGGCGAGGGTTTCCACCACGGCTTCGGCCTGGGCAGGCGGCACGATCGACAGGATCAGATCGGCGCTGGCGATCTCGTCCAGCGTCGCCTCGGTCATTCCCGCAGCCGCGGCCCTTTCGCGCGTGGCAGCGCTGCGTCCGTCCAGCAGGGTGGGGACAATGCAGCCATTGTCATGAAGGCGGCGGGCCACGCCGGAACCCATGGCCCCGGCACCGATGACCGCGATTTTTGTCATAGGCAAACTCCCTAGCCAATCCGGAGCGGGAGTCACTACCGCCCACGAAAAGGATCGGTTAGGCTGCCTCCATGAGTGGCCTTGATGATCCCGCAGAATTCGCCCGGCGCTGGACCGCCGCCTGGAACGCGCATGATGTCGATGCAGTGCTGGAGCTGTTTCACGACGATGTCGTGTTCACTTCTCCGCTCGCCGCACGAATAGTGCCGGAAAGCGGCGGCGTGATCCGGGGCAAGGACGCCCTGCGCGATTACTGGACCGCCGCCCTTGCCGAGCGGCCCGGCCTGCAATTCGAGCTGACCGGCATTCAGGCCGGGATCGACAGCCTGCTGATCGTGTTCCGACACCCCGGCGGGCCGGAACGGGTCGATGTGCTCCGCCTGCGCGATGGCCTCGCCTTCGAAGGGCACGGCACCTATCCTGTGCCGCTGGACTGACGAGGAGAGGGGGCAGTGCTTCCCTCCCATGTGAACGCGTCTATTCCGCAGCCCTGACAGGCGGCGTGCCCCACGCACGATCTTCGCCTACCCATGGCACCTGTCCGTTGATCCACAGATCGACGTCGACGCTCTTGAAGCGCCATTCGCCGTCCGCTTCCCTGGCGGCCAGAGTATCCCATGTGCCCATCCCGAACACCCGGTTCTCATGGGTGACGACATCGTGCTGCAGGATCGACCAGAAGGCCTTGATCCGCACACCATGCTCGCCTTCCGGGCTCATCAGTACGGCGCTGAAACGGTGTTGGCGGCCGAGATAGTGATTAGGCCGGTCGTACCACAGCGAATCCGTGGCCCGCTTCAATCCGTCCCGCCCCACGCATTTGCCCTGCGGCCAGTGGGCCAGCCAGCCATCCTCGGCAAAGGTGGCGGCATATCCATCGAAATCCCCGGTATCGAGCGCCCAGCAATAGCGGGCCATCAATTCCTCGATCTCGACCCGGTCTTCCAGCGGGACTTTCGGTTTCATCTGTCGCTCTCCCCAGTTCTTCTATCTGTCCGGATGCTGCGTCCAAGGGCCAGACTTGGCAAGCCGCTGCACTTACCTGCTGACGTCCAGGCGAGCCCCTGCGGCAAAAGCACCACCGGGGCCTGGGCCGACAGTGCTCACGCCGGCACCGGGGGTGCCAACCGTAACCGTCTTACCGGCCGCATTGTCGACAACCAGCTTGACCCACAGGGTGCCGTTCTCGCCGTAATAGGAGGTCTCACTCGCCTCCTTCAGTGCGGCCAGGCTGGCTTTCTGCACGCCGCCGACAGTGTTGCTGAAGCCAGGAAGCTCGAAGATGACCCATGAGCCATCGTCCATTTCGGACAGGGAGAGGGACAAGTCCTTCTTGCCCGTCTCCACTCTTACTTCGGCGCCGCTGCGGATCGTCGTCTGGCCGGTATATTCCCACCGCCTGCCATTGCGGCTGAGCATGACCGGATCGGCAACCGGGCCGCTGCCGAAGCCGAAATTGCCGCCCACGCTGAAGTGGCCGAAATCACCCCGGCACACCGCCGCGCCCCAGTCCGGCCTGATCTGGCAGGCTTCCTCGTCCGATGCGATACCGTTGTCGATCACGATGTAGGAATTGGCGATGCCGCCGACCGAGCCGTCCTTGTCATGGATCGCGGCGCCTCTCCAGGCATTCCCACGCCCGAAATCGGAGGACCATTTCCGCACGACCGGCGGGAAATCGACCGGTCTGGAGTTGATGAATTTCGCGCCTTCGATGGCGTTCTCCGAGCTCATGCCGAAGCTGGTATACATCAGGTAGGAGAGTGCCCCTGCACTGCGCGTCTCGTTCGGTTTGAAGTTCACGAAAGTGGTATTTTCCACGTCGTGGCGCAGGTCGTAATATTCATAGCCGCGGATCGGGTAATCCGGGATGTCGTTCGGCATGCTGCGGCCATAGGCCACTTCCTGCGGCGTGCGCGGGGTGCCGATATTGTCGCTCTCACCCACGAACAGCGAGTCGACCACCTTCGACGTATAGGCAGCGCGACCGACCGCGGAGGCCGCATGAGTGAAGCCGATCGCATTGTCGGCCACTTTCAGATTCTTGAACAGGTGGAGCTCGCCGCGGCCCCAGACTGCACCGTGACGGTTCTTGTAGGCAGTGAAATTCTCGAAAACCGAACCCTTCGGCGGGCTGGTCGGGTCGTTCGGATCGGTAAAGGCGAAATGGTAGTTGCTGCCACCCACGCTGAACGTCCCATCGGGCTTCGGGCCGCGATCGAACATGAAGCCGTCGAAATTCGAATGGGCGGTGTTGCCGGAAAACTCCCGCATGGCTGTTCGGCGGGGCCAGATCTTTTCGGTGCCCTCCTTGCCTTCATGCGCGCCGGTCGGATGTTCCGGCAAGGCGAACCAGAAACCGGTCTGCTCGGACCCTGCGGCGACATTGTCCCGGTAGATATTGTCCGGATTGGTGATCCAGAAGGTCGAGGCTGTGTTGTCGGACGGGATCAGCACTTCCTTGGAGCGCTGGCCTGCCGGTCCCGATGTCGTTCCGCCCGGTCCGAGATTGGTCGGGACACAGGGCAGGGTGGGATGACACTTGGTTTGGATGCCCAGATTGTGGACGAACTGGTTCCCCGTCTCCACCGCGTCTTCCAGGAAGAAGCAGTGGCCCACGGTGTTGAAGGTCACGTTGTTTTCAATCCGCAGGTTGTTGGTGCCATGCACCGTCACGCAGCGGCTGTAGGTGTCGTGGATCGCCGAGTTGCGGATGTACTGGCCCTGGCCTTCGCCGATGATGTGCCAGTGGATCGGATAGCGGGCCAGATTGAGGTGTTGGCCCATGCGATTGAGCTCGACGCCGGAGACATACATCTTCGACCCGGCCATCGCCATGATATGCCCCCCGAAATAGGAGCTTGCGGCGTCGTCGGATGCCTGGATGCGGATGTTACGGGTCAGCAGGCCGACCTCGCCACGCTCGTCCACGCCATAGGTGATTTCGCCGAAGTGCATGTATTCCAGTGGCTTATCGAGCGTGATCGCGTTGCCTTTTATGGCAGTGACGGTTCGCCGCTCCGCCTGCTTGGGATCGAAATCGGTTGAGGCCAGGACGATTTCATCGCCCTTGCGCCACCCGCTTGCATCCAGCACTTCGATCCTGCTGCTGCCGGCCTTTGCCGTCTTCGCCAGCTTGGTCCAGGTGTGCGTGCGGTCGCCATGCAGGTTCAGGGTACCGGCCATCATCATGATGCCCCGGTCGCCCATGGTGTTGATGTCTTCGTTGGGGACCTTGTCGGTGAGGGTGATCGTTGCCTTGCGAGTGAAGGGCACGGCCTCGGTGCCGACTTCCAGTTCGCCGCCGGCCAGCAGGATCCATTCGCTTTTCAGTTCGAGGTCACGATCGTCCGCGAAGCTGAGCTTGCCGTCGATCGTCAGGCTGCGCAGCGCGGGCGGGCTGACGTCGAGGATGATTTCCCGGTCCCGGCCGATCCGCACCGCGTCGCCATCGCCTGGCACCTTTCCGTCCGGCCACGATGCAGGATCGGACCAGCGCGACTGCTTGACCGCAGAGGAAGGCGCCGGGGAGGGCATGTCCATATGGTCATGCGTTTCCTGTGCGCTGACTTCAGCCCCTGTGCCGAGCAGAAGCGAAACGGGAAGAAGCACGGCAGGAAGAAGCAGGCGAAGCCGCATGCGCATGATGATGATCCCCTCAAGCGGGACTGCGGGTCCCGTTTTTGTATTTGGCAAGAGTTTGCAGAGCTTTGACTGATTCGCCAAGCCGACATGAGGAGTGTTTCAGGCGCCGCTGTATTAATTACATCCGCTCCGGCATCTTCGTGGTTTTTGTTCATGGAATGATGTGCGGAAGCTGATTGCAGTTCGGCTGCGAAACTCCTTGTTTCCCACCTGATCTGCGGCGGGCGGTTTCCAAAGCGTCAACTGGCCGCAAATGTGGCCCTGTCTTGTGACGACCAAAGACCCGACTTTGCCGAGGAATAGCGAAACCTGCCTTGTTGCCGATGAGTCTTTCCGATTGTTTTCAGAATCTTGTTCTTCCTCTGCGTCAGATGGAGTCACTCGGAATCCCGCTGTAGCGAAGAGAAGTCTTGGCAAATCAGGCCATCCGGTGCATGCTTTTTGCCGAATGCAAAAAGAGGGACGTAAAGTTCCGATTGAGGGGATAACGTGATGGCCAAGCAGTCTCGCCTGCTCCAAGTTTTCTTACTTCTACCCGTATCGCTCCTGCTCGGCACTGGCTCTGGCGCTGCTGCCCAGGAGAAGCACGACCATGCCGCCATGGAAGTGGAAGCTGCTCCCAAGACCGTCAGATCGCTGCGTTGGTCCGATCCTGCGTCTTGGCCGGACGGAAAGGTGCCGGGGGAAGGCGATGCCGTCACGATCGCCCGCGACATGGACGTTCTCCTCGATGTCAGCCCGCCCGCGTTGCGCAGCCTGACGGTGAGCGGCAAGCTTCGCTTTTCCAACGATCGCGATCTCGAGCTCAAGACCGAGTGGATCTACATGCCGGGTGGCGAACTGGAGATCGGCACCGAAGCGAGGCCCCATACGCGCAAGGCCACCATCACCCTGACCGACAATGTCCCCAACGAAAACATCAACACGATGGGCGATCGCGGGATCATGATCCTGAGCGGTACGCTGGATCTCCATGGCGACCGGGAAAACAGCTGGACCAAGCTGGCCAAGACGGCGAAGGCCGGCAGCAACAAGATCGAAGTGCTGAATGCCGGCAGCTGGCGGGTAGGTGACGAGATCGTCCTTGCCTCAACCGACTTCAATCCCCGGCAGGCAGAGAGGCGCCACATCACGGCGATCAAGGGCAATTCGCTGACTCTCGATAAGCCGCTGGAATACATGCATTTCGGTGAGATCACCTTCGGCGTGGACGAGCGTGGCGAGGTCGGTCTGCTGACCCGCAACATCCGCATTCAGGCGTCCGACGACGCGGAAAAATCCTACTTCGGCGGCCATATCATGGCGATGGCCGGGTCCAAGATGTATGTCTCGGGCGTCGAACTCAATCGCATGGGCCAGCACATGCATCTGGCCCGCTATCCGATCCACTGGCACCTCATCGGCGAAGGCGAGGGGCAGTATATCCGCAACTCCGCGATTCACGACACTTTCAGCCGCTGCGTGACAGTGCACGGCACCAATAATTTGCAGATTGAAAACAACGTGACCTTCAACACCGTGGGGCACTGCTTCTTCATGGAAGACGGGATCGAAACGGGTAACCAGTTCGTCCGCAATCTGGGCATCCAGACCAAATGTCATCCGACCCTGCCGTGCGAGCCGACCAACCTTACCCTGCCTCACCAGAACACGGCCGGTCAGGCTTCCAAGCATGTACTGATCCCTTCGGATAATACCGTCTCCACTTTCTGGATTACCAATCCCGACAATACCTATCGCGACAATGTGGCAGCGGGCTCCGACCAGATCGGTTTCTGGATGGCCTTTCCGCAGCATCCGACCGGGCAGTTCGAAGGCACGGAGATCAGCAAGAAGACCTGGCCCGGACGGACCAAGGTGCGCGAGTTCAGCGGCAATACCGCCCACTCCAATTTCGATGGTTTCATGCTCGATCGCGGCCCCGGCCCGGATGGCAAGTTCGGCATCGCTGGCCCCAATCTCATCAGCTACGCCGATCCTGCCGATACGAGCAGCGGAGTGGTGGTGTCGACCTTCGACAATTTCACCGGTTACAAGAACCGCAACGGCGCCATCTGGGGGCGGGGCGAGTACCACCTCTACACCAACCTGAAGCTGGCCGATAATGCGATCGGCTTCACTCATGCGGTCGCCATGCCCGGTATTGCGCCCTATACGTCACGGGTCGAGAACTCGCTGTTCGTGGGCGAGAGCGATAATATCGGCAATCCCACCACGCCGGAGGAAGTGGCCTACGGCCGCAGCTTGCCGGCGGCATCCGCCGACTTCCCGATCCGCGGCTACGAATATTACGATTTCCACCACGAGGTGGAGAATACCACCTTCGTGAATTACGTCGCCAACGACCTGCGCGATGCGGGCGCTCTTTCCTACCTGCTGTTCACCAGCTTCGGCATGAGCACCGAGAACTCGGTCAAGGGCCTGAAATTCGTCAACGCGAAGCCGGTCAGCTTCCCTCCGATCCAGCGCCGCTGGGCGTCGGATTACGGGCGCAGCGCTGCCTACAAGAGCGCCGCGTTCCGTGACCTTGACGGTTCGGTCACCGGGGCTCCCGGTGCCTATATTGTCATCGACAACGGCATCGCTTCTGACGAGAGCACCTGCTCGGTAAAGTCCAGCTGGAATGCCGCAATCTGCAAGGGGGACATTGGCCGCCTCAACATCGCGGGCGATTTCAACGGGTTCCAGACCGGTCCCATCACCAATCCGATCATTCTCCAGCGCAATGGCAAGCGCGTCGAATATATCGGCGAAACCACGCTTGGCAGCGGTGCCGAGCTGCGGGTCGAGACGGCCCGGGACACGCTGTCCCTCTCCCTGCGGGAAATGGACCAGGGTTCCTACGTGATTTTCGAACTTCCCGGCTTCGCTGCCACCGTAGGCGGCACGCAGGAAAGCAGCCTTGCAGCACTGCGTGCCGCCAATCGGACGGCCTACTACAGGGACGGCGACACGCTGTGGGTCAAGCTCGTGGTCGAAGATGCGGACCACAAGGGCGCCGTCGTTGAACGGGTCGGCAATCTCACGGCGCAGGCCACTATAGAAGTCAGCCGGGAAGGTCTCGGCGGCTGATCGAACGAAAGCCCCCGGTGAAAGCCGGGGGTTTTTTTCTTTGTGCCTGAAGAAATGCGCCGGGCATCACAAGGACAGGGGATCGGAGTGAGCCTCTTGCCGATGCTTCCGATCGCCGTCGAAAGCTCGAAGGAACTCGCCAGTTTCTGCCGGGTGAGGCGAGGCGGCCCTGTGCTTGCCCTACAAGGGGCCGCTGACCCAGATGCTCGGCGTTGTCGCACCAGCCGGGATGGGGCTGGTCTGGCGGCTTGAAACATGCCGATACGCGCGGTGCAAACGCGCGTATCGGCACTCGCTGCTACTTGGCCTGCGGGGTCAGCTCGCGATCCTGCTCGCCGAAGGGGCCGAACAGTTTCGAGCCGGTGATGTTGCCCGAAGCGTCGAGGGTCAGCGTTACGCGCTCGAGCGAGCGGTTCTGCCAATACCAGCCATGGATTCCTGTGAACGGAGCGACATAGCGGCCGCCGAGATGATCGGCCTGCTCGATCGCATAGCTCTCCGTCAGATCGGTCCCGCCATCGAACGGGTGGGCGTGCATATCGTAGTCCAGCGGGCCCGTGGCCTGCCAGAAGAAGGTGATCGGCTTGCCCTGGTCGATTACATATTTGAGCTCGATGCCCTCGAAGGGTCCGAGTTCGAACGTCCAGTGATCGCTCGCGCCGGGCTCCGGCGCCGGGGCGGTGTCGCTGCGGGTGAACACGCCTTTGCGCTTGAGGCCCTTCTCGAGATACTTGTTCGGGGGCTCCGAAATCTGGAGCAGGCCGGTTGCCTTGCCGAAGCCGGTCGGATCGATGCCGTATTGCGCGGGCAGCACCGCCAGGACGACGATCGCGGCCGCGCCGACCACGGCAATTGCACTGCCAACAAGGATCCCGCGTTTGGTAGGAGCAGCCGGCAGCGGTTCGTTCACAATGTCGCTCATGATGAAAAATATCCTTGAAGCTGGTAAGCGGTAAGCAGGAAGCCGGCGGCGATCAGGGCGATATTCGCCGAGAAAGCGCCGCGCTTGAAGCTGGCGGTTCCGCGCCACAGGTTGAGGAGCGAGACGACCAGGAACAGCACGATCACCTGCCCGACCTCGACCCCGATGTTGAAGCCGATCAGGTTGGTCAGCAATCCGTTCTTGGACATCGCCAGGTCCTGCAGCTTTGTCGAAAGACCCATGCCGTGGCACAGGCCGAAGGCCAGCACGGCGAACTTCGTGTTGATCGCAATGCCGAGCTTCCTGAAGCCGCCGATATTCTCGAAGCCCTTGTAGACCACCGACAGGCCGATGATCGCATCGACGATGTAAGAGTTCGCGCCCCAGCCGAAATAGGTACCCAGCATGAGGGTCGTCGAATGGCCGATGGTGAACATCGAGACGTAGAGGATCACGTCCTTCAGGCGGTAGAGGAAGAATACTACCCCGATCAGGAACAGGATGTGGTCGTATCCGGTGACCATATGCTTGGCCCCCAGATACAGAAACGGGATGAAAGCCGGTCCGTCCGTGCCCTGCACGAAGGCCTTGTCGCCCTCGGCAACGTCATGGGCATAAACTGCGGCGGACCAGAACAGCATCGCGGCGGCAAGCAACAGGCCTTGCACGCGCGAGGTGAGTTTCACCGCAAGCGGGTTCACGCCCCTTCTCCAGCCCCTGTGCTCTCAGCAGGGACCGCGGGCGGATAGACCTGATGGCAGGCGCTACACACGCTGTAGACAGTGCCGCCGACTTCGAAGACCTTGTCGACGTTCTTCTCGACCGCGGCTTGCTCGGCCTGCTTCGACACCTCGACCAGGCCTTGAGCGAACTGCTTCCAGTCCTCGCCGCGCCCTTCGGTATAGGCATCGGTCTGAAGCAGTTGACCGAACTTTCCGATTTCCTCGGCAGCCTTGCGGGCCTTTTCCCAATCCGCATCGGTCTGCGGCAGGACCTCGTGGTTGCCGGTTTCGTCGCTGATATATTGAACCGCGCCCCAGTAGATTTCCGCGGTCGGCTGGACCTGCTTCGCCATCAAATCCTTGATCGGCACGGCCGGCGGGGCCTGGTTGCAGGATGCGAGCAGAGACGCCCCCAGCAGCGCGCACGCGAATTTTGGAATCATTATACTCTCCTTGGGTCTATCCGGCCTGTTTGGCAGGCTCGCTGCCTTCGAGGCAGTTAATTAACGTAACAGAGGTGCGTTACACGAGGTCAAAGTGAAGGAGGAACCGGTCCTCATGATCGGTCAGGCCGGCGATGGTGGAGATCGCCGATTGCTCACCGCAGTTTGTCAGGCTCTGTGGGACCAGGGAAGCGGCCCTGCGCCTGGTTTCGGGACGGTCAGTACGCTTCCAAGATTTCGGATCGGATATTCTATCGCTTCTCGCGGGGCTTCGCATTTCGAACGGCAATATCCGTAAATGCCATCTGGGGGCCTCTCGATTCTCGCTCGATTGACCGGCCCCCAAAATCGGCCCCCACTTGGGGGCTGCTGCTGGCGAACAGGCGCGAACACTGACGGCCAGGTCAGATGCGATTTATCCCGGATTTCTGCGATTTGCCTGGATGTTGGCGACCATCTGCGAACAGGCAGATGGTGCCCGGGGACGGAATCGAACCGCCGACACCATGATTTTCAGTCATGTGCTCTACCAACTGAGCTACCCGGGCATCGCTGCGGCGACAGTCATTGGAATGACCGGCGAGCGGCTTGGAGACGGGGCCTATGGCGAAGGGAGCGCTGCTTGGCAAGAGCAAGAATCCCCCTTTTTTGAAATTCATTCCTCCCGGGCGATATCTTCCGGGTCTGCGGGCGGGCCGGGCAGGGCGTAGCCGTCATTCAGCCAGCGGGCGAGATCGCGGTCGCGGCAGCGGGCCGAGCAGAAGGGGGCGAATTGCTTGACCTGCGGCTTGCGGCAGATCGGGCAAGGCTTGGCTTTTACGGCGTCGGTCATAGCGGCACGGCCTGCGCGAAGCCTGCCTCCAGCGCAAGGGCGGGATCGCTTTCCACACGGATTTCGCGCCCGGTGCGGCGGGCAAGCTCGGCCAGCCATTCGTCCTTGAGCTTTGCGCGGATGGCGGGGTGGCAGGTGAGCAACAGGGCGCCGGGCTGCGTGATGCCTTCGGCCCGGCGCAGCAGGCGGCGCGCGGCCATGCCGGTGCGGCTGCTGGCGGCGCGCTGCAGGATCGACGGGCGGGCGAGCCGCGCGACGAGCTGGATGAAGCCGAAGCCGTTCATGGCGGTGCGTTCATGCGGCCAGTCCGTGAGAGCCTTGCCGAGCGCCTCGTCCACTGCGCGCCGCTCGGCCTTGGCGACCAGCGTGGGAAAATCCACGCCGACCGATCCGCCGATGTCGAGCCTGCGCAGGGCGGCGCCGATGGCGGGCACTGCGGCAAGGGCGAGGCGGGCGGGCGGGAGAGTGCCGTCCACGTCGATCAGCGTCATCGCCGGAGTCGGGCTGAGCAGCAGCGAGCCGCCGGGAAAGGCGATCTCGCGGGAGAATGCCTCGTCCAGCAGATCGTCCCATCCTTCGATGGGGAAGCGGCGAACGATGCGGGCGGAATGGCCTTCCCGCTCCAGCGCTTCGGCAAGGCTTGGGGCAGGGCGGGGGCATTCCTCGGTCGGTCGGGCCTGGGCGAGCTTGGTGCGTCCTGCCTCGCCGATGGAGGCGCGCGTGACTTCCAGCCGGATTGTCGCGCCTTCGCTGGCACTTTTGGGCAGGCGGTCCACCAGCGCTTCCTCGCCGCCGGCAAAGCGGGCCGTGCCGCGCGCGCTGCCGGCCTGGCGGGCGATCAGCCGGGCGTCTTCGATCTGCCCGGCGGCAAGCGATCCGGGCCAGTCGATCCGGGCGGCGGCAATGGCATCGCCTTCGATCAGGATCGCGCGGTTCTCGCCGATCCCTTCCTCGACCAGCCATTCAGCCAAGGGAGAAGCCTGCCGATTTGAGCAGGGCGCGCGTTTCGAACAGGGGCAGGCCCATTACGCCGGAATGGCTGCCGCTGATCCATGTGATCAGGCCCTCGGCCGCGCCCTGGATTGCGTAACCGCCGGCCTTGCCGTGCCACTCGCCCCCGGCGATATAGGCCTCGATCTCCTGGTCGGAGAGACGCTTGAAGCGCACGATCGTCTCGCTCAGCCGGTCCTGCAAGGCGCCTGAGGGCGACAGGAGCGCGACTGCGGAGAGCACGCGGTGGCGGCGGCCGGAAAGCAGGCGCAGGCAGCTGCGCGCGGTCGCCTCGTCTTCCGCCTTGGGCAGGATGCGGCGCCCGCAAGCAACCACCGTGTCGCCCGAGAGGATGAAGGACGGATCGCCCTCTGCAAGGCCCTCATGCGAGGCGAGCGCCTTCTCACGCGCCATGCGCAGGGCATAGGCGCGGGGCAGTTCCGCCCGATGCGGGGTCTCGTCAATGTCCGAAGCGCGGATCGCGGCGGGCACGATGCCCAGCCGCGCAAGCAATTCGCGCCGGCGCGGGCTGGCGGAAGCGAGGATCAGCTGCGGAGAGCCGAGGGGCGCGGTCACGCGCCGGCCTTATTGCGGACCGGGGCCGCCCCGGCCGGGCATGAAGCGATAGGTGATGCGGCCCTTGGTAAGATCGTAGGGCGTCAGCTCGACCAGCACTTCATCGCCCACGAGGACGCGAATGCGGTTCTTGCGCATCTTGCCGGCGGTATGGCCCAGAATTTCATGGCCGTTTTCGAGCTCGACCCGGAACATCGCGTTAGGCAGCAATTCCACTACCTTGCCGCGCATTTCGAGGAGTTCTTCTTTAGCCATATGTGTTCTGTTTCCGGGTGAGATTTTCGATCTGGCGCGCCCAATAGCCCCCGGAGCCGAAAAAGGAAAGCCCGTGCCGACGATGAGCGTTCATCGGCGTAAATCCGGCCTTAATCGAATTGCGACCTTTTGTTACGAAACGCGGCTTGAGGGTCGTGCGTTACCCCCGCATTAGACGCCCACCATCCCTGAAAAAAGACAAAGTCAACGATGACCCTGAACCGCGCCCTATTGCTGTCGGCTATTTCCAGCCTTGCCGTGACTTCGGCTATCCCTGCCTATGCCCAGCAGGAGCCTGCCGCCACGTCGCAAGAGCCGGTCGACCCTGCCGATGACAGTCTCGACACGGAAAACGAGATCGTCGTTACCGCCCAGAATATCCGCGGTTCGGTGCAGGTCGCACAGCCGCCGATCCAGGTGCTGAGCGAGACGGATATCGCCGCCTATGGCGCCAGTTCGATTGCGGACCTCGTCGCGGCTCTGGCGCCTCAGACCGGTTCCGGCCGCGGGCGTTCCTCCGGTCCGCCGGTGTTCCTTGTCAACGGCATGCGCGTTTCCAGCTTCCGCGAAATGCGCTCCTTCCCGCCCGAGGCGATCCAGAAGGTGGAGATCCTGCCGGAGGAAGTGGCCCAGAAATACGGCTTCTCCGCCGATCAGCGCCTGATCAACTTCATCCTGAAGAACAATTATTCCAGCCGCGAACTGGAAGGCGAATATAGCCAACCGGGCGCAGGCGGCACTTCCACCAAGCAGGTGGAGGCAACCTATCTCCAGATAGCCGGGCCGAGCCGTTTCAACATCAATGCCGAATGGAACGACACCAGCCTGCTGACCGAAGCGGAGCGCGGCGTGGCCCAGTCAGTCGTGCCCGGCCTTGCCACCGATCCCGATCCGGCGAATTACCGCAGCCTGGTGGGCGACAGTTCCGACCTGGAACTGACCGGCAACGTCACTACCCGGCTGGGCGATGCGGGTAGCTCGCTCTCGGTCAACGGCACCTATGAACGCAGCCGCAGCCTCAGCCTGTCGGGCCTCAATACCGTGACGCTGACCGATCCGGACGATGCGAGCAACAGCCTGCTGCGCACCTATGGCGAGGACGATCCGCTCGCCCGCCGCAGCCGGACCGAGACGGTGTCTTTCGGCAGCACGCTCAACGCGCCGCTGGGCGATTGGCAGCTGACCGGCACGGTCGATGCCAGCCGCGCTCGCAGCACGACCGAGATCGACCGCTATGCCGATTCCTCCGTGCTGGAAGATGCAGTGGCCGATGGCTCGCTGGCTTATAACGGCGTGCTGCCTTCCACGGTCAGCTCCGGCTTCGACACGGCCAAGACGCTGACCGATTCCGCCAGCTCGCTCGTCACCGTGATGGGCTCGCCGCTGATGCTTCCGGCGGGCGATGTCACGCTCACTCTGGATGCGGGCTATAAGTGGAACCGGGTGCAGAGCGAGGATACGCGCAATCCGGGCGTGGAAAGCAGCCTGACGCGCGGCGACCTTTCCGCGGGCTTCAACCTCGGTGTGCCGATCACCAGCCGCGACGACGATTTCCTCGGGGCGGTGGGCGACATCAGCCTGAACTTCACCGCCGGCGTCGATCATCTCTCCGATTTCGGCACGCTTACCGACTGGACGGCCGGCATCAACTGGGGGATCACCGACACGCTGAACATCCAGGCGAGCTACATCACGCGCGATGCGGCCCCCGGTCTCAGCCAGCTCAACAGCCCCGAAGTGGTGACGCTGAACGTCCCGACCTACGATCTTTCGCGCGGGGAGACGGTGCTGGCCACGGTCATCAGCGGCGGCAATCCCAACCTGACCAAGGAAAAGCAGCGCGACGTACGCATCGGCGCGTTCTGGCAGCTGCCGTTCCTCAGTAATTCCAGCATTTCGGTGGAATATAACCGCAATAATTCGTCGGACGTCAGTGCCTCATTCCCGCTGCTGACCCCGGCCATCGAGGCGGCCTTTGCCGATCGGGTGCAGCGCGATGCCATTACCGGCCAGTTGATCTCGATCGACCAGCGCCCGGTCACGTTCGACAGCCAGAAGTCTTCGCGCCTGCGCTTCGGCCTCAATTTGTCCGGCCCGTTCGGCAAAGCGAATGCCAGTGCGGGCAATGCCAACAGCCCCTTCGCCATGATCCGCAATGCCACTGGCGGCGGGCAGGCCAGTGGGCAAGGGAATGGGCAGGGTGCTGCTCCGGCTGCGGGGGCGAGCGGGCCGCAGGGCGGCTTCGGCGGCCCCGGTGGCGGCTTCAATCCCGAGCGCTTCGCCCAGTTCCGCCAGCAGCTTTGTGCCGATGGCGCGACGCCGGACATCGCCCTGATGCCCGAGCCGATGAAGGCGAACCTGCTCAAGCCGGACGGCACGATCGATCAGGAAAAGCTCAACCAGGCCAAGCAGCGCATCTGCAGCAGCGATGGCCCTCAGGGTGGGTTCGATCCGGCGCGCTTTGCGGAAATGCGCCAGCGTTTCTGCGCCACCGGCAATGACGAAGTGCCCGATCTCGCCGCGCTGCCCGAGCCGGTCCAGGCCAATCTGCGCGGTGCCGACGGGAAGCTCGACCCCGAGAAATATGCCCAGTTCAAGCAGCGCGTCTGCAGCAGTGACGGTCCGCCGCAGGGTGGGCAGGGCAATGCCCAGGGAGCCGGCCAGGGTGGTGGCCAAGGTGCTGCCTTCGCCGGTCCTCCCCCGGGTGGCCCGCCTCCGGGCGGTGCCGGTGGTGGTGTCGGTGCTGGTGGACGTGGCGGGCCGGGCGGCCCCGGTGGCGGCTTCCGCGGACCGGGCGGCGGCGGCCCCGGTGGCGGCGACGGCCGTGGCCGCTGGTTCATGAACCTCAATTACACGCTGGAACTCGAGAACGAGGTGCAGATCGCGGAGAACCTGCCGTTGCTGAACCTGCTGGACGGCGATGCCCTGTCCGGCAGCGGCGTGGTGCGCCATTCGGCCCAGTTGGTGGGCGGGTTGTTCTATCGCGGTATCGGCATGCGCTACACCGCCAGCTATTCCGGCCCCAGCCGGATCGACGGCACTGGCCTGTCGGGCAGCACCGATCTGGAATTCGGCAGCCTTGCCAAACTGGACCTGCGCATGTTCGCCGATCTGGGCCAGCAGGCCAAGCTGGTGGAAGCCGTGCCCTTCCTGAAGGGCAGCCGCATCTCCTTCGGCGTGGATAATGTGTTCGACAGCTATCGCACTGTCACGGACTCCAATGGCGATGTGCCGCTGCGTTATCAGCGCGCCTATATGGACGCGAACGGGCGGACCTTCTCGCTGGAATTCCGCAAGATGTTCTGATGCGGATGGCGGGTTAGAGCGAGATCCTGTTCCGCTTGATATGGCTCGTCATTGCGAGCGTAGCGAAGCAATCCAGGGCGAAGCGCGTCGAACCCTGGATTGCTTCGGGCCTGTGGCCCTCGCAATGACGAGCTAATCTGCAATGGTCATCCCCCAAGGCAGATTGAAAAAGCAGAGGGGCCGTCGCCATGTGGCGCGCGGCCCCTCTGCTTTTCATTTTCCTACACGCCGCCTGCTTGCCATAAGCCGGTCATGACCTGCCGCACGCCTTCTGGGCCGTCCCTCGCATCCCCTCTTTCCGCCTGTTCGGGCGGCCATGGGGCAGGGGGCGAGTTTTCTCCCAGTACAGTGTCAACCTTGTCAACTTCGGTGCCTTTCCGGGCATCGGAGGTTCCCTTTTCCGCCGATTTTCCTATCTGGCCAGCATGAGCAAAACCCCCGCCGGAACTCCCCACGATCCCCGAGGGGCCGAACGCTTCAATGAGGAGCGGGCGGCCTATACGGTGCGTTCCGCCCAGCCGGATATCGAAGCGGGCGTGGCCGCCATCCGCGCGACAGTGAAGGTGCTTAAGCCCAAGCCGGGCGTCTACCGCATGCTCGATGCGCGGGGCGACGTGCTCTATGTCGGCAAGGCGCGCGCGCTGAAGAACCGCGTTGCCAATTACACGCAGGTGGAGCGGCTCACCAACCGGCTGCGGCGCATGGTCAGCCAGACGCGCAGCATGGAAATCGTCACCACCAATAGCGAGGCTGAGGCGCTGCTGCTGGAAACCCAGCTGATCAAGCGCTTCCGCCCCGCCTATAATGTGCTGCTGCGCGACGATAAGAGCTTCCCCTTCATCCTGCTGCGCGCGGATCACGATTACCCCCGCATCACCAAGCATCGCGGCGCGCGCAAGGCCAAGGGGAACTATTACGGCCCCTTCGCCAGCGCGGGTTCGGTCAATTCCACGATTAATGCACTCCAGAAGCTCTTCCTGCTAAGGTCCTGCACAGACAGCTTTTTTGCCCGGCGGGACCGGCCTTGCCTGCTCTATCAGATCAAGCGCTGCTCGGCGCCCTGCGTGGGCCGGATCGATGAAGCGGGCTATGGCGAATTGGTGCGGCAGGCCAAGGATTTCCTCGGGGGCCGCTCCACTGCCGTGCAGCAGGAAATCCAGCAGCAGATGGAAGCCTCAGCAGAGGCGCTGGACTTCGAACGCGCGGCGATGTTGCGGGACCGGTTGCGCGCTGCCACTGCCATTCAGGGCAGCCAGGCGATCAATGCCGCCGGCATTGCCGAGGCCGATGTCTTCGCCATGGCAGTGAAGGGCGGGCATGTGGCAGTGCAGGCCTTCTTTATTCGCGGCGGCCAGAACTGGGGCCACCGGGCCTTCTTACCCGCCCATACCGATGGGGTGGAGGAAGATGCCATTCTGGCGGGCGTGATCGCCCAGTTCTACGAGGAAGTGCCACCCCCGCGCCTCGTGCTGGTGGACCGCGAGATGGAAAGCGGGGAACTGCTGGCCGAGGCTCTGGCAAGCGCCAGCGGGCATAGGGTGGAAATTTCCATTCCCCAGCGCGGCGACCGGCGGCGGCTGATCGAACAGGCATCGCGCAACGCCGTGGAGGCGCTGGACCGGCGCATGGCGGAGAGCAGCACCACTGCCAAGATCCTGCGCGAAATGGCCGATTTTCTTGAACTGCCTGAGCCGCCCGAGCGGATCGAAGTCTATGATAACAGCCATATCCAGGGCACCAAGGCCGTGGGCGCAATGGTGGTGGCCGGGCCGGAAGGCTTCATCAAGAACCAGTATCGCAAGTTCAACATCAAGTCCGCGCAGACCGATGACGATTACGGCATGATGCGCGAAGTGATGACCCGTCGCTTCGCGCGTGCGCAGGAGGAAGACCCGGATCGCGACGGGGATAGCTGGCCCGACCTCGTGCTGATCGATGGCGGCAAGGGCCAGATGAACGCAGTGAAGGATGCGCTGGAGGAACTGGGGATCGAGGACGTGCCCCTGATCGCCATCGCCAAGGGGCCGCATCACGGGCGGGAAGGGCGCGAAGTGTTCCACTTCCCCGATGGGCGGGAGAAGATGCTGCCAGTGAACTCGCCGCTGCTGTTCTATCTCCAGCGCCTGCGCGACGAGGTTCACCGCTATGTCATCGGCGCGCACCGGGCCAAGCGCAGCCGCGCGATCACTGCTTCGCCGCTGGATGAAATCCCCGGTATCGGCCCGGCAAGAAAACGCGCCTTGCTGCTGCACTTCGGAACCGCCAGCAAGGTGCGGGCGGCTTCGCTGGAAGATCTGCAGCGGGCACCCGGCGTCAGCGCCGCCGTGGCGCAGACGATCTACGATTTCTATCACCCCAGCGGGTGAGGGAGGTTCAGGATGGCCGATGAGGAAGAGCGTGAATTTGCCTCCGCTCCCTGTTCGCTGAGCGAGGTCGATCCGGCCTATGCCGGGCTGGACGGGCCGGGCGATCTCAAAGGCTGGCGCAAGGCCGAGCGGGAGCGGCTGATTGCCCTGCGCATGGCGATCCCGGCAGCCGAACGCGCCGAACTGGGCGAGCGCGTAGCCGCCCGTCTGGAGGAATTGATCGGCGATCCGGCCGGTCTGGTAGTCAGCGCCTATTGGCCGTTCCGGGGCGAGCCGGACCTCAAGCCGATGCTGGCCCGGCTGCGGGAGAAGGGCGCGATCACGGCCCTGCCGGTAGTGGTCAAGAAGGCGCACCCGCTGGTGTTCCGCCAGTGGCAATCGGGCGACCGGCTGGAACGGGGCGTGTGGAACATCCCCATTCCCGCAGATGGCGCGGAAGTGGTGCCCGATATCGCGATCGCCCCGGTCGTGGGCTATGATCCGCAATGTTACCGCCTGGGCTATGGCGGTGGCTTCTTCGACCGGACTCTGGCCTCGCTCCTCCCGCACAAGCCGCGCCTGTTCGGCGTGGGCTATACGGCGCAGGCGATCCGCACGATCCACCCGCAGGCTTACGACATCCCGATGGATGCGGTTGTGACCGAGGCCGGGGTTTCCCGGCCCGGATAATCAGTGCAGCCGGGCCTTCAGGCCCTGCAGCTTATCGGGATTGCGCATGACATAGATGGCCTGGATGCGTCCGCTGTCCAGCAGCAGGGCAGTGGTCTGGATTTCTCCGTCGCTTTCCTGGGTGACGAAACCGGGCAAGCCGTTGATGAAGCCATATTGGATCACCTTTGCCGGGGCTTGGCCGGTAAAACCCAGGCTCGTCAGACGAGCGATGGCAGCCAGCGCGCGCGAGACGACGTCGCGCCCGCGCAGCACACGCGCCACGGCGGGCCGCTTGCCGCCGCCATCGGCGTAGAAGCTCACCTGATCGGCCAGCAGGCTGCTGAGTGCTGCCGTGTCCCCGCTGCGCGATGCGGCGAAGAAGGCCTCCGCGATCCGCCGGCCTTCGTCGCGCTGGACGGGGAAGCGCGCCCGTTCCGCCTGCACATTGCGCCGCGCCCGCGTGGCGAGCTGGCGGCATGCGGCGGCATCGCGGCCGAGCGACCCGGCAATGCTCTCGAAGCTCTCCCCGAATACGTCGTGCAGCAGGAAGGCCGCGCGTTCGAGCGGGGAGAGCCGTTCGAGCGCGAGCATCAGGGGCAGGGTAACGTCATCCTCCGGTCCCTCCTCCTCCAGCACGGGTTCGGGCAGCCATGGCCCGGCATAGTCCTCGCGCCGGGCACGGGCGGATTTGAGCTGGTCCAGGCACAGACGCGTGACCACGCGGCGCAGGAACGCGGCGGGCACTTCCACCGCTTCCCTTTCTGCCCGCGCCCAGCGCAGCCAGGCGTCCTGCACCACATCCTCCGCATCGGCCATGGAGCCGAGCATGCGATAGGCGACGCGCAGCAGCATCGCCCGATGCTGCTCGAAGGCGGCCGGGCTGTGCTGCGGCTCCATGGTCACCAGCCTCGTTTCGTGTCGAACATGTCGAAGCCGACCGCCAGCCGGTTCCAGCCGTTCATGACAATGATCGCCATGGTCAGCTGCACCTGTTCTTCCTTGTCGAAATGGGCGTCGAGTTCAGCATAGACCTCATCCGGCGCGCGCCGTTCGGCGACCAGGGTGATGTGATCCGTCCAGGCAAAGGCGGCGCGTTCGCGATCCGTGTAGCACGGGGCGTCCCACCACGCAGCGATCAGATGGAGGCGCTGGTCCGTCTCCCCCGCCTTGCGGGCATCGGAGGTGTGCATGTTCAGGCAATTGGCGCAGCCATTGATCTGGGATGCGCGGATTTTCACGAGTTCGAGCAGGTTGTGCTCAAGTCTGCTGCTTTCCACCACGCGGGTCGAGAACTCCAGGTAATCCTGCATTACCTTGGGCGCGGCGGCAAAAGGTTGGGGGCGGCTGCTCATCGCTGTTTCCTTTCTTCGTTGGAGACAGCGATGTGACGATGCAGCCACCCCTCAATGTGACATGGAGGTCAGAAAATTTCTCAATAGCTCGCGCGAGCCGTGAGGAAGAAGCTGCGGCCCGGTTCCGGGAAACCGTCCACCAGCGTGTAATTGTCGTCGAACAGGTTGCGCACCCCGGCGCCCAGGGTCACCCCGTCAATCACTTCATAATCGACGCGGAGATTGGCCTGAACATAGGCGCCGGTCTTGTAATAGAGCGTGCCGGCCGTGTTCACTGTCCAACGGTCGGACGCCAGTTCCAGCGAGGGCAGGATGCTCAGCCCGTCGAGCGGCTGCCATTCCAGCCAGGCGAAGGCCTTGTGCGTGGGAACGCCGGTGGCCTCGAAGGCAGAGATCGAAGGATCGGTGAAGTCGCGCTGGGTCCAGGTATAGTTGGCGCCAAGGCTCAGCGTGTCGCTCGCCTGTGCGCTGATGGCCAGTTCTGCCCCGTAATACTCGCCCTTGCCGACATTGCGGCTCTGGCTGACGGCGTTGTTGGAGCATACCGGAGGAGTGGCATTGTCGCAGGTCTGGTAGACGAAGGGGAACGAGACGATGGCGTCGTCCAGCCAGGAATAGAAGGCCGCGCCTTCCAGCTTCACCGCGCCGAAGCTCTTCGATCCGCCCAGTTCCAGATTGGTGGCGCGTTCGCTCTTCAGGTCCGGATTGGAGGTCGCCCCGCCGAAGCGTGAGCTGAAGCGCTCGAAAATGGTCGGGAAACGGGTGCGCGAGCTGAGCGAAAGATGCAATGCGGTATCCGCATCGGGCGTCCAGTCGATCCGCCCCTGCGCATTCCACGCATCGGCATCGGCCAGTTCGTAGCTGAACAGGGTGCCGCCATCACGGGTGCCGTTCAGCGTGAATTCCTCGGCCGTATAGAGCTTGCGCCAGTCATAGCTGAAGCCGCCGGTCACGCTGAGCGAGGGGCTCAGTTGCAGGCGATCCTCGATCGCGATGCTGAACGTGTCCTCGTCGTCGGCCTGCGGCGGTTCGATATAGGCGGTGGGGAAATATTGCGAATATTCGACATGCTCGTCGCGCCGGTAATGGAAGGCGAGGCCCAGCCGGTTGCCATCGGTGGCGTAATCGAGCTGGACGGTGCCGCCATAGGCCTTGTCCTCGTACCAGCTGTTGAACACTTTGCCCGCGGTGGAGGTCTGGCTGTTCTGGTTGCGATTGTCGAACCCGCGCAGGAGGTTGCCGAAGCTGTTGTGGTAGAGCTTCGTCTTGAGCGTCAGATCGTCGCCGAGGGCCGTGGTGGAGAGGAAATAGAAGCTCTCGATATTCCAGTAGGGCCAGCTCCAGTAGCGCTGGCTGTTCAGCGAATCCGAGACATGCAGCGGCGCGTTCTTCGAACCTTCCTGCCTCGTGTAGCTGATCGAATATTCGTCGGTCGCGTTGGGGGTGAAGCCGATCTTGGCATTCACGCGCCAGTCTTCGGTGCGGCTGAAATCGCGCTCGCCGCCATCTTCCGTGGCGGTTGGGGTGAAGTCTTCCGGCAGGTCCCAATGATCGCGGAAAGTGCGGGCGTAGCTGGCCTGCGCATACCACTGGTCCTGCTTTGTGCCGAGCAGGGCGAAGGCGCTGTAGCCAGCGTAATCGGCATCCCGGTCAAGCTCCAGCGTGCCGCGTGCCTCCACTTCCAGTTCCTTGGTCGGCTTGCGGGTCACCAGATTGATCGCGCCGCCCATCGCGCCCGGTCCGTCGAGCACCGAGGCATAGCCCTTGGCTACCTGGATCTCGGCCACGTCCGGCGTCAGGAAGCGGCCGTAATCCAGCCGGTTGTCGGCCGGCAGATAGACGCGGATGCCGTCGATGGAGAGCGGCACCTGGAACCGGTCGAAGCCGCGGACATAGATCAGGCGTTCGTTGCGCGAGCCGCCGCTGTTCGATGCGGAAACGCCCGGCATGAGGTTGGCCGCATCGTCCAAATGATTGCGGTTGAAGGCTTCGATGGCCTCTGCCGTCATGGTCTCACCGGTCACCGCGATGCCTTCCGGCTTCTTGCTGGTGACCAGAATCTGGCCAAGAGTGAAGGTGTTGTCGGCCATATCTGCAGCAGTTTCTTCCGCATGTGCAACGGCAGGCAGGCAGGAGATCAGGCAGGCCGAGGCCAGCAGGCGTAATTTCATTTTCGATTTTCCCTCATGACAAAACGCCCTCCACCGCGAGGCGAAGGGCTATATTCGTTGGGATATGGCATGCTATATTTGCAAGAATATAGCAAGGGCCGAGCGAATGGCTCGTCCAGTGCACTGTGCGAAAGCCATGCCATTCGGGGCGGACAACACTTTCCTACACGCCCCCGGATGGGGTTTATCCTGTGCGATGATCAGCCTTGCATTCGCCCAGCCATCGATCCCGAAAACGCCTATCTCCGCCATTTGGGAGAGTTGGCCTGGCCTGCACGAAAACCCGGAACGGAAGGTTACAGTCAGGCCATCCCGCAGCCCTGTAAAATGGCGCGAATCCGGGCTGCACGGGCAATGTGCGCTTCAAACGAAAACAGGCATTTCCTCGCGTCCAAGGGTGACACTTGCGCGCCGCCCTTTTCAGAGCGCGAGTGTCATCGGCCGGATGGATGCGGGCAGGGTGTCGTTCGGATCGGAAGGCCGGAAAGCCGCCCGGTTCAGTCCGGACCGACCTGCCTTATTCAGGGCCTGGGTTCGTGCTCCACGGGCCGGATCATGCCTTCCTGCGCCGTGCTGGCCACGAGGCGGCCGTCGCGGCTGAAGATCTGCCCGCGCGTGAAACCGCGCGATCCGCCGGCCCAGGGGCTGTCGGTCACATGGAGCAGCCATTCGTCCGCCCGGAAGGGTTCGTGGAACCAGATGGCGTGATCGAGGCTCGCCGCTTTCACTTCGCCGCGATACCAGTTCACGCCGTGCGGGCGAGTGCTGGTGGCCAGCAGATGCATGTCGCTGGCATAGGCGAGCACGGCGCGGTGGACGCGCGGATCGTCGGGCAGTTCGGCCACGGTGCGGAACCAGACATGGCTGAGCGGATCGTTCTTCTGCGGGAACATCCAGTCGCGCGGTTCGACCGGGCGGGTGTCGATCGGCCAGGGTTGCAGCAGCCGGTCGCGATACATGTTGGGCACCAACTCGGCCATTTCGCGGCGCAGCTGCATGTCGGATTTGAGGTCTTCCGGCGCGGGAACATCCGGCATCTGGTGATACTGGTGCTCCAGCCCCTTCTGCGAGACCTGGAAGGACGCCGTCAGGTTCAGGATCGGCTGGCCCTGCTGGCTCGCCACCACGCGGCGGTTGGAGAAGCTGCCGCCATCGAAATCCCGCATCACTTGGTAGTCGATCGGGTATTCCTCGTTCCCGCCGCGCAGGAAATAGCAATGGAGCGAATGGCAGTGACGATTGTCGTCCACTGTCCGTTCCGCCGCGCCAAGGGCCTGGGCGATTGCCTGCCCGCCGAATACGCGGCCGACGCCGCCTTTCTTGCGCCGACCCAGGAAACGGTCATCGCCGCCGCGCGGTTCGAGATCCAGCAGCAGGACGAGATCGGCAACGAGGGCTTCGGGCGTGGGATTGACGTTGGTTGCCATTTAAAACGTATGCGCGGCGACCCAGCGAAGGTCAACGCGCCTTCAATAATTTGCGATAGAGCCGCCAGCAGATTGCCTTGGCGGTGTTGCGGCGCGGCCACCGGCCAGGTGCATGCGGCTTCAGGCCGATCCGGCGCAGCAGGCTGTTGAAGGCGCGGGCGTCCGCCTCCTCATAGCTCCATTCCGAGCGCCAGGTGATCGACAGGGAGATGGAGGGCGTGGGGCCGACCTTGACCCAATGCGGCGCCATTACGGGCACGAACATGGCCTCGCTGGGCTCCAGGTGGAACTCCATGCCGCCGGCTGCCAGCGCATCCGCCCATCTGAGTTCGCGCGCCCCGCCAGTGTGATAGTTTTCATGCACTTGATCCGGCGCGTAATCGGCGTTGCCCGCGGGGAATTGCACCATTGTCTTGGTGCCCACCAGCTGCATCAGGATGTTGTGTTCGGGATCGAAATGATAGGGCGTCACCGCGTTGGGGGAGGAGACGAAGATAAAGCCCTGCGTCTTCATCATCCTGCCCGTCTTCGCCTCGATGGACGGCTTCAGTTCCGCCAGCAGGGCGCCGAGCAATTCGGCATAGGCGGGGTTCTGCTCGATGTTCTTGAGCACGGCCCAGCTGTTCGTCTCGTGAATGCGGCGGATCGTGTCGCCGATGGTGAGGCCGGTAGCGCCGGGCTTGTCCTCGATCCCGATGGGCAGGTCGCCGCGATTATATTCGACGGAGCTTTCCGGCAGGCTCTCGCCCAGTGCGGCCAGCGCATCGAGGGCAAGCAGCGGGTTGTCCGGCAGATTGTGGCGCAGTTTGTGGGGTATTTCCGGATAGGAGGCCGCGAAGGCCGCACGCGCCTCGCCGGGAAAGACCTGACCCGCGCCGAGCGGGGAGGCGCAGTTGGGCAGGGGAGTGTCGGGCTTCATGCAAGCTCTCCGGAGAATTTGCGTGTCTCGGCAAAGGCGATCGCGCGGAACAGAGCTCGCCGCAACGGGCCGCCAATGCCGATGTTGATCCGCCCGATGGCCCGCCGTTCGCGCCAGATATGGTCGATCATCGGATGGTCGGCGCTCGCGCAACTGTCGCACCAGTCGATGTCCTCGCGCTCCAGCAGGTCGAGATTTTCGCGCTGGAGAAGGACACCGGGCGAGAAGCGGGCGAAGCGTTCGTCGAAGGCAGTCTTGTAGGAAAACGCGCCGGGCGGGGTGAGGAAATTGGCCAGCATGGCGATGGGCTCGCCATCGAGTGAAAGGGTCAGCCTTTCCAGCCGGCCGCGCCATGCGGCGCCGAGCAAGGCCTCGCGGAAGAGGCGCATCGTCGCTCCGTCCCGGGCAAGGGCATGGCCGGATTTGCCCTTCCAGCCGGAGGCTTCCAGCGCAAGGAACGCCTCGGTCCATTTCTCCACGGCATGAGCATCGACGCGGCGTTCGAAGCGCAGGGAGCCGAGTTCGGCCAGGCGATTATACTGGCGGCGCAGTTCCTTGCGCTTCTTGCCCGTCATCGACGCGTCCAGATAAGTCTCCGGTGCGAGATCGGATTGCAGCAAGGCGCGTTCCTCGCGGTGGACGAGGGCGGCGTGACGGCCCTGTTCGGCCAGCACGGCTAGCAGTGCGTCGTGCATCGCACCTTCGAGCGGGAGTTGCGGCAGGTGGAGGAACAGCGCCCCCTCGGCATTCCTGTCCGCCCAGTCGAACAGAGCGCGCCAGAAGGGGCGTTCCATCCCGCGCGCGACCAGCGGCACGCCCAGAAAGCAATTGCCGTGTATCCAGGTCGCCCATTGGGGCAGGCGGTGGCGGTAATAGCGGCTCTCGCGCAGCACCGGCAGCAGGCCCGCGAGCGTGCCATCCACCTCCACGCAGAGCAGCCGGACCAGGCCACGCTGGTCGAGGCCTTCCAGCGCCGGCAGCAGGTACCAGCTTTCAAGGAACGGATTGGGGCTTGACGCCCATTGCGCCAGCGCGTCCCAGCGCAGCACGGCATCGACGCTGGCCATTTCGCGCCAGTCCATCGCCTCGGCCCGGATCACGGGTGCACGTGTGCCACTGGCGTCGTCCGACGCAGCACTATCCGGCATGTGAAGCGGCCTGCTTGCCACGTTAACCCTCGTGTCACGGCTCGCAGCGCCGCATGGCCGGGCTCTAGCCCGCGAAACCGAAAGAAGCGTTAAGCGCGGCGTCCGGCAAGAGGGGTTATACCCTGAAAACAAAGACCCCGCCCGGATCGCTCCGGACGGGGTCGTCATTCACTTAACAGGCTGTGCGTTAGGCGGCGAGGACCGCCAGCAGCAGCAGGGCTACGATGTTGGTGATCTTGATCATCGGGTTCACGGCCGGACCGGCAGTGTCCTTGTAGGGATCGCCCACCGTGTCGCCCGTCACAGCAGCCTTGTGGGCTTCGCTGCCCTTGCCGCCGTGATTGCCGTCTTCGATGTATTTCTTCGCGTTGTCCCACGCGCCGCCGCCCGAGGTCATGGAGAGGGCCACGAACAGCCCGCCCACGATCACGCCGAGTAGCAGGGCGCCCAGTGCGGCAAAGCCGTTCTGTTGACCCGCCACCAAAGTGATGACGAAATAGACCACGATTGGCGCCAGCACCGGCAGCAGTGAAGGAATGATCATTTCCTTGATCGCCGCCTTGGTGACGAGATCGACGGTGCGGGCATAGTTCGGGCGGCTGGTCCCGGCCATGATGCCCGGATCGCTGGCGAACTGGTCGCGCACGTCCTTCACAACGTCGCCCGCTGCGCGGCCCACTGCCGTCATGCCCATCGCGCCGAACAGATAGGGCAGCAGCGCCCCCAGCAGCAGGCCGACGATGACATAGGGGTTCTCAAGGCTGAAATCGACTTCCAGTGTCGGGAAGAACTCCTTGAGGTCAGTGGTATAGGCGGCAAACAGCACCAGAGCCGCAAGGCCTGCCGAACCGATGGCATAGCCCTTGGTCACGGCCTTGGTGGTGTTGCCCACGGCATCGAGCAGGTCGGTCTTCTCGCGCACGCTGTCGTCCAGACCCGCCATTTCGGCAATGCCACCGGCATTGTCGGTAACGGGTCCATAAGCGTCGAGCGCCACGACCATGCCTGCCAGGGCGAGCATGGCAGTGGCGGCATAGGCAATGCCGATCAGGCCTGCGAGCTGATAGGCGATGATGATGCCCGCCACGATGACGATGGTGGGCAGGGCAGTCGCTTCAAGGCTGATCGCGAGGCCCTGGATCACATTGGTGCCATGGCCGGTTTCCGAAGCCTTGGCGATAGAGCGCACCGGGCGGAAATTGGTGCCGGTGTAATATTCGGTGATCCAGATGATCAGCCCGGTGATGACCAGGCCCAGCAGCGAGCAATAGAACAGCGCGCGGCCGTTGAAGTCGGTGCCCGGAAGCACATTCTCCATCCCGCCCAGCGCGGTGCTGGTGGCGAACCAGATTGCCGGTATCGCCAGGACTGCCGAGACGAGGAAGCCCTTGTACATCGCGCCCATGACGTTGTTCGAACCGCCGAGGCGAACGAAATAGGTGCCGATGATCGAGGTGACGATGCAGACGCCGCCGATCAGCAGCGGCAGGGCCATCAGGTTCGGCAGCAGGTCGCCCACGCTCTTGAGGAGCAGGGCGGTCAGCACCATGGTCGCGCCCACGGTGACGACGTAGGTCTCGAACAGGTCGGCCGCCATGCCGGCGCAATCGCCCACATTGTCGCCCACATTGTCCGCGATCACCGCCGGGTTGCGTGGATCGTCTTCCGGGATGCCCGCCTCGACCTTGCCGACGAGGTCGGCGCCGACGTCGGCGGCCTTGGTGAAGATCCCGCCGCCAAGGCGCGCGAAGATCGAGATCAGCGATGCACCGAAGGCGAGGGCGACAAGGCCGTCCACCACCGTGCGGTCCTCACCGCCTACCGTGAAGCCGGCAATGTCAGTGAGATACCAGTAGAACACCGCAATCGCGAGGAGGGCGAGGCCAGCCACCAGAAGGCCGGTGATCGCGCCCGCACGGAAGGCCAAGGTCAGCCCGTTTTGCAGGCCCTGCTGGGCTGCTGCTGCGGTGCGGACGTTGGAGCGGACGGAGATGTTCATTCCGATGAACCCGGCCACGCCCGACAGGATCGCGCCGATCACGAAGCCGGTGGCAGAAATCGCCCCCAGCGTAGCGAAGATGATGATCGCGACCACCACGCCTACGATGGCGATGGTCGTATATTGCCGCTTCAGATAGGCTTGTGCACCTTCTTGAATTGCCGCGGCAATTTCCTGCATCTTTTCATTGCCGGCACTTGCGCCGAGCACCTGGCGGCTGGTTACGAAGCCATACACGATGGCAAGCAGCCCCAATATGATGGAAATAGTGACGAGGTTCACGTGAGCCTCTCCCCCTCTGCAAAGAATTGCGGATCGCGTGGCTCCTTCTTTTATTTTGAGGCGCTCACGCCAATGCAGATGGCTATAGGGCCATTATAGGGCGCGCAAGCCCTAAAACCCGCATTTCTCCTTAGGTTGTTTGCCCTCCATCCTTTGGGGGCGTGGTGGGCTGTCCTAGGTGTGAATACGTGACAAGTTTATCGCACGAACCATGGAATCTTGCGCCTTCCAATGGTTTATGCGAGGTTAATGTCATGACTGAAGCCATCCGTAAGCTGTTCGCCGTGATGCCGTTTCTGTTCGGCATCGGTTTCATCGCGCCGCTCACGGCGCAGCTCATGGCCGTCTGGGGCATCGACGGGCCCTTCGGCATGAGCCGGATCGGCTTCGGGCTGCTCTTCGGTGGGGCATGGGGGCTCTACGCTAATATCAAGGGGCGCTGGCTGTGACTGACGGACCGGTGAAGGAAGGCGGCCTGATCGAGGTCGAGGTGATCGAAACGGACGCGATCGAAACCGATTTGATCGGGCGTAACTCGATCGAGGTTCCCGGCATTATCCCGGCTGAGGATGGCCCGGTAATCGGCCTTGCGGGCGACGATACGCTCGACAAGCACCTGCGCCGCGAGCTGATGAAGGAAGAGCGGGCGATTGCCATGCAATTCCATGGCGGGGCGACCTGGGTCTATGCCGCGCTGACCGTCACCTGCTTTGCGATCTGGGTCAGCCTCTTCCCGCTGGCGGTGCTGGGCTATCTCGGCCCGGTCGGCCTGACGCTGGGCTTCGTCTTCTCCACCTTCTGCGCGGCCTATGGCTTCATTCCGAGCCACGAGGCGATGCATTCCAATATCTATCCGCGCGGGCACAAATATTACTGGGTCAACGAACTGACCGGGCATCTTTCCACGATCCCGATCGCACTGGGCTTCGGCGTGGCGCGGCTCACCCATATGGAGCATCACAAATACACCAACGATCCGCAGCTCGATCCGGATTATACGGACGGCGCGCCGAACTGGTGGAAGGCCATTCTCAAGACTTGGTGGAACCGCCAGCCGGGCGTCGAAGGCTCGGTGATGCGCTACAAGAAGATGATGGTGGACATGGATACGCCTGCTTCGCGCAAGGCGGCCATGCAAACCACCATTCTTCAGTTGGTTATGCTGGGAACCTTCTTCGGCATGGCATGGAGCGGCTACGCAATCGAAGTCGCGCTGCTGTGGTGGCTGCCGCGTCAGGTCGGCCTTTCGTGGATCCGTTACTGGCTTAGCTGGGCGCCGCATCACCCGCAGGAACGCGGCCGTTACAAGAACACCAAGATCTTCAAGGCGAAGCTGGGTTACTGGGCGTCGATGGCGATGGAATATCACCTGATCCATCACCTTTATCCCGGCATTCCGAACCACCGCCAGAAGGAAGCCTATCACGCGATGAAGGATGTGCTGCGCCGTCAGGGCGTGGACGTTTCGGCGCACTGAATCCGGATTTCGCGATGGCGAGGGGGGGGGGAAGCCCTGCAGCAATCCAGGGCGCAATTATGCGTGCCCTGGATTGCTTCGCGTCTCAGGCAGGCAACACCGTTTCAGCCGTGCTGGTAGCCCAGTTCGTCTTCCTCGCTGAGCGCAGTCCCGTCCAGTAGCAGGGGGGCGCCTTCCGGCAGCAATATTGTGCCGACCTGATAGGCCGTGACGGGCAAGCGAGTGCCTTCCGGAGCGGTGAACAGCAATTCGTAATCGTCGCCCCAGCGCAAGGCGTCCAGAACGCGGCCAGAAGGGCACCCAAGGGGCACAGAGGCGCTTGCCAGAGATATTGTGACGCTGCTGGCACGAGCCATGCGGCAGGCGTCGAGCAGGAGCCCGTCCGACACGTCCATCATCGCCGTGACAAGCGGGGCAAGTGCCTGCCCCTCGGCAAGGCGGGCCATAGGGCGACTATAGGCGGTGCTGTCTTCTCCGGTGCTGTCACGCAGAGCCTCGAAGCCCATCATCGCGGCGCCCACCGGGCCGGTGAGATAGACTGCATCCCCCGGCTGCGCGCCGGAGCGTGAGGGAACGGGAAGGCAACTCGCCCTGCCAAGCGCCGTCAGCCCATCCGCGCGCGGCGAACGGCCCGAGGTCGTATCTCCGCCCAGCAGCGGCACGCCATAATGGCGGAGGACGTCCTCCAGCCCGCGCAGGAAGTCTCCGTCTCCCGGGCCGAGCATGTGGCCCAGCAACACCCCCAACGGCTCAGCGCCTTTCGAGGCGAGATCGGAGAGGTTCGTGGCGACCAGCTTCCATGCCACATCGGCCATGTCGGCGCCGGGCAGGTAATGGATGCCCTCCACCAGCATGTCATGCGTGAGGATCAGCGTCTCGGTGCCAAACGGCAGCACCGCGCAATCGTCATCCAGGCCACGCGCGGCAGGATGCGTGGCTAGTGCGCGCAATCGTTCGATAAAGGCCAGTTCCCGCGTCATGCGGTTGCCACCCGGGCAGCGGAGAAGCTAGGCAGCCTGTCTGCCCGTTTTCGAGGAAATGCCCCAGCCATGATGCGTCTTGCCAAACTCGTCCTGTCCGTCGCCGTGTCGACCGCCGGGCTTGCGGCGGCTTCGCCCGCCTTTGCATGGGGGCCGATAGGCCATCGGGTAAGCGCCGAGATTGCAGAGCGCAACATCAGCGGGAAGACCCGCGCGGAAATCGCCGGAATTATGGGCGCCGAAACGCTGGCCGATGCATCGACCTGGCCGGATGACGAGCGGTCCAACCCCGATCCTTTCTGGCAGAGCGAAGCATCCCCCTGGCATTATGTGACCCTGCCCGAAGGCAAGCATGCTGCCGAACTGGTCCATCCGGCAGAGGGCGATGCCGCAACCGCGCTGGAGCGCTTTGCCGCCGTGCTGCGCGATCGCAGTTCCAGCCGTGAAGACAGGCAGCGCGCACTGCGCTTCATTGTCCATATCGTGGCGGACCTGCATCAGCCGCTCCATGCGGGGAACGACACAGACCGCGGCGGCAACTGGTTCAACGTCCTATGGTTCGACGAGCCGCAGAACCTGCACTGGGTTTGGGACGAGGGGCTGATCCTCAAGCGCCAGCTCAGCTACAGCGAATATGCCGACCGGCTGGAGCGCCATATGACGCCGTCCGAAGTAACGGGCTGGTGGAACAGCGATCCGGCGGTGTGGATCGACGAGAGCATTGCGCTGCGCGATCGCATCTACCCGCCCAAGGGCGGCGAGTTGGGCGAAGCTACGCGGGAATCCCCCGTCAGCCTCTCATGGCAATATGCCTGGCAATGGACGCCTGCCATGGAACAACGGCTCGAACAATCAGGCGTGCGTCTGGCGGCCTATCTGGACAAGGTGCTGGGCGGGGAGGATTAATTCGGCGGCTGATTGCGAAATTGGGCTGGAAGCGGACTTTTCGGACCCGGCAACATTGCGGACATCCCCAATCTCCGCTCGTCTCGAGCTTGTCGAAGGACACGGGAAACCCACACCCACATCCCGTTGGCGGGGCAAGTGCCGCCGCGTGTCCTTCGACAGGCTCAGGATGAGCGGTTGTGGTGAGTGGGATTGGGCTTTTACTCACTTACCTTCGTCATTCCCGCGAAGGCGGGAATCCAGATCAACGGTTGCCGCTGGGTTCCCGCCTTCGCGGGAATGACGAATTGGGGACTGGCAGCTTCCCACCCCACACTCGCCGTTCGGAACGCCAATCGAGCTGCCTGGAAGCTGCCCTTCCGGGCGATAGCTTCGCGGACGTTTGCGCGGCTGTCATCCTGAACTTGTTTGCGCAAGCACAGCTCCGCTTCCAGGATCCATTTCGCCGGATCGAACGGTAGCCTATGGGGAAGGATGGATGCCGAACCCGGTTCAGCATCACGAGTTTTCCATGTCCGCTGCCACCCTCTTGCTACGATGCCGTTCGCAAAACGGTTTCACCGAAAGCGGATGAGTGGCCAGCGGGAAGTCTTCTAGCTCCGCACGGCCTTCGCCACGCCATCAAGCACTCCATTGACGAATTTCGCCTCGCGAGCGTCGAAGAAGGCGTGGGCGACATCGACATATTCGCTGATCGCGCTGCCCAGCGGCACGTCCTGCCGGGCAAGCAGCTCGTAAGCACCGGCGCGCAGAATCTGCAGCATTGTCTTGTCCAGCCGGTCGAGCTTCCAGCCATCGGCGAGGCGGGATTCGACCAGTGCGTCGATCTCTTCCTGGCGGGCGATCACGCCCGAGACGATATCGTCGAAGAAGGCGACTTCGGCGTCGGCCAGTTCTTCCTCGTCGTCATCCTGCGCACGGCCGAGCCGGTGCTGGTGGAACTCGTCCAGCAGGCGGGGCAGGGCGATGTCTTCCATCTCGCGCTGGTACAGCGCCTGGACGGCGGCCAGACGCGCAGCGGAACGGGCTTGGGAACGGCCACTCATTTCAGTCTCAATTCCACGGATTTGGCATGGGCAGGCAGCCCTTCCATCTGGGCCAGCCGCACGGCTGCGGGGCCAATCTTCGCCAAGGCGGCATCGTCCAGCGAGATGAAGCTGGTGCGCTTCATGAAGTCCAGCACCGAAAGGCCGGAGGAAAAGCGCGCGCGCCGCCCGGTGGGCAGCACGTGGTTCGGCCCGGCGACATAATCGCCCACCGCTTCCGGGGTCATCCGGCCAAGGAACACGCTGCCCGCATGGCGAATGCCAGCGAACAGGCTTTCGGGATCGTCCACCGCCAGTTCGATATGTTCCGCGGCGAGCGCATTGGCGAGGCGGGGGGCCTCGGCAAGGTCGGCCACTTCCACGATCAGGCCATGCGCGGCCCAGCTGGCCTGCGCGGTCTTCTTTGTGGAGAGCATGGCGCTCTGCACGTCGACGCGGTCCGCCACCTGATCGGCGAAGTCCGGATCGTCGGTAATCAGGATCGATTGCGCGGCGGGATCGTGCTCGGCCTGGCTCAGCAGGTCGGCCGCGATCCAGTCAGGATCGTTCTTGCCATCCGCGATCACGAGGATTTCGGAGGGGCCAGCCACCATGTCGATCCCGACAACGCCATAAAGCTGGCGCTTGGCTTCCGCGACCCAGGCATTGCCCGGCCCGGTAACGACGTCCACCGGCTTGATCCGCTTGGTGCCATAGGCCAGCGCGCCAATGGCCTGTGCGCCGCCCACCGGCCAGATTTCGTCCACACCGGCAAGATGCGCGGCGGCGAGTACCAGTTCGTTGATCTCGCCCTTGGGCGTGGGGGTGCAGACCACCAGCCGCTGAACTCCGGCGACTTTGGCCGGAATGGCGTTCATCAGCAGGGAAGAAGGGTAGGATGCGCGCCCGCCCGGCACATAGAGCCCGGCGGCATCGACGGGGAACCACTTCGCGCCGAGCCGCACGCCGGCCGCGTCAGTATAGTCGCGATCCTGCGGCAGCTGCGCTTCGTGATAGGCGCGGATGCGCGACGCGGCGAGTTCCAGCGCCTCGCGCAGATCGCTGTCCAGCGCGTCAAACGCGGCCTTGCAGGTTTCCGGTGCGATCCGCCATTCGCCTTCCGGCAGCGAGAAAGCGTCGAACCGCTGGGTATATTCCGCCAGCGCCTCGTCCCCGCGCGCGCGGACCTCGTTGAGGATGGTCGCCACCGATTGCGCCACGTCGCCGCCGCTTTCGCGCCGGTCGGCCACGATGCGGGTGAATTTCCGCTCGAAATCGGGATCGGAGGTCTTGAGGCGGAGCATCAGCGGCGCCCCTCGGCCACGGCGCGGAACGCCTCGACCAGCTCGCCAAGGCGGGGATCGGTCTTCAAGGCGGCGCGATTGACGATCAGGCGGGCAGAGACAGGCAGGATGGTGGTGGTTTCCACCAGCCCGTTTTCCTTCAGCGTTCGACCGGTGGAAACAAGGTCCACGATGCGCTGGGACAGGCCAAGGCTGGGGGCGAGTTCCATCGCGCCGTTCAGCTTCACGCATTCGGCCTGAATGCCCTGCCGTTCGAAGAAACGACTGGTGAGGTTGGGATATTTGGTGGCCACTCGCAGGTGGCTGACCTTGCCCAGCGGCTCCAGCCCGGAATCCACCGGTTCGGCCACCGAAAGGCGGCAATGGCCGATGTCGAGATCGACCGGCGCGTAGAGATCGGGATAGTCGAATTCCTCGACCACATCGGAACCGACAATGCCCGCCTGGGCCGCGCCATGGGCGACGAAAGTGGCGACATCGAACGCACGCACGCGGATGATCCGCATGTCAGTGGCTTCGCAGGCGAAGCTGAGCGCACGGTTGTCCTTGTCGTTGAACGCGGCTTCGGGCACGACGCCGGCGCGTGCCATCACGGGCAGTGCTTCCTCCAGGATGCGGCCCTTGGGAACGGCAAAGGTAAGCGGTTTCGACATGGCGCGGGCCTTAGGGACACAGCGCGGAAAGGGCAATGGAAATGGCGGAAGCGGGCTCGGCGGAAAATGCGGTCATGGAGATCGCGAGCGTCGAACAGGCGCTGCAATGGCAGGCAGACCACGCCACCCGCGCCCAAGCGCCCTGCACCGGACGCGTGATCGCGGCGGAGCGGGCCGTGCTCCGCACCGATACCGAAGTCGCCCGCCGGATGAATGACTGGCCCGGCCTGTCGCTGGAGGACGCGCTGCCGCTGCGGATCGCGGGCGGCATCCACAATCTCTATCTCACGGGCGACGCGCCGGAACTTGGGCCGGTCTATGCGGGCGAACTGACCGATCAGGCCGAGATCGACCGGATCGTCTGCGCGCTGGTGGAGAAGTTCGATGCGCGGCTCGCCCCGTGGCTGGACGGGCCGCCGCAGACTAACGAGGCTGGGCGCGCCAACAGCCTGATGGCCGGGCTGCTGTGGCTGGCGCAAAGGCTTGGCCCGAAATTGGAACTGAACGAGATCGGATCGAGCGCGGGCGTCAACACAATGATGGAACGCTATCATTTCGATCTGGGCGGGGTGACGGTGGGGCCGGAAGGCTCGCCCATGCAGCTGAAGCCCGAATGGCGCGGGCCCCCGCCGCCTGCGGGTGCGATCGAGATCGTGGCCATTCGCGGGTCCGATATTGCGCCGATAGACCTGTCCGATCCGGCAGAGGCGTTGCGGCTCAAATCCTACGTCTGGCCCGACGCGACCGAGCGGATGGCGCGGATCGATGCGGCGATTGCGCTGGCGGGGCACAGGAAGCCCGATCTGGTGAGGATGGACGCAGGCGATTTCGTGGCGGACATGCTCGCCCGGCCGCAACAGGAGGGCGTTACACGCGTGCTCTATCACTCGGTCATGTGGCAATATCTGCCGCAAGAAACCCGCGCCGCGATCACGGCGGCTATGGAAGAGGCTGGCGGTAACGCAACGGCCGGACGCCCACTTGCATGGGTGCGGCTGGAAACCAACCGCAAGACCTTTGCTCATGAGTTGAACGTGAAGTACTGGCCCGGCAGTGGCCAGGAATGGACGCTGCTGTCGCAGGCCCACCCGCATGGTGCATGGGTGGAGTGGTTCGGGAAGGATTAGTCCGGCTTGCCGCCGAAACGTTCTTCCCGATTGGCCTCGGCCCGGACGGCGGCACGCCGGAGATAGCGGCCAACAGGCCCGAGGCGGTAGCCAAACCGTTCCACCCAGCCACCGTGGAAGCTGGTCCATTCCCAGATGACCACCGAGGCAAAGATCGCCACGGACAGCCATCCGAAGATCAGGGCTGGCGGTTCCAGCAGCATTCCCAGCAGGGCCAGCCCGGCAAGGGCGATCAGGCCGAAGCGGTGCGACATGGGGAAGTTGCGGAACGGATTGGCGAAGCGTTTGAACAGGCCCACGCCCAGAATGTAGATCGCCCCGCCGCCGCATAGCGAAAGGACCAGGGCCGGGCCGGTGTGGCCATGTGGGTGAGCCAGCAGCAATTCGTCGGCTACGGCAGTGCCGATGATGCCCAGCACGATGGGCATGTGCAGATAGGTGTAGGCGCTGCGGGCGATCCGTCCGGGCTCGTGGTGATGCTCGATCAGTTCGGCGCCGCGCTTCGCCCCGACATCGAAATAGATCCACCACATCAGGACAGAGCCGGTGAAGGCGGCGAGGAAGGCAGAGCTGTTGAGGAAAGTGAGGGCATTGCCGGCAAAGGTCGCGCCGGTCACGATGATCCCTTCGCCCAGCGCGATGATGATGAACAGGGCGCAGCGTTCCGCCATGTGGCCGCCGGAAATGCGCCAGTCGCTGGGCATGACGCTGCCGCCGAAGGGAAGGCGGTATCCGGTGCTCGGCCCCGAATATTCGATGGCCAGTGCCACCAGCCAGCAGGCCAGGCGGACTTTCGTGTGCTGCGACAGAGCGCCTGCGACCCAGAGGCATCCACTCAGCACGAAGTAGAGCACGATCCGCTGCATCGTTCGCGCCGCTTCGTGGCTGTTGCGGCGCATGACGATGGCCACGAAGGCGGACCGCCCGATCTGGATGGTCAGATAGGCGCAGGCGAAGATCAGGCCGTGTTCGGCAAAGGCCTTGGGAATGGAAACGGCCATTACCAGGCTGGCCAGCATGGTGAGCAACAGGGCGATGCGCACCTGCACCCGTTCGGGATCGAGCCAGTTCGCGGCCCATGTCGTGTAGACCCAAGCCCACCAGATCGCCGCGAAGATCACCAGCGCCTCGACCACAGCCGCCACGCCGTGATGGGCGAGCAGGAAATGGGAAATCTGCGTGATGGCGAAGACATAGACGAGGTCGAAGAACAGCTCGAGAAAGCTGACCCGGACCTCGCCATCGACCGGATTGCGCAGCAGCGAGTTAGGCAGTGGCGGTATTTTCTGTTCGGCCAAGGAAACCCTCCATCGCCGCGATCACTGCAGCCGGACGTTCCCATTGCACGAAATGGCCGCATCCGGAAATGCGCTCGATAGTGAGGTTCTCGGCAAGGTCTTCAAGCCCGTCGAGATTGCCGGGCGGCAGGGCGAGATCGTCCATCGCCCAGATCACCAGCGTGGGAATGATGAGCTTGGGCATAGGCGGCGGGGCCCAGCCTTCGGGCAGGGCATAAGGCGCGTTCTCGTCCGGAACCTCGATGGCCGAGGCGCGATACCAGTTGAGCATGCCGAAACAGGCATCGCGATCCTGCCAGCCGGCGAGCATGAAGTCGCGCTCCTCCGGCTCAAGCGCAGCAGAGGGTTGCCAGCGCAAGGCCTTGAGCAGCAGGGCGCCAAGCCCATGCTCGCGCACCAGAGCGTCATTCGCCGGATCGCGGAAGGCTCGCATATACTGGCTCGCCCGGCGCTGGACCGGATCGGTGTAGAGCAGGCGCTGGAACAGGGCCGCATGGGGCGCATTGGCAATTACCGCGCGGCTCACCCGGCCACTTGCCTGACCGATCATGGCAATTGGCCAGCTGATCGCACCGCCCCAATCATGGCCCACGATCGTGAAACGCTCCACGCCCAGCGCATCGGCCAGCTGGAAGATGTCTCCGATCAGCTTGTCCGCGGAATAGCTCGCCACATCCTGCGGTTTTGACGATCCGCCATAACCGCGCTGATCGGGCGCGATGCAGCGATAGCGCGTGTTGAAATGGCGGATCTGGTGGCGCCAGCTGCGGTGGCTTTCGGGAAAGCCGTGGAGGAAGATCAGGGCCGGGGCATCGCGCGGGCCGCTGTCCCACATGGCAAGCTCGATGCCGGAAGCGAGAACGACGGCCTGCAGTTCCTCCCCCGCCACTGTCTCACTCGCTGCGCGTCAGGGGCTGTTCGGGCAGGGGGATGAATTCCACCTCGTCGCCCGGAACCTTGGGGAAGCGGCCTTCCTTCCAGTCCTGCTTTGCCTGCTCGATCCGTTCGCGGCGGGAACTTACGAAGTTCCACCACACGTGACGCTTCGTGCTGAAGGCTTCCCCGCCCAGCAGCATCACCCGCCCGCCGGAGCGGGAATCGAGCACCATTTCCGCGCCGGGGCGCAGCACGGCCAGTTCGTAGAGCTTGAGCGGCTTGCCATCCAGAGTGGCCTCGCCGCCCACCAGCATCACCGCGCGCTCATCCGCATCGGCCTCGATCGGGATCGCGCCACTGGGGCCGAGGAGGATCTCGGCATAGATGGTTTCGGCATAGGTGGTGGTGGGCGCCCTCTCGCCCCACAACTCGCCCATGATGACGCGGGCAGTAACGCACTGGTCTTCGATCAGCGGCAATTCGCTGACCGCTTCGAAGGAAGGAGCAATCTCCTCCCTGCCATCGGGCAGGGCGAGCCAGGTCTGCATGCCATAGAGGCGAGGGCCGGCCTCGCGCTCCGACACAGGGCTGCGCTCGGAATGGACGATGCCGCTGCCGGCGGTCATCAGGTTCACTTGCCCCGGCCGGATGATCGAATGGCTGCCCAGGCTGTCGCGATGTTCGATCGCGCCGGCATATTCGCCGTCGAACAGCCAGGTGACCGTGGCGAGGTTGATATGCGGGTGTGGCCGCACATCCATTGCCCGGCCGATGTCCAGCTGCGCGGGGCCGAACTGGTCGACGAAGATGAAGGGCCCCACCATGCGCCGTTCCTTGGCGGGGAGCACGCGGCGGACCTCGAAATCGCCCAGATCGTGGGAGATCGGCGTGATGGTGTCGATCACATTCATGAAGCGTCCTCTGGTGCGCTGGCCTTGATTGCCAGGGCATGGACGCGTTCGCCCGGAATGTCACCCAATGCGCGGTTAACCATGCGCTGGCATTCTACGCGGGATTTGCCGCTGAAGGCCGCGCTTTCGATCACCACCGTGAAGTGAGATTCGCCGCTGCCGTCGTCGCCCGCGTGGCCGTGATGACGGGCGGAATCGTTGATGACTTCCAGTCGGAGCGGGCTGAATGCTGCCTCCAACAGGTGTTCCATTTCGCGCTGAAGCGGGCCGGCCATGAATTCTCCTGTGCTGGATTTCATCTGTGAAAGGGGGTTCCCTTATAGGCCATGAATGCCCATCCTAAAGATGTGAAGGATACGAAGCACGACAGATTCAAAGGGCGGTACGAAGCACAGGGGCGCCAATGCGAGGCGCCGGGTTGCGATGACTCAGGTGAATTCCGTGCGCCGGGATCGCGCCCCTCGGGTTTCGACGGGCCTGGCCAATGGCGCTGGTTCTGCCTGGACCATGTTCGCGAATTCAATTCCGGCTATGACTGGTTCGAGGGAATGAGCGCCGAGGAAATCCTTGAAGCGCAGCACCCCGTAGCCGGCTGGCGGCGGGAAAGCCGCGCCTTTCAACCCGATGGCGGCGTGGGCGCCGTGCCGCGCTGGGCCGATTTCGACGATCCGCTGGAAGCCATCGGTATGCGAGCGGCGGATATTCGCCGCCGCGCCGCCGGGCGCCATGCCGAAGATCAGGCAAAGGCCCGCTTCACTCCGCGCGAACGCGAGGCGCTGGGCGTGATGGGGCTGGAGCCGGATACGGACCGCGCGGACCTGCGCAAGCGTTACTCACAACTGGTGCGGAAATATCACCCGGATCGCAATGGCGGCGATCGTAGCCAGGAAGCGCGGCTGGGCAGGGTGGTGGAAGCCTATCAAATATTGAGGAAGTCGAGCGCTCTGGCGTGACGCTGCTTGTCTAGGCGGCGTGGACAAATTCGGACCTGAATTGAGCGTCTGATATCTGGGAGTACAGCCTGCGGCCTGAATGACAGGAGCGGGGTGGGGAACTGCCAGTCCCCAATTCGTCGTTCCCGCGAAGGCGGGAATCCAGTGGCAACCGTTGATCTGGATTGCCGCCTTCGCGGGAATGACGAAGGTAGGTGAGTAGAATCCTTATCCCAGCCACCACGCCCGCTCGTCCTGAGCTTGTCGAAGGACACGGGAAACCGTCAGCCCCGTATCCACTTGTTGGGCAAGCGCTGGCGCGTGTCCTTCGACAAGCTCAGGACGAGCGGAGGTAGGGGATGTCCGCGATGCGTCGTGTCCGGAAAGTCCGCTTTGGGCGGGAGTGTTGTGGGAAGCGGACCATCCTAACCCGTCATCCTGAACTTGTTTCAGGATCCATTTCTCCGGATCGCACGGCGGTTCGTGAGGATGGATGGATGCTGAAACAAGTTCAGCATGACGATCCTGAAAACATCCGCAATGTAGTCGTATTCGGAATGGCGGCATTTGGCAGCCTTGGGGTGGTCAACTGCCCTTTGTGGGCTCATCGGGCGAAGGGGACTTTGTCGAGGCCTTGTCCCTTTGTCGCCGCGCCCTCTTGAGGAAGCGCTCCGATCGCGCGGTCGAGAATGAGCCCACCCCAGCCATGCGACGTAGATGTATCCAGGTAATGATTGCGATGTAGAGTAAGATGCCTGCCACGACGATGATTGCGCCCGCCGGGTAAGAATAACGCTCCGCGAGAGTTGCCAGGGCCAGACCTGCCACCAAGGGAGCCGATGCGATAAGTTGGTGCTGAAACGTCGGCATTCCAGCCCAGCCTACCCGGGCCCACTCTCTATCTATCATTTGACGGACGCGGTGAACTAGCTTGACCATGTTTGTAGACTAGCGTGCCGCCAAATGTCCGCAATGTCATCGTATTCGGAACGACAGCTTCTCGGCCAAAATTCTGAAAAGCAGTTATGGAAGCTTACGCTGAAATTTGTCCACGCCCTCTGCCTCCCTCCTCTTCAGAGGAGGGGGAGCACAAGGGTCAGCCCTGCGCCTGTCGTTCGGCAATCTGGGCGTAGTCGATTGCCTTTGCCGCCTTATAAGCGTCACGCGCGCGGAACCGTTCGACATAGGCAGTGAAGGCAGGCCTTTCCGGGAAAGTCCCGAACATCATGCCCCACTCGACCTGACTGCCGACGTAGACATCCGCCATGGTGAAACGCTTGCCGCAGACGAAATCGCATGTGGCTAGATGGCCTTCCAGCATCGCGAGTGCTGCGTCGATATCGCCCCAGCCAACCGAGATACGCTCGCGCGCCTCTTTCGGTTCGTAGCCGTAATGGCGTGCAGTAACGCCCTGTTCGATCGGACCAGCCACGAAGAACAGCCAGCGAAAATAATCCGCGCGCTCTTCTTCCCGGGGCGCAAGGTCCCCGGCAGCGAGATAGGCGCAGATTGCGGCAGCCTCGGAAATCACCCGGTCCCCATTCGGCGTGTGATGGATCACGGTCGGAACCTTGCCGAGCGGGTTTACCGCGAGCAGTTCGGCGGGCTTGGCGTTCCACTCCACTATCACTTCGTCATAGCTCGCCCCAGCCTCATGCAGGGCCCAGCGGGCCATCTGCCCGCGCGACATGGGGTTAGTGAAAAAGGTGAAGTCAGCCATGCCCGAATCTCCCGCCGCAGCATTGGAACATATATGGAACAAATGGCAAAAAGTCAAGCCTGTTCGCACAGTTCCTTCAATTGCTCGGCCACCGCGGTCCAGCCCGGAATGAAGCCCATTTCCTCGTGGTTCTTGCGCGCTTCCTCGCTCCAATGCTTGGCGCGGGCGGTGTAGCGCGTGCCGTCGCCTTCGGGCTCGATTTCCCAGAAGCCGACCATGAAGGGGCCTGCGGGATCGAAATCCTCGCCAGTGAAGGCATCGGTGCTGACGAAGCGGCGGCCTTCGTCCCAGGCGAGGAAAATGCCTTCATTGGGCATGACTTCGCCATTGGGGCCATACATGGTCATGGCGCAGCGCCCGCCAGCGCGGCGATCCTGCTGGTCGATCTCCACGCGCCACGGCTTGGGGCACCACCATTCCTCCATGCGGTTGGCAAGCACGTCCCACACCTTCGCGGGTGGGGCGGCGATGAAGCAGGTGACCTTGAGTTCGTTGGACATGTTGGGGTTTCCTCTCTCGGTTTCGGTCAGTCGCGGTCGGGCGCGCCGGGCGGGAACCATGGGCGGAAGGGTCGGGCATCCTCCACGCAGCGGCTGACTTCCGGCAGGGCGAGCAATTCGGCACGCAGGGCCGCAAGGCGCGGCGCGTCGGCCGGGATCGGCTCGATCCAGTCGCCATAGAACAGCGACGGCGCGGCAGCGCAGCTGACCAGCGAGACATGGGCGGGCAGGGCGTTCCCCTCCAGCCATCGTTCGAGCCAGCGATAGGCGCGGCGCAGGCCCTGCTTGCCCGCCTCGACCTCCGCCGGATCGGGCGCCTCCATGTTCGCGAGATAGGCGCTGACCACGCGCTGGCCATTGCCCATCACGTAATTGTCGAACACCCGGTCGAGCATGCGGGCGGTGGCCGCTTCCGCCGGGTCGGCGGGGATCAGGCCGGAGCCGGGAAACTTCAGCGCCAGATGCTCCACGATGGCCGTCGCCTCGATCACCGTGGCATTGCCGTCCACCAGCACCGGGAACTTGCCCGCAGGGTGCGAGCGGGCGACGAAATCGCTGTGGTCCGGATTGTCCGGCCCCACTTCGCGGAATTCGAATTCGGCCCCGGTGGCATAAAGCGGGATCAGCCCCTTCCAGGTGTAGGAAGAGAAAGGGTGGCCATAGAGTGCGAGCATGATTGTCAGCCTTTTATGGCGGCCTCTATGGCCGCGATGTCGATCTTCTTCATGTTCATCATGGCCTGAAAGGCGCGCACACGGGCGGCTTCGTCAGGGTGAGACAATGCGTCCATCAGCACGCGCGGGGTGATCTGCCACGATACGCCCCACTTGTCCTTGCACCAGCCGCACATGCTTTCAGAACCGCCGTTGGCAGTGATGGCGTTCCACAAACGGTCGGTCTCTTCCTGGGTGTCCGTGGGAATCTGGAAGGAAAAGGCTTCGGATTGCCGGAAGGCGGGGCCGCCATTGAGGCCGAGGCAGGGAATGCCGCCCACAGTGAATTCCACCATCAGCACGTCGCCCGCTTTGGTGGAGGGATTGTCCACCGAGGCGCGGTGAACTTTGCCAAGGCAGCCGCCGGGCATCGTCTCGGCATAGAAACGCGCGGCATCTTCCGCCGTATGGTCGAACCACAGGCAGACATAGGCTTGCTTGCTCATCACTGCTCTCCCTTGCGCGGGCCGACAAAGGCGACTGCCGTTCCTGCCGGGTCGCGGGCCATGAAGATGAAGTCGCCCGAAGGGACTTGATGGATGTCCTGCGTCACCGCGCCACCCTGTGCCTGTGCTGCTGCCCTGGCGTCGTCGATATCCTCCACGCCGAAGAACAGCAGCCAGGCAGGGGTGGCCCCTTCGGCGATCATCGGATTGAAGGCGCCGATCTGAACGCCCTCGAATTCGATGAAGCGATAATCGCCCGCCGGGCCCATCGGCATGGTCTGGTCCGTCTTCCAGTCGAACAGGGTCGTGTAGAAGGAATTGGCAGCGGGCGCGTCGGTAGTGTCGAGCTGCATCCAGCGGCAATGGCCGGGCTTTGCTGCATCGAACACATCGCTTTTCGCATCCGGCATGCCCGGCGGCGGGGTCGGGTCCATGATGTAGAAGGGGGCGCCCTGCGGATCGGCCAGCATGGCCATGCGGCCGGTGCCGGGCACTGTCTGATCCATCCACAGCTGCGCGCCCATTTCCGCGGCCTTTGCCAGCGCTGCGTCCATGTCTGCGCTATGGAAGTAGGGCAGCCACATGGGCCGCGCTCCGCCTTCGATCATCGCGGGGGACAGGGTCAGCAAGCCGCCTGCGTTGCCGCCATCGGGCCGGCCGATCATGCGGTATTCCGCGCCGTTGGGCATGGAATTGCCGCTTGCCGGAATGGTCCAGCCGGTGATGGCGTTGTAGAACGGAGCGACGGCGGAGGCATCCGGCGTCATCAGCTCATACCAGATCGGGCCGCCGCTCATGCTCCGTTCCCCAGGCTCAGTAGCGGCTCGAACGATCCGAAGATCATGCGGCGGCCGTCGAACGGCACGTCGGTCAACGCCTTGAACTTCTCGTCTTCATGGATTCGCTCGTGGGCGGCTTCGGCGGTCTGCTTGTCCGGCCAGACAATCCAGGAGAACACGACCTTCTCGCCCGCCTCTGCCTGCACGGCCTTGCGGAAATCGGTGCGCTTGCCGTCGGGCACGTCCTTTTCCCAAGCTTCGACAATCTGGAGCGCGCCAAGCTCCATCATGGCCGCATCGAACCATTCGGCCATTTCGAGATAGGCTTGCTTCTTCGCGTCGGGCACCGGGATCACGAAACCTTCGATATGCATGGCTCAGGCTCCTTGCATTTGCGGGGGTGTGTCGGAAAAATCCGCAAGCTGGGCGTCCAGCGCGCGCGCATAGGCAGGCCGGGCGAAGGCTCGTTCCAGATAGCGGGCCAGTTTGGGATAAGTGTCGATCATCCCGGTGTGACGCAGATTGCTGAACACAGTCGCCATTGCGATGTCCGCCACGGAGAAGGTGCCGGCCAGCCAGTCCTTGTCGCCCAGCGCGTCCGAAACCCGCATCAGCTTGCGTTCGACCAGTGCGGCGCAGGGCTGGCGCGCTTCCTTTGCCCAGTCCTTGTCAGCGTGGAACACGTCGTAGCTTACCAGTCTGCCGATGTGGGGCTCGACACTGTTGAGCGCGGCGAAAAGCCAGGAAATGGCGTTCCAGCGGGCCTGCGGCGCAGCGGGCAGCAAGCGCTCGTCCTGTTCGCCGAGATAAAGCAGGATCGCGCCGCTTTCGAAGAATTTCAGGCCTTTATCCGCGAAGGCGGGAACCTGGTCGAATGGCTGCCAGGCCAGATAATCGTCCGGACGAGGTGCCATCGCGCCGTAAAGCTGCGTTTCGTAAGGGCGCCCGATTTCCTCCAGCGCCCAACGCACGCGCAGATCGCGCACAAGTCCGCGGGCGAAATCGGGAACCCAGTCGAACGCGGTCAGGGTAGGGCAATCGTTCATGGTTCAGGCCTTCCTTGAAGCGAAGGGGAACAAGGCGCGCAGTTCCGGCAGGCGCAGCCACAGCCCGCCCCACATGAACAGGCTGAGGTAGATGCCGAACAGCGTGTGGCTGAACAGCGGGCTGCCCACGCGCATATGGGTGGCCATCGCTCCGCCGATCAGCGCCGTAATCAGTACCGCGCCCAGCACGCTGGTGCGGGGGATGAGGTAAAGCAGCACGAAGGCGAGTTCGAACCCGCCGATCAGCAGCACGTAGCCCGGCGGCCAGCCAAGATCGGCCAGCATCTGGGCCGCCACGTCCATCCCCAGCAGCTTGGGCGCGATGGACGCCCCGAGCATGAACAGGGCGAACAGCCCGGTCAGCACCCAGCCCGCCATGGTCATCTGTCTTGCAGTCATTGCATGTCCTCCCCCAAAGTAATGGCTCAGCTCTCGCCGCCGCCCATCGCCGCCGGATCCATCCAGAAGGCCTCCCACACATGGCCGTCAGGGTCGGCAAAACTGCGGGAGACCATGAAGCCATGGTCCTGTTTCGGATTGACGTCGGCCGTGCCGCCCTGCGCGCCGGAGAGGTCAACCAGGCGGTTCACTTCGTCCGTGCTGTCGAGATTGACGGCCAGCATCACTTCGCTTGCGCCTGCGGCGGGGAAGGGGCGCTGAGTGAACTTGCGCCAGTGGCCATGGCTGAGGAGCATGACGAAGATCGCCTCGGACCAGACCATGCAGGCGGCGTTCTCATCAGTGAACTGCGGGTTGTTGGCAAAGCCCAGCGCTTCATAGAACGCCATCGACCTTTGCAGGTCCGTCACCGGCAGGTTCACGAAAATCATCTTGCTCATGACTGCACTTCTCCCCTTTGGCGAATCATTGTTGCGCAAGCATCACCTGATGAGTTACTAAAAGCAACTATGAAGTCACTAAAGGAAACCAATTCGTCGCACGAGGGCCACGGCAGGTGGTATGGCGATGCGTGCGGCACTGCTTTCGCCATGGAAGTGGTGGGTGAACGCTGGTCGCTGCTGATCGTGCGGGAATTGCTGCTGGGCGGGCGACGCTTTTCGGATTTGCGCCGGGTTCTGCCCGGTATCAGCGCCAAGGTACTGACGGAGCGGCTGGCCGGGCTGGAGATGGCGGGGGTGCTGGAAAAGCGCCAGCTGCCGCCACCGGCTTCGGCCCAGATCTACGAACTGACCGAATGGGGTTACACGATCGAGCCCGCGATCCAGGAACTGGGCCGCTGGGCTGCGCGATCGGTGCTGCACGATCCCATGCTGCCGCTTTCCGCCGTGTCGCTGATGATCTCGATGCGGACGATGCTGGACAGGGAAGGGGCGAAGGCGTTCGACGCCGTAGTCGGCTTCGATGTAGCGGGGGAGACTTTCCTCGCCGAATTGAAGGACGGCCAATTGCCGATCCGCCGTGCCGACCCTTCCGCTGCACAGGCGATTTTACGCGCGCCGGATGCCATGGCGGTGGCCGCGCTGCTTTATCCGAAAATACCGATGGAAGTGCTTGAGGCGGAAGCCGGGCTGGTCGTGGAAGGCGATAGGGAACTGGCTAAACGCTATGTCGCGTTGTTCTCCCTGCCGCCGAAAATCGGGGCGCCCGCTCAGTAGATCGTTCTCACTCGGCCATTCGTCATTGCGAGGTGCCGAAGGTGGCGACGCAATCCAGAGCGTTGCGCGCAAGGCCCTGGATTGTGTCGCTTCGCTCGCAATGACGAAGGATAAAGCGGATCAGCCGCCCAGCGAGGCGAATACCGCTGCTTCCTGCTCGGCCGCAGCCTGCCAGGCGTGGCGGGCGCTCACGCGGTCATACCAGTCGACCAGCGCGGGATGGCGCGAATTGTCGAGGTGCCAGCCGGTGTAGCCCAGCGTCTTGACCGAAGATGCGACTGCAATGTCGCCCACGGAAAATTCGCCGGCCAGCCAGCCGCCATTACCCAGCACGCCTTCCAGATAGTCGAGCGGCTTCAGGATCGCTTCTTCCGCTGCCACGGCTGCGGCCTCGTCGCCTTCCTTGCCGAAGATCTTGGGATAGAGGAACCGGTTGACCACGATGGGCGCGCCCGCCGGGATCAGGATCGTATCGGCCACTTCGTCGAACCACACGGCCTTGCCGCGCGTCTGCGGCTCGGCGGGGAGCAGCGGAGCGTCGGGATATTTGGCGTCCAGATAGGCGACGATCGCGGTCGAATCGGCCAGGCGGAAATCGCCGTCCTGAATCGCGGGAATCTTGCGGAAGGGGCTGGCCTGCAGGAACGCCTCATCGGGCTGGTTGGGATTGGACGGGATCAGTTCCGCGTCGATTCCCTTTTCCTTGGTGGCCACCAGCACCTTGCGGACGAAGGGCGAGAGGGGAAATCCGAAAATCTTCATGAATGCACTCTCCCGTAAGGCCGAATCTGGCCATTTGCGGGGATTGCTTGTTGCAGCGGCGCGCGCGCCCGTCTAGTCGATCCGGCGCGATGAACGAGATGACGAACAAGCACTCAGAGCCCACCGGAACCACCCGCCTCGCCGAACCCGATACGGTCATCAGCGTGCGCGAAGTCTTCGGGATCGATACGGACATGACCTGCCCCGCCTTCAGCGAGGCGGATGAGCGCGTGCCCGATCGTGACGACACCTATGTGTTCGATCCGGATACCACTCTCGCGATCCTGGCGGGCTTTGCCTATAACCGCCGCGTGATGGTGCAGGGCTATCACGGCACCGGCAAGTCGACTCACATCGAACAGGTTGCGGCTCGCCTCAACTGGCCGTGCATCCGCATCAACCTTGACGCGCATATCAGCCGTATCGACCTGATCGGGCGTGACGCGATCGTGCTGCGCGATGGATTGCAGGTTACCGAATTTCGCGAAGGTCTGCTGCCCTGGGCACTTCAGCACCCCGTGGCGCTGGTGTTCGACGAATATGACGCCGGCCGGCCCGACGTAATGTTCGTGATCCAGCGCGTGCTGGAAACCGAAGGCAAGCTGACGCTGCTTGACCAGAACCGCGTGATCCGCCCGAACCCCTATTTCCGCCTGTTTGCTACGGCCAACACCGTGGGCCTTGGCGATACGAGCGGCCTCTATCACGGCACGCAGGCGATCAACCAAGGCCAGATGGACCGCTGGAACATCGTGGTGGCGCTGAACTACCTGCCGGAAGGCACAGAGCTGGACATCGTCTCGGCCAAGAACCCGGACATGGACAAGGACGTGATCGCCAGGATGATCCGCGTGGCCGGGCTGACCCGCCAGGGCTTCATCAATGGCGACATCTCCACCGTGATGAGCCCGCGCACCGTCATCACCTGGGCGCAGAATGCCGCGATCTTCAACGATGTCGGCTTCGCCTTCCGCCTGAGCTTCCTCAACAAGTGCGACGAGGCGGAACGGATGCTGGTGGCAGAATATTACCAGCGCGTCTTTGGCGTCGATCTGCCGGAAAGCGTGGTGGGCAAGGCGTAAGCCTGCCCGCCGCAGCCGGCTGAGGGCATTCGTGCAAATCCGCTCGCCAAGGCTGTGTTGTTTCGTTAATACAGCAGCCCGATGGAACTGCTTTCCCGTAAGCCGGGCGTGAAGCGGCGCTGGTGGCGCTGGCCCTGGTCGCGCGAGCCGCGTCCGGTGCAGCATATCTATTACGAGGACATGCCGCATTCCCCGCTCTACGGGCTGGATGGGGATGACGACGATTTCGCACCCGGCGCGCTGGGCGTGGGCGGGGTGCCGCTCGAAGGCGGGGCCGTTCTCCAAAAGGCGCCCCGCACGCGCTGGTGGTGGATCAGGCGCGGCATCGCGGCCTTCTTCATCCTGTTCCTGCTGACGATCGGCTGGCTGATGGTGACGGCGCCTTTGTCCAAGTCGCTCCAGCCCATCGCGCCACCCGAACTCACCCTGCTGGCGGCGGATGGCACCCCCATTGCCCGCAATGGCGCGGTGGTGGACAAGCCGGTCAAGGTGGCGGACCTGCCGCCTCACGTGCCGCAGGCCTTCATCGCCATTGAGGATCGGCGTTTCTACAATCATTGGGGCGTCGATCCGCGCGGTATCGCTCGCGCGGCGTGGGGCAATCTGACCACCGGCCGCACGCAGGGCGGCAGCACGATCACTCAGCAGCTCGCCAAGTTCACGTTCCTGACGCCCGAGCAGAACCTGACCCGCAAGGCGCGCGAGGCCCTGATCGCCTTCTGGCTGGAGGCGTGGCTGACCAAGGACGAAATCCTGGAGCGCTATCTCTCCAACGCCTATTTTGGCGACAATGTGTACGGGTTGCGCGCAGCCTCGTTGCACTATTTCCACCGCCAGCCGGAAAAGCTGAAGCCCGAACAGGCCGCCATGCTGGCCGGGCTGCTGCAGGCGCCCTCGCGCTATGCGCCGACCAAGAACTACAAGCTCGCCGAAGAACGCATGCGCGTGGTCCTCCAGACCATGGTGGAGGCAGGGTATCTCACGCAGGCAGAGGCCAAGGCCATGCGTTCCCCGCGCCTCGATGTGCGCGACGGGGGCGATGATCTGCCGACCGGCACCTATTTCGCCGACTGGGCGCTGCCCGAGGCGCGCAAGCTCACCGAGGCTGGCTATGGTGGGCAGACGATCACCACCACGCTCGATTCCCGGCTGCAGGCTGCCGCGCGCCGTGCCGTGAGCCGGGCGGGGCTGGGCAAGGCGCAGGTGGCGCTGGTGGCGATGCGGCCCAATGGCGAAGTGGTCGCCATGATCGGGGGCAAGGATTACGAGGATTCCCCCTTCAACCGCGCCACTCAGGCGCGGCGCCAGCCGGGTTCAACTTTCAAGCTGTTCGTCTATCTCGCCGCCTTGCGCGATGGCATGTCGCCTGACGATACGATCGACAATTCGGCCTTCGAGACCGGTTCTTATCGCCCGGCCAATGCCAGCGGGAACTATTCGGACAGCATCACGCTGAAAGACGCCTTCGCGCGTTCCAGCAATGTCGCCGCCGTGCGTCTGTTCGGGCAAGTGGGCGGCGAGAAAGTGATCGAGACGGCACGCGATTTCGGCGTCACCTCGCCGCTGGCAGAGGGTGATCCCAGTCTGGCGCTGGGGACCTCCAGCATGACCTTGCTGGAACTGACCTCCGCCTATGCCGGCGTGGCGGGTAATGCCTTTCCGGTAAAGCCGCGTGCGGTGAAGGCTGAAGAGCCCGGCTGGTTCGACTGGCTGTGGAATTCGCAGCAAAGCCTTTCCTCGCGCGAGCATGAGGGGATCGAGGAGATGCTGCGCGCTGCGGTCAATCGCGGCACCGGCCGTGCGGCCATGCTGAACGTGGCCAATTTTGGCAAGACCGGCACCAGCCAGGACAATCGCGACGCGCTGTTCGTGGGCTATGCCGGCGATCTGGTGGTGGGCGTGTGGGTCGGCAATGACGACAACACCCCGCTCGCCGGTATTCATGGCGGCGGGCTGCCTGCGCGCATCTGGAAGGACTTCATGAGCCAGGCGCTCGGCCCGAAGGTGGTGCCTGCAAAGCGCAAGGCGACGCCGCAGCCCGATCCGTCCGGCCCGATCCAGCCGCTCGACGTGCCGGATGCCGCCGATATTCCCATCGGCACGGATGGCACGAATTTGCGGGTGCAGCAGGGCGAGGCTGTGCTTTCCACGCAAGTGGGCGGCACACCGGTGGATGTGCGGCTCAACAATAACGGACTGACAGTGACGCCGGGCAGCAGCCCGCCAAGAAGTTCGCCGTCACCCTCGCCATCGCCCTAGCGGGCAGGCTCAGTCCTCGCCGGGATAGAAGGCGCGCACGAAATAGAGGCCGTCCGGCGGGGCATTGAGGCCCAGCGCCTTGCGCTCCCGCGCGGCCAGGGCTTCGGCCACCTGATCCTCGCTCCACTGGCCCAGGCCTACCAGCGCCAGCGTGCCTACCATCGAACGGACCTGATGATGCAGGAAACTGCGCGCGGCCGCCTCGATCAGCACCAGATCGCCCTCGCGGCGCACGGCCAGCCGGTCGAGTGTCTTCACCGGGTCTTTCGCCTGGCAATGGACCGAGCGGAACGTGGTGAAATCATGCCTGCCGACCAGATGCTGCGCGGCGCGGTGCATTGCTTCGGCATCCAGCGGGCGACTGACATGCCAGGCGCGGTTCTTCTCCAGCGTCAGCGGCGCGCGGCGATTGACGATGCGGTAGAGGTAGGAGCGGCCGATGCAGGAAAAGCGGGCATGCCAGTCATCCGGCACCACTTCGCAGCCGATCACGGCCACCGGGGCAGGGCGCATCCGCGCGTTGAGCGCTTCCATCAGGCGGAAGGGCGTGAAGGGTTTCTCTATGTCCACATGGCTGCGCATGGCGAGCGCGTGCACGCCTGCGTCGGTGCGGCCGGAGGAATGGAGGATGGCCGTCTCTCCCGTCACGGCATGCACCGCCTCTTCCACCGTCTGCTGAACGCTGGGCCCATGCGCCTGCCGCTGCAGGCCCATGAAGGGCGTCCCGTCGAATTCGATGGTGAGAGCGTAGCGGGTCATCCGGGCTGGCCTTGGCCAGTGGCCTTCGACAGGCTCAGGCTGAGCGCGCTTGGGGAAACAGGTTCAGACGCATGTCTGCCACGTGCCAACATCCGCTCAGCCTGAGCCTGTCGAAGGCCATACACTGTGCTCATGCCAGTCTCGTCCCGGCCGGGATAGGGAAGCCGCGCAGCAGATCTGTAAAGTCCATCACAGGCTTGCCCGCGCGCTGGACGGTGATGGGGCGAATGGCGCCATCACCGCAGCCAATGGCCAGCTGGTCGTCCAGAACAAGGCCCGGCTCGGTCGGAAAAGAGACCGATAGGTCTTCCTGACGGGATTGAATGTCGGCGCGCAGCACCTTCACCCGCTCCCCATTCACCTCGAACCACGCACCCGGCGCCGGGGCGAAGGCGCGAACCTGCCGGTCCACCTGCAAGGCACCCTGCGCAAAATCGATCCGCGCCTCGGCCTTGTCGATCTTGGCGGCGTAGGTGGCGAGGGCATCGTCCTGCTCCTCGGGCGGGAAGGCGGATAGATTGGCCAGCACGTCCACCATCAACCGCGCGCCGCTCGTCGCGAGTTCGGAAGTCAGTTCGCCCGTGGTCTTGCGATCGACCGGCGTAGCGACCTTCGCCAGCATCGCCCCGGTATCCAGCCCGGCAGCCATCTGCATGATCGTGACGCCGGTTTCCTCATCCCCGGCGAGGATCGCTCGCTGCACCGGCGCGGCTCCGCGCCAGCGCGGGAGGAGCGAGGCATGGATGTTGAGGCAGCCATGCTTCGGCATGTCCAGCACCGCTTGCGGCAGGATCAGGCCATAGGCGGCCACCACCGCCACATCGGCGTCCAGCGCGGCAAAGTCCGCCTGCGCTTGCGCGTCTTTCAGCGTCACGGGATGGCGCACTTCAATGCCCAGCGCTTCGGCGGCCTTGTGGACCGGCGTGGGCGTCAGTTCCTTGCCGCGCCTTCCGCCGGGGCGCGGAGGCTGGGTATAGGCGGCAACGATCTGGTGCCCTGCGTCATGCAGCGCCTGGAGGGCAGGGACGGCAAAGTCCGGCGTTCCCATGAAAATGATGCGCATAGCGGGCGTTCGTGGCCTTCCTATCGAGAGCGGCAAGCCCTATCTCCGGGGCCATGGCATCGCAAGAGATCGAGGCACTCAGCGCTGCCCTGGCACGCCTGCCGGGGCTTGGCCCGCGTTCCGCGCGGCGGGCCGTGCTGTGGCTGGTCAAACGGCGCGAAACTGCACTGGTGCAACTGCTTGAGGCACTGGGTGCCGTGCGCGAGACACTGGTGGAATGCGACACCTGCGGCAATGTCGACACGCAGAACCCTTGCGGCATCTGCGCCGATCCGCGCCGCGATGCGCGCCAACTCTGCGTGGTGGAGGATGTGGCTGACCTGTGGGCGCTTGACCGGGCGCGGCTGTTCACCGGCAAATATCACGTGCTGGGCGGGCGGCTTTCCGCGCTGGACGGCGTGCGGCCGGAGGACCTGACCATCGGCAAGCTGATTGCGCGGGTCGAGGCAGGCGGGATCGACGAGGTGGTGCTGGCCATGAACGCCACGCTGGAAGGCCAGACCACCGCCCATTACATCGCGGAGCGGCTTGAAGGTTTCCCGGTGCGCATCACCCAGCTTGCTCATGGCCTGCCGGTGGGCGGGGAACTGGATTATCTGGACGAGGGAACGCTCGCCCAGGCGCTGCGCGCAAGGCGACCGGTTGGCTGAGCGCGGTGGCGCTCTGCACGGTCTGATCGAAAATTCGCCGCGCGCCGCTTCTTGCGCCCGGCCAAAGGCGCGATTATCTGCGCCCTATGGCTATCCGTGAAATCCTTGAAGTGCCGGACCCCCGGCTGAAGACCATTTCCTCGCGTGTCGAGACCTTCGATGACGAGCTCAAGACGCTCGTCGCCGACATGTTCGAGACGATGTACGATGCGCCCGGCATCGGCCTCGCCGCGATCCAGGTGGGCGTGCCCCTGCGCGTGGTGGTGATCGATCTCCAGCCCGACGATCCGGATGCCGAGCCGGAAGTGTGCCATCATCATGGCGGCGAGGCGCATACGCACCAGCCGACCAAGAAGGAACCGCGAGTCTTCATCAATCCGGAAATCCTCGATCCGGCGGACGAATTCTCGACCTATCAGGAAGGCTGCCTCTCGGTGCCGGAAATCTACGCCGATGTGGATCGCCCGGCCACCTGCCGCGTGCGCTATCAGGATGTAGACGGCACCGTGCATGAGGAAGCGATGGAGGGCCTGCTGGCGACCTGCATCCAGCATGAGATGGACCATCTCGAAGGCATCCTGTTCATCGATCATCTCAGCCGCCTGAAGCGCTCGATGGCGCTCAAGAAACTCGAAAAGCTGCGCAAGGCGGCCTGAGTTTGCGTCCGCCGCCAGCTTGGCGGCACGAGCCGCTGTCACCGGACGAGGACTTGCGGCTTTATTGGCTGAATTCGGACATCGCGCCGGGTTCCCCGGCACATGCCGAAGTCTCCGCCATGCTCGCCGGTTTCGGTCTGGACGTGGTTGCTTGGCGCTTCCAGACCGCGCAACACTCGATCTGTGGGCGGGCGGCCCCAGGGGGCGGTCATCGCGCTTGCCCTGCTCTGACGGTGATGATGCGCCGCACGCGCGATTTTGCCGCGCTCGGCATTTCGGACGACAGGGGGAACTGGGACGATGGTTGGGTGTTAACCGGCGCGATCCGAAGCGCGTTGAATGTCGTGTTCGCCCGGTATGGCCTCACAACCGGATATCAGTCGGAGACGACTTTTATTTTCGTCCACTCGTGGGAAGAAAGGGCCTTTTACCAGCTCGGCAAAATGCTCAAGTCTCGCCTCAGCGAGATCGTGATCTCGCTTGTGCCTCGTACCAGACCGCCCAAGGTCTATTTCGGCAGCTACTGGGGAAACGAGCCGGGTCTCAAAGGCCAGTTTAACCTGCTTTTTCCCGATGAGGCGTCAATGCAGCAGGCCTTGCCGTTTCGGTGGGATATCCGGACCCATGCCAAGGCTGCTATGCGTACGGTCGATCAGTGGGCCTTTTGTGAGGATCACGACGTTGGTCTGGAGCTGTATTACGCGGGGATGTGGAACCTTCCGCCGCTCTATCGCGAGGATTGAGTCACAGCGAAAGGGGCGCCTCCTCACGGGCGGCCCTTGTCATATCCGGTCTATGCTCACGTAACGGTCACGCAACCGTCACACATCGCGGCAAGAAAGCCTCTCGCAGTAATTGCCAGGGGGCCCGATGAGCGCGATCGAATTGTTCATGAACTCGCTCGCGGGCTTGGGCATCCTGTTCTTCGGTATCAAGATGGTCACGCGCAATCTGGGCGCGATTGCCGGGTCCCGCCTGCGCGGGGCGATCACGCGAGTTACGCGGCGGCCGCTTTCCGCCATGGCGGCGGGCACGGCGCTGGGCTTCGTGTCGCAGAGCGGGCGGACCACCTCGTTCATCATGGCCAGCTTCGTCCATGCCGGGGTGCTGGAGCCGCGCCGGGCACTGCCCGTGGCCCTGTGGTCGAATCTGGGCTGCACACTGGTGGTGATCGCGGCGGTCTTTCCGATCCACCTGCTGGCCCTGTTCGTGCTCGCCCTGTCCGGCGCGGCCATCGCCTTCGAACGGCCGAAGCCGCTGCTGAAAGGAGCGTCGGCCATCTTCGGTCTTGCCCTGATGCTCTTCGGCCTCAGGATGATGAGCCAGGCGGCCCTGCTGCTGACCGAGCAGGGCCTGTTCTCCGACGCGATCACATTCATTCAGGCCTCGCTGCCGCTGGCCTTCCTGTTCGGACTGGTGCTGACCTTCGTCGCCCAGTCGCACATGGCGATCATGCTGATTGCCGTCGCCATGGCCAAGCAGGGCATCTTCGGTGCGGACGAGACGCTGATGCTGGTGTTCGGCGCCCATGCCGGGTCGAGCCTCATCACCTGGTTCACCGGCTTCAATTTCCACGGCCAGGCGCGGCAGGTGGTGCTGGCTGAGATTCTCTACAATGCCGTTTCGGTCTCGCTGTTCCTCATCGCCTATGGGGCTGACCGCCTGCTCGCGGGTGGGGCAGGGCTTGCATGGCTGGGAGCCGTGAGTGGGGCGGATTCCGGCACATTGGCAGTGGGTATCGCCATTGCCGTGAACGCGTTGGCGCCGCTGCTGCTCAATCTGCTGGCAGGACCTTACCTCCACCTGTGCGCCCGCCTGTCGCCGCCGCTCCCGGCCGAGGAACTGGGGCAACCGAAATACCTCCACAATGACGGTGCGGAGAGCCCGCATACGGTGCTGCTGCTGGCGGAGATGGAGCAATTGCGCCTGTTCGAGCGCCTGCCTGCCTATGGCGCGGCCTTGCGGGGAGAGGACGAGGAAGGACCGAGCCCCGAGGAATATCGCGAAGCCTTCGATCTCGTCTCCGGCGTGATCGAGCGGGTGCAGGTCGATCTCATGGCGCGCGAAATGTCGGGCGAGGATACCGAATGGCTGCTGGGCCAGCAGAAGCGCCAACATCTGCTCCACACGCTCGACGAAGCCTGTTTCGAATTGTGGCAGGCCGCCCATGTGCTCGATCCGCATCTGCATGACATGCGCGCGCGCATTCTGGCAGAACTCGATGCCCTGCTCGATCTGGCGGACGATGCAATGAAGACGAGCAACCCGGCGGACTTCCCCCTGATCGAGGAAAAGACGCGCGATTGCGGGGAGCGGATGGAGGCGATGCGCAAGGCCTATCTCGCTGCCTCGCATCATCACACACCGGAAGAACGCAGCCAGATATTGGCGATCACCAGCACTTACGAGCGCATCGCCTGGGCGATCCGCCGCCTTGCGGCTCTGCTGGAAAAGCGGCCCGCGCTTTCATAGTCCGGCGCTGACGACGCCCAAACGAAAAGGCCGCCCGGTGAGGGGCGGCCTTTCCTTTGTCCGTCTGGACCTGTTGCTTAGAACAGGCCTTCGATCTGGCCGTTCTCGTCGAGGTAGATCGCCTCGGCCGAGGGAACCTTGGGCAGGCCCGGCATGGTCATGATGTCGCCGGCAATGGCGACAATGAAGCCGGCACCGGCCGAAATGCGCACTTCGCGGATCGTTACGTCGAAGCCTTCGGGCGCGCCCAGCTGCGTCGGATCGGTCGAGAAGCTGTACTGCGTCTTCGCCATGCAGACGGGGAAGTTGCCGTAGCCCATTTCTTCCCACTGCTTGAGCTGGCTCTTCACCGCAGGCGACATCGTGACGGTTTCTGCGCGGTAGATTTCCTTGCAGACCGTTTCGATCTTCTCGGCCAGCGGCATTTCGTCGGGATAGAGCGGGGCCCAGTCCGGCGCACCGGCATCGGCCTTGGCAGCAACGATGTGTGCCAGTTCTTCCGCACCCGCGCCACCATCGGCCCAGTGCTTGCAGATCACGGCTTCGGCGCCGAAGCTTTCAGCCATTTCCTTGATCACGGCCAGTTCGGCATCGGTATCGAGGTAGAAGTGGTTGATCGCGATGGTCGGCGTGATGCCGAACTTCTTCACGTTTTCGATGTGACGCTTCAGGTTCACCGAACCCTTGCGCACGGCTTCCACGTTCTCGCCCTTGGTCAGGTCGGCCTTGGAAACGCCGCCATTCATCTTGAGCGCGCGCACGGTGGCGACCAGCACCACGGCATCGGGCTTCAGGCCGGCGAGGCGGCACTTGATGTCCATGAACTTCTCGGCGCCGAGGTCGGCACCGAAGCCGGCTTCGGTCACCACGTAATCGGCCATGACCAGCGCGGTCTTGGTGGCGATCACCGAGTTACAGCCATGGGCGATGTTGGCGAAGGGGCCGCCGTGCAGGAAGGCCGGGTTGTTTTCCAGCGTCTGCACCAGGTTCGGCAGGATGGCGTCCTTGAGCAGAACGGTCATCGAGCTGTCGGCCTTCACGTCGCGGCAGAAGACCGGGGTCTTGTCGCGGCGATAGCCGATGATGATGTCGCCCAGGCGCTTCTGCAGGTCCTTGAGGTCCGAAGCGAGGCACAGGATGGCCATGATTTCGGAAGCGACGGTGATGTCGAAGCCGGTTTCGCGCGGATAGCCGTTCGAAACGCCGCCCAGCGGGCCGACGATCTGGCGCAGGGCGCGATCGTTCATGTCCAGAACGCGGCGCCAGGTCACGCGGCGCAGGTCGATGTTCTGTTCGTTGCCCCAGTAGATGTGGTTGTCGATCATGGCCGACAGCAGGTTGTGGGCCGAAGTGATGGCGTGGAAGTCACCCGTGAAGTGCAGGTTGATTTCATCCATCGGCATGACCTGGCTCTTGCCGCCGCCGGCGCCGCCACCCTTCACGCCGAAGCACGGACCCAGCGAGGGTTCGCGCAGGCAGAGCAGGGTCTTCTTGCCGATGCGGTGCAGGGCGTCCGACAGACCGACCGAAGTGGTGGTCTTGCCTTCGCCGGCCGGGGTCGGGTTGATGGCGGTAACGAGGATCAGCTTGCCCGGAGCCAGCGCGGGGGGCAGCAGGTCACGGTCGATCTTGGCCTTGTACTTGCCGTAAGGGATCAGCGCCTCATCGGGAACGCCGGCCTTCTTGGCGACTTCGGTGATCGGGGCCAGCGTGGCCTGGCGTGCGATTTCGATATCAGTAGGCATCGCTTCTCGTCCTTGTTGTCTTAAGGGCAGTTCGAACTTCCGGGTACGTCTGGCAAGGCGCGAGCCCGGCCATCCGCCATTTCGCACTCACGAAGATTTCGTGATTCTGAAATTTGTAAGCGGCTCATACAATTTTCCTGTGCGAATCCTCAAGGGTGATTCTTGGGACGGATTCTTGCCTTCTCGTGGCAATCGGCGGTGGATCGTTGCGGTGGGGGCCTTGTGCCATCAGACAGGCTTGGGTAAGTTCCCATTTCGTTCTCATTTCAGGCTGGTCGGATGGACGCGCTGTTCCTTGTTATTGCTGCACTTGTGGCTCTTGCCTTCGGGCTGGGTCTGGGCTGGTTCTTCGGCGGTCGACCCGCAGCGGAACTGAAGAGGCGGCTCGATGCAGCGGAAGCGGCAGGGCGGGAGCTTTCGGAAAAGCTCGCCCGGATGGCGCCGGAACTCGCGACGATGAGCGAGCGGGCGGCACGTGCTGACACGCTGGCGGGCCAGCTTGACCGGGCGCGCGAGGAACTCACTGTGCTCAAGGCGCGGGAGGCTGGCTTTGAAGAGCAGAAGCGTCTGCTGCTCCAGGCGCGCGAGGATATGCTCAAGGAGTTCCAGAACGCCGGCAGCAAGGTGCTGGGCGAGGCCCAGGAAGCGTTCCTGAGGCGCGCGGAAGAGCGTTTCCGCCAGTCGGAGGAAAATGGCGAGCAGAAGATACGCGCCTTGCTCGAACCCGTGGGCCAGAAGCTCAAGAGTTACGAGGAGCAGGTCGCCACGCTGGAAGCGAAGCGCGTGGACGCGTTCGGCCAGCTTACCGGACTGATCCAGTCGATGCGCGAAGGGCAGGAACAGGTGCGGCAAGAAGCTGCCCGGCTCGGCAATTCGCTGCGCAATGCCCCCAAGGCACGCGGGCGCTGGGGCGAGCAGCAATTGCGCAATGTGCTGGAGCAATGCGGCCTTTCCGAACACACCGATTTCGTCACCGAGCATTCGGTGAATACGGAAGACGGGCGCTTGCGGCCGGATGCGATCGTGAATGTGCCGGGCCAGAAGAAGCTGGTGATCGACGCCAAGGTCTCGCTCAATGCCTATCAGGAGGCGTTCGAGGCGGATACGGAGGAAGGGCGCGATTTGGCGCTGGCCGCCCATGCGCGGGCCATGAAGAACCACGTCCAGCAACTCGGTGCCAAGAGCTATCAGAGCCAGTTCGAGGATGCGCCCGATTACGTGGTGATGTTCGTGCCGGGCGAGCATTTCGTGGCCGCCGCATTGGAGCAGGACCCCGAATTGTGGGACTTCGCCTTTCGCAACAAGGTGCTGCTGGCAACTCCCACCAATCTGGTGGCGATTGCGCGCACGGTGGCACAGGTCTGGCGGCAGGACGCTCTGGCGCGCGAGGCTATGGAAATCGGCCGGATGGGCACGGAACTCTATGACCGGCTGGCTGTGGCAGCCGAGCATCTCAAGCGGGTTGGGTCAGGTCTGGACAGCGCGGTAAGCAATTACAACAAGTTTGTGGGAAGCTTTGAGCGCAATGTCTTGTCCGCCGGTCGCCGTCTCAAGGACAAGGGCGTGGAGATCGGCAAGCGCGAGATCGAGGACGTGCCGCTGGTCGAAGCGGCTCCTCGCTATGTCGCGGCCGATGCGGAAGGCACGGACATTGTGGAGGCCGGGGAGGCCGCCATACAGGAGGAATGACGCGAATGCCCGGAATGCTGCGCCCCGCCGCCCTGCTGCTCCTGACCGGCCTGCTCGCCGCCTGCGGCAAGTCCGAAAAGGCGGAGGCAGCGCCGAAAGCGGCGCAGAGCGCACAGGCCGGGTCGGATGCGGCGCAAACTTTGCTCACCTCGTTGATTACGCCCCGCCAGAAAGGGGCCTATGCCCCGCAGGACCAGTGCGGCGGGATCGGTGCGGCGGAGGAATTCCGGCTCAGGCTGGCCGATGCGGTGGTGAAGCGCGATGCCGATGCGCTTGCGGCACTGGCCGCTCCGGACGTGGTGCTCGATTTCGGCGGAGGCGCGGGCAGGGCCGAGCTTCGCCGGCGGCTCGACGATCCCGATTACCGGCTGTGGGAAGCGCTGGAGCACCTCCTGCCGCTGGGTTGCGCGGTCAATCGGCAGGGCGGCTTCACCATGCCCTGGTATTTCGCGCAGGATTATGGCGAGCGGGACAGTTACATGCTGCTGCTGGTGCGCGGACAGGGCGTGCCTTTGCTGGCCGAGCCGCGCGCGGATGCGAAAGTGCTGAAGACCATCGACTGGAACATGGTCGAACTGCAGGAAAGCACGGACGAGCAGAGCCCCTTCGCCAAGGTCGACGATAGCGAGGGCGGGTCAGGCTATATCGCGTGGGACAGACTGCGCGCGCTGGTGGATTACCGCCTGATCGTGGAAGAGCGCGACGAGGGCTGGGCGATCAGCGCCTTCGTGGCGGGAGACTGACCCGCCTGTCGCCGTCATCGCGAGCGAAACGATCCGGGGCGTTTGCATCTGGCGCCCCGGATGGCCGCGCAACTTTCCCTCGCTCGCAATGACGAAGGGAAGGCTCAGCCCGCGCGCTTGGCGGTGATGTCCACTTTCACGGTCACGTTCGGGTCGACCGATTTGTCCTGCCAGGAACCTTCGCCAAGGCCCCATTCCTTGCGATCGATTTTGGCCTCGCCCTTCATCTTGGCCGTGTCGCCTTCGATGGTCAGGGTGAAGGGCAGCTTCACCGGCTTGCTGATGCCGCGGATGGTCAGCGTACCGTCGGCCACATAGGCATTCGGCCCGGTCGAGGTAATGCCACTGGTGGCGAAGGTGGCGTTGGGGAAGGCGCCGATATTGAACCATTCGCCTTCGCGCAGGGGATCGTCGCGCGAGGGATCGCCGCTGCTCGCGCTGCCGGTGTCGATGGTCACCTTGGCGATGGACTGGTCGAGATGGGCGGGGTCGAAATTGATCTCCGCGCTCCACTTGCCGAAGCTGCCCTCGAAGCTCTCGCTATTGCCGACGCCTTCATAGCCCAGCTTCGAAGCGGATTGGTCCACGATCCAGCCCGGGGCGGACATTTCGGGGCCGACAGCTGCGGCAGGGATCGTGAGCAGGGCCAGCGCGGCGATCGCGGCAGCAGGGCCGAAAGCGGCGGGTTTGCGGTGGAACATGCTCAATTCTCCCCAATATCCAGTCTTGTAACGGGCTGCGGGCGGGCCGGATCGCGGCGCTCCGTTCACAGCGCTTTTGGCGGCAATAGGTTCCCCGGATGACTCTGTCCATGCGGCAGAAGCGGTCCGGCAGATGTCAGTGCTCGTCTTGCGGACTCCCGATCCGTTCAAGTACGACACTGTGCCCGCTCGAGCGCAGGGTGAGCCGCTTGCCATCCTGCTCCACGGCGGGGCCGGCGACCAAGAGCGCGCTGGCGGCCATCTCCTGTTCGCCCACGGGGCCGGCGCAGAACATCTTCGTCTGCATCAGCGGCCCGGCGATCAGGCGGGTCTTTTCGATGCGCCACGGGCCGCTCATCGAATTGCAGCCGAGATTGGCCGACAGGCGGCCGCTTTCGAAGGAAAAGCGGGCCTTGTCCGGCGCGGCGGCGGCTTCGCCGTCGATGGCGATCACGCGCCAGTTGCTGCCGGTCAGTTCATGCGCAGGGGCGGTTTGCGCCACGCAGGCCGAGAGGGGGAGGGCCGGGAGAATCAGGGCCAGGAGAGAGACTGCGTGGCGCATGTCCTCTTGTGGACGAGATGCGCTGACAGCGGGCTGAATGGAGCCGTCAGCAATGCGTCAGGGATCGAGCGCGGCCAGGGCTTCATAGGCCAGCACTGCGCCCGCCACTGCGGCGTTCAGGCTGTCCGCCCGCCCGCGCATCGGCATGGTGACCCTGAGGTCGCAGGCGAGTTCGTATTCTTCCGGTAGGCCGCGTGATTCATTGCCCACCATCAGGAAGCAGGGCGCGGCATAGGCCGCGCCGCGATAGGGCTGGGCATCGCGCAAGGAAGCGGCGACCAACTGGCCGTCTCCTTCGCGCAGCCAGTCGATGAACTCCGCCCAGTTGGCTTGCGCAACGTCCTGCGTGAAGATCGCGCCCATGCTGGCGCGCACGGCTTCCACCGAGAATGGGTCGGCGCAATCGTCGATCAGGATCAGCCCGCCCGCGCCCACCGCATCGCCCGTGCGCAGCATGGTGCCCAGATTGCCCGGATCGCGCAGGGCCTGCGCCACCAGCCAGATCTTCGCCGAATGCCGGTCTAGATGGGCAAGCGATGTGTCGAATTCCGCGAACACGCCTGCCACGGCCTGCGGGTTTTCCTTGCCGGTGATCTTGGCGAGAATTTCCGGCGTGCATTCCACGATCTCGCCGCCCGCATGGTCCACCGCCAGTTCCAGCGCGGCGAGCAGGGGGTGATCGTCCCGCTCGGTCGACATGACGAGCATTTCGGGCACGCGGCCGGATTCGCGCGCATCGGTGAGCAGGCGCAGTCCCTCGGCGAGGAACTTGCCTTCCCGCTTGCGGTGCTTCTTCTCCCGCAGCGAGCGGAGATATTTGACCGTGGGGTTGGAAAAACCGGTGATCTGGCGGCGCATAGTGCCCGCTTAGGTCGGCGCGCGGACTTCGACAAGCTCGGCCCGCGCGGTTTGCGCCGATCAGTCTTCGCCGAAGCCGTCCATCACGAGCCCGACCAGCTTGGTCAGCAGGGCTTCGGCGTCGTCGCCCTTCACACAGACCTCGATTGTATCGCCCTTGGCCGCACCCAGCATCATCAGGCCGAGGATGGAACCGCCCGCGGCTTCCATCCCGTCCTTGGCGACGGTGACTGTCGCGCCGCCCGGCAGATTGGCGACGGCGGCGACGAATTTCGCGCTGGCCCGTGCATGCAGGCCGCGCTGATTGATGATTTCCACGCTTCTACGTGCTGTATCCATCCGTGCACCCCTCCCAAGGTAACGTGTCGTTTATGTGCGGAGTCAGGCGTCCTGGCCAAGGAATTCGGACGCGATCGTGATGTAATTGCGCCCGGCATCGCGGGCCGCCGCCACGGCGTCCATGATCGACATCTTGTCGCGCGCGCCGGCCAGCCGGATCAGCATGGGCAGGTTGATTCCCGCGACGACCTCAACCTTGCCTTCCTCCATCAGCGAAATCGCCAGATTGGAGGGAGTGCCGCCGAACAGGTCGGTTAGGATCACCGCGCCCTGGCCGCTATCGACCTTCTTGATCGCTTCGGCGATCTCGGCGCGGCGGGCTTCCACGTCATCCTTCGGGCCGATGCACACCGTTTCGACCGCTTCCTGGCGGCCGACGACATGTTCCATCGCTTTCACGAATTCCTCGGCCAGACGGCCGTGGGTGACAAGAATCATTCCGATCATGCAGGAAAACAGCTTTCAAACGATGCGGCCGCGAGGGGTTGCACGGGTACCATCGGCGCCAACAGGCGTGAAGGTGCATTCGGGTTCACGGCTGATGCGGCCCTTCGATCAATTCGGCAGCGCGTGACCCGAGATTCCGGTGGCGAACAGTGGGCGAAAATCCCGCTTCGCGCAAGGTTTTCGCGATTTCCTCGGCCGTGAAGACGGAGCGGTGCCGCCCTCCGGTGCAGCCGAAGGCAATATTGACGTAGCTTTTGCCCTGCGCGGCATAGCGCGGCAGCAGTTCCAGCAGCAGGTCGCGAATCTTCGCGAAACTGCTCTCGAAGGCAGTGTCCTTCCGGATATGCGCGCCCACGGCGGCATCCAGCCCGGTCAGCTCGCGCAGATCCGCCACCCAGTGCGGATTATCGAGATAGCGCATGTCGAAGACGAGATCGGCCACCGGCACGCCGCGCGAGAAGCCGAAGCTGCTGACGGTCACCGTCATCGCCTCGCCCGTATGGATGCCGAACTGCTCGCGGATCGCCTGCTGCAGCTGGTTGGTGGAAAAGGCCGTGGTGTTCATCACCACATCCGCCCAGCGCCTCAGCGGGCCGAGGAGTTCGCGCTCCGCCGCAATGCCGTCCATGGCGGGAATGCCGCTCGCCAGCGGATGGCGGCGGCGGGTTTCGTTATAGCGGCGCTCCAGTTCCTGGGCCGAGCAATCGAGGAACATGGTGGTGACGATCAGATCGTCCCGCGCGGAAAGATGCTTCACCCGTTCGATGATGTCGGCCGGATCGAAGCCGCGCGTGCGGGAATCGAAGCCGATCGCCAGCGGGGCCTTGATCCCGTCGCGCAAATCGTCATCCGCGCCGATCAGCCGGTCGAGCAGGCGGATGGGGAAATTGTCGATCGCTTCCCAGCCCAGATCCTCCAGCTCGCGCAGGGCAGTGGTCTTGCCGGCACCGAGCATGCCGGTGACGAGCAGGATGCGCTGGCGGGAATCAGCTGCGGATTGGGCAGGCTCGGCGGTCATCCGGCGCGGTTTGCCCCCGTCCGGCGCGAAAGGGAAGGCTCCGCGCGCTTTTGTGCCGGATGGGGGGCTGGCTTGATGGCGCGGGGCAGCGCAGGCATCAGCTGAACACCTATCGTCAACGATATTCTATGCTGACGTTATAGAAGGTCTGTCTGGCTTGCTCGCCCGCTTTGAAATCGAAGCTCGCGTACTTCATTAGCAGGTCGCATCCTCCGGCTTCCAACCTCTCATCGAAAGGCACCGATGAGAGGCGACATGAGGTTGGCTGAGCGTTGGCGTTGAGATAGAGCAGGAACACGACCAGCGACGGTCGCGCTCGGGTGGCGATCGCTTCTGGCAGGAATTTCCCAATGCGTTGTTTTGACGGGACATGGCGTGCCACCACGCGACTATTGTCTCGCGACATGTCGCGTGGATCGACCCCCCGCGCTGCCAGCATCTGTTCCATGCACAGTTTCGTACCTGAGACGACACTGGCCATCGGCCCGGTCTGCAGGGTGATGGTTTTGCCGAACGCGCCAGTGATTTGATACGTCCCGACGCTCTGCTGAAAGCGAGCGGGTCCATCGTCCCTGAAATATGTTGTCAGAGCCGCCCCCTTGAGAGTGTCGAGCTTGCCGTCCCATAGCCCGTGCTGAAATTCGACCCACTCGCGTCCGGAGGTGTCATTCGCATATGTCGGTACGTCGATCAGGCTTTCGCGCCCTCCAGGCAGCCAAGCAACTTTAAATGGTACCCGCGAGAATTCGAACTCTCCGCTGGTGATGGCTGCGTGAAAGCCACCATCCCACGGGTCGATCCGGCGGAGTTCCAGAATTGTGGGCCTTTCCGGGTTTCCGAATGCCCGTCGCATCACGCAGCGATCGTCCAGGCGCTGCGCTTCCCATTCACCGAGGGGCTGGAGAAGCACCTGACCCTCCCCCTGTGCAGACACCGCCAAGGGCGAGATTGCGACGGCCGATACGACTGTGATGGCGAAGCCTCGTAATAGCGTCATGCCCCCTAGGCTCCTTGCATTCTGTGGTGGTGACTTATCATCCGCCGTCATATTGTCGCAGACCGCAAGTGTCCGCAATCGCTCCGCTCGTAACAAGCGATCAGCTCAGTCCATGCAGCTTCAGTGCCCATTCGGCACGCAGGGGCAGGGCGGGGCTGTCGGGCCACAGGCGGATCAGGGGCAGGGCAATGCCCGCCAGCTCCAGCTGGTCCGCCTGTTCGACATGGCGCGGGGCCATGGGGTCGAGCCGCAGCACCAGCGCCACCGGGCCTTCCGCTACCGGCAGATCGACGATGCCGACATTGCGGATTTCCAGCTTGCCCGCGATGTTGGGCGGGGGCGAGGCCCACAACCGTCCGTTACGCACTTCCAGCGTTACTCCGTCATCGCCCACCAGCCCGGCGCCCCGGTCGATCAGGGCGAGGGCGAGGCTGGTCTTGCCGCTGCCCGGCTGCCCTTCGATCAGCACCGCCCGGCCTTCGATGGCAACGCAGCCCGCCTGATGGATCAGCGCGCTCATCTCGGCTCTATCGCTGGCAGGATGATGATGAAGCAGGCGCCGGTCTTGCCCGCCGGGGGCTCGCCCAGCGTCAGCGTGCCGTCATGCGCCTCCACGATGGTGCGGGCGATGGCCAGGCCAAGCCCGCTATGGCCGCCGAAGCCCTCGGCTTCCGGACGCACGGAATGGAAGCGTTCGAACACTTTGTCGCGCTCGCTTTCCGGAATGCCCGGGCCCTGGTCGCGGATAGTCACTTCCACCAGTTCGTCATGCGCGCGCAGTTCCACGGTGATCTCGCCATTGGGCGGCGAGAAGGAGACGGCGTTGTCCAGCAGGTTCTCCACCACCCGCTCCAGCCGGGCGGGCACGCCAAGGACCACGAAGGGCCCACGGCCCTTGCGCTTGAGCTTGATCGTGCGGTCTTCGGTTTCCGCCCGATGTTCGCGCGCGCCCACGGCATTGGAGATCAGGGCATAGAGATCGACCGGTTCGAAGGTGGCACGGGAAAGTTCCGCATCGATCCTGCTGGCGTCGGAAATCTCGCTTACCAGTCGGTCGATCCGCTGGACATCGTGCATGGCGATGCCGGTTAACTGGCGCCGCAGGGCCGGGTCCTCGACCTTCGATAGGGCCTCCAGCGCGCTACGCAGCGAGGCCAGCGGGTTCTTGAGTTCGTGGGCCACATCGGCCGCGAAGCTCTCCACGGCGTCGATCCGGTGGCGCAGGGCGGAACTCATGTCGGAAATGGCGCGGGCAAGCATGCCGATCTCGTCGCGCCGCTCGGGCAGGCGGGGCACCACCACCTCGCGGTCGCGCCCCAGCCGCACTCGCACCGCGGCGCGCACCAGCACGCGCAGCGGGCGTACGATAATCCGCGCCAGATAGAGCGAGAGCTGAATCGAGATCAGAACCGCCGCCGCCACGATGATCGCCAGCGTCTGCCGCGCGTCGCGCACGCGCTTGGTGATGTCGATGGCGTTGCGGGTGGTCAGCAGCATGGTGCCGTCGCGGCCCACTGGCGCGGCGGCGGATATCACCGGGGTCCGGTCGGGCGCATAGCGCAGGAATACCTGCGTCTGCCTCAGTTCCCGCGCGCGGGAGAGTTCCGGCCAGGAATTCGCGTTAGTATTGCGCGGCTCGGCATAGGCGGGCACCGGCTCCGCCCCCAGGATCGCGTCCATTCCCCGGTCCAGCCAGCGGGCCGCGTGCTGGTACCAGGGCTCGCGGTCGGGATCGACGAAGGTGAAGGAAGGCTCGGCCAGGGCGAAGCTGTCCTTCGCCAGGCTCCCGTCCGGGCGATAGAGGCGCAGGCGCAGCTTCTGCTCCTCGCCGATCTGCACCATCAGCGGATCGAGCAAATTGGGCCGCACGCCCAGCAGTGCCTCCGCCGTGATCTGCGCCTCGCTGCGGGCAAGGCGAAACCGTTCCTCGATCAGCTGGCGCCGGAAATTGTCGAGATAGAAGAAGCTGCCCGCCAGGATCGACAGGGCAATGATGTTGAAGGTCAGGATGCGGATCGTCAGCGATGCGCGGGGGGTGAAGATCGGCCGTTCGAAGCGGCGCGGAATCCTTCTGGGCTCGCCGTTTTCAGCCATCGGAGAAACTGTAGCCTGCGCCGTACAGCGTTTCGATGGAGGAGAATTCGGGATCGACCGAACGGAACTTGCGCCGCATGCGCTTGATGTGGCTGTCCACCGTGCGATCGTCCACGAAGACATCGTCGGGATAGGCCGCGTCCATCAATTGGTTGCGGCTCTTGATGACGCCCGGCCGGGCGGCCAGCGCTTCCAGAATGAGGAATTCGGTCACGGTCAGGGACACGTCCTTGCCATCCCAGTGCACCTTGTGTCGCGCGGGGTCCATGCTCAGCCGGCCGCGCAGCATTTCCTCCCCGCCGGGCGCGGCGTCCTCATGCTCGCCATTGGTCTGCGGGGCAATGGCGCTGCGGCGCAGGATCGCGCGGATGCGGGCGATCAGCAGCTTCTGGCTGAACGGCTTGGCGATGTAATCGTCGGCCCCCATGGCAAGGCCGGCTGCCTCATCCTGCTCGTCATCCTTGCTGGTCAGGAAGATCACGGGGAGAGTGGAAGTCTCGCGCAGGCGGCGCAGCAATTCCATCCCGTCCATGCGCGGCATCTTGATGTCGAACACGGCAAGGTCGGGCGGATTTTCCGTCAGCGCCTTCAACGCGGCCGTGCCATCGGTATAGACGCGAGTAGCGAAACCTTCGGACTGGAGCGCGATGGAAACACTGGCGAGGATGTTGCGATCGTCGTCCACCAGCGCGATCACCTGCTGCGGTTCGCCCACGGGGGAGGCCGGGCTGGCGGTGCTGGAGCCGGGCTGATGGGCCATAAGGTGCGCTGTCCTGCTGAATCTGAAGGCAGGGATTAACGTTTTCGCGGCAGATAGACAACGCTTCAACCGATTCCTGTTGCAACGCAGGTGCGGTAAAACCCTGTGCTAAATCAATATTTTCGGCCTATTTGTGGCGGTTTGACGAAGGGTGCTTGTGCGACTATGCGCAACCCGATTCCGGTTGGCGGAACTTTCCGCATGATGGCCCAGAATTTGCTGGCCCCCCAAGTCTGGAGACGAACTTGACTGCATCGCTTTCCTTCCCCCTCGACCGTCAGGGTATTGCAACGTCCGCGACGATCCACGCGAACCTTGGTACGGCTCCGCTGGTGGAGCATGCCGTGCGCAACGGCGAAGGCCGCATTGCCGCCCATGGCCCGCTGGTTGTCGAAACCGGCCAGCACACCGGCCGCTCGGCGAAGGACAAGTTCATCGTCCGCGACGGGGTGACCGAGCACACCGTGTGGTGGGGCAAGACCAATGTCGAAATGAGCCCCGAACACTTCGCTGCGCTGAAGGAAGATTTCTTCAAGGCGCTGGCGGAAAAGAACCAGCTCTATGTGGCCGACCTGTTCGGCGGTTCGCAGATCGATCACCGCGTGAATGTGCGCGTGATCAACGAACTGGCCTGGCACAATCTGTTCATCCGCACCCTGCTGGTGCGCCCGACGGCGGAAGACCTCGACGGCTTCGTGCCCGAATACACCATCATCGACCTGCCCAGCTTCGTTGCCGATCCGGTGCGCCACGGCTGCCGCAGCGAGACGGTGATTGCGGTCAACCTGTCGGAAAAGCTGATCCTCATCGGCGGCACCAAATATGCCGGCGAAATGAAGAAGAGCGTGTTCGGCATTCTCAACTTCCTGCTGCCGGTCAAAGGCGTGATGCCGATGCACTGTTCCGCCAATATCGGCGCGGACGGCAAGACGGCCGTGTTCTTCGGCCTGTCGGGTACCGGCAAGACCACCCTGTCGGCCGATGCCAGCCGCACGCTGATCGGCGATGACGAGCATGGCTGGTCGGACACGGCGGTCTTCAACTTCGAAGGCGGCTGCTACGCCAAGATGATCCGCCTGTCTGAAGAAGCCGAGCCGGAAATCTACGCCACCAGCCGCATGTTCGGCACCGTGCTCGAAAACGTGGTGATGGACGAGGCGACGCGCGAACTGGATTTCGACGACAACTCGCTCGCCGAAAACAGCCGCGGTGCCTATCCGATCGATTTCATTCCGAACGCTTCGGAAGAAAATCTCGGCCCGGTCCCCTCGAACGTGATCATGCTCACTGCCGATGCCTTCGGCGTGCTGCCCCCGATCTCGCGCCTCACGCCGGATCAGGCCATGTATCACTTCCTGTCGGGTTACACCGCCAAGGTGGCCGGCACGGAAATCGGCGTGACCGAACCGGAAGCGACCTTCTCGACCTGCTTCGGCGCGCCCTTCATGCCCCGCCACCCCAGCGTCTACGGCAATCTGCTCAAGGAACGCATCTCCAAGGGCGGCGTGTCCTGCTGGCTGGTCAACACCGGCTGGACGGGCGGCAAGTATGGCGTGGGCAAGCGCATGCCGATCAAGGAAACCCGCGCGCTGCTGAATGCCGCGCTCGACGGTTCGCTGAACAATGCCGAGTTCCGCAAGGATCCCAACTTCGGCTTCGATGTGCCGGTGGCCGTGCCGGGGGTCGATACTTCGATCCTCGATCCGCGTTCCACCTGGGCGGACAAGGACGAGTATGACGCGACTGCTGCGAAGCTCGTCCAGCTCTTTGTTGACAATTTCGAGCAATTTGCAGACCATGTCGACGAGAGCGTGAAGCAGGCGGCGCCGGTAGCTTAAGGCGCGGCCAGCTCCGCACACGAGTTGGAGAGGAGGAAAAGGGGGTGCCGCAAGGGCCCCCTTTTCTGATTCCGGTCCCTATCCCGTTCATTTCCGGCACTTTTGCAACCGGAAGAATTTTGACTTGCACCGGCGTGCAAGGGGCGCATCATGTCCTTGGAAGTGAGCCAGTTCGATCGGCCAGCTCAGGGAGTACATGGCATGAGCGTATTCGATTCCATCCTCAAGAGCATTGCGGGTTCGCCCGATGACGTGGCCAATCTGGCCGCGAAAGTGGGCATTGACCCGGCAATGGCGGAAAAGGCGATTGCCGCGCTGGGCCACGCGCACCAGCTGGAAGGCGATACGGTGGAAGCCGCCGCAGCCAAGACCGGGCTGCCTACCGGCACTCTGAAGCAGATCGTGGAACAGATCGGCGGCGAAGGCTCGCTGATGGAGTTCGCCAACATCATCGACCGGGATGGCGACGGCAATCCGCTCGACGATATTGCCGGCATGGCCAAGGGTCTGTTCGGCAAGGAATGAAGCCCAGGGCGGGGCGCCTCATGGGGGCGCCCTTGGGCAGAAGAGGATCGGTCAGGCCGCCTTGCGGGGCGGCAGCGGGCCGGGCTTTTCCGATGACGGGTTCGCCCCGCTTTCCGTACGTGGTGCCTGCCTGAATTCCTGGCCTGCCGTAGCCACTGCCTGTGCCATGGCCGGGGTGGACATCCAGCGCCCTTCGGAAGCGAATTCCTCGCCGCGCAGGCGGGCCGTGGCGACGGTCAGTGCAGCGCCGCTCTGCTTCGCCTCATACATCAACTCGTCCGCCAGGCGCAGCTCGCGGTCGATGGAGCGGCGTCCGGGTGCCAGGATCAGCGCGCCAACGCTGCAGCGCAACCCGTCGGCAAATTCGTTGGTCGCGGTGTTCATCGCCACATGCAGGCGGTTTGCCACGGTCAGGCCGGCCTGTGCATCGCGCACGGCCATGTAGACCAGGAACTCGTCCCCGCCGATGCGGGCGAAGATGTCGTCCTTGCGGATCGCGCGCCGCACATGTTCGGAAAAGGCCTTGAGGCTGGCATCGCCGCGCGCATGGCCGTGAAGGTCGTTCAGGGCCTTCAGCCCGTCGAGATCGGCATAGGCCAGCACGTGCCAGCCGGTGGTTTCCTCGATCGTGCCGGCCATTTCGAAAAAGGCCTTGCGGTTCAGCGCGCCGGTCAGCGGATCGGTGCGGGCAAGCCGCCATTCGACTTCGCAGGTGTGGCGCGCATGGGTGAGGAGGGCGATGATCGCCAGCACCGGAGGGATCCGCAGCAGGACGTCCAGAACCGTCAATTGCCCATGATAGGGATACAGGTCGTCGCTGTTCACCCAGCCGCTGGCGATGACGCAAAAGCCGAATACCGCCAGCGCCTGCCGCCAGCCGATCGACCAGGCGGCAATGCCGATAAAGGTCATGTAAAGCGGGCCGACCCAGATATCCCTGCCGGTGGCGTAATCCACCAGCGCGGTCAGCAGGGTGCCGAGGAGCACGATGACCCACGCCTGGTTCGGCGTAACGCGAAATGCCGGACTACGGCGCTCCGAAAAGCCCGCCTCCACCTTCGCACGCTGATCTGTCGCGTGTTTCCTGCCCATTCCCCGCGACTAGCGGAGTATCCCTAACACCCCGTTAAAGGAGGTGCGGAAAAGCGCGATTTTCCACAGGTTTCGGCGCCCTTCGCACGAGGATCAGGGCGCCGTGAACCCCTTGTTTCAGGACGGAAAAACCTGATCGAAGGCAGCTTCCAGACGGGCGAGGCTGGCCGGCACATCTTTCAGCTTGTCGAGCCCGAACAGGCCGATGCGGAAGCTCTTGTAGTCTGGGCCTTCATCCACCATCAGCGGCACGCCCGCCGCGATCTGCAGGCCGAGGGCAGCGAATTTCTTGCCGGTCTGAAGTTCCGGATCGTCGGTGTAGCACACCACCACGCCCGGCGCGCCGAAGCCTTCGGCCGCCACGGACTTGATGCCGCGCGCGGCGAACATCTCGCGCACCTTGTTGCCCTGTTCCCACTGAGCGGCGCAGAGCTTGTCGAAGCCGATCTTCCTGGTTTCCAGCATGGCATCGCGGAACACGCGCAGCGCGTCGGTCGGCATGGTGGCGTGATAGGCATGGCCGCCGTTGAGATAGGCTTCCATGATCGTGTTCCACTTGCCGAGATCGGCGGCGAAGCTGGTGGACTTCGTTTCGCGGCAGCGTTCCAGCGCGGCATCGCGCATCATCACCAGGCCGGCCGAGGGCGGGGCGGACCAGCCCTTTTGCGGGGCAGAGATCAGCACGTCCACGCCGGTGGCTTCCATATCCACCCATGCGCAGCCGGAGGCGATGCAATCGAGCACGAACAGCCCGCCCACCGAATGGACCGCATCGGCCAGCGCGGCGATATAATCTTCCGGCAGGATGATACCCGATGCGGTTTCCACATGGGGCGCGAACAGTACGGCGGGCTTTTCCGCCTTGATCGCGGCGACTGCTTCCTCGATCGGCACCGGAGCGAAGGGCGCATCTGCCCCGCCATTGCCGGTGCGACGGGCCTTGAGCACGATTTCCTCGGCCGGGATCGAGCCTGCCTCGAAGATCTGCGTCCAGCGATAGGAGAAGAACCCGTTGCGGATCACCATCGCCTTCTGGCCGGTAGCGAACTGGCGGGCGACCGCTTCCATCCCGTAAGTGCCGCCGCCCGGCACCACGACGGCGCGCTTGGCGTGATAGACCTCGCACAGGGTCTCGTGAATATCGCGCATCACGCCCTGGAAGGCCTGGCTCATGTGATTGAGCGAACGGTCGGTGAACACCACCGAGAATTCAAGCAAACCGTCGGGATCGATTTCGGGACGCAGACCGGGCATGGAACTCTCCTTTTCTCGGCTGGGCCTTTTTCACGTTTCGGCGCGGGAGGCAAATGGGAGTTGGTGAGGGGGTGGGGTGAGAACCTTGCGGGCACTATCCAGCCCAACCTTCTAACCTCCGTTCATCCTGAGCTTGTCGAAGGACACGCGCCGAGTTTTGGGCTGGGTGCTCTCAACCATTGCAATGGGGCAAATGTTCCACGTGTCCTTCGACAAGCTCAGGATGGGCGGGTGTGGGCGAGTGGGTGCAAATATCCATCCGGCGGCGAACCCGGACCTTTACGCCAGTGTTGGAAAGCCAATCGCGCGGCCGGCACGGCGTCAGGATTGGCGCGTGCAGGAGGCGGGCAGAGGATAGCGAAAGGCCGGGCACTTCCACCGTGCGCCTGGCTCTGCCCAATCGGAAACCGGCCGGGAAAGGCGCCCGCGGGCTCGCAGCCGGGCATCCTTTCCTTGCGGGTGATAATCCCGCGCCATTCGTGGTTCATCGCGAACATCCCGGGAAAGCCTGCCCACGTAGGGCCGGGATCGTGAGGGAGCCGGTGAAGCCGCGCATCCGGTAACCGCATCTGGCGCAAGAGGCTTTGCCAAGGGGTAACGCCCCCAAGGCACGCACCCGCACCGGCCGCGTTGTTCGAAGCGAACAAGGGAGGATGAGCAGTCGACATGCCGCCCTCCGGATTGAACCTTGCGACTTGCTATCGCAGCAAGGTGCGGGGCATATAACCGAAACGGTTCGTGAAGTCAAGTGAAAACGCCAAATGCGCCACTTCACCCAACTGTCACCCCGGATTTATTCCGGGGTCCAGCTGTCTGGCGTGAAGGAGAAGCGGGATCCCGGAACAAGTCCGGGATGACGAAGGTTGGGTTGGGCACGCCCCCTCAGCGGCCTTTGCGCTCTCTGCGCGAACCGATCGAGACTTACCCCTTCGCCCCAGCGACATAGCGGGCGACGTTCTTCGCCAGCACATCGAGCGGGACATTGCCGCCCTTGACCACGGCATCGTCGAAGTCCCGCAGGTCGAAGCGGCTGCCCAGCGCTGCTTGCGCCAGGCCGCGCTGGCGCACGATCTCGGTGTGGCCGACCTTGTAGCCGCATGCCTGGCCCGGCCAGCTGCAATAGCGATCGACCTCGCTCGCCACTTCCTTGGGATTGTCGCCATTGCGCTCCACGAAGAAGGCGACGCCCTCCTCGCGCGTCCAGCGCTTGTGGTGCAGGCCCGTATCGACCACCAGGCGGCAGGCGCGGAAGGCCTGATCCTGCAGATAGCCCAGCCGCCATGCGGGATGATCGGCATAGGCACCCAGCTCGTCCGCCAGTTGCTCGGCATAGAGCGCCCAGCCTTCCGAATAGGCATTGAACGCCAGACGGGAACGGATCAGCGGCATCTGGTTGGCATATTCGCCCTGCCAGACATGGCCGGGGATGGTTTCGTGATGGACCAGCGTGGGCAGGGTATATTGCCGGTGCAGATCGGTGGTCAGCAGGTTGATCCACATCTTGCCCGGGATCGCCCCGTCGATGGAGCCCGCACCGCCATAGGCCGTGGGCGCGCCCGGTTCTTCCGACAGGGGCAGGCGGCGCACTTCCAGATTGGCACGGACCTGCGTGCGGAAGGCACGCGGCATCTGCGCCCTGATCCAGTCGATGCGCTGCTGGATGAAGGCCATGATCTCGGCCCGGCCGGGATCGCCTTCGGGAAACTGGAAGCGCTTGTCTTCCGCCAGCTGGCGCATGCGCTGGCCCACCGGCCCGTCTTTATAGCCGATGTCCTTGAGGATCGCGTCCATCCGGCCGTGGATTTCGCTCAGCTGGGTCAGGCCCATCTCGTGGATTTCGTCCGGCCCCAGCGTGGTGGTGGTGCTGGCCTTCAGGGCCCAGCGATACCATTCCTCGCCATTGGGCCGCGCCCACATGCCGGCATCCTGAGTGGCCTGATACCGCTGGAGGCGCAACTCGGCGAGCTGGCGTTCCAGTGCCGGGCCGACCTTGCCGGTCACGATCCGGCTGGCGGCATTTTCCCAATCGCCGGGAATATCCTTCGTGCGCGCGGTGAGCGAAGAGACCAGCCCGCTGCCCAGCCGGGCGTCCGCGAGCGAGCTTTCCATCTGTGCGATGGCCTTGTCGAGCAGGAAGGCGGGCGGGATCACCCCAAGGCGAGTGGCTGCCTGCATCCGCGCCGTCTCGCCGTCCAGCATGGCCGGATAGGCTTCCAGCCGCGCGATATAGGCTTCGGCATCCGCCTTGTCCCGCACGGGATGGTCGGAATCGAGGAAGCGCGGCACGTCGAGATAGGCGCCGACATTCTGGATCACCACGTAAGGCGCATTGCGCCAGCCGCCCGTCGCTACGTCGCCATAGGGCAGGGCGAAGCCTTCCAGCGCCGTGCCATAGGCGCTTTCGACCACTTCGAGGCTGGTGAGCGTCGCCGGGTCCAGCCCCGCCTTGTCGAAGGCGCGGACCTTGGCGAGCCCGTCGCGCAGATTGCCTGCATAATGGACCATGCCTTCCGGCGTCGTGTCGGCCATGCGCGAACGCAGATAGGCCTTTTCGCCCGTATCGATCCCAAGGCCGGTGGCCGTGCCGGGTTCCAGTTCGATCAGGTCCCACGCGATCCGGTCAAGCAGCGCAGTGGCGGATTCCTGCGGCGCGGGCGCGCCGGCGAGGCCTGCTTTGCCCATGCAGCCCGCAAGGGCGAGGGAGGAGATGCCCGCGCCAAGCCCGGCGAGGGTCTGGCGGCGGGTTAGTTTCATCTGAACCGGGTTTTGCATGGGCGGTGTGTGGAATGAACCGCCAGCCCTGTCAAATGGCGTGCTTTTCAGCGCCGGACTTGCTCGCTAGGGGAGGGGGATGGACACGGTGCTTTCCATTCTCATGCTCGCCTCGCTCGCCATGCTGGTCGGCGCTTTTGTGCTGTGGCGCAAAGGCGGGCCGCTCAAGCAGGTTTCGCTGATGGTGGTGCTGGCCATCGTGATGATCGGCAATGTGCTGATCTGGACGATCCCCGACGAAAGCGGCGAGGCGCCGGCCCAGAAGGCCGACACGCTCGCTCAATAATCTGCCTTCAGTCCGGAATCCGCCAGCTCACCGAGCCGGACCAGGTTCCCACCACTTTCTCGCCATTGGAATTGCTGGCCGGATCGAACCGGGCGCGGCGTGAGACATATTTGCAGGTCGCCTCGTCCAGCCCGGCAAAGCCGCTGGTGCCGGTGATCTCGCAGCTCTGCACCTTGCCCGAACTGCTGATGACCACGCGATATTTCGCGGTGCCGGTATGGCCCAGCCGCAGGTCGCGCGTCGGGTAGTCCGCCGTCGTCACCCAGCCGGAACGGTCATTGGCGGGGCTGGGGTTCTTCGGCGTAAAGAGCGGCGGCGGTGTCGGGGTTACCGGAACGGTCGGCGCGATGGTGGGGTGGGGCGTGGGATCGGCGAACACTTCGGACGATGTCGGGAAGGGGCGCGGTTCGACCTTCACCTCGTCGTTCTGTTTGGTGTCGAGCGGCGGGTTAACCGTGGTGATCGTGCTGGAAGGCGTCGCACTGGGCGTTTCTGTGGGCGGTGGGGTCTTGGGAAGCGGGAACTTGTTTACCTTCAGATGTGTATCTGTCGGTGCTTTCACGAATTCCGTCGCCAGCCCATAGATCAATACGGCTCCGAGAGCCGCGTGGACGATCGCTACCGTGGCGATCGAAGTGGCTTTGCTGGCGCCACTCTGACGGTCGACATAGGCCATTGCATGCTCTCCTTTGTTTCGGCCGCCCATTATGTTCTGGGTGCTCAGGAAAGCGGGCGACCGCCTATAATGTTATAACATTACAATTGCGGGATAGAGTCGGCAAGGGGCTATCGGCGGCTAAGCGGAAATACGAAGGGGCGGGCACGCCCAAGCGCACCCGCCCCCCAATTTTGCTGGTTTTGCGCGCCTTAGCGGATCGGACAATCCGGCGAGAGGCGGAAGTCGAGATATTTGTCCACCGAGCCCATCAGATCTTCGATCTCATGTTCGAAGAAGTGGTTTGCGCGGGGGATTTCCTCGTGATGGATGGTGATGTGCTTCTGCGTGCGCAGCTTGTCGACCAGCTTCTGCACCGCCTGCGGCTGCACCACCGTGTCGGCCGCGCCCTGAACGATCAGACCGCTGGCCGGGCAGGGGGCCAGGAACGAGAAGTCATACATATTGGCCGGCGGAGCGACCGAGATGAAGCCGCGAATCTCCGGGCGGCGCATCAGCAACTGCATGCCGATAAGCGCGCCGAAGCTGACGCCGCCGATCCAGGTGGTCTGCGCTTCGGGATGGATGGACTGCACCCAGTCGAGCGCGGCGGCCGCGTCGCTGAGTTCGCCCACGCCATTGTCGAAGCTGCCCTGGCTGCGGCCCACGCCGCGGAAATTGAAGCGCAGGGTGGCAAAGCCGCGATCGACGAAGGTCTTGTAGAGACGCTGCGTGATGCGGTCGTTCATCGTCCCGCCTGCCTGGGCATGCGGGTGCAGGATCATCGCCACCGGCGCGCGCGGGCGCGGGGCGGGCTGGAAACGACCTTCAAGACGGCCTTCGGGGCCGGGAAAAATGACAGCAGGCATGGTCGGCTCTCGAAATAACGGGTGAGTGCGCGGCTGGCGCGCGGTGAGTTGCTGGCTATATAGTGTCGAGTGCGATTTTCGCAATTGCCCAGCGCCGAAAGCCTGCAAAAGCCCTTGATGCCCCAAAGAATCTATCTCGATTTTGCTGCGACCACTCCCCTTTTGCCCGAGGCGGGGGAGGCCATGCGCGAGGGGTTTGGCATCTGGGCCAACCCCTCCAGCCCCCATGCGGAAGGACGCAAGGCCCGCGCTGCGCTGGAGGATGCGCGCGCCCGAATGAAGGCGGCTCTGGGCTGGGATGGGGAAGTGATCTTCACTTCCGGCGCGAGCGAGGCACTGGCCATTGCGCTCAAGCAGGCGCAGGCGCCGCTGCTGGCAGTGAGCGTAGTGGAGCATGAATCCGTGCTGCGCCATGCGGGCGATGCGGTTCGCTTGCCGGTGGACGCGCTCGGCCTAGTGAACCCGGCCGATTGCGCTCTGCCCGGCCTGGTCGCCGTGCAGCAGGCCAATAGCGAGACGGGCGTGCTCCAGCCGCTCAACGCCGTGGTGGACGCGGTGCGCAGTGCGGGCGGGGTGCTCCTGGCCGATTGCGCGCAAGGGGTAGGCAAGCTGGCTTTGCCCGATGCGGATCTGATCGCGCTTTCGGCACACAAATTCGGCGGGCCTATCGGCATCGGCGCCCTGCTGGTGCGCGACTGGGCATTGCTCAAGCCAACCGGCGGGCAGGAGCGGGGCTATCGCGGAGGGACGGAGAATCTGCCCGGCGCCATGGCGATGGTCGCGGCGCTGGAAGCGGATCGCGGCTGGCTGGATGAAGCGGTGCGCCTGCGCGCCTTGCTGGACGATGCGATTGCGGCGGCGGGCGGAGAACTGCTCTGCGCCGAGACTGCCCGTGTGCCTTCCATCGCCGCCTATCGCATGCCCGGGACCTCGGCCAACGCCCAGCTGATCCGCTTCGATGCGGCAGGCTTCGCGGTTTCGGCAGGCAGTGCTTGTTCCTCCGGCAGCCTCAAGGTCAGTCACGTGCTTTCCGCCATGGGCTATGCCGATCCGGGCGAAGTGATCCGCGTGAGCATCGGGCGCGAGACGAGCGAGGCGGATATTCTGGCCTTTATCGACCAGTGGCGTGCTGTCGCCGGGCGGTCGGCTGGATGATATTTCCTTCGTCATTGCGAGCCCGGAGGGCGAAGCAATCCAGGGCAGTTATATCCGGGCCTGGATTGCCGCGTCGGCTTCGCCTCCTCGCAATGACGAGGTAAGGACCCTGCATGATCTATCTCGACTATCAGGCGACCACGCCGCTCGCGCCAGAGGCGCGGGACGAGATGCTCCCGTGGCTGGGCGGGCCGGGCACGACGGGCTTCGGCAATCCGCACTCCCCCCACCGCATGGGCCGGCAGGCCGCTGCCGCAGTGGAAGTCGCGCGCGGCCAGGTGGCGGCGCTGCTGCCGCCGGGCGGGCGCGTGATCTTCACTTCCGGCGCGACCGAGGCGATCAATCTGGCAATCAAGGGCACTTCGCGAGGCGGCGCGATTGCGGTCAGCGCCATCGAACATGCGGCGGTGCTCGATTGCGCCGAGGCAATGCGGAGCACCCATCCGGTGCATATCCTCCCAGTGGATCGCGAGGGGTTGGTAAGCACCGATATCCCCTTGCCGCAGGGGCTGGGCCTCCTCGCGCTCATGCAGGTCAATAATGAGATCGGCACGATCCAGCCGGTCAATGCTCTGGCGCAGGCTGCCCATGCGGCGGGCGCACTGGTGCTGTGCGATGCGGTGCAGGGTGCTGGCAAGCTCGCCGCGCCTGCCAATGCCGATCTGATCGCGATTTCCTCCCACAAGCTTTACGGCCCCAAGGGTGTCGGTGCGCTTTGGGTGCGCGACGGGGTGGAACTTGTTCCGCAAATGCACGGCGGCGGGCAGGAGCAGGGCTTGCGGTCCGGCACGCTCAGTCCTGCGCTCTGTGCCGGTTTCGGTGCGGCGGCGAAGCTGGCGAAGGCGCGGATGGGGGCGGACGGCGCCCATGTCGAACTGTTGTGGAGCCGGGCGCGCGAACTGTTTGCAGGCTGGACCCTGAACGGGAGCGCGGATGCCCGCTGGAAGAGCAATCTCAATCTCCGCCGCGACGGGCTGGACGTAGCCCGCCTGATGTCGGACTTGCGCGATGTGTGTTTCTCGGCAGGCTCCGCCTGTGCCTCCGGTTCTGGCCGCCCCAGCCATGTGCTGCGCGCGCTCGGCCTTGCGGATGCCCAGGCAAAAAGCTCGATCCGGATCGGCTTCGGGCGCTATACGACGATGGAAGAACTCGAAGAAGCCGCCGCAAAGATCAACCGGGCGGCCGCAGCGCAGGAATAGAAATGGTCAAGGTCACGTTCGTCACCACCGATGGCACCAGGGTCGATACCGAAGGCGCCGAGGGCACTTCTCTGCTGGAGGCCGGGCAGGCCGTTGGCATGCCGCTGGAGGGGACGTGCGAGGGGCAAATGGCCTGTTCCACCTGCCACGTGATCGTCGATCCCGAATGGTTCACCCGCCTCAAGCCCGCCAGCGATGACGAGGAAGACATGCTCGACCTTGCGGCGGCAGTGGAACGCACCAGCCGCCTGTCCTGCCAGATCGTGCTGGAGCCGGAACTCGAAGGGCTGACCGTGCGCATTCCCCGCGAAAGCAAGGACGCGCAGGGGTATTGAGGGGAATTGGTCATTGCGAGGAGGCGAAGCCGACGCGGCAATCCAGAACGTCGCGCGCCGGGCCTTGGATTGCTTCGCGGCCTTGCCGCTCGCAATGACGACATTTGCCGTCGATAATGTGGATTCCCGCACAAGCTCGCTAGAGCGCCCGCCTTCGGGGTGTTAGGGCTGTCCCATGGCCATCACGACCGAAGACGACGACGCATTCGATGCGATCGTCGATGCACCGTTCGATTCCGCCCTGTCGGAGCGCTATCTCGTTTATGCGCTCTCCACCATTACCGCCCGCTCGCTCCCCGATCTGCGCGACGGGCTAAAGCCGGTCCACCGCCGCCTGTTGTGGGCGATGCGGGCGCTGAAGCTCGATCCGGCCAATGCCTTCAAGAAGTCCAGTCGCGTGGTTGGCGACGTGATCGGCAAATATCACCCGCATGGCGACGTTGCCGTCTATGACGCGATGGTTCGCCTCGCGCAGGACTTCTCGCTGCGGTACCCGCTGGTCGAGGGGCAGGGCAATTTCGGCAATATCGACGGCGATAATGCCGCCGCCTATCGCTACACCGAAGCCCGCCTGACCAAGACGGCGATGCAGTTGATGGACGGGCTGGACGAAGGCACCGTCAACTTCATACCGACTTACAATAATGAGGAGGAAGAGCCTGAAATCTTTCCGGGTCTCTTCCCCAATCTGCTGGCGAACGGCGCCACCGGCATTGCCGTGGGCATGGCAACGTCCATCCCCAGCCACAACGTAGCCGAGATCATCGACGCGACGCTGGAACTGGTCGACAATCCGCATGTCGAACATGCCCGGCTGATGGAGCTGTTTCACGGGCCTGACTTCGCGACCGGCGGCGTGATCGTGGACAGCCCCGCGGCGATTTCCCATGCCTATGAGACCGGGCGCGGCGCCTTCCGCGTGCGCGGGCGCTTCCATGCGGCCGAGGCGAAGGAAGAGGCGGATCGCGATGCGGGGATCGAGCGGCTGGGCGGCGGGCAGTACCAGCTCGTCATCTCCGAAATCCCCTACATGGTGCAAAAGGGCAAGCTGATCGAGCAGATCGCCCAGCTGATTGCCGACCGCAAGCTGCCGATCCTGGAAGACGTCCGCGATGAGAGCGACGAGCAGATCCGCATCGTGCTGGTGCCCAAGAGCCGCAATGTCGATCCGGAGCTGCTCAAGGAATCGCTCTACAAGCTGACCGATCTGGAAAGCCGCTTCAGCCTCAACCTCAACGTGCTGGACGCCACCCGCACGCCGATGGTGATGGGGCTTAAGGAACTGCTGGGCAACTGGATCGCCAGCCAGATCGACATCCTCCAGCGCCGGGCGCAGCACCGGCTGGACCGGATCGCCGCGCGGCTGGAACTGGTCGAAGGCTATATCATCGCCTTCCTCAATCTGGACCGGATCATCGAGATCATCCGGACGGAGGACGAGCCCAAGGCCGTGATGATGGCCGAATTCAACCTGACCGACCGGCAGGCCGAGGCGATCCTCAACATGCGGCTGCGCAGCTTGCGCAAGCTGGAGGAAATGGAACTGCGGCAGGAACGCGACGACCTGCTGGCCGAGCGTGCCGATCTGGAGGAACTGCTCGCCTCGCCTGCCCGCCAGCGCACGCGCCTAAAGCGCGACCTCCGGAACCTGCGCAAGGATTATGCCGAGGACACGGCGCTCGGCCGCCGCCGCACCACGATTGCCGAGGCCGCGCCGACCGTGGAATTCAGCATGGACGCGATGATCGAGAAGGAGCCGGTGACGGTGATCCTTTCGGCCAAGGGATGGATCCGTGCGGCCAGGGGCCATGTGCCGCTGGATCAGGAATGGAAGTTCAAGGAAGGTGACGGGCCCGCCTTTGCGCTCCATTGCCAGACGACCGACAAGCTGCTGATCGCCGCCGACAATGGGCGCTTCTACACGCTGGGTGCCGACAAGCTGCCGGGCGCGCGCGGCTTCGGCGAGCCGATCCGCACCATGGTGGATATCGAAGCCGATGCCACGATCGTCTCGGCGCTGGCCTACAAGCCCAAGGGCAAGCTGCTGCTCGCGGCCACTAACGGCAAGGGCTTCGCCGCAGAAATGGACGAGTTGCTGGCCGAGACCCGCAAGGGCCGCCAGGTGGTAAACGTCAAGGATAAGGTGAAGCTCAGCGTCGTGCGCCCCATCGCGGAGGAAGACGATCACGTCGCCGTGGTGGGCGAGAACCGCAAGCTTATCGTCTTCCACTTGCAGGAAGTGCCCATAATGGGCCGCGGGCAGGGTGTGCAGCTGCAGCGTTATCGCGATGGCGGCATGTCCGATGCGGTAACCTTCAAGCTTGAGGACGGCCTCAGCTGGACCATGGGCGGCGATACGGGGCGCACTCGTACCGAGAAGGACATCCGCATGTGGAAAGTGGCGCGCGGCGCTGCCGGGCGTTTGCCGCCGACAGGCTTCCCGCGCGATAACAAGTTCTGATTGGCTGAATGAAAAAGGCCGGGCGCGATTGTTCGCACCCGGCCTTTTCTGTCGTCATGTGCTGAAGCGTCAGCCGCCGGTCGCGGCGTCGAGCGCGGCCTTGTCGATCAGCAGCGCGGGGTTGCCCGCCGCATCGGCCGTGAAGAGATTGCGCGGCAGGGTGATCGGGCCGGCGGTGCGGTCGATCACGACATTGCCCTGGGCGTCGAGTTCGCGAACCTTGCCGACTTCGGCGCCGTCGGAGGTCTTGACCGCCTTGCCCGCGGTCAGCGCGGCATCAAGCGCGGCCTTGGCCTTCGCGGCCGCTTCGAACTGCGGGGCAAGCGCCTGATCGAGCTGGTCGGCTGTGTAGGGCAGGGCCAGCTGGCCTGCTTCGTTGGCGTAGAACTGGTCCTTCGGGAAAGCCGCGTCGACACCCTTGTAGGTCACCACCACCGTGCCGTCGGCCTCGATCGACTTGACCTTGCCGAGATCGCCGCCGGCCGCGCCCACGATGCCGGCATCCGCCTTGAGCACTTCGGCGAGCTTTGCGGCGGCTTCGGCATTGGCATTCGCCACGAATTCGTCGAGCCCGGCCTTGGTGAGGCCGATCAGCGGGCCCTTGGCGCCCTTGCCGAAGGATTCATTGGGCAGGGTTGCCTTATGCGTGCCGGTATCCACGATGACATAGCCGTCACCCACTTCCACGATCTTGCCCACTTCGCCGGCGTCCGAACCGTAGACAGTCGCCCCAACGGCCAGGCCCACATCGCTCTGCGCCGCCGCTGGGATGCTCGCCACGGCAAGAAGGGAAGCCGCGACCAACTTCGTGAATTTCATCAACCTACTCCGTCTTAGTTCAACCGAACCGAACGCCCGCAAGCCGGGCAATACCCCTGCGCATGGAACGCAAGAACCGGATAGCGAGCCACCGACACCGCAGATGGGTGGATTCGGGATGCAACCATGGCCGCAACCGAAACGGGTCGGACTGATATCCAAGGATATCGAGCGCCGCTCGCAATATGTATCGATGTCTTATCCATCAATCCTCTGGATTGGCAACGCCCAAAGGTCGCAAGTCCGGGATGAAGTGGGGCTGAAGCAGGGCCAAGGCCCCCGTTCAGGCGGGTAGTTCGCTCTCGAGCAAATCGAGCACGCGCTCGCGGCCGGGGAAGCCTTCGGCGATCCAGCGCGCCTCGACCGACCGCAGGATGCGCGCCACGTCCGGCCCGGCCTTCACTCCGCGCCGGACGATTTCTCCGCCCTTGAGCGGCAGTTCGGGAATTTTCCAGCCCGCCAGTGAAGAGGGATCGGCCCCGCAGAGCAGCAGCCGGTCCACCGCGCAGTCCAGTCCGCAGCGATAGGCCAGGGCATGGGGGTTCTCGCCATCATCGGCCTGGCGTTCGGCGACGCAGGAGAGGCGCTCGCGCTGGTTCCTCGACAGGCGCAGCCGTGCCGCAACGCCTTCCGCGACCGCAGGGAGGGGCGGCAGCAGCGCCTCCATGCGGCGGATTGCCAGCGGGGAGAGGTTCGCTGCCTTTTCCGCCGCGATCAGGTCAGGCAGGCTTTCGATCGCATGGTGTGTGGCCTCAGGCAGGACAACGCCCAGCACGCCGCGTGCATGCATCCGCAGCAATGTCGCGGTCGGATCGGGCAGGCCGAGCAGATTGAGCAGTTCCATCGCCACACGCTCGCGGCTGAGGCCCTTGAGCGTGGCGGCGAGTTCCGCGCAGGCTTCCTCCGCCTCGCTATCGAGGCCGGAGCCGAAGCGGGCCTGGAAGCGGTAATAGCGCAGGATGCGCAAGTGATCCTCGCGGATGCGATGGCGGGCATCGCCGATGAAGCGCACGCGCCGCGCGGCAAGGTCTTCCATCCCGCCGAAATAGTCGAAGATCTCCAGTGTGCGGGGATCGACATAGAGCGCGTTGATCGTGAAATCCCGTCGTGCCGCATCGTCGCGCCATTCGCTGGCATATTCCACGGTAGCCCGGCGCCCGTCGGTGGAAACATCGCGGCGCAGGGTGGTGATCTCCACCTTGCCTCCGGTCAGCAGGGCCGTGACCGTGCCGTGATCGATCCCGGTGGGGATAGTGCGGATACCGGCCCGTTCCAGCCGCGCCATGACGTCGCGAGGCTTGAGAGGCGTGGCTGCGTCGATATCGAAGGGCTCAACTCCCAGCAGGCTGTCGCGCACGGCGCCGCCGACCCAGCGGGCAAGGGCGGTGCCGTCCGGTCCATTGCCGAGCGCGCTCACCATCCGGGCGAGGTCTTCGCGCTGGGTCCAATGAGCGGGGGGAAGGAATTCAGCCACGAATGAGTCCTTCCCAGGCGAGCCGTTCCGAGAGGTTCTCGATAATCGCAGCGGTGACGCCCCAGATGCGGTGCCCCTCCCACACGATCTCTGTATATTCGCGCAGGCGCCCGCGATATTCGGCCTGCTTGCGCACCCGGTTCGCCGGATCGAGCACGAAGTGCAGCGGCGCTTCGAACCAGTCGGAAACCTCATGCGGATTGGGCACGATCGGCAGGTCGGGGGGCAGCACGCCCATCACCGGTGTAATGTCATATCCGGTGCCGGTAATGAAGCGATCCGTTGCCCCGATAATCGAGATATTGGAAGGACTTATGCCAAGCTCCTCGTGCGTCTCGCGAAGAGCGGCCGCAACCGCATCTTCGCCCGGATCGAGCTTGCCGCCGGGAAACGCCACCTGGCCGGCATGCTGGCGCATGCCTAGCGGGCGGTGCGTCAGGATCACGCCCGGTTCTGCCCGGTCGGTAACACCGATCATCACTGCGGCCGGGCGCACTTCGCCGGGCGGGGCAAAAGCCGCATCGGTCCGCAGGCCGGGAAGCTGAATGCCATGGCCTTCATCGAAGATGGTCTTAAGCCTGTCGAATAGCGGGCTCATGAGTTTGCCCTGCCAGAACTGCCTAGCCCCGCCAAGGGCCGAGCGTTCCTTCCCTGGGGAGCACTGCAGGGTTTGCCGCGCGCACCAGCAGCCGGTCGCGCTCGTAAGGGCCGGGAACTTTCCACTCGCCGGTGGGGGCGGCGCTGAAGCCGAAGAAGCGCCCGTAATAGTCGGCATCGCCGATCAGGACCTGCGGCAGGGGCGCACGCTCGTCCAGTGCGCCGAGCATCGCCAGCATCAGGGCCTGACCGAAACCTTCGCCCTGACGTTCGGGAACGACCGCGACCGGTCCGACCATCAGCATCGGATGGGCGCGCCCTTCCGGATCGGTGAGGGCGACCGGCCAGGTCTGGATCGTGCCGACCAGATGGCCTTCACTGTCCAGCGCGGCGAAGCTCAGGCCGGGAAGCCAGTCCATCCCCTCGCGCACCTTGTAGGCGGTACGGCCGAACCTGCCCGGCCCGAATGCACGATCGAGCAATTCCTCGACCAGTGCGGGGTCGACCGCGTCGAGCGGGATCAGGGTGGGGGAAGAGTCGGCAGCGTCCATGGGCCGCGCGCGATAGGGTCAAGCGCGGTGTGGCGCAATCAAAAGTGCATTGGTTGAGATTATCGTCAAAAGGGTGCGGGGTAACGGGCACATTGCCCGCGTCGCGCTATTCCTTCGGAGTGAGCTTCAGCAGCTTGCCGCCCGGCCCATCGCCCACCACCCAGATGGCGCCATCCGGGCCCTGGACGATATCGCGCAGACGCATGCCGAGATTGATCCGCTCCACCTCGCGTGCCTTGTCGCCTTCGATCGCCACGCGCACCAGCGCCTGGGTCTTGAGCCCGGCGATCAGCGCATTTCCGCGCCATTGCGGGAACAGGCCGCCCGAATAGAAGATGAAATCGCCCGGCGCGATAACCGGGTTCCAGCTGATCGCCGGAGTGGCGAGATCGGGGCGAGTGGCGTTGCGGGGGATCGGAGTGCCCGAATAATCGTCACCCTCCGAAACCAGCGGCCAGCCGTAATTCTTGCCGGGCTCGACAAGGTTCAGTTCGTCTCCGCCCGCCGGGCCGTGCTCAAGCTCCCACAGCCGGCCTTGGCCATCGAACTTCAGGCCCAGCAGGTTGCGGTGGCCGTAAGACCAGATCTGTGCGGACACGCCGCCCATGGAGGCATAGGGATTGCCGGGCGCTGGCCTGCCGTCGGGCAGCAGGCGGACGACCTTGCCGAGATTGGTCGTCAGGTCCTGCGCCGGGGCGCCCTGCATCCGTTCTCCGCTGGTGACGAACAGGTGATTGCCGTCAGGCGAGAAGGCGATGCGGTGGGAGAAGTGGCCGAAGCTGGCGATGGCAGGCTCCTGCCGCCAGATGACCTTGAGCCCCTCAATCGCACATTTCGTATCGGTGGAGCAGTTGAGCTTGCCCATGCCGACCACGGCGCGGCGCTTGTTCTCAGGATTGGGCTCTTCCGCGCGTTCGGCCCAGCTCAGATAGATGCGGTGACTGGTCGTGTAATCGGGCGCGAAGGCAAAATCGCCGAGCCCGCCCTGGCCGCCATAGGCCACTTGCGGCGCGCCGCTCACCTCGCCGATGGCGCCGCTGGGCGTCAGGAACTGGATCGCGCCCTTCTTCTCGGTGATGAACAGATTGCCGGTGCCCGGCTCGAACGCCATTGCCCAAGGCTCATTGAAGGCGCCCATCTGGGTGACGGCGAAGGGGCCGATCGTGTCCTCTGTCGAATTTACGACGGATTGCGCCGAACTATCCCCGGAATAGGCGGAGTTACAGCTTGCGAGGGCAAGCGCAGCAAGGGCAAGAAGCGGGGCAGAAGCCCGGAAATTCCTGTTCATGCTCTGCTCAACACCCGATCCTCGTTTTTGTGCCGAGCTTGGTGCGGAAAACATTCTCGCCGGTGTGGACGAGGCTGGTCGCGGGCCGCTGGCCGGGCCGGTTGTGGCCGCTGCGGTGGTGCTGTGCAAGCCCCGGCCCAAAGGTCTGGACGATTCCAAGAAGTTGTCCCCCGCCAAGCGCGCGGTGCTGGACGGCAAGATCCGCGCCCGCTGTGCCTGGGGCATTGGTGTGGTGGAGGTGGAGGAGATCGACCGGATCAATATCTTCCAGGCCACCATGCTGGCGATGAGCCACGCCGTGGCCAATCTCTGCCGCGTGCTCGATGCCGAACCGGTGCAGGTGCTGATCGACGGCAATATGACGCCCGCCGGCAGGCGCGAGGAATGGCGCTGGCCCGCGCGCGCCATCGTGGGCGGCGATGCGCTGGAGCCGGCGATCTCGTCCGCCTCGATCATCGCCAAGGAATATCGCGACCGCATGATGCGCGAAGCCGCACAGGCGCACCCGCACTATGGCTGGGAGAAGAACATGGGCTACGGCACGCCCGAACATCTCGCCGCTTTGCGCGCCCATGGACCAAGCCCGCTGCACCGCAGGAGCTTCGCGCCGGTGGCCCAGATGGAGCTGTTCTAGGGGCGGAAGTGCCCGAAGTGCGTGGCCTGCGGATATCCCGGTTCCGGATTCTACCAACATCCGCTCGCCCTGAGCCTGTCGAAGGGCGCGCGCTGGCATTTAAGCCGGGGCATAGCGAAGCGTGAAGCGGCCCGTTGGGCATTCTTCCAAGAACTACCGTCTAGCGCGCCCTTCGACAGGCTCAGGACGGGCGGAGGTGAGTGAAGGGGGCACCATTCCCTGAGAGTGAGCCGCGCAACTCCTACCCCGCAAAGGCCTCCGCCTTGAGCTGGTCGATGTAGGACCGGGCAAAGGCTTCCAGCTGTTCGGGCGAGGGCGGGGAGTGGTTTTCGCCGCTCTGTTGGCCAGCTTCCTCGCGCCCATGGGCCAGTTCCTCGCGGCTGTTCACGCGGGGGTAGGGCATGTTCGGCACGGGCGCGCCCAGAAAGGCGCAGAGCGGTTCCCAGCCTTCGCGCGCGGAATAGACCAGCAGCCGTTCGGGCGGGACGGCGTCGATTACCTGCTGGTTCCAGCGGCGGAAATAGTCGGTCATGAAGGCCCTGTCGCCGATCTGGTCGCCGAAATCGGCATAAACGGCTGCGTCGAAGAAGGGGGCGAGCGGGCCGCCGCTGAAAGTGGCGCGATGCGGCTCCGAGAAGATCGTCGCGCTCACTGAGTCAAACCAGCTATCGGCATCGCGGGTGGTGAGGATGATCTTCGCCTTCGGGTAATGCGCCGCCAGTTCGCGCCAATAGGTGCAGCCGGGATAATCGCAGGTCGAAACGAAGCCGTCGAAGATCGCATCCCAGTCCGGCTTGCCTTGTGCCGCATCGAGCCAGAGCGGCACGCTGCGCCGCGCGGAGGCGAGCACTTCCGACATGTGATAGCAGGGGCCGAAGCCCAGATGTTCCAGCGCGAATTTCAGCGAAAACGTGCCCGTGCGGCCGAGGCCGGCCCCGATTACCTGCAATGTCATAGCCCACTCCCTCCGGCGGTCCGGTCGGAAATCCCCGAGGGGCGCAGTGTGCCCGTGCGCGGCGAAACCGCAAGGGTGGATGAAAAAATCCGCACTCGAGTCCGTGCGGCCACACCCCCTACATATCGAGTCCCCTCAGCCTGCCGGGACTCAACATGGTGTGTGGGACTCTTTTCGTTCTCGTCGGAGCATGGACTCGGCTCGCCGCATGGCGAGCGACTCGTGGGTTGACGCGGGACTCGCGAGGATTCACCCTTGTGGACAAGTACAGGGGTATTTTTTGATGGTTCAAGTCCTGACAAGGCCGCGCACTACCGCGCGAAAGACTGATATTGCCGCAAGGCCCGAACTGCCGCTCAGCACGATCCTGACCGGCGACTGCATCGAGGCCATGCGTAGCCTGCCTGCGGCGAGCGTGGACATGGTCTTCGCCGATCCGCCCTATAACCTCCAGCTGGGGGGCGATCTCAATCGTCCCGACGGGAGCCATGTTGACGCGGTGACCGACGATTGGGACCGGTTCGACAGCTTCAAGGCCTATGACGATTTCACCCGCGACTGGCTGACCGAGGCGCGCCGCGTGCTCAAGCCGGACGGGTCGCTGTGGGTGATCGGTTCCTATCACAACATCTTCCGCGTCGGCGCGATCCTGCAGGATCTGGGCTTCTGGATCCTGAACGACATCATCTGGCGCAAGTCCAACCCGATGCCCAATTTCCGGGGCACGCGTTTCACCAATGCGCATGAGACGCTGATCTGGGCCTCGCAGGGCGAGAAGGCGAAATATCACTTCAACTATCGCGCGATGAAGACGTTGAATGACGAACTTCAGATGCGCAGTGACTGGGTGATCCCGATCTGCAGCGGGCAGGAACGCCTGAAGAAGGCCGGGTCAAAGGTCCACCCTACCCAGAAGCCTGAAGCGCTGCTCTATCGCGTGATGCTGGCCACCACGGAGAAGGGCGACGTCGTGCTCGACCCGTTCTTCGGCACGGGCACCACCGGTGCGGTCGCCAAGCGCCTTGGCCGCGAATGGATCGGCTGCGAGCGCGAAGGCACTTATCGTGAAGCCGCGCTGGAACGTATCGAGATGGCCCTGCCCCTCGATGAAAGCGCCTTGAAGACGATGCAGAGCCGCAAGGACGCGCCGCGCGTAGCCTTCGGCGCGCTGGTGGAAGCCGGGCTGATCGCGCCGGGCACTGCCCTGTTCGACAAGAAGGGCCGCTTCCACGCGCAGGTGCGGGCAGACGGCTCGGTCATCTCGGGTACGGAAACCGGCTCGATCCACGGCGTGGGCAAGAATTTGCAGGGCGCGCCCAGCTGCAACGGCTGGACCTTCTGGCACATGGAACACCAGGGCGAAGTGAAGCCGCTGGACGCGTTGCGCCAGCTCTACCTGCTGACTATTGAGGACTGATGATCGCGCGGGAAGGGCGCCGGATTACCGGCGCTCTTCCGCAGCCAGTTGCTTCGCGGTTTTCAGCGTCTGGATCACGAACAGCAGGATCATCAGCGCGCCTGCCCCGCCAAACGTCAGGTCAAAGCCCGATACGTTGGCGAACCAGTCCCGATCATAGCCCATGCCCATCATCACGAAGGTGGTGCCGATCAACACGAAGCGAAGCTCCGTGGGGCCCATCGCGAGATAGGACAGGCGCATTTCGCCCAGCACATGCGTGGCAAGGAAGGCGTGGATAGACAGCAGGAGATAGCCTGCGAGCGTCACCATGGCGACGTTGAAGGAAACATAGGGGCTGAGGCCGATGCCGGCGAGGATCAGCAGCAGGGTCAACCCGTCGCAGCTGTGATCGATGAAATAGCCGAAGCGCGGCCGTTCGATCTTGCGGAACCGGGCAAGGCTGCCGTCGAGTGAATCGCCGAACCACTGGATGAAGTAACCGGCGATCGCCAGCCACAGCCAATAAACGCCGAAGGTGCTCAGGGCATATCCGGCAAAGATCGCGAAGGCCCCGACAACGCCGGTCCCGGTCAATATATCGGGCGTAACCCACGCGGGCAGCCTCGCGCATATCCAGTTGAGGAGCCGACGTTCGGACACGGCCAGAACATTCTGCTGAATCCGTGCGACGGGCTGGTGAGCCTTTTGGCCTGTTGTCATCGCGATCTTATGTAATCAAACTGCAACATGCACAAGCGGCCTCTGCGAACCAGCAAGGCGGCTCGTCCCATTGTGGCATTGGCCTGATGGCGGGCGGCTGGTAGGGCACGGCCCATGACCCAGAAGCTCTACATCTGCCCCACCGGTCTGGTGCCCTCTCCGCAGAGCGTCGAAGGCGATGCGATCCGGCTGGCGGGTAGCCTGGCCTATGCCCATGCCTTCTCGCTGATCGTTACCGATGGTGGGCGGGTGGTCTCGAACGAGCAGGCCACCGCGCGCGGGATGGAGCAGGCACTCGGAGCCCTGCCTGCCACTCTGCAGGCGGAAGGCGCGGTGCAGTGGGAGAACCTGCGCAAGGTCCATTCGCCGATCCAGTGCGGCGAACGGGTGGTGCGGCTCGAACAGCCGCAGGTGATGGGCATCCTCAACGTCACGCCTGACAGTTTCTCGGACGGGGGCAAGTTCCTCGACGATCCGGCAGTCGCCAGCGATCACGCCGCGGCCATGCTTGAAGCCGGCGCGGCAATCATCGACATTGGCGGGGAAAGCACGCGCCCCGGCGCGGCTGCCGTTTGGGAAGGGGACGAGATCAAGCGCGTTGTCCCGGCAATCGAGGCCGTGTCGCTGATGGGCGGTGCGATCAGTATCGATACAAGACGCCCGGCAGTGATGGAGGCCGCGCTGGATGTGGGGGCGCATATCATCAATGACGTGTCGGCCCTGCGCCACGATCCGCGCAGCCTGGGCCTTGCAGCCAGTTCCAAGGCGCCAGTGATCCTGATGCATGCGCCGGGCAATGGCGAGGACCTGCATGTCGACGGGAAATACACCAATGTGGTGTTCGACGTGTTCGACTGGCTTGCCGATGCGCGCGACCGGGCAATGGCCGCAGGCATTTCGCGCGAGTTGATCGTCCTCGATCCGGGGATCGGCTTTGGCAAGAGCCTGACCGAGAACCTTGCCCTGCTCAATGCCCTGCCTCTGTTCCACGCGCTCGGCCAGCCGCTGCTGCTCGGCGCGAGCCGCAAGCGGATGATCGGCGCGCTCTCAAATGAGGCACCGGCCCATCAGCGGCTGGGTGGATCGCTGACCGTGGCACTCAAGGGCATGGACGCGGGCATCCACCTGCTGCGCGTGCACGATGTTGCCGAAACGGTGCAGGCGAGGAACGTGTGGCGCGGAATGCGCGATTCGGCGCTGACCGATTTCTCCGCGCTGCCGGGCTGACGCTTGCGCCTACAGCGCCAGTCCGCCGTCGCTCGACAGGACCACGCCCGTGATGTTCGCGGCCTCCTTTGACAGGAGGAAGCCGATCGTCGCGGCGATCTCGTCAGGGGTGGCGAAGCGTTTGAGCGGTGCACCGCTGGCGAAACCGGCGATGGCGGCGTCGCGGCCGATCTCGGCGACCATGGCGCGGAAATTGGCGTCGCTGTCCCAGATCGGCGTATCGACCCCGCCGGGAGCGATGGCATTGACGCGGATGCCCGCGCCCGCATTCTCCAGCGCGGCGATCTTCGCCAGATGGGCAAGGGCGGCCTTGCTCGAACCATAGGCGCCGGTCCCGGCCATCGGCTTTACCCCGGTGACGGAGGAAAGCAGCACCACGCTGCCGCCATTCTCGCCCTTGGCGATCAGGCGCAGCGCGGTTGCCAGGGTGAGGAAGGCGCCGTCGAGATTGACGGCCATGATGCGCCGCCACTGCTCGAAGCTTTCTTCCGCAATGGGGGCGCCTGCCGCGATCCCGGCATTCACCACTGCGTGGTCCAGCCGGCCGATCCGCGGTTCCAGCACTTGCCAGAAGGCGGGATCGGACACGTCGCCCGCATGGCGTTCGGCTGTGCAGGAAAGCTCCAGCGCGTCGAGCCCTGCCGCGTCGCGATCGACCAGAACCAGCCGCTCAACCCCCTGCGCGTCAAGCCAGTGCGCGCAGGCCGCGCCGATCCCCGATGCCGCGCCGGTTACAAGCGCGGTCATGCCTGTGAAATTTGCTGTCATGCGGGGTGGTTAGGCACTCCTGCCCATCTTGTCGATGGCGGGGGGAATGCTGCAGGAAGCGTGCAGCATTTGGGTGCCCAGCCCGAAAGCCTGCAAAAAAGGGGATAGAGGTGCGGCAATTCTCTGTGGCGGCGGCGATGGCGGCCTGCATGTTGGCTCAGCCTGTTTGCGCGCAGGAATTGGCCATCGGGCCGGTCTACGATGCGCGGACGATCACTGACCTCGATAAGGGGCGCGATGCGGAATATCGCGCGGTCCTTTCACTGCTCGAACGGTGGGGGCTGGTGGGCGTGGCCTATGCCGACAACAAAGTGCGGCCCGCCATGGCCATCACGCGCGGGGAGGCTGCGGTCTTGCTGTCCAATGCATTGGACACTGCCCGCACCGCGATCTTCACCGTGCAGGATTCCTATAATGGCTCCATGCCAGCGGCGATGGCCGCCCGGTTCGACACGCTGTCCGCCAGTTATATTCCGACAATGGGCTGCGGTGTGATGGACGAGGATATGTCCACCGCATCTGCATCGACCCCACAGATGGGGCAGGCGGCGGAACGGCTGGCGGTGGCCTATGAAGTCGGCGGTCTGGCTGCATCACCGCAGGATTTCGGCTATTCCGAATTGCTCGATTGGGGCACGGCCCTGCGCTGCCTTCCCATGGCCGACAAGGGAGCGCAGCCGCTGGTAAACTCTCAGGGCGAGCCGATGGAGGCAGAGGTGCCGATCACGCGCGGCGACTATCTCGTCCTGATGGACCGGGCTTTGGGCAGCTTCTACGATGCGCTGCAGGATGCCGAACTGAGCGACTGACGCGGCATCACGCCGCGTCGTTGTCGATCCCCAGATCGCTGAGCTTGCGGTAGAGAGTGGAGCGCCCGATGCCCAGGCGGCGGGCCACTTCGGTCATGCGGCCGCGATAATGGCCGATGGCGAGGCGGATCACGTCGGCCTCGATCTCTTCCAGCGGGCGCAGATTGCCGTCGTCCGTGTAGAGCTGGACGCCCGCGCTTTCATGCGCGTGCTTGTCCGGAATGTCGCGCACTTCGCCGATCAGTTCGAGCAGCTGCGGGAAATCCTCCGACGTCAGGGCGTCCCCGTCGCAGAACACTGCCGCGCGGAACAGCACCGCCTGCAACTGGCGAACATTGCCCGGCCAGTCATAGGCGGCCAGCAGCGCCAGCGCGCCGTCGGTGATGCCCAGCGGGCGCAGGCCTGGCTGTTCGCCGATGCGGCCCAGGAAATAGCGGGTTAGGCCCGGAATATCGCCCGCCCGCTCGCGCAGGGGCGGCAAGACGATGCGGGTCGCGGACAAGGCCTCGTAGAGATCGCGGCGGAAGGCGCCGGCCTCCACCAGTTCGGCCAGCGGGAAGTTACTTGCGGCGATCAGGCGGATGTCGATGCGGAAACTGTGGCGTGCGCCCACCGGGCGGATCGACCCGGCGGTGATCGCCTCGGCCAGTCGTTCCTGCAAAGCGGAGGAAAGCCGGTCCACTTCGTCCAGCACGATAGTGCCGCCGTCGCAATGCTGCAGCGCGCCGATCTGGCGGTCGAAGGCGCCGGGGAAGGCGCCCTTTTCATGGCCGAACAACACGGATTCGATGGAATTGGCCGGAATGCCGCCGATATTCACGATGCGGAACGGTGCCTTGGCGCGCGGGCTGGCCGCATGCATGGCGCGCACCAGCATTTCCTTGCCGGTGCCGCTTTCACCCTCGATCAGCACGAAGCCGTGGCCGCGCGCCGCCTTGGCCGCCTTGGCCAGAGCCGCGCGGAAAGTTGGGGCCGCGCCGATCATCGAATCGAAATCGAGCGAGGCGGGCATCTTCTCGGTGAGCGGCTGCAACTCGTCCTTGGGCGTCTCTCGCGTGGTCGCGCTGCGCAGGGCGAGCATCAGCCGGTCGGGCGCGACGGGCTTCACCAGATAATCGGTCGCCCCTGCGCGCATGGCCTCCACCGCCAGCAGAGGCGAGGCGCTTGCCGTGAGCATGAGGATCGGCAGGGCGGGGCGGCGGTCCTTCAGTTCGGCGATCAGCGAACAGGCATCGTCACCAGGAACCCATTGGTCGAGGATGATGGCGGAAAGCTGCATGCCCTCGCGCGTGCCGAGCGTGGCGATCGCGGTCTCCGAATCCTTGACGACGAGCGTCCTCCAGCCCTCGCGCGCGGCAAGGGCCGAGATGAGCCTGCTCTGCGCAGGCTCGTCGTCGATAAGCATCAAGAGGCGCTGTTCAGGCTCCGCCATTTTCCCCAACTGTCCCTAACTGGTACGGAAACCGAAGTAGCCGCGCCGGGTAAAGACCTGATTAAGGCTATTCGACGGAATTGGGCTCGTTCCGTTTCGGACCCAATTGCCATGGGGGATGTCGATCAGCGCGGCACTTGAGCGCGGGCGCATTGGACGCTAGACCCTCTGCCGAGACAAGATCCGGCCCTTGTGGTCACAGCATAATTCCAGAGGGAACATCCATGGCTTCGGCAAACGACATGCAGGCGGCACAGAAGACCTATGAAGGCTTTTTGACCTTGCTGAAGTTTTCCACTCCGGTGGTGATCGCAATCACGGCCCTGGTCATAATCCTGATCGCAAGCTGATCAGGTTCTAGGGGGGAGGGGGCCATGCGGATCGCAATTCTTAAGGAGCGAGCCGCTGGCGAAACCCGCGTCGCGGCCACCCCCGAAACGATCAAGAAATTCATTGCATTGGGCGCCACGCTCTCGGTCGAGGCCGGGGCGGGCGTTTCTGCGTCGATTTCCGACGCGGCCTATGTCGAAGCCGGGGCCGAAGTGCTGCCAGAGGGGCAGGCGGTGAAGGATGCCGACATCGTGCTGGGCGTGCAGGGCCCTGACCCTGCTGCGCTGGCGGGCGCGAAGCCGGGCGTGTGGCTGGCCGCCGTGCTCGATCCCTTCGGGCAGCGGGCGCGGGTGGAATCCTACGCCAGTGCCGGGATCGAGGCGCTGGCGATGGAATTCATGCCGCGCATCACTCGCGCGCAGAGCATGGACGTGCTTTCCAGCCAGTCCAACCTTGCCGGTTACAAGGCGGTGATCGCCGCTGCCGATACCTATGGCCGCGCCTTCCCCATGATGATGACGGCGGCGGGCACGATTACCGCTGCGCGCGTATTCGTGATGGGCGTGGGCGTTGCGGGACTTCAGGCCATCGCCACGGCGCGCCGCCTGGGCGCGCAGGTTTCCGCCACCGATGTGCGTTCCGCCACGAAAGAACAGATCGAAAGCCTCGGCGCCAAGCCGGTCTTCGTCGACAAGGTCGCCGGGATCGAAGGCGAAGGCGCGGGCGGCTATGCCACGGAGATGAGCGAGGAATATCAGAAGGCACAGGCCGAACTGGTTTCCAGCCATATCGCCAAGCAGGACATCGTCATCACCACCGCGCTGATCCCGGGCCGCGCAGCGCCGCGGCTGGTCAGCGATGCCCAGATCGCCAGCATGAAGCCGGGCAGCGTGATCTACGATCTCGCCGTGGCGCAGGGGGGCAATGTCGAAGGTTCCGTGGCTGATCAGGTGGTCGAGCGGCACGGGGTGAAGATCATGGGCTTTTCCAACACGCCCGCCCATCTGCCGGCGGACGCCTCCGCGCTCTATGCGCGCAACCTCTTCAACTTCCTCTCCGCCTTTTGGGACAAGGAGCAGGGCAGGCCGGTGCTCGACGAGGAAATCGGCAATGCCGTGCGGCTGACGCAGGGCGGCAAAGTAGTGAATGAAAGGCTTTTGGGATGAAGGTGATTTTCGCGTCGCTGGCCATGGCGGCTTCGGCCTTGGCAGTGCCCGCCCATGCGGCGGAAAAGGCGCCGGAACTGGGCCACTGGATGGTGGCGATCTCGGTTGCGGATATGGATGCGGAAACCGCCTTTTATGTCGACAAGCTGGGCTTCAAGGTGGAACTGGACACCACTTTCGGCCCCGGCATTCCGGTGCGCTGGCTGGTTAGCGGGAATGAGCGGATCGAACTGCTGAAGATCAAGGATTCCCAGCCCGGTCCGAAGAAGCCCGCCCCTCCGGGCCATGCGGCGGTGCAGGGCTTTTCCCAGATCACGCTTTCAACCACCGATATCGAGGCGACCCGCGCGGCACTGGCCGCCAAGGGCCTTACCCCGGCGCTGGACATCACGGAGGTCGCGCCGCTGGGCGTGAAAGTGATGTATTACACCGATCCCGAAGGGAACGCGGTGGAGATCGCGCAGAAGGTCGGGTGAGGTTGCGGCACTTCTTGATCCTCCCCCATCGGGGGAGGGGGACCGCGCGCAGCGCGGTGGAGGGGGTTTAGCTGGTGCGCAACCACACGCCTTCGGGACTGCGTAACGCAAGGCGCTTGCGCAAGCAGATGACGCTCCCCGAAGTGCTCTTGTGGCAATTGCTTAAGAGCAGACCGACCGGCCTGAAATTCCGCAAGCAGCATCCGATAGGAGATCTGGTCGCAGATTTTTACTGCGATGCGACAAAAACCGTGATCGAAGTTGACGGTCTTGCTCACGACCTGGGCACCCAGCCGGAAAGTGACCTCAAGCGAGACACGGCCTTCCGTGCCCGCGGGTATCGAGTGGTTCGAATTCCTGCCGTCGAAGTGTTTCGCGATCCCACTGCCATGGTCGAAGCGATCTTAGCGGCCTGCCATTCCGCACCCCCACCGTCAGCCCTGCGGGCTGCCACCTCCCCCGGTGGGGGAGGATCGTAAAGGAGCCACCTCAACGATGGACTTCATTTCAATCCTCTCGATCTTCGTTCTGGCCTGCTTCGTGGGCTATTACGTGGTCTGGTCGGTCACTCCGGCGCTGCACACGCCGCTGATGGCGGTGACCAATGCCATTTCCTCGGTCATCATCGTCGGTGCGCTGATCGCCGCTGCGGCGAGCGGCAGCGCGGGGGCCAAGTGGCTGGGCCTGATCGCGGTAGTACTTGCCAGCGTGAACATCTTCGGCGGCTTCGCGGTGACGGAGCGGATGCTGGCGATGTACAAGAAGAAGGAGCGCAAATGATGGTCGCTCCTCTGGAAATCCCGATCGAGATTCCTGCCGAGGCTTTCCCGCCCGAAGCGGTCACGCATGCAGTGAACCCCTGGGTGGCGCTGGCCTATCTCGTCGCCGGCGTGTGTTTCATTCTCGCCCTCCGGGGGCTGAGTTCGCCCGCCACCAGCCGGGCGGGGAACCGCTATGGCATGGCGGGTATGCTCATTGCGGTGGTGACCACGCTGGTCACGCATGAGATTGCCAGCCTGCCGGAGATCGTTGCTGCTATCGCCATCGGGGGTGTTGCCGGCTTCGTCATCGCGCGGCGTATCGCCATGACGGCGATGCCGCAGCTCGTCGCCGCCTTCCACAGCCTCGTAGGCCTCGCGGCCGTGCTGGTGGCGGTTGCGGCTTTCCTCAATCCCGATGCCTTCGGAATCCTCGGGGCAGACGGCAATATCCTCACCGTTAGCCGGATCGAGATGGCGCTGGGCGCGGCGATTGGCGCGATCACCTTCTCGGGCTCGGTCATCGCCTTCGCCAAGCTGAACGGCAATATGTCCGGCTCGCCGATCCTGCTGCCGGGGCGGCACCTGATCAATCTGGGCACGTTGGCGGCGATCCTGGCCATGACGGCCGGTTTTGCCATGTCCGCCAATGCCGGACCGGGCGAGCATCCGATCTTCTGGGTGCTGCTGGCGGCGAGCTTCGCCATCGGCTTCCTGCTGATCATCCCCATCGGCGGGGCGGACATGCCGGTGGTCGTCTCCATGCTGAACTCCTATTCGGGCTGGGCGGCTGCGGCGATGGGCTTCACCCTGCATAACACCGCGATGATCGTCACCGGCGCGCTGGTGGGTTCCTCCGGCGCGATCCTCAGTTACATCATGTGCCGGGCGATGAACCGCAGCTTCATCAGCGTGATCGCAGGCGGGTTCGGCGCGGAAAGCGGCGGGGGCGATGCGGGGGCGGCCAAGACGGATCGCCCGTGGAAACGCGGCAGCGCGGAAGACGCAGCCTTCCTGCTCAAAGAAGCGGGGCAGGTCATCATCATTCCCGGCTATGGCATGGCCGTGGCACAGGCCCAGCACGTGCTGCGCGAAATGGGTGACCTGCTGAAGGAACATGGGGTGACGGTGAAATACGCCATCCACCCGGTGGCAGGCCGCATGCCCGGCCATATGAACGTGCTGCTGGCCGAGGCGAACGTTCCCTATGACGAAGTGTTCGAGCTGGAGGACATCAACAGCGAATTCGCCCAGACGGACGTCGCCTTCATCATCGGCGCCAATGACGTGGTGAACCCCGCGGCCAAGAGCGATAAGGGCAGCCCCATCTACGGCATGCCGGTGTTCGATGTGGAGAAGGCCAAGACGATCTTCTTCATCAAGCGCAGCATGGGCGGCGTGGGCTACGCCGGCGTGGACAATGACGTGTTCTACATGGACCAGACCATGATGCTGCTGGGCGATGCCAAGAAGATGGTCGAGGAGATCGTCAAGGCGCTCTGACCCGCCGGTTTTGCGGAGCAGCACCAGTTCCTGACAGGGTTTGTCATTAGGCCCCGGGCGGGGCGGCGCGTATTTTCGCGCCATCCGCCACGGGGGTGTTCATGCGGTTTCTGCCTGTGTTTGCGCTGCTGCTGGGTTCGCTCTTCCTCATGGGCGCCGGCAAGTTTCCTTCGGCCTCGGACGGCTACAAGGAAGCCTATGTCTTCGACGGGAAGCAGCTCTATCCCGTAAAGCTCTATGGCATTGCCCGCGATTGGGAGGGCGATTGCCGCAAGGGTAAGGCGGCCCAGTGCCAGCGCCTGGCCGATGCCCTGTTCGAAGGGCAGGGGGACCTGCTGATCGAACCGCGCGCCGCCATGGGCTATTGGCTGATGGCCTGTGACCGGGGCCATGCGCCGGGTTGCAGCAAGGCCGCGCAGGCAATCGAGGCGGGGGCGGCCAATTATCCCGCCAATCCCTTGCTGGCGCTGCAGACGGCCGAGAAGGGCTGCCTGCTGAAGGACACTACCAGCTGTGCTTCCGCCGCGCTGCATTACTATCGCGGCGATGTCGCGCCGCAGGACCGGGCACGCGCGACGGCTTTGTGGGACGCAGGCTGCGGCGCGAAGGATGAGGAAGCCTGCCGGATGAAGGCGGGTGCGCTCTATTTCGACAGTGGCGACGATACCGCGCGGGCTGAGGCCGTGGCGCTCTATCGCGCGGGGTGCGAGCGCAAGCAGGGCTGGGGCTGCTCGGGCTATGCCGAGGCTCTTGCCAGCGGCGTGGGCGTGTCGCGCGATGCGGACGCGGCCTTTGCGGCCGGGCGCACCGGCTGCCTTGAGGCAAAGGGCGACACGGTACTGGCCTGCGCGATCTATGCCCGGTTCCTTGGGAATTCGGACGATCCAGAAGAAGTGAAGCGCGCCAGCAATCTGCTGACCCGCGCCTGCCTCGCGAAGATCGCGGAGGCCTGCAACGATGCGGGCCTGCTTGCCGAACGCGATCCGCCGGGCAGCGGCTTTGCCGACTGGGAAGTGGCGCTGTCTTTCCGCGACGGGTGCGATCTGGACCATGCCGCCGCCTGCGCCAATCTGGCGCGGCTCTATTTCGAAGGGTCCGGCCTCATCAAGGTGAACGTGAAGCGCGCGGTCGCCCTGTATGACAAGGCCTGCGCGCTGGGGGATGCGCCTGCCTGCGGCCAGATCGAAGAGATGGGCAGCATGGCCACCAATGCCCGCAACGCGAAGCCCGCCATCGACCCGGCTGCCCCCACTGACGTGCAACTGGCACAGGCCGTCGAACTGGCTAAGGCGGGCAAGGGCGACGATGCCTTCGAAGCCGTCGCCCGGCTGATGGAAGAAGCCAATGCCGATGCCGAATGGCTGCTCGGCGGCTGGTTCTATTATGGCTATGCCGGAGTGATCGACACGCCGGACAGGCACAATGGCTTCATCCTGATGGAGAATGCCGCGCGGCAGGGCCATGTCGAGGCGCTCAAATGGGTCGGCATGGCCTATTGGGAAGGCGACGGGGTCAGCGTCGATCAGGACAAGGCGCTGGGCTATATGGGCTATGCCGCCGGGCGCGGCGACGCGATGGCCGAAGCGATCTGGCGTTCGATGAAGCTGGAGCCGGTTCGCCAGGAAAATGCCCGCCGCGCGCAGGAAATGGCCCGCGCGGCCGAAACACGAAAAACCGACTTCTGGGCGAGCTTCAACGCCGCGGTTTCAGCCTGGGCAAGCTCTGCCGCTTCGTCCGGCTCGTCTTCCTCGAGCGCCAGCTGGCAGTCGCTTTCCAACATCCAGAACCAGCACAACTGGAACAACTATATCAACTACATGCAGGGCTACACCACCGCCTGCGTGTCCTCCAATCCCTATTGCTGAGACCGAAAGGAACTGCCCATGCGTCTGACTGTGCGTCCGATCCTCGCTGTCGCGGGTGCCTCTCTTGCCGTGCAAGCTGCTGCCCCGGCCTTTGCCGAGACCATCAATGCCACGATCGATGTCGGCACGAATGAACGCAACGGCGTGTGCTACATCCACTTGCCGCGCGATGACGGGATGGAACTGGAAATCAGCGTCCGGGCAGAAGACGCCAACATGAACATCACGGTGGCCAATATCCCGGCGGAATGGGTGGAAGAGGGCGAAGGGCAGGATGTGCCGATCTCCATCACGCCCAACAAGGGCAAGCCCTTTGCGAGCGACCACGGCGAATATGTCGCCGGGATCACCTATCGCATCCAGGGCTGGAACGACGAAGCGGGCGCGGGCAAGCAACTGCTCAGCGCGCTGAAGGGCGGGAAGACCTTCACGGTGGAATTCGGGGGCCGCAAAGCGGGCGCTTTCGAGATCCAGCAGACATCCGGCGCCATGTTCAAGGACTATGCCTATAATTTCATGAAGCGCTGCATCGGCGATAATGGCGGAGCCACGGATTTCTGATCGCACTCGGCCTGTCGCGAAAGGCTGGCGCTAACCAATCCCCATAAGGATAAGCCAACCCTGTTGCCGCCTGTATCGACGGCAATTATTCGGGCGTATCGCAAACAAGGGATTCGTTAGTGCGCAAGCTCGGCCTAATCGGCGGGATGAGCTGGATTTCCACCAGCACCTATTATGACCGGATCAATCGTTACGTGCAGGCCCGCGTGCCGGCACCCGCCAGCGCGCCTCTGTTACTGGAGAGCCTGGACTTCTCGCTCGTCTACCGTGTGACGGAAGATCAGGGCTGGGAAGAAGCGGCAAAGGTGGTGACGGCATCCGCGCAGCGGCTGGAACAGGCCGGTGCGGGCGCCTTGGTGATCTGCGCCAATTCCATGCACAAGGTGTATGACGAAGTGGCCGCTTCCGTGGACATCCCGATCTTCCACATTGCCGAATGCGTGGGCGAGAAGATGAAGGCCGATGGCGTGACCACTGCCGCCCTGTTCGGCACTCGCAACGTGATGACGGAGAGCTTCTATCGCAAGCGCCTTGTCGCGCATGGGGTGGACCTGCTGCCACCGGACATGGACTATGTCGAACAGCTCGACCGGATCATTTATGACGAGTTGATGCTGGGCAAGGTCACGCGCGATGCCCAGCGCAAGCTCAAGACCATGATCACGGTGAAGGAACAGGCCGGGGCCCGCGCGATCGTGCTCGCCTGTACCGAGCTGGACATGGTGGTGGATATCGATGCCAATGTTCTGCCGATCTATGACAGCCTGAAGATCCACGCGGAAAAAGCGGCGGAATGGATTCTGGGCGAGGGGTAAGGTTCAGGTAAAGCGCGGCGCCGCTTGCCATCGGGCCGCTGCTTTCCTAACCCGCGCGCAGATGCACGGCACCACCCCTCAGCGCGCGAGCTACGCCTGCGACCCGTTCGATTCGCGGGGGCGTGAATTTGCGGAAGAACGCGCCGGTGCGCGGGGCCCCCGCAACGAATTCCAGCGCGACCGCGACCGGATCATCCATTCGATCGCCTTCCGCCGCCTGCGCCACAAGACGCAGGTGTTCATCGCGCCCGATGGCGATCATTATCGGGTTCGCCTGACCCACAGCCTGGAGGTCGCCCAGATCGGCCGGGTCATCGCCCGCGCGCTGGGCCTGGACGAGGATCTGACCGAGGCCCTGTGCCTGGCTCACGATATCGGCCACCCGCCCTTCGGCCATGCGGGCGAGGATGCGCTGGATGCGGCATTGAAACGCCATGGCGGGTTCGACCACAATGCCCAGTCCCTGCGCACGCTGATGCGGCTGGAAAGCCCCTATTGCGGGCATGAGGGGCTGAACCTTACCTGGGAAACGCTGGAAGGGCTGGCCAAGCACAATGGCCCCATCACCGCGCCCGGCTGGGCGATGGCGGAAATCGACGCGGCCTATCCGCTCGATCTGCAGACCTGGCCCTCGTTGGAAGCGCAGGTGGCCGCGCTGGCCGACGATATCGCCTATGATAATCACGATATCGACGATGGCCTGCGCGCCGGGTTCCTGACGCTGGACGATCTGCTGGAACTGGATTTCCTGGCCGATCAGTGGCGCGAGGTGGAGCGGCGCTTCCCCGGCGCCCCGCGGGACCGGCAATTGCGCGAGCTGGTGCGCACCCAGATCGGCCTGATGGTGAACGACCTGCTGCAGCAGACCCGTGCCAATCTGGCCGGGATCGAGACCGTGGCCGATATCCGCGCAGCGGGCAGGGCACTCGCTGCCTTCTCCCCCGCGCTGGCGGGTGAGGAGCGGCGGCTGAAGAAATTCATGTATCAGCGGCTCTATTACCACCCGGAACAGATCGCCACGGCGGAACGCTCTCGCGAAGTGATCGCCCGGCTGTTCGCGGCCTATTCGCAGGAACCGGGCCTGCTGGCATCCGGCTGGCGCGAGGCGCTGCCGGAACAGGAACCGCAGCGCAGCCGCCACATCGCCGATTTCATCGCGGGCATGACCGATCGCTATGCCATCGACCAATATGCGAAGATTTTCGGCAAGGTGCCGGAAGGGCTTTCCAATGTGTGAGCGGGCCAATGTCTGATCCGGTGAAGCTCACGCTCGTCGGCGCGACTGGCCTTGTCGGCCGCGCGGTGATGGAAGAGCTGGTCGGCCGTTCCGATTTCCGCCTCACCGCCATGGCGCGGCGGGAAGTGCCGTTGCCGAAGGGCGCGCGGATGGAAATGCGCCTGGCTCCGGTGGAGCAGTGGGGCGAAGTGCTGCATGCGATCCACCCCGAAGTGGTGATCTGCGCGCTGGGCACTACCTGGCGCAAGGCGGGGCGCGACGAGGAAGCTTTCCGCGAGGTCGATTATTCGCTGGTGCTGGATGTGGCCCGTGCCGCGAAGGAAGCGGGTGCCTGGCACTTCATCTTCGTCTCTTCCGTCGGCGCCAATTCGGCGGCCAAGAACTTCTATCTGCGCGTGAAGGGCGAGACGGAGAATGCACTGGCCAAGCTGCATTTCAAGCGGCTCGACATTCTGCGCCCCGGCCTGCTGCGCGGGGTGCGCCATGGCGACATGCGCCCGGCCGAAGGGCTGGGGCGGCTGGCAAGCCCCTTGACCGATCTGTTGCTGCAAGGTTCGTGGAGCAAATATCGCTCCATCTCGGCCCATCGCCTGTCGCAGGCAATCCTCTCGCTCGCACGGGAAAAGGCGGGCGGGCGCTTCGTGCATGAGCATGACAGCCTGATGCGCGCGATCCATCGCTACGAGTTGAAAGACCAGCAGGAACAGGCTTGAAGGTCGCCATGAAGCAGACCGCCCCCGCAGCCGCCCGCAATCGTGAACCCATTGCCGAGGTCCTGCGGCAGGAACTGCCGGATAAGGGGCTGGTGCTGGAAATCGCGGCGGGCACGGGCGAACATGCGGTGCATTTCGCCGCTGCCTTTCCCGCGCTGCAGTGGCAGCCGACCGATCCGGACGCTTCCGCGCTCCAGTCCATTGCCGCATGGCGGGAAGAAGCGGGCCTGTCCAATTTGCGCGCGCCGCTCGCGCTCGATGCCGCGTCTGCCGACTGGCCGGTAAGCGCAGCCGATGCGATGGTGTGCATCAACATGATCCATATCAGCCCCTGGACTTCGGCCGAGGGGCTGTTCGCCGGCGCGGCGCGGCTGCTGGGCCAGAGCGCCCCGCTGGTCCTCTATGGGCCTTATCTGGAAGATGCGGTGGAAACCGCGCTTTCCAACATCGCCTTCGATCAGTGGCTGAAAGACAAGGACCCGCGCTTCGGCATCCGCCGGATCGAGGATGTGGACGCGCTGGCCGCAGGCAACGGCTTTGCGCGTACCAGCCGCGTGGCAATGCCGGCCAACAATCTGGCGCTCACCTATCGCAAGCGCTGAGGGCTGACCGGCAGCGATCGCCGCTTATTTGTTGATCGCCTCTTCGCCCGTCTGGCCGACGGATTCGATATCGCGGCCCAGGCCCTTCACCGTGTTGCAGGCAGAGGCGGTCAGCGCGATGGCGGCAAGGCCGGTGGCGATAACCAGTTTGCGAAGCATGTTGTGCGTTCCTTATGCGTTTCTGGCTGGAACCTATCGCTCCGGCCGCATTGATGAAAGATGACTAAAGGGCGGCCTCTTTTTCGGCCAGCCGTGCGGCTTCCAGTCTCTGGCGGTGCAAATGGTGTTCGCGCCAGGCGATCACCAGCCCGGCCGCGATGATCATCGGCGCACCCAGCCATGTGGCCGTGGGGGGGAGCTGGTCCCAGATCAGCCAGCCGTAGAGCGTTGCCCAGATCAGCGAGGAATAATCCATCACGATCACACTGGCCACGGCGCCATAGCGCAGGGCTGCCGTCAGCAGCAGCTGGCCAACCGTGCCGACCACGCCGATGCCTGCCAGCAGCGCCCATGTCGTCGCATCATGCGCCTTGCCAACGAAGGGCAGGAACAGGGCGGCGACCGGCGTGCTGAAGGCGGCGAACCAGAACACGATGGTCAGCGGCTTTTCCGTGCGGTTGAGGTCCGCCACCTGAATGGAGATCAGCGCGATCATGAAGGCCGCGCCCAGCGCCACTGCGGCGCCCAGCGGCTGGATATGCCCGCTGCCGGGCTGGGCGATCACGATCACGCCGATGAAGCCCAGCGCCACGGCGGTGGAGCGATAGATGCCCACCTTCTCCTTCAGCAGGATAACGGAGAGGATCACTGCGAAGATCGGCGCGGTGAAGCCGAAGGTGGTCGCTTCCGCCAGCGGCAGCATGATGAAGGCGCTGAAATTCAGGATCATCCCGATCATGCCGTAGATCCCGCGCACGGCGTGGGTTCCGGGGCGCTGGGTCTTCAGCTGTGCAAGGCCGCCTGTCGCCATCACCCACGCCAGCAGGATGGGGATGGTCAGCCCCTGTCGCCAGAACAGGATTTCCATCAGATGCACGCCGTGCGCCGAAGCGAGCTTGACCAGCGCAGTCATGGTGGAAATCGCCGCTATCGCGCCCAACCGGATCGCCAGCGCCAGCAGCGGTCGATGGCGGGCGGGCGAAGCGGGTGGGGCGGATGGCGAGGGCATTCCCTCCGCCTTAGTCGTCCAGTTCAAGCGATCAAGCCCGGCGGCGGCTTGTCGCGGGGCAGATGCGCGCCCATATGCCGCGCACCATGCTGCACGAACCCGATGCCCTGCGCTTTGCCAGCGATGCCACGCTGTTCGGTCTATGGGGCGGCGGGCTGCTGCTGATGGCGGGCATTGCCATATGGGCCGACGTCCGGCGCACCAGACGCAAGCATATCGACAAGGTGGGCTGGATGCCGTGGACGAAGGTCTTCTTCGTCTGCGCGCTGGTCGGGCTCACGCTGATCGGGCTGGCGATCAAGGGCGGCTAGAGCGACGTGCAAGCCGGCTTGTCTGGCGCGCACCATGTCCTATATCGACGGGGTGAGCGGCGCATGCCTGTCGCTCACCCATGGAGTGTGGATGTCCGAGCTTGTGTGATTGGGCTCTCTGAATTTCAGAGAGCCTTGTGAAACCGGAACCGCCGGATGCCGTGCATCCGGGCGATTTTTCACGCCTTTCACACGAGACTTCCATGAATATCTCAAGAAACGAACAGCGTGCGCTGCACGTTCTGGCCCTTGGCGGCCATATTCTGCATGAGCGGGGCGATGGCCCCAAGATCACTTCCGTCACCTGCTTCACCCGCGAGGGGCTGGTCCTGGCCGATTTCGACCTGACCCTCTTCAATCGGCTGCGGCGCAGGCGCCTGATCGTATCGCGATCCGGCAGTCCCTATCGCATATCGAAGCGCGGCCTCGCCTCCGTGCGGGCACAACTCGACAATCGGGGGGCATGACATGCTGATCCGCAATGAAGCGCCGGGCGATATTCCGGCAATCGCGCAGGTAGTGACGGAGGCGATGCGCCTGCTGCCGCAGGCCACCGGAACCGAGGCCAGCATAGTGGACAGGCTGCGCCAAAGCGGCGCGCTTACCTTGTCGCTCGTCGCGGAGGATGGGGGTGTGGTCGTGGGCCATCTCGCTGTATCGGCGGCACGGATCGGGGAGCAAGGTGGCTGGGGGCTGATCGGCCCACTGGCCGTTGCGCCTGAACGGCACCGGCAGGGGATTGGCTCGGCCCTGATGGCAGAAGCCATCCGCCGCTTGCGGGCGGACAGCCAGGGCGCGGCTCTGGTGGGCGATCCGGGCTATTATGGCCGGTTCGGCTTCCGGGCCTTTCCCGGCCTGTTCGTGCCCGGCTGCCCGCCGGAAGTGGTGCAGGCCTTGCCCTTCGATGGAGCGGCGCCGCAGGGGGAACTGATCCACCATCCCGCCTTCGGGCTCGACCAGAAGGAGTGAGGATCGGGGCCGGGCCGCACCTTGCACGGGGCGGCCCGGCATCGCCCCTTGCCAATCCGATCCACTCGCTGTAACTGCGGCCCGTCATCTGGGGAGTAGCCAGCCGCCGCGAGGCGGGCCTGCATGTCAACATACTTGGTCGAGAGGCCATGGTGTGCAGGGAACGGGGAACCACCGTTCGGGCGAGACCAATGGCACCGTTCCTTCGCTCGGCCGGGCGGGGGGAATTGGTGCTATTGCTGTCTTGCTTGCGCCCGGCCCCGGAGTTCTGCCTTGGAAGCCCTGCTTACATCCACTGCCGTGGTCGCTCTCGCCGAGATCGGCGACAAGACCCAATTGCTCGCCATCGTGCTGGCCACCCGTTTCAGGCGGCCCGTACCCATCATCATGGGCATTCTGGTGGCCACTCTGGCCAATCACTTCCTTGCCGCGCTGATCGGCGGGCAGGTTGCCTCGCTGCTCGACGGGCAGTGGTTCCGCTATGTCATCGCCGCGTCCTTCATTGCCATGGCTGCCTGGACCCTGGTGCCTGACAAGCTGGACGAAGCCGAACAGAAGCCCCCGCGCTTCGGCGCCTTCGTTTCCACCACCATTGCCTTCTTCCTGGTGGAAATGGGCGACAAGACGCAGGTCGCCACCATTGCGCTGGGCGCGCAGTACCAGAACGCCGTGCTCGTCACGCTCGGCACCACGCTGGGCATGATGATCGCCAATGTCCCGGCGGTGTTGCTGGGCAACCAGCTGATCAAGCGCATTCCGCTGGCCACCGTGCGCGTGATCGCGGCGCTGCTGTTCCTGGTCATCGGCGTGTGGCTGCTGGCGCAGACGGCAGGTCTGCTGTGATGCGGAACGCTTCATCGGCCGGACAGTTGGGGGGCATTATGCCCCCCGGCGGAACGAGAAAGGTGACCCCCATGAAATCGCTTGCCCTTGCCAGCCTTTCCGCCTTTGCCGCCCCTTTCGGCGTGGCCGCGGCAGAACCGGCGGAGGAACGCGCCAGCTATCGCTGCAAGGTGGAGACCATGCGCAATGTCAGCACGGCGGAGTTTCCGCCGATTACCGAGCCTGTGCGCGTCTTCGCGGCTGCTGATCTGGAGGATCGGGGCGGGGTGCTGGCGCTGGATGAGGTCGTGACGGACGAGCATAGCGAGAGCCTCGTCACTCACACGATCGAGCCGGCTTCCGGGCGCTATGAAGCGACCGCCATGCGCACCGACCATGGGATGGGCGAGCAATATCAGATCGAATCAACCGGATCGTGCGAACAGGTGGCGGGCGAAGGGGAGGGCGCGCAATGAAGGCCCTGCCATTCGCTCTCCTCGGCGGAGCATTTGCGCTGGGCTGGGCCGTCCATGCCGGGGCCGAGAATGCGCCGTCGCTCGACGAAGGGCGCCAGATCTTTCGCGATACGGGCTGCAACCAGTGCCACAAGCTGGCCGATGCCAATTCGGCCGCGACTTATGCGCCTTCGCTGGACAGCAATCCGCATATGTCGCGCGAACTGGTGCTGGACCGGCTGACCAATGGGCGCGGCGACATGCCCAGCTTCACCGGCATCCTCACTGACGAGCAGATCGCTACTCTGGCTGATTATGTCAGCCGCGCGGCGGTGCCTGCCGAGACTGCCGGCAACCTTACGGGTGGCGCGGCCGGCCATTGATAGGGCATGATCGGCCCAGTTTTTGCCTGAGGAACCTGCGCCGATGCCCGTGATGACCGCCATGCAGATCGACGGCCCCGGCCATCCGCCCCACCTTGTGGAGCGGCCGGTGCCGCAGCCGGGTGCGGGCGAGATATTGGTGGAGGTGTCGGCCTGCGGCGTGTGCCGCACCGATCTCCACGTGCTCGATGGCGAAGTGGAAGCGCATTACCCGGTGATCCCCGGCCACGAGATCGTGGGCCGGGTGGCGCAGTTGGGCGAAGGCGTGACCGGCTTCGCCCTTGGCCAGCGCGTGGGCATTCCCTGGCTGGGCCATGCCTGCGGAACTTGCCGCTATTGCCGCGCGGGCCGGGAAAACCTCTGCGACCGGCCGCTTTTCACCGGGGCCACCCGCGATGGCGGCTATGCCACCCATGCTGTGGCGGATGCGCATTTCTGCTTCGCCCTGCCGGATCGCTTCTCGGACGTGGAAGCCGCTCCGTTGCTCTGCGCCGGGCTGATCGGCTGGCGGGCCTTGCGCATGGCGGGCGATGCACCGGTGATCGGGCTCTACGGCTTTGGCGCGGCGGCCCATATCCTCGCCCAGATCGCCGTGTGGCAGGGGCGGACGGTCTATGCCTTCGCTCGTCCGGAGGATGAGGAAAGCCGAGCTTTCGCGCTGTCGCTCGGCTGTGCCTGGGCAGGTGCGTCGAGCGATGCCCCGCCGCAGGAAATGGACGCGGCGCTGATCTTCGCCCCGGTGGGAGAGCTGGTGCCGCTGGCGCTCAAATTCGTGCGCAAGGGCGGGCGCGTGGTCTGCGCGGGCATTTACATGAGCGACATTCCGGCCTTTCCCTATGCCGATCTCTGGGGAGAGCGGGAAATCCTCTCCGTCGCAAACCTTACGCGGGAAGACGGGACGAGCTTCTTCGAAGTGGCGGAAAAGGCCGATCTGCGCGTGGCGACAGAGGCATTCCCTCTGGGCGAGGCGGCAGCGGCGCTGGAGAAGCTGCGCGCGGGGGCGTTGCAGGGCGCGGCGGTGCTGGTGCCTTAGGCCTATGACGCCCGCTCGTCCTGAGCCTGTCGAAGGACGCACGGGACAATTGAACTGGAGTGAGATCACTTCTCAGGTTGAGACCATTTCAAACCTGTCTTTGAGCAACCGGCAGCGCGCGTCCTTCGACAGGCTCAGGACGAGCGGAGGTCGTGAATCGGGTGGTCATGAGGAAGGACGGTGTCCCTGGCGCCTTCCCATACCGCCCAACCCTTTGGCCGCCGTTTCAGCGCGAGCAGCGCCGTAACGTCCCGCAGGTCTTCGGCGGACAGGATGTCCACCTTGAGCCATTTGCCGTCGCGGAAGGTCTCGGTCTCGTCGAACAGGCGTGAGAGCCGGGCGCTGAAACTGCTGCGCTGCGCCTCGAACTTTTCGCGCTCCGTCTCGCCCAACACGATGACGGCGGCAAACGAGCCATATTCGGGCAGCAGCGTACAGAAGGCCCGGGATTTCTTGTAGCGCAGGGCCCAGCCGTGCTTCTTGCCGCCATAGATCCAGTCCGGGCTGAAGATGCCGGGATAGGCCTGGGCAATCCATGCCCGCAGGGCAGTCCAATGGGTGAAGACATCCGCGCCGATCCAGTCGCGGACCCTCTCGTCATCCGGCACCGAGGTCTTGTCGGTAAGCCGGTCTGCTGGGCGGGGTGCGGTGGCCATGCACTCTCTCCTGACGTCGGGTTCGCCGCAGAGGAGGCGCCGGTGGGCAGGGCTTGTCAAACACCTTTCCTACACAGCTGAAATCTGGCCTAACCTCGTGGATGGAACCGCGCCGGAATCGACCCACCAAACGCTCCGCAAGGCAGCAGGGCGAAAAGTCACACTTCGCTGCGCGCGAAATGTCTCTGCATTGCGCCGATGGTGCAAATAAAGCACGTGATTACAAAATGATGCATCCGGCTTCGCGCAAGATGTCGAAGCCGAAGGTCACAGGTTTCGCCGGTCGTTCCGTGTCACTTTCCCGCCAGGCGGCGGGGGGCGGAGCCTTAGAGGCACGCCTCCAGATAGGCCTGGTCGAAGCCGAACTGGCGGGCCTTTTCCAGCGTGTAGGGGCGCAGGCCCGAACTGCGGAATTCGCCCAGAATCTTCCCGTCCTCGCTCTCGTCGAGATATTCGAACTTGAAGAGTTCCTGCGTCACGATCACGTCGCCTTCCATCCCGATCACTTCCGTGATGTTGGTGGTGCGGCGCGAACCGTCGCGCAGGCGCTTCACCTGCACGATCAAATCCACCGATTCCGCGATCTGGCGGCTGATGGCTTCCTTGGGGATCTTGATGTCGCCCATCAGGATCATGTTTTCCATACGGCCAAGGCATTCACGCGGGCTGTTGGCGTGCAGGGTACACATGGAACCATCGTGGCCGGTGTTCATGGCGGCCAGAAGGTCGAAACATTCCGCGCCACGAATTTCGCCCAGGATGATGCGGTCAGGGCGCATACGCAGGGCGTTCTTCACGAGGTCGCCGATGGTAATGGCACCCTGGCCTTCGAGGTTCGGCGGGCGGGTCTCCAGCGGCAGCCAGTGCGGCTGCTGCAGGCGAAGTTCGGCCGCGTCTTCGATGGTCAGCACGCGCTCGCCCGGGTCGATCATTTTCGACAGGGCGTTGAGCATGGTCGTCTTACCCGAGCCGGTACCGCCCGAGATGACCACATTCATGCGGCAGGCACCCGCGATCTTCAGCGCGGTGCACATCTTGTCGCTCATCGAGCCGAAGTCGCGCAGCATGTCGAGCGTGATCGGCTTCTCGGAGAACTTACGAATGGAGATGGCCGTGCCGCGCAGCGAGAGCGGCGGCACGATCACGTTGACGCGGCTGCCGTCCTTCAGGCGGGCGTCGGCCAGCGGCGTGGTCTGGTCGACGCGGCGGCCGACCTGGTTCACGATGCGCTGCGCGATCTGGAACAGGTGCTGCTCGTCGCGGAACTGGATCGGGGCGAGCATCAGCTTGCCCTTCTTTTCGATGTAGGTCTGGTTCGGGCCGTTGACCATGATATCGGACACGTCCGGATCGCCCAGCAGCTCTTCCAGCGGGCCGAAGCCGAGCAACTCGTCGATCAGCACCTTTTCCAGCGCGAATTGTTCGCGCCGGTTGAGCGTGACCTTCAGCTCGGCCAGCACTTCCATGATGATCGGGCGGAATTCCTCGGAGAGTTCCTCCTTGGAAAGAGTCGCCGCAGCTTCCGGGTCCACGCGTTCGAGCAGGCGGGGAAGCACCTGTTCCTTGATCTTGTGGACGCTCGCCTCGAAGCCTTCGATCAGCGGCGAATTATCGACCACCTGATTGGCGCGCTCCGACAGGCGGGCCATCGCGTCGGAGTTCTTGTGGCCCATCGGATGGGCGGCGCCGTCATCGCCGGGCAAAGGCGGAAACTGGTCGCCACCGGACGGGGTGGGCGTGGGCTTGCGATAGTCGCCACCCTTCATCGGCTTGGCAACGCCGAAGCTCGGCCGGGCTCCGGGAGCCATGCCGCCTACGCCGTTCTTCCGTCCGAATGCACTCATTCCCCGCTCCTTGCGGCCGTCAATTCAAGGGTCCCGCGAGCACTGCCATCAAGGCATTGTGCCAAACGGGGCCTGTCGAAGTTTGGTGAATAGATTACGAACCTTGAAATTGTCTAAATGCGGGGCTGCGCGTGGCCTCTGAGGGATGTCCTGCGTGGCTTTCCGGTAAGCATTTGATCTATTTGTCGATTTTGTATGCAAGATGGGTTTCGCGGGCGACACGATCCCAGGAATAGTAGGTTTGGCAGTGAACCATGGAACGGGCGAGGAAGGCCTTGCGCTGTTCATCGGTCCATTCGGAAATCCGGCCGATTGCCGCAGCCCAGGCAGCAGAATCGCCGGGGGGAACTCCAAACCCGGTCACCCCTTCCTCGATCGCCTGAATCAGGCCGCCGGTGGTCGATGCAAGCACGAGGCCACCCGCGGCGGCACCTTCGGTCGCCACCAGTCCGAATCCCTCGAACTCGCCTGACTTGGGCTCGATGTTGGGAACGATCACGCATTTCGCCTTGCGATAGGCATCGATCAGCGCCGTGCCCTGAAGATTGCCGACATATTCAACCGCCGGATGGTCGAGCGCGGCGAGTTCGTCGCTGTCCCACCCGGTGCCGGCGACCTTGAGAGTCGAACCGGCTGGCAACAGGGGCAGGACGTTGCGAATGAACCAGGCGCAGCCCTTGCGCTCGACAAGGCGGCCCGCGAACAGGATGAAGTCCTCATGCGTGCCGTCAGGCGCCGGGCCGCGAAGTTCTGTGGCGAGAGGGACTACCTCGATATTGCGCCAGCCCGTGCCGGCGGTGACGTCGCGCGTCGCGTTGGAATTGGCGATGATCGTCGCCTTGCCCAGCAAGAGTGCTCCAAGGCGCAGATATGCGCCATATGCATTGCCCTTGAGCCCGCCGCGCCGATGGAAGGCCACGTCTGTCCCGTGGGCCGAAATGACAATCCTGCGATAACCCCGCATCCTGCCGACAAGGGCGAGGGGCCACAGGACCATGTCGCCGATATGCAGCACGTCGGGCAATCGGCGGCGGAAGAAGGCGCGGAGGCTCGCGGTGAGGCCGAACCGGAGCAAATGCGGCATCTTCGGCGGCATGCCATTGGCCTGCCCGGGCAAGGCTATGACCTCGATCGGCTCGATCGCCGCCAGTTCGGCAGTCAGCTGATGGCAATAGGTTTCCATCCCGCCGACTGCCGGCGCCCATTTGCGGGTGATGAAGAGTATGCGAGAATGCCCCTCCATCGCAGTCTCAGGCGACAGCCTCGATAAACAGGCGTGCGGAGAAGAGCGGCCCCACCACCGGCAGCCGGGATAGTGGGTGCAGCACTTTCAGTATGTTGTAATGCGGGATGATCTGCACGTCGATCGCGTCAGCGGCAAAGCCGGCATGTTCCAGCAGCGCGGCCGTCGCCTTGCCGGTTCGGACTGCGATATGTTCCGGGAAACGCGGTAGCAGCCCGAACTGCCGTGCCCGTTCCATGAAGAAATCCAGATTGGGGGTGTGGAGGTATAGCCGCCCGCCCGGACGCAGGGCGCCGCGGATCGACGAATAGATCTCGATCGCCAGCGCATCGTCGACATGTTCGGAGAAATCCAGCGTGGTCGCAACGTCAAACGCCTGCGGGTTGGCTCGGCAGAAATCGCGAATGTCACACAGATGGAAACGATAGTCCCGGCAATTCTCGCGCTCTGCCCAGGCATTGGCGGAGGCGATGAAGTCAGGTGAGAAGTCTACGCCGTCGTAGCTCGCGAAACTGTCCCCCATGGCATGAAGCAGCATGCCGTTGCCGCAGGCGAAATCCGCAACCCTGGTCTCCTTCGTCAAATGCATGCGCGACACCAGCCTTTGCACCCGGGTGAGGGGCTTGGCATTGTAGCGCGCAACGTAATCCCCGCTGTGCAGGGCCACGCTGTGTTCGTCGATACTGCTGGCGGATCGGGTCATCGCAGGTTTCCTGGTGTCTTGCTCGTTGCGTTGCCTCCCAGCGCAGGGCGGGCGCGCAGGCGCAAATGCGGTATCAAGGCGGTGCACGCACAGGCGAGGAGGCTGAACAGCCGATCGATCCCCACTGCCAGAAATGCCGTTCCCGGCGAGAATTCGACTGTGGTTGCGACAAGTGCTGCGAGGGATTCACTGATCCCCAGACCGGCGGGCGCGATCGAGGATGCCGACCCCAGAAGACTTGCCAGCACAAAGGGGAACATGGCCGAAAGCGCGGCCGGAGCATGAAGCGCGGCGAAGGCGAATTGCAGCCTGACGGCAATCAGTGCGATGCCTGCCATGCGATGCAACAGGGTCTGGATTGCCAGCGCCGGTCCAGCACTCGCCCAGAGCCAGGTCGTAATGGCCAGCACAAATGCTAGGCCCGCAAGGAGAAGAGGCAAGGCAAGTTGCAGCCCCTGATGCCATAGCGCGATACCCGCGCCGAGCATGCCGAGCGACACCCATAAGATCGCCGTCAGGATGACTAATGCGGAACTGCGCTTTACCCCGGCCCCTTCCTTGACCAGCGCGCCGGCCCTCACGATTGCCCCGCCGGGCAGGGGCAGCATTTCCGCCAGATAGGCATAGGCGCCGATGACGGTGGCCTTGCCAAGGGGCATGGAAAAACCGCTGCTGCGTGCAAGCAGGACGAGGCCGAGCCCGCCATAGAGCAGCGAAGGGATCATCAGCAGCGCAAGAATTGCAAGCGGCCCCGGGCGCAGATCGGACGGAGAAATCGCGAGGCCGGAAAAGGACCACCAGGCGCCGCCCGCGAAGATGAGCACGGCAAGGGCAAGTGCAGCAAAGCGCCAGACGGGCTTGCGCAGCAGGCTATGGCCTGCCGGGTTCAACGGCAGATGTTCGACCAATCGGGTCAGCCATTTCGGAAGCGGATTGGCGTTCATGGACTGCTTTGCTGTCGGCGGGTGAGCGTGCCTGCGTGCGAGACGCTCGCTGGATTATGGTAAATAATCCGAAAATCTTGACGGAGTCTAAATACCCTCCGTCCCCTCGCGGACGGTGCGCGTCGTGGCGCTATTGCGGTGAAAGGCGCAGGCGTCCGGCCTGCACGCGGCCTTGTACCACGCCGGGTCCCGCTCGAGCCGCAGCACCAGCCTATCGTAACTGTGCGGGTGCAGTGCGCGGGAGAGATAGATCCAGTCCGCCTGGGCGGGAACAGGTACGTCTTCGCCTGCGAAGAACCGTGCCGAAAGGGCCAGGTCCGGGCCGACACGGACGGGATCGGTCGCCCGTTCCGAGGACAGGTTGGTGCGTCCTGCGAAGACCGCGCTCCAATTGTCATCTCCGGGCGTCGCCGCGAGCAGCGGCGGTTCTGGATATTGCCATATGATTTCAGCCGGGGTGCTCTGCTTGCGTAGATCGGCCAGCACCGAGCGGTCGTCCGCCGGAACGAAGGTGGTGAAAGCATCTCGCCCGTTGGCATGCCATAGCAGCCGCACTGCGGCCGTCGGTGCGGCGAGCGCCGTAAGCACCAGGAGAACTGCCACGGCGACGGCGCTCTTCTTTCCGTTCCCCGGCCCGAAGGCTCTGCTCAACGCCCAGCCGCCCGTGATGCCGACTGCCACTGCCATGAGGTTGACGAGCCGCAGCCGCAATTCATGGGCGATCAGCTTGCCGACGGCTGCTTCCGCGACAATCGCCACGCCGATGACCGTGACGATGAGCGACCAGGCGAAGATGCGGGCATTGCGCTCGCTGGTGTCGGCGGGTGCCCATTTGGCTGCCAGATAGAGCGCGGCAAGGGCAGGCAGGCCGCAATTGAGGAGAGTCAGGGAAAGGGAATGGAAGGCTCGCTCGATCGTGCTGCCTGGCAACCCGCGCTCCGGCGCGCTTTGCAGGATCGTCGCAGGGTCAGCTCCAGTGAGCGAGACGACCTGTAACGCCAGGACAAGCAGGCCAGATGCGATCGCCATCGCGGCCAGTTCGGGGATCGCCGCAATCCGGCGTCGGTAGAGTTCGGTCAGCCCGTAGGTCAGCAGGATCGCGGCCCCGAACAGGGTAGATACCGTCATGGCAGTGCTGAGAGCAGCGAGGGAGAGCATGCGCAGGCGCAGGGCGGGCTTGTCTGCCCCCAGCGTTAGCACCGCCCAGCCAAGCAGCAGTGCAAGCACGAGCGCATGCTGCGGGATATAGAGGGCAAGGGAGGCGAAGGCAGGTTCGACAGGCGCGTCCGTTCCATGGAGCAGCTCCTGCACTCCGCCGGGAGCAAAGAGGGCCTTCCACGTGGCCGGGCGGGCGCAGATGAAGGTGGCAAGGGAGGCGGCGATGCCCGAGATATTCGGCGATGCTCCGCCGAGGCGGACAACGCCGTAGAACGTGGCCGCCAGTAGCGCGGAGTAGATCGCATTCGCCGTGTAGATTGCAGCCCATCCATCTCCGCCGATCGACGTCGCCGCGCCGGGCAGGACATGGCTGAGCCAGTAATAATGGAGCGGAAGGCCTGCGCCGAAAATGTCTCCCGCTGGCAGGCCCAGATCGGCGATGCCGAAGACATGGCCGATATGTTTGAACCAGTCCGCATTATACCAGGCATGGATGCGCAGCGAACCATCTGGCAACTCGGTGATGGCGAGCGCGTAAGTTACTACACCCTGCAGGACGAAGAAACCGGCGACAGCCAGTGCCTGCCATTCGAAGCCTTGCCAATGCCATGCCTTGCCCCGGCTTATCGCGAAGGCGGCGATGGCGAGGAGGAGCGAGACAGGAAGCAGCACCCAGGCCGGCAGGCTCGCGCCGGTCACCCCGTGAAACGCTGCGGCGATGAGTGCCGTGGCCATCATCGACACGGTTAACGATGCAATGGCAGCCGCTGCCGCGCCGGCGGTGGAGACACGTTCCCCACGGCATAGCAGAAGGCCGGGCAAGGCCGCCACAAAGGCCAGGATCGCCGTGGCCAGTACCGTGACGATCATGCCGCCAATTCCTTACAAATAGCGTTAACCAATTCTTTTCCTCCTGCCCCTAGCACGATGCAACCGGAACAGGGGAAAACGCAAACATGTCGTTTGAAGCGCCGATCGATCAGATTCTGGCCTCATCGCTCGAGCTCAGCTTCGTCGTTCCGTTCTTCGACGAAAGCGAGAGCCTGGAAATTCTCTATCGGGAAATCGTTGAGAATTGCGAAGGGCTGGGCAAGAGTTTCGAGATCATCTTCATCGACGATGGCAGCCGCGATGGCGGGGAGCGCATCGTTCGCGATCTGATGGAGCGTGACAGCCGCATCAGCCTGATCCGTTTCCGCCGCAATTTCGGCAAATCGGCTGCGCTTTCAGCCGGGTTTGGCGCGGCGCGGGGCCAGATCGTCTTTTCCATGGATGCCGATCTTCAGGATGATCCGGCAGAGATCGGGGCTTTTCTGGCAGCTCTCGATGAAGGGGCGGAGGTCGTTTCGGGCTGGAAACAGGTTCGCAACGATCCGCTGGACAAGACCTTGCCTTCGCGCCTGTTCAACAAGGCAGTGAACAAGGCTTTCGGGCTTGAACTGAACGATCACAATTGCGGCTTCAAGGCTTATCGCTGCGAAGCCCTGGAAGAGCTAAACCTCTATGGCGAGCTCCACCGTTTCGTTCCCGCGCTGCTTCATGCACGCGGGTTCCGCATCGGCCAGATCCCGGTGCAGCATCGCGCGCGCCGCTTCGGCAAGTCGAAATTTGGTGCCAAGCGGCTGATCAAGGGCGCGCTGGACCTCCTGACCGTTTGGCTCAACACGCGGTATGGCGCACGGCCGCTGCATCTGTTCGGGGGCGGGGGGCTGATCCTCTCGACACTGGGCGGAGCGATCCTGAGCTACCTGACCGTGCTGTGGTTCATGGGTTACGGCATCGGCGAACGCCCGCTCTTGATGTTGGGCATGCTGCTGGTGCTGTTCGGTGGCCAGATGATCACCGTCGGCCTGCTGGGCGAACTCATCCTGCGCAGAACCATCGGAGAGCGCGACAAATATTCGCTGAGCGAATGTTCCGGTGCGGCCTTCCGGCGTGAACTTCCGATCAGCGTGCTGGCTGGAAAGGCCCTGAAAGCCTAGATAATCGGGCAATCGCGAAAGGGAGGCGCATCCTTCCTGCGTAGAACGGCAGGCGCGCCGGATGCGGCAACTTTTGCGCTGCGTGCAACAAATTGTGGGGTCTGGCGCAAGACCGTGGGCGCTCCTATGGCAAGGTCCATTTCAGGAGAGAGCCCCGCCCATGTCTGCCCATCATCATGAACGCGCCGGCCTGCTTTGGGCGCTTGCAGGGTTCTGTACGCTTTCAATCGGCGATGCGATCGTCAAGGGCATGGCGGGCCAGTGGTCGCCCGTGGCGATGGCCGCGACGCGCTACGTGGTGGGGACGATCGGCCTGGCGATTCTTCTGTGCTCGCGCGAAGGATGGCAGGCGATCCGGCTGCCATCTGCGAAGCTGCAATGGCTGCGGGGTGTCGCGATCAGCTTTTCCGCAATCGGCATGTTCCTGGCCGTGTGGATCATGCCGCTGGCCGAGGCGACGACCATTGCCTTCACTCAGCCCATGATCACCGCCATGCTTGCTATGTTCTTCCTGCGGGAGCCGGCGCGGCCTGCGGCGTGGGTGGCCACGGCCATTGCCTTTGTGGGCGTGATCATCGTGCTGCGGCCGAATTTCGAGGCGTTGGGCTGGGGCGTGCTGTTCCCGCTGATCGGCGCGACGGGCATGGCGGTGACGATCATCGCCAACCGCGCCGTGGCCGGCACTGCAGGCGTGCTGGCCATGCAATATTACATGTCGGTCACGGCGATGATCTTCCTCATCTTCGCGTCGACCCTGGGCCATTTCAGCGGGATCGAGCGCTTCGAACTCGTCTGGCCGCATTGGAGCGTAGTGGCCCGCTGTGCCTTCATCGGCGTCAGCGCCACTTTCGCCCAGTGGTTCATCTATATGGGCACAGTGAAGGCCGGCGCGGGTACGATTGCGCCTATGACCTATGGCCAGTTGCTGATGGCCGTGGGGCTCGGCTGGATTTTCTATAACGACATTCCCGATCCCGTGGCCCTGCTGGGCGCGGCGATCATCATCGGGGCCGGGCTGTTCTTGTGGTGGGACAGCCGCCGCAGAGCCCTGCGCGCAACAGCGGAGGCGAAGTGAAGGGCAGCGAGAGATCGGGACTGTTGATCGCACTGGCGGGGTTTGCCCTGTTCACTTGCGGTGATGCGGTGACCAAGAGCATTGCCGGCGCGTGGTCCCCTCTTGCCGTGGCGGCCCTGCGCTTCACGCTGGGGGCCGTGGTTACCGGCGTGCCGCTCTATTTCCGGGAAGGCGTGGGCGCCTTCATCCCGCAGAACCCGTGGTTGCAGCTTGCGCGCGGCGTCAGCCTGGGCACGGGCACGCTGGGCTTCTTCTGCGCGATCTTCCTGATGCCGCTGACTGTCGCGGTTTCCATCACCTTCGTAGCACCGGCCATCGCTGCGCTGCTGAGCCGCCCCTTGCTGGGCGAGCGGGTGCGTCCGGTCACATGGGTTTCGGTGATCGTTGCCTTTACCGGCGTGCTGATCGTGCTCCGGCCCAATGTGATGGCCCTGGGCTGGCCGGCCTTCCTGCCGCTGCTCACCGCGCTGGGGATGAGCCTGCTGATCATTTCCAATCGCGCCTCTGCCGGGCAGGGCAGCGCGCTTTCCATGCAGTTCTTCGTAGCGGCAGGTGCGGCCGTGCTGCTGATAATCGCGGCGCTGGTCGGGAATGCGAGCGGCATTGCCATGCTGCATATCGGCTGGCCGGACTGGACGGTGATCGCACGATGCCTGGTCGTGACCGGCACCGGAACGATCGGGCACTGGATGGTCTATGTCGGCACTACGCGGGCAGGCGCATCCACCATTGCGCCCGCGACCTATATCCAGCTTCTGGCCTCCACGGCGCTTGGCTGGATATTCTTCAACAACAGCCCCGACCTTGTGACCATGGCCGGGGCCGCAGTGATCATTTCGGCCGGGTTGCTGATGTGGTGGGATGCGCGGCGGCGCGTGAATGCAGCCATCCGGGAAACGCGCGCGTTGCAAGGGCGCTGAAGGGCAGGGGCCGATCTAGCCAGGCCTGCCGTCGTTTCCGTCATTGCGGAGGTGGACGGTCAGCACGCGTCCGTTGAAGGCGACACTCGCTACCGGATGGTATTCACGGGCGAGCGTAGCGCGCACGATAGCGACAGTGCGTTGGTTGGGGATGGTCACTGCGCGGTTTGCGGTGATGATGGCGCCCGGCTTTCGCGCCAGAATGCGGCGCACTTCCCGCGCCGTGTCGATGCCCAGCGCATGAGCTTCCAGCGCATTGTTCAGATGGTCGGGATAAATGAAGCGGGAAGGCAGGCAACTGCTCGTTGCGCGATACAATGCCGAAGGTCCGTCAAAGACATAGAGACAATGCTCCCGGTCATCGACATGGGGCGCGGCCAGTCTGGCAATCCGGGCGAGCGCTGCCCTGTCTGCCCGCGATTGGGCGAAGCGGTCCGGCAGGTGGTAATTGACCAGTTGCAGCACGATCAGGGCGGCCAGCGGCCAGCGGCCCAGGCGCGAGAACAGGGGCATCGCCATGAGTGCGGCTGCGGGCACCAGCGCGGCAAAGTAATAGGCGTAGATCGTGCTTCCCATGAACAGGCTTGCCACGCAGGAAGCGGCCCAGCCGGTGCGTAGGAGATAGGCGGGTGTTGGGCGTTGCCGCCCGATGGCCAACGCGATCGGACCGGCGATTGCCGGCATGGCGAGCACAAGGAAAAACGGTAACAGGCTCTTGGGGAACCACTGCCCGGTGGAGCCGCGATCGAAGATCGAGATGAAATTCGCGAAGAGGAATTCGTCCCAATAGCCTGCAAGAGCGTAGAAAAGACCTGCCATCGCGGTCGGCAACAGGCCCAGCAGGCCGAAGGTCAGCGCAGTCGGGATCAGCCGGGGCAAGCGCGCACCCTTACGGTGAAGCTGCCACAGAGCGGCCAAGCCGAGAAAGGCACATTGCGGGGCGACAGTATATTTGATCTGCAGAGCCAGTCCGCCGATCAGCATCGCCATACCAAAGTATCGCGACGCAGCTCCGATACCTGCCTTGCGGCTGCCTGCTTCCACCAATGCCAGCATGGCGAGCATCAGGGGGACATAGAAAGCCTCGCTCTGCCCGGCGAAGCTGCCGTAATACCCCATGAACACGGGATAGGCGATGCCTGCCGCCAGCGCGGCCATCCGGGTTCCTTCCCGTGCAGCAAGCCGCCAGGTGAGCATGGTGCCCGCAAGGGTGAACAGCATGGCTACCACCTGATAGCCCATTACCTGACCAAGGCCGGTGAGATCGCCGAACCATGCGGAAAAGGCGAAGATCAGGAACAGCCCGATCGGCTTTCGATCCCACAGATCGACATAGGGCAGCGCGCCGTGCAGCATCTGTTGCCCGATCAGATTGTAGAGTTGTTCGTCAAAGGACGGGGCAGGATTGCCCAGATAGGGCGCGCGAGTGGCGAGCGTGACGGCGAGCAGCAGCAGGAGGGACAGGACCGATCCTGTGGGCAGGCGAATGATGCGTGTGGTTCCCGTCATGCCCGCCTGCTTATGCACCATGGTCTGCCCGGTTTTCCTTTACGGCCTAGGACTGCAACGCAAGGGAAAGGTCAAGTGACAGAAACGCAAGCACTCACTGTCTGCTGGCTCTGCACTCGCCCGCTGGGCAGCAAGGTGCAGTGGCACCACACGGTGCCCAAAGCCAAAGGCGGGCGGGATACGGTGCCGGTCCACCCGATCTGCCACCGCACGATCCATGCCCATTTCACCAATGCCCAGCTCAGCCGGATCGGCGGTGAACGCCGCGCCCTTCTGGCCAGCGTGGAAGTGGCCAAGTTCGTGGAATGGGTCGCTTCCCGTCCGCCGGATTTTTACGTGCCGACCCGAAAGGCGCGCTGATTTTTCTAGGAAATCCGTCACTTTCCGAATTGTGCCAAGTGGTGATTTTCCCATGATGACGAAGTCAAGTTCAGGTGTCACTATGTCGCCAGCCTAACAGGGCAGGGAGAGAGAGATTGCGATATCACCTCGCTTGGGCGGCAGCCCTTGCCGTGGCGTTTGGCACCGTGCCGGCGCAGGCTCACCACAGCATGGCCATGTTCGACCAGGCCAAGGTCGTGACGGTCACCGGAACCGTGAAGGAATTCCAGTGGACCAACCCCCATTGCTACATCCAGCTGATGGTGAAGGACGCCAAGGGCGTTTCGAAGGAGTGGAGCATGGAGATGGGCGCGCCCATGTATCTCTATGCCAATGGCTGGCGGCCCAAGACGGTGAAGCCGGGCGATACGCTGAAGATCACGGTCAATCCCCTGCGTAATGGCGATCCGGGCGGGGTGGTGCTGGATGTCATGACGCCTGAGGGCAAGAAGCTGGGGAAGAAGGCCTGATGCGGCGCGCGGCCCAGCTTCTGGCCGCCGTGCTCATCGCCGGGGCGGCCATTCCCGCAATTCCCGTCCATGCGGAGACGGCGTCCCCTCAGCAGCGCGCCACGCAGTTCGCCAAATTGCCCTATTGGGACGGGCTGTGGCTTACCGAGAATGACGAGACGACCATTGGCGGCCTGTCCGTCGCCGCGCAGGACGCAAAGGCTTCGGGCGGCAATCCCACGCTCGATATCATGAAGCTGATCGGCTTCAACGCCCCCTGGAACGAGGAGGGCAAGCGCCGTCAGGCAGAGCGGATGAAGACCCAGGGCAATCGCAAGGCGGAAGGCTGGGGTTACCCGATGATGATGAACGGCGCCGCGCCGATCCAGTTTCTCATCACTCCGGAAGAAGTGCTGATCATCAATGCCTATCGCGATGTGCGCCATGTCTACACCGATGGGCGCGGCCATCCGGGCGAGGACGATATCTGGCCGACCGTCTGGGGCGATGCCATCGGCCGCTGGGAAGGCGATACGCTGGTGATCGACACGGTGGCAGTGAAGAACCCCAACGAGTTCTTCCACACGGCGCCGCCGCTTTCGGAAGAAGCCCATTATGTCGAGCGTATCCGCATGGTCTCGCATGACCGGATCGAGGCCGAGATGACGATCGAAGACCCGGTCACGCTCGCTTCGCCGTGGAAGGTGAAACTCGCCTGGGTGCGGGCGGACGGCTTCGACCGGATGATCCACGACAATTACGATAATGACCGCACCGGCTTCGACGGGGAGTTCAACACGATCGAACCCGCTTCCGAAGGGAAGTGAGGGTGCTGCTGGGGGAGAAGAGCATGAAGACGCGCATCACCATGGCCCTGGCGGCTGCACTGGCCCTGGCCTCCGTTCCCGCGCAGGCGCAGTTGCTGGCGGGAGAGAAGGACGCACCGGTTGCTGCAATTCCCGGCGTGATTGCTGCCGGGGCGAAGTGGGAACTCGTCTGGGCGGATTTCATGACGGCGGACGGGATGACCGGCACGGAGGATGGAGGCATTCTCTTCGCACAGGAGCAGAGCAATTCGGTCCGCAAGCTGGCGCCGGACGGCAAGGCCTATGTCTGGATGCCTGGCGTGGCGGGGGCGGGCGCCGTGTCCATCGATGCTTCCGGGCGCGTTTTCTCGGTGGAGCGGACCTGCACCGATCCGGGGCTGCACATGCCTTCCTGCCCGGAACTGACTCGCGTGGTCCAACTGGCGCCCGAGCGGCGAGTGCTGGCCAACAGCTTCGCCGATGGTCGGCCACTGGGGCGCCTCAACGATCTGTTCGCCGATGGACAGGGCGGGGCCTTCTTCACCCAGACGGGCCTGTTCCACGTCAACGCGGCAGGCAATGTGACGGTGGTGGCCGAGAAGGTGGACGCTTTCACCAACGGGCTGGCGCTGAGCCCGGACGGGAAAGTGCTCTACGTTACCGACAAGGAGAAGGTGCTGGCCTTCGATGTCGGCAAGGATGGCGCCACGACGAACCGGCGCGTCTTCGCCACGCTTTCGGGCGAGGAGAAGGGCTTTGGTGGCGATGGGCTGGCGGTCGACGGAGAAGGACGGCTCTACGTAACCGGCGATGCCGGGGTCCATGTGCTGGACCGGAGCGGCAAGGCGCTGGGTGTGATCCCCGTGCCGCGCCGGGCAATCACGGCTGCCTTCGCTGGGCCGGATCGCAAGACGCTTTACGTCGGCACAATGGGCGCCGTGGGGCCGGACGGGAAGGCGTGGGCCACGCCCGAGGGTGTGCGCAATGTCGCGATGACGATCTATCGCGTGCCGATGCTAGCGGCGGGGCCGGTCGATCGGCTGAAATAGCTCGTCGGGGGCGCGCAGCGCCTGATAGCGCAAAAGAAAAAGGGCGGCCCCGCGAGGCCGCCCTTTCAATATTGTGTCAGCGAAAGGCTGGATCAGCCTTCCACATGCTCCGCCAGCACGGTGAGGCCATTGGCGCCCACTTCGGCAAAACCGCCGCGGACCTTGATTTCCTCAGGCTGGCCACCCGCGGTGCGATAGACCTGCACGGCCCCGTCGCGGATGGTGGACATGAAGGGTGCGTGCCCTTCAAGCACACCGAATTCGCCTTCCTCGCCGGGGACGACCACCATGTGGACGTCCTCGGAAAGGACCAGCTTGGCCGGCGTGACGAGTTCGAAGTGCAGAGCCATCTGCTTAGGCGTCCTCAGCCAGCTTCTTGGCCTTGGCGACCGCTTCGTCGATGCCGCCGACCATGTAGAACGCGGCTTCCGGCAGGTGGTCGTATTCGCCGTCCACCACAGCCTTGAACGACTTGATGGTGTCTTCCAGCTGCACGAACTTGCCCGGGATACCGGTGAACACTTCGGCCACGTGGAACGGCTGCGAGAGGAAGCGCTGGATCTTGCGGGCGCGAGCCACGATCAGCTTATCTTCTTCCGACAGTTCGTCCATGCCCAGAATGGCGATGATGTCCTGCAGCGACTTGTACTTCTGCAGGGTTTCCTGAACGCGGCGGGCGGTTTCGTAGTGTTCCTGGCCAACGACGCGCGGTTCGAGAACGCGGCTGGTCGAGTCCAGCGGGTCCACGGCCGGGTAGATGCCCAGTTCCGAGATCGCGCGCGACAGGGTGGTCGTGGCGTCAAGGTGAGCGAAGGAGGTTGCCGGAGCAGGGTCGGTAAGGTCGTCCGCGGGAACGTAGATCGCCTGCACCGAGGTAATCGAACCCTTGGTGGTGGAGGTGATGCGTTCCTGCAGCTGGCCCATGTCGGTCGACAGGGTCGGCTGGTAACCCACGGCCGAAGGAATACGGCCGAGAAGGGCCGACACTTCGGCGCCTGCCTGAGTGAAGCGGAAGATGTTGTCCACGAAGAACAGCACGTCCTGGCCTTCTTCGTCGCGGAAATATTCCGCCATGGTCAGGCCCGAGAGAGCCACGCGAGCGCGGGCGCCCGGGGGTTCGTTCATCTGGCCGAACACGAGCGCCACCTTGGAACCTTCCGAGGTCGCATTGCCTTCGGCGTCCTTGGCGATAACGCCGGCGTCGAGGAATTCGTGGTAGAGGTCGTTACCTTCGCGGGTACGTTCACCCACGCCGGCGAACACCGACACGCCGCCATGGCCCTTGGCGATGTTGTTGATCAGTTCCTGGATCAGCACGGTCTTGCCCACGCCGGCGCCGCCGAACAGGCCGATCTTGCCGCCCTTGGCGTAGGGGGCGAGAAGGTCGATGACCTTGATGCCCGTCACCAGAATGGCAGCTTCGGTCGACTGGTCGATGAAGGCGGGGGCTTCGGCGTGGATCGGCGCGAACTTGTCGGCGCCAACCGGGCCCATGTCGTCGATCGGCTCGCCGACCACGTTCAGGATGCGGCCGAGGGTCTTGGGGCCGACCGGCACCGAGATCTGCTGGCCGGTGCTGGTCACGGGCTGGCCGCGCGTGAGACCGTCGGTGGCGTCCATCGCGATGGTGCGGACGGTGTTCTCGCCGAGGTGCTGGGCGACTTCGAGCACCAGCGTGGTCTCGCCGTTCTTCGTTTCCAGCGCGGTAAGGATCGCCGGCAGTTCGCCGGTGAAGGTCACGTCGACGACGGCGCCGATCACCTGGCTGATCGTGCCGCCCGCGGCGATGTTGGGCTTGCTCTTGGTCTTGGCTGCGGTGGCCATGTTCGTTTCCTTGCCTTTAATCTCTTAGAGCGCTTCGGCGCCCAGATTCCTGACAGTTGCTACAGCGCTTCCGCGCCAGCAATGATTTCGACGAGTTCGGTGGTAATCGCGGCCTGGCGGCTGCGGTTGTACTGGATGGTCAGCTTCTGGATCAGATCGCCGGCGTTACGCGTGGCATTGTCCATCGCGGTCATCGATGCGCCCTGTTCGGAAGCGGAGATTTCCAGCAACGCGCCGAAGAGCTGGGTCTTCAGATAGCGCGGCAGCAGCTCGGCCAGGATCGCTTCCTCGTCGGGCTCGTATTCCACGACTGCACCGCCGCTGGCGGACGGAGCCGCTTCGGGAGTGGGGACGGGCATGATCTGCTGCTCGGTCGGGTCCTGGGCGAGAGCCGACTTGAACTTTGCATAGACGAGATGGGCGACGTCGAACTTGCCGGCCTCATACATGGCGACCAGTTCGGCGGCGATCTTCTCGGCTTCCTCATAGCCCGGCTGGCGGACGTCCGAAGTGTCGAAATTCCCGGCGATCGCATCGGGGAAATTGCGGCGGATGGGCGCGCGGCCCTTCTTGCCGACGAGGAAGAATTCGACCTTCTTCCCTTCCGCGATCAGCACCTTCGCCTTGGCGATGGCCGCCTTGACGATGTTCGAGTTGAGGCCGCCGCACAGGCCCTTGTCGGTGTTCACCACCACCAGCAGGTGGCGCTGGTCGGAGCCGGTTCCGGCGAGCAGCTTGGGGCTGCTCTCGCTCACGGTAATGCGCGAGGCGAGCGAGCCCATCACCGAAGCGAGACGCTCCGCATAGGGGCGGGCGGCTTCGGCAGCCGCCTGCGCCTTGCGCAGCTTGGCCGCCGCGACCATCTGCTTGGCCTTGGTGATCTTCTGGGTCGACTTGACCGAGTTGATACGGCCCTTGAGTTCCTTAAGGCTGGCCATGACGGCTCCCTATTAGTCCCGTGGGGCTCAGGCGAACTGCTTTGCGAAAGCGTCGAGCGCGGCGACCGTCTTTGCCTTGGCCTCGTCACCGAATTCCTTGGTGTCGCGGATAAGGCCGAGAACGTCGGCGTGGCTCTGGCGCAGGAAGCTGAGCATTTCGCTTTCGTAGCGGGTTACGTCGGCCACCGGGATCGCGTCCAGATAGCCATTGGTGCCGGCGAAGATCGACACGGTCTGCTCTTCGAAGGGCAGCGGGCTGAACTGCGGCTGCTTGAGTAGCTCCGTCAGGCGCGCGCCGCGATTGAGCAGCTTCTGGGTCGAAGCGTCGAGATCGGAACCGAACTGCGCGAAGGCAGCCATTTCGCGATACTGGGCCAGTTCCAGCTTGATCGAGCCGGCGACCTTCTTCATCGCCTTCGTCTGGGCCGAACCGCCCACGCGGCTGACCGACAGACCGACGTTAATCGCCGGGCGGATGCCCTGGTAGAACAGGCCGGTTTCGAGGAAGATCTGACCGTCGGTGATCGAGATCACGTTGGTCGGAATATAGGCCGACACGTCGCCCGCCTGCGTTTCGATGATCGGCAGGGCGGTCAGCGAACCGGCGCCGTTATCGTCGTTCATCTTCGCGGCGCGTTCGAGCAGGCGCGAGTGGAGATAGAACACGTCGCCCGGATAGGCTTCACGGCCCGGCGGGCGGCGGAGCAGCAGCGACATCTGGCGATAGGCGACGGCCTGCTTGGAAAGGTCGTCATACACGATCACGGCATGCATGCCGTTGTCGCGGAAGAATTCGCCCATGGCGGCGCCGGTGTAGGGCGCGAGATACTGGAGCGGAGCCGGTTCCGAAGCGGTAGCGGCCACCACGATGGAATATTCCATCGCGCCGTTTTCTTCGAGCTGGCGCACGATCTGGGCCACGGTGGAGCGCTTCTGACCCACGGCGACGTAGATGCAGTAGAGCTTCTTGGATTCGTCGGTGCCCTGGTTGACTTCCTTCTGGTTGATGAAGGTGTCGATGGCGACGGCGGTCTTGCCGGTCTGGCGGTCACCGATGATCAGTTCGCGCTGGCCACGGCCGACGGGCACGAGGGCGTCAATCGCCTTGAGGCCGGTCTGCACGGGTTCGTGCACCGACTTGCGCGGGATGATGCCCGGAGCCTTCGATTCGACGCGGGCGCGCTTGTCGGCAACGATCGGGCCCTTGCCGTCGATCGGGTTGCCCAGAGCGTCGACCACGCGGCCCAGCAGGCCCTTGCCCACCGGAACGTCCACGATGGTGCCGGTGCGCTTGACGGTGTCGCCTTCTTTGATGTTGGCGTCCGAACCGAAGATCACCGCGCCGACGTTGTCGGCTTCGAGGTTGAGGGCCATGCCCTGCACACCATTGGCGAATTCGACCATTTCACCGGCCTGAACGCTGTCGAGACCGTGAATGCGGGCGATACCGTCACCGACCGAGAGGACGGAGCCGACTTCGCTGACCTGCGCTTCGGTGCCGAAATTGGCGATCTGGTCCTTGATGACCTTGGAGATTTCTGCGGCGCGGATTTCCATGTTCAGCCTTTCATCGCGTTCGCGAGGGAATTGAGACGGGTGCGGATCGAGCTGTCGATACGCTTGGAACCGATAGTGACCACCAGGCCACCCAGCAGTTCAGGATCGACGCTGGTGCGGATCTTGACGTTGCGGCCTTCGCGGGCCTTGAGCTTCTTTTCCAGCGCATCCACCTGATCGGTGCTCAGCGCATGGGCGCTGGTCACTTCGGCAGTCACTTCGCCGCGCTGGGCGGAAGCGATCGCGTGGAAGGCGCGAATGATCGCAGGCAGTTCGGCAAGGCGGCGATTGGCCGCCAGAACGCCCAGGAAATTGGCAGTGAGCTTGTCCAGCTTCATCGCCTTGGCGAGGGCGGCCATGGCCTTGCCCAGATCGCTGCGGCTCACTTCCGGGTTGCGGATGAGGGCGGCGAGATCCGCCGATTCGTTAAGAGCAGTGGCCAGCGCCTCGAGGTCGGATTCGACCGCGCTGACATTGCCGGCCTCCGATGCGAGGTCGAACAGCGCCGACGCATAACGCCCGGCGAGGCTAGCCTGAATTCCGGCGGAAATCTCCACGCGCGAAGGTCCTTTTGGGTCCGAAGAAACGGTAAACTATGCCCAGCCCAAACGAGGCCCCCGAAGGTGCCCCCAGCAAGGTTGGCGCGCGACTAGCACCGGCATTCCTACAACGCAACCCGAGTCGGCCCCCGTTTTAGACAGGCAGGCCGGGCAAGCAGTTCAGGGACGCATTATTGTGCCGGATGGCAATCGTAGATCACGCGCTCATTGGGCTGGGCGGGCAGCAGGGCGGTGATGGCCGACTGATTGTTGCCCAGAGCGGCGATGTCCGTTTGGGAGGCACCGCATTGCGGGGCGTCGAATTCGGAGCGGGCCTTGCGCACGGCCTCCATCGCGTCATGCGCCAGCAGATAGCGTTCCACTCTATATTCGCGCGTGGCGGGATCGAAGGAGTTCACCGAAACCGCCGCCTCGTCATTGGGGACGAGGATGCGCGACCATTTCCCGTCGCGCAGGCCATATTGGGTGCGGCCGTTGACGCAGCCCTGTTCGGTCCAGGTGAAGGGGATATCGTCGGTGGCAATGCTGGTGATGCGGCTGCGATCGACATTCACGACGCAGACCAGCCGCGCCGCGCCGCCTGCCGGGATGGCGACCGCGCCTTGCTTGCCGGTCTCGGCCTTCGCTTCCTTGTCGAGGATGGCTGCCACCCGATCTTCGACGTCGCCGAAGGAGGGGCGGCTGAGCCAGGTGAACAGAGCCACGGCCAGCGCGACGGCGGCGGCACCGGCGGCGATCTTCATCGGGCCGATCTTGCCTTCTTCCCGTTCCCGCCAGGCAATGAAGCCGCCGGCCACGCCACAGACGAGCAGCAGGAAAGTGAGCATCATGGCATTTTCGCGTTCTTCGATGATCGCGAATTCCTGCTCGCGCTGCACTTCTTCGGAGCGCGCGGCGACACGGGCGGCCCGTTCCTGCTGCTGCTGGATGGCGACGAGCTTCTCCCGCTCGGCCCGGGCGCGTTCGGCGGCGTCGAGTTCGGCCAGCGAACGGCAGGGCAGGCCGTTAACCTGCGCCGTGATCCCGCTGTCGCGCAGGAAGGGCAGCAGTTCCCGCGTGGAAACGGCGAAGTAGAATTCCGAATCGGTCCCGTCGCTCTCTGCGCCGAAGCTGTTGACGCCTACCACCCGGCCGCAATTGTCGAGCAGCGGGCCGCCGCTGCTGCCCTTGCCGATGGGGGCGGTGTGGAGCAGCGTGTCGAAATCGCGGGTCGGCCGGGCGCCGGACAGGAAGCCCCGGCTCTTCACCGGGGGCTGTGCCCGGAAGATGTCGTTCACGCCCAGGCCCTGTGCCCGGTCGACATTCATCGGATAGCCGACCGAAGTGACCGGGCCAGACTCCGTATCCGGCGTGCCGGAAATGGTCAGCGGCGGCAGCTTGAGCGGAACGGTAGTGGCCAGCAGGGCCAGATCGTTGCGCGGGGAAAAGGCCGTGATCTTGCCATAGACCACCTTGCCCCCGTCGGACGGGACGATGGCGATGGACAGGTCGCGGTCGGCGCGGGCCTCTTCCACCACATGGGCATTGGTGACGATCCGTTCCGGCGTGACGGCAAAGCCGGTGCCGTGAGAGACGGGGTAAGCCCCGCCATTATCGTCACCGATTATAATGACGCGCACCACGCCGCGCGATGCGGCGTCGATATCGGCGGGGTCGGCATTGGCGGAGGATGCCGTCTGCAATAGCGCAAGGCCGACTAGCGCGGCCAGCACGCGACGCAGGAAACGGAACGGAACCATTCGGTTAATTTCGCATTCGCTCCGCGGGGTTGCAAGGCGCTTTGCTTGCTGACTTGGCACCGGGCGCAGAATATGTCGCCGTAACCTGAACCGAAAAGGAACGGCCTGCCCGAGAACCCCGAGAGAGGCCGCCCCGTTTGAACGCAAGAATCGGGACGCATTCGCCGGGGCGCTGGCATAGAGTGGGCGAATGGAAATAACCGACCCCTCCGTTCTAGGGCCCATGCAGGAAGCCTTCGCCGCGCGCGACCGCTCGCAGGACGGGCGCTTCGTGGTGGCGGTGAAGAGCACGGGCATCTATTGCCGTCCGAGTTGCCCCGCGCGGCGGCCCCGGCCGGAGAATACGAGCTTCTATGCCGATGAAGCCAGCGCCGAAGCAGCCGGTTTTCGCCCCTGCAAGCGCTGCAAGCCGGACGAGGCCGCGCGCGACGGGCAGGCAGTGCTCGCAGCCATCGCGGCGATCCGGCAGGCGGAGGTGGCGCCCGGTCTCGATGCTCTGGGAGAGTTGACCGGCTATTCGCCCGCCCATTTCCAGCGCGTGTTCAAGCGGCTGACGGGCCTGTCTCCCGCAGCCTATGCCCGTGCCCTGCGCGAGGAACGGGCGCGCGCTGCGCTGACGGGCGGCGAGCGGGTTTCCGATGCGATTTACGATGCGGGGTTCGAAGCACCCTCGCGCTTCTATGATGCAATGAAGGGAAGGTTGGGCATGGCGCCATCGGCATGGACAAAGGGCGGGGCAGGGGTGACGATCCGCTGGGCAGTGGTGGAAACGACGCTCGCCCCGATGCTGGTCGCTGCGACCGATAAGGGCGTGTGCCGCCTGTCCTTCAATGAAGGTGTGGACGAACTGCGCGCGATTTTCCCCGCTGCTGAGCTTGTGGAAGGGGGCGAGGACTTTGCTGCGCTGCTGGCCAGCGTCATGACGGCTGTCGAAGCTCCGGGCAGCGGGGGCGACATTCCGCTCGATGTGAAGGGCACCGCCTTTCAGGAAGCGGTCTGGCGGGAACTGCGCCGCATCCCCAAGGGGGAAACGCGGTCCTATGCCGAAATCGCCGCCGCTGCTGGCAAGCCCAAGGCCGTGCGCGCTGCGGGCGGGGCCAACGGGGCGAACAATGTCGCCGTGCTGATCCCCTGCCACCGTGTCGTGCGGGCTGACGGTTCCATCGGCGGCTACGCCTATGGGCCCGCGATCAAGGAAGAGTTGCTGGCGCGGGAACGGAGCTGAACGCTCAGCCCCCTTCGGCGCCGTCTTCCTCTTCTTCCTCGAACATCTTGTCCATCATGGCGATGGCCGCATCGCGCTCGCCCCGGCTCACAAGGGCAAGCAGCTTGGTGAGCGAAGGCTTGTCGTCATTCTCCTTGCCGGCTTCCTCGCCCTGATCGTGTCCGCGAAAGGCAATGGGCAGCAGCACGGTGCGGGCGGTGTCCAGCCGGTTCTCGCTGGTCAGCTGGCGGGCCAGCAGCAGGCGATAGCCCACATCGGTCCCGGCATGGTCGAAGGCCGTTTCCAGCGCGATGATCGCGTCTTCGGGCGGTTCTTCCTTCGCTTTGACATAGGTATAATAGAACCCGATCAGCGGGCGGGGATCGTTGCGGTCAAGCATGGCCGCCTTGCCGAAATATTCGCGCGCTTTGGCCGCCTGCGTGGGATCGTCCTTGATCCGCTGCGTCGCGGCCGAACCGAGTATCAGCCAGCCGTCCATGGCAGAGGGATCGGTGTCTAGCAGCTGCGTCCCGATCCGTTCCGCCTCGTCGAGATTCTCGGCCTGAAGCTGGGCTTCCGCCAGGATCGCCTGGGCGTGATAATCCGCTGCATATTGCACCGCCTGCGCTTTCGCGTCGGCCAGAAGGTCCTTGGCGTGCTTCGGGTCGACGCCGCGACCCAGGCGCATTTCGGTGCGGATCACGGCCGCTTCCGCATCGGTCATCGGGCGCATGGCCACCTTGGGCGGCGCATAATTATCGGGCTTCACATTGATGCCGGGCATGCGGGTGCGGATATAGCCGCGCAGTTCCTTCTCGATCTGGCCGAGATCGCCGAAAATGCGCTTTGCGGCGGTGAGGCTGTCTTCGCCCTGGCCGATGGCGGCCAGATACTCGTTGAGTTGTGCCAGCCGTCCGGGCGCGAAATTGAGGTAATGGGTCAGCGCCCAGCCTGTGCCGTAGAACTGATAGGCCTCCAGCCCGGTCACCTTGTGGTTTGCATCCAGCATGTCTTCCAGCCGGAACTGGGCCATCTGAGTAAGCTGATAGGTGCGGTGCAGTGGGGGTTCGCCCACGAAGAAGCTGCCATCGTCGTTCAGACGGATCGTGCCGAGCAGTTCGGCGTAGCCTTCGACATACCAGGCCGGATAAGCGGCGGGGAAATGCTGCAGCATGAAATAGTGCGTATATTCGTGCTGCAGCACGGTCTTCTCGTTGAGCTGGGTGTCTTCGTCGACTTTCGTCTTGATCGAGGTGCTGCGCTTCTTGTTGGCAGGCACGAAGGCGACCGAGCGGCCGGCATTGGAAATGAAGAAGCCGGCAATGCCGGATTCGGAACTTCCGGCCATCCGGGCAATGTCCGTCTGGTTGCCGAAGCGATAAACGGTCAGCTTGTTGGCAGTGCTCTTTTCCGCTTCGCCGATGGGCATGTTCTGCAAGCTGCGCAGGGCGGAATCGAAGCGTTCCAGATCGGCCGCGAATTCCCGCGTCTCCTTTTCGGAATCGCGTGACTTGATGACGAAATGGTCGGTTTCAGCCCGCCACCATTCCTCCGCGCCTGCGGGTGCAGCGATGGCAAGCGCCAGCAGCGCGACCAGAATTCTCATTGAAAGCCCCTGTGATCTGCGAATCCGCAATATGCGCTGCAGCATAGGGGCGCGGCCGCAAACCGGAACCCGGCGCGATTTCATATGAAACTGCATCGCGGCGAGTGTTGCCTTTCGGTAACGCGGTGCTGTCAGACGAAGCTGTAGGGATCGATATCCACGCTCACCCGCACGCCCACGGGGAATTTGAGCGAACCGAGCCATTCGCGGATCACGTCCTGCAACTGGGCGGAACGGCGCGCATTGATGAGCAGGCGGTAGCGATAGCGGCCCCGCAGCAGGCTCAAGGGAGCAGGGGCAGGGCCGAGGATCTGCACATCGGCCACATTGGGGCGGGTCGCGCCGATCTGGCGGGAGGCCTCGCGCGCTTCGTTTTCATCCTCGCTGGAAACGATGATCGCGGCCCAGCGGCCGAAGGGCGGGGCACCGGCATGGCGGCGGCCTTCGGCCTCGGCCTCGTAAAAGGCGTCGCGATCTCCGGCGGCGAGGGCTGCGATCACGGGGGCGTCGGGATGGCGGGTCTGGATGATGACCTCGCCCTTCTTCGCTCCGCGACCGGCCCGGCCGGCGACCTGCGCGACCTGCTGATAGGTCCGCTCCGCCGCGCGCAGATCCCCGCCCTCAAGGCCGAGGTCGGCATCGACCACGCCCACCAGCGTCAGCTCGGGAAAGTGGAAGCCCTTGGTGACGAGCTGCGTCCCTACGATGACGTCCACCGCGCCTTCTTCCACCGAACCGACGAAATGGGCGATCTTCTCGGGCGAGTTCAGCGTGTCCGATGTGGCGATGGCCACGCGCGCCTCGGGTAGGATTTCCGCCACTTCATCGGCAATGCGCTCAACCCCTGGGCCGCAGGCGACAAGGCAATCGGGTTCGCCGCATTCGGGGCAGGCATCGGGAGTGGGGGTCTCATGTCCGCAATGGTGGCAGGCGAGGCGGCGGGACAGGCGGTGCTCCACTAGCCAGGCGCTGCAATTGGGGCACTGGAAGCGATAGCCGCAATGGCGGCACAGGGTGAGCGGGGCATAGCCGCGCCGGTTGAGGAACAGCAGCGATTGCTCGCCCCGTTCCAGCCGGGCCTTCAGTTCCTCTACCAGCCGGGGTGCCAGCCAGTGGCCGCGCTCGGGCGGCTCCTTTGTCAGGTCCAGCGTTTCGATATCCGGCAGTTCCGCCCCGCCGAAGCGGGCGGGCAGGTCGAGCTTCTCGTAAATCCCCGCCTCCGCCATCTGGAGGCTTTCCAGCGCAGGGGTCGCACTGGCGAGGATCACGGGAATCTTCTCGAACCGGGCGCGCATCACGGCGACGTCGCGCGCATTGTAGCGCACGCCATCGTCCTGCTTGAAGCTCACCTCATGCGCTTCGTCCACCACGATCAGGCCGAGATTGGCATAGGGCAGGAACAGGGCGGAACGTGCCCCGACTACGACCTGCGCCGTGCCAGCCGCAATTGCCCGCCATGCCCGGCGCCGCTCGGTGGATTTGAGCGAGGAATGCCAGGTGACGGGCGGCGCGCCGAAGCGGTCCTCGAAACGGCGCAGGAACGCCTCGGTCAGCGCGATTTCGGGCAGCAGGACAAGCACTTGCTGACCCTTTTTCAGAGCCTCTGCGATGCCTTCGAAATAGGTTTCGGTCTTGCCCGATCCGGTAACGCCATCGAGCAGGAAGGGGGCGAATTTGCCTTCGCTCACCGCGCCAGCGAAACGGTCCGCCACTTCCCGCTGGGCAGGCGAGAGGGAGGGGAGGTGAAAATCCGCCTGCGCCCGCTCGAACGGGCGGTCGCAATCGACTTCCACCGGCTCCAGCACCCCCTGATTAACGAGGCCGCGCAGCACCCCTTCGGAAACGCCCGCAATTCCGGCCAGTTCGCGGATGGTCGCCTGCTCGCCCTGCAAGGCGTCAATCGCGGCCTCTCGCTGGGGCGTCATCCGTTCCGGCGTCTGGTCGGTCAGGCGATATTCGGTCATCGTCGCCGGGCCCTTCAGGGCACCGCCGCTGGAAAGCACCATCCGCGCGACCGAGGCGGGATGGGCGCAATAATAATCCGCCGTCCATTCGATGAGCCGCCGCAGGCTCTCCTTCAGCGGCGGGACGGGCAGCTTGCCCAGCAGCGGGCGCAGTTTGGCATCGGGCACCTCGTCGGCAGGCAGCCGGTCCTTCTCCCACACGATGCCGATGATCTGGCGCGGGCCGAGCGGGGCGGCCACCACCGTTCCGGGCGGCGCGTCCATTCCTTCGGGCAGCCGGTAGTCCAGCGGGCCGAGTGCGGCGTTGAAGTGGAGCAGTCTGACGCGGTTCATGATATGCGGTGCTTAATGGGCTTCGGCATGGCCCACCGCAAGCGCAGGGAGGATCGGATGATGGAACGCAATGTGGAAATGGCGGAAGGTGCACGGCTTGGCCGCCGCGCACTGCTGGCCGGTGCGGCGGGCATGGCGCTGCTGACGCTGCCCGGCTGCGAGAGCATGCAGCGTTACAGCCTGGTGGAGGCAGTTCGCCGCCTGTTGTTCCTCGCCCAGGCCAATGCCTTTGCCCGCCTGATGGCGCCGGGCGGCTTCTGGGACAATCAGCTCACCCGGCTGGATTTGCCGGATGTGCTCGGCTCGCGCGGCAATATCCTCACCAGCATTCTCACTTCGGTGGTGTTCAAGGAGCGCCTCCAGCGCGAGTTCAACAAAGTGGCGGAACGCGGCGCCCGCCGGGCGGCGCCCATGGTGGCCGATACGGTGAAAGTCATCGGCCTGGCCAATGCCAAGGCGCTGCTGGAAGGTGGGCCGACCGCGGCGACCGGCTATCTGCGCGGGCAGATGGCGGGCAGCCTGATCGAGGCGATGTCGCCCGAACTGGCCGACGCCCTGCGCATCTCGCAGGAACCCTTGGTGGGCGAGGCACTGGCCAAGCTCACCGGCGTGGACGTGGCGGGCGTTGCTCACCAGTTTGCGGGCGAGGTGGACGATGCGATCTGGGCAGAAATGGGCCGCGAGGAAGCGGCAATCCGCGCCGATCCGGCAAGCACGAAGGACCCGATGCTGATCGCGGTGCTGACGGCTACGTCTTGAGTGACTGACTCGTCATCCTGAACTTGTTTCAGGATCCATTACTCCAAATTGGACCTCAGTTCGTGGGGACGAATGGATGCTGAAACAAGTTCAGCATGACGATGAGGGGCTGCTCGCGTTAGTTCATCGTCGCAGCCCGGGCTGGCCTAGGCAGTGGCGTAAGCATATAGCCGCCCGTACGAGTCACACGTCGTCTGGAACGAGACCATGAAATTCTTCGTCGATACCGCCGATACCGCTGAAATCGCCGATCTGGCCGCCACGGGCCTGCTGGACGGGGTCACCACCAATCCCAGCCTGATTGCCAAGTCGGGCCGCGATTTCATGGAAGTGACGAAGGAAATCTGCGCGCTGGTGGATGGGCCGGTCAGTGCCGAAGTGGTGGCGCTGGATCACCCGACCATGATGAAAGAGGCGGAAGTCCTGCGCAAGATCGCGGATAATGTCTGCATCAAGGTGCCGCTCACTGTCGACGGTCTCAAAACCTGCAAGGCCCTGACCGACGATGGCGCGATGGTGAATGTCACGCTGTGCTTCTCGGCCAATCAGGCGCTGCTGGCGGCCAAGGCCGGGGCGAGCTTCATTTCGCCTTTCGTCGGACGGCATGACGATAACGGGTTCGACGGGCTGGACCTGCTGCGCGACATCCGCCTGATCTACGACAATTATAATTTCGAGACGGAAATCCTCGCCGCCTCGATCCGCCATCCCATCCATGTGCTGGAAAGCGCGCGGATCGGTGCCGATGTGGCAACCATGCCGCCCGCCGTGATCCGCGCCCTGTTCAAGCATGTGCTGACCGACAAGGGCATCGAAGGCTTCCTTGCCGATTGGGCCAAGACCGGGCAGACCATCCTCAAATAGGGCGGATTCCCCGCCGAAAGTTATTCAGTGGCCAACGAAACTCCCCTCGACCGCTTCAAGCAGGCTTTGACCGGCGCCGCGCGCGCGATTTCGCAGGATGCGGAAATCGACGTGACGTGGACGGCGGATGCACCCGGCATCGTGGGGGATTCGATCAAGGTGCCCATGCCGGGCCGCACTCTGCCGCGCGAGCAGGCACAGCAGGCCCGCGGCTTTGCCGACAGCTATTCGCTGCGGATGAGGCATCACAATCCGGCGCTGCATAATCGCCATGCCCCGGTCGAGCCTTCTGCGCGTGCCTGTTACGACGCAGTGGAAGCCGTGCGTTACGAGGCGCTGGGCGAGAATAATTACGACGGCATTCGCGGCAATCTGGCGGCCTCGCTGGATATGCGCATGGCTTCTGATCCCATCTCGCGCGCCACCAGCGCGGATGAAGTGCCGGTCCAGACCGCACTGGCCCTGATGCTGCGCGAGAAGCTGACCGGCCAGCCGGTGCCGCGCGCCGCCGAACAGGGCGTCAATTTCGTGCGCGAGTGGATCGAGGACAAGGCAGGCGGCGATTTCGAGCGGCTGGCCCTGTCGATCGACGATCAGAAGGCGTTCCAGTCCCTCACGCTCGACATGCTGCGCCATCTGGAACTGACCCGCGCCGAGGAGATCGACCAGCCCTCCAACGAGGAAGGCGAGGATCAGGCGGGCGAACAGTCCGGCGAGGATGAGGGCGACGAGGATCAGCCCCAGAACGAGCAGCGCCAGCAGCAGGACGTCGCCGCCGAAAGCGGCGAGGGCGAGCAGGATGGCGAGAGCGAGCAGGAGGTCGAGCAGGAACAGGAGATGACCGACGGCGACGTGGGCGAGGATGGGGAGGAAGGCATGATGCCCGTCCGCCCGAACCGCCCCTGGACCGAAGATCCCTCCACTTTCGACTACAAGGTCTATACCGAGGAATTCGACGAGATCGTCTCTGCCGCCGACCTGTGCGACGAGGACGAGTTGACCCGCCTGCGCGCCTATTTGGACAGCCAGCTGACCGGTCTGCAGGGCGTGGTGACCAAGCTCGCCAACCGCCTCCAGCGCCGCCTGATGGCGCAGCAGAACCGCAGCTGGGATTTCGACCAGGAAGAAGGCCTGCTGGATGCCGCGCGGCTGGCCCGGGTGGTGATCAGCCCCGGCCATTCGCTGTCCTACAAGATGGAGCAGGATCAGGAGTTCAAGGACACTATCGTCACTCTGCTGATCGACAATTCCGGCTCCATGCGCGGAAGGCCGATCTCCATCGCGGCGATCAGCGCGGACATCATGGCCCGCACGCTGGAACGCTGCGGGGTGAAGGTGGAAATCCTCGGCTTCACCACTCGCGCCTGGAAGGGCGGGCAGAGCCGCGAGAAATGGCTGGCGGGCGGCAAGGCGCCGCAGCCTGGCCGCCTCAACGATCTGCGCCACATCATCTACAAGAAGGCCGACGAGCCGATGCGCCGCGCGCGCAAGAATCTCGGCCTGATGATGCGCGAAGGACTGCTGAAAGAGAATATCGACGGCGAGGCATTGCTGTGGGCCCATACCCGCCTGCTCGCCCGGCCGGAGGATCGCCGCATCCTGATGGTGATTTCCGACGGTGCGCCGGTGGACGATTCCACCCTCAGCGTGAATTCCGCCGGCTATCTGGAGCAGCATCTGCGCAAGGTGATCGACTGGATCGAGAAGCAGAGCCCGGTCCAGCTCGTCGCCATCGGCATCGGCCATGACGTGACCCGCTATTACAAGCGCGCGGTAACGATCATGGATGTCGAACAACTGGGCGGCACGATCATCGAACAGTTGGCGGGTTTGTTCGAGGTGGATTGAGGGTTTCCAGGCAACAGGCCAGCAAAACTATGGCTGGCCCAAGCGGAGATAAGTGGACCGCGCCGGATTCAAGGCGTTAGCTGGCCTCCACCATGCTCTGGGTTCCCATCACCATTGGCGCGGCTGTTACGCAGCTGGTCCGTAACGCGCTCCAATCGGGGCTGACCGGAACGGTCGGCACGCTGGGCGCTACGATGGTGCGCTTCCTTTATGCGATCCCTTTCGCGCTGGCGGCCTATGCGGTGGCCATGCTGTGGCTGGATCAGCCGATGCCGGGCTTTTCCGAAGCGATGATCGGCTGGGTGCTGACCGGGGCGGTGGTGCAGCTTGGCGCCACGGCGCTGATGCTCAAGGCCATGCATATGCGCGGCTTCGCGGTGGCCTATGCCTATATCAAGACCGAGCCGGTGCTGCTGGCGCTGGGTGGCTGGTGGCTGCTGGGGGACCGGCTGCCGCTGGGCGCCTGGGCAGGCATCCTGATCGCGACCTTCGGCGTGCTGTGGGCAGCAGTGCCGCGTGGCGGCGGGCTGGCAGCTTTCCGGGGAGAGGCGGCCCCGGTGCTGTTCGGCGTGACCAGCGGAGCGATGTTCGGCCTGTCCTCGCTCTCCTTCCGCGCGGCGATCCTCACTCTGCCCGGTGCTGCGCCATGGATGGCCGCGCTGCATGTGATGACCTGCGCGCTGATCGTGCAAAGCACGCTGCTGCTCGTTTGGCTGGGGCTGACCGACAAGGACGTGATCGTCGCCACTCTGCGCGCCTGGAAGCCCAGTCTGGGCGCCGGGGCGACCGGCATGCTGGCCACGCTCATGTGGTTCACAGGCCTTGCGCTGACCGCGGCGGCCAATGTCCGCACACTGGGCTTGATAGAGATGCCGCTGGCGGCCTTGCTCAACCGGCGGGTTTCGGGCCGCCATCTCGGGCGGCAGGAATGGACCGGCCTTGCGCTGGTGGGCGTGGGGATCGCCTTGCTGCTTCAGGCCGTGGTCTGACTGCGTTCAGCTTGCCGGAACTAGACGTCTGCGCCATGGCAGCGTGCCCCAAAGTTGGGTCCCAAGGAGAGGTAGCATGCGCAAATTCATCGTGATCGGAGCGGCTTTGCTGGCCCTGCTGGCCGGTGCCTGGGCCTTCGCCTCGCCCTGGATCGCGATGGACAGCCTGCGCGATGCCGCGCGCGAGGCGGATCGCGAGTCGCTTGAAGAAACGATCGATTTCCCGGCCCTGCGTTCGTCCCTGAAAGACCAGATGCGCGCCCAGATCGCGCAGGAAGCCGCAAGGCGCGGCGAGGCGAACCCGATGCAGGGCGCCGGCGCACTGATCGCGAACGGCTTTATCGACGGAATCGTGGACAGCGTCATCACGCCCGATGGCATGGCCGCGCTGCTGGTAACCGGCAGCCTCGTGCCCAAGCGCGATGGCCAGCCGGCGAAGGAAATCGACTGGGATGTGGAGCGCACCGGCTTTTCCACTTTCCGCGCCGTGCCGAAGGGTGAGAATGGCAAGGCCTATCCGGCACTGGTCTTCAGCCGCAGCGGCTTGTCATGGAAACTGGCGGCAATCGACATTCCCGAGCCGGAACTGGCGAAGGAGTAAGCGCCTGCCGCTTGACCAAGTGCCGCCCTTCGGATCAAAGCCGCGCTCATGATCGAAGGTGCACCTCTTACGCTGTTCAACAGCCTCACCCGCCAGGCGGAACATTTCACTCCGGTCCATGCCGGGGAGGCGCGGGTCTATAGCTGCGGGCCCACGGTCTATAATTACCCCCATATCGGCAATATGCGCGCCTATGTCTTCGCGGATGTGCTGGGCCGCACGCTCAGCTGGAAGGGCTTCAAGCTCACCCATGTGATCAACATCACCGATGTCGGCCACCTGACGGACGACGCCGATCAGGGCGAGGACAAGATGGAGAAGATGGCTGCGGAGAAAGCGCAGTCGATCTGGGAGATCGCCCGCCACTATACCGAAGCCTATTGGGCGGACATCAAGGCGCTGAATATCCGCCAGCCGGCCGACTGGTCCATCGCCACCAACTATATCGAGGACATGCTCGATTTCGCGAAGAGCATCGCGGACAAGCATTGCTACGAACTGCCTTCCGGCCTCTATTTCGACGTTTCGACGGTGGAGGATTACGGCAAGCTGGCCCGCGCCGCCACCGATGAGGGTGAGAGCAGGATCGAGGCGGTCGAGGGTAAGCGCCACGCGGCGGACTTCGCCATCTGGCGCAAGACGCCCGAGGGCGAGACGCGCCAGATGGAATGGGATTCGCCCTGGGGCCGGGGCGCGCCGGGCTGGCATCTCGAATGTTCGGTGATGAGCGGCAAGCTGCTCGGCTTTCCCTTCGACATCCACACCGGCGGGATCGACCACCGCGAAATCCACCATCCGAACGAGATCGCGCAGAACCAGGCCTTCTGCGGCTGCGGGGGCTTGTCCGAAGCGGCCAATTCCGGCGCGCGCATGTGGATGCACAACAACTTCCTGGTAGAACGCTCTGGAAAGATGAGCAAATCGTCCGGCGAGTTTCTCCGCCTGCAATTGCTGATCGACAAGGGCTATCCCCCGCTGGCCTACCGCCTGCTGTGCCTTCAGGCGCAATATCGCAGCGAACTGGAATTCAGCTGGGATGGGCTTTCCGCCGCGCTCACTCGCCTCAAGCGCATGGTGCTGGCGGTGCAGGCGCTGAAGAAGCGCCATGCGGACCATGGCCACGATCCGGTCGAGGCGCCCGAGGACGGCTGGACCTTTGCCCGCCTGCTTGACGGGATCGGCGGGACTCTGCGCCCGCTGGCGATCCGCTTCGACGAGGCGATCTCCGACGATCTCAATACGCCGGTGGCGCTGACGGTGCTTGAGGAACTGCTTTCGCTCAAGAAGATGCCGACCGACGAATCCCTCACTCTGCTGGGCGCGATGGATGCGGTGCTGGGCCTCGATTTGCTGGAGCTGGACCGCGCCGAATTGCGCCTGCGGCCCAAGGGCGCCGTGATCGACGAAGCCGAGATCGAGGCCGCGCTGGAACGCCGCAAGGCCGCCCGCGCGGAGAAGGACTTCGCCACATCCGACGCGATCCGCGACGAACTGGCGGCAAAGGGCGTGGATGTGATGGATGGCGATCCACTGGGATGGGAATGGAAACTGGGATGATGAAAGTATTGCGCGGCGCGGTTCTGGCCCTTGCGGCCCTGGCTCTTCCCGTCACTCCGGCCTTTGCCGATGACGAGGCCGATATTCTCGCCGCCGCGCAGGCCGCTTTCGCGCCCTACAGCAAGGAAGCGCCCTGGACCGAGGCCGATTGGGACCTTCCGCTGTTCTCCAGCGAGACCACCGCGCTGATCGACGAATGGAAGACCGGCGTCAGCGACGAGGATGTGGAAGACCTCAACGGCTTCAGCTGGCTGTGCCAGTGCCAGGATTTCGACCCCAAGACCTTCCGGGTGGAATTCGAAGTCCATCATGCCGACGGGACGGACGTCTCCACCGTGGATGCGCGCGTCAATCTCGGCTGGGAAGGCGACGAGACGGCCGAAAGCGAGCTTTACATGCTGCGCGAGAACGGCCGCTGGACGCTGGACGACATCGTCTCCGACTCCTTCCCCAAGGGCCTGAAGGCAGACCTCGTCGCCGCGATCGAGCAGCACAGGGCTGCCACCGTCCATCCCGAACATCATGCGGAATAGGCCATGACCATCGCCGTCCTGCCGGGCCTTGCCCGCCCGATGCTGGAATCGCGCCTGCCGGACTGGATCGAGCCGCGCTGGTGGCATTCGGTGGAGGAGCTTCACGCGCTCGCGCCGGAGGCCGAGATCGGCTGGTTCGACATGCATCACAAGCCGCCCTTGCTGGAGGCCGTGGCGCTGGCCAAGGGGCTGAAATGGCTCAATTCTGTCTATGCCGGGCTGGATTTCCTGCCGATGGACGAAATGCGCGCGCGGGGGGTGCAGCTGACCAACGGCACCGGGCTGACCGATATTCAGGTGTCCGAATTCGTGGTGCTGGGCATGCTGGCCATTGCCAAGAATTACCGGGCCATCGTGCGGGCGCAGGACCGGCATGACTGGCTTTCCGCCGCGCCCGGCATTCGCGATCTGGCGGGCAGCAGGGCGCTGATCCTGGGCTATGGCGCGATCGGGCGGAAGATCGGCGAGAAGCTTGCCGGCTTCGGTGTGGAAGTGGTGCCGGTGCGGCGCCATGCGGCCGAAGGCGCGCTGACGCCGGACCAGTGGCGCGCCCGGATCGGGGAGTTCGACTGGATCGTGCTCACCGTGCCCGGCACGCCGGAAACCGAAGGGATGATCGGCGCCGCCGAGATCGCCGCGATGAAGCCCGAAGCGGTGCTGGTGAACTTCGCCCGCGCCAATGTGGTGGATCAGGCGGCGCTGACCGACGCGCTGAGGGAACGGCGGATATTCGCCGCCATGCTCGATGTGACCGACCCCGAGCCGCTGCCGCCGGAGCATCCTTTGTGGGATCTGGATAACGCGCATATCACCATGCACCTTTCGGGCATTCCCACGCCGCAGAGCATGCTGCGCGGGGCCATCCGCTTCGTGGAAAACTGCGAACGCTACCGGAAGGGCGAGCCGCTGGAGCCGCGCTTCGATCCGGTGCTGGGCTACTGATCCTCCCCGGTTCGGGGAGGGGGACCGCCGGACGTAGTCCGGGGGTGGAGGGGTACCGGCGGAGAGGAGCTTGGGCGAGGTGGGCGAATAAATCGCCTGCCCCTCCACCATCCTGCGGATGGTCCCCCTCCCCCGGGTGGGGGAGAATATTCATCACGCATCCTCCAGCAGCAGCAGTTCCACGCTCACCGCCAGGCGCGGTTCGGGCGCGAGGGCGTGGTCCACTTCGACGATGGCCGCATCGGCCACGAGCTGGCGGGGAATGTCGAATTCGTAATCCGGCAGTTCGGCGATGAAATGCTCGCCGGCCACCACGGCATCCGGCCCTTCGAACAGCAGTTCCAGCCGGTGCCGTGTGCCGGCGAAGGTTATGCTGGCCCATGAGGTTTCCCGGTGGCTGGCGATCCGCGCATGGCCGCAGGCGAGGCTCTGCAAGGCGGCGCGCAGCCGGTCGGCAATCGTCTGACGCCGGACGAGGGGGACTTTGTGCGGGGCGCGGGGCAGAGTGGCAGGATCAGCGAGCATGAGTGGGCTCCTCGTAAATGTTCATGAAATGTTCCACGCATCTTTCCATGCGAGGGCGGGGGATGCGGCCATTGCGCAGATCGAGCACGAAGCGGGGATCGTGTGCGGCCAGGCGGCCGAATTTGGTGGGCGGCATCCCGGTGCGGCGCAGGAATTTCTCGACCTTGCGAATCAGCATCGTCACTCCTCGTCAGCTTGTGTTGGCGCGGTGCGGGGCATGTCTCCCGCCATCGACTCGATGCGACTCTCCTCGCCTGTGAAATCCTACTTGTCTAGGAAAATTCCTACGTGTAGGATGCATCTATGGTAAAACCTGTAGGAAGCCCGCCCGCAGACCCTCGCGAGCGCCTTGTGGCGCTGGCCAATGCGCGCGGGGTCAGTCTGGCCGCACTTTCCCGCCTGATCGGGAAGAACGGCACATATCTGCAGCAATTCATCACCAAGGGCAGTCCGCGCCGGCTGGCGGAGGAGGACCGGCAGGTGCTGGCCCGCTTCTTCGGCGTAGCGGAAGGCGAATTGGGCGGGGCGGCGGAAAAATCCTACGCTCCACAGGCGGGGAGCGGCTGGGTGGAAGTGCCGCGCCTCGCGCTCGACGCCTCGGCCGGGCCGGGCAGCTTCAGCGCGCAGGAAGTGCCGTTCGACACGTTCCGTTTCTCCGCCCGCTGGCTGCGCGAGCAGGGTCTCGATCCCGCCATGCTCTCGGCCATCGCGGTGGCGGGCGATTCGATGGAACCGGTGCTGCGCGACGGGGACGAGATATTGGTCGACCGCACTCCGCGCCCCTTGCGCGACGGTATCCATGTCGTGCGTCTGGGCGAAGTGCTGCACGTAAAGCGCATCCAGGCCGCGCGGCCCGGCATGCTCACGCTCATCAGCGCCAATCCGGCCTATCCCCCGGTGGAAGTGCCGCTGGTGGAGGTGGACGTGATCGGGCGCGTGGTGTGGAAGGGTGGGCGGATCTAGCCGGATGCTGCTTCTCGCTCGTCATTGCGAGCGGAGCGAAGCAATCCAGCGGCCGAGCGCGCCGGACCCTGGATTGCTTCGGGCCTTGCCCTCGCAATGACGAAGGTTCTCTCGCTTGCAATCCCGCCGTCCTCCGGCCACCTAAGCCCCATGTCCGAGACCAGCACAGCCCCCCAGACGCCCCCCCAATCGCCTCCAATGCGGGCTGCGATCATTCCCGTGACGCCGCTGGAGCAGAACTGCTCGCTCATCTGGTGCACGAAGACGATGAAGGGCGCGCTGGTCGATCCGGGCGGCGATCTCGACAAGCTGAAGGACGCAGTGCGCCGCGCCGGAGTGACGCTGGAAAAGCTGCTCGTCACTCATGGCCATATCGACCATTGCGGGCAGACGGGCATTCTCGCCAAGGAACTGGGCCTGCCGATCGAAGGCCCGCATGAGGCGGACCGCTTCTGGATCGCCCGGCTGGACGAGGATGGCCGCCGCTGGGGCCTGCATGGCGAGATTTTCGAGCCGGACCGCTGGCTGCAGGATGGCGACAGGGTCACCGTGGGCGAAGTGGAACTGGAAGTGATTCACTGCCCCGGCCACACGCCCGGCCATGTGGTATTCTTCAACCGCCCGACGCGCTTTGCCATTGTGGGCGACGTGCTGTTCCGCGGCTCTATCGGGCGGACCGACTTTCCGCTGGGCAATCACGCCGATCTGATCGCCTCGATCACGCAGAAGCTCTGGCCGCTGGGCGACGTGACCTTCATCCCCGGCCACGGCCCGGTCAGCAATTTCGCGCAGGAGCGGATCGACAATCCCTATGTCAGCGACGCAGCGGTGGCGGGTTAGACGATCCCCAGCGCAATCAGCAGGGCATAGATCGCCAGGCCGATCAGGACGAGGAAGGTCGTGCCCATGCCGATCTTGCGGGTAACCGGCACGGTTTCGCTGTCCATGCCCACTGCATGGGCCAGGCGGCCGAGGAAATAGATCGCCGCGACATAGGACAGCCAGATGTCCGCCTTGCCGGAAAGCTCGATTCCCGCGATCAGGATCAGCACCAGCGGCGTGTTTTCGGCATAATTGAGCTGCGCGCGCATCCGGCGCATCAGTGCTTCATTGTCGCCATGGCCGTGGGCGACGGCATATTTGGCGCGCAGTTGGATGACGCGGAAAGCCAGCCAGATACCGATGATCGCGGCCACTGCGGCCGAGGTGAGCGTAACGGTAAGGTGCATGGCTGGTCGTCCCCGGAATGTTGTGGTCGCCCTATATGCCCGGCGAAGCTTGCAACGCACGCGAAAATCGCTATAGGCCGCGCCTTCACCGCCAGCCGCGAACCCGGCCAGCAATGCAAGTGTACCGCACTTGTGCATTGCCGGTCCTTCGCCTAGGGCGGCTAACTAAACCGATCTAGAATTTGCAGGAACAGGTGCCGCGATGGCTGTCCCCAAGAGAAAAACGTCTCCCTCCCGCCGTGGCATGCGCCGCTCGCACGATGCGCTGAAGGTTGAGGCGTTCCATGAATGCTCGAACTGTGGCGAACTGAAGCGCCCGCACAATCTGTGCACGCATTGCGGCCACTATAACGGGCGCGAGATCGTCGCTGTCGGGCTCTAAGCCCGGATTAACAGGGGTAAGCGCATGAATCTGCCGCGTATCGCCGTCGATGCGATGGGCGGCGATGAGGGCGTGCGCGTGATGGTCGAAGGCGCGGCGCTTGCTCGCCGCCGCCATGACCGCTTCAAATTCCTGCTGGTTGGGGATGAGGAGCGCATCAAGCGTGCGCTCGAAAATCATCCCAACCTGCGCGGGGCCTCCGAAATCCTGCATGCCGCAGATGTCGTGGCGGGCGATGAAAAGCCCACCCAGGCGCTGCGCCGTGCGCGCACGACTTCCATGGGCATGGCGATCAACGCTGTGAAACAGGGGCAGGCGGGCGGCGCGGTCAGCGGCGGCAATACCGGCGCGCTGATGGCCATGGCCAAGCTCGCCCTGCGCACCATGCCCGGAATCGACCGGCCGGCTCTCGCCGCGCTGATGCCGACTCTGGGCGACAGCGATCTCGTCATGCTCGATCTGGGCGCGAACACCGATTGCGATGCCCGCAATCTGGTGCAGTTCGCGATCATGGGCGCTGCCTATTCGCGGATCGTCACCGGGCGCGAGGCGCCCCGTGTGCGCCTGCTCAATATCGGCACGGAAGACAACAAGGGCACGGAACAGTTGCAGGAAGCGGCTGCCCGCCTGCGTGAGGCGACCGGCCTTTCGATGCAGTTCGAAGGCTTCGTGGAAGCCAACGGTCTGTCGCGCGGCGATGTCGACGTGGTGGTGACCGACGGTTTTTCGGGCAATATCGCGCTCAAGGCAGTGGAAGGCACGGCTCGCTTCGTGGCCGATCTGCTGCGCCGCAGCTTCCAAAGCTCCCTGCGCTCCAAATTCGGGTTCCTGGTCAGCCGCCCGGCAACCGATCTGCTGCGCCATCATCTCGACCCCAACAATCACAATGGCGCGGTTTTCCTGGGCCTCAACGGCGTCGTGGTGAAAAGCCACGGCAGCGCGACCGCCAATGGCGTCGCCAACGCCGTCGCCGTGACGGCACGCCTGCTCGAGGCGAGCATTACCGAACGCATCGCCGCCGACCTTGCCGAACTGGGCGAGGAACGGCTGCGCAATAACGGCAATTCCTCCGCCGCAAACGGACAAGATAAAGAGAACGCAGCATGATCCGTTCCGTGGTCAAGGGTACCGGCTCCGCACTGCCGGCCCGCGCAGTGACCAATGAAGAGCTCGCCCGCACTGTCGATACGAGCGACGAATGGATCGTGGAGCGCACCGGCATCCGGTCGCGCCATATCGCAGGCGAGAGCGAGACCACTTCCAGTCTGGCGACCGAGGCAGCGCGCAAGGCGCTGGCCGCGGCAGGCATCGATGGCTCCGCCGTGGACCTGATCGTCCTGGCCACTGCCACGCCCGACCAGACCTTCCCCGCGACCGCCACCAAGGTGCAGGATGCGCTGGGCTGCAACGGGGGAATCGCCTTCGACGTATCGGCGGTCTGTTCGGGATTCCTCTACGCTCTGGGTGTTGCTGATTCGCTACTCAAGACCGGAATGGCTAGGTGTGCATTGGTTATCGGTGCGGAAACCTTCAGCCGGATTCTGGACTGGGAAGACCGTGCCACCTGCGTCCTTTTCGGGGATGGTGCAGGGGCAGTCGTGCTCACTGCGGAGGAGGTTTCGGAAGACGGTCCGGGCGTGCTGGTCACCCGTCTGCATGCCGATGGCGCCCATAACGAACTACTGTTCACCGATGGCGGCCCCTCTTCCACCGGAACGGTGGGCAAGGTGCGCATGAAGGGCCGCGAAGTGTTCCGCCATGCCGTGGTGAATCTGGCCGAGGTTCTTGAGGAAGTGCTTGAAGAGGCTGGATTTACTGCCGCCGATCTCGATTGGGTCGTGCCGCATCAGGCCAATGCGCGTATCCTCGATGCCACTGCCCGCAAGCTGGGCCTCGCTAACGAAAAAGTGATCGTAACCGTCGATCGTCACGCCAATACTTCGGCCGCTTCGGTGCCCCTGGCACTCGATTTCGCGGTGCGGGACGGGCGTATCAAACAGGGCGATCTGGTGATGCTGGAAGCCATGGGCGGGGGCTTCACCTGGGGCGCCAGCCTGCTCCGCATCTGATTTCCTGAAAACTTCGGCTATATGAATGAACCGCGGAAATGCGGGTTATATTGCCTTGTTCACACAAAGTGTTAGGTTGTCCCCATTGGAACTGTCCAGGATATCTGAACAGGGGACGGGAAGATGATGCGTTCGGTCGGCACGCTCACACGCGCAGATCTCGCTGAGGTGATCAATCGCAAGATGGGCTTTTCCCGCGCGGAATCGCTGGCAATGGTCGAGGCTATTCTCGACCATATGTGCCACGCATTGGAGCGCGGGGAAAATGTTAAAATATCCGGTTTCGGAACTTTCTTGTTACGGGACAAGAATGAACGTATCGGCCGCAATCCCAAGACCGGGATCGAGGTGCCGATTACGCCGCGCCGCGTATTGACCTTTCGCGCCAGCCAGATCCTGAAAGACCGGGTAAGCCAGGGCTAAATACAGGAAAGCAGGGGCAAAGTGGAAATTGATCCGAGGTTCAGCGACGGCAAGGATGCCGATGCGCTGCGCACGATCGGCGAAGTGGCGCGTGCATTAGGGATAAAGCAGCACGTCCTGCGTTATTGGGAACAGCAGTTCCCCATGCTCAAGCCGCTGAAACGCAGCGGCGGGCGGCGCTACTATCGTCCGGAAGACATCCGCATCGTCGATACGATCGACCGGCTGGTGAACCGGGAAGGCTATACGCTGAAAGGTGCACGGCTGGCTTTGTCGGGCGGAAAGGCTTCCGCAAATGCTGCCGAAGCCAAGCAGGCCCAGCTGCGCGAGAGCGAAGTCCATCCGGCAGCGGGCGATATCGTCCCGCAGCTGCGCGCGATCCGCGGCAGGCTGGCTGCCGCGCTGGAGCGTTGATCGGCCGCTGAGGCGCGGCTTCCCGGCTCACCGTAATTGCCGTTTCGTCATCGCGAGGGACGCAGTCCCTCGGCGATCCCGCGCAGTTATATTCGGCTCTGGATTGCCGCGTCGGCTTCGCCTCCTCGCAATGACGAGTGAGGCGGAGGGGGGCTATTCCCTACCTTCGGGCCCGAGTTCAGGATCGAGATCGCGCGGGCGAGCGAGATAGACGAGCCGCCCGCAATTGGGCTCCAGCTCCGGCCAGTCGGTAATATCCAGTTCCAGCACGGCGAAAGTGGCGGTGGGGTATTTCTCCGCCGCCGCGTCGAACAGCGCGTTTTCGGCATCGGGTGGAACCAGATCGAAGATCAGTTCCTGCAGGCCCGGATTATGGCCCGCCAGCAGCACGCTGTCCGGGCTGCCCTCCACCGTGCGCAGCAGTTCCATCAGCGTGCTGGAACTGGCGAGATAGGCGCGGTCCTGCCAATTGACGTTGCCGTCGATCCCGGCGGCTTCCAGCGTGCGCTTCACGCGCTCGGCAGGGCTGGCGACGACCTGCTGCCAGGCAATGCCTTGATCGCGGATATGCTGGCCCATCAGCGCGGCGCCCTTGCGGCCGCGATTGTTCAGCCCGCGATCAAAATCGCGCAGGCCGATATCGTCCCAATCGGATTTGGCATGGCGCAGAAGGCCGAGCAGTTTCACGAGGGCGTGGATCCTTCCAGCGGCGATGCCGGAGGGGCCGGAATCGCGTCGCTTGCCCCAGAAACACCGCTCGCGATGCGATGTAAAGCCTCATCGAGCGTCAGGCGGATGACAGGCGTGCCCTTGGGGAAAGCCGCCGTCAGCCTTGTGGGGAAGGCAGAGGAAAGGACCACGAAATGGCCCTTGTCGTCCTTGCTGCGGATCAGGCGGCCGAAGGCCTGGGCGAGGCGCGCACGGATGATCCGGTCATCGAAGGAGCTTCCGCCGCCGGCCGCGCGGCGGGCGCGGTGGAGGATGGAGGGCTTGGGCCAGGGCACCTGTTCCATCACCACGCAGCGCAGCGATTCGCCGGGCACGTCCACCCCGTCGCGCAGCGCATCGGTGCCCAGCAGCGAAGCGCGCGGATCGTCGCGGAAGATGTCCACCAGCGTGCCGGTGTCGATCGGATCGACATGCTGGGCGTAAAGCGGCAGGCCGTTGCGCGCCAGCCGGTCGGCAATGCGGCCATGGACCGCGCGCAGCCGTCGGATGGCAGTGAACAGGCCCAGCACGCCGCCCTTCGATGCCTCGATGATCCGGGCATAGGCGCCTGCCAAAGCGGCAATATCGCCCTTCTTCACATCGGTGACGATCAGCACTTCCGCATTGGAGGCATAGTCGAACGGGCTTTCATGCTCGGTCAGCAAAGGCGCCGAATCCAGCCAGTTCGCGCCGGAGCGGGCAAGGGCGGCCTGCCATTCCCCGCCATCCTTCAGCGTCGCGCTGGTCAGCATCACGCCATGTGCGGGTTCCAACACGACCTGCGCGAAGGGCTTCATCGGATCGAGGAAGCGGCGGTGCAGGCCGATATCGTATTCGCGCGCGTCGGAACGGTCGACCGCCAGCCAGTCCACGAAATCCGGGTCCGCCGCGCCGCCCAGACGGTCAAGCAGGGCCTCCCACGAGGCGAGCATGTCGATACGCCATTTGAGCGAATAGCGCGCCCCTTCCATGCGGGCGCGGCCTTGGCCGTCCAGCCAGTCGGGCGGGTCTTCCAGCAGTGCCTCAAGCCGGAGGGAGAGCTTCATCAGGGGCGAGCGGATCGCCGCCAGCGCCTGCGCGGCCTGCTGGGCCAGTTCGATGAAATTGCCGTCAAGCTGGGCAGCCTCGGTCTCAATGCCATAGCCTGCTTCCTGCCCGCCGCTTTCGTCGCGCGCGTAAGTAAGGGCGCGTACGCCCGCGAGCAGTTCCTCCAGCGGGCCGGAGGGCTGGTTTTCCGCCAGCCGCTGCAGCCAGCCTTCGCCGGGCAGGGCCTCTGCGGCGGTGACGGCATCGGCCACGGCCTTGCCACCTGCCTCGTCATAAGAGGCTATGTCCGCCAGCCGCGCGGCTAGGCCCCGGCGGCGGCCTTTCGATCCGCGTTCCGGGCCGGTGATCCAGCGGCGCAGTTCCACGCATTCCAGCCCGGTCAGTTCCGCCGCGAAAGTGGAATCGGCCGAATCGAATACATGATGGCCTTCGTCGAACACGATGCGGGTGGGGCGCTGGGCATGGTCTCGCCCTCTGGCTGCATTGACCATCACCAGCGCGTGATTGGCGATCACCAGATCGGCCTGCGCGCTGGCCCGCGCCGCGCGTTCGATGAAGCATTTGCGATAATGCGGGCAACCGGCATAGACGCATTCGCCGCGCTGGTCGGTCAGGCTGCGGATCGCGCGGTTGCGGAACAATGTGCCGAGCCAGCCGGGCAGGTCCCCGCCGATCATGTCGCCATCCTGCGTATAGGCGGCCCAGCGCCCCACCAGTTGCGCCAGCACCGCCGCGCGCCCGCCAAAGCCGCCTTGCAGCGCATCTTCCAGATTGAGCAGGCAGAGGTAGTTCTCGCGCCCCTTGCGCACCACTACCGGCTGGGTGCCATCCGAGCGGGTGTTGGGCCAGGCCCGGCGGCTTTCGCGGCGCAACTGGCGCTGGAGGTTCTTGGTGAAGGTGGAGACCCACACCGTGCCGCCCGATTTCTCGGCCCAGAGCGAGGCCGGAGCGAGATAGCCCAGCGTCTTGCCGATGCCCGTGCCCGCCTGTGCCAGCAGCATATGCGGCACGCCGCGCCGGTCTCGCGGGGAGAAGGCGCTGGCGGCCTCGGCGGCATAGGCGCGCTGGCTTTCGCGTTCCTCCGCGCCCGATCCGGTGAGCGTTGCAAGGCGGGCGCGCACTTCCTCCGGCGTAAGCGTGACTTGCGCGGGCTGGGGCCGCTCGGGCGTTTCCTCCCATTCGGGCAGGCGCGTGAACAGCCAGCGTTCGGCGCGCTGCGGCTGGCGGATATGCGGCGCGATCACGTTCGCCCACGGCCAGCGCAGCCGCATCAGCGATTGCAGCACGCTCCATGCGCCTTCGCGTTCCTGCCATTCCTCGCTCTCGCAGGTTTCCAGCAGCCTGCCCGCCGCCAACTGGAGCAAAGCGGGCACGCCATCGTCGCTCGCCGGTTCTTCCAGCCCCAGCGCATGGGCGAGGCCCTTGGGCGTGGGCACGCAGAAACGGGCGGGGTGAATGAAGGCGAAGAGTTCCAGCAAATCCAGCCCGGACAGGTCCGGATAGCCCAGCCGGGTCGCCACCAGCGGGGCATTGAGGATCAGCAGCGGCGTATCGGCCGCCGCCATGATCGCTTCCCCCTTGCCCACCGCGCGCGTGGAGCCATTGGCCGCGCGCAGCCAGCTGCCGGCGTGGCTGGCATGAAGCGCGGGAAGGGGGAGGGGCTGAATCACTCCCCGTCAGTAAGACGCGCCGTCCACCGGGTCGAGCCGGATTGCCGAAAGATCCGCAGCATCGACGCAGCGCAGATTGATCGCGCGCATCTCACCATTGGGGCTGGTTCCTTCGGCAAAGGGCTCGCAGCCGCAAATATTGCAGAAGCGATGGGCGATAGTGCGGGTGTTGAAGCGATATTCGCCAAGATCGTCAGCGCCCTTGTCCAGCGTGAACTGCCCGGCGGGCACGAAGGTGAGGATCAGCCCCTTGTCGCTGCAATGGCTGCAATTGCACTCGATGGCATTTTCCGGAAGGTCAGCCTCCACGGTGAAGGACACGGCGCCGCAATGGCAATGGCCGGTATAGCTCATGGGGCTCTCCTCGACTCTGGTGGTCCGGAGTTTAGAACGTAATGAGAACAATGGGCAAGTTCGAGCAATAGTTCCTCTCCCCTTGTGGGAGAGGATACGAAGGGTTGGCCCGTTCAGGGCCTACCCGAAGTTGGAGAGGGAGTTCTGCACCAACCCCTCGCCAAGCGCCGCTAGCATCCTTGCGGATGCAAGCTTTGCTATCCTCTCCCGCAAGGGGAGAGGAAAAGGGTGGCATTGTCTTGAGACGAACTGTTGAACCTTAACGACAAGTCGTTCCGAGCGAATATTCAATCCGTTTTTAGTCACGGCAATCCATCGCAAGTGATTTTCAATTCAACCCGTTTTGCAGGCGCAAAAATCAAGGAAAACTCCGGATTTTGTGCCCGGCGTGAACCGTAGATGAAGGAACGTGGCCCAGCGGGCGGGCGTTTTACTTTCACTATGGAAAGGAAACTCACATCCGCTCGTTGCGCGACTGCCGCGATTGCCGCGGTACTTGTGCTTGGTTCAACCGGCCTTTCGGCTCAGGTGGTTCCCCCTCAGGTGGACCCGCCTGCCGCACCGCCTCCTGAAATCGTGCCTCCGCTGGAGCCGGTGGTGCCAGCGCCGCCTCCTTCGACGCAGGCGCCCGACATTCCGCCTGCTACACCTTCGGCTGCTCCGGCCTCTCCTGCCGCGCAGGCGCCGGTGATGCAGGCGACTCCCATCGTCCAGCCGATACCTGTGGAAGTCGAAGAGGAGAGTGCAGCTCCGGCAGCAGCGCCTGTGGCGCGTGAAAGCCGGGTGGCGGCACCCCAGCGCACGGCTTCTGGCGCGCCTGAGCCTGCCGCCCAGCAGGCCCAGCAGACGGAGCCTGTCGCTCCTCAGCCCGTGAATACGGATTACTTCCCGGTTGAAACCACGGCGCTGTCCGAAGAACCGCTCGGCTCGGAGGAGGTCCTGCCTGCGGCGCAAAGCCCGAACGATCCCGATAATGCGGTGATCAAGGCGATTGACGGCATTGCCTGGGGCGCGGCTGGCACGGTCCTGTTGCTCGCCCTGTTCAGCGGCCCGCTGCGCAGGCGCCGGCCCAAGGATCAGCCGCCCGTGGTTACGCGGCCTGCCGTGACCGCGCCTCCGGTCAGGCATTCGGCGCAACCGCTTGCCGAACCGGCCGCCCCGGCTGCTGTCGCCGCCACGGTCACGCCGCTGACGATCCAGCCCCTGTTTGGCCAGCCCCTATTCGGCCGTCCGACTGGCGCCTCAACCGTTCGTCGTCGGGGCGGTGAGGCAGTGGACCTGCCGCGCAGGCTTCCCGCCCGGTTCGAGGAGCGTGACGCGCTGCTCTTCCGGATGCTGGATGCGCCGCCGGACAAGGCCAATCCGTTCCGCTCTCGCCGTGCCCGGCTGAAGCGCGCGCGCCTGATCCTGCAATCGATCGGCCGCAAGTTCGAACATGCCGATCCGTGGATCGACCTGAGCGACTATCCCCATGTCTGGCCTGAACTGGCCCGGCGCAAGCACTTGCAGGCGGCCTGACCTATGCCACCTGCGGGGGGAGGCGGCCGTGTGAGCGGTCGCCTCTTTCCCCGCCTGTCCTACACGCCTGTTCTACACGCCTGTCCTACATGCGGCCAATGCGCTAGCAGGGATGCGATGAGCCCGCGCCCTCCCTCCCTTCGCGAAGTTGACGCCCCTTCCGCAGGGGTGGGGATTGCAAATCCCTGTACCGTGTCAACTTTGTCAACTTCGGCGGGATTCCGGGCCGATTCAGGCCAAATCGAATCGCCGCACTTGCGAAATGGCGCGCAAGGCGCAATGGACCCGCGCCATGACCAATGAAGCACTGATCGCCGCCGCACAGACATCCAAGGCCTGGCCTTTTCAGGAGGCCCAGCGCCTCGCCAAACGCTTTCCCGGCGGCAAGCGCGATGCGGCGGGCAATCTCGTCCCCGTGGTCTTCGAAACCGGCTATGGTCCCTCGGGCCTGCCGCATATCGGCACTTTCCAGGAAGTGCTGCGCACCACGCTGGTGCGCCGCGCCTATGAAGTGCTGACCGGCGGCCATCCCACGCGCCTGATCGCCTTCTCCGACGATATGGACGGGCTGCGCAAGGTGCCCGACAATATCCCCAATGCCGAAGTGCTGCGTGAAAACCTCCACAAGCCGCTGAGCCGCATTCCCGACCCCTTCGAGAAGGGGCATGCCAGCTTCGCCCATCACAACAACACGATGCTGCGCGATTTCCTCGACCGTTTCGGCTTCGACTATGAATTCGTCGCCGCGTCGGACCGGTACGATTCCGGCGAGTTCGACGATGCGCTGAAGAATGTCCTCAAGCATTACGATGCGATCATGGGCGTGATGCTGCCCACTCTGCGCGAAGAACGCCGCAAGACCTATTCGCCCGTCCTGCCGATCAGCGAAAAGACCGGCCATGTGTTGCAGGTGCCCATCGAAGTGGTGGATGCGGAGGCCGGGATCGTCCGGTTCGAGGATGATGGCGAAGTGGTCGAACAGTCGATCCTGGGCGGCAAGTCCAAGCTGCAATGGAAGGTCGACTGGGCGATGCGCTGGGTCGCGCTGGGCGTCGATTACGAAATGTGCGGCAAGGACTTGACCGACAGCGTCACTCAGTCCGGCAAGATCGCGCAAATCCTTGGCGGGCGTAAGCCTGAAGGCATGATCTACGAGCTGTTCCTGGATGCGAATGGCGAGAAGATTTCCAAGTCCAAGGGCAATGGCCTGACCATCGAGGAATGGCTGACCTATGGCAGCGAGGAATCGCTGGGCTTCTACCTGTTCCGCGAACCCAAGAGCGCCAAGCAGCTGCATGTCGGCGTGATCCCGCGCGCGGTGGACGAATATTGGCAGTTCCGGGCCAAGATTCCCGAACAGCCGATTGAACAGCAGCTCGGCAACCCCGCGTGGAACCTGCTGCGCGCCAATGGCTATCACGGCGGCGATGGCGATACGCTGCCAGTGACCTATGGCCTGCTGCTCAATCTGGTGGGCGTGCTGGGCACGCATGCCACGCATGAGCAGGTGTGGAATTACCTCGGCAATTACGTCCACGATGCCGATCCCAAGCATCATCCGGAACTGAACATTCTGGTCGACAAGGCGCTGGCCTATAATCGCGATTTCGTGGCCCCCACGCTGGTCCGCCGCGCGCCTGACGCCAATGAGGCCGCGGCGCTCGCCGCGCTCGATGCGGTGCTGGCGACCACCGCGGAAGATGCATCGGCCGAGGATCTGCAGACCGAAGTCTACGAGATCGGCAAGGACGAACGCTTCGGTTTCGAAAGCCTGCGCGACTGGTTCAAGGCGCTTTACGAAACGCTGCTCGGCTCCAGCCAGGGGCCGCGCATGGGCAGCTTCATCGCGCTATACGGCGTGGCCAATACCCGCCGCCTGATCGCGGAAGCGCTGGCCAAGTGAACGCTCCGGCCGATCCTCACAAGCTGGCCCGCGAATTGCTGGGCCGCGAGCTTGAGGATCTGGCGCCGGACGAACAGCGGGTGATCAAGCGCGTCGCCGCCGGCACGGTGTTCGTCGGCGACCGCGAAGAGGCAAACCAGATCCACGCCGGGTTCGGCGACCGGCTGGCCGACAAGGTTGCGGCAGTGGGCGGCAGCTGGGGCTTCATCGTGGGCTTCGGCCTTGTGCTGCTGGCCTGGGTGGTGATCAACAGCGATGCCTTCGCCGCGCTGGGGTTCGCCCCGTTCGATCGCTATCCCTTCATCTTCCTCAATCTGATGCTGTCCATGCTGGCCGCCGTACAGGCGCCGATCATCATGATGAGCCAGAACCGGCAGGCCAAGAAAGACCGGATCGCCGCCCGCCACGATTACGAAGTGAACCTGCGCGCCCAGCTGGAACTGATCCGCATCGCGCACCGGCTCGACCGGCTGGCCCGCGAAATGGGCCATGTGGAAGGTCAGGCTGCTGACAGCGGCAAGGAATAGTTTTCCTTGCTACCCGGTGGCGCGTGAGTACCATTTCGCTACGGGGATCAAGAGGAGACGGGACCATGACGCAGACACGCTATTCAACCGTGGCGATGCTGCTCCACTGGCTGATTGCCATTGCCGTGATCGTGAACTGGCGGATCGCGGAATCGGCCGAAAATCTTGAAATTGCTGAAAAGATGCGAGTGATGGACCAGCACAAGGAGCTGGGGATGGTGATCCTGGCGCTCACCGTGCTGCGCCTGTTGTGGCGTCTGGCGAAGGCCCCGCCGCCGCTCGCATCCTCGCTCAAGCCATGGGAAAAGACGGCGGCAAAGGCCGTCCACCTGCTATTCTACGTGCTGCTGATCGGCCTGCCGCTGGGCGGCTGGCTGGGCCAGTCCTATTATGCGCTGGCCGTGGACGTCTATGGCGTGACCGTGCCTGCGCTGCCCGTGGGCAAGAACCCGGAACTGGGCCACTCGATCTTCGAAGCCCATGCCACGGGCGGCACGGTGATGCTGGCGCTGATCGCGGTGCATATCCTCGGCGCGCTCAAGCACACATTCTTCGACAGGGACGGCAATCTGTTCCGGATGCTGCCTTTCGGCACGCCGAAGGCCTGATTTCGGCGCCGGACCTTGAGGGCCTGATCCTGATGGCCTGAACGAAGCAAGTCCCCCACCCGAAGGAGGGGGACTTGCCCTGACTGCCGAACCACTCTTCCGGCAGCAGGAGGGTCACCAGAAGAAGTCGTAGATCACGTCCACCACTTCGCCATTGTAAGTGTCCACCAGCAGGGCGTCGTCGTAATAGCGCACCCAGCGATAGGGGCCGTAGGCCGGCGGCAGGCGGTAATACCACGGGTCGCTGATCCAGTAGCGATCGTTGTAGAACAGCGTATCGAGGAAGAACCCGATGCTCAGCGGCCGGTAGTAATAGTTCCGATAGGGGGCGTAATAGATCCCGATGTGGAACCGGTTGCGGTTGCTGCTGCGGTATTTGCGCCAGTCATAGCGGTTGTCGTTCCGCCATTTGCGGTCCCAGTTCCGGTGATCGCGATCCCGGCTGTAGGAGCCGTTGCGATTGCCGTCGCGATAGGACCGGTTACGGTCATTATCGCGGTAGGAACCGTTGCGATCATTGTCGCGATACGATCCGCCGCGATTGTTGTCGCGATCCCGGTCCCGGTCGCGATTGTGGTCGCGAAGCTCGGCGCCGGTGGGGCGATCATTGTCATTGCGGCGTACCGATCCCGGAGCGCCGGGGCCGCGGTTATTGTCGCCCTGGCGATAATTGCTGCCCTGGGGGGCGGGGCGGGGCGCTGCCTGCGGGGCAGGGGCCGGGCGCACATTGGCCTGCGGAGCCGGTGCGGGCCGCTGCGGGGCATCGCGCCCGCTATCGCGCCGGGAATCCCGATTGTCATTCCCGCCATTGCCGCGCGGGGGCGCCCAGTTGCGGTTGTCCGAAGCCCGGCTGTCCGAGCCCCGGCTATCCGAAGCGCGCCTGTCCGAGCCGCGCGATCCACGGTCGTTCGAGGCACGATTGTCGGAACCACGCGACCAGTTCTGGTTCTGGCCGTTATCGCCGGGTCTTGCCGAAGCCCCGGCGGGAAGCGCGGTCACCGCCATGGCGGTGGCGAGCGCTGCGAGTCCGCTCGTCCTGAGCAGGCCTCTGATAGTCATTGCGGCATCTCCTTCCGTCATGCCGCCGAGTGGTTTGCGGCCCTGTCTGAAAGGCGATCTAAACGAGTCGCGCTGACAGGAAACTGAACCGGCCTGGATGCCTCCCGTTCAGGTTTCTCTGCCTTAAGATTAAAATTTGGCGCTATTTCAAGCGACGCCTAATTCGCCCATCATCCTTGTGTAGATGCGCCGGGCAAGCTTGTTTGCGCCAAGCTGCGCGGCAAGCGCGGATGGAACGATGCGAGTCCAGTAGAGGCGAAGCGCCGCCTGCCGATCCGATGCCAGGGCACGGGCAATCGGCGGAGCATCGAGGTAATAGCGGGCGATATCCTCCGCGCCGCCTTCCTGCCGTGCCAGCCAGCCGTCGCGGAAGCGGCGCAGGGTCGTCAGTTCCCAGCAATCGTCTTCCAGCCCCACCACTTCGCACGTGGCAGTGGTGAGGAAGCAATCCCAATCCAGATCGTCATAGCTGCTGTTCGGATCGCCGCCGAACTGGTGGTTGACGGTGCATTCGCCCTTGTTGGCGTAATCGACCAGCGCGTTGAAGACTTGCGGCGCGACGTCGAAGGCCTGTTTGGCGTCGGCAATCGGATAGGTGAAGGTGATGTTCGGGGTGTCGACGGCGGTGTTCCTGAACATCACGGTGGGATCGGCTTCGGCCGACGCCAGGCCATTGCCGCCTTCCCAGCCGCTGACTGTCAGCCATTCCACGGTGGGCGAACTGTAGACCGCTATGTGTTTCGCGCCGCCGATATCGAAGAAGATTTCCCGCCCGGGGGCAATGCTTTCTCCTTCCTTGTAGAAGGGATTGCGCAAGGCCATCTGGTATTGCCGGGTGGCGGTGGGCGTCCAGTGATACCAGATGGCAAGAGTGGCCTTGCTGGCATCCTGCCCGCCCGTGGCGGCCTTGGGGATCAGCTGGATGCGGTAAACGGCGCGATAGTCGGTTTCGCTGTTCAGCCGGTAGATTTCGCCATCCACCACCGCATTCTGGGTGACCGTGTGAGAGATCATGCAGCCAGGCTTCGCGCCATCGGTGCCATCCGCGCCAACCGCCGCGGCGGGGACAAGGCCGCTCGCCACTGCCAGCAATGCTCGTGCCCGTTTTGCAAAGGCACTCGTCTTCGAAGAACTCATGTGCTGCGCCCCAATCAGCAGGAATTCGGGCGAGCATAACCGGACGGTCTGCGAAGCACAGTCGCAAACTTATGAAAAATCCTGTCATCTTCGTCCTGGGGCGCAAACGCGCCGGATTGGATGACGGCAGTCATGTCGGTGGGGAGGGGCAGGGGTATGCGGGCAGCCGCTCTATCCCATGCCGCTTTGCGCGGCTTCACGCCGCAGCGAGAAACGGATCAGCCAAAGCCGGAAACTGCCTGAACCGGCCGGCAGAGCAAACTGCTCCAGCCGGCCGAATATCAGGATATCGAAGCCTCAGCGCGTGAGCTTCTTGTAAGCCAGGCGCGTCGGGCGGTCCGCGGCGTCGCCCAGGCGGCGGCGGCGGTCTTCCTCATAGGCTTCGAAGTTGCCTTCGAACCATTCGACATGGCTGTTGCCTTCGAAGGCGAGGATGTGGGTTGCCAGACGGTCGAGGAAGAAGCGGTCGTGGCTGATGACCACGGCGCAGCCCGCGAAGTTCTCGATCGCGTCTTCCAGCGCGGCCAGCGTTTCCACGTCGAGGTCGTTGGTCGGTTCGTCCAGCAGCAGCACGTTGCCGCCCTGCTTCAGCATCTTGGCCATGTGCACGCGGTTGCGTTCACCGCCCGAGAGCTTGCCGACATTCTTCTGCTGGTCCGGCCCCTTGAAGTTGAACGCACCGACATAGGCACGGGTGCTCATGTCGTGGCCGTTGACCTTCATGTAGTCGAGCCCGTCGGAGATTTCCTCCCACACGTTCTTCGACCCGTCGAGATGGTCGCGGCTCTGGTCGACATAGCCCAGGCGCACGGTCTCGCCGATCTCGATCGAGCCGCTATCGGGCTTTTCCTGGCCGGTGATGAGCTTGAACAGGGTGGACTTACCCGCACCGTTCGGCCCGATCACGCCCACGATGCCGCCCGGGGGCAGCATGAAGGACAGGTCTTCGAACAGCAGCTTGTCGCCATAGGCCTTGGTGATGCCCTTGGCCTCGATCACCTTGCCGCCCAGACGCTCGGGCACCTGGATGACGATCTGGGCCTTGCCCGGACGGCGGCCGTCCTGCGCTTCCTGGAGCTGCTCGAACTTGCGGATACGGGCCTTGCTCTTGGTCTGGCGCGCGGCCGGGGTCTGCCTGATCCACTCAAGTTCTTCCTTGAGGGCCTTCTGGCGGCCGCTTTCCTCACGCTCTTCCTGGGCAAGGCGCTTGGCCTTCTTCTCCAGATAGGTCGAGTAATTGCCTTCGTAGGGGAAGTACTTTCCGCGGTCGAGTTCGAGGATCCAGCCCACCACATTGTCGAGGAAGTAGCGGTCGTGGGTGATCATCAGCACCGCACCGGCATATTCCTTGAGGTGGTTTTCCAGCCATTCGACACTTTCGGCATCGAGGTGGTTGGTCGGTTCGTCCAGCAGCAGGATGGAAGGCTTCTGGATCAGCAGGCGGGTGAGGGCGATACGGCGCTTTTCACCGCCGGAAAGGCTGTCCACCGGCCAGTCGCCGGGCGGGCAGCGCAGGGCCTCCATCGCCACTTCGAGCTGGTTGTCGAGCGTCCAGCCGTCAACCGCGTCGATCTTTTCCTGCAGCGTGCCCATCTCTTCCATCAGGGCATCGAAATCGGTCTCGTCCGTGGGATCGCCCATTTCGGCGCTGATCGCGTTGAAGCGATCAACCATGTCTGCCACTTCGCGCGCGCCGTCCTTGACGTTTTCCAGCACGGTCTTGCTGGCGTCCAGTTCCGGCTCCTGAGCCAGATAGCCGACGGTGATGTGCTCGCCCGGCCAGGCTTCGCCGGTGTAATCCGTGTCGATGCCGGCCATGATCTTCATCAGGGTCGACTTACCCACGCCGTTGGGGCCGACGATGCCGATCTTGGCACCCTGATAGAACTGCAGGTTGATGTTGTTCAGCACCGGCTTCTGCGCGCCGGGGAAGGTCTTCGTCATGTTCTTCATGACGTATGCGTATTGGGCGGCCATGATGGTCCTTCGGGGAAACGGAACTGTCTCTGGAGTTGCTCGGCAGATAGGGATTGCGGGCCAGCGGGGCAAGCGTGGAAACCATCCATGGGCCCTTCGCGCGCGTGCGGACAAGCGCGGGTGCGTGTAATGGGGGCCCAAATCGGGAAAAGCGGACGATTCCCGTTTGTCATATTCATGTCATTCGCCTAGCGGGGCGGCGCGCGAGGCTGCGGAAAGGAAACATGCGACATGGCGGAAAGGCAGATTGCCGTATTGCCCTATCGCACGGATTCCCCCGCAGTAGACGCGCCGATCAGCATTCTGCTGGTCACTACCAGGGGCACGGGCCGTTGGGTGATCCCCAAGGGCGGGCTTGAGAACAAGCTGCCGCCCCATGCCAGCGCGGCCAAGGAAGCTGAGGAAGAGGCCGGCGTGCTCGGCTCTTCCTGCCCGACTTCGATCGGCTCGTTCCGTTATCGCAAGAAGCGCGCTTCCGGCGCCACGGTTTGGACGGATGTGGACGTGTTCCCCTTCGCAGTGACCGAGGAACTGGAAAGCTGGAAGGAACAGCACGAGCGCGAACGGCGCTGGTTTACTCTGGCCGAAGCGGCCGAGGCCGTGGACGAGCCCGATCTCAGGGCACTGATCCGCAGCTTCGGTGCCCGCGAATTCCGCGCCGCCACTCAGGGGCGCCTCTTCATCAATACGATCAGCACGGTCGGTAAAAGGACAGGAATATCTGCCATGTTTGGCTGGATTCAGAAGCTGCTGCCGCAGCAGGGGAACTTCTTCGACCTCTTCGAGCAGCATGCCGCCACGCTGGTGGCCGGGGCCGATGCGCTCGCTCGTCTGGCGCAGGGTGGGCCGAACAAGGCCGAACACATCCTTGAGATCGAAGAGCGCGAGCATGATGCGGACGAGATCACCCGCGAAGTGCTCCACACCGTGCGCCGCACGTTCCTGACCCCGTTCGACCGCGGTGCGATCACCGATCTGATCGGCGCGATGGACGATGCGATCGACGAGATGCAGCAGACCGCCGGTGCGGTGGACCTCTACGAGATCGACGAATTCGAGCCGGAAATGCGCGACATGTGCGCAATCATCGTGGATGCCGCGCGCCTCACGGCCGAGGCGATTCCGCTGCTGCGCAAGATCGCAGATAATGGCCACCGCCTGCACGAACTGACCGAGCGGCTGGTGCGCATGGAAGGCCATGCCGACGAAATCCACGCCGCCGGCCTGAAGCGTATCTACAAGCAACTGGGCAAGAAGGACCCGATCCAGTTCGTGGTCCGCCAGGAAATGTTCAAGCGGCTGGAACGCGTGGTCGACCGGTTCGAGGATGTCGCGAACGAGATCGACGGCCTCGTGATCGACCATTCCTGACGTCGGGCCGGCCAGATGGAAACCACGCTCGCCCTGCCGCTGCTTATCGGGCTGATCGCCCTGGCGCTGGCCTTCGACTTCCTCAATGGCCTGCACGACGCGGCCAATGCCATCGCCACGGTCGTTTCGACCAGGCTGCTATCGCCGTTCACTGCAGTGCTGTTTGCGGCAGGGGGCAACTTTGCCGCCTATTGGCTGGTCGGGCTGCATGTGGCCGAGACGGTCGGCAAGGGCATTGTCGATAAGGACGTAGTGACGCCGGCCGTGGTGTTCGGCGCTCTGGTCGGGGCGATGTTCTGGAACGTCGTGACCTGGATCAAGGGCATCCCGTCCTCTTCCAGCCATGCGCTGATCGGCGGGTTGCTGGGGGCGGGGATCGCCCATGCCGGGCCGGGCGTGGTGGAATCCGAAGGCACCGTGAAAACCGTGGCGGCGATCTTCCTGTCGCCCATGATCGGCTTCGCGCTCGCCATGGTGTTGATGGTGCTGACCAGCTGGATATTCAAAGGCAGTGCTCCGCGCCGGGCCGATGGCATGTTCAAGGGGCTGCACCTGATCTCTTCGGCGGCCTATTCGATCAGCCATGGCGGCAACGATGCGCAGAAGACCATGGGGATCATCACGGTGCTGCTCTATTCCACCGGCCATCTGGGCGGGGAATTTCACGTGCCGGAATGGGTTGTGCTGTCCTGCTATGCGGCAATTGCACTGGGCACGATGTCGGGCGGCTGGAAGATCATCAAGACGATGGGAACCGGGCTGACCAAGCTCAATCACCATTCGGGCTTCTGCGCCTCTACGGCCGGCTCTCTGGTAGTGTTCGGCGCGAGCGCGATGGGCATTCCCGTTTCGACCACGCATGCCATCACCGGCAGCGTCGTCGGCACCGGTGCGGCGCGCCGGGCCAGCGCGGTGCGCTGGTCGGTGGCGAGCCGCGTGATCGTGGCCTGGTTCATCACCATCCCGGCCAGCGCCGCGGTGGGCGCCGCATTCTACCTGCTCACGCGCCTCTGGTGAGATTGGTCGTGGCGGAGATGCTCCGCCCGTCCTGCATTTCCCAGTGTTCGACAGTGTCGGAAACTTCGATCAGGAAATCCCGGTCGAAATCGTAACTGCGCGCGCGTTCGATCTCCTCGCCGGCGAACAGCCTCACGGCTTCCCAGCTTTCCCAATGGCTGACCAACCGGATGCGCGTAATCTCGCCCTCATGGCGGTGGAGGCACCAGGCCCCGCGATTGCCCGGGGCCTCGCGATAGTCCTGCAAGGTTTCCTCGCGCAGGAGGCGAAGATATTCCGGCGATTTATAATTGGGAACACGGCCTTCCCAAATGCGAATGATCATTGGCCTGGTTCCCGAACAGTTTTCTCTGGCAACCGTTACCGTTCTATGGGCCATTAACCATACGCGCAAATGCTGATCGGGATTTCGCGATGAGCCGTTGATAGGCTTGGGAAAAATGGTCGGGGAGACAGGATTCGAACCTGCGACATCCTGCTCCCAAAGCAGGCGCGCTACCGGGCTGCGCTACTCCCCGACACATATTTCGCCGCGGCGATGGTGGGCCCGGCAGGATTCGAACCCGCGACCTAGCCGTTATGAGCGGCCAGCTCTAACCGCTGAGCTACAGGCCCCCGATGCCGAACGTGGAGCGCGACCTAGCCGGTTCGCCGCGCCAACACAAGCGGGGCTAGACCTCTATTGCATCCATGACCTGCCGGACATTGCATGGCTGCACGCCGCGCTGCTCCAGATAGGCGAAAATCCGCCGCCACCAGTCATACAATGCGTCCAGATCATGATCGTTGCGGACATAGGGCGTGTGGCCGGGCCGCAGCGAAGGGCTGTGGAAAGAAAAGACCAGCAGCGGCAAGCCGTCATCCAGCGCCATGTCGATCCCGCGGATCGCCTCTTCCACCGAAACGCCTTCCGGGGTCAGCGGAATACGCTCCAGCAAGCCCAGCCGGGATAGAACCCCGCGCAAGGCGGGCACGCGCCACATCAGGGGATAGAGCAGGTCGCCCTGCCGGCGCAGCATGCCCCAGAAGGTGGTGGTGAGCGGCAGTTCCAGCACCGTATGGTCCGCATCCAGCCAATAGGGCACGAGCGGATGCTTGCGGTAATCGACGCCGCCTTCGGCCGAATAATCGAATTTGGTGCGCACCGAACTATCGATGGCGATACCGGCCTGGCGCAGGATTTCCGCCGTGTTCGGCCCGGCGCCATACCGGCCCGCACGGTAGATATTGGGGGCCGCGCCGAAATTCGCCTCGATAGTGGAGCGCAGGCGCGAGAACTTCGCCTGTTCCAGTTCGGCGGGCAGATTGCCGGCAAAGGAATTGCGGGGGGTCACATCCTCGTCGAAAGGCGGGTTGACCCAGGGGTGAAGCTGCACGCCCACTTCGGCGCGCCCCTTCGCCACCGCATCGCCCAGAATATCCGCCGCAAGGGCCGATGTCGCGATGGGCCAGTCGATCAGATAGACCGGGCAGACGCCTTCATTTTCGCAAAATTGCTGGAATTTCGCGATGCTGGGCAAATGGTCCAGCCCGAAGCCCTCGCGCTGGATGGGCAGCGTCCAGTCGAACTCCTCTTCCGTGTCGACAGTGACGATGAAGCGCTGGCCAAAGCCCGGCCGGAACTTTGCTTCGTCGATCCTTGCCGGCGGTTCGGTGATCGAACGCATGGCGCTTGCTGCTCCCCCCTGATAACCTTAGCTAACGGTTATGTCCCCCGGGCCGTGTCGGCCATCTGTGGCACCAAGTCCATATCGTTGTTGCGCAGATCGGTCCGAACCGCAGTAGAAAGCGGCAGGGTCAGGACCAGCAAATCCTCCTCGCGCCGCAGATCGCCGCCTGCAGCGCGCGCCTCCGCCCGCGCCAGCCGGAGGGTGAAGCCCGCGCCGAACATGCCGGCGCTGACAGCCTGGGACTGGGCGGGGGCGGTGCTTTCGAACAGATCGTCCCGCCCGGCGAGAGAGGCGGGCAGATCGATCTCCAGCCCGGTCTGCCGGCCATTCTGGGCCAGCACGGCCTGCAGTTCTTCCCCGGGGCTGACCGCGCCCGCCAGCGTGGCGAGAATGCGCCAGGCGAGCATTTCGGCATCGTTGCGTGCCAGTGGCACGGGGCAGGCATTGCCGGTGGCCAGCAGGCTCAGCCCGGCGCTGCGCGCGCGCAGGACCTGATCGAGCTGCGCAGTCATCCCCGCGACGATGGCGTTGAGATCGGACACGCCTTCATCCAGTTCCAGCGCACCGCTTTCCAGCTTCACCAGCCGGTCCAGTTCCTCGAAGCCCGCCAGCATCCGCGCCGCATCGCCCGCGATGGCGGCGGCAAGGGCGCGATATTCGTTGGGAGTGGGGCCGAAGAGCTGCTGCTGGATGATTTCGGCAAAGCCCTGGATCGCGTTCACCGGGGTGCGCAATTCGTGGATTACCTGCCGCATGCGGTCGGCGTGGCTGTCAGGCGTTTCGCCGGCGGCCTCGATCGCGGGCGCCATTGCCGGGCGCCGCATCCTGCCGCGATAGCCGGAGAAGCGGCCGCCGCTGGAGGAGAACACCGGCATGGCGTCCATGCGCCAGTGGCCTGCGATGGCCGGGGCGCCTTCCAGCACGATCTTGCCGTCTCGCACGGGCTGGCGGCGACGCATGGCGGCCAGAGTGGCAGCATCGGCGCGGGCGGGGGCGTCGGGCTTCCGCCCGGCGAGAGCCATCCCCACGCTCATGGGGGCGACTGCTGCGTCCGCCCAGCCAATGCGACCGTCGGCATCGGTGATGAAGTCGAAGCTCTGCGGAGCCTCGGGCAGTTCATCATCCTGTTGTTCGCCCAAGGGCAGGCGTGGCGCTTCGGGCGAAGGAGTGGGCGGAGCAGCGGCACGGGCGCGCTGGAACGCCTCGATCCGGCGAACGATGGCGCCGATCCCGCCGTCACCTTCCTCGCCTGCCAGGGCAAGCGCAGGATCGAGATCGAGTACGGAGCCAGCCGCCTCGGCCAGGAAGATTTCGATCGGGTCCCGAGGGGGCTGCGGTCGGGCCGGGCTGACAGTGGGGGACGAAGCGGGGGCCGCAGTTGGGGCGGGGGCAGGTGCCTTCGCGCGTTGGGTGGCAGGCTGATCGATCACTGTCGTTCCGTCCGCCGGCTGGGGGAGGACGAGATCGCGCACGCCCAGCAGCGCCAGCAGATCGCGCGCCGCTGGCGGCAGGTCCGCGCGCTGGCGCAGATGGGCCCGCACCGCCGTGGGCAGGGCGGGAATCAGCGCCTCCCACTGATCCTCGGTCAGTTGGGCGTTGCTCATGGCGGCAATCGCCACTTGCGGTTCCTGAGAGGCAAGATAGGCCACGAAGGCCGGATTGCGCAGGCGCAGCCCCGGCTCGCGCACCATTATGGCGCGAATCTCGGCAGGGATTTCGGCCGAAAGGACGCTCAGCCGTTCATAGGCAGTCTCGAGCTGGGAATCGTCGGCGCCTTTCGGTGCGCTGCCGGCAAGGTCCAACAACTGGCGGAACTGCGTGTGCGCCGCCCGCACGCTACCGGTCTGCATGCGCAGAACGGTGGCAAGGCGGTCGTCGAACTGCATCGAATCTCCGAGAAGCAGGGGGCCGAGATTGGCCGGAATAGCGCGAAAAGTCCTACCAGTTTCCGGCGTTCCGGGAATCAACGCAGCTAAGGCGTTGCAAAGCGGGACATCTGGCGGCAAAAATAACAATATTACTGGCCGCAATGCGTTATCGTGCTAATCCTTACCTTGTTTAGGGGCACTTACTTCGCGCGCAGGGCGTAGGGGTTTTCGATTATGGCGAATCTCGACGCGATCGACCGGCGGCTGCTTGCCGAATTGCAGGCCGAAGGCCGGATAACCAATGTCGAACTGGCGCAGCGTGTCGGGCTGACCGCGCCGCCATGCCTGCGGCGCGTGCGCGCGCTGGAGGAAGACGGGGTCATTCGCGGCTATCATGCCGATCTCGATCCTTCGAAACTGGGCTTTGCCATCACCGTATTCGCGATGGTCAGCCTGAAGAGCCAGGCCGAGGAAGATTTGCGCGCCTTCGAACAGCACATGCGCGACCTGCCCGAAGTGCGCGAGTGCCACATGCTCAATGGCGAGATCGACTTCATCCTGAAGATCGTGAGCAAGGATCTGCAGAGCTTCCAGGAATTCCTCACCAGCAAGCTCACGCCTGCCCCCAACGTGGCGAGCGTAAAGACCTCCCTGACCATTCGTACCGCCAAGCAGGAACCGGGCGTTCCTCTGGATTGACGGCTGGCCAGTGGCCTGCCGGATGGACGTCATGCCAGCCGCGCCCGCTTGTCCTGATTGCGCAGCATGGCCGGAATGGCCTGCGCGGGCAGAGCCTCCGCATAGAGAAAGCCCTGGCCGGTGTCGCAGCCCACAGTGGCGAGGAAGGCTTCCTGCGCCCGCGTTTCCACCCCTTCGGCGATCACTTCCAGCCCCAGGCAGTGGCCGAGATTGATCACGGTGGTGGAGATCGCCTCCGCATCCGGGTTGCAGCCGATCTCGCCGACGAAGGAACGGTCGATCTTCAGCAGGTCGACCGGGAACTGATTGAGGTGGGATAGCGAGGCATAACCGGTGCCGAAATCGTCCAGCGCGATGCGCACGCCGTGTTCGCTCAGGCGCTTGAGGGCCTCTTCCACATAACCTGCGCCGCGGCCGAGGAAGACCGTCTCGGTCACTTCGATCTGGATGCAGGAGGCGGGTAGTCCGTGCCCTTCCAGCCGCCCGAGCAGCCGTTCGGCGAAATTGCCCCGGCGGAAGTCCGCCGCAGTGACGTTGATCGCCACATGGCCGAAATCGAGGCCTTCCTCGGTCCATTCGCGAATATCGTCCAGCACGCCGTCGAGCATGCGGTCGCTCAGCGGGGCGCTGAGGGCGGGATCGTCGAAGGCGGCCTTCAGCACGTCGGGCCCGCGCATGTTGCCGTGCTGGTCGCGCCAGCGCAGCAGCGCCTCGAAGCCCACGATGCGTGAGCTGCGCAGCGAAACCTTGGGCTGGTAATGCGGCACGATGGCGTTGCGCTGCAAGGCGCGCCGGGCCGAGGCGATCATGGTCTGGTGGCGCTCCACTTCCACCATCATCGCCGGCTCGAACAGCTTGAGCCGAGCCCGCCCGCCGGCCTTGGCGGCGTAGAGCGCGATATCGGCCGCCTTCATGATCTCCGAGCGGCTGTTGCCGTCACGCGGGATCAGGCTGGCGCCGATGCTGGCGCCGCATTCCAGCAGGCGCCCTTCATGGCAGAAGGGTTCGCGCAGCTGATCGAAGATACGTTCGGCCGCGGCGTGGACTTCAAGCTCGGTCGCCGCGTGGACGATGATCGCGAATTCGTCGCCCCCGGTGCGTGCCACCAGCTCGCGCTCGGTGATCGCGGCGCGCAGGCGGCTGGCGAAAGTGCAGAGCAGGGCATCGCCCGCATCGTGGCCCAGCGTATCGTTGATGGTCTTGAAATTATCGACATCGAGGATCAACAGCGCGCCCGCCTGCGCCTCGCCCAGATCGGCGAGGACGGCATCGAGCCGGTCCTGCAACAGGGCACGATTGGGCAGGGAGGTGAGCGCATCGTGATGCGCCATCCACAAGGCGCGCTCTTCCGATTTCTTCTGATGGGTGATGTCGCGCGCCACCACGATCAGGCGGCCCGATTCGTCGCTGATCAGGTTCACGATCACGTCGAACCAGTGATACTGGCCGGCAGCGTCGATATGATGGGTCAGGACATTGCCCTGCTGGCCTGCTTCGGCCAGGGCGAGCGCGGCAAGGGCGCCTTCCCGGTCGTAATCCGGCAGGAGTTCCAGCCAGGAGAAGCCCACGCATTCCCCGATTTCCGGCGCGCTCTCGGGCCGGTTGCAGAACAGAATGCGGTAATCGGCATCCAGGATCAGCGTGTAATCCGGGCTGGACTTGAGGATCGTTTCATTCAGGCTTTCGCTGCGCTGCAATTCGCGCAGGGCCGATGTGCGCGACACGACCAGCCCATGCAGCGCAAAAGTGGCCGAATAGATCGCTGCGATATAGACCGGCAATTGCAGGCCGATGATCGAGAAGATCGGCTCGGTAGAGAAGAAGCCCGCCACCGCGCAGGGCGCGAGGATGATGAACACCATCAGCGCCGCAAGGCGCGGGGTGCCGTAATTGCGCAGCACGATCCCGCAGACCATCGCCGAGGCCGAAAGGCAGGCGATGACGGCCATCACCCAGTCCCCGCTGAGCAGCACGGCCACGGTGCCGAAGCCGACCGAACCGGCCCAAAGGCAGGATAGCAGCGCGGCCAGCAGGCGCGGCGGTTCGCGCCCGGCGGCCAGTTCCTTGCGGCCGTGGATCAGCACTCCGACCCGCAGGGCACCCAGCGCGACTTCGAACAGGAACCAGGCGATGAAGGTGGAATAGGGCAGGCGCCACGCGGCGACCCCGGCGACTGCGGCAGTGTTGAGCACGCCGCCGAGGAAGATCGGAAGCGATCCGAACAAGCCCCGGGTCAATTCCGCGTGGATGGGGCCCGGCACCGGCGTGCGGGCGCCCAACAGCCAAGCTGCAAGGCCTTCCGTTGCATTGCCACGCATGGTCATTGTTAGCGAAGCCCCCTAATTTCAGGAGCATGCTAAGCGGCATTGGTTAACAACAATCGCTCGAAAATAGACCTAATTTCTCAATTCGGCGTATTTTTCCGAGAGATAGCGGCCTTAGCTCTCACGCTTCTCCAGCCATTCCTCCAGCCACTTGATCGAATAGTCGCCGTTAAGGATATCGGGCTGATCGAGCAGCGCCTCGTGGAGCGGGATCGTGGTCTTCACGCCTTCGATCACCATTTCCTTCAGCGCGCGCTTCAGGCGCATGATGCAGCCTTCGCGCGTGCGGCCATAGACGATCAGCTTGGCGATCATGGAATCGTAGTAAGGCGGGATCGAATAGCCGGCATAAAGCCCGCTATCGACGCGCACATGCATGCCGCCCGCCGCGTGATAGGCCTTCACCTTGCCGGGCGAGGGTGCGAAGGTCCACGGATCTTCCGCATTGATGCGGCATTCGATGGCGTGGCCCTTGAATTCCAGTTCTTCCTGCGTGACCGACAGCGGCTTGCCATCGGCAATGCGGATCTGTTCGCGCACCAGATCGACGCCGGTGATCGCCTCGGTAACGGGATGTTCCACCTGCAGGCGGGTGTTCATCTCGATGAAGTAGAACTCGCCATCTTCCCACAGGAACTCGATCGTGCCCGCACCGCGATAGCCCATTTCGGCCATGGCCTTGGCCACGATGCCGCCCATCCGCTCGCGATCCTCGGAGGAGAGGACGGGGGAAGGGGCTTCCTCGATAACCTTCTGGTGGCGGCGCTGCAGCGAACAGTCACGCTCGCCCAGATGGATGGCATTGCCATTGCCGTCGCCGAACACCTGGAATTCGATGTGGCGCGGATTGCCGAGATACTTCTCGAGATAGACGGTGTCGTCGCCGAACGCGGCTTTTGCCTCGCTGCCCGCCTGCTTCATCAGCGTTTCGAGCTGGTCGGGGCTGGGGCATACTTTCATGCCGCGCCCGCCGCCGCCCGATGCGGCCTTGATGATGACCGGATAGCCGATTTCCTCGGCAATCTTGGCGGCGATCTTGGGATCGCTGATCGCGCCGTCAGAACCGGGAACCAGCGGCAGGCCGAGGGCGCCCGCAGTGCGCTTGGCCTCCACCTTGTCGCCCATGGTGCGGATATGTTCGGGCTTCGGCCCGATCCAGGTAATGCCGTGGGCTTCCACGATTTCCGCGAACTTGGCGTTTTCGGACAGGAAGCCGTAACCGGGATGGATCGCATCCGCGCCCGAGATTTCTGCCGCCGAAATGATCGCCGCGATATTGAGATAGGAATCAGTCGCGGAAGGCGGGCCGATGCAGATTGCCTGATCGGCCAGCCGCACATGCATCGCATCCGCATCGGCGGTGGAATGCACCGCCACGGTTTCGATGCCCATTTCATGAGCCGCGCGGTGAATGCGCAGAGCGATTTCGCCGCGATTGGCGATCAGCAGGCGGGTAATCGGCATGGCGGCGCGGGCCTTACGCGATCACGACCAGCGGCTGGTCATATTCGACCGGCTGCGCGTTCTCGACCAGAATGGCCTTTACAGTGCCTGCGGCCGTGGCGGTGATGGGGTTCATCACCTTCATTGCCTCGACGATCAGCAGCGTATCGCCCACCTTCACCGTGTCGCCCACCTTGATGAAGGACGGGGAGCCGGGTTCGGAAGAGAGATAGGCCGTGCCCACCATGGGGGATTTCACCGCATTGGCGTGATCGGCCGGCGCGCTTTCGGCCGGTGCTGCAACCGCGGCGGCCGGAGCGGCAGCCGGGGCAGCGGCGGCAACCGCCACCGGAGCGGCGGCGACAGCGGCAACAGCCCCGCGCGAGACGCGGATCTTGCGATCGCCGTCTTCCACCTCGATTTCGGTAAGACCGGTATCGGCCAGCATTTCAGCCAGCACACGCACCATATCGGTATCGACATTCATCCGGCCATTGCGGCTGGACGCGCCCTTGCTTTCGCCCATTCGTTCCTCGTGGGTATCCTGTTTTGCGGCCGCTATGCGCAGACAATGCCGGGCTGGCAAGGGGTGACGGCCCGATTTCCTCCTTGGCCGTACCGTTCCGCAGGCACTTTTACAGAGTGGCGGCGTGTTCCAGCGCCACGAGATAGCTCTTCGTGCCGAGGCCCTTGACCGTCTTCACCGCTGCCATGCCCACATAGGAAATATGGCGGAATTCCTCACGCTTTTCGGGATCGGAAAGATGCACTTCGATCACCGGCGTCTTGATGGACTTGGCCGCATCGAGCAGCGCGATGGAGGTGTGGGTATAGGCACCGGGATTGATGAGGATCGCCTTGGCCCCTTCGGCCTGCGCCTCGTGCATCCAGTCGATCAGATGGCCTTCATGGTTGGACTGGCGCATGTCGATCTCCAGCCCCAGTTCCCGCGCCCGGTCTTCCAGCATCCCCGCGACGTCGTCCAGCGTCTCGGTCCCGTAAATCTCCGGCTCGCGCATGCCGAGCAGGTTCAGATTCGGGCCGTTGAGGACATAGACGGTGGTGGCGGACATGAGTGTTCCGAATCAAATGTGAGCGTGGGGTTCGAAGGCAACCAGTTGATCATTTATTGCACCGCAGCAGTAGCCTTCCACATCGGCTGTTCGAACGCGTTCGCTACGCGATCTTTCTTTGATCCATTTGCCTTGGAAAGAGTGAAAATGATCAGGGCGCCAAATACAACAAAAAGAACCGCAAAAAGACCAAAAACCGGGTTGGCTGCAAGTACGGACGAAAAATAGCGCCAATAGAGACTGTGCATACGAGGATCGGTTTTTTCGAAATTCTCAGATTGTTTCTGATTATTGCCGAGGATTTCATCCAGTAATATTGAAATTACGGCAATAGGGATGAGTATGCAGACCTTGAATGAAAAACAATTATCTAGCAGGCGATTCACGCGCGCCTTTTCTTCTCTAGAAACTGAAGGGTCTGCAAGGAGCTCTTCGCCGTGTCGAACTAGGTCGCGACGAATTCGGCCCATCCCAAGGGCGAGGCCAATATGGACTGCGGCATAGAGCGCAAAGGCAACGCCGACATATCCAGCGGGAGTCCATTCGATAGCCATAGCTTGCCTCATATAGTGATATAAATTTACAATTGAAGCTAGTCGTCACATCAGCGCTTGCCTCGTGGACGATCACGCCGACTTTTTGGAGGTTCTCCAGGGCGGCGGTTGCGTATCGGATTGCTTCTGAGTTTTTCCATTGCCTCGCGCTGACTGCGTTGGATGCACTCCGAGGTTAAAAAGAGCGCGTAGAAGGCACAAAAAAGGCCCGGCGTCGCCCAGAGTTCGCTAAATAGCCAAGCCCTTGCGTCTTCCGCTGGTTTCCAAAATCCGGCCAAAACCTGAGCCCCTGCAAGAAGTGCAATAAATGTTGCGGCTGCACGGAATAAAACGCGAAAATGCGGAAACCCATCGAGATAATTGAAGTTGTCCCGCATAATTTATGCAGAGCAAGCAGGGGGAGATTCGTCAAGGTGCGCGGAGGAATTATTTGATATTTTAGAAATCAAAGAACGGAATGATCCACAGATACTATTGGGCTTCGGATTTGGAACCTACCTCTCCACCCCCTTGACCTTCCCCCACTGGCGCGCGGCGGTGTAGCCGAGATAGCCGGTGCCGAAGAGGGCATAGAGCGGCTCTGGCAGCCCGTTGAGATAGGCGTTCATGCCGCCCGCGATGTCGCGCGCCACTTCCGGGCGGAAGGCCGCGATCAGGCCCATGGGGATGGCCCACAGCAGCAACACGTAGATCACATAGAGGAAGCTGGGCCGAGCCCGGCTGGTCCATGGGTCTTTCGAATTGGCTTCCGCGACGATGGCGGAAAGCTGGGCCTGGATCAGCTGCATTTCCTGCGTGCCTTCCAGCTTCATCAGCTCGAGCTTGGCCTTTTCCCGCGCGGCCTTGTCGGGAATCACCTTGTCGATGATCGAGGAAATCGGGCCGATCAGGATGTCGAGGATCGCCATGGGCTTGCTCCTTGGGTTGCGATTCGCTCGATGAAATAACCAAAACGGTTCGTGTAGGAAAATGGAAAATCCGATCCGGCTCGCGTTGGCCCGCGCTTCCCTGTCGCCTTGTGGCTGCTCTCGGGTTAGGAGGCGCAAAGGCCCCAGTAAGAGAGGATTTCTGCATGAAACTCGCGCGGTTCGAGATTGCCGGACAGATCGATATCGGCGTGGTGGAGGATGAAGGCGTGATCAGCCTGGCCGCCGCCGGATGCCAGTTCCCCGACATGCTCTCGATCATCGCCGGGGGAGAGGCCGCACTGCAGGAAATCCGCGAGTTGACCGACGTGATCGCCCCGCATCACCGGCTACAGGACGTGCGCCTGCTCGCCCCGCTGCGGCCGGGCAAATATCTCGCCATCGGGATGAATTACGCCAAGCATGTCGCGGAAATGGGCCGCGATTCCACGCCGGCCCACCAATATTGGTTCAACAAGCAGACGAGTTGCATTTCCGGCCCGTTCGATACGATCGACCCCGGCGTCTCCACCATGGTCGATTACGAGGTGGAACTGGGCGTGGTGATCGGCGCACCGGCCAAGGGCGTCAGCGCGGATCGGGCGCTGTCCCATATTTTCGGCTATCTGGTGGCGAACGACGTTTCCGCGCGCGACTGGCAGAAGCACACGCCCACTTTCACCATGGGCAAGAGCTTCGACACCCATGGCCCGATAGGCCCGTGGATCGTGACGGCGGACGAGATTCCCGACCCGCAGGCGCTGGCGCTGCGCTGCTTCGTGAATGGGGAAAAACGGCAGGAAAGCACCACTGCCAACATGATCCATCCGGTTGCGAAGCAGATCGAGTATCTCTCCACCGCCTTCACGCTGGAGCCGGGCGACCTCATCGCCACCGGCACGCCGGAAGGGGTGGGGATGGGGATGCAACCCCCGCAATTCCTGCAGGAAGGCGATGTGGTGCGCTGCGAGATCGACGGGATCGGCGCGATCGAAAACCGCATTGCCCGGGCGACCTGACGCCCGGCTGAAAGCCGGGGCCGCGTTTGACGATTTCGGGGTGAGTTAAGTCCACTGGTCGGGACGAGAGGATTCGAACCTCCGACCCCCACACCCCCAGTGTGATGCGCTACCAGGCTGCGCTACGTCCCGACAGTGGAGGCGCGCCCTATAGGCAGGTGTCCGCGATCATGCAAGCGACTGTTCCAGCCTTTTGAGAAGAAGCTGCTTTGAACGGCGAACCGGGCAGGCGCGTTGCACCCCCATGGCTTTGCTGCTAGGCGCGCAACCTGTTTGCCGGAGCCTTGAAATCCAACATTCCGGCACCAATTGAACGCGAAAATTTCCGCCGAATGATTGAGGGGCGTGCCTGATGCTTGATTACCTTTCCGCCAGCGCCGGAGCCAGCGGCACGCAGCAGTTGATGGGCTTCCTGCCCATTATCGGCATGATCGTGATCTTCTGGTTCCTGATCCTGCGCCCGCAGATGAAGCGGCAGAAGGAACACCAGCAGAAGGTGCAGGCGATGAAGCGCGGGGATCAGGTGGTCACTGGCGGCGGTCTCGTCGGCAAGATCGTCAAGGTCGACGACGTCTATGTCGAAGTCGAACTTGCCCAGGGCGTGAAGGTGAAGGCGGTCAAGCAGACCATCACCGACGTGCTGACGCCCGGCGGCACTCCCGCCAACGACTGATCGGACAGGCACGATGCTCGATTTTCCCGGTTGGAAAAGAATCTGGCTCTGGTTCCTGACGCTGGCGGCGATTGCCTTGGCGCTCCCCACCATTGCCACCCTGAGCGGCGTGAAATGGCCGGCAGCTATTCCCGGGCCGCAGGTCAATCTGGGGCTGGACCTTGCTGGCGGCAGCCAGATCCTGCTTGAGGCGAATACCAAGCAGGTCGCGCGCCAGCGTCTGGAAAGCATGGAAGAAGACGTGCGCCGCGTGCTGCGTCAGGCCTCGCCCAGCATCCGCATCGGCGATCTGTCCAGCAGCAACGGCCGGATCAGCTTCCTGCTCGACGATGCCACTCAGGTGGACCGTGCGCGCGAGGAACTGCTGCCGCTCGTCAATGGCAGCGGCCCGGTTCGCGAATGGAACCTCGAAGTGGTGGATGGCAGCCGTTTCGTGCTGACGCCCACCAAGAACGGCCTCGATCAGGCAATCACCAACGCGATGGATACGGCGACCGAAGTGGTCCGCAAGCGTATCGACGCCTTGGGCACGCGCGAGCCGACCATCATCCGCGAAGGCGATACCCGCATTTCGGTGCAGGTCCCGGGCCTCAGCGATCCTGAAGCACTGAAGTCGCTGCTCGGCCAGACGGCCAAGCTCGAATTCAAGCTGGTGGACACAACTGCGCTGCAATCCGACATCGTGCAGGGCATCGCGCCTCCGGGTAGCGAAATCGTTCCCTATGCGCCGGGCACGCCCTTCGCCGGCACTGCGATCGCAGTGAAGCGCCTTGGCGGCATTCGCGGGGATTCGCTCACCAATGCGCAGCAGAGTTTCGAACAGCGCACCAATCAGGCGGTGGTCGACATCACCTTCGATCAGGCCGGCGGCAAGAAGTTCGCCGACCTGACCGCGCAGAATGTCGGCAAGCCCTTCGCGATCATCCTCGATGGCCAGGTGCTTTCCGCGCCGAACATCAACGAACCGATCCTGGGCGGCAAGGCGCAGATTTCCGGCAGCTTCACGACCGAGAGCGCCAACCAGCTCGCGATCTCGCTGCGTTCCGGCGCGCTGCCTGTCGATCTTACCGTGATCCAGCAGGGCACGGTCGGCCCGGAACTGGGCGCTGACTCGATCCGCAAGGGCCTGCTCGCCATGGGCGTCGGCTCGCTGGCGGTGCTGCTGCTGATGGGCTTCACTTACGGTCGCCTCGGCCTCTACGCCAATGCGGCGCTGATCGTGAACGTGCTGATGCTGCTGGGCGTGATGGCTGCGTTCAAGACCACGCTGACTCTGCCGGGTATTGCCGGTTTCGTGCTGACCATCGGCGCGGCAGTGGACGCCAACGTGCTGATCAACGAACGTATCCGCGAAGAACGAAAGCGAGGGCGACGTGTCGTCGCCGCGATCGAGACCGGGTACAAGGAAGCGAGCCGCGCGATCTTCGACGCGAACATCACCAACGTGATCGCCGCCGTGCTGCTCTTCGCTTTCGGTTCGGGCCCGGTGCGCGGTTTCGCCGTGGTGCTGATGATCGGCATCGTGACCTCCGTGTTCACGGCTGTGACCATGACCCGCCTGTGGGTCGCCGGCTGGCTGCGCAAGGCGCGCCCGCAGGACCTCAACATCTAAGCTAGGGGCGGACAAAGATGCGACTGCTCAAACTCGTCCCCGACGATACGAACATCCACTTCCTCAAGTGGCGCGTGCCGTTCTACTCGATCAGCACCCTGCTGATTCTGGGCAGTATCGCGCTCGTGCTGATCCGGGGCCTCAATCTCGGTGTCGACTTCGTCGGCGGCCAGCAGATCCTCGTCACCTTCACGCAGAGCAAGGAGGCGCCTGTCGCCGAACTGCGCGAGCAGGTGGCCGGGCTCGGCTATGGCGAACCGGTGATCCAGATCGCGGGCGCGCAGAACGAGGTTTCGATCCGCTTCCCGCTGCCGGAAAATGTCGCGGAAGACCCGGCTGCCTCCGATGCGATGACCACCAATGTCGTCAATTCGATCAAGGCCGAGTTCAAGGACGCCCGGATCGATGACCTTTCCTCGGTTTCGGGCAAGGTCTCCGGCGAGTTGTTCACGACCGCTATGTATGCGCTCGGCTTCGCCATGCTGGCGATCTCGATCTATATCTGGGTGCGGTTCGAATGGCAGTTCGGCGTGGGGGCGCTTTTCGCGCTGGTGCACGACGTCTCGCTCACCATGGGCATGTTCGCGCTGTTCCAGATCGAGTTCGACCTCAAGATCGTCGCCGCGATTCTGACCATCATCGGTTATTCGCTGAACGACACGATCGTGGTCTATGACCGTATCCGCGAGAACATGAAGAAATACCGCAAGATGCAGCTGCCCGAGATTCTCGATCTCTCGGTCAATGAAACTCTGGCGCGCACGGTGATGACTTCGCTCACCATCCTGATCGTGCTGGTGGCACTGCTGCTGATCGGCCCGGCGAGCCTGTTCGGCTTCACGGCGGCGATCACGCTGGGCATTTTCGTGGGTACCTACAGCTCGGTCTACATGGCCGCGCCGATCCTGATCTGGCTGGGCGTCGATTCGCACAGCTTCGTTCCGGAAGAAACACCGGGCGACAAGGCAGACGCCCTGGCACGCGGCGAAGCCTGATCCCTAACCTGACCGCTCGCGTTTCGGAACAATCCGGGCGCGGGCGGGTCAGCGGGTCAGCAATTTTTCGTAATATTCCGCCAGCGCCGCTGCGTTCGCTTCCCAGCTGAACGGGGCGGCATTGGCTGCGACTGCCTGCGGGTCGGGCGGATCGGCCAGCAGGGCGCGAATGCCCCTGGCGACGGCTTCGGCATTACGCTCCACGATCAGCCCGGCGGAGGCATCGCGGACCAGTTCGCGCGCGCCCCCGGCATCGCAGATCACCAGCGGCGTCCCGCAGGCGAGCGCCTCCACCCAGGCATTGGCAAGGCCTTCGCTGGCAGAGGGCAGCACCATGGCATCGGCGGCGGAGAGGATGACCGGCAATTGGTCATGGTCCACGCTGCCAAGGAAATGGACGCGTCCGGCAACGCCGATCCTCTCGGCCAGCTGCCGCAGGCTCGCTTCGTCCGGCCCTTTGCCGACAAGGGCAAGGTGTACGCCGTCCAGCGCCGAGAGCGCCTCGATCGCATAGGCCTGTCCCTTGCGCGGGATGAGCGCACCGACGCAGGCGAGCAGCTTTTCCTCCCGAGCGATCCGCACGCCGTGATCGGCGGCCATCGCCAGCCGCGCATTGGCGCGTCCCAGCGGATGGAAGCGGGTGTGATCCAGCCCGGTGCGGTGCACAATGATCTTGCCGCGCTCCATCCCCAGCGCTTCCATGTCGGTCGCCAGCGCTTCGGACACGGCCAGCATGCCTGCCGCCTGTTCGCTGGCTTCCAGCATGGCCAGATGCGCCCATGGTCGGTCGCCCCAGAAATGGATATCCGCCCCGCGCGCCTTGATCGACAGCGGCAGGCCCAGTTCCCGCGCGATCCGTGCGGCGGCCGGGCCGTCGGGATAGAAGAACTGGGCATCGACGATGTCGAAAGGCCGTTCCGCATGCAGGCGGCGCGCCAGCGGCAGCACCGCCCGCGCGATGGCCGCCGGGTTCAGCTTTGCGCCGAATTTGGGCAGCAGAGTGAAACGCAGCCGGTGTACATCCACCCCGGCTTCGCGGCCGCTTTTCAGGACGCGGGCGAGGGCGCGATAACGGCCGAAGGCGATGGGCGGAATGCCGACGGGATTGATGAGTGTCACGTCCCAGTCGCCACGTGCCGCCAGCGCTTCCATCTGGCGGGCGACGAAGGTGCCGAAGCGGGGCGTGGCGGAATTGGGATAGAGCGTCGCGATCGACAGAACGCGCCGCGCCGCCTTGGTCACAGCTTGCGGACCAGCATTTCCGCCATTGCCAGCCATTCGGGGCTATCGACCACGATCTGCCGCTGGCCGGAGCCGGGCGGAAGGATGCCAACCATATTGCCCTGCCGGTCGATCAGCCGCCCGAAGGCAAACCGGCCGCCCTTGCGCGGGACGAGCACGTCGCGATTGATCATGCGCGGGGCTTCTTCCGGCGGAAGCTGGCGCAGCCAGATCTGGTCGCCGGGACGATATTCGCCCGCGCCGGTTTCCACCGCCAGGCAGAGGAGCGGCGCGGTGCTTTCCAGCTCGGTCGGCAGGATCGCATCGCGCGGGGAGGTCAGGCCCTCGGCGCCGGCCTCGGTCAGGCGGGCGACGATCTGGGGCTGGGCCGCCGCTTCGCTGCGCACCAGCATCTCGGGCTCCACATCCAGGGCCGCGGCAATGCGGTTCATCCAGGTGAGCGAGAGGTTGCGCATGCCCGTCTCGAGCCGGCCGATCGTCTGTGCCGTGGTGGGTGGGACGCAGGCGGCGGCGACATCGGCCAGGGTCATCCCCTTTTCCTTGCGAATATCCCTTATGCGATTGATCATGGCCGATTACTCCCCTCGAATAACCAAATCGGTTTTTTCCTCTTTCCTACAAGTACCGAATCTTGGCAAGGCCCATTCGCACCCCAGAGCCGCGAAAGAGGATGACGCCATGAAGCCCCAACTCGTCGAACGCGAACTGACCTGCGAAGGCCCCCGCCGCAGCGCTTCCCCTGCGCGCAGGGGGCGCCGGGTGACAGTGAACCTTGCCGAGAGCCCGCTGGGCTGGCTGCATGCACGCGGCCATCTGAGCGACCGGCTCTTCGCTGCGGGCGAGTGCCTGCGCGCCGATTATGAACGCGCGGCAATCGGCCCGCGCGTAACCATGCGGTGGGAACCGGCAAGCGGGAAGGGCGCTTCCGGCGGTGGCCTGCATCCCACCGAGCGACAGATTGCGGCGCGCGGGCGTTTCGATGGTGCGGTGGCCACGGCAGGCAGCGGCCTTGCCGATATTCTCTGGCGGGTGGTCTGTGCCGGAGAAAGCCTGCCAATGGCGGAAAAGGCGCTGGAATGGCCTTCTCGCAGCGGCAAGCTGGTGCTGCGGCTGGCGCTGGAACGAGTGGCGGATTTCTATCGCATCCCCTGAGGACGGGCGCAGGGGGAGGAAGGGGCGGAGATATCCACAGAAGCCTTTTGGTAAACGCGGCATTGAGGATGGATTTTCAGAATCCGGTTACTGCGTTACTTCACGATCTCGCCCGTGATCCGCAAAAGCTCCACGGCGCTCTTCTTCCTGGTTGCTTATTGCGGCCTGGCGCTGATTGCCCTTCCGCCGGAAGGCAGCGCGACCGGGCCGATGCTGCTGTGGCCAGCGGCGGGCCTGCTGATCGCCATCCTTCTTCACGCGCCGCGCCAGCAATGGCCGGTGTTCCTCGTTCTGGCGGGGATCGGCAGCGCGGCTGCCGCCCTCCTCGCCGGAGAGGGGCCGTATTTCGCCGGGGCCTGCCTTGTCGCCCATACGCTTGAGGCATGGCTCGCCGCCCGCCTGCTCACAAGGCGCAAGCGGCAGGGCAGCGAATTGCTGCGCGAATGGCTGGCCGATGCCGCCGCGATCGGAGTGATCGCACCCGTGGCCGGCGGGCTGGTGGTGGCAACGTCGATGTATGCCGTGGCGGGCTGGCAATGGTTCGATCACTTTGGAAAATACGTGATCGCCCATGCGCTGGGGATCATGGTGTTCTTCCCCATGTTCAGCCTGGTTGTCGGCGGCAGCCTGGAACGCTGGCTCAAGCGCCAATCGCCCGCGCGCCTGCTGGAGATGGTGGCGTTTCTCGCGCTGGTCGCCATCACCATGTGCTGGGCGATGTGGCAACCGTGGAGTGGGGCCTATCTGGTGCCGGTGCTGGTGGCGATGATCGCCACTTGCCGGTTCGGCATGACGGCGGCGTCGATGGCGATCTTCGTGCTGGCGATCTCCGCCTGGGGCGCGGACGAGGCCGGAACGCTGGTTCAGCCGATCCTGCCGATGGACCTTTCTGGCGGTACTCAGTTCCTGCAGTTCTATTTCGCGGTGGCGGTGATCTGCCTTCAGCCGCTGGCGGGCCACATCACCCAGAACCGCCGCCTGGCCAAGGCGCTGCAGGATCAGGACAAGGCTTCCGCCTCGGTCGAACTGTCGCTGGAGGCCAAGGATTTCGCCATCAATGAAAGCCAGGGCATGTATCGCCTGCTGGCCGAGAACATGAGCGACATCATCATCAAGACCGACCGGGAAGGCTTCATCCTCTACGCCTCGCCCAGCGTCGAGAAGATGACGGAACTGCACCCGATAGAATTGCTGGGCCGGAGCGTGCTGGACCTGATCCATCCTTCCTACACCGCCTCGTTCCAGTCCGAATTGCAGAGCGTGATCACGGAAGGGGCGCCGGCTTCGGCGTGGAACGAATTCCTCGGTTTCTCCGACGCGGCGGGCGAGCGCTGGTTCGACACCAAGATCCGCGGCTGGCGCGACGATGGCCGGCAGGTGGCGGGCGCGATCATCACCTTGCGCAGCATCGAGGAACGCAAGGCGCTGGAACAGCAGCTCTTCGCCGCGATCCTCACCGATCCGCTGACCAAGCTGACCAATCGCCGTGCCTTCAATTCGATGCTGCAATATCATCTCGAAGCGCCGATCGACGGGTGTCTGGCCATCTTCGACATCGACGATTTCCGCTCGATCAATCGCGATTTTGGCCATGACGTGGGCGACAAGGTGCTGACCACCGTGGCGCGCCTGCTGCGCAGCCTGATGCGCAAGAACGACATCATCTCCCGCATCGGGGGCGAGCGTTTCGCGGTGCTGCTGTCGGGCGCCAGTCCGGAACAGGCCGAGGCCCTGTGCCAGCGCGTGGTCCTGACCCTGTCCGACATCAGCGGGCCGGAAGGGCTAGGCGGCCCGCGTGCCACGGTGAGTGCCGGGGTGGCGCGGATCAAGGATACGCTGGACGAGACGATGAAACGCGCCGATGCCGCTGTGGTGCTGGCCAAGGCCAAGGGCCGCAACCGGCTGGAAATGGCGGTCAACGGCACTCAGCGCTGGACGCCGGGCGAAGTGCCCTGGATCGAGAATTAACCGCCGAGCGCTTCCGCAACGGCCCTGCGCAGTTCCGGCAGGACCTCCGCTTCGAACCACGGATTCTGCCGCATGAAGATCGTGCTGCGCCATGACGGGTGGGGCAGGGGGAAGAAGCGCGGGCCGAATTCGGCGTGGCGCAGCACCCGTTCCGCCATCGTCAGTCGCCGGGTTTCCGGCAGATAGCGAAGCTGCGCATGGGCGCCGACCAGCAGGGTCAGCCGGATATCCGCCATCCGGGCCAGCACCCGCTCGTGCCACAGGGGCGCGCATTCGGGGCGCGGCGGCAGATCGCCGCCCTTGCCCTTGCCGGGATAGCAGAAGCCCATCGGTACGATTGCCACGCGGGCAGGATCATGCAGTTCCGCGTTGGTGAGGCCGGTCCAGTCGCATAGCCGCGCGCCGCTGGCATCGTCCCACGGAATGCCGCTTTCGTGCACCTTGGTGCCGGGTGCCTGCCCGACGATCAACAGGCGCGAGGTCGCGGAAAACTGCACGACCGGACGCGGGCCGAGCGGCAGGTAAGAAGCGCAAAGGGTGCAGGCGGCAATCTCCCGGTGGAGATCGCTCATCCCTCGACCTGTTCCGCCAGTTCCAGCCAGCGCATTTCGGCAGCGTCCTTCTCGTCACGGGCCTTGGCGATTGCATCGGACAGCTTGGCAAACCGCGCCGGATCGCGAGTGTAGAGGCTGGGATCGTGCAGCGCTTCCTCATCGCGGGCGATGACGGCTTCCAGTTCCTCGATCCGCTTGGGCAGCAGCTCGTAATCGCGCTGGTCCTTGTAGGACAGCTTGGTGCGCTTGGGCGGCGGAGGAGGGGGCGGCGGTGTGGCAGCGGCGCTATCCGCCTTGGGCTTCGCCTTGGCCGGGGCGTTGCGCTGCCTGCGCTTGGCTTCCCAATCGGCATAGCCGCCCGCCACGATGTCCACCGCGCCGCTGCCGTCGAGGCCCAGCGTGACAGTGACCGTGCGGTCCAGAAAGTCGCGGTCGTGGCTGACGATCAGCACAGTGCCGTCATAATCCGCGATCACTTCCTGCAGCAGGTCCAGCGTTTCGAGGTCGAGATCGTTGGTCGGCTCGTCCAGCACCAGCAGGTTGGATTCGCGGGCGAATTCGCGGGCCAGCAACAGACGTGACCGTTCGCCGCCGGACAGCACGCCCACTTTCATGTCGACGATGGCGGGATCGAACAGGAATTCCTTGAGATAGCCCTGCACATGCTTGCGCACGCCGCGCACATCCACCCAGTCGCCGCCTTCCGCGATGATCTGGCGCACGGTTTTGTCGGGGCTGAGCAGGCTGCGCTGCTGGTCGATCATCACGCCGCTGAGCGTCTTGGCGAGGATCACCTGGCCTTCGTCGGGCTGGATCTCGCCGGTCAGCAACTTGAGCAGCGTGGTCTTGCCCGCGCCGTTGGAGCCGACAAGGCCGATGCGGTCGCCGCGCTGGATGCGCAGGTTGAAGTCGCGGATGATCGTGCGATCGCCGTATCTCTTCGTGACATGCTCGGCCACGATCACGGACTTGGTTTTGGTATCGTCGGCCTTCAACGCCAGCTTGGCAGTACCGCCGGGGGTGAGCATGGCGGCGCGCTGAGCGCGCATTTCCCACAGCTTTTCCAGGCGGCCCTGATTGCGCTTGCGCCGGGCAGTGACGCCGCGTTCCAGCCAATGCGCTTCCAGCTTCAGCTTCGCATCGAGCTTTTCGGCGGCGCGCGCCTCTTCGGCATAGACCTGTTCTTCCCACGCCTCATAACCGCCAAAGCCCACTTCCTTGCGGCGCAGGCTGCCCCGGTCGAGCCACAGGGTGGCGCGGGTCAGGCGGGTGAGGAAGGTACGGTCATGGCTGATGACCACGAAGGCACCGCGAAAGCGGTTCAGCCAGTCTTCCAGCCAGTCGATCGCGGCAAGGTCCAGATGGTTGGTCGGCTCGTCCAGCAGCAGCAGGTCTGGATCGCTGGCAAGGGCACGGCAGAGCGCGGCGCGGCGCTTCTCGCCGCCGCTGGCGCTTTGGGCCGTGCGCATCAGGTCGATGCCGATCTGCCCGGCAATCGCTTCCACCTCGTGCCGGGGCGGGGCGTCGGGGCCGGACAGGGCATAATCCATCAATGTTTCGTAAGCCGTGAAATCCGGCTCCTGCTCCAGCATAACCACGCGCGTGCCGGGCCTGATGGTGCGCTTGCCCCGGTCGGCCTCGATCAGATTGTCGATCAGCTTGAGCAGGGTTGTCTTGCCCGCGCCGTTGCGCCCGATCAGGGCCACGCGGTCGCGCGGGCCGATATGCAGGTCGATGCCGCCGGTTTCGGGGTTGCCGAACAGCCAGCCGCTGCCCTGGATAAGGCCCAGTCCTTCCCAGCTCAAGATCGGTGGTTCTGCCATGGGCCGGGCCAGTAGCCGGGCACAGGCTTCGCGTCCAGCGTGGCAGGGTTGGCACAGGCTGCGGGGGATCGTCTGCGGGGGGCTTGCGGGATGGCGCCCCGGGCGGCATTGCCCCGGAACGCTATTCGCCGGAACCTTATCTGAACGCCACAGTTTCGCCTCATTCACACCTCGTTCAAAGCCCCGTCTCTAGGCACAGGACCACGATGTTCAGGTTGATTGCTTCCGTTCTGGCCCCGTTTGCTCTTGGCGCGCTGACCGCGTCGAGCGCGGTTGCACCTGCGGCTTTCGCGCAGTCGCAGAACCGTGATGACCAGGGCGCCGCCCGCAAGGAAATGCGCGCCGGCAACGTGCTGCCCCTGCGGGAGATCGAACGCCGGATCGTGCCGCAGATGGGCGATATGCAATATCTCGGCCCGGCCTATGATTCGGTGGCCAAGGCCTACCGGCTGAAATTCATCAAGAACGGCAAGGTCGTATTCGTCGATGTCGACGCGCGCTCCGGTCGCGTGCTTTCCCGCAGCGAATAGGCAGGTAGTTCCGTCTCTTGGTTGACGCATTCCGCACAAGGAACCAAAGCAAGGCTCAGCACTTGCACCGTCCGGCCTCCGGGCGGACCAGACAGGGAATGACGCGATGCGGATCCTGATCGTCGAGGACGAACCCACTCTCGGCCAGCAGCTCAAGAATACGCTGGAACAGAACGGCTATGCCGTGGACCTTTCCACCGATGGGGAAGACGGCCATTTCATGGGCAGCACGGAGGATTACGACGCCGTGATCCTCGACCTCGGCCTGCCCGAGATCGACGGGCTGACCGTGCTGGGCATGTGGCGCAAGGAAGGCCGGGGCTTTCCCGTGCTGGTGCTGACCGCGCGTGACAGCTGGTCCGACAAGGTCGCAGGCCTCGATGCCGGGGCGGACGATTATCTCGCCAAGCCCTTCCAGACCGAGGAACTGATCGCCCGCCTGCGTGCGCTGATCCGCCGCGCCTCGGGCAATGCCTCATCGGAACTCACCGCAGGCGACGTGCGGCTGGATACGCGTTCCGGCCGCGTGACACTGGCCGGCGAGCCGGTGAAGCTCACCGCGCAGGAATACAAGCTGCTGAGCTACCTGATGCACCACAAGGGCAAGGTGGTCAGCCGTACCGAACTGATCGAGCATATTTACGATCAGGATTTCGACCGCGATTCGAACACGATCGAGGTCTTCGTCACCCGTATTCGCAAGAAGCTGGGTGCAGATGTGATTACGACCATCCGTGGCCTCGGATACAGCCTCGACGACCCCGCAGACGCACCGCGCGAATGACGCTCCTGCGATGACGGCGCCTGCCGAAGGTGCCGCCTCGGAGGAAGGCGCCGTCGTTGCGGAGGCTGCTTCGGGCGACGTGCCGCATACGGGCAGCCTTGCCCGGCGCATGATGTTCATTGCGGCGGGGTGGATCACCATCCTGCTGCTGCTGGGCGGCATTGCGCTGGATCGCACGCTCACCGGGCTGGTCACGCGCAATTTCGACGAGCAACTCGATTACATGCTCACTGCCATGGTCGGCTCGGTCGAGATCGGCCCGGATGGCGAGGTGCTGTTCAACCGCCCGCTGGGCGACCAGCGCTTTCTTGAGCCTAACAGCGGCCTTTACTGGCAGATCAGCGGCGAAGGGCATGACGATTACGCCTCGCGCTCGCTGTGGGATCGCACGCTCAAGGTCGATTACACGCACTTCCTTGCCGCGCCGCGCATCTATGACAGCGACCAGTTCGCAGGCGAGAAATTGCGCGTGAGGGAACGCACTGTGCTGCTGCCCGGCAGCGATACGGAATGGTGGTTCGTGGTCGCTGCCAGCCGCAACGATCTCGATGCACAGATCACCCGCATTCGCTCGATCCTGTTCTGGAGCTTCGTGGTGCTGGGCATGGGCCTGTTCCTGATGGCGGGCCTCCAGACCTGGTATGGCCTTGGCCCGCTGCGCCGCGTGCGGCTGGCGATCAAGCGCATGCGCACGACAGGCGCCAACCGCGTGACCGATCCGCTGCCGCTGGAAGTGCAGCCGCTGGTGGAGGAACTGAACGCCCTGCTCGCCCATTCGGAAAAGCAGGCGGAAGAGGCGCGCACTCATGCGGGCAACCTTGCTCATGCGCTCAAGACGCCGCTGACAGTGGTGATGAACGCTGCCACCGCCAAGGCGCCCGATCTCGCCGATACGGTGATCCGCGAGGCCGCCGTGATGCGCCGTCAGGTGGACCACCACCTCGCCCGTGCGCGCGCCGTTGGCCGCCGCGCCGTGGGCCTTTCGCGCGCCAATGTCGGTGAAAGCGTGGAGGCAGTGCTGCGCGCTGTCACCCGGCTTTACGATACGACCCGCTTCGATCTTGCCGGTAACCGCAATGCGCGCGTGGCCATCGAGCGGCAGGATCTCGACGAAATCCTCGGCAATCTGATCGAGAATGCGGCCAAATATGGCGGCGGCAGCGTGTTCGTGACGATCGACGCCGAACCGGGATCGGACGAATGCCTGATCCAGGTGGAGGATGACGGCATGGGCATTCCCGAAAGCGAGCGCATCCGCATCTTCGATCGCGGCGCGCGGCTGGACACCGGCAAGCCCGGCACGGGCCTCGGCCTCGCCATCGTGCGCGACGTGGCGGAAATCTACGGCGGCAGCGTCACTCTGGGCGAGAGCGAGGATCTGGGCGGGCTGCTGGTGGAACTGCGCCTGCCGCGGGTGGGTTAGGGCTCATCTGGCCCCTATAGGCCCCAATACCAACGCCCGTTCGTCCTGAGCTTGTCGAAGGACACGGGAAAGTTGCTGATCCTGGGGTAACCCATGGTGCGCGTCCTTCGACAGGCTCAGGCTGAGCGGATGTGGTAAGAAGCGGGAAACTTACTTCCCGTTCTTCGCCTGCATGTGATGGCGGATCACCTCGTCGATCACGAAGCGGATGAACTTCTCGCTGAATTCGGGATCGAGATCGGCTTCCGTCGCCAGCGTGCGCAGGCGGGCGATCTGGCGTTCCTCGCGGCCCGGATCGCTCGCGGGCAGATTGGTCGTCGCCTTGTATTCGCCCACAGCCTTGGTGATGCGGAAGCGTTCGGCCAGCATGTGGATCAACGCGGCATCGATATTGTCGATGCTCTTGCGGAAGCCGGCGAGGACGGGATCGGGTGTGGTCTGGTTGGTCATCGCTGTCGCTGATTGGGACGGTTGGCGGGCGGAACAGGCAGGCCCTAGCATACATTCCACGCTTGCCAAGCGGCCTGTCTGCTTCCATGGGCACCTCGCATGAGCGCAGAGGTTATTCAGCTTCCCCGCAAGGAGCCGTCGCTGGCCCCGATCCTGTCCCTCACTGCCACGGCGATGAACGCCGTCAATGCAGTGATCCTGGATCGGATGCAGAGCGAAATCCCGCTGATTCCGGCGCTTGCCGGCCATCTCATTTCCGGCGGCGGCAAGCGGATGCGTCCGATGCTAACGCTCGCCGGGGCGGAGCTGATCGGCTATCAGGGCACGCGCCATCACAAGCTGGCTGCCGCTGTGGAATTCATCCACACCGCCACCTTGCTGCATGACGACGTGGTCGACGGGTCCGACATGCGCCGGGGCAAGGCCGCCGCCAATATCATCTTCGGCAATCCGGCCACGGTGCTGGTGGGCGATTTCCTCTTCACCCGTTCCTTCGAACTGATGGTGGAGGATGGCAGCCTCAAGGTTCTGAAAATCCTGTCCAACGCTTCTTCGGTCATTTCCGAGGGCGAAGTGGATCAGCTGACCGCCCAGCGGCAGATCGAGACGAGCGAGGAACGCTATCTCTCGATCATCAGCTCCAAGACGGCCGCGCTCTTCGCCGCCGCCAGCCGCATCGCCGCCGTAGTCGCTGAGCGCAGCGAGGCGGAGGAACAGGCGCTGGACGATTACGGCCGCAATCTGGGCATTGCCTTCCAGCTTGTCGACGATGCGCTGGATTACTCCGCGGATGCCTCGCAGATGGGCAAGGACCGGGGAGACGATTTCCGCGAAGGCAAGATGACCCTGCCGGTGATCCTGGCCTATGCCCGCGGCAATGAGGAAGAGCGGGGCTTCTGGCGCGCCGCCATCGCCGGGCACCGCACTTCCGATGCGGACCTCGCCCATGCGGTGCAGCTTATCCAGAACCATGACGCCGTGAATGCCACGCGTGAGCGGGCACGCCACTTCGCCCAGCGCGCGATCGATGCGCTGTCGATCTTCCCCGCCACCAAGGCGCGCGAAGCCATGGTGGAAGCAGCCCAATTCGCGGTTTCGCGGGGGTATTGATCCAAACCGTCACCCCGGACCTGTTCCGGGGTCCGGCTTCTGAAAATGCGTGCCAAACCGCACCGGCCCCAAGAGGCTGCGCGCTTTGGCCTTCCTCGCGCCTTTGCATGATATGCAAGCTGGACCCCGGAACAGGTCCGGGGTGACAGGTGATAAATTAGATGCACTCCAGCCCGGCATGACGATATGGGCAGGGCGTGACCGAGCTTCCCATCCACGCTGTCCTGCCCGAGCTTCTCGGCGCCCTGCGCGCGCGCAGTTCCGCAGTGCTGATTGCCCCGCCCGGGGCGGGCAAGACTACTTCCGTCGCTCCCGCGCTGTTGGGGGAGGATTGGTGCAGCGGCCAGATCATCCTGTTGTCCCCCCGCCGCGTGGCCGCGCGTGCCGCTGCTGAACGGATGGCGGAAATTCTGGGCGAGAAGCCCGGCGAAACCGTGGGTTATCTGACGCGTCTGGACAGCAGGATGTCCGGCAAGACGCGGATCGTGGTGATGACGGAGGCGATCTTCGTTGCCCGGATTCTCGACGATCCGGAGCTTGCGGGCATTTCCGCCGTGCTGTTCGACGAAGCGCATGAGCGGCATCTGGACAGCGATCTGGGCCTCGCCCTCGCGGTGGAAAGCCAGCAAGTGCTGCGCGAGGATTTGCGCCTGATCGTCATGTCCGCCACGATTGACGGCACGCGCTTTGCGGGCCTGCTGGGCGATGCGCCAGTGGTGGAGAGCGAAGGCAAGGCCCATCCGCTGCGGATCGAATGGCTGGGCAGTCGCCCGGAATTGCGTGTCGAGGATGCGATGACTTCCGCCATTCTTACTGCCTGGCGGCAGGAGCAGGGCGATATCCTTGCTTTCCTGCCCGGCGTGGGGGAGATCGAACGCACGCGCGAAAGGCTGGCCGAAAAGCTGTCCAATGTCCCGATCCTGCCGCTGCATGGACAGGTGGAGCCGCAGGGGCAGCGCATTGCGATCAAGCGGGACAGTGAAGGCCGCCGCCGGATCGTGCTGGCCACGTCCATCGCGGAAACCTCGCTCACGCTGGATGGCGTGTCGGTCGTCGTCGATAGCGGGCTGGCGCGCCGGGCAGAGTTCGATCTTGCGGCGGGCGTGACGCATCTCGTCACCACGCGCGCCAGCCAGGCATCGGCTGCCCAGCGCGCAGGCCGCGCGGCGCGTCAGGGGCCGGGCGTGGCCTATCGTCTGTGGGAAGAAGGCGCTCATGCCGGGCGTCCGGCCTTCGATCCGCCGGAAATGCTGACGGCGGACCTCGCTCCGCTGGTGTTGGCGCTGGCGCAATGGGGTGCAGGCGATCCGGTGGCGATGGCGTGGATCGATCCGCCGCCCGCCGCCGCCCTTTCCGCCGCGCGCGGGCGCCTTGCGGCGCTGGGCGCTCTCGATGGGGAAGGGCGGATCACGGATTTCGGGCGCAAGCTGGCCCAATTGCCGATGGAGCCGCCGCTGGCCGCCATGGTGTTGTTCGGGGCCGAGGCAGGCGACGCGCGCGGCGCGGCGCGGCTGGCGCTGTTGTTGCAGGAACGCGGGCTGGGCGGGCGCAGCGAGGATCTGGCGCAGCGCCTGTCGCGCTGGAACGGCGACCGTTCCCCCCGCGCAGAGGCTTCGCGCAAGCTGGCCGATGGCTGGGCGAAGCGGGCTGTTGCACTGAATTCCGTTCGTCCTGAGCCTGTCGAAGGACAGCATTTTTCTTCTGAAAAGAAGAACGGGACTTCGACAAGCTCAGCCCGGACGGGAATTGACCTCGGCGTCCTCCTCGCCCGCGCCCTGCCGGACAATCTCGCCCGCCGCCGCGATGCTTCGGGCGAGAGCTGGATCAGCGCGGGCGGGCGGGGCTACACGCTCGATCCGGCGTCCCCATTGGCGCGCGCCGAGTGGCTGGCCATCGGCGATGCGCAGGGCAGGGCACAGGCAGCGCGGATCACGGCCGCATGGCCGCTCACTGCCGAGGAAGTGGAACGCGACCTTGCCCGCATGATCGAGCGGCGCTCCGTCCTCAACTGGAATGCCGCGGAAGGCCGGGTTGAGGCGCGGCTGGAACGGCGGCTGGGTGCGATCACGCTCGCCAGTGGCCCCGATCCCAAGCCGGACCCTGTGGCCGTTGCCGCGCTGCTTGTGGATAAGGCTCGGGAAAAGCTGGCGGATATCCTGCCGAAAACCCTGATGGCCCGCGCGCGCCACGCCGGGCTTGAGGCGCTTTCGCTGGAAGTTCTGGCGGCCGAGGCGGATGACTGGCTCGCCCCGCTGCTGGAAAAGCGCCGCGATCTCGATCTGCCCAGGGGCGCGCTGACCGAGGCACTGCTCAATCGGCTGGACTGGGATTCGCGCCAGAAGCTCGATCGGCTGGCCCCGCGCGAATGGACCAGCCCGGCCGGCACGCATCATGCGATCGATTACGATGCCGATGGCGGACCCAGCGTGGAAGTGCGGGTGCAGGCCCTGTTCGGGCTGGACCGGCACCCGACCATCGGCCAGCCGCCGCAGCCGCTATTGCTTCAGCTTACCAGCCCCGGCGGACGCCCGGTTCAGGCCACGCGCGACCTGCCTGCCTTCTGGCGCGGCAGCTGGCGCGACGTGGTGAAGGACATGAAGGGCCGCTATCCCAAGCACCGCTGGCCCGAGGAACCGTGGACCGAGGCGCCCAGCCTGAAAACGAAGAACGCCTTCAACGCTTCAACACGCACTTGATTCGACTCGCGCTTTTGACGAAAGGCTCTTTTCCATGAGCGCACGCATCTACCAACGCCCGAAGAATGCCATGCAGTCTGGCAAGGCCCTGCTTGGCCAGTGGATTCTCGAATTCGATCCGGCGGAGGCGAAGAAGCCCGATCCGCTGATGGGCTGGGCTGGCAGCGGCGACACGCAGCAGCAGGTGCAGCTGAAGTTCCCCAACAAGGAAGAGGCGCAGGCCTATGCCGCCAAGCACGGCATTCCCGCCCGCGTCCATGCGACCCCGCCGCGCGCACTGAAGCTTCAGGCTTACGCGGATAATTTCAGGTAATTTGGCACTGGTCGTCATCCTGAAATGGCGGGATGACGAGAAGTGTTGAAATCCTGATCGATCCCCGCCATATGCCCGCCCGGGAGTCGGTCGGACGTTTGCGTCCGCCAACCTGGTCAGGTCCGGAAGGAAGCAGCCACAACGGTCAGCGGCGGGTCGGCCGGCTCCTTTTATCACTGACAATTCGGCGCCGACCCCCTACCTAGGGCCCATGGTCGATTCACCCCACATCGACGGCGAGGAAGAGACGCAGCCCTCAGCTGCGGAGCTTGAGGCCGCGGGCCAATCCGCGCTGTTTGGCGGGCCGGTCGATTCCGGGCCGGAGAAGCCTGCGCCGGTCGCCGCCGCAGCGGCTTCCGCTCCCGCCGCACCCAAATCCGTCGCCGCGCAGCCCTATCGCGTGCTGGCGCGCAAATATCGCCCGCAGACCTTTGCCGAGCTGATCGGGCAGGATGCGATGGTGAAGACCCTGGCCAATGCCATCGCGCGCGACCGGCTGGCCCATGCCTTCCTGATGACCGGCGTGCGCGGGGTGGGCAAGACTTCCACCGCGCGTCTGATCGCCAAGGCACTCAACTGCGTCGGGCCGGACGGGCAGGGCGGGCCGACCATTTCGCCTTGCGGCCAGTGCGAACCCTGCACCGCGATTGCCGAGGGCCGCCATATCGACGTGATCGAGATGGACGCTGCCAGCCATACCGGTGTGGACGATGTGCGCGAGATCATCGAGGCAGTGCGCTATGCCGCCGTCTCGGCGCGCTACAAGATCTACATCATTGACGAAGTTCACATGCTTTCCCGCAATGCGTTCAATGCGTTGCTGAAAACTCTTGAGGAACCGCCTGCGCATGTGAAGTTCCTCTTCGCCACCACCGAAGTGGACAAGCTGCCGGTCACGGTCCTTTCCCGCTGCCAGCGTTTCGACCTGCGCCGCATTCCCACGCCGCTGCTCAAGGACCATTTCGCCGGAATCTGCGCCAAGGAAGGCGTTGAGGCGGAAGACGATGCGCTGGCCATGGTTGCCGCCGCAGCCGAAGGATCGGTGCGAGACGGGCTGTCGATCCTCGATCAGGCGATTGCCCATGCCGATCTCGATACGGGCGGCAAGGTCACGGGCGAGCGTGTGCGCGACATGCTTGGCCTGGCAGACCGCAGCGCCTTGCGTACGCTGTTTGCCGCTTTGCTGAACGGCGATCCGCAGGGCCTGCTGGCTTTGGTCGACAATCAATATTCGCTTGGCGTCGAACCGCTCGCGCTGATGCGTTCGCTCATGGATATCTGCCACCGCATCACGGTCGCGCAGGTCGGCCGCAGCGGCGGCGAGGCGGCGACCGCGGAAGAACGCGCGCTGATCGAGGAATGGGCGGAAAAGCTCAGCCCCGGCCAGATTCACCGCCTGTGGCAATTGCTGCTCAAGGGCCATGACGAAGTGCGGCAGGCGCCCGATCCGCTGGTGGCGGTGCAGATGGCGCTGCTGCGCGTGATGCATGCGGCCGACATGCCCGATCCGGGCACTCTGGCGAAGAAGCTGGAGGATATGGCGGCCAGCGGCGCGTTCGCCGGTGCGGTGGCCCCCTCCGGCGCTTCCGGGGGCGAGGGCGCTCCGCAGGCGCGGGTGGTCGTTCCGGCCGTCAACTGGGCGGAACTGGTCGAGCGGGTCGAGCATTCGGGCCTGCCTGGCCATATGACGCTGGCCAACAAGATGAAGCTGCAGGTGCGCGTGGCGGAGATCGCGCCGGGCCGGCTGGTCTATTCGCTGGCGCCTCCTTTCAAGGAGGATTTGTCCGCCGAATTGCGCGATGCGTTCCACAAGATCACCGGTGAGCGCTGGGACATCGAACGCGTGGAGCAGGGTGGGGAATCCACTCTTGTCGAAACGGTCGAGAACGCGAAGTCCAACGCAATCCGCCGCATTCGCGAGGCGCCGCTGGTAAAGGCTGCCTTCGAAGTGTTTCCCACCGCCGAACTGGTGGAGGAAGAGGCCCCGCAATCTGGCGGACAGCGCCAGTGGGGCCGTCGCTGATTTAGCAAACAGACTGAATATCCAAGGGTAATGCCATGAAATCGATGGAAGAAATGCTCAAGGCCGCGCAGCAGGCTGCGGAGACGATCCAGAAGCAGATGAATGACGCGCAGGTCACGCTCGACAATATCGAGGTGGAAGGCGTTTCCGGCGGCGGGCTGGTGAAGATCCGCTGCACCGCCAAGGGCCGCATCCTGGGCGTCTCGATCGATGACAGCCTGATGGTGCCGGACGACAAGCAGATGCTGGAAGACCTCGTCACCGCCGCTTTCAACGATGCCCGCGCCAAGGCCGATCAGGCGGCCAATGCGGAAATGCAGAAGATTCAGGGCAGCATGGGCCTGCCGCCGGGCTTCAACCTGCCCGGTATGGGCTGAGGCGCTTCGTAATTCTTGGGAAAAAGGGCCCGCCCGGCATGGATCGCCGGGCGGTTCCGTTTCAGCCTTCGGTCGCTTCTGAAGCGAGCAGGTAGCGCCAGATGAGCGCGCCCAATGCGCCACCGGCGAGCGGCGCAACCCAGAACAGCCAGAGCTGGCCCATGGCTGCCGTTTCGGCGAACAGCGCCACGCCGGTGGAGCGGGCGGGATTGACCGAGGTGTTGGTCACCGGGATCGAGATCAGGTGGATCAGCGTCAGCGCCAGGCCGATGGCGAGTCCGCCGAAACCCGCCGGTGCCGCCTTGGACGTCGCGCCCAGGATCACGATCAGGAACCCTGCGGTCAGCACGATCTCGATAATCAGGGCCGCCTGCATGGAATAGCCGCCGGGCGACAGATTATCGAAGCCATTGGAGGCAAAGCCGCCTGCTTCGAAGCCCGGCTTGCCGCTGGCAATGGCGTAGAGCACCGCGCCCGCGATCACCGCGCCCACCACCTGCGCGATCCAGTAGGGGATAAGCTCTTTCCAGCCGAAGCGGTTGGCCACTGCCAGCCCGAGTGAAACGGCGGGGTTGAAGTGGCCGCCCGAAATGCCGCCCAGCGCATAGGCCATGGTCAGCACGGTAAGGCCGAATGCCAGCGCCACGCCCGCAAAGCCGATCCCCAGTTCCGGGAAGGCCGCGGCCAGAACTGCCGATCCGCATCCGCCGAACACCAGCCAGAATGTGCCGATAAGCTCGGCAGCCAATTTCCTGGTCATGTCCATTTCTCCTCTCCTGTTGAAGAGGGGAAGGTAACTCTGCCTGGGGCCTGGCGCGAAATGAAATCTTCACCATCCCGGCAGGGCCGCCGAGAGGCGCCCTTATCGCTTGCTGCCGCCCGAGATTGCCCGGCTGCGCGCGCGGCGTTCAACGGCCTGGAACAGGGCGTCGAGATCGTCGGCATCCACGTCCAGCAATTCGTCCCAGTCTTCCAGCACCGCGTCGAGGTCTTCGCGCCGATAGAGCGTTTCGTTCGCCGGCGCAGGCGGCTTGGGCATGGCGTGGGGCCAGGCGTGGCCGGTGAAATTGTTGTAGAGCCAGCCCGCCAGCACCAGCGTGCCGACATTGGCCGCAAAGGGGATCATGTGGGCATAGGTCCAATGTTCCGGCCCGGTGGCGCCCAGCGCGCAGAGCAGGGCGCAGGCGCCGCCCGGCGGGTGGAGGCAGCGAGTGAGCGTCATCACCGCAATGGCCGTGCCGACTGCCGCGCCTGCTGCGATCCACGGCGTGCCGAAGATGTGGCCCGCCGCAAGGCCGACCAGCGCGGAAAGCAGGTCTCCGCCGATTACCGGCCAGGGCTGGGCCAGCGGGCTCGCGGGAACGCAGAACACCAGCACGGCCGATGCGCCAAGCGGCGCGACCAGCCAGGGCAGGGCGCCCATGCCGATGATGCCGCCCGTCATGCCGACGATGGCGTAAGTTACGGCGCCCGCCAGGAAGATGCCCAGCGCCGCACCCAGCGCGCCGCGCAGCCAGCCGAGATGGCCGAAGGCGGGCTGGCGCTCGAGCGCGGCCGTGCTGCGGAGGATGCGGGCTAGCATGGGCTGGGTGGGGAATCGGGAAATCGCAGTGCGTACGGCGATCTTCGGGAAGCCTCATGCGCAAGAAAAACGACCGGCGCGCCCTAGCGATCCTGTCACGCACGTCAAGTTTTCGGGTGGCGCAGGCTCACCCGCGCCGGGTGGACGGGAAGGACGCGGCCTTCCCGTCCCGGTAGGTCATTTGCCGCAGCGGCAGTTCGGGCCGCACTTGCAATCCTTGCAGGTGCAGCTGGGCTTGCAGCGCTGGTCTTCGGTCTTCGTGGTCTGGTCGGTCATGGTGCTTCTCCTCGTTTCTCAAGTGAGGAGGACCGGATAGGCACGCGCTTCAGCCCGCGCTTGAACGCAAGGGCTGAATTCGCGTGAGCGTCGTGGCCGGCAGGCCGAAGGTTCGGCGGAAGATGCGGCTGAGGTGCGCGGAATCCGAAAAGCCCGCCAGATGGGCCGCTTCGGTGAGGGACTGGCCTTCCGAATAGATATCCAGCGCGCGCACCAGCCGCAGCCACAGGAGATAGGTCTTGAAGGGCAGGCCCGTCTGCTCGACGAACAGGTGCCGCAGCCTGCTTTCGGAAAGATAGATCCCCTCAGCCGCCTGTTTCAGCGAAAGCGGCCGGTCGAGCCGGGCCGTGGCCGTATCGATGATGCGCCTTATGCGCGGATCGGGCTCCACGGCGGGCAGGCCGGGCTCCATCAGGCGGATCGCGGCCTCTCCGCGTGCCAGCATCGCGGGGCGGTCCGCCCGTTCGAGCAAATGTTCGGCATCGGGGGCAAAGACAGCGCGGACCTCATCGGGGAGGGGGACGATATCCGCCGTGCCGAACAGCGATTGGGTCAGCGCGCGGCCGATCCGGCTTTCCGGCTCCACGAAGACGAAAGCCAGCAGGCCATGGGCCTCCAGCCGGTGCGCGGCCCCGGCGCGGACGGCCAGGACTGTGCCGGAAAGCGAGTGCTCCCGCGTCGCCAGAGTCAGCGAGCCGGAGAGGGAAGCGGTGATCTGGATCGCATGATGCGCATGGAATCCCGCCTCGCCAAAGCCGTCCGGCGCTTCGAGCAGCCAGACGCTGACGCCCTGCGAAATGGCGAGTGCCGCTCTCCCCCTGGTCATTCCGCCAAGATAGCACCGGGCATGCGGCCCACGAAGCGTAATAGGATTTTCCTACAGGGCCCTGTCTGTGCCAGGGTGCCGCCATGCTCGCAAAAGCCCAGCTTTCAGGCCTTTTCCATCCCTATCCCCCGGCCATGCCGGGGAAGCGCAATGTTTCCCTTGAACAGTGTCAACTATGTCAACTTCGACAGGAAACCAATCGGGAACATGAATGGCGCCGCCCCATTGCAGTGGGCAAGGTGCCTACCCATATTCCCGGTTAAATGATGGGAAATCCTTCCCTGCGCCCTATGCGGCGCCTCAGAAATTTGGATATACCGGCGCAATGAACCTCTACCCCCTGCTTCCCTTGCGCGACATCGTCGTTTTCCCCGGCAGTGTCGTGCCCCTGTTCGTCGGGCGCGAGAAGTCGGTCGCGGCGCTTGAAGAAGCGATGGCCGGCAGCAAGGACATCTTCCTTGTCGCCCAGCTTGACCCCGGCTGCGACGATCCGGAGCGTGACGATCTCTACGACGTGGGCGTGGTCGCCCAGGTGCTGCAGCTGCTCAAGCTGCCCGATGGCACGGTGCGTGTGCTGGTCGAAGGACAGGAACGTGCGAAGCTGGAAGGCCTGCGCGAGGAAGGTGGCTTCGTGGTCGCCCAGGTCGAACATCTTGAACCTGAATTTGCCGGCGGCACCGAAGTGGCCGCGATGATGCGCAGCGTGGTTGAGCAGTTTGCCGAATACGCCAAGCTCAACAAGAAGGTGCCCGAAGAGCTCGAGCAGGAACTGGCCGAGATCGACGATGCCTCGCGCCTGGCCGACATGGTGGCGCATAATCTCAACGCCAAGGTTTCCGACAAGCAGGCCCTGCTGACCGAGCGCGATCCGATGAAGCGGCTGGAAATGGCCTATGGCTTCATGGAAGGCGAGCTGTCCGTCCTGCAGGTGGAGCGCAAGATCCGCGGGCGCGTGAAGCGCCAGATGGAGAAGACGCAGCGCGAATATTACCTCAACGAACAGCTCAAGGCGATCCAGAGCGAGCTGGGCGGCGATGGCGAGGAAGCCAATGAAGTCGCCGAGCTGCAGGACAAGATCGAGAAGCTCAAGCTCTCCAAGGAAGCGCGCGCCAAGGCGCTGACCGAGCTGAAAAAGCTCAAGACCATGCAGCCGATGAGCGCCGAAGCCACCGTGGTGCGCAATTATCTCGACGTGCTGCTGGGCCTGCCCTGGGGCAAGAAGTCGAAGCTCAAGAAGGATCTTGGCCGGGCGCAGGCCGTGCTCGATCAGGATCACTATGCGCTGGACAAGGTGAAGGACCGGATCGTCGAATATCTGGCGGTTCAGGCCCGTTCCAACAAGCTGAAGGGGCCGATCCTGTGCCTCGTCGGCCCTCCGGGCGTGGGCAAGACCAGCCTCGGCAAGTCGATCGCCAAGGCGACCGGGCGCGAATTCATCCGCCAGTCGCTGGGCGGCGTGCGCGACGAGGCCGAAATTCGCGGTCACCGCCGCACTTATATCGGCTCGCTGCCGGGCAAGATCGTGTCGAACCTGAAGAAGGCCGGCACGTCCAACCCGCTGTTCCTGCTCGATGAGATCGACAAGCTGGGCCAGGATTTCCGGGGCGATCCCTCGGCGGCGCTGCTCGAAGTGCTCGATCCGGAACAGAACGCCAAGTTCCAGGACCATTATCTGGAAGTCGATATCGACCTTTCGGACATCATGTTCGTCTGCACGGCGAACAGCCTGAACCTGCCGCAGCCGCTGCTCGACCGCATGGAGATCATCCGGCTGGAAGGTTATACGGAAGACGAGAAGGTCGAGATTGCCGAGCGTCACCTGATCGAAAAGCAGGTGAAGGCGCATGGGCTGAAGAAGGGCGAGTTCACGCTCACCCATGAAGGCCTGCGCGACCTTATCCGTTACTACACCCGCGAGGCGGGCGTGCGTACGCTGGAGCGGGAAATCGCCCGGCTGGCGCGCAAGAGCCTGCGTGCGATCCTTGAAGGCAAGGCCACCAGCGTCACCATCACGCCGGAAAACCTCGCCGATTATGCGGGCGTGCGCAAATATCGCCACGGCGTTTCGGATGAAGAGGCGCAGGTGGGGGCAGTCACCGGCCTTGCCTGGACCGAGGTGGGCGGCGAATTGCTGACCATCGAAAGCGTGACCACGCCCGGCAAGGGCGAGGTGCGGACCACCGGCAAGCTGGGCGAAGTGATGAACGAGTCCGTGCAGGCCGCCTTCAGCTTCGTGAAGGCGCGGGCGCCTGCCTATGGCATCAAGCCTTCGATCTTCCAGCGCAAGAACATCCACATCCACTTGCCCGAAGGGGCGGTGCCCAAGGATGGTCCTTCGGCCGGTATCGGCATGGTGACCTCGATCGTCTCCTCGCTCACCGGCATTCCGGTGCGCCCGGATGTGGCGATGACCGGCGAAGTGACTCTTCGCGGGCGGGTGCTGGCGATCGGCGGGTTGAAGGAAAAGCTCCTCGCGGCCCTGCGCGGCGGCATCAAGACCGTGCTGATCCCGGAAGAGAACAGCAAGGATCTGGCCGAGATTCCGGAAAATGTGAAGCAGGGCCTGGAGATCATCCCGGTCAGCCATGTCGACCAGGTGCTGGAACGGGCGCTGACCGCCAAGCCGCAGCCGATCGAATGGAGCGAGGAAGACGATCTGGCCAGCCAGCCGGCTCCCGCTCCGGTCGGTTCCGGGACCTCCGCCACCGCTCATTGAGATTCGCCCGGCACGGGCGATTCGAGGCGATTTGCCCCCGTCACGTCATCGATGTGACGGGGGATGGCCACACTTGTGACGCGAACTTGTCCTCAACTCGCCGCAATCCAAGCTGCAATTGTGAAAAAACCGCGCTTTTGCGCCTGTTTTGCCTTTGACAGGACGGGCAAAAATCGCTCAATTCACGCCCACCCGAGAGGCGATTCAAAACCATATCAATTCCGGCACATCTCAGAGGGGGTTCCTTTACGATGAACAAGAACGAACTGATCGGCGCAGTTGCCGACGCCAGCGGCCTTTCCCGCAGTGACGCAACCAAGGCAGTGGAAGGCGTGTTCGACACGATCACTGCAGCGCTCGCCAAGGGCGATGAAGTCCGTCTGGTGGGCTTCGGCACCTTCTCGGTTGCCAAGCGCAAGGCTTCGACCGGTCGCAACCCGCGCACTGGCGAACCGATGACCATCAAGGCTTCCAGCCAGCCGAAGTTCAAGGCAGGCAAGGGTCTGAAGGACTCCGTCAACTAAGCGGACTTCCATACGGCCGCAACGCCTCGCGGCCGTAAGAAAAAGCCGCGTCTGCCATGTGCAGGCGCGGCTTTTTTCTGTCTGCGTTCCGCCGCGCCGGGCCCCTCAGCGGGGCGGCGCGGCAGGAAATGCGGATCAGTTGGCCAGCTGGATCAGCGCCATCGGCGCATTGGTGCTCCGGCGGCTGATCTTCCAGACGAGCTGCTGCCCCCTGGGCGAAGCCTGCGGGCCTTCATCGGTGTTGTTCGCCAGGATCGCGGCATCCGTGGTCAGCGTGAAAGTGCCGTTCAGCTCGGGAATCTTGGGCGCGCCCTCAACTTGAGAGGCGTCTGATCCATAAAGCGATGCGGCCTGAAGCAGCCCGCTCGACGAACTGGGGGAACTGGACTGCACGGCAAAGCCCGGTGCATCCACGCGCACCACGCCCCCGTCGCGCAGATTGGCGATCACGAAATTATTGGTCAGCGCGGACCCTTCCAGCACCGGGAAGGTGAAATCATGGGCCAGCTTGCTGGTGACGGCGAAGTCGACCACGTAGAGCCCGTCGCCCTTATATTCCACGCTGTTCCAGCCATGCTGGCGGCGCAGGCTGGCGGCCAGTTCTTCCGCTGCCGCCGGATCGGTGGGGTCGATCCCGCCGAACAGCGTGCCGAATGCCTTGGCATTACGGGAGTCCTCGGCCTTCTTGTCTTCCAGATTCTGCTGCCAGTCCCGCTTCTGCTGCTCGATTTCCTCAGCGGTGCACTCTTCCTCGTTGAAGTCCTCGTCATAGCAGGCCGACTGCTCGAAAGCCGGGTCGCCCCCGACCTCATTGCCGATTTCCGCCAGCTTGCTCAGGCCGAGAACGTAGATCTCGCCCTTATAGGTGAAGGTGAAGCTGCCATCCTTGCGCAGGTCCAGTGCCGAATCGAACTTGCCGGGCGAGAGGAAACAGCCCGTCAACATCAGGGCAAGCCCCACTGCCAGAATTGCGGAGCGCGCCGTGCGGGCCGCCCTGCCGATATCCGTCATTGCCGTCATTGCCCTGTTCCTTCGATCAAGCCATTTCGCGCGATGCGACCGCATAGAGCGCGATCGCGGCGGCATTGGATACGTTGAGGCTTTCCATCTGGTTGCTGATCGGCAGGCGGGCGAGGGCATCGCAATGGGCGGCGACATTCGCGCGCAGCCCTTCGCCCTCGGCGCCCAGAACCAGCGCGACCGGGCCCGTCGGCAGGACCTGCGCCAGGGTCGCATCCGTCTCGCCGGCAAGGCCGATGCGCCAATATCCGGCCTCGGCCGCTTCCTCGAGCGCGCGGGAGAGATTTACCACGCGCACCCAGGGCACGATTTCCAGCGCGCCGGAGGCCGACTTCGCCACGACGCCGGATTCGGGCGGGGCGTGCCGGTCCTGCGTGACCACCGCGCAGGCATTGAAGGCTGCGGCAGAGCGCAGGATCGCGCCGACATTATGGGGATCGGTCACCTGATCGAGCACCACCAGCGGCCGGGCGGGATCGCCCTGAAGCACTTCATCCAGGTGCAGGTCTTCCAGCGGCTCGCATTCCAGCACCAGCCCCTGATGCGGTGCATCGCGCGCGACCAGCCGGGCCAGATCCTGCCCGTCGGCATATTCGAGCGGGAAATCTGCGGGCAATTCGCCGTCGAGTGATTCGATTCCCTCGCGGGTCGCCCACAGCTTGCGATGGCGCCGTTCGGGGTTCTTCAGTGCGGCTTCCACCGCATGGCGGCCCCACAGGCGGACATAACCCTGTGACGCCCGGCCGCTGCCGCGCCCGCCCTGCATCCGCCCGGCACGCCCACGCAACGCCCGCTTTTCCCCATGCTTCGCCATCTTTACTCCCTTATCGACGCCCTTCGCCGAAATCTTCCTCGCGCTCCTGCCAGTCGCCCCATTGACAGGCAAGCGTCGCTTCGCCATTGGGGCGCCTCTCGGCCGGACCGGCCCTTCCTTGAAGGGTCAAATTCCGGGGCAACCCGGCACCGGCAATGGTGTGGACAGGTGGCCGAGTGGTTAAAGGCAGCAGACTGTAAATCTGCCCGTGCAAGCGTACGCTGGTTCGAATCCAGCCCTGTCCACCACCGCCGCCTTCAAGAGACGATCACTATCGCCCAGGGCATTGCCATGGGTAACCAGCGTTTCGAAGCGCAGCTTCGATGCTGGTCGGAGTCGAGGCGCCTTGGCGCGGAGACGCGGGCGCAGGCCGCATAGGCAGGGCAGGCTTCGCTATCGTCTTGCAACAGCGCAGCGGCGCCCAACATGGGTTGTAGGGCTGCACGCTAACCCGTAGGAGGCGTCCATGGCCGGAGAAATATTGGACAATAAGGGCCGGGGCGAAGCTGCGTGGGGTTGGCCCGCAATTCACCCCGAGGGTCGCAAATTCGGGCTGATCGCTGCCGTGATCAGCTTGGTCTTCCTGATCGGACTCGATTGGGAGATCGTCGGATGGCCTCTGGTTTTGCTGACTTTGGGCGTATTCGCCTTCTTCCGCGATCCCGAACGCGTCGTGCCGCAGGACGATAGCTACATCGTTGCCCCGGCGGACGGGCTCGTCACGCTGATTCAGGAAGTCGAGCCGCCGATCGAGTTGCAGATGGACGATGGCAGCGGCTCGCGCGGGCTGGGCGGGGCAAAGGTCACGCGCGTCTCGATCTTCATGTCGGTGTTCGATGTGCACATCAACCGCGCCCCGGTGGGCGGCACGGTGCGCCGGGTGATCTATATTCCCGGCAAGTTCATGAATGCCGATCTCGACAAGGCGAGCGAGGAAAACGAACGCCAGCACATCCTGATCGAGCGGGCCGATGGTCTGCAGATCGGCTTTACCCAGATCGCCGGCCTCGTGGCACGACGAATCGTGTCCTTCGTGAAGCCCGGCGACATGCTCGCGGTGGGCCAGCGCGTCGGCCTGATCCGATTCGGTAGCCGCGTGGACGTCTATCTGCCTGCGGGCACCGATCCCAAGGTGCTGATGGGCCAGAAGGTCGTCGCGGGCGAAACCGTGCTGGCCGAGATCGGCAAGCGCCAGCTGATCGAGGGCGTCAGCCAGTGAGCGGCCCGGGCGACAGCGATTCGCTCGAACCGGTCGGCCCCAAGGCGTCGGAAGGCGAGCGGGCGCTTGCCCCTGGCGGTCCGCGAGGGCTCACTTTGCGGGCGGTCCTGCCCAATGCGATCACTGCTGCCGCGCTTTGCGCCGGGCTTACCGGGGTGCGTTTCGCAATCAATGGCGATTGGGAACGCGCGGTATTCGCCGTGGTGCTGGCCGGCCTGCTGGACGGGATCGACGGGCGTATCGCCCGCCTGCTCAAGGCGCAGTCCCGTTTCGGTGCGGAACTCGACAGCCTGTCCGATTCGCTGTCCTTCGGCATGGCGCCGGCCCTGATTCTCTATCTGTGGTCGCTTCAGGACCTGCCGCGCTTCGGTTGGTTTGCGGCGCTGTTTTTCGCCCTGTGCTGTGCGCTGCGCCTCGCTCGCTTCAATGCGCGCATCGACATGGACGATCAGCCGCACAAGTCCGCTGGCTTCCTCACGGGCGTACCCGCGCCGGTGGGGGCAGGCCTGGCCTTCGTTCCGCTCTATCTCTGGATGGCGAGTGGCGAGGAAACTTTCCGTCATCCGGTTCTGGTCGCCCTGTGGGTCGCGGCCATGGGCTTCCTGATGATTTCCAACATCGCCACGCTGAGCTGGACTTCGTTGCGTCCGCGTCGAAGCGTTCGCCTGGGCGTGATTGCGCTGGTCGGGATTACTTTCGCCGCCTTGCTGACCGAACCCTGGTGGACGCTGGCGGCAATCTGCGTGGTCTATCTCGCGCTGATGCCCTGGGGCATCGTCAGCTACGGCCGGATCAGGCGGCAGCGAGCAGTTCGTCAAGCCGCTGAACGGGAGGCTGCCGGTCAGCAGGGCTGACGCGGGCAGCCTTGGTGCCGGCCATCCCGGCCCCGGCCAGTTGGATGAGGCGCAGCGGTGCCGGGCGATGTTCGATCACCCGCAAGCGCGCAACCACCACATCTTCGCAATTGGCGAGCGCGTGGCGCAGCATGGCGAATGCGGCGATGCCGCGTGCGTAAGCCTGGGCAAGAACGGCAAGCGAGACGAGGCCGGCGGCCGCGAACAGCAGGGCAAGGGCAATAAGCGTCATCGAAACCGCTCCATTCATGGCTCCAGAGCCGGGAAAGGGCTGTGGAAGGCTTGTGGATAACCCGTGGAGAGTGGTAAGAAGATTGAGTCGCACCCCTCTCCGGGCTCGATGGGAACAATGTTCCCTATTTGTTCCAAAATGTCAAGCGCGATCTGCGCATGCTTTTTGGGCTCCGTTGCTTTTGCCGGGGCGGCATTGAGGGATTCATGCTGGATTTTGGCGGAGAACGGAGCTAAGGGGCGGCCCGCTCAGGCATAAAGCGTCGGATTTTCGTCGCTCTGCGCCGGGGCAAATTCACATGGAAGGCGCACATACCGGTGCCGTTGGCGGGATCTCCGCCCGGTTCCAGCCTTCCAGCGGAACAACCGGAAAGGAATTACCTATGGCGGCTCCTACCGTCACCATGCACCAATTGATCGAGGCCGGCGCTCACTTCGGCCACCAGACCCACCGCTGGAACCCGCGGATGAAGCCGTATATCTTCGGCGCCCGCAACGGTGTTCACATCATCGACTTGTCGCAGACCGTGCCGCTGATGGCCCGCGCGCTTGAATTCGTTTCCGGTACCGTCCGCAATGGCGGCAAGGTGCTGTTCGTCGGCACCAAGCGCCAGGCGCAGGAACCGATCGCCGATGCGGCCCGCGCCAGCGGCCAGTATTACGTCAATCACCGCTGGCTGGGCGGCATGCTCACCAACTGGAAGACGATCAGCCAGTCGATCAAGAAGATGAAGGCGATCGAGGAACAGCTTTCGGGCGACACTTCGGGTCTGACCAAGAAGGAAATCCTCGACCTTACCCGCAAGCACGAGAAGCTGCAGCTTTCGTTGGGCGGCATCCGTGACATGGGCGGCATTCCGGACGTGATGTTCGTGATCGACGCCAACGTCGAACAGCTCGCTATCAAGGAAGCCAACGTGCTGGGTATCCCGGTCGTGGCCGTGCTCGACACCAACGTCGATCCCTCGGGCATCGCTTTCCCGATCCCGGGCAATGACGACGCCAGCCGCGCCGTCCGCCTCTATTGCGACGCGATCGCCCAGGCGGCGACCAAGGGCAATGTCGAAGGCGTTGTCGATTCGGGCCGTGACATCGGTGCGATGGACGCTCCGCCGGCTGAAGAAATTGCCGAAGTTGCCGTGGAAGCGGACGCCGGCGCTGAAGCTTCGGCCTGAGCGTAACCGAACTGGCATAATTGCCGTTTAGCGCGCCGGGCCAGTCGATTGGCCCGGTGCCAACGGCACATTCAAGAGGACAGAACAATGGCTGCTTATTCCGCCGCTGACGTGAAGGCCCTGCGCGAACGCTCGGGCGCCGGCATGATGGACTGCAAGAAGGCTCTCGACGAGACCAATGGCGACATCGAAGCTGCCGTCGACGCTCTGCGCGCCAAGGGCCTGGCTGCTGCTGCCAAGAAGTCGAGCCGCACTGCGGCCGAAGGTCTGGTCGGCGTTGCCGTTGAAGGCACTCGCGGCGTTGCCGTCGAAGTGAACTCGGAAACGGACTTCGTTGCCAAGAACGACCAGTTCCAGGACTTCGTCCGCAAGACCACTCAGGTCGCGCTGGGCGTGGACGGCGACGATGTCGAAGTGCTGAAGGCTGCTGCCTATCCCGACGGCGGCACCGTTGGCGAAAAGCTGACCAACAATGTCGCCACCATCGGCGAAAACCAGCAGGTCCGCCGCCTCAAGACCGTTTCGGTCAGCGAAGGCGTGATCGTGCCCTACATGCACAATGCGGTCGCGCCGAGCCTCGGCAAGATCGGCGTGCTCGTGGCGCTCGAAAGCTCGGCTCCGGCTGAAACGCTCGAAGCTCTCGGCAAGCAGCTGGCGATGCACATCGCCGCCGCCTTCCCGCTGGCGCTGAACGCCGATGGCCTGGACCAGGAACTGATCGCCCGCGAACGCGCGATCGCCGAGGAAAAGGCTGCCGAAAGCGGCAAGCCGGCCGAAGTGCAGGCCAAGATGGTCGATGGCGCGATTGCCAAGTTCGCCAAGGAAAACGCTCTGCTCTCGCAGGTCTTCGTCATGGACAACAAGACCCCGATCCAGCAGGTCGTCGATCAGGCGGGCAAGGACGCCGGCGCGAAGATCGTCCTGAAGGACTATGTCCGCTTCCAGCTCGGTGAAGGCATCGAGAAGGAAGTGAGCGACTTCGCTGCCGAAGTCGCCGCCGCAGTCGCGGGCTAAGTCCCTTACTGCTAAGAGATTGTCCCCGCGCGGCCCGTGCCGCGCGGGGATTTTCATACCCGGTCAAGGCGTGCCCACCCCTTGGCAGCGCTCCCTGTCGCTCTATAAGAGCGGCGCCCAGGCAATTTGCGAGTTTTCGATCCCATGTCCAAACCCGGCTTCAAACGTGTCCTTCTGAAGCTTTCGGGCGAAGTGCTGATGGGCAATCAGCAGTTCGGGATTGATCCTTCCTTCGTGCTGGAACTGGCGAAGGAAGTGAAGGCCGCCAAGGAAACCGGCCTTGAAATCTGCCTGGTGATCGGCGGGGGCAATATCTTCCGCGGCATGGCCGGTGCGGCGCAGGGAATGGACCGCGCACAGGCCGACTATATGGGCATGCTCGCCACGGTGATGAATGCACTGGCGATGCAGAGCGCGCTCGAACAGGTCGGTGTTCACACCCGCGTCCAATCGGCAATCGAGATGGACCAGGTGTGCGAGCCGGTGATCCGCCGCCGGGCCGAACGGCATCTGGAAAAGGGCCGGATCGTGATTTTCGCCGCCGGCGTCGGCAGCCCCTTCTTCACGACCGATAGCGGCGCAGCCTTGCGCGCGGCGGAAATGAAGTGCGATGCGCTGCTGAAAGGGACGAGCGTGGACGGGGTCTATGATTCCGATCCCAAGAGCAATCCCGATGCTGTGCGTTTCGACAAGGTCAGCTATGACAAGGTGCTGGCCGACAATCTCAAGGTGATGGACGCCTCCGCCGTGGCCCTGTGCCGCGACAATAATATTCCGATCGTGGTCTTCTCGATCCGCGAACAGGGAAATCTCGCACGCGTGCTGGCGGGCGAGGGCGTGCAGACCACGGTGCAATGACGGTAATCTGAGGAAGCCCTGACAATGGCTAAGTACGACAAGGCAGATCTCGAACGGCGCATGGCTGGCGCGGTGGAATCGCTCAAGGGCGATCTGGCGGGCCTGCGCACCGGCCGCGCCAACACGGCGCTGCTCGATCCGATTCAGGTGGAAGTCTATGGGGCGATGATGCCGCTCAACCAGGTGGCGACCGTTTCGGCCCCCGAACCGCGCATGCTGAGCGTGCAGGTGTGGGACCGGTCGAACATGACCCCGGTGGAAAAGGCCATCGCCAAGGCCGGGCTCGGCCTCAATCCGATGACCGACGGGCAGACGATCCGCCTGCCGATCCCGGACCTGACCGAGGAACGCCGCAAGGAACTGGCAAAGCTTGCCGGGCAATATTCCGAAAAGGCCAAGGTCGCGATCCGCAACGTCCGCCGCGACGGGATGGAAGCCCTGAAGGAAGACGAGAAGAAGAAGGAAATCGGCGAGGACGAGCGCAAGCGGTCCGAAGACGATGTCCAGAAGCTTACCGATCAGTACATCAAGCAGACTGACGACGTCGCCGCCCAGAAGGAAAAGGAAATCCTCGGCCAGTGATGGACCAGTCCTCCTCTCCATTCGCCGCGAGCGAGGGCGAGAGGCGCGATGGCGAGGGTTGTGCTGCGGCTCCGTCCAGCTTGGACGGACCGCGCGCCGCGCATGGGGCGCGCCACGTCGCGATCATCATGGACGGCAATGGCCGCTGGGCGAAGAAACGGCATTTGCCGCGCGCGGTCGGCCATCAACGCGGCGTGGAATCGGTGCGGCGCCTGGTGCGTGCTGCCCGCTCGATGGGGCTGGAATGCCTGACTCTCTATGCCTTCTCTTCGGAGAACTGGAAACGTCCGCAGGATGAGATTTCCGACCTGATGGGGCTGCTGCGCCGCTTCATCAAGGGCGATCTGCCGGAATTCATCGCCAATGACGTACGCCTGAAGATCATTGGCGATTATAAGGCGTTGGAGCCGGATATTGTCGCCATGCTCGAAGATGCGCTCGAGCAGACCAGCGGCGGCAGCATCACTCTGGCGGTCGCGCTGAATTACGGATCGCAGCAGGAAATCGCCCGTGCGGCGGCACAGGCCGCAGCCGAAGGCGAAGTCAGCGTTGAGAGCATCGCGGCCCGCCTCGATACGGCCGATCTGCCGCCGCTCGATCTTCTGATCCGTACTTCGGGCGAAGTTCGCCTGTCGAACTTCCTGTTGTGGCAGGCCGCCTATGCGGAGATGTATTTCACCGACGTGCTGTGGCCGGATTTCACTCCCGCCCATCTGGAACAGGCGCTCGCCGTCTTTGCCGGCAGGGAGCGGCGCTTTGGCGGACGGTGACGTGACCGGCGAGGCGCGGGAGCCGCAACCCGCAAAGCCGAAATCCGACCTCCGGGTCAGAGTGATTTCAGCATTGGTGATGCTGCTGGTGGCCGGTGCGGCCTTCTGGCTCGGCGGGCCGGTGCTGGATCTGTTCATCGCCGCCGTCTCCTTCGCCACGCTGATCGAATTGATGAAGCTGGTAGAACTGGCCACCGAAAGCCCGGCGCGTCGCATTCTGGGGACGATAGCAGGCGTGGTCTATGTCGGCGGGGCGGCGGTTTCGCTGATCGTTTTGCCGTCCTTCCTTGTCGCGATCGTCGTGGGCATCGTGATCTTCACCGATACCGGGGCCTATTTCAGCGGCCGCAAATTCGGCAAGCGCAAGATCGCCCCTTCCATCAGCCCGTCCAAGACCTGGGAAGGGCTGTATGGAGGGATGATCGCTGCCGGCCTGTTCGGCGCGCTCGCGCTCGGCTTCGTGGTGCTGGCGGCTTCAGCGCTTTCGCCTGAAAAGCCGGGCATTCCCTGGCTTGCCATGCTGGCGGGAGCGGGGATTGGCGCGGTGCTGGCCATTGCGGCACAGGCCGGGGATTTTCTCGAAAGCTGGCTCAAGCGCAAGGCTGGGGTCAAGGATTCCAGCAGGCTCATTCCGGGGCACGGCGGGGTTTTCGACCGGGTTGACGGTCTGTTGCCGGTCGCGATCATCGCGGGCCTTGGTTCTCTTATCTATGCGACGGTGGCCCTGTGACCCGCTCCATCTCTATTCTCGGTGCGACCGGCTCCATCGGCGCTTCCACGCTTGACCTGATCCGGCGCGAGAAAGGCAAGTGGCGCGTCGTGGCACTCACGGCCAATGGCAAGGCAGCGGAACTGGCGGCACTGGCCGTCGAATTCGGCGCCGAAGTGGCAGTGGTGGCCGATGAGGCGCGCCTGCCCGAATTGCGCGCGGCTCTGGCCGGAAGCGGGATCGAGGCTGCTGCCGGCCCGGACGCATTGTGCGAGGCTGCCGCGCGCGGGGCGGATGTAACAGTCGCCGGGATCGTGGGTTGTGCCGGCCTTGCGCCCACCATGGCCGCGATCCGGCAGGGCAGGGTGGTTGCGCTGGCCAATAAGGAGGCGCTGGTTTCCGCGGGAGACATCCTGCTGGCAGAGGTCGAGAAATACGGCGCCACGCTGTTGCCAACCGATTCCGAGCATAATGCGATCTTCCAGTGCCTGCAGGGCAATCGCATCGAGGATGTGAGGTGGATCACGCTCACGGCCAGCGGCGGGCCGTTCCGCGACTGGTCGATGGAGCAGTTGCGCGCGGCCACGCCGCAGCAGGCGCTCAAGCATCCCAATTGGTCCATGGGGGCCAAGATCACGATCGATTCTGCCACCATGATGAACAAGGGCCTCGAATTCATCGAGGCGCATCATCTGTTCCCCGTGGGGCTCGACCGGTTGCGGATCGTGGTTCATCCGCAGAGCGTGATCCATTCGATGGTCGAATATCGCGACGGGTCGACGCTCGCGCAGTTGGGCCCCTCCGACATGCGCGTGCCCATCGCATCCTGCCTTGCCTGGCCGGAACGGATGGACACGCCCTGCAAGCCGCTCGATCTTCCCGCTATCGGCCAGCTGACTTTCTTCGCTCCGGATGAGGAGCGTTTTCCCGCCACTCGCCTGGCGCGTGAGGCGGTGCAGGCGGGCGGGGCTGCGCCTGCCGTGCTCAACGCGGCCAACGAAGTGGCCGTGGAAGCATTTCTCGCTGGTCAGATAGCGTTCACCGAAATTTCGGCAAAGGTGGACAGGATGCTATCACGCGCTATCCCTGCTGCACCCGCCACGCTGGAGGATGTACTGGCAGTGGACGCCGAAACCCGCGCGATTGCGCGCGAATTGCTGGAGCATGCTTGAATAATGGCTTCCCCGCCTTTCTGGATGTGGATCGTCGGTTTCCTTCTGGTGCTGGGGCCGTTGGTCACGGTCCATGAGCTTGGCCACTATCTGGTGGGTCGCTGGTTCGGGGTTAAGGCAGATGTCTTCTCGATCGGCTTCGGCAAGGAACTGACTGGCTGGACTGACCGGCGCGGCACGCGCTGGCGGATTTCCGCACTGCCCCTGGGCGGCTATGTCCAGTTTGCGGGCGACATGAATCCCGCCAGTCAGCCCAGCGCGGAATGGCTCGCCCTGCCGTATGAGGAACGCCGGAAGACCTTCCAGGCGAAATCCCTGTGGCAGCGCGCGCTGATCGTGGCGGCAGGCCCAGTGACCAATCTGCTGGTTGCAGTGGCGATCTTCGCTGCGTTCAATCTCGCTTATGGCAAGCCGGTTCCGGCCGATCCGGCGCAGTCCAACATGGTGCAGAACTTCGCGCCGCAATCGCCCGCGCGCGAGGCGGGGATGAAGATCGGCGACCGGATCGTCGAGATCGACGGAGAAAAGGTCGCGCGGTTCCAGGACATCGTGGACCGGGTGGCGCTCTATCCGAACAAGCGGATCGTCGTGGGCGTCGAGCGTGACGGCGATCTCGTGAAAATCCCCGTCAAGATTGCGGCGAGCGAAGAGGCCGACCGGTTCGGCAATGTCTCCAAGGTGGGGCGGATCGGGGTCTTTTCCAGCGCCTTTGCGTTCGAGCCGGTGGGAATCGGGGAATCCGTTACGCTGGCCGTCGGGCAGAGCGTGGATATCGTACGGATGATGGTGATCGGGCTGGGCCAGATCATCGCAGGAGATCGCCCCGTTTCGGACCTTGGCGGACCGATCAAGATCGCCAAGTTTTCGGGCGAACAACTCAGCCTTGGGCCGCTGGCTTTCGTCTCTTTCGTGGCGATGATTTCAATTAATTTGGCATTCATCAACCTGTTGCCAATTCCAGCACTCGACGGCGGGCACCTGGCTTTCTACGCGGCTGAAGCGGTCCGTCGTAAGCCGATCGGTCCGCGCAGTCAGGAATGGGCGTTCCGCACCGGCGTGGCCTTCGTGCTCGCACTGATGCTGTTCGTGACCATCAACGATATCGCTTCGCTGCCCTTGTTTGGAAGTTGAGCGGGGAAAGGACGGCAGACCAGCCCATTTCACCGGACATTTGCTTGATTGGCGACACGGCATCGGGCAAGGGCGGCGGTCATGTGTCGTCGGGGATAACCCAGCGACAAACGACGGTGGTTGGCCGTCAGGGGACGAGAAACACCGTGTCGAAGATTGGACGGGACATGGGCCTTAAGGGCAAGAAATTTTCTGCACCGAAGATCGCTGCGGCGTTGCTCGGCGGCACTATCCTGGCGGGTCACCCTGTGGTGGCTTCTGCGCAAGACCAGGAAACACCGGCCAGTCCGGCACCGGCGGTGGCTGCACAGCCCACCGGGCAGGTGATCCGTTCGATGGTGGTCACGGGCTCCCAGCGTCTGGAGGCCCAGACGATCCTGAGCTACATCCAGCTGCGGGTGGGCGGTCAGTATACGGAGGCGGCGGCCGACCAGGCGCTGAAGGA
>NZ_JBANRM010000002.1:0-781992 GCF_037154085.1 Fulverythrobacter fulvus | reverse complement strand
GCCTCCTGCACGCGCCAATCCTGACGCCGTGCCGGCCGCGCGATTGGCTTTCCAACACTGGCGTAAAGGTCCGGGTTGCCGCCGGATGGATACTTGTACCCACGCTTCGTCATTCCCGCGCAAGCGGGAACCCAGTTCAACGGTTGCTGCTGGGTTCCCGCCTGCGCGGGAATGACGAAAGGGAGGAACTCACCCACACCCACACCCACACCCGCTCATCCTGAGCCTGTCGAAGGACACGCGCTGAGTTCTGGACTGGGCGCACTGGAACATTGCGATTGGGGAAATGTTTCGCATATCCTTCGACAAGCTCAGGACGAACGGAGGTTGGAGGGCTCGGAGATTGGAGGGCTGGGCCAACCCATCCCTCACCCGAATCCCGGCATAACCTCCGCCGCGAACAATTCCGCCGAGCGGGTCACTTGCGGCAGGCGCATGTCCCCGAAGGCGAACCAGCCGACCATATAGGTAATGCCGCGCTCCACTTCCCGTTCCACAAAGGTACGGACCGTGGCGGGCGAACCGGCGCAGCAATTGCCGCGGGCCTGCAATTCGTCCCAGCTATCGGGATAGATCTCGGTGAAGGGCCGGGGATAACCGCGCTCGATCCACAATTGGGCAAAGCTGTCGCGCCAGCGCAGATAGGCCGGGCGGGCGATGGCCAGTGCCTCTTCATCCGTATCGGCCACCACCATGTGGCGGCTCACCCCCACCAGCGGCATATGGGCGAGGTCCCCGCCATGGCTCAGCCATTCGCTGCGATAGAGGTCCGCCACCTGTCGCACCCGTTCCCCATGGGCGAGCGTGACGATATTGATCCCCTCGCGCGCGCACCACTGGATCGAGGCCGGGCTGCCCGCGCCATACCACAGCGGCGGGTGGGGCTGCTGGACCGGCTTCACGCGCATCGGCACCCGGTCGAAGCGGAAATGCGCGCCTTCGTAAGTCAACTCATCGCAAGTGAGGCCCTGCAGCAGCACCTCCAGCGCCTCGTCGAACAAGGCGCGCTGATCGTCCATCTCCACGCCGAAGAACCCCGCCTCGATCAGCGAGGCCCCCTTGCCCACCCCCAGTTGCAGCCGCCCGCCCGAGAGGCTGTCGAGCATCGCCACTTCCTCGATCAGGCGCAGTGGATGGTAGAGCGGCAGGCAATAGACCAGCGGGCCGAATTTCAGCCGCTGCGTCCGCTGGGCCAGTGCCGCCAGCAGCACCGAGGGCGAAGGGGATCGGCCCAGCGGCGTGCCGTGATGCTCGGCCACATGATAGGCGTGAAAGCCGCAGCGATCGTAGACTTCCGCCATGCGCAGCCGGTCTTCCAGCTGGCGGTGGAGCGGCTGCCCGTCATCGTCCACATGGTCGAAAATGCCGAAGCGCATGGTCCCTCCCCCTTGTCCTTTGGGCGGGAGGCTAACCCATTCGCCGCCTCAGGAATAGCGGCGGGCGAGCTTCACCAGCAGGGCGATCAGCGGCGGCACCAGCACCAGCGAGAGCACCACCTTGGCCAGTGCCTGCCCGAGGATCAGATTGCCGATGGGGCGCACGCCCAGGAAGGCGATGGTGATGAAGATCAGCGTATCGACCACCTGGCTCAGCATGGAGGCAATCGCGCCGCGCACTGCCACCAGCCGCCCGCCAAATGCCGCCAGCCTGGAAAAGATCAGCACGTTCAGCGTCATGGAGACGCCATAGGCCGCGATGCCCGCCAGCATCAGCCGCCAGCTCTGCCCCAGGATGATCGGGAAGGCTTCCTGCGCCGGGGGATACATGCCCGGATCGGTGGGCAGTTCGATCACCAGCCAGGTGAGCAGGATCGCGGTCGCCAGCGGTACGAAGCCGAAGCGCACCAGCCGGTCCGCTACCGGGCGTCCGTAAAGCTCCGCCACGGCGCTGGAGATCGCCACCAGCATCAGAAAGGGGAATATCCCCGCCTCCACCGCCAGTGGCCCCAGCCCCACCTGCTTGGCCCCCAGCACGCCTGCAATGCAGGTCATCCCGCCATAGAGCAGGGCGAACAGGAACAGCGGCTGCGGGATGGCCTTGAGGGCGGCGGAGGATGCGGCGGCTTGAGGCGCGTGATCGGCAGAGTCCATGGCCCTGCCTATTGCGCGGCGCGGCATTTGGGAAGTGGTTCGGGCTGCAACCTGTTTGACCTTGCTGCACTGCACACGGCATAGTCGCCCCAAGACGGGATTCGGGCGCCGCCGCGGCGCCGCCGTGGAACAGGGGCCGCCCACTTGCTCATCAACCTGGCCGGGATCGCCGCGATCCTCCTGATTGCCCTGTTGCTCTCCACCGGCAGGCGGCGCATCCGCCTGCGCGTGGTGGGCGCGGCCTTTGCGCTGCAGGCGGGCATTGCGCTGATCGTGCTGCGCACCCCATGGGGCAAGGCGGCGATCCAGGGCATGGCGAACGGCGTCTCCGCCCTGCTCTCCTATGCCGACAAGGGCACGGAATTCCTGTTCGGCGCCCCGGCGGACAATCCGCTGGCCGGCACATTCGCGCTGGGCGCGCTGCCGGTGATCATCTTCTTCGCCTCGCTCGTTTCCATCCTCTATTATCTCGGCATCATGCAGCGCGTGGTGCGCTGGGTGGGCGGCGGCATCGGCTGGGTGACCGGCATCGGCCGGGTGGAATCGCTGGGCGCGGCGGCGAACATCTTCGTCGGCCAGTCGGAAAGCCCGCTGGTGGTGCGCCCCTATCTCGCGGCGCTGTCTCCCTCGGGCATCTTCACCTTGATGACCGTCGGCATGGCCGGCGTGGCGGGCACGATCCTGGCCGCCTATGCTGGGGTACTGGGCAGCGACTATCTGCCCTATCTGCTCGCCGCCGCCTTCATGTCCGCCCCCGGCGGCATCCTGATGGCCAAGATCATCATGCCGGACGAGAGCCCCACTCCGCCCGAACCGGAAGGCGAGATCGCGCTGCCCAAGGCCCGCATCAGCGCCGAAGGCCCCGCAGCCCTCACCGAAGGCGGGGAAAAGCCGCATGAAGTGGAGGTCGCCCAGACTTTCGAGGAAGGCGAAAAGCCCGCCAACATCATCGAAGCCGCCGCGCAGGGCGCGCAGACCGGGGTCAAGCTGGCCGTGGCGGTGGGCGCGATGGTGCTGGCTTTCGTGGCGCTGGTGGCGCTGGCCAACGGCATACTTGGCGGGATCGGCGGCTGGTTCGGGATGGACGGGCTGACCTTCCAGAAACTGATCGGCTATGTCTTCGCGCCGGTGATGTATCTGCTGGGCATTCCCTGGAACGAGGCGCAGATCGCGGGCGGATTGTTCGGCACCAAGGTGGTGCTGAACGAATTCGTCGCCTTCATCGAACTGGGCGGGATCGATGCCGCCACGCTGTCTGACCGCAGCCGGGCCATCGTCACTTTCTCGCTCTGCGGCTTTGCCAATTTCAGCTCGATCGCGATCCAGATGGCGGTGACGGGCGGCCTTGCCCCCAACCAGCGCCCGGTGATCGCGAAGCTGGGCCTGCGGGCACTGGCCGCCGGTTCGCTCGCCAATCTGATGAGCGCCGCGCTGGCGGGCCTCTTCCTGTCGTTCTAAGGTAGTTCAATGGACAAGATCGCCACCGTCTCCCTCGCCCGCCCCCTGCCCGACATGGCGGACGAGCTGGGCCAGAGCTTCCGCGACTGGGGCTTTGCCGTGGTGTGCGACCATGGGCTGCCCGCCGATCTGGTGGCAAAGGCATGGGACCTGACGCGCGAGTTCTTCGCCCTGCCCGACGGGGTGAAGCGCGCCTATCACATTCCCGGCACCGGCGGCGCACGCGGCTATACCCCCTTCGGCACTGAGCGGGCCAAGGATGCGCAGGTCCACGATCTCAAGGAGTTCTGGCATATCGGCCGCAGCCTGCCGCCTGGCGATCCGCTGGAACAGTTCATGCCGCCCAATATCTGGCCGACCGAAATCCCCGAATTCCGCGAAACCTTCGAGGCGCTCTATTCGGCGTTCGAAGTGGCGGGCGGGCGTATCCTGGCCGCCATCGCGCTGCATCTCGGCCTGCCGGAAGACTGGTTCGCACCCACGGTGAAGGACGGCAATTCGGTGATGCGCCTGCTGCATTATCCGCCCCTGCCCGAAGGCGCGCCGGAAGGCGCGATCCGCGCAGCCGCCCATGGCGACATCAACACGATCACCCTGTTGCTGGGTGCGGAAGAGGCGGGGCTGCAGGTGCTTTCCGCCAAGGGCGAATGGACCTCGATCACTCCGCCCGAAGGCGCCCTCGCGGTGAATATCGGCGACATGCTGGAGCGGCTGACCAACAACCGGCTCAAATCCACGCTGCACCGCGTGGTGAACCCGGTGGGCGAGGCCGCGCGCCGCTCGCGCTATTCGATGCCCTTCTTCCTGCATTTCCGGCCGGACTTCACGATCGAGACCCTGCCCGGCTGCGTGGACGAGGCACATCCCGACCTCTATCCGCAGCCGCTATCCAGCCACGAATTCCTGCTGCAGCGCCTGCGCGAGATCAATCTGGCCTGAGTCGCCTGCGCTGCCCATAGGCATTGCAGCGCAGCAAATGGGCCTGTCCGGCCTGTGGATTTGCTGTGGGAAATGGCGCGCGAGCGAAAATTCCCAGATTGTTGCAACGCGGCAACAAGACGCAAAAAAGCCGCGGAAATCAAACATTGCGGCGACAAATTCCGCTGCGTTGCAATAGCCGGTTCCGCCTGTAACCAACCTGTCACGAAAGAGACATGGTTGCGTCTCGAACCATCCATACGCACCCCGGCATCACGCTAACAGGGAGCGTCAGCCCAATGAAACTGAAGTATCTTCTCGCCGCCAGCGTCGCGAGCCTCACGGCCGCCGTTGTGCTCCCGGCGCCTGCCGCCGCCCAGCAGATCACCTCCGGCATCCAGGGCCGCGTGACGGCCGAGGATGGCAGTGCACTGCCGGGCGCCATGGTGACGGTGCGCGACGACCGCACCGGCGTGGAGCGCACGCTGATCGCCGATGGCGAAGGCCGCTTCCGCGCGCCCAACCTGACCACGGGCGGTCCGTACACCGTAACCTCCGACCTCGACGGCTATGAGGGCCAGTCGGTCGGCGGCGTGTTCCTGACCCTGCAGGGTGAAACCAGCCTGACCTTCACGCTCATGCCCGGCTCGGGCGCGATCGTCGTTTCGGCCGCCCGCGTCAGCGCCACTCAGCTCGCAGTCGGCCCCGGCCAGAGCTTCACCAGCGAATTGCTGACCGACGCGCCCAGCTTCAACCGCGACGTGCGCGACGTGATCCGTATCGACCCGCGCGTCAGCCTTGACCGCGATGACACCGGCTCGGGCCAGGACCGCATCTCCTGCCTTGGCGGCAATGATCGCGGCAACGCCTTCACTGTCGACGGCATCAGCCAGGGCGACATTTACGGCCTGAACGACACCGGCTTCTCCTCGCGTAGCTCTACCCCGATCCCCTATGACGCGGTGCGCGAAACCCAGGTGCAGTTCGCCCCGTTCGACGTCGATTACGGCGCCTTCACCGGCTGCTCGATCAATGTCGTCACCAAGTCGGGCACGAACGACTACCATTTCGGCGGCTTCTTCGAATATTCGGATGACGGCCTGCGCGGCAACACGGTCGACGGCACCGCCGTCGCCCCGGTCGAGCCGGAAAAGCGCTGGGGCGCCTATCTCGGCGGCCCCGTCGTCAAGGATTACGTCTGGCTTTACGGCGCTTACGAGCATCAGGAAGCCGGTCAGTCGCAGGACGATGGCCCCGCGGGTGACGGTTATCCCCTGCCGATCACGCAGGTCAGCATCGATCAGTTCAACGAGATCGCAACCGTCCTGAAGGACGTCTACGGGATCGAAGCCGGCGCTCCGATCAAGAGCCGCCCCTACAGCAACGATCGCTATTTCCTCCGCGGCGACTTCCAGCTTTCCGACCGCCATCGTGCGGAGCTGACCTATCAGCGGCTCGAGGAAAGCACGACCCGCTCGGACGACCAGGCGCGCACCGGCACCTTCGGCGGCACCGTGGTGGGCGGCAACACCTTCTACCTCAGCGGCACTCGCTCGAACTATTATTCGGCGCGCCTCTATTCGGACTGGACCGACAATCTCTCGACGGAAATCCGCTACTCGCGTTCGGAAGTACGCGACGTGCAGGATCCGGTCGGCGGCGGCGAGGCGCAGGATGCCAACCCGATCCCGCGCATCATCGTGGGCGTGGCGAACGGCGCCGGCAATGCCGATGACGGCGCCGTGGAAGTGGGTCCGGGCTTCTCCCGCTCGGCCAACGACCTTCGTACCAACGTCAATCAGTGGCGCGTCGCCGCCAAGCTAGACCTAGGCGCGCATAAGCTGAAGTTCGGCGGCGAAATCAACCAGGCGAACCTGTTCAACCTGTTCGTCCAGAACGCCACCGGCACGCTGGTCTTCCGCAATATCGACGATCTGAAGGCTGGCCTGCTTTCCCCGGGCACCGGCAACAACAATACCACCAACACGCCCAACGGCGTGGTCTCGGGTGCGGTCGAAGGTGCGTTCGGCAACTTCTCCAGCACTGGCGACATCAACGATGCGGCGGCCAGCTTCCGCCGGACGATCTACTCGCTCTTCGCGCAGGACGATTGGGAAGTAACCGATCGCCTCTCCGCCACGGTCGGCCTGCGGGTCGACTGGTACGATGGCGGCCATCCGGCGCTGAACCAGAACTTCGTCGACCGCTACGGCTTCGGCAACGACACCGGCTTCGACGCGCTCGCGCCGGTATGGATGCCGCGCCTCGGCCTGACCTACGATCTCGATGATTTCTCGGTCTTCAGCCGTACGCAGTTGCATGGCGGCATAGGCATGTTCTCGGGCGGCGACCCGGTGGTGTGGTTCGGCAATGCCTTCCAGAATGACGGCCGTGGCTTCGCCCAGGGTACCACGCAGGATGCCCCCTGCCCGGCGGGCCAGATCGACGTGGTGGTGGACGGCCAGTTCACCGGCGTTCCCGAATGCTTCAAGGCCGCAGGCGTCGCCAGCGCGGCAGCGGGTCGCGGCGATACGCAGTCGATCGATCCGAACATCAAGATGCCGTCCGTACTGCGCGCCAATTTCGGCATCGGCACCGATCTGAACTTCACTGACAGCGGCTTCTTCAGCGGCTGGCACGTGGATCTGGATTACATCTACAGCCACTACATGGACCCGTTCAACGTGGTGGACCTGTCGATGGTGCCGGACATCGCAAAGGGTCTGAACGGCTATACGATCGACGGCCGTCCGATCTACGCAGCGATCGATCCGACCCGCGCGGGCTGCGATGCCACGCTCGTCGACGTTCAACCCAAGCCGACCTACAACAACGTCACCGCAGCCTGCTTCGGCACCAGCCGCGACGACGAACTGATGCTGACCAATACCGGCAGCTATGACAGCCACATCGCCTCGATCATCCTGTCCAAGCAGTTCGACGGCGGTATCTTCACCTCAGGCGGTTCGACCAACTTCACCTTCGGCTATTCCTATACCGATGCCCATGACCGCCGGAGCATGTACAACTCCACTGCCGGTTCGAACTACGACAACGTCGCCGCTTTCGACCGCCAGAACCCCGCGGACTCGACCGGCTTCTATTCGAGCAAGCACAACTTCACGCTCAGCACGAACTTCCGCGAGGAATTCTTCGAGGATCTCGATACCCGGCTGGGCATCACCTTCATCGGCCGTGCCGGCCGTCCCTACAGCCTGACCTTCGCGGGCAGCGGCGTATGGGGCGATTCCGTCTCGGGCTCGGACAATGCGCTCGTCTACCTGCCGACCGGCGTCGACGACCCGAACATCGCACCTTCGTCCAACATGACCGCCGTGGCCGACCTCGCCAGTTGGGCTTCGTCGCTGGGCTGTGCCAAGGGCTATCTCGGCAGCACCATCGCCCGCAATACCTGCGCGGGCGACTGGTACTTCGATGTCGACCTCTCCTTCTCGCAGGAGATCCCCGGTCCGGGCCATCTGTTCGGTTACAAGGAAGACAAGATCAAGCTCTACGGCACGATCGACAACTTCCTGAACCTGCTTGACGACAGCTGGAACGTGCAGCGCCGCCGCGATTATCGCGGGCTGCAGGATGTCGCCTCCTCGAGCGGGGTCGACGCTCAGGGCCGCTACATCATCACCGGCTTCAACGGGGCAGCATCGATCGACAACGACAATCCGATCAACTTCAGCTCTTCCGTATGGCGGATCAAGATCGGCCTCAGCTACGATTTCTGATTGCGGCACCGGTCAATTTGAACAGGAAGCGGCGGCACCTTCGGGTGCCGCCGTTTTCGTTTGCGCGCATCACTCGCGCCGTTACTCTCCCGACTCGATAACGGACCGCGCTTCACGCGGCCGATTGCTTGGGAGAGACTTGTGAATCCACGCCGTGGGGAAGAACCCGCGCTCGTAGCGCTTATCGAAGGCCTGCGTCAGGGCGGCCCGAATTTCGCCGATGATCCGGCAAAGGCACGAGCCGATTTCGAAGAAACGCTGGCCATGGTGCCAGTGGCGGAGGACCTCGTGTTCACGCCCGGCGAACTGGGCGGCATTCCGGCCCTGCACGGCACCTATCCCGGTGCGGACCCGGAGGCGGTGCTGGTCTATATTCACGGCGGCGCCTTCGTGGCGGGCAGCGCCCATGGCTATCGCGCGCTGGCGGGCGAGTTGGCGCGGGCCGGCGGGCTGACCCTGTGGTCGATCGATTATCGCCTGGCCCCCGAACACCCCTTCCCGGCCGCGCTCGACGATTGCATCAATGCCTATCGCGCCTTGCTGGAACAGGGCATCGCGCCGGATAGGATCGTGCTGGCAGGCGACAGCGCGGGCGGAGGGCTGGTCATGTCCGTGCTGCTTGGTCTGCGCGAAGCTGGCGATCCGCTTCCCGCCGCCGCGATCCCGATCTCGCCCTGGGCCAACCTGCTGTGCGACGGTTCGACTTACGAGACCAACGCCAAGGCGGACCCGTCGCTGACGGCCGAAGGCCTGCTCACTGCCGCCATCGCCTATATGGCGGGCAATGATGGGCGTAACCCCTATGCCTCCCCGGTCTTTTCGAGCCTGCACGGACTCCCGCCGCTGTTGATACAGGTCGGCTCGGCCGAGATCCTGCTGGAGGATTCGATCCGCCTCGCCGCCAATGCCGCCACCAGCGGCACGGCCGTGCGGCTGGATGTATGGCCCAACCTGCCGCATGTCTTCCTGGCATTCCACTTCATGCTCGAGGCCGGGAAACTGGCCATAGAGGACGCCGGCGCCTTCATGCGCCAGTCGCTCGGGAGGGCCTGATGAGCCGCAATCCCGTCCCTTCGACACTCGACGTGCTGGTTGTGGGGGCGGGGTTCACCGGCCTCTACATGCAGTTGAAGCTACGTGAGGCCGGCTTTTCCTCCCATGTGGTGGAGGCCGGCTCCAGCGTCGGCGGCACATGGTACTGGAACCGCTATCCGGGCGCGCGCTGCGACATTCCCAGCATCGAATATTCCTATTCCTTCTCGCCCGAACTGGAAAAGGAGTGGCGCTGGAGCGAGCGCTATGCCGCGCAGCCCGAAATTCTCGCATATCTAGAACATGTGGCGGACCGTTTCGACCTGAAGCGAGACATCACCTTCGACACACGCGTCATTTCCGCCCGCTGGAACGAGACGCAAGCGAACTGGACGGTCGAAACCGATATGGGCGACACCGTCACCGCCCGGTTCGTAGTTCTGGGCACGGGCGCGCTTTCGGCCCCGAAGACGCCTGACCTGCCGGGGATCGAGAGTTTCAGGGGACGCATCCTCCATACGGCGACGTGGGACGATACAGTCGAGCTAGAAGGCAAGCGGATCGCGATCTTCGGCACTGGCTCGTCCGGCATTCAGGCGATACCGCAGCTGGCCAGGGTCGCCTCGCAGCTCACCGTATTCCAGCGCACGCCGAACTATGCCGTGCCGGCCAATAATCGCGACCTGTCCGACGAGGAATTCTCCGCCGCCCAGGCCACCTTGCGACAAGACCGTGAGGCCGCGCGCAATTCCCCGCTGGGCTTCTTCGGCGCGCCCCATCCCGGCGCCGCCAAAGCCCAGAGCGAGGATGCCCGCTCGGCACGGTTCGAGCAGCAATGGGGCGCAGGCACGACCGGCATGCTGATGGCCTATGAGGATCTGCTGTTCGACGAGGAGAGCAATTCCTACGCCGCCCGCTTCATCAACGACAAGATCGCCGGGATCGTGAAGGACCCTGCGAAAACCCGCAAGATGAGCCCCCAATATCCGCTCGGCTCCCGCCGCATGTGCTCCGAGATCGGCTTTTACGAAACCATGGCGCAGGACAACGTCACGCTGGTGGATGTGCGCGAGGACCCGGTGTCCGAAATCACCGCCGATGCCATCGTGACGAAAAGCGGTGCGCATTATCCGGCGGATGTGATCGTCTTCGCCACCGGCTTCGATGCCTGCGTGGGCGCGATCAAGGCGATCGACATTCACGGGCGCGGCGGCGTGAGCTTGCGCGACGAATGGGAACTGGGGCCGCGCTGCTATCTGGGGCTTGCCGTCGCGGGCTTCCCCAACCTGTTCACCGTCACCGGGCCGGGAAGCCCTTCGGTGCTGTCCAACGTGGTTGTTTCCATCGAGCAGCATGTGGAATGGATCGCCCGCTGCCTCGAAGATCTGCGTGAACGGGGCGCAGCGACCATCGAGGCCGATCCAGATGCCGAACAGGCCTGGATGACCCATGCCGACGAAGTGGCGAACATGACGCTCTTCCCCCGTGCCGACAGCTGGTACAAGGGCCGGACGCGCGACGGGCGCGAAGTGTTCATGCCCTATGTCGGCGGCGTGGGCGCCTATCGCGAGAAATGCGATGCAGTCGCCGCAGAAGGCTACACAGGGTTCGCCATAACTGCCCCTTCCCCCGGCTGATCGCCTCCCGACTCACTGACAACGCCGACGCGCGCGGAGCCCCGGTTCCGCGCGCGTTTTCCTGTGCGGCGCCAGCCCTCACTTGGGAGCCCGCAAGCCCGGTTAGCTCCCTTCGCGACTTCCCTCATCGCTCCGATTGACGTTTTATGAATATGTATTCATATTCATATTAGCGAGTGAGGCTTCGAACCATCGTAGCCGGCTCGCCGCCTGAGAGGGCGAAGGGGATTGGAGCCGGGGCGCGGGATGCACCGGCCAACAGGATTGGGGAGGTAATTCCAGTGAACCGGAAGATGCATTTTGCTGCCCGCATGACCTTGCGCGGCATGTTTGCCTGCGGCGCGAGCGCGGCGGCACTGAGCCTGGCGGCCACTGCCGCCCATGCGCAGGACGATCCCGCAAGCGAAGAACAGGCCACCATCGTGGTGACGGGCTCTCGCCTGGTCACCAGCGGGATGGAAACACCTGTGCCAGTCACCGCCGTGCAGGCGGAGGAACTGGAGGCGATGGACCCCAGCTCGCTGATCGCCTCGGTCAGTCAGCTACCGCAATTCTATGCCAACCAGACACCGGGCAACGCGGCATTCTTCACCCGCTCCGGCACCGGGACGCTCAATCTGCGCGGCCTTGGCGTCAACCGCACACTGACCCTGCTCAATGGCCGTCGTTTCCCCTCCTCCAGCGCCTTTGGCGGGGTGGACATCAACGTCTTTCCCGAAGCGATGATCAAGGGGATCGAAACGGTCACCGGCGGCGCTTCGGCCGCTTATGGCACCGATGCCGTGGCCGGCGTGACCAACTTCCTGCTCGATACCGATTTCACCGGGGTCCAGCTGGACCTGCAGGGCGGCATGACCTCGCGCGGGGATAACGAGAATTATGAAGGCAAGCTGGCCTGGGGCACCAATCTGGGAGACCGGGGCCATCTGCTGATCTCCGGGTCCTATGCCAAGACCGAAGGCGTCCACTCCTATGAAGGCCGCGACTGGTACAATGCGACCGGCGCGCTGCAGATCAACGGCGTGTGGACAGACTATGCCAATGTCCGATCCATGCATGGCAGCTTCGACGGCATCATCTCATCCGCCAACCCGCTGCTCAACGGCCTGCAGTTCAACGCCAATGGCACCACGTCGCCCTTCGTGCCCGGATCGATCTCGACCGGGGCAGTCGGCACCAGCGGCGCGCGCAGCGTGGGTGGCAGCGGCGACGATATCGGCGGCGGCGAGGTCAACACGCTCTATCCCGATACGGACCGCTATTCGATCTTCGCCTATGGCGATTACGAGCTGAGCGACAATTTCAAGGTCTTCGCCCAATATGTTCGAGGCTATAACCGCCAGTGGCAGCACAGCTTCCCGCGCGGTTATTTCCTCGGCAATCCTCAGGGCACGATCACGATCTTCAAGGACAATGCGTTCCTGCCGGACAACATCCGCGACATCATGAACGACAACAACATCGCGTCGTTCAACCTGCGGCGTGTGGGCAGCATCGAGGATGTCGGGCAGTCTTACTGGGAAGACCGGGTGACGCAGAATGTCGGCACGGCGGGCTTCGAGGCCGAGATCGACGGCGACGGCTTCCTTGGCGGGTGGAAAGTCGAAGGCTTCTACCAATACGGCCATTCGCGCCGCGTGTGGGACCAATATACGATCCGGCTCGACCGTATCTATGCCGCGCTCGACGCAGTGGACGACGGGTCAGGCAACATCGTCTGCCGCGTCTCGCTCGATCCCGAAGGCGCCGCTGCTTTCCCGGGCTGCAAGCCGCTCAACCTGTTCGGCCGCGGTAACGCCTCGGCAGAGGCGGTCGACTATGTGTTGGGCAACGATGTCGGCGTGCATGTCGATACGCCGCTCTATTTCGCCAATCTCGGCTATACGGGCGAAACGCTGTCCTATGACTCCGTTGCGCCGAAGCGGAACATTACGACTTTCGAGCAGCATTTTGCCGAAGTTTCTGCACGTGGCGCATTGTTTGAAAATTGGGCCGGCCCCGTCTCGCTCGCGCTGGGTGCTTCCTATCGCGAGGAATCGATCCATCAGGTCGTGCAGGATACCACCAACCGCACGTCCGACTTCGACACCAAGCCCTACACCGTAGTGAAGTGCGACAGCGCGGCGCTGGGCCTGCGCGGGGTGCCGGCGGGCGATTGTGCGAACAATGCGGTGGGCTTCCAGTTCTCCAAGGTCTCCAACATCCAGGGCGCGACCAAGGTCAAGGAAGCCTTCGGCGAACTGCTGTTCCCGCTGGTGAGCGACCAGCCGTGGATGGATTCTGCCGTCATCAACGCGGCGGGGCGCTGGGCCAACTACTCCGGCGCGGGGGACATCTGGGCCTATAAGGTGGGCCTCGACCTCTCCTTCTCGGACTCGTTCCGCCTGCGCGGCACCTATTCGCGCGACGTGCGCGCGGGCAATCTTTCCGAACGCTTCGACAAGACCGGCGGCGCCGCCAGCGTGGACGATCCGCGCACGCCCGCGCAGGAATCGATCTCCATCACCACCTTCAGCGGCGGCAACCCCAACATCAAGCCCGAGAAGGCCGATACGCTGACCGCCGGAATCGTGTTCCAGCCCAAATTCCTGCCGGGCTTCTCCGCCTCGGTCGACTGGTATCAGGTGAAGATCAAGGATGCGATCGGCCGCGTCGGCCTCAACGAAGTGCTGCGCCGCTGCCTGGTCGATAACGAGGCGCAGTTCTGCGATCTGGTAACGCTGGTGAACGATGTGCCCACCAATGTGGGCGACCAGTATGTAAACGTAGCCCAGTCGAAGGTGGAGGGCATCGACGCCGAGATCGGCTATCGCAGCGACCTCAAGCTGTTCGGCGGGGACGAATCCATCTCCGCGCGCATCTTTGCCGCCTGGCTGCTGGATCGCAGCGACACGGGTGCGACCGGCACGGTCACTCAGTTCGACGGGATCACCGGCCTTGCCCCCGACACGGCGACGGCGGGCCTGTTCCCCAAGTTCAAGGCGACCGGCAATGTCACTTACCGCAATGGCCCCCTCACGGGGTTCCTGCAGGGCCGCCTGATCGGATCGGGCGTCCGCACCTATCTGATCGGCGGTGCCGACGCAGTGGAGGGTACTAATATCGCGGACAATTCCGTGCCCGCGATCTTCTATCTCGATGCGCGGCTGAGCTACGATTTCGAAGTCGGCGGAAGCGAGATCCAGGCCTTCGTCTCGGCAACCAACCTGCTCGACAAGGACCCGCCGACCACCGGCGCCTTCCCGGTCAGCCTGGGCGGCTATGCTGTGCAGACCAATGCCAGCATGTTCGACCTTCTGGGCAGCCGCTTCACCGTGGGGCTCAAGCTCAAGATGTGACCTCTCCTGAAAGGAACATGCCGATCGGGGCGGGTGGCGACATCCGCCCCCTTCTTTATGCGATCCTATCGATTACGCACTGTTCGCAGGCCGTTTTTGTAATGCCGAACTCGCTTCGGCATCCATCCCCCTGATCAGGCGGCGTGGACAAATTCTAGTGTAAGCTTCCATAACCGCTTTTCAGAATTTCGACCAAGAAGCCGCCATTCCGGATAGCGCGCCTTTGCAGAGGCATGCACCATCGTCATCCTGAACTTGTTTGTGCAAGCACAGCTTCGCTTCCAGGATCTATTTCTCCGGATCGAACCGCGCCCATGAGGATGGATGCTGAAACAAGTTCAGCATGACGAGTGTAACGATTTCCGCCTCCCATCCAATTCTTGCCGAATGCTGCCGTTCCGGACACGACAACATTGCGGACATTGATCTAATCGAATTAGCGAGTGAATGTAGCAAGAAATGCTGAGGTGACGGGGGATGACGATGGGTGATGAACTGGAAATGCGCATGTCGAGAGAACGTCTGGAAAATTTGGTCGCCATTGCGGAGTCTAGACCAGAGGATGGATTTGAGCTGGATGTCATAGAGGCAGCACGTAGGGAAATAATAGCCAGAGAAGTCGATTCTGAAGTCCTGTCGGATGTCCGAAGCAATCATGAAGCACTGCAAAGTGAGGAAAATAGCCGATCCGGAATATCGTTAAGTCACTCAGCTTGGATTGGCTTTGCCGCAATTGGCCCCATTCTGATTTTATCCATTCCTCTGGCGCTGTCTCTTTTGGCGAAGGGGTATAAGCAAAAGGGCAAGGATGCATTTGGTGGAATTCTAGCCGGATTTATGATTTGGGGGATTGGAATTCCAGCGATCCTGTTTGCTTTGGACTGGTTTGGGATTGCATAGGCGCACTCAGCTTGGGCGCCATTCAATGTGCCAGCAAGCCATATCTTCGAAGATGACCTCTCACATTCTGAGCCTGAAAGGTGAGTGTCCGCTTTCCACAACCAGAGCGCCGAAACCCGCCTTTCCGGACAGACAACGTTGCGGACGTTAATCCTTCTCCCGCCAGCGGGAGAAGGATAGCGCAGCTTGCTCCGCAGGAGCTAGCGTAGCTTGGATGAGGGTGCCCGCGCGTCTGTCAGACCGGAAACCCTCACCCAACTCCGGCTAGGCCGGTTCCGGCCAAGCCTTCGTAACCCTCTCCCGCCAGCGGGAGAGGGTTTTGAACTGCTTTCCACCTCAAACCTGTCAATGCTGCCGTTCCGGACACGACAACAAGTCGGTCATCGAGAGGCTTACAGGCGCTTCCCAAAACCGACCGATTGGCTAGACATGCCGTGAACGCCTTGAGTTGACGAGAACATGAAGCATCATTTCGGTGACATGCTAGATCGAAGTGGTGGGCACTGGAAATTTGTGCCGAACGCCGAGCGCCATGCATTTCACATGACGGAATGGAACAGTGGGCAAAATCTTATTTCAATTGCGACCATAAGCGGCAAAGATAGCAATTGGGAACTGATCAGTACGTTTCCTAACCTAGAAGAACTGACGCTTCATTCTCCTAGCAATGAGCAGCTTCAATTTTCTTCGCAACTTTGGCGTTTGAAGCGGCTACGCATTACTCACGCAAGGCCAAAAAATCTTGAATTTTTGGCCCGCCTCCAGAACCTAGAGGAGATAATTCTAGAATATGTATCTGGCTTCGATGATGTTTCGCCCCTCGGGGAACTCTCTAGTTTGAGGGCTTTGCATCTTGAGAACTTACGGCGAGTTTCCGATTTTTCAGGACTCAGAAATTCGCAGAGCCTGGCATATCTGAGTATCGATGGAACTATGGATTGGGCGCAGCCTGTCGAGGAATTCGATTTTCTCGGTTCCATGAAAAGTCTCGAATATCTACGCTTGATGAATGTGAGGTCGCCAAAAACATCGCAACCTCTATCCAGTCTTGTCGAACTCAAGAATCTTTCGAAGATTATAATTGGAATGGGAGCGTTCCCGCTCGAAGTGTTTGCTTGGCTTGAAGCAAATATTCCTCATGTCGAGGGCGCAGTAAGACCAGCCTTCGTCAAGTTCGGAGGGGAGAACCGGGAAATCAACCCAAGAGATGTGCGCTTTCGAATGCCCATCGAACAATTCGAAAGCCATCAAGATCTCTTCATCGGCAAAGACGGAAAGCGATATCAATGGGTCCCGCATCAAGCAGCGCTGCTCGGTAAAGGGCAGCGTGGCCCCACCGGCTCACAACAAGCTGTCGATCAGGCGTGTGAAAAGCAGGCGGAGAAATACAAAGAACTAGTCGAGCGATTCAGCCGGGATTGATGTCGACTTTTGTCACAAGCTCTCCCGAATGCTGCCCTTCCGCTTCCCAAAACGTTCGGTCATTTAGGCCGCAGGCTGCACCCCCAGATATCAAACGCTCATTCAGGCCCGAATTTGTCCACGCCGCCCGGTGGCAGTCTGAGCGAACGGAATAGACCCTGGAAGCGAAGCCGTGCTTGCACAGACAGGTTCAGGGCGACGAGAGATGCAGATCGATCCCCTGGTCTGAAATGGATACGCAGGCCTTCTTTTGCGCTGGATCATTCCTTTGTCATCGCGGCTCGCTATTGTAGAATTCTGGAGAGGTGTTCCTACGGCCGGAACGCTGCGGCAATTCGGGAGGGTGGCAGGCATGAAATCGGTACTCGTACAGATCAATCGCGACACCGGGCAGGAAGCCCGCTTCCAGGTAGCGCTGGACATCGTGCGCCATTTCAAGGGGCATCTCAGCTGCCTGCAGGTCGCCCAGGTGGAAGCCTTCGCCGCGCTCGATCCCTATGGCGTGGGCCACATGCTGTCCGAAACCATCTCCATCGTGCGCGAGGCGGAGGAGGCCGAGAAGAAGGCCTTCGAAACCCGCCTGAAGAACGAAGGCGTCAGCTGGGACTGGATCAGCGAGACCGGCGATCCTTCCCGCATGATCGTGGACCATAGCTGGCTGTCCGATCTGGTGGTGGTCAGCGCCCCTTCCGGGGAATGGCTGCCCCGGATCGATGCGCCGCCGACCGCCGCCGAAGTGCTGGTGCGCAGCCGCGCGCCCGTGCTGGTGGTGCCCGACGCTTGCCGTGGGATCGATTGCGATGCCCCGGTGGCCATTGCCTGGAACGGATCGCCCGAATCCTGCGCCGCGATTCGCGGGGCGCTGCCGCTGCTGCGCCATGCCCAGTCGGTCTGTCTGCTCAATGCCGTCCTGCCCGAAGGCGATTACGATCTGCCCTCGACGGAGGCCGCCACCTATCTCGCCCGCCACGGCGTGACCTGCGAGCTGGTCGAGCTCCATCCCGGCTCCGGCCCTGTGACCGATGCCGTGCTGGAAGCGGCCGAGGCCCGCAAGGCAGGCATGCTGGTAATGGGCGCTTACGGCCATTCGCGCCTGCGCGAGAACATCCTGGGCGGAGTGACGCGGGGCATGTTGCAGAAGGCCAGGCTGCCGCTGCTTCTGGCGCATTAATCGCACGGGCGACCGCCCCGGCCACCTTTCCTGCTGCTTGAGTGCGGGTTGCGATGCCTGCACAAAAGTTAGCATTCTATATGTTTACTTTTCACCTATCGTGCCTCTAGACATGGCCCGGAACCGATGGCCCGCGCGGCCGTCTGTCTGGAAAGACTTGCCCTGGGGAGAGGCACGAAAATGCGGATTCGGATTGCACTGGCGCTGGGCGCCGCCTGCCTTGCCATCGGCTCGCCGGCGATGTCGGGCGAGGATCTGACCAGGCCGGCCGACTGGCCACGTTATGCCCGCGACATGGGCGGCACGCGCTTCTCGCCGCTGGACCAGATCAATACCGGCAATGTGAAGGATCTGCAGCAGGTGTGGTCTTTCCGCCTGCGCCCGCAGGGCGGTGCCGGGCTGCTGGGCGGCAGCGTGCCCATTGTGATCGACAATGTCCTCTACATGCCGCTGGGCGATGCCGTGGTCGCGCTGGAAGCCGATAGCGGCAAGGAAATCTGGCGCCACAAGGCCGAAGGCGGGCTGGTGCGCCGTGCGGTCAGCTACTGGCCGGGCGAAGGCAAGATCAAGCCGCGTATCTTCTATTCCAGCGGCGATGCGATCTGGGCCCTGTCGGCGAAGACCGGCGAGGTCGACACATCCTATGGCGAGGGCGGCAAATCGGCCATTGACGGCACGCCCTATTCCTATCCCCCTTCGGTCTACAAGAACGTGCTGGTGATCGGCGCGAACACGGCCGAGGATTCCAAGGGACCGGCGGGCGACAGCCGCGCCTATGACGCGCGCACCGGCAAGAAATTGTGGCAGTTCCATACCGTGCCGCAGCCGGGCGAAGTCGGCCACGAGACCTGGCTGGACGATGGCTGGAAGGAACGGTCCGGCACCAATATGTGGGTGTGGTACACCACTTACGATCCGAAGACGAACCTGCTTTACATGACCATCGGCGGCCCCAGCCCGAACTATTACGGGGGCGACCGGCCGGGGGCGAACCTGTTCGGCAATTCGCTGGTCGCGGTGGACCTCGATACCGGCAAATATCGCTGGCACTTCCAGACGATCCACCACGATCTGTGGGACTGGGACCTGCCCGCCCCGCCCGTGCTGTTCGACGTAGTGAAGGACGGCAAGACCATTCCGGCGCTGGCAGAAACCGGCAAGCCGGGCCTGATGTATATATTGAACCGCGAGACGGGCGAGCCGATCCACGGCGTGAACGAACATTTCGTGGCCGCCGCCAATGTGCCGGGCGAATGGTATTCGCCTACTCAGCCGATCCCGGTGAAGCCCGAGCCGCTGAACCGCGTGCGTTGGACGCCCGACGATGTGGTGACGGAAGCCGACACCAATGCCGAGCATGTGGCGGCCTGCCACAAGCTGCTCGATTCCTATGGCGGCACTTTCTTCAATTCCGGCCCCTTCACGCCCTTCTTCCTGCATGAGGAAGGCGATCCCCCGCGCGCTTCGATCAACATGCCGCATAATGGCGGCTCGGTCTGGGGCGGCAGCGCGGCCGATCCGCACAAGGGGATCGTCTATATCAACACCAGCGAAGGCGGCTCGATCGGCTGGATCGAGAAGCGCGATCCCAAGGGCGATTATGGCCGGGGCACCACCACTTCCTCCCAGCCTTACGATCGGGGCAGCCTGACCGGGCCCGGCGCCTATTCCGGCTTCATGGCCGCCTTCACCAATGCGGATGGCCGCAAGGTCACTCTGCCCTGCTTCAAGCCGCCATGGGGCCGCCTGCTGGCAGTGGACGGCAATACGGGCGACATCCTGTGGGCCAGCAAGCTGGGCATCACCGAAGACCTGCCCAAGGAAAAGCAGGATACCGGCGCCAATAACGGTTCCGGCGGGCCGATCGCCACTGCGGGCGGGCTGGTGTTCATCGGCGCCACGTCCGACCGCTATTTTCGCGCCTTCGATGCCGCCAATGGCGAGATCCTTTGGGAGCAGCAGCTCGATTACGCGCCGCTTACCGTTCCCATCACTTACAAGGGCAAAGACGGCCGGCAATATGTGGCCGTGATGGCCAGCGGATCGAGCCTGGCCCCGGCAGCACGGACGCCGGAAGGTCGCCCGGCCAATAATGAAGCACTCGTCGTCTTCGCGCTCCCCCAACAGGGCAAGAAGTGAGCGCCGGACGGTGGCAGGATTAAGTGGAGAGGCAAGAATGATCAGGAAGTCCGCCTTCGCCCTTGCGGCAGGCATGTTCGCCATCGCAGGCTGTGCCGCATCGGCCCAGAACGGCCCGGCACCCGGCTCGACGCCCGGAACCGTTACTACGCCCGAAGGCGCACTGATGAACGTCAATCCGGATCTGGCCTACAAGCCGGGCGAGTTGACGCAGGAACAGCTGATGAGTTCCACCCGCGATCTGATGGCGATGGACGCGATGAACGTGTTCCGCCGCTTCCCGAACGGCAAGACGCCGGAGATGGTGAAGTTCTATGTCGAGGCGCTGGCGCTGCGCTCGCTTAGTCCGATCCAGCTCACGTCCACTCAGCAGATGATCCTGACCGGCGTGGGCAAGGCGCAGATCAAGCTATCCGCCGGGCAACAGGGCAATCGGAAATACAATCTCGAAGGCGGGGTGAAGGGCGGCACCGGCATCCGCTATTTCGCGCTGAGCTATCCTGACAAGCAGGCCGTGACCGAACGGTTCAAGGCGGCCGGGCTTGCCGCTCCCACCTTTGTCGATCAGGGCAACGGGACACAGGCCGCACTGGTTACCGATCCGGGCGGCTTCCCGATCCAGATCGTCATCCGCCCCGGCGCGAAGGATAGCTCCAACGATGGCGTAGGCGTGGGCATCAGCGTCTCCGATCTGGAGAAGAGCCGCGCCTTCTATCGCGAATTCGTAGGGCTGGACGAACTTGCGCCGGTTACGGACAAGCTGCTGGGCCTGACGCTCTATCCCTATCGCAACGGGGAGACGACGCTGTATCTCTATCACGCGGGCGACAATCTGCCGCAGGATAACGGCAGCGCGGGCATCCAGTATGTCGTGAAGGATTCACCCATGGCCAATGCCAAGGCGCAGGCGCGGGGCATCGCGGTGGAAACGCCGCTGAACAAGCTCAACGGCTTCGATCTCATCACTGTCTGGCTCAACGATCCGGACGGGGTGACGAATTACTATGCCCAGGTCGGCCCCAATTCGCGGACCGCGCAAGGCCGGAACTGACATGCAAAAAGCCCCGCCACTGGCGGGGCTTTTCAGTCTGGTGCTGACGGGGCAGCGCCGAAGCACTCGCCCGCAGCAGCTTACTTGTTCGATTCAGCCGAGATGTAGGTCGCCAGCTGGTCGATTTCCTCGTCGGTCAGCATGCCGCCGAAGCTGGGCATGGCGCCCTGCCCGTTGGTCACGCGGCCGAGCACGAATTCCTTGGTCAGCTTGGTACCGTCAAGCTTGGGCCCGACATGGCCCGTGCCGCCCGCATCCTTCAGCTCGTGACAGCTGCCGCACGACCAGTCGTTGAAAAGCTGGCGGCCCTTTTCGGCCACGGCGGTCGCTTCATCATTGGCCTTGGCCTGCCCGGCCTGCATCATGCTGCCGGAGATTGCCGCAACAGCCAGCGCAAGCGAAGCCAGGCCCATTCCGGCGAGCTTGCGATTCGAAACTTTGTCACCCATTTCTACCGATCCCAATCTATTGCGCAGGTGCAGAAAGCCGCCCTCCGAGCGGATGTGCCCCACTATTCCAACTGAATTGCGTGTCAAGCAAAGCCGGACAAAATCATCAATCGGGCAGATGACATTGACCGACGCTTAACGGCAGAATCGGCAATTTGTCAGGATAATGCAAGCTTGAGCCGCAAGAGACACGACAGGTAGAGCGCCGAATCCCGGGAGAAGAACATGATCAAGAAATCTATCGTAGCGCTGGCCGGGCTGGCGCTGCTGGCGGGCTGCGGCGCCAATGAACCCGAAATGGCTTCGGTGCGCGATCTGATGAAGGATGAAGTCCAGCCGACCGCCGAAATCTTCTGGAACTCCGCCGGCGCGATCACCGACGAGAACGGCACGAAGGACCTGACCCCGACCACGGATGAGGGCTGGAAGAAAACCCAGGATGCCGCGAAGAAACTGGGCGAACTCGGCAAGAAGCTGATGGAACCGCAATATTCCAAGGATCGCGGCGAAGGCTGGATGCGCCTGTCGCAGGGCATGATCGACGTGAGCAAGCTGGCCGAACAGGCCGCAGCGGAAAAGAGCGGCGACAAGGTGTTTGAGGTGGGCGGCACGGTCTACAACGTGTGCACCGCCTGCCACCAGGCCTATCCGCAGAGCGAGGCCCCCGCGGCCGAAGGCGAAAGCGCAGCCGGTTAAGGGCGCCAATCCCAACCGGAGTCGGGAAGCAGGATGTATACGCCGCGAGGAAAATGGAGGGCAACCATTTCGCCCCCTACGGCACCCTTCACGACCGGCACCGGCAGAACCAATCGATGGACAATGTCACCCTGGCGGCGGAAGCATGCGCCGGAATGATCGAATCCCCGCTCTTCCCGACACCGGCGGGCACAGGCGCCCCGCCCCGTCTCCGCACTGACACGGTGCCACCAAAATTCGCGAGGTGCGGGGAACCGGAAAGGCGCAAATGCGTTGCGCCGCACCTTCCGGATTTTGTCAACGAAACGGTATTTTCCGCCTTGTTGCCGTCGCGCGATCTCGTATAGGCTTTTCGCGCCGGCCCGTGCCTACGGGAACGGCCGTAGAGATATAGGCAAGGGGAGTCGGGAGTGTTTGGCCTAGTGCACCAGCATCGTGAAGTTCGCTCGCGTCGCCGCCGCGTGGCATATTGCCTCGCCGCAGCAGCGCTCGGCCTCGTTTCGGCCAGCGCCGTGCAGGCGAAGACGCCGGCCGCACCGGCCAAGGTTCCGGGCGCGACTTTCGATCTCGCCGGCTGGGATTCCTATCTCGGCGGCAGCGAATCGTCGCAATATTCGTCGCTGGACCAGGTCAACAAGGCCAACGTCTCGCAGCTCAAGCTCGCCTGGACCTACAAGACCGGCGAAGGCCAGCCTCCGCACTTCAATCCCGTGATCGTGCACGGCAAGCTCTACATCCTCACGCCCGACAATGCGCTGGCCGCGCTTGATCCGGCTTCGGGCAAGGAGCTGTGGAAGCGCAAATATAGCGGCCGCGTGGCCGGCCGCGGCATGAATTACTGGGAGAGCAAGGACGGCAAGGACCGCCGCCTGTTCTTCATGATGGACGGGATGCTGACCGCGGTCTCGGCCGAAAATGGCGATCCGGTCGCCACGTTCGGCGAACAGGGCGGCGTGGACCTGCGCAAGGGGCTGGATGTCGACATCAGCCAGTTGCGCCCGCTGCAGACCGATAATCCGGGCCGTATCTACAAGGATACGATCATCATGTCCCTGCCCGCCGGCGCCTATGACTATGCGTCCGCCCCGGCAGACATCCACGCCTATGACGTGCGTACCGGCAAGCTGAAGTGGAAGTTCCACACCGTACCGCAAAAGGGCGAGTTCGGTTACGAGACCTGGCCCGAGAAGGACCACGAGAAGTTCGGCGGCGTCCACAACTGGTCGGAATCCACCGTCGATCCGGAAACCGGTATCATCTACATCCCCACCGGCACTGCCCGCTATGACTTCTACGGCGGCAACCGCGAAGGGCAGAACCTGTTCGCCAACTCGATCGTCGCGCTCGATGCGCAGACGGGCAAGCGCATCTGGCACTATCAGGTCATCCATCACGATCTGTGGGATTTCGACAATCCACAGGCGCCGAAGCTGCTGACCATCAAGAAGGACGGCAAGGACATCCCGGCGGTGATCCTGGCCACCAAGATGGGCCTGATCTTCACTTTCAATCGCCTGACCGGCGAACCGATCTGGCCGATCGAGGAACGCCCTGTTCCCGCATCGGATGTGCCGGGCGAAAAGGCCTGGCCGACCCAGCCCTTCCCCACCTGGCCCGAACCCTTCGCGCGCCAGTCCTTCACCGAGGCGGACATCAATCCGTACATTCCGGAAGAGGACAAGGTGAAGCTGCGCGAACTGTTCAAGACGGCGCGCAACGAAGGTCTCTACACCCCGCCCAGCGTGATCGGCTCCATTTCCGCACCCGGCCACAATGGCGGCGCGAACTGGGGCAGCTCTGCGGTCGACCCGAAGAACAACCGTTTCTTCGTCGTCTCCAAGCAGATGCCGACCTTCGACAAGCTGAACCTCGACAAGCGGCCCGAAGCGCTGGCAGCCATGCCCAATGGCGGCGGCGATGTGCAGCCCTACAAGTCGGGCGTGAACTTCATGCTGCAGTCCAACGGCCTGCCGGCGATCAATCCGCCGTGGTCGCTGATCACCGCCTATGACATGAACAGCGGCAAGAAGATCTGGGAACTTCCCAATGGCGAAGTGACCGAGCTGGTGAAGATGAACATCAAGAACACCGGCAGCACCGCCCCGCGCGGCGGCCCGGTGGCCACTGCGGGCGGCATCGTTTTCGTCGGCACCTCGTCGGATCGCAAGATCCGCGCGCGCGACGCCGAAAACGGCAAGGTCCTGTGGGAATTCGAACTCCCGGCCGCCTCGGAAGGCGTACCGGCCGTCTATGAAGCCGATGGCCGCCAGTATCTGGTGATCGCCGTGGGCGGTGACGGTCTGTTCGCCCCGCAGCTGGGCCAGACCCCTCCGGGCGAGAGCCAGTATATGGCCTTCGCCCTGCCGCAGGCCCCTGCGGGCGGGAGCAACTGATGCGCCTTCGCAGCCTTGTCCTTGCTTCGGCGGCCGTCATGGCCGCCCTCGGCGCCACGGCATCCGCCGTCGCCGAGGAGCAGGATCTCGTCACCATCCCGGCAGTCCCCAAGGACTTCAAGCCGAAGACGACGCCGTGGGGCGATCCCGACCTGCGCGGCAGCTGGCCGATCGACCATCTCAACGCCACGCCGTTCCAGCGCACGCCCGAACAGGGCAACCGCTATTATCTGACCGATGAGGAATTCGCCCAGCGCAACGCGCGCATGACGGCGATGGCGGGCGGTTACGACAAGGAAATCCAGACCAACACGCTGGGCATGGGCGCATGGATGGAAGTGGGTACGGCCAATCGCCGCACCTCCTTCCTGATCGACCCCGCCAACGGTCGCCTTCCCGCGAAGACCGCCGAGGGCGAGCGCCGCTCCAAGCTGATGCGCTCCAGCTATCGCCAGGGCCAGAGCTTCGACTGGGTGACGGATTTCGACAGCTGGGACCGCTGCATCACGCGCGGCCTGCCTGCCTCGATGTTCACCATCAATTACAATAACGGCATCCGCCTGTGGCAGGCCCCCGGCCTGGTGGCGATCCAGCTGGAAATGGTGCACGAAACGCGCATCGTCTACACTGACGGCCGCCCCTCCATCTCGCCCAAGATCGGCAACTGGATGGGCGAGAGCCGCGGCCATTGGGAAGACGGCAACACGCTGGTCGTCGAAACCACGAACTTCACGCCCGGGCCTTCGGCCACCAATGTCGGCACCTGGGGCGCTCCGCCCGAGAACGACACGCCGGTGAGCACCGAAGCCAAGATGACGGAGCGTTTCACCATGACCGGGCCGGACACGATCGTTTACGACGTGACCTGGAACGATCCCACGATCTTCACTGCCCCCTGGAGCGCAAGGCTCGATTGGCGGCGCAATGACGATTATCAGTTCTTCGAATATGCCTGCCACGAGGGCAATGTGCAGGTCCGCGGCTATATCAGCTCGTCGCGGGCCGAACGCGCAGAGAAACAGGAGGGTGCCAATGAGCAGTAAAGTTTCCAAGATCCGCGCCGCGATGGCTTCCGCCTCGCTGGCCGTGGTCGCGCTGGCCGGTTTCAGCGCCGCACAGGCACAGCCCGTGCCTGCGGACCTCACCACCATGCCGCCGGTTCCGACCGACTACCAGCCGGCCAAGACCGCTTGGGGCGATCCCGACCTGCGCGGCACCTGGCCGATCGACAATATCGCCAGCATCTTCTTCAGCCGCATGCCGCAATACGGCAATCGCTTCTGGCTGACGGACGAGGAATTCGCCCAGCGCCAGGAACAGGCCAACCGTTCGACCGAAGCCTACAAGGCCGAAGAAGAATCCGGCAAGATGGGCATGGGCCACTGGGTGGAATCCGACGCTTCGGGCCGCCGCACCTCGCTGCTGATCGATCCGGTCAACGGCCAGCTGCCGGAATTCACCGATTACGCCAAGAACATGATCAAGATCGGCCGTTCCAGCTGGGTCGCTGGCCAGACCTATGACTGGGTAACGGACTTCGACAGCTGGGACCGCTGCGTCACCCGCGGCTTCCCTGCCTCCATGTTCCCCTTCCGTTACAATAACGGCATCCGCATCCATCAGGCTCCGGGCTATGTCATCATCAGCCTCGAGATGATCCACGATGCGCGCATCATTCCGATCGGCAAGAAGTCGCACAACGACAGCCGCGTGAAGGAATGGATGGGCGACAGCATCGGCCACTGGGAAGGCAACACCCTGGTGATCGAAACCACCAATATCCAGCCCGGTGCCTCGCCGCTGAACATGGCGACCATGGGCGTGCCGCCGAACAACGTCATCCCGACCAGCGAGGAAGCCAAGGTCGTGGAACGCCTGACGATGACGGCACAGGATCACATCATCTACGAACTGACCTATTCGGATCCGAAGGTGTGGACCAAGCCGTGGACCGCCCGCATGGACTGGACCCGTAACGACGATTACGCGTTCTTCGAATATGCCTGCCACGAAGGCAACGTGCAGGTCCGCAACTACATCAACGCATCGCGCGCAACGCGTGGCACTGACGCAGCCCAGAAGGCTGACGAGGCCTCCGCAGAGTAAGCATGATGCGTTCTGCAAAATTCGGCATCATTCTGGCCCCCGTCGCGCTTGTCGCGGCGGGGGTCATGTCTGTCCCCGCCTCTGCCGAAGGGGAAGACCTGACTGTCGTTCCGCCCGTGCCGCGCGACTACAAGCCCGCCACCACCTCGTGGGGCGAGCCCGATCTGCGCGGTGGCTGGCCGATCGACCACCTGAACGGCCGCACTCCGCTGGAGCGCGATCCGAAATACGGGAACCGCGTGTTCCTGACCGATCAGGAATTCGCCGAGCGGGACGAGGCCGTGCAGGCCCTGTCCAAGCGCTATGAGAACGAAGAAGCCAGCGGCACGATGGGTATCGGCCACTGGGCCGAAGTCGCCTCCGCCAACCGTCGCACCAGCTGGATCATCGATCCGCCCAGCGGCCGCCTGCCCGCCTATACGGAAGAGGGCAAGCGCCGTTCGGACGCCATGCGGTCTACCTGGGTGCCGAACCAGCCCTTCGAATGGGTAACGGATTTCGACAGCTGGGACCGCTGCATCACGCGCGGCCTGCCGGCTTCGATGTTCCCCTTCATGTACAATAACGGCATGCGGATCTTCCAGGCGCCGGGCCTTGTCGCCCTGCAGATGGAAATGGTCCACGAAACCCGCATGATCTACACGGACGGGCGCAAGCCCATCCCCTCGCAGATCCAGAACTGGCTGGGCGAAAGCCGCGGTCATTGGGAAAACGGCAACACGCTGGTGGTGGAAACCACCAACCTCAAGCCGGGGCCGTCTGCCACCAATATCGGCACCACGGGCTCACCGCCGACCAACAACACGCCGATCAGCGAGAAGGCCAAGATCACCGAGCGCTTCACCATGACCGGCAAGGACGCCATCGTCTATGAAGTGACGCTGGACGATCCGGTGGTGTTCACCAAGCCGTGGACCGCCCGCCTGGACTGGCAGCGCGACGATGGCTTCGGCATTTTCGAATATGCCTGCCACGAAGGCAATGTGCAGGTTCGCAACTATATCAACGCTTCGCGTGCCCAGCACGCAGAAGCGGGCAAAACTGGGGAGTAAGCCTGATGAAAACCCGCGCAGCCGCGCTTCGCATCGCCGTGGCCTCCGCCCTGCTGGCTTCGGCCGCAGCGGCACAGGCCGGCCAGCCCACGCTGGCCAAGCCCGTCAGCACCAAGCAGGGCAAGATCCAGGGCGTGGCCGGCAATGAAGACGGGATCACTGTCTTCAAGGGCATTCCCTTCGCCGCGCCGCCCGTTGGCGACCTGCGCTGGGAACAGCCGCAACCGCCCGCGAAGTGGAGCGGCGTGCGCGACGGCAGCAAGTATGGCGCGCCCTGCATCCAGAACCCCGCGCCGACCCGCTTCCCCAAGAACGGGGCGACCGATTTCAACAATGCGCCCGAGATGTCGGAGGACTGCCTCTATCTGAACGTCTGGACACCCGCGAAGACCGGCAAGGAAAAGCTGCCGGTGATGATCTGGCTCTATGGCGGCGCCTATAATGAAGGCGGCGGCAACGCGCCCTTCAGCGAAGGCGACAAGCTGGCCAAGAAGGGTGTCGTCCTCGTCACCTTCAACTATCGCGTGGGCTCGCTGGGCTTCATGTCGCACCCTGAGCTCACCGCCGCCTCGCCGCACAAGGCATCGGGCAATCAGGCGCTGGGCGACTCGATCGCGGCGTTCAAATGGGTGAAGGAAAATATCGCGGCCTTCGGCGGCGATCCCGATCGTGTGACCCTGTTCGGCGAGAGCGCCGGCGCGGCCATGATCGGCGGCCTTGTGGGCGCTCCGCCCGCACGCGGCACGTTTGAGCGCGGCATTCCCGAAAGCGGCGCCTGGATGGGCCTTGGCATCGCCAAGATGGGCACCCGCGAGGCTTCCGAAGCCCGCACGCTGGAAGCGGCCGAAAAGCTTGGCGCCAAGAGCCTCGCCGAACTGCGCGCCTTGCCCGCCAAGGACGTGTTCAACGGCATTCGCGGCCAGGGCATGATCATCGACGGCTGGATCATTCCGCAGGACGTCTCGATCACCATTGCCGAGGGCAAGCAGAACCCGGTCGACATCCTGGCTGGCTCCAATGCGGAAGAAGGCTCCTTCACGGCAGGCTTCGGCCCGCCGGTGACGAAGGACAGCTGGGCCGCCGGTGCGCAGCAGCGCTGGGGCGATCTCGCCGAAACCGGCATGGCTGCCTATCCGGCTGCGAGTGATGCCGACGCAGCCACGGTTGCCACCCTGCCCTTCTCCGACGCGATGGCGTGGCACATGCGCCTGCTGGCCGAAAGCCAGTCCGCCATCGGCAAGAATGCGTGGCACTACTGGTTCACGCATCGTCCGCTGTACGACGAAGGCCAGAAGGATCTGGGCGCCGGTCACACCGCCGAAATCCCTTACGTCTTCAACAACCTCGCCGCTCCGCGCACCTATCCCGCCGGCAGTTCGGTCGATCTGATGAAGAACGATCCGGTGCAGCTCGCCTTCGCGGATCAGGTCTCGCAATATTGGGTCAACTTCGCCGCCACCGGCAATCCCAATGGCGCAGGCCTGCCCGAATGGCCCGCCGTGAAGGACCTCGGCTCCACCGAAGCCATGCTGCTCGATGGGGTCAAAGGCTCCGCCAAGGGCCACTGGACCACGGATGCCAAGCTCAAGCTCTATGAGGGCCTGTTCGAACGCGACGTGGCAGGGCCGCTGGGCCTCAAGGAAGGGGAATAAGGGCACCGCCCTTTCCCGTCCGGGATGGAATTGAAAAGCCGCGGGACCGCAAGGTCTCGCGGCTTTTTGCTTGGGCAAGGTGAAGCAAATGAGCGACTGCCCTGTCGCCAAGAAGACATGTGCCTTCCAACCTCCGTTCGTCCTGAGCCTGTCGAAGGACGCGCGCGACATCTGCCTGCATCGGTACATGCCACTGTTAAGTTGCACAGAGAGCCCCTTGGGCGAACGGCTGCGCGTGCCCTTCGACAGGCTCAGGACGAGCGGAGGGGAGTAATTTGGGCAAGCCTTCATCCGTCGCCCCTCAAGCAGCGGGATGGCCCGCCCGCTCTCCACGCAAAAGAAAAGCCGCGAAACCCGGTTGGGATTCGCGGCTTTCTCTTGCCGGGCCGGTCCTTGGGAAACCGGCCTGTGCGATTTCAGGCGATCAGTAGAAGATGCCCAGCGTGAAGCCGATGGTACGGCCCATCATCACCACGCCGACCCACAGGATCAGCGAGAGCACGCCAGCGACCTTGGCCGCGACGGGGATCAGGCCGCCCGTGTCCCACTGCTTCACGGACTTCCAGGTCAGCACATGGAACACGCCCATGTTGACCCCGGCCAGTGCCAGCAGGATCATCTTCCGGATGAAGTACGGATTGATCATGTAATCATGCGCCTTCGCGGTGAAGAGCAATGACCCGGTGATGGCCGCACAGATGAAGGCGATCCAGGTGATCTTCAGCGTATCGTTGCTGATGACAGTGACCGGATAGTCGGTCGAGGTCAGGCCCAGCAGGCGGATATCGACGATCACGATGGTGCCAAGCACGGTGACCAGCGCGATCACGTGCAGGGTTTCGAGCGTCGGGAACGCCCAGGTGGAGGTGGCGATGAAATCGCCGACGGCGGAGGCCTGCAGGGCCTGCCAGAAGGATTCGAGAATCATGAGAAGTCTTCCCCCTTAGACCGGTGCGTAGGCGATCCAGCGACCGCCGAACATGACCGCGCACCACAGGATGAGGAGCAGGATGGCTGCGAGACGCAGGCCGCCAGTGGCGCCGCCATTGTCCCAGTTTGCCGCGCGACGCTTGATCGCGCCGTTGAATGCCAGGGTGGCAATCACGGCGACGACGATCAGCACCATCTTGATCCAGAAGATCGGGTTGATCAGTTCGCGTACCGGCTCACCGATGATCAGCAAGGCCCCAGAGAAGACCAGCAGGCCGAAAGCCCACCAGATCCAGGGAATATAACGCTGAGTCGTCTGAGCCATGGTGCGGCTCATACCCGTGACGCCAACCGCGCGAAGGCTGAGCATCATGGCCGCGCCGAACAATGCGCCGATCGAGAGGATGTGAAGCGACTGAATGGTCGGGATCGCCCAGAAATTCGACTGAATCGAAAGGCTGAGCGGCCAGTCATTGATCGCAAGCGAGAGTTCAGTGAGCGACGTGCCGCGAAGCCAGTCGGTGAACTCAAAAAGAAGGTCGGATATCGACATCAGAGCATCGGTCCCTTTCCCCGAGGCGTGGCTGCCCAAGCTGGCCACGCTCCAATTGTTTGGTTACAGCCCCGCCCCCCAGCGGTGCCAAAATTTGCCTGCCCTTAGCGAAGCACCGTTGCCACGGCAAGCTTCCGCGTCTAGGACAAAGTCAAAGAAGGCGAAGGGGGCGTCTTTCGGGCGCCCCGAATCATACCCGTTGGGAGAGAATTTAATGCGTCTTGCAGGCACCGCGCTTCTCGCGACGATATCTGCTATCGGTTTGTGCGCTGCGGCATCGGCGGAAGTGACAATTCCGGATGGCGACTGGCGTACCATTAACCGCGATCTTGCCGCGACTCGCTATTCGCCGCTGGACGAGATCAACAAGTCCAACGTCACACAGCTCCAGCAGGCATGGACCTATCCGCTGCGTACCTTCAGCAACGCCGTGCCGCTTGTGGTGGACGGCGTGATGTATGTCCCGGCCGGTTTCAAGGTTGCCGCGCTCGACGCCGCCACCGGCAAGGAAATCTGGGTCCATGAGGAACCCAAGCCGGAAGGCCAGGGCGGATTCGGCGGCGGATTTTCCGGTCGCGGTCTGGGCTACTGGGCCGGCAGCGGCAAGATTAAGCCGCGCATCCTGGTGATGCTGGGCAACAAGCTGACCGCGCTCGACGCGAAGACCGGCAAGCCGGTGAGTTCTTTCGGCGCCAAGGGCTATGTCGATGTCGGCGTATCCTATGGCGGCACGCCCACCATCGTGGGCGACGTGGCCGTGATCGGCGCCGCCTCGCTCGAAAATCCGCGCGGTGCCCCGGGCAATCCGCGCGCTTTCGACGTGAAGACCGGCAAGAAGCTGTGGGAGTTCCAGACCGTTCCCAAGAAGGGCGAGCCCTTCAACGAAACCTGGGGCGACGGCTGGGAAGGCCGCGGCGGCACCAATATGTGGGGCTTCGCCGCGACGGCGGATGTGGATACGGATACCGTCTATCTCCCGATCGGCGGCCCGGCTCACAATTATTATGGCGGCGACCGTCCGGGCTCGAACCTGTTCGGCAATTCGGTTGTCGCGGTCGATGCGAAGACCGGCAAGTACAAGTGGCACTTCCAGTCGGTCCACCACGATCTGTGGGATATCGACATGCCCACCGCCGGCCCGCTGATCGACGTGACGATCGACGGCAAGCGCCAGAAGATCCTGGCCAACATCAACAAGAACAGCCTCTTCTTCGTGCTCGGCGCGAATGACGGCAAGCCCGCCCTGCCAGTGGAAGAACGCCCGGTTCCGGCCGGCGACGTTCCGGGCGAATATTACAGCCCCACTCAGCCATTCCCGGTTAAGACGCCTCCGCTTAGCCGTGTGGCGATGAGCTACGACGATATCGTCACTGCCAAGGATACCAACCCGGAACATGCGGCCGCCTGTATGGCGATGTGGCAGAAGGCCGGCGGCTTCGTGAATCTGGGGCCCTACACGCCCTTCTCCTATCGCGGCGAAGGCGATCCGGTGCGCTCCACCATCCAGTTCCCCGGCGGCATCGGCGGCGTGAACTGGGGCGGCCCGGCGGCCGACCCGAAGACGGGCATCGTCTACATGAACGCGCTCGACACCTCGCTGGTTGGCTGGGTTGAGAAGGTGCCTGCAGATTCCAAGCCTTACAGCTTCGACGCCACCGAATCGCCGGAATACGACCGGGCGAGCGTGGACGGAAAGGGCCCGTTCTTCAGCTTCCAGGCTCCGCTGAGCGGCAAATACGATGCGCAGGGACGCCCCGAAGGCACCAGCGCGCCGTGCTACAAGCCGCCATGGGCGCGCCTGACTGCGGTCGATGCGAATACCGGCGAAATCAAATGGGCGGTTCCTCTCGGACTTTATGAGGAACTTCCTGCGGGCAAGCAGGTTGTTGGCAATGCCGGGAGCGCAGGTCCGACGGTAACCGCAGGCGGACTGGTGTTCGTCGGCGCCACCAACGACAAGCGTTTCCGTGCCTTTGATGCCGCAACTGGCAAGGAATTGTGGGAGGCATTGCTGTCTAACAACGCCAATGCCAATCCGATGAGTTATAGGGGCAGCAACGGCAAACAATATGTTGCCATCAATGCAGGGGGGGCGATCGTGTCCTTCGCGCTGCCCGGAACAGGGACCTAAAGGAGAGTTTATGCTGGGAAAGGACAAGTTCGTGAAGAAATTCGTGCTGGGCGCGTTGCTGCTTGCGGGGGCTAGCACCGCTGCGATGGCTGAAGAGCCCGCGAAGCTTGGCGGGCATCCGAACCTCAACGGCGTGTGGCAGGTGCTGAACACCGCCAATTACGACCTGGAACCGCATTCGGCTTCGACCAACACCACTGCCGAGCGCACCATGGGCGCGCTGGTGGCCACTCCGGCCGGCCTGGGCGTGGTCGAGGGCGGCTCGATCCCGTACAAGCAGGAAGCGCTCGCGCTGCGCAACGCCAACAAGGCGAATGCGCCGGGCCACGATCCCGAAGCCATGTGCTATCTGCCGGGCATTCCGCGCGCGACCTATATCAACCTGCCGTTCCAGATCGTGCAGGGTGAGAAGGACGATCTCCTGATGGTCTACGAATATGCGTCGGCCAATCGCGTCGTCCACATGAAGGACGTGGAAGTTCCGCCGATCGACACCTGGATGGGCACTTCCTACGGCAAGTGGGAAGGCGATACGCTGAAGGTCGTGACCCTGGGCCAGAGCCCGGGCGACGTGAAGCTGCCGGGCGGCGCGCTCGAGCCGGGCGTGACCTGGCTGGACCGCACGGGCAACTACCTGACCAACACCGCCGCGGTGACCGAAACCTTCAAGATGATCGACAAGGATCACATCGAATACACCGCCACGATCGACGATCCGTCGGTCTACACCAAGCCCTGGACGATCAAGATGCCGCTTTACCGCCGCGTCGAAGACAACGCCCAGCTGCTTGAATACAAGTGCGTGCCTTTCTCCGAGATGTTGCTCTACGGCGATCTCCTGGAGTCCAAGAAGTCGGGAGAATGAGGGGAACAAATAACTCCCCCACACGTTGAAATTTCAAAGGAGTGACCACACAATGCGTATGAAGACCCTGCGAGCGGCGATGATCGGCGCCGTTCTGGCGGTGAGCGGCGCGGCGGGCACGGCATATGCCCACCACTCGTTCGCGGCCGAATTCGATCGCAACAAGCCCATCAAGATCGAAGGCACCGTCGTGAAGTTCGAGTGGGTGAACCCCCACTCCTGGATTCACATCAAGATGGCCAACGGTCAGACCTGGCGTGTTGAAGGCGGTGCGCCCAGCGCCCTGCTGCGTCGCGGCTGGAACCGTAACTCGCTGCCGGCCGGCACCAAGATCATCGTGAACGCCTTCCGCGCTCGCGACGGGGACACCCGCGCCAGCGCCGCGGAAATCAGCTTCCCCGATGGTCGCTCGCTCTCGCTCGGCAACCCGACCACGGAAGCCGTGGCCGCTGCTGCGAAGCGCGCCGGCGGGAACTGATCGCCGCAAGGCAATCGTTCCTTACGAACGCAAGAACCCCCGCAAGCCACCCGGCTTGCGGGGGTTTCTTTTTGGGCTGGGCAGGAACCGGCCAGCGTTGAGCTGCCGCGTCATTTTGCACTGAAGCGCTCGTATTCGACAGCTTCGTCATTGCGAGGGACCGAAGGTCCCGCGGCAATCCAGGGCGCAATGCGTGGGCACTGGATTGCCGCGCGGCTTCGCCGCTCGCAATGACGATCTAGACGGCCCGGCGATGGCCACCCCTACTCGTGCCGCAGCGCCTCGATCGGGTCGAGCGCCGCCGCGCGGCGGGCGGGGAAATAGCCGAAGATCACCCCGATCAGCGCCGAGATCAGGAAGCTCAGCACATTGATCGTGGGCGAAAAGACGAAGGGAATGTCCACCGCGCGGGCGAGGCCGAAGGAGAACAGGAAGCCCAGCACGATCCCCATCACCCCGCCGAAGCAACACAGCACCACCGCCTCGGTGAGGAATTGCAGCCGCACTTCGCTGGCCAGCGCGCCGATGGCGAGGCGGATACCGATCTCTCGCGTACGCTCCGTCACCGAGACGAGCATGATGTTCATGATCCCCACCCCGCCTACCACCAGGCTGATCGCGGCGATGGCCGAGACCATGGCCGTCAGCAGCCCCACGGCGGTAGAAACGGCATCGTTCACCTGCGCCGTATCGAGGATGTTGAAATCGTTGACCTGCCCTTCCTGCAGCAGGCGCCGCTCGCGCAGCAGGTCCACCAGCGAGCTTTGCATCGCGGCGCTGTCGTAGGCAGGGTCATAGCTGATGACCATGTAGAAGACATTGTCATTGCCCAGGAAGCGGCGCTGGACGTTCTTGATCGGCATGAACACCGAATTGTCGTCGTCCTGGTTCTGGGCACCCTGCGCGCGCGACTTGAACATGCCGATGACCGTGCAGGAGACATCGTCCAGCCGCATCCGTTCCCCGATGGGGCTCACGCCGGCCACGAAGATCTCTTCATAGACCTTGGGCCCGATGATGCAGACATTGGCCCCGGCGGCTTCCTCCGCGGGAGTGAAGCGGCGCCCCTCATCCATGCCGATGCCGCGCGCATCCATGAAGGCGTTGGACACGCCTTCCACGCGCGAGGACCAGTCCTGCCCGTTATGGATCGCATTGACGTCGCGGTTCACTTCGCCCGCCACGGCCTTCACCCCGGCGATCTGTTCGCGCACGGCGGTGACGTCATCGTCCTTGAAGGGGCGCGGCTGGCCGCGATCGGTTTCCTGCGGGAAGACGATGAACACGTTGGAGCCCAGCGCGCTGATCTGTTCCTTGATCGAAACGGTGACGCCATTGCCCAGCGTCACCATGGTGATCACGGCGGAGACACCGATGATGATGCCCAGGGTGGTGAGGAAGCTGCGCAGCAGGTGGCGGCGGATTTCCCCCAGGGCGAGCATCAGCGTGGTGCCCAGCATCAGTGCGCCCCCCCGGCCGGGGTTCCGGCCTGTGGCCCGGTGGTATGGGCCCCGGTGGTATGGGCCCCGCTGGTATGGGCCCTATGTCGATGGCCCTTCTCGACCCGCTCCACCAACCCGTCGCGGAAATGGACGATGGTCTTGGCATAGGCGGCCATTTCCGCCTCATGCGTCACCATCAGGATCGTGATGCCCTTGCGGTTGAGATCGGACAGCAATTCCATGATCTCGATCGAGCGTTCGGTATCGAGATTGCCGGTCGGCTCGTCGGCCAGCAGCACTTCCGGATCGCTCACCAGCGCACGGGCGATGGCGACGCGCTGCTGCTGCCCGCCGGACAGTTCGGCCGGCGTGTGATCCGCCCAGGGCCCAAGCCCCACCTGATCGAGCGCCCGCATCGCCGCCTCCTTGCGCGCCGCCTTGCCGAGGCCGCGATAGAGCAGCGGCAGTTCGACATTCTCCAGCGCGGAGGTGCGGGCGAGCAGGTTGAAGCCCTGGAACACGAAGCCGAGATAGCGCCGCCGCAGCAAAGAGCGCTGGTCGCGATTGAGCGCCTGCACTTCCACGCCGAGAAAGCGGAATATTCCGGTGGTGGGCGTATCGAGGCAGCCAAGGATATTCATCGTAGTGGACTTGCCCGAGCCGGACGGGCCCATCACCGCCACGAAATCCCCGTGATCGATAGTAAGGTCCACGCCCTTCAGGGCCTGGAACGCGGCCGCACCCTGGCCGAAGGTCTTGGTTATCCCCTTCAGCTCGATCAGCGGATTTGCGGGTGCCGTCTGCGTCACTTCTGGTCCGCCTTGACCCCCGTCACCACCTTCATGCCCGGCTTGAGTTCCGAGGACTGGACCACGGTAAGCTTGCCGTCGCTCTGGCCGGTAGTGACCTGGATCGCCTTGAGCTTGCCGTCATCGCCCAGCACATAGACCTGCTGGCGGCTACCCACCCCGATGGTGGCCTTCTGCTCTTCCTGCTCCAGCCCGATCTGCGGATTGAGCGCCCCGCCGCCGGCCAGCTTCTGCGCATCGGGCTTGAAGCGCAGCGCGCCGTTGGGAACGAGCAATTGCACGCCGGTGCTGTCAGTGGCGATATTGGCCGTGGCCGTCATGCCCGGACGCAGCAGCCCTTGCGGATTGGCGACCGAGAGGCGCGCTTCATAGATCACCACCGCGTTCTGTGTGGTCGTGGTGGTCTGCGATGCGCTGACCGTGTTGTTGGAACCGAGATTGATCCGCTCCACCGTGGCGGGGAAGCGGCGGCCGGGATAGGCATCCACGGTGAAGTTCGCCTTCTGCCCGGCCTTCACCTGCCCGACGTCGGCCTCGTCGATCGAGACGCGCAGCTGCATCTGCGACAGGTCTTCGGCCAGGATGAACAGGGTGGGCGTGCTGAAGCTCGCCGCCACGGTCTGCCCCGGTTCCACCTGCCGCGCCAGCACCACGCCGGACACGGGCGAGACGATGATCGCCCGGCGGCGATTGGTCTCCGCCGTCGAAAGCTGGGCCTGAGCGGAAGTGACATTGGCCTGCGCAGAAGCGAGCGAGGCGCGATCGCGCGCGACATTGGCCTGGGCGATGTCCAGCTCGCTCCTGGACGGGACCTTGCCGCCCGAAAGCCGCGCCACTTCCTGCAACCGCGAAAGCTGCGCCTGATCGAGACTGAGCGTCGCCTGCGCCTGCGCCACCGATGCGCGGGCCGAGGCGAGGCTGGCGCGGGCCTGCTTGATCTGATCGTCGATCACATCCGTATTGATCCGCGCCAGCACCTGCCCGCGCGTGACCCGGTCGTTCACGTCGACATAGATCTCGTCGATCTTGCCCGAGACTTCCGAACCGACATCCACCTGATTGGTCGGCCGCAGATTGCCCGTGGCGGTTACCTCCACATCCAGCGAGCGCCGGACGATCTCTTCCGTGACATAGCCCGGCCCGGCATTGCGGCCCAGTAGCAGCGCGGCGACGAGCAGCCCGCCCACCAGCACCACGGCGGGAACCCAGAACAGGGCCCAGCGCTTCCAGCGCGGGCGGTCCGACGTGCCGAGGAATTCGTCGATCGAGGTCTGGCCGTCACTCATGGCGTGTTCCCATCATCGGAAAAGGCAGGCGCGCTCTCGTTCCAGCCACCGCCCAGCGCCTGGGTAAGGCGCACGAAGGCAGTGGCGCGGTCGGCCTCGGCGGAAGCCACCGAATTGCGCGCGGTAAGCAGCTGGCTTTCGGAGGAAAGCAGCGTCTGGAAATCGGTCAGCCCGGCCTGATACTGGCTGCGGGCAAGGATCGCGGCATTGTTCGCGGCATCCAGCGCCTCGGCCAGTTCCGCCAGCCGCGCATCGGCGGCGCGGCGCGCGGCAATGGCGCTCTCCACTTCCTCCAGCGCGGTGAGGATCGACTTGCGCCACCCGGCAAGCGAACCTTCCGCCGCGGCCTCTGCCGAACGAATCTGCGAACGCGTGCGCCCGCCATCGAACAGCAGCTGGCTGATCGTGGCGGAGATCGAGCCGGTCACCATGTCGAACAGGTTGAGCGCCCCGGCATCGTTCGTCCCGATCGTACCGGCCAGCCGCAGCGCGGGGTAAAGCTGGGCACGGGCAACGCCGATCCGTGCACTGGCGGCATAGAGGCTCGCCTCTGCCCCACGAATATCCGGGCGGCGGCGCAGAAGGTCCGCCGGGGCATCCAGCTTGGCCAGTTCGGGCGGCGCGGGAATGGCCTGCGGCAAGGCCAGCAGGGCGCGCACCCGGCCGGGCGTTTCCCCGGCGAGAGTGGAAATGGCGTTGGAAGTGGCCGCCAGATTGCTCTCCAACAGCGGGATGCTGGCCGCTGTCTGCGCCCTCTGGCTACGCGCCTGCTCCACATCCAGGCTGGAGACCAGCCCTGCCTGATTGCGCCAGCGGGCAATCTGCAAATTCTCGTCCTGAATGCGCAAAGTGTCGCGCGCGATGGCCAGCTGGCTGGCGGTTGCACGGGCAGAAATCACCTGGCTTGCCACCTGCCCCGCGATCGCGCGGCGCAGATCGTCGAGCGAATATCCCGCCGCTTCGTAATCATAGCGGGCCGCACTGGCGGAATTGCCGATCCGGCCGAACAGATCGGCTTCCCAGCTGGCATCCACGCCCAGATTGAGCAGCGGATCGCCGCCCCCGCCATCCAATATGTCCTGCCGTGCCCCGCCGCTGGCGTTCAACTGCGGCAGGAAGCCCGCGCGCGCCTGCGCCAGCGCCTCGCGTGCCTGGGCGAGCCGGGCGGCGGATTGCGCAAGATCGAGATTATTGGCCAGCGCAGCTTCGACGATTTCGGTCAGCGCCGGATCGCCCAGCGCCTGCCAGTAAGCCGCTTCGTCATAGGCCGGAGCGGCGCGCCCTTCATCCGACCATGCTGCGGGCAGCGCGACGGCGTGATCGGGAACAGCAGCGCCCCCGTTCATGGTGCCGCATCCGGCAAGGCCCAATGCAAGCAAGGCGGCGGGCACAGCCCGGTAAGCCCAACAAGCCCTAGCCCTTGCCCGCATTGCAAATCCCCCGCTTCCGCAGCGCCCGCAACCTAAACCACAACGGCACAAGGGCCAGTCACGAATTGTCGCAAGGTACCGCGCGGCAACTCACCGCGCCTGCTTCGGCAAGGTGAGTTACTCACATAAGACAGATGGGCATGGGCAGTGTCAATTTCCCGCGCCGTTCTGCAAACGGCCGACGGCACCTGATGAGCGACATATACTCGCCGCGAAGGGGGGGCCCTCAGTTGCTGGCCGAGCGTCGCTCCTGGGGAACATTGGGCGCCGGCCCTTCGGCGACTTCCACCCGGTCGCGCCCATTGGCCTTGGCGCGCAGCAGCGCCGCATCCGCGCTCAGCACCAGCCGGCTGAGCCGGCACTGGTCGGGCGCGCAGGCCACGCCGATCGAGGCGCTGATCCGGCCGAGGTCGCGGCCGCCATGGGCGATCTGGATCGCGCCGATCCGGGCGCGGATTTCCTCGGCACGCTCGGCCGCCTGCTCTGCATCCAGCCCCGGCATCAGCATGGCGAATTCCTCGCCGCCATAGCGGAACACGAATTCCGGCTCGCGCGTGACATTGCGCAATACCGCGCCCACTTCGCGCAGCACCGCATCTCCGGCATCGTGGCCGAAAGTGTCGTTGAATTTCTTGAAGTGATCGACGTCGATCATCACGCAGCTGAGCGGCTTGCTGTCGCGATGGGCCTGATCCAGCTGCTGCTCCAGCACGGCATCGAACTGGCGGCGATTGGAAAGGCCGGTCAGCGTATCGGCCATCGCCATCTCGCGCAGGGCATCGCGCAATTGCAGATTGGCCAGCGCCAGCCCGATATTCTCGGCCAGCATGTTGAGATAGATTTCCGGCGTGAGATCGGCATCGTCATTGCCCGCGGCCGGCTCCAGATAGAGCAGCCCCAAGGTCTCGCGCTGGGCCGTGAGCGGAAGGCAGAGCGTGTCGGGAAGGTGCCCCGTCTCGAATTCCAGATGCTGGCAGGGAACGTCAACCATCCCTCCCGAAGGACGGTGGGCAAGGCCCCGCCGCAGCGCCCAGCACGCCGCGGGCACGAATTCGCGCGGCGAATGGGCAGGCGAGAGCCAGCTGCAGGCCGCAACCACGGCGTTGCGCTCCTTGTCCACCAGATAGAGCCGCCCGGCGCGCGCCGGGGCGATTTCCGGAACGAAGCGCTGAACCACGTCCTTCAGGTCGTCCAGCGTATCGCAGCCCTGCATCCGCTGGGTCATGCGCGAGAGCAGATCGCGGATCGCGAGATCGGCATTGCGCTCGTTCTCCAGCCGCTGGCGCTCGATGCCGTTTTCCCGGAAAATCCGGATGGCCTGCGCCATGTCGCCGATCTCGTCGATCTGCGCGATCTCCGGCGGCTCGACCGCGAAATCCTGCGCGGCGAGGCGGTTGACCACGTCGCTCAGCTTCACCACCGGGCGCAGCACGCGCTGGCGGAACACGAAGAACAGCACGCACAGGAACAGCAGGCCGGTGACCGCGATGGCGGCTTCCGACAGGCCGCGCCAGATCTTCGCCACGCCGGTCGCCTCGCGCACTTCGTCATCAACCCGGCGGTCGAGCAGGTCCTGGAAGCGAGTGATCAGCGTATCGACCCGGTCCAGTTCCCGCTCATATTCGGCACCGAACAGAATCTTGCGCGCCCCGGCCTCGTCGCCCGCTTCGTGAGCGGCAAGGGCGGCGGCCTGCTCGTCATGCAGGGTATCGGCCCAACGCACGGCCTCTTTCAGCGCCGCCAGCTCGTCCGGCCCGGCCCCGGCATCCTCGATATGGGCAATGCGCTTCTCGACCGTACCAAGATCCGCCAGCTCGCGCCGATAGGCGATGAGATAGGACTGATCGCCCGTATCGAGGAACTGGCGCGCATGGTCGGTAAGCGCCCGGACATCGACGTTTAGCCGCGCAGTCGCCTTGCCCAGTTGATGCCGCAAATCCACGGCCGCACGCTCTTCCTGCTGAGCGTTGGACGCAAGCAGCATGGTAACGCCGGAAACAAGCGTAAGCCCCACGGTGATCCCGTAAGCCCAGTTAGTGATGGTAGCGAGCCGCATGATACGCGGTTATACGGTCCACACGCGCTAAAAAGGTTAATGCGGAAGTGAGACCCGACACGCCGCACCGCAGCGCTCGATCATCGCGGAAACAATGAAATGCAGGAAAAGTGGTGCCGCTTACGTGACTCGAACACGTGACCCCATCATTACGAATGATGTGCTCTACCAACTGAGCTAAAGCGGCACTCTGCCGCGCCCCTTAATGGCCTTGCGGTGGTGCCGCAAGCCGGGGCGTGGAAAGTGGAGGCCCGAGCCGGAATCGAACCGGCGTATACGGATTTGCAGTCCGCTGCGTCACCACTCCGCCATCGGGCCTCATCCCCTACTTGCGGAAGATTCCGCAGGCATGGGAAGGCGCGCCCTAGCGGAGAGGCGGCAGGCACGCAATCCGCTTTCGTGCATGAGATCGCCTTGCGTGGCGCGCGCCATATGATTAGCAGGCTAGCAAACAGATGAGGATCCGGGAAATGGCCGACGACAAGCCGAAGATGCACCGCGTGGAAGGGCACAGCGAAGACCGCTTCCTGGGATCGGATGTGTTCGAATCCACCAGCCACACCCTGCCCCCGCGCAACGGCACCGGCACCATCCGCGAGGATGCCCGCGAGGTGGACATCTATCATCGCTGCGACGTGGCGGTGATCGGCGGCGGCCCTGCCGGCTGTGCGGCAGCCTGGGCGGCGGCCAAGGCGGGCGCCGACGTGACGCTGATCGAACGCTATAACTGCCTTGGCGGCCTTTCCACCGGCGGCCTCGTCATGTGGATCGACCGCATGACCGACTGGCAGGGCAATCATGTGATCCAGGGCTTTGCCCGCCAGTTCATCGACCGCATGCCGCCCGAGGCCGTGGCCGGCCCGCCGCGCGAGGACTGGGGTTCGCAGGACCCGATCAAGGCCGGTTACTGGGGCCAGCGCACCACGGCTTTCCACGGCATCGTGCAATGGGCGCCCACGCTCGATCCCGAGCGGATGAAGCTCAACAATCAGGAAATGCTGCTGCAGGCGGGCGTGCGAATCGTGTTCCACGCCTGGGCCGCACGGCCGGTGGTGGAAGATGGCGTGGCCAAGGGCGTCATCTTCGAATCGAAGGCCGGGCGCCAGGCCGTGATGGCCAAGGTGGTGGTGGACACCACGGGCGATGGCGACATGTTCGCCCGCGCCGGGGCCGCCTTCGATACCGATATCGAGGAAGGCGATGTCCACCATTCGATGAATACCGGCTGGGTGCTGGGCGGCGTCAACATGGACCGCTGGATCAACTGGAAGGTCCTCTATCCCGAGCAATTGCGCGAATTGATGGCGCGCGGGCGAGAAGAACTGGGCTTCTTCCAGACGCCCTATGTCAGCTGGCGGCCGGACATCGCTTTGTTCCTCGGCCCCCGCCAGTCCGGCCTTTCGGCGCTGGACGTGGACGACATGACCGAAGTGGAATTCCGCAGCCACCGGCTGATGGAAGGGCACTGCCAGTTCTTCCGCCGTCACGCGCCTGGCTTCGAGAATGCCTATTCGCTGCAGAGCGCCAGCCAACTGGGTGTGCGCCACACACGCCGCCTTGCGGGCATCGGCCGGATCGAGCGCCAGAACTGGGGCAATGGCACGCCAGTGGCGGACGAGGTGGGCGTGAGCCCCTCGATCAGCCCGAAATTCCCGACCGTCTCCGTGCCCTATGGCAGCCTCGTGCCGCGTCAGCTGGACGGGATGCTGGCCGCCGGGCGCCACATCAGCTGCGATGCGAACAGCCACGGCTTCATGCGCGAAATCCCGCAATGCTGGCTGACCGGCCATGCGGCAGGCGTGGGCGCGGCAGTGGCAGCCAATCGCGGCGTGCAGCCGCGCGAGGTGGACGTGGCCGAAGTGCGCAAGATCCTGCGCGAACAGGGCGCGCATCTGAGCGACGATGCGGCGGTGGCGGCAGTGGGGAGCGAGGCGGTTCCGGCGGAGTGAGGTTTGTGCGGCAATGACGGAAGGAAGGGCGGACCTGCGATTTGCACAGCCCAGCCCGCCCGCCTTCCAAACTGTCACATCGCCCGGCTAGGCTGGCCACAGTCGCCCGATTCCTCGCACAGCCTCTGGTCGCCGCCCGCATGCTATCCGGACTTTTCAAGCCCCTGCTTGGCGCCCGCAACCGGGCAGTGCGCAATGCCTTCGCGGGTAATTGCCGGGCAATCTTCCTGCATGGACAGGGCGAGTTCGCGGTGAGCGTGGCCGGGGCGGCCCGCCATCAGGCGACGATCCGCGAGATCGTACCCGCCAGTGTCGATGCGGGGCAGCCTTTTGCCTGCCTTGCCGAACTGATCCTGGATCAGGGCAATGGCTGCAGCGTGGCGATCGGCGCGCGAGTGATCGGCTATTGCCCGGCCTATCTGGCCACGCGCTATCGCGAATGGCTGCATGAATGGCGACTGGAGGCAGCACAGGTGCATTGCCGCGCGATCATTCACACCACGGCCAACCGCTCCGGCGAGGAGGCCCTGTTCGCAGTGAAGCTGGATATCGAACAGCCCTTCAAGCTCACCACGATCCAGCCCGGCGCGTAACGCGACGGGTGAAGCGTGCCGACATGGCGGAAATGATTTTCCTACAGGCAGCCTGCCGTGGCAGGGACTGCGCCGCTCCTTGACATGGTGAGAATCCCCGACTGGCTGTGGACCGACGGCCGTGCGGAGAATGACCCGTCAGACATCGTCATGCTGAACTTTTTCAGCATTCATAGTGCCTCACGTTTTGTCGCTCGATCCGGAGCCATAGATCCTGAAACAAGTCAGGATGACGTTTGCGGATATTTTGCCGTGAGCGCCGCTCGACCCATTCAGCGCGAGGATTGCGGCCTGCAACACTCTGCAAATGGGCCAAATTCAAAGGTCACACGGCGCACCCTTCCAAATCACACCAACCGCCTGTAAAATCGCGATAATACAGCCGGATGGTCACATGGTTTCGCAGGCCGTTCTGCGTCAACCTTCGCCCGGCTCGCCTCGCCGCGAGTGAAGCGCCATAAGGCAGCCTATCGAGTCATTTTTCCGTGGAGCCACGCGATGCCCGAAGACCATGCAGCCCAGCTGAAGGCGCGGATGCGGCTTGATCTGAAGGAGGCGATGAAGGGCAAGCGGGCCGAGGAGATCACGGTGCTGCGCGTGCTGCTGGCCGCGATCGACAATGCCGAAGCGCCCGAGATCGGATCGGCCCCGCTGCAGGTTTCAGGCCTGTCGAACGAAGTGGAGCGGCTGGCCCTCTCGCCGGAAAAGCTCGAAGCGATCCTGGCCGCCGAACTGGAGGATCGCGAACAGGCAGCCGCCCAGCTTGCCCCTCTGGGACAGGCCGAGCGTGCCGAGGCGCTGCTGCGGGAGGCGGCGATCGTCAGGCGCTATTGCGGCGAGTGAGCCCTATTCGTCGAGCGGCAGCAGCACCCCGCCCGTGGAGAGCGGATGCACTGCCTCGCGGAAATTGCTGAGATAGCCCGTCGCCGGAATGCGGAAGCCCGGCCCTTCGCGTGCCGCCAGTTCTTCCGGCGAAAGCGCCACATCGATGCCGCGATTGGCCACGCTGATGGTCACGATGTCGCCATCGCGCACCTTGCCGATCGGCCCGCCAGTGGCCGCCTCGGGCGAGACTTCGGCCACGGTCAGCCCCTTGAGGCACAGGCCGGAAAGCTGGCCGTCCGTCACGAAGGCAGTCGTCTTGGCAAGGCCTGCCGCATCAAGCGCGAACAGCACCATGGAAGCGCCGCCACCCATGGCCGGGCCGCCTTTCAGGCCCTGGTTGCGCGCGATCACCACGTCGCCTGCCACGACCTTGCCATCCTCGATGGCCTGAAGGCATTCCAGCGAATCCTCGAACACCTTGGCAGGGCCGCTGAATTCCTCGGGCCGCGAGCCGTCGCGGATGCCGAGGCGGACCACGGCGGTATCGGCGAAATTGCCGCGCAGGATGGCAATCGCCGGCCCCTCGCCCACCGGATCGTCCACGGCATGGATCACGTCGGGACCGGGGATGACATAGCCTGCCAGATTCTCGGCCAGCGTCTTGCCGGTGCAGGTCATTGCCGAGGTGTCGATCCGGCCTTCCAGCCGCTTGAGCACGGCCCGCGCGCCGCCCGCATCCTCGAACTGCTCGATCCGCACCGCACCGGTGGGGCGCACGGCGGAGAGCACGGGCACGTCGCTCATTTCCTCCCACAGGGCGTAGACGTCGATATCCGTCTCCGCCTCGATGGCGGTCGCCTGCAGATGCTTGATCGCGTTGATGGAGCCCGAAACGCCCAGCACGGTGGCCACGGCATTGCGGAAGGCCCCTTCGGTCAGGATCGTGCGCGGGCGCAGGTCTTCGTGCACCATCTCCACGATGCGGCGGGCAGCCGCGCGGGCGCCTTCCTTCATCTTGGGCGAATTGGCGCGCACCGGGGCGCTGCCCGGCAGGCTCATGCCCAGGGCCTCGACCACGGAATGCATCGTATTGGCCGTGGCCATCCCGGCGCAGACGCCGGGGCCGCGAATGGCGTTCTCGGCCATGTCGGCCACCGGGAATTTGGGCTTGGCGCCGAAGCGTTCGCCCACGGAGCCGGACCACACATCTTCCACGTCCACCGGCTCGCCATCGATCTCGCCTGCCTGCTGATAACCGCCGATGACCAGGATGGTGGGAATGTTGAGGCGCGCCGCGGCCATCAAATGGCCAGGCGGGGTCTTGTCGCAGCTGGTCAGGCAGATCATCCCGTCCAGCAGGGCGGCTTCCACCTGCACTTCGATATCGTTAGCGATGATATCGCGCCCGGCAAGAATGTAGCTGCCGCCCTTGGCCGCACCCGTGATGAAGTCCGAAGGGGCAGCAGTGCGCACCTCGAACGGCACGCCCCCAGCCTTGCGGATTTCTTCCTTCACGATGGCCGCGATACCATCGAGATGGGCATAGCAGATCGCCAGTTCGGAGGAGGAATTCACCACCGCGATCTTGGGCTTCAGCATGTCTTCGGCGCTGAGGCCCAGCGCCTTCCAGTTGGCACGGCGGCCGGGCGAATTGGCGGCGATGCTGCGAAGGGTCATTTGGGTACTCCGGTCAATCTGGTCAGGCAGGTTCAGGCTCGGGATCGGTATGGACATGTGCTGCGGGCAATTGCCGGGCGAAGAAGGCCAGCGCCACGATGCCCACCACCACGCCGGCCAGGCACAGGCCGGTGAAGAGATAGCCGTCCAGCACGGCCTGCCGGTCCGCCAGGAACCAGGCCGCCCCGATATTGGGCGCCGCCACTGCCGCGAACTTGGCCATGAAGCTGGCCATGCCGCCGCCGGTCGAGCGGATCGCGCTGGGATAATAGATGCTGGTGATGGAAATCACCGCCGCATGGCCCACGCCGATAGTGATCGAGCCGAGCAGAATGATCGGGATGAACAGCGGACCGCCGTCGATATGGCCGGCACCGATGAAAACGGCCAGCGGCACACCCAGCAGTGGCGCGATGGCGATCCAGATCGGCCCGCGCTTTTCCGTGAAGCCCAGCAGGAACACGCCGCCGATGGCACCGATGATGCCGCCGATGGAGCCGAGATTGGTTGCTGTGGCCAGCGGGATGCCGAGCTTTTCGAGGAACAGGATACCGAAGCTGGACTTGAGGTAGATCGCGAAGGACGAGAAGAAATAGGTCGCCCAGATGATCGGGGTGATGAACAGCAGCGGCCCCTTGAACAGCGCGAAGAACTTCGTCCACGGCGCCTCGCCGGAGCTTTTCTTCTCGTCCGAAAGGATCAGCGATGTGATCTTGCGGGCCGCCAGCGAGGGATCGAAGCGCTGCAGCAGCGGCAGCACCTTTTCCACCGGCTTGCCCCGCGCCACCATCCAGCGGGCGGATTCGGGCAAGGTGAATTGCAGGACCACCGCCAGCACGAACGTGGCCGCACCGCAGAAGAAGAACACGCCTTCCCAGCCATAATGCGGGGCGATCAGATTGGTGATCTGCCCGGCCGCCGCACCGCCAAGGCTGAAGCCCAGCATGATGATCGTCACCGAAGTGGCCCGCAGCGAGAAGGGCATTGCCTCGATATTGAGCGACCATGCCGGCGCCAGCAACCCGCCAATGGCGAGGCCACCCAGGAAGCGCAGCGCGATCAGCATTTCCGGGCTGTTGGCATAGCCGGTGATGAAGGTGAGCACCGCACCGAGCACGGTGCACAGCAGGATTACGGGACGGCGTCCCATCACGTCTGCCACATAGGAACCGGCCAGCGAACCGACCATCTGCCCGGCGAACGCGGCCGAACTGACCAGCCCCATCATCCCGGTGGTGAGGCCCATCTCGTCCCGCACATAAGGCAGGGTGAAAGTCATCAGCGAGAAGTCCAGCCCGTCAAAAAAGGTGACGAGGCAGGACAGGAAGATCAGCCATTTGTGGAAGGGGGTGATTTTCAGCCCGCCGAGGAAGCCGGCGACATCGAGAGTCGCGCCTTCCGCTTGCGCCTGTCCGGCCATTTCGTGATTTCCTCTCCAGTTCCCTGGCGCCGGTGCTAACTTGAAAACCGCTAGCCTGCTATCGTTTTCCGGTGCCTTATGCTTTTATTGCGGTCAGGGATCGTCGAATCTCGGCGCCCTGCCCTGCAGCTGGCTCATAACAGCCTCAAGCTGGTTCTTCGAATAGATCAGTTCGTGTTGACCGCGGGATTCTTCGAGCAGGATCTCGGCAACCGTAAGGTCATGGCAGACATTGGCCAGGTGCTTTGCCTTGCGAATCGCATGGGGGTTCCTGCTCGCGATTTCATGCGCGATGGCGGTCGCGCGGCCGAGCGGATCGGGGTCGAGGATCGTCACCAGCCCCAGGGCCTGCGCCTCTTCGCCTGTCAGTTCCCGGGCGGTGTAGATCAGTTCGCGCAGCACATCCTCGCGCACCAGCCCGCGCCACAGGGCGAAGCCTGCCATGTCGGGGATGATGCCCCACTTCAGTTCCATGATCGAAAGGCGCGCATCGGGAGAGGCGACGCGGAAATCCGCCCCGCTGGCGATCTGCAAGCCGCCCCCCAGGCATGGCCCGGCAATCGCGGCGATCACCGGCACGGGCAATTGTCGCCACTGCAGAACGACATGCTGGTAGATATTGGCAATGCCATGCGTGCGCTCGGTAATGTCCGGCGCTTCCGGGCCCGGCCAGCCGGCAAAGCTGGCAAGGTCGAGCCCGGCGCAGAAGGCCCTGCCCTCGCCCGCCAGAACCACTGCCCGCAGGCCGGGCATACGGGCGAGGATTTCGCCCGCCTCGACCAGCGCCTCGAACATCGGCCGGTCGAGCGCATTGAGCTTGTCGGGCCGGGCGAGGCGAACCTGCGCCACCCCGCCCTCTTCAAGGGCAATGGTGACGCGGCCTGCCTCCCCGACCGACTGGATCATCCCGCGGCCCCGCAATGCCGCCAGTCCCCGATGGGCATCGACGGGCGAGACCGCAGCACGATCATGCGGCGCTGGAATTCACGCCCATGGAGGCGAGATAGCGCTTCACGTTGCGTGCCGCCTGGCGCAGGCGCTGCTCGTTCTCCACCATGGCGATGCGGACATAGCCTTCGCCATCCTCGCCATAGCCCACGCCCGGCGCGACGGCGACGTCCGCATGGGTGAGGAGCTGCTTGGAGAATTCCAGACTGCCCATTTCCTTGAGCGCCGGCGGAAGCGGCGCCCAGGCGAACATGGACGCCTTGGGCGGGGGAATGTCCCAGCCGGCACGGCCGAAGCTCTCCACCAGCACGTCGCGGCGCTTGTGATAGAGTTCGCGGTTCTGCTGGACGATGTCCTGCGGCCCGTTCAGCGCGGCACAGGCCGCTGCCTGGATCGGCGTGAAGGCACCGTAATCGAGATAGGACTTCACGCGGGTCAGGGCCGAGATCAGCTTCTGGTTGCCCACGGCAAAGCCAATGCGCCAACCGGCCATCGAGAAGGTCTTGCTGAGCGAGGTGAACTCCACCGCCACATCCTTCGCGCCCTTGACCTGCAGGATCGAGGGAGTGGGGTTGCCGTCGTAGTAAAGCTCGGAATAGGCAAGGTCCGACAGGACCCACACCTTGTTCTCCTTCGCCCAGGCGACCAGCCGTTCATAGAACGCCAGATCGACCGTTTCGGCCGTGGGGTTGGAGGGATAGCCCACCACCAGCACGCTGGGCCGCGGCACGGTGAAGGCCATCGCCCGGTCCAGCGCGCGCCAGTAATTCTCGTCCGGCGTGGTCGGCACGGAGCGGATGGTGGCCCCGGCGATGATGAAGCCGAACATGTGAATCGGGTAGCTGGGGTTGGGCGCCAGCACCACGTCGCCCGGCGCGGTGATCGCGGTGGCGAGGCTGGCGAGGCCTTCCTTCGAACCCATCGTCACCACGACTTCGGTTTCAGGATCGAGATCCACGCCGAAGCGGCGGCCGTAATAATTGGCCTGGGCCTTGCGCAGGCCCGGGATGCCCTTGGACTGCGAATAGCCATGGGCGCTGGGCTTCTGGGCCACTTCGCACAGCTTGTCGATCACGTGCTGCGGCGGCGGCAGGTCCGGATTGCCCATGCCGAGGTCAATGATGTCGCGCCCCGCCGCTCGTGCTGCTGCGCGCATGCCGTTCACTTCGGCGATGACATAGGGCGGCAGTCGCTTGATGCGGTAGAATTCGTCTTCCATGACCTCATTCAATCCAAAAAAATTAACGCGGCGAAATTGCCGCGCGCGCAATTGTGGAGGAATCGTGCGCTTCGCGCAATTGATGTGTTCGCAATCGGTGTTGCGAGGCGCTTTTGGGCTCACATTCTCGGCAATTGCCGTTATGCAGTAAGGCATGGCACGCCGCAGCACGTCCGACGACGATTCCGCCCGCCTCTACACTGAAATGCTCAAGGCCCAGGGAGAAGCCGCCTGGGCCATGTTCGGCCAGTTCCTGCCCGATGCGGACCGTCCGCTGCCGGTCGGCGAAGAGATCGAGCAATGGGCGCATACCATGGGCGAGGCAGCCGCTGGATGGCAGGACATGTGGCTGAAGTTCCAGCAACAGCAGGCCTTGCCGGAGCAATTGCCCCCGATGATGGCCAATCCCGCCGAATGGTGGGAAGCGCTGGCCGCTTTCTATCGCCAGGTGCCGATCGCCAATCCCGAAAAGCAGCAGGAAATGTGGCGCGAGGGGATGGAGCTTTGGGAAGAGGTGCTGGGCCAGTACGGCATCGGCCCCAAGGCGAAGAGTGCTGAAGAGGCCGAAGACAAGGACGGAAAGCACGAGCCGAACCTGCCGCTGCATGATCGCCGCTTTGCCGACCCCAAATGGCGTGAACAGCCGGTCTTCGCGCTGATCCACCAGAGCTATCTGATGTTCGCTCGCCAGATGATGAAGCTGGTGGACGAGACAGAGGGGTTGAAGCCCCATGAGCGCGATCAGCTGCGCTTTGCCACGCGCACCATGGTGGACGCGATGTGCCCGGCCAATTTCCCGATGATCAATCCGGTCGTGCTGGAACGCACAATGGAAAAGCACGGGGAGAATCTGGTCAAGGGGATGAGCCGCCTGGCATCCGACCTCGAGAAGGGCCAGCTTACCCATACCGACGCGACTGCCTTCAAGCTGGGGGAGAACATCGCTGTCACCCCCGGCAAGGTGGTGCACGAGACGCGACTTTATCAGCTGATCCAGTATTCGCCCTCTAGCGAAGAGGTTCTGGAAACGCCGCTGGTGATCTTCCCGCCCTGGATCAACCGCTTCTATATCCTCGACCTCAATCCGAAGAAGAGCTTCGTGAAATGGGCCGTCGACCAGGGCGTGACCACTTTCATGGTCAGCTGGAAGTCCGCCGACGAAAGCCTGGCCGATGTGACCTGGGACGATTACGTGCGCGCCCAGCTCGACGCGATCGAGCATATCCGCGCGCGGCTGAAAGTGCCCAGCGTCCATGCGATCGGCTATTGCGTGGCGGGCACCACTCTGGCCGCCACGCTGGCGATCCTCGCCCGCCGCGGCGAAGCGGACAAGGTGAAGAGCGCCACCTTCTTCACCGCTCAGGTCGATTTCGAGAAGGCCGGGGATCTCAAGGTATTCGTGGACGATGCCCAGCTCGACATGATCAGGCAGGCCAGCCAGAAGGGCTTTCTCGACGGGCGCTACATGGCGGCGACCTTCAACCTGCTGCGCGGGCCGGAACTGATCTGGAACTACGTGGTCAACAATTACCTGCTGGGCGAGGACTATCCCGCCTTCGACCTGCTCTACTGGAACGGCGACGTCACTAACCTGCCGTCCAAATGGCACATCGAATATCTGCAGGACCTCTATCGCGACAATCTGCTGGTCCTGCCTGACAGGCTGAGCGTGGACGGTACGCCGATCGACCTCACCCTGATCGAGACCCCGGCCTATATCCAGGCAGGCAGGGAAGATCACATCGCCCCGGCCGAAAGCGTGTTCCGCATGACATGGTTCCTCAAGGGCCCGGTGCGCTTCGTGCTGGCGGGCAGCGGCCACATCGCAGGTGTTGTGAACCCGCCCGATGCTCACAAATACCAGTTCTGGACCCATGAAGGCCGGTTCAAGAATCTCGACGGCTTCCGCAAAGGCGCGAAGGAACATCCCGGCAGCTGGTGGCCGGACTGGATCAAGTGGCTGGAGCGCCAGGACAAGACGCGAGTGCCCGCAAAGGGCAAGCGCAAGCCCGGCAGCAAGGGCGACAAAGTGATCGAGGACGCGCCCGGCCGCTATGTCACGATGCGGTAGCCTTTTGCGGCCATAGAGGCAGAGTGCCGTAGGGTAACCCTGCGGTACTCAGTCCATTCCGGATATTGTGCACTGCACAAAAAATCCTTGACTCTGGACGCACAAGTCTTATTTTGTGCACTGCAACATGAGGCCGGAAGGCCCCTAATGCAGGAACCAGGAACCTATGGCTGACGAAGCCGACAAGGCCGCTGAATCCGCCGAAAAGGCTTATGCCGCCGCAGCCGGGGCTGCCCCGGACAAGGCCGAACCGGCCAAGGCACCCGAACCCGCCCCGGCGGTGGAGGCCGCGCCCGCTCCCGTAGCGGCAAAGGCCGAACCGGCGCCGAAGGCAAAGCCTGCGCCCAAAGCCCCTGTGGCTGCAGCGAAGGCTCCGGCGGCAAGGGCAAAGCCGGTCGCCGCCAAGGCCCCGGCAACCGTCAAGGCAAAGGTTCCCGCAAAACCCAAACCGGCCGCAAGGCCGCCCAAGCCGATGACGGCGCCAATCGCTGCCAAACCGGCAAAAAACGCAACCGAGAAGGTGCTTCCGAAGAGAGCCCCCGCCCCAAAGAAGCCCATTTTCGAAGCGAAGGAAATTTTCATCATGGCCAAGACCACCGATTTCACCAAGCCCATGACCGATGCGATGAGCGAGATGCAGACCCGCGCCAAGGCTGCCTATGAGAAGAGCAGCGAAATGGCCGGCGAGTTCGGCGATTTCACCAAGGGCAATGTCGAAGCCCTGGTCGAAAGCGGCAAGATCCTGTCCGAGGGCGTGCAGGAAATCGGCAAGACCTATGTCGAGGAAGCCAAGTCGGCCTTCGAGACCATCACTGCGGATATGAAGGAAATGGCCGCCGTGAAGTCGCCCACCGAGCTGTTCCAGCTTCAGGGCAAGCTGATGCGCCGCAATTTCGACTCCATGGTCGCCTTCGGTTCCAAGTCGAGCGAAGCGATGGTCAAGCTTGCGAATGAGAGCATGGCTCCGCTTTCCAGCCGCATGAGCCTGGCGGCCGACAAGATTTCCAAGGCTGCCGCCTGACGCGCAGCTTACGCGGATTTCGCCCCGCCGGCTTCCTCTCCATCGGCGGTGCGGCGAGACGAGCCGGTTGGCCTAGTGCCGACCGGCTCGTTTACTTTCAGGCTTCTTCGGCCACTATCCGTGCCTTGCGGAGCACTTTTTGCGGCAGCGCATCTTGCAGCCTCGCCCGCCGATACGATATTCAGGCCCTATGAAGCTTCCTGCCGCCCCTGAAGCGGACGCGATGAGCGTTGCGCATCTTCCCTTCGTGGCGGAGCTTGCGCCGCGCGCGGGCGAGGATGAGGGCGCCGCGGACGATGGCGGCACTGACGGTGCCGGGCAGGTCGGCCTTGCCACTCGCACCCGGGCCAAGCCCAAGAAGCCGAGCCAGTACAAGGTGCTGATGCTCAATGACGACTACACCCCGATGGAATTCGTGGTGATGGTCCTCAAGCGTTTCTTCCGCATGGATCTGGAACAGGCCACTCGCGTCATGCTTCACGTCCACCAGCGCGGCGTCGGCGTGTGCGGCATCTTCCCCTATGAAGTGGCCGAGACCAAGGTCCATCAGGTGATGGACTTCGCGCGGGAGAATCAGCACCCGCTGCAATGCACGCTGGAAAAGGCCTAAAGGCCTGAGGCTCAGCGCCGCCTAGCGATCTCCGCGTCAGGACACGCTGGCGCCGAACAGCTTCCCGATCCCGTAAGTCGCGGCCATCGCCACTGCACCCCAGAAGACCACTCGCACCACGGCTTTGCCGACCGGCGCATTGCCCGCCCGCGCGCCAAGCGCACCGAGCACCATCAGGAACAGCAGCGAAGCGACCGACACGCCGATCGGAACGCTGGCAAAGGGCAGCAGCACTGTAGCCAGCAAGGGCAGGGCTGCCCCGGCCGAGAAGGTCCCGGCCGAGGTTAGCGCCGCCTGCACCGGCCGGGCGCGTGTCATGTCCACGATGCCCAGTTCGTCCCGCAGGTGAGCCTTGAGCGTGCCGGCCTGCTCCAGCGCTGTGGCCACCTGTTCGGCAAGGTCCGCCGGCAAGCCGCGCGCGGCATAAATCCCCACCAGTTCGTCATGCTCGGCCTCTGGCATCGTTGCCTGTTCCTGCTTTTCCCGCGCCAGATCGGCTTCTTCCGCGTCGGACTGGCTCGAGACCGAGACATATTCGCCCGCCGCCATCGACATGGCGCCCGCCACCAGGCCGGCGATGCCGGAAACGAGCACCGGGCCCTTGTCCGCGGAAGCCGCGGCCACGCCCACGATCAGGCTGGCGGTGGAGACGATTCCGTCATTGGCACCCAGCACGGCGGCGCGCAGCCAGCCGATCCGGTCCACGGTATGGCGTTCACGGTGCGTGGTCGCTCGTCCGGTCATCGATTTCCTCCCGGCCGCATGGGCGAATGCGCTGGCGGCAGCCAACCTTTCTTGCCTAATTGCCGGATTCTCGGCAAGGAGTCTCAATCACGGGCACTGTCCCAAGCCATGCGCCGGTAAGGTCCAAATCCGCGAAAGACGCTTCGACCAAGTGAAATTCCTCACCGCCATCGACCGTTATATCTTCCGGCTGGTTCTCACGCCGATGCTGGCGGTGTTCGTCATCGCCGCATCGCTGCTGGTGCTGGACAAGATGCTGCGCCTGTTCGACTTCGTCGCGACAGAAGGCGGGCCGGTAAGCATCGTGTTCAAGATGCTGGCCAATCTGCTGCCCGAATATGCAAGCCTGGCAATTCCGCTGGGCCTGATGCTGGGCATCCTTCTGGCCTTCCGCACATTGGCTGTTTCCAGCGAGCTAGACGTGCTGCGGGCCGTAGGCCTGGGCTATACGCGCCTGCTGCGCGTGCCTTTCCTGATCACCTTCGCGCTGGTGGCGCTCAATTTCGCCATCGTCGGCTATCTCCAACCCTATGCCCATTATTACTATGCCGAGCTTCAGCATGAGCTGCGCACCGGCGCGCTGGGCGCTTCGATCAAGGTGGGCGAGTTCACCACGCTGGAAGACCGCATGGCCTTGCGGATCGAGAAGAGCGAGGATGAAGGGACCAAGCTGATCGGCATCTTCGCCCGCGTCGCGGACGATAAGGGCCAGGTCCTGTCCATTTCCGCGCGTGAGGGGCGGTTCCTTGCGAACAAGGAAAACCGCGACACAATCATCCTGCGGCTGACCGACGGCACAATCGTGCAGGATACGGGCGGGACGACTCCGCGCGTGCTGAGCTTCTCCTCGCACGATTTGCCGATCGACCTGCCGGCGATAGAACAGTTCCGCCAGCGCGGCGGGGAGGACAAGGAATATATCCTGCCCGAATTGCTGCGCATCGGATGGGCGGACGATTCATCCGGCGCGGCGCGCGCAGAAAGCCAGGCGAGCTTCAACTATCGCATGGTGGAAGTGGTGATGATGCTCCTGCTGCCGTTCCTGGCCGTGGCGCTGGCGATCCCGCCCAAGCGTTCCACCTCCTCGCTCGGCGTGTTCGTCTCCATCGTGATGGTCGTCGCCTATCACAAGGTGAACCAATACGGGCAGTCGGTCGCCGCGCTGGGCCGGGTAGATCCGGTGATCGCCCTGTGGGTGCCTTTCGTGCTCTTCGCGGCGTTGATCATCTGGATGTATTACCGTGTGGCCTTCGTCCCCGGCGCCCAGGCGATCGGTGCGCTGGAAACGCTGTTCGCCAAACTGACCAAGCGGCTGAAGGCGCTGGTGCGCCGCCGCCATTCCCACCAGATGAAGGCGGCCGAAGATGCGGCTTGATTTCTTCCCTTCGCGCACGCTGACAATCTACCTCGCCAAGACATTCGTCATACGCATCCTGGCGGTGCTGCTGATGCTGGTCCTGGTGCTGCAGATGCTCGACCTGCTGGGCGAGAGCGGCAAGATCCTGGGCTTTCCCGGCAATGGCGAGGCGCAGCTGTGGCATTATGTCTCGCTGCGCTTCCCGCAACTGGTCGCACGATTCCTGCCCTATTCGGTGCTGCTGGCCACGATCCTGACCCTCGCCACGCTCAACCAGAACAGCGAGGTGATCGCGATGAAGGCGGCGGGCATGTCTGCCCATCAGGTGCTGGCACCGCTGCTGATATCCGCCTTTGTCGTCTCGCTGGCGAGCTTCGCCTTCAACGAACGGGTGGTGACCCGCGCCACGGCTACGCTCGATGCCTGGCAGGATGTCGATTACGGCGCCATCCCGAAGGATTCGGGCGTTCGAACCAATATCTACATGGCCGACGGGATGAATATCCTCACGGCGGGCTCGCTGACCGGCAGGGGCGCGGATGCCGTGCTGGAAAATGTCAGTTTCTATGTCCGCGACCGTAACGGCATGATCGAGGAGCAACTGCGCAGCCCGCGCGCGACCTATGCCAATCCGGGCTGGCTGCTGGATTCGTCCACGCGCTTCGACGTGGAAACCGCCGCCACGAGCAAGCTGGGCCCGATGGTGGTAGCCAAGGACCTCACCCCCACGAATGTGGCGCTGAGCAAGGTCAACGGCGACTCGCAGGACGCGGTCGAGCTGCGTGAATCGATCAGCCTGCTGAAGGAATCCGGCCGCCGTACCAGCGAGCTGGAAAGCAAGTGGTGGCACAAGTTCTCCGGCCCGCTTTCGGCCACGCTGATGCCTCTGCTGGGCGCAGTGGCGGCCTTTGGCCTTGCACGCTCGGGCCAGCTCTTCCTGCGCGCCGTGATCGGCATGGCACTGGGCTTTGCCTATTTTGTGGTCGACAATGCCGCGCTGGCGATGGGCAATTTCGGCGGTTACCCGCCGCTGCTGGCCGCCTGGGCCCCGTTCTTCCTGTTCGCCCTGGTGGGCGAGACAGTGCTGATCAGGACGGAAGAATAGGCAGGTAGCGAGGCGCCTCAGCGCCCTCGCACCATCGTGCTCTTCGCGATCCGCATCACCAGCATCGCCATCCCGGGATAGTTCGAGCGGGTGTAGGTCGAATCATTGCCCAGCTTCGCCACCAGACGGCGGTTTGCCTCGGCCAGCGAGTGATAGGGCAGGCTGGGCAGCAGGTGGTGCGTGGCATGATAGCGCAGGCCCACCGGTGCCCACAGCTCAGCCCACGGGCTCGGCGGAGGGACGTTCACCGAGTCGAGATATTGCGCCGTCACCGTCATCGCATCGCCCTCATTCTCCCACAGATGGGCAACGAGAGTGCGCAGCTGGTTAAGCACTGCGGTCAGCGACAGCACCGCCATGGCCACCAGCAAGGGCTTCCACCCCAGCACGAAGATGCTGGCGATCAGCGCCATGGCCCACAGGGTCGCGCCCAGTTCCTGCCAGAACACCATCCGCGCGAAATCGCCTTCGGGCGGGCGACGGCGGAAGTCCGGATTGATCGAGAGAGCCGAAAAACGCTCCCACACGAATTTGCGCAGGGGCGGGAAAATCACGCTCAGCGGATTGAGAATGCCGAAGCGCAGGATCAGGGCCGGCGGCGCCAGCAGCGCCACCAGGATGAACAATGGCAGCGACCACGGCTTCATCAGCGCCAGCGGAAGATATTCCGGGTCTTCCGCCGTGCCGTAACGCGTGCGGGCATGATGCAGCGTGTGGACGCCTTCATACATGAAGCTGGGCGTCAGCACCGGAATGCCGACCAGCAGGTTCCACGCGAAGCGGAAGCCGGGCAGCGCATTCTTGTGGATATGCGTCAGTTCATGAATGAACAGCAGCGCGCGATAGAGGGCGAGCGAGGCGAACAGGCCCAACCCGGCCGCCAGCCACGGGCTGGAGACGAGGATCGCCCCGGCCAGCGCGGCATAGCCGAGCGCGGCGGAAATCAGCATGTCGGGCCAGTAGATGTCCGGCCGCGCGGTGTTGATGTCACGCGTCAGCTCTGCCGCGGCGCGCAGCATCTCCATGTCATCGGGAATCCGGGCCCTCTCCGCTGCGGAAGCGGGATGGGCGGCGGGCGGGACTTCAATAGTTTCGTGCGCTGTCATATGCGGTATCCGGTTGCGCCCATGGTACACAATAGTGGCAGCAACATGTCGTTCTGCCCCCGCTTCTCCCGCACCCCGCGCTTGACAAGCGGGCAGCGCCATATTCTCTGCCGACCGCTCCGCATCAAGGAAATGGCCGTGGCTGACACTGACGTAGTTATCTCTCCCGTATCCGGCAAGAAGGACCTCGATGCCTTCATCGCCCTGGCCTGGCGTATCTATGCGGACGACCCGAACTGGGTGCCCCCGCTCAAGGGCGAAATGGTGGAACTGCTGACCCCCGGCAAGAACCCGTTCCACGAACATGCGGACATGCAACTGTTCCTCGCCCGGCGTGGCGGCGAAGTGGTCGGGCGTATTTCCGCCCATATCGATCATCTCGCCATCAGCCAGCCGGTGGAACAGGGCATGGGTCCAGGCACCGGCAATTGGGGCTATATGGAGGCGGTCGACGAGGCCACCTGCCACGCGCTGATCGCCGCTGCGGAAGGCTGGCTGAAGCAGCAGGGCATGCACCGCGTGCTGGCGCCGATCAGCCAGTCCATCTGGGAAGAACCGGGCCTGCTGGTCCAGGGCTTCGATCACCCGCCCGCGATCATGATGGGCCACCACCGGCCGGAATATAAGGGCTGGATCGAAAGCTACGGCTACACCAAGGCCATGAGCCTCAAGACCTACGATCTGGACGTGACGGGCGGTTTCCCCCCACTGGTCAACAAGATCGTGGAAATGGGTGAGCGCAATCCCCGCATCAATATCCGCGAACTCGATCTCGCCAATTTCGAGCGCGACGTGCAGATCGTGATCCACATCCTCAACGATGCCTGGTCGAAGAACTGGGGCTTCGTGCCCTTCACCGATACCGAAATCCGCTATGCGGCCAAGAAGCTGAAACCGCTGATCCGGCCCGACGTGAACATGATCGCGGAACTGGACGGCAAGGCCGTGGCTTTCATGCTCACGCTCCCCGATGCCAACGAGGTGATCAAGGCGATCAACGGCAAGCTGTTCCCCTTCGGCTGGCTCAGGCTGCTGCTGTGGATTCGCAAGCCCAAGCCGCGCACCATGCGCGTGCCGCTGATGGGCGTGCTCAAGGAATATCAATCCTCGCGCATGGCCAGCCAACTCGCTTTCATGATGATTGAATATATCCGCCGCGTGGCCGTGGGCACTTATGGCACCGAGCGCAGCGAGATCGGCTGGATCCTTGACGACAATCAGGGGATGAACGCCATTGCCGATGCCATCGGCAGCAAGGTCAACAAGGATTACTGGATTTTCGAGAAGCCGCTGGCGGGCTGAACCGCCCTCCTGGCGGCGGGAGCCGTCCAAAAAAAGGCCCCCGTCCTTGCGGAACGGGGACCTTTCGGGATCGTATCACCAGCCGCTTGGACGGGAGGGGGGTCTCGGCGGTGACAAGGCGTAAATGCACGGGCCGCGTCCCGGTTCCCGCCCTCGATGCCAGAGGCTGCAAATTTTTGGCATTATCGTTTGGCGATCCCCGGTCTAGACTGGCGCCAATGGGCTGCCTTGCCGGATAACGGCGCAAATCGGCTGCCTTTTTGCTCGGGAAAGGGTCCGATGTCGCTGGGTAACAAGGTCGCCGCCGATCTGCCATTTCTGCGCCGCTATGCGCGGGCGCTTACCGGATCGCAGGAACTGGGCGATGCACATGTGCGTGCCATGCTGGAAACGGCCGTCGCCGATCCCCAGCTTCGCGCCTCGCTCGAAGGTGGACGGGTGGCGCTCTACCGCGCGTTCAACCTCGTCTGGTCCTCGGCAATGGCCGCAGCGGCCGGCCAGGATGAACCATCCGGTCTGCATGAGGCAGCGGCGCAGGCGCAATTGCGCAAGATCACTCCCCTCAGCAGACAGGCGCTGCTGCTGACCACGCTGGAGGATTTCAGCCCCACGCAGACCTCGGACATTCTCGATCGGCCCGTGAGCGAGGTTGAAGAACTGGTGCGCGAGGCGATTGGCGATATCGCGCGCGAAACCGCCTCCAACGTGCTCATCATCGAGGACGAGCCGCTGATCTCAATGCAGCTGGAAGAATTGGTCCGCTCGCTGGGCCACGACATTGCCGGCACTGCCGCCACCCGAAGCCAGGCGCAATCGGTGGCCGCCGAAGAGATGCCGGGGCTGGTTCTGGCCGATATCCAACTGGCCGATGGCAGTTCGGGTCTCGACGCGGTGGACGATATTTTGGCGCTGGGCGAAGTGCCGGTGATCTTCATCACCGCCTATCCCGAAAGGCTGCTGACCGGCTGCTGCCGCGAACCTACCTATCTCATCACCAAACCGTTCACCGAAGCGAGTGTCAGGGCGGCGATCAGCCAGGCGCTGTTCTTCGGTTCGAGCCGGCCGGTAGACTGATCCGCCGAATTTCGGGTCAGAAGCGCCGCTTCAGCTCGAAGAAATGCGCCTCCCGCACCGGCACAACCAGAGTGCATTTCACTCCTTCGGGATCGAAGCGCAAATCCACCGGATGCCGGAGTTCATGGGCCACGATCTTCTCGATCAAATCCATGCCGAAGCCGCGCTTGCGCTCGGATGGGACCGGCGGCCCCCCGGATTCCGCCCATTCGATCCGCGCCTTGCCGTCTGCCTGCTCCCACCGGATCGACAGCTTGCCCCCAGGCTGGCTCAGCGCGCCATATTTCGCGGCATTTGTGGCCAGCTCGTGGATCGCAAGACCCAGTGACAGAGCATCGTTGGGGGCCAGTTCGATCTGCGACCCGTCCAGTTCGATCACCGGCCCGCAATCGCGCGCATAGGGCGCCAGCTCCGCCTCCACTACCGAACCGATCGGGGTCGCGCCCCATTCGGACTGAGTGAGCAGATCATGCGTGGCGGAGAGGGCGCGGACACGCCCCTCCAGCGCTTCGGCGAATTCGTCCAGATCAGTGGCGCGCCTGCGGGTAAGCGCGACGATGGACAGCACATTGGCCAGCGTGTTCTTCACCCGGTGGTTGAGCTCGCGAGTGAGCGAATCGCGGATCGCGTTCTGCTCTTCGAACCAGATGAGCCGGGCCCCGTCTTCCTTCGCCTGCTGAGTCAGCATTCGCGCCAGAAGAGCGAGCAGGAGGGCAACCGCCAGCCCGAACACCAGTGTCGCCACCGAAAGCGGCGAAAGCAGGGAGCCGCGCGCGCTCGTCACTTCCAGCACCCATTGGTGATCAGCGATGGTCACTCCTTCGCGCACATTCAGCATGCCGGGCTGGGGCGAAGCGATCGAAGCCAGAAGCCGGTCATCGCTCACCACCTCGTCATACAGCTTGATGCCGAGGTCCCCGCGCGAGGCGATAAGCAGTGCCGAGGCAAGGAAATCCTGTGCCACAAAGGCCGAATAGACGAAGCCCCGCAGCCTTGCCCCGCCCGGCACACTTTCGAACACCGGCATGTAGATCAGGAACCCGGCACCGCTGTCGCGCCCCTGCCGACGCAGCGAGACCTTGCCGCTGGCGCTGGGCCGCGCGGTCCGCTCCGCCTCGATCATCGCCGCGCGCAAGGTCGGTTCGGTATACATGTTATAGCCAAGGGCACGGCGGTTGCGCTGGGTATCGGGTTCCAGCAGCGTTACCGGCACCGCATAGGGCTGCCCGGGGACGATGGCCGGGCGGATATGAACGTCCTCGCCATATTCCAGCATCACCAGCCGGTCGAAATCCTCCACCTGCGCCGGATCGACCCTCTGGGCCCAGCCAATGCCGTCAGCCCCGCGAAAATCGGTATCGAGCCGCAATTCGCTCACGAAGCGGCGGAAATGATCGGCCTGCGAATTCTCCAGCGTGCCGAACAAGGCGGCACCAGCGCGCAGATAGGCGGCGTTGGCATTGGCGCGCCTTTCAAGCGCGGAGGCAATGGCGCCTGCCCTTTCGCGCAACTGGGCGGCCTCGCTGCGCTGTTCCACCCGCTCGATCGCGTAACAGGCCATCAGCGTCACGGCCATGACGAGGGCGAAGATCGCCAGCGGCACGGCGCGCGGGAACTGCACCAGCCAGCGCCGCGTCGTGCTCTTCGGGGAAAAAAACCGTGCCAAACAAACGCCCTTATGCCCGCCCTGCCCCCGGCTTCTAGCGCTGGGCCTTCACCGTTGCACCCTCTTCGCCGCTGCCCTACTCACTTGCAGGTACCAAGCGGGAAACACGGACCAACCGGATTAGGTTCCGGAAAGGCACTCCCAGCCCCGCCCGCCAAAGAGACCCAGCCTGCCGGAGCACCCAGCGCCCAATGTCAGAACGCAGCGATAATCCCGGCAAGGCAGACGCAAAGCCCGCATCTGCAAAACAGGGCAAGACCCGCACCGCCAGGGCAGGTGCACGAGCCGCAGCACAGGCCAAGGGCAAGCCGCCCGAATGGGCCGATGGGCTGAAGCGGCTCTACGATTCGGTCGTGGAAGAGCCCCTGCCCGACGCCTTCAAGGACCTGCTGTCTCGCCTGGACGACGATCAGTCATGAGCAGGGACGGCTCCGAAAAGTCCGGCAGGAGCGCCGGCGACAGCTTCAAGCGAGAGTTGACCAACGTCATCCCCCATCTGCGCGCCTTTGCGCGCGGGCTGTGCGGCAGGTCTGATCTGGCAGACGATCTGGTGCAGGAAACCCTGCTCAAGGCCTGGGCCGCGCGCGACCGGTTCGAGCCGGGCACGTCCATGCGCGCCTGGACCTTCGTGATCCTGCGCAACGCCTATCTCACGGACATGCGCCGCGCGCGCTTTCGCGGCGAATATGACGAGGGCCTGGCCGAGCGCATCCTCACTGCCCCGGCAGACCAGGAAGAACCGGTCCATCTGGGCGACCTGCACCGCGCGCTGCAGACCCTGCCGGCGGAACGGCGCGAGGCGCTGCTGCTGGTGGGCGCGGGCGGCTTCTCCTACGAGGAAGCGGCCGAGATCTGTGGCTGCGCCGTGGGTACGATCAAGAGTCGCGTAGGCCGCGCCCGTGCCGCGCTGAGCGCGATGATCGAGGAGGGCAGGATTCCCCGCCGAAGCACGAGCGATGCGGAGGCCCACCGCGCGATTCTGGAAGAACTCGACAGCGTTTCGGGCGGAGTGCCCGGCGGGGCGAACGATCTTTCAAACGACTGACCGGCCCTGCGACGATTAACCGGCCGATTGACCGGGAGGGCAACGCGCGCCAATGATAGCAACGCCGCCCACAGGGAGGGGCGAGCGTGGATGAGTTCCGACAAGACCAGCAGCCCGACACCGCAGCATTCCGACCCCGGCGCCAGTCCCGACGGTGCTCCGCGCCGCCGAACGCTGGCCTTTGCCGCGCAGGAATTGCGGCTGATTTCCGCGCTGGTGTTGCTGATCGCGATCGGCCTGTTCCTGGCCCTGCCCTTCGTCCTCTCGATCGGCTCGGTGGTGTTCCTGCCGCTGGTATCGGCCATCGTCCTGACCATCGTGCTTTCCCCCCTGTCGGACAGGCTGGCATCGTTCGGCATTCCCAATGTGCTGGCATCGTTCCTGTCGATGCTGCTGTTCATCGCCATCCTGGTGGTCGCGCTGGTGACGATCCTGAGCCCGGCCGTCGATCTGTTCGACCGCATGCCGGCCATGGCGGAGACGGTGGGCCAGCAATTCAGCCAATTGCGCGGCAGCCTCGCCTGGGTGAACAAGCTCAATGAGCAGCTGGCGGAAATCGCCGGTCATCGCAGCGGGCCGCAAGTGGTCCTCGCCAGCCCATCGTTCCTCGAGGAAGTGGCCTTCGCCACGCCCAGCGTCGTGCTGGAAGTTCTGCTGACCTTCCTGATGGCCTTCTTCATGATCGAGGCACGCGGGCGAATGCGCCACCATGTGCAGCTGCATCACGCCTCCATCAACACCAGCGTCAAGGCCGCACGGGTGATGCGCGACGTGCAGGACCGGGTCGCGGCCTATATCCTGACTGTTACCGTCATCAATGCCGGCGTGGGCGGGATCGTGGCCTTCGGCGCCTGGGCGCTGGGGATGGAAGCCCCGATCATGTGGGGCGGGCTGGCCGCCTTGCTGAACTTCCTGCCCTATATCGGGCCGCTGGTGATGATCGGGGTGTTGACCCTGTTCGGGCTGGGCACGGCGGACACGGTGCTGTGGGGCATGGTGCCTGCGGCGATCTATCTGGGGCTGCACACGGTGGAATCGAACGTGATCACGCCCGCGATCCTGGGCGCGCGCTTCACCATGAACCCGGTGCTGATCCTGATCGCCCTGTCCTATTTCTCGTGGATCTGGGGCGTGCCCGGCGCATTGCTGTCGGTGCCGATCTTGCTGACGCTGACCGCCGTGGTGGACCATCTCGGCAGGCCGAACCTGCTGGGCTTCCTGTTCGGGGAGCCGCTATTCCCGCTCAACCCGGTCGATCCGCCCGCCGGACCCGCCGCAGAGGCGGGTGCGCTGGCAGGCGAGCCCGGCCAGCCCTGAACCGCAAGGTTCCGGCCGGCCGGGTCACTCAAGGCCTGACTATCAGGCCGGGTACTTCCAGGCCGAACCGCGAGCCAGGTTCTCTGCCGCGAAGCCCCAGTTGAGCTGCGCTATCACCTTGTCGAGATAGGCAGGGCGCGCATTCTGGTGGTCCAGATAATAGGCGTGTTCCCACAGGTCGATCACCAGCAGCGGGTTGCCGCCCTGATCGGCGAAGGTTTCCGCATCGTGCGAATCCTTGACGACCAGCTTGCCGTTTTCGTCGACCAGCCACACCCAGCCCGAGGCGAAGTGACCGGCGCCGACCGTGGCGAGCTTTTCCTTCAGCGCGTCGAGCGAACCGAAATCCGCATCGATCTTCGCGGCCAGATCGCCTTCCGGTGCAGTCGCTTCGGGCGACAGCGAATACCAGAAGAAGCCGTGGTTCCACACCTGCGCAGAGTTGTTGAACAGCCCGGCGTTGCTGCCGCGCGCCTTGGCGATCACGGTTTCGAGATCGTCACCGGCCATGTCGGTGCCTTCGATGGCGGCATTGGTCCTGTCCACATAGGTCTTGTGGTGCTTGCCATGGTGGAACGAGAAGGTCTTGGCGGAGATCGCCGGTTCGAGCGCGTCGCTCGCAAACGGAAGGTCGATAAGTTCGAAAGCCATTGTAAATCCTTGCAAGGGAGCTTCGGAGGCGTTTCCATAACGCCCAGAGGCGCTTAGCGGTGCCGCTTTTTCCGCTCAATCTTTAGATCGTGCCTGATCGACTGAAGCGGTCACAGCCACGTCCATCGTCACATTGCCAACCGTGCGCATGATGTCGGGCAGCATTTCCACCGCCACCAGCAATGCCAGCGGCCCGATCGGCACGCCCATGGCAAGGGCAATCGGGCCGACCGAGGCCACGAAGCTGATCGTTCCGGGCAGGCTGACCGAGCCGATAGTGGTCACCAGCGCCACCGCCGCCCCGGCCGCGATAGTGGCCGGCGTGAGCGGTACCCCGGTGAGCTTCGCCACATAAATCGCCACGGCAAGGTTCATCGCCGGGCTTGTGGCGCGGAAGATGGCGACGGCGAGCGGCAGCACGAAATCCGCGCTCGTCTCCCTCACGCCCAGCTGGCGGCAGGCGGCCAGCATTGCAGGTAGGCTGGCGAGCGAGCTTTGCGAGGAAATCGCCACGGCCTGCGCGGGCAGCACGGCACGGGCGAAGGCAGCCGGGTGCCTGCGTCCCGCGAGCACGGCCAGCGGATAGGCCGCAATCAGCACCACCAGACCCATACTTGCAACCGCGAGGATATAGTGCCCCAATGCCAGGAACGTCCCCGTCCCGGCGCGTGCCGCCACGCCGATTGCCAGCGCGAAAACCCCGGCCGGGGCCAGCCACAATATCCAGCCCACAATCGTCAGCATCGCATTACCCAGCGCGGCGAAGAAGCCGGTCATCAGGCTGCGCTGGCTTTCGGGCAATTTCGCCACTGCCACGCCGAACAGGGCGAAGAACAGCACCAGCGGCAGCATGGCGTTTTCCGCCGCCGCGCTCACCAGATTGGGCGCGACCAGCGAGCGGATAAATTCGGCGATCCCTGGGACTACCTGCGCTTCTCCGGGCGAGACGGCCAGCGCCCGCCCGGCCGATGCAGGAATCGGGAAGGCGTCCAGCAGCAGCGGGGTAGCGATCGCGGCAAACAGCGTGCCCGATGCCAGCACGCCGAAAATGAACGCCAGCGTCCGCCGCGCCATTGCGCCCGCCCGCGCGGTTTCCACCATGCGCGAAATGCCGGTGACGAGCAGCGCGGCTACCAGCGGGATGATCGTCATCTGCAAGGCGCGCAGCCACAGGCCGCCAATTGTCTCCGTCGCTTCCACCAGCGGGCCTTCCAGCCGGGTGCCGCCCAGCAGCGCGCCCAGTGCCAACCCGGCCGCAAGCCCGCCGAAGGTCCACCACACGGGCAGCTTCAGTGCCTGGAAACCGGCCTTCGCCTCGCTACGCTCCATCGGTTCCCCACGCGGAATGCCCAAACCCATGGTGACATTAGCGACGCAAAGCGGCATGGCAATGCGGGGGCAGGCAATGGCGTTTCAGGAGCCTCGATGACGCGCAAATATTTCGGGACGGACGGGATTCGCGGGCGGGCCAATGCCGGCATCCTCAATGCAGCGACGGCGATGAAGGTCGGGCAGGCCGCCGGCCGCCACTTCCTGCGCGGCAGCCACAAGCACCGCGTGGTGATCGGCAAGGATACGCGCCTGTCAGGCTATATGATGGAAACCGCGCTGGTGGCGGGCTTCACCAGCGTGGGCATGGATGTGATCATGACCGGCCCCCTCCCCACTCCTGCCGTGGCATTGCTGACGCGCGAGATGCGGGCGGACATCGGCGTGATGATTTCCGCCAGCCACAACCCCTTTGCCGATAACGGCATCAAGTTGTTCGGCCCGGATGGCTTCAAGCTGTCGGATGAGGACGAGCTGGCGATCGAAAAGGCAATGGGCGAAGACATTCCCCTCGCCCAGGGTGACCAGATCGGTCGCGCCCGCCGGATCGAGGATGCGCGCGGCCGCTATATCCACGCGATCAAGCAATCCCTGCCCAGCGACATCCGGCTCGACGGCCTCAAGATCGTAGTCGATTGCGCCAATGGCGCGGCCTACACCGTGGCCCCCAGCGCGATCTGGGAACTGGGCGCCGAAGTGGTGGCCATGGGCGTGGAGCCCAACGGCCTCAACATCAACGATGGCGTCGGCTCCACTGCGCTCGACGCGATCAAGGCCCGCGTGGTGGCCGAAGGCGCGGATATCGGCATTGCGCTGGATGGCGATGCGGACCGGCTGATCGTGATCGACGAGAAGGGCCAGACCGTCGATGGCGACCAGATCATGGCGCTGATCGGCAGCCGCTTGGCAGAAAGCGGCGAGTTGCGCGGCGGCGGCGTAGTGGCCACGGTGATGTCCAATCTGGGCCTCGAACGCTTCCTCGCGAGCAAGGGGCTGGACCTGCTCCGCGCCAAGGTGGGCGACCGCCACGTGCTCGAGAAGATGCGCAAGGGCGGCCACAATGTCGGCGGCGAACAGTCCGGCCACATGATCCTGCTCGATCACGCCACCACCGGCGATGGCTGCGTGGCCGCGCTGCAAGTGCTGGCCGCTCTGGTACAGACGGGCAGGAAGGCCAGCGAATTGCTCCATCTGTTCGATCCGGTGCCGCAGCTGTTGAAGAACGTCCGCTATTCAGGCGGCAAGCCGCTGGAGAACGAGACAGTGAAATCCGTGATCGCCGATGCGGAAGCTGCGCTCGCCGGCAAGGGCCGCCTCGTCATCCGCCCCTCCGGCACCGAGCCGGTGATCCGCGTGATGGCCGAAGGCGACGACGAGGCACAGGTGAAACAGGTGGTGGAAGACATCTGCGCCGCAGTGGAGGGAGCCGTCTGATGCCGCTGGAAATGCGCCCCGATTGCGAGCGTTGCGGCGCCGACCTCCCGGCTGATGTGGGAGGAGCCTTCATCTGCAGTCTCGAGTGCACCTTCTGTGCACCTTGTGCGGAGGATCTGGACGAGCTCTGCCCCAATTGCGGCGGCGAACTGCTCGACCGGCCGACGCGGGCGAAGAAGTGGCACGAGAAATATCCGCCCTCAACGGAGCGCCGGTTCAAGGGGTAATCGCGTGGCCTTCGACAGGCTCAGCATGAGCTTGTCGAAGGCCACGCGCCACCCTAACCCAACCCCATGACAACACCCCCGCGCATCCTCTCCATCGCCGGTTCCGATTCCTCAGGCGGCGCGGGGATTCAGGCCGATATCAAGACCATCGCCATGCTGGGCGGCTTCGCAATGAGTGCGATCACCGCCGTCACGGCACAGAACACGCTGGGCGTGACCATGGTGGAAGCGCTCTCGCCCGCCATGGTCGCGGCGCAGATCGATGCCTGCCTGTCCGACATCGGCGCGGATGCCGTGAAGATCGGCATGCTCGGCTCGCCCGAGATCGCGACGGTGGTGGCAGACAGATTGGAAGGGCTGGCGATCCCGGTGGTGTTCGATCCCGTGATGATCGCCACCAGCGGCTCTGTGCTGGCGGATGAGGCGACGATTGCCGGGTTCGAACGGTTGATGGCCCTTGCCACACTCACCACCCCCAATGTGCCCGAACTGGCCGCACTGGGCGGTGCGGAGCGCATGGCAGCGCGCGGCGTCGCCTATCTCGCCAAAGGCGGCGATGCCGAAGGCGCGGTGGTGGAAGACCGGCTGGTCCGCCCCGGAATGGCGGATGTGGTGTGGCGTTCCGACAGGATCGAAACCCGCCACACCCATGGCACCGGCTGCACTCTGTCCAGCGCCATCGCCACCGGTCTGGGCCAGGGCCTGCCGCTGGTGGAAGCCATTGCGCGCGCTCGTGAATTCGTACGCGCCGCCCTGCTCGCCGCGCCGGGCTTCGGCGCGGGGCATGGGCCAATGGGGCATCAGGCGGTTCGCTGAGGCGGGCCCACATCGTCATTGCGAGCGGCGCAACCGCGCGGCAATCCAGCGCCGAACGCGGCTGCCCTAGATTGCTTCGCTACACTCGCAATGACGACGTGATCGGAATCTAAAAGTCGCCACTTTCGTCCAGCGGGTCCTTCAGGTCGTAGAACTGCTGGATGTGCTTCCAGGCATCCTCGGCCGTTTCGCACCAGTGGAACAGCTTGAGATCGGCCGGGTTGATCGTGCCTTCCTCGGCCAACGCCTCGAAGTTGACGACCTTGTTCCAGAACTTGCGCCCGAACAGCAGGATCGGGATCGGCTTCATCTTCTGGGTCTGGATCAGGGTCAGCGTCTCGAACAACTCGTCCATCGTGCCGAAGCCACCGGGGAACACCGCGATGGCCCGCGCGCGGATCAGGAAGTGCATCTTCCTGAGCGCGAAATAGTGGAAGCGGAAGGAGAGATAGGGTGTGACATAGGCGTTAGGCGCCTGCTCATGCGGCAGCACGATGTTGAGGCCGATGGATTCCGCCCCGGCGTCGGACGCGCCCTTGTTCGCCGCTTCCATGATCGACGGGCCTCCGCCCGAGCAGATCACGAATTGGCGCTGGCCATCCTCGATGATCGACTTCTCGCTGACGATCCGGGCAAGCTTGTAGGCTTCCACGCAATAGCGGGCCTTGGCGGCGAGATTTTCCGCCACCTTCTTTTCCTTGTCCGTCTTGGCGCGGGCGAAGACCGCCTCGATCTCCTCGGGTGCGGGAATGCGGGCGGAGCCGTAGACCACCAGCGTGGAGCCGATGCGGGCTTCGTCCATCAGCATTTCCGGCTTCAGCAGTTCCAGCTGGAAGCGGATCGGGCGCAATTCCTCGCGCAGGATGAAATCGGAATCGCGAAACGCCAGGCGATAGGCGGGATGCTGGGTCTGCGGAGTCTTGGCGGCGCGCTGCTCGACGAACCGCGTTTCCTGTTCGGCGCCATAGAAGCGCCGGTCGGTCAGATCGTGCTCGTCAGTCAATTCGAGCCTCTCCTTTATAATGTTTGCACAAGTGACGTATGGTGCCTTGCCTAGAACCTGTGCCCGGAAGTTGGAAGCGCCGTGATAGCCGCCCCGCCGGGAGAGAGGCCCTCGCGCCTCAGCGGCCCGGCTCGGCGCGGATCAGGCGGTAGCCTACGCCGGGTTCGTTGCGGATGAAGGAGCCGGTGGCGTCGCCGCCGTCCAGCTTCTTGCGCACACCCCGGGCTGCGACGCGCAGATATTCGACATCGTGCTCGTGCCCCGCGCCCCAGACCTGACGCAGCAATTGCGCATGGGTGATGACGCGGCCGGGGTGCTTTGCCAGTTCGGCCAGAAAGCCGAATTCCTTGGGCGTGAGATGGATTTCCTGCCCGCCGCGCCGCACGCTTCGTGCCGCAAGGTCGATGGCGATATCGCCCACTTCCACCACCTGCCGTTCGGCCTCCACCGCAAGCCGGTGGCGCAGGGCCGTGCGCACGCGGGCGAGCACCTCTTCCGTGTCGAAGGGCTTGGTGACGTAATCGTCGGCCCCAAGATCGAGCGCGGTCACTTTCTGGTCGGTCGCATCGCGGGCGGAAACCACCACCACCGCAATGCCCGCCCCCTTGATGACAGGCACCAGTTCGAGCCCATCCCGGTCCGGCAGGCCGAGATCGAGCAGGACGAGGTCCGGCTTGTCGATCTGCAGGGCGGAAACCGCCTCTTTCGCATTTCCAGCTTCCACCAGGCGATAGCCCGCACGGGTCAGGCCCGTGGCAAGCAGGCGGCGAATCTGCGGCTCGTCATCCACCACCAGGATCTTTGCCGCGATCATTCTTCCCGTTCCCCGATCACCAGCTTCGCCTCGGGGAAGATCATGGAAAAGCAGGCGCCGTTCCGGTCCCCGCGATTGGACGCTTCCACCCCGATCCCCATCGCTTCGGCGAAACCCTTCACGATCGCAAGGCCCAGCCCGGTGCCGCCCTTGCGGTCCGACCCTTCGATCCGGGCGAAAGTCTCGAAAATGCGCTTCTCTTCCCCCTCCGGCAGGCCCGGCCCCTCGTCCAGCACCGACAGGACGAGCGCACCCGGCATGCGGCGGGCGGATACCGCAACGGGCGTGCCCGGCGCGCCATATTTCACCGCATTCTCGATCAGGTTGATGAGGCAATGGTGGAACAGCTGCGGATCGACCGAGACGAAGGGCAGGTCCGGCGGCACGTCCAGTTCCACTTTGCGGCCATGCAGCGCCCGGCGCATGTCATGCACTGCCGCCGCGACCGCATCGGTCAAATCCACCGGCTCGATCGACTGTTCGAGCGAGCCCGCCTCGATCCGCACCATGTCCAGCAGATTGGCCACGAAGCGATTGAGACGCTCGGCCTCGCTGCGCGCCTCGCCCAATTGCCTTTCCTGCTCATCGCCGGAAGGCCTGATCTCCCCCAGCAGGCCGAGGATCGAGGTGAGCGGCGTGCGCAGATCGTGGCTGACCGAGGAGAGGAGCACGGCGCGCAGCCGGTCGCGCTCTTTCAGCTGCGTCACGCTGGCCATCTCTTCTTCCAGCGCCACCCGTTCGAAGGCGAGCGCCGCCTGATCGAGGAAGCTGAGCAGCATCGGCAATTGGTCGGACCGGATCGGCGCGGCTGCATCCGGGCTGGCGATGCCGAACACGCCAATCACCCGGCCGCCCGCCGCCAGCGGATGGAATTGCCAGTCCGACGCGGTCAGCGTCTCCGTCGCGCGGCCGGCAGGCTGGTTATGGTCGAAGGTCCAGCGCGACGCGGCATGCTCGATCGCTTCCAGCTGTGCGACCGGGGGCACTGCCGCCCTCAGCTGCAACTGGCCGTCTTCGGGCAGCAGCAGCATGGCGTGGACGCCGAAGATCCGCCCGATCGCCTCGCACAGCAATTCGCCCAGCTCGCCTTGTTCCGTTACCAGCGTCAGTTCCTTGGCGAAGCCCGCCAGCGAACTGTTCTGGGCGGCGCTGCGCTGGGCCAGCAAGGCCTGTTCGCGCACCCGCGCAGCCAGCTGGCTGCTGGCAATGGCCACGCCCAGCAGCACCAGCACGGTCAGGATATTCTGCGGGTCCTGAATGGTGAAAGTGTGAGTCGGCGGGATGAAGAAGAAATTATAGGCCAGCGACGCGACGAGGCTGGTGACGACACCGACCCGCGGGCCATAGCGCGATGCGGCGACCATCACCGGCAGCAGGAACAGCAGCCCGGCATTGGCGATATTGCCTGCCTCGGAGAGCACCGCGCCCAGCACCGCCACCAGCGCCACAAGGCCCAGCGCGACGGCATAGTGGCGCGGCTCGCCCCATTTGCCCGCGGGCGAAGGTTCTGCCCTGCCCCGCCGCGATCCCTCCGCCCGGATCGGCAGGACATGCACGGCAATGTCCGGCGTTTCGCGCACCAGCCGGTCCACCACCGAGCCGTGCCGCAATTCGAACCAGCGCGAGCGGGTGGATTTGCCCACGATCAACTGAGTCGCCCGCGCCTCGGCGGAAAAGCGGGTCAGCCCTTCGACAATGGTTTCAGCCGGGACAGTGGCCACTTGCGCGCCCAGCTGGCTGGCCAGATGCAGCGTCGCGGCCAGCCGGGCATTGTCGGCATCGCCCAGCCTGCCGCCTTGCGGCGTCTCGATATGCACGGCGGTCCACGGCCCGCGCAGGGCATCGGCCAGCCGCTTGCCCGCCCGCACCAGCTCGTCGGCGCCCGGAAGCTCGCTTACGGCAACGACGATCCGCTCCCCCGCCGCCCAGTTCCCGGCAAGGGCATTGGCGCGCAGATATTCGACCATCTCGGCATCGACTGCCTGTGCCGCGCGCCGCAAAGCGAGTTCGCGCAGGGCAGTGAGGTTCGACTTGGAGAAGAAATTGCCCAGCGCCCGGCTGGCTTCCTCGGGCACATAGACCTTGCCCTGCTTCAGCCGCTCGATCAGCTCGTCGGGCGGAATGTCGACCACTTCGATATCGGCATTCTCGATCACCCGGTCTGGCAATGTCTCCCGCACTCGCACCTTGGTGAAAGAGGCGACGACATCGTTCAGGCTTTCGAGATGCTGGACATTGACGGTGGAATAGACGTCGATCCCCGCCGCCAGCAGTTCCTCCACATCCTGATAGCGCTTGTCATGGCGGCTGCCCGGCGCATTGGTGTGGGCCAGTTCGTCCACCAGCACCAGTTCCGGGCGGCGCGCCAGGATCGCGTCGATGTCCATCTCGGGCAGGATGCGCCCCTGATATTCGACCTCGTGCCGGGGGACGATCTCCAGCCCGTGGACCAGCGCCTGCGTCTCCACCCGGCCATGGGTTTCGACCACGCCGACGACCACGTCGGTCCCGTCCCTGCGGCGGGCGGTCGCGTCGGTCAGCATCTCGTAGGTCTTGCCCACGCCCGGCGCCGCGCCGAGGAACACTTTCAAACGGCCGCGGCCCTCCTGCGCGGCCTTGCGCAGGAGGGCCTCCGGGTCCGGGCGCTGATCGGGCAGCGAGTTCACGATGCGCTTTTAGCGCCTTTGGCCGCCAATGTATCCAGTGCCCGGTTAAGCAGCAGCACATTGACCCGTTCCTCGCCAAGGAAACCCAGCAGCGGATGTTCCGTATGGTGCCGCACCAGCTGGCGCAGCCTGTCGGGAGCAAGGCCCCGCGCCGCCGCCACCCGTTCCACCTGGAAAAGGGCTGCCTCGGGGCTGATATGGGGATCGAGCCCCGAGGCAGAGGTCGTCACCAGATCGGCAGGTGGGTTGGCGTCTGGCGTGCGCAGTTTCTCCACATCGGCCTGCACCCGGTCATGCAGGGCCTGGCTTGCCGGGCCGAGGTTGGAGCCATAGCTGTTATCCGCCTCGTAACCCGCCCCGGCGGCGGAGGGACGCGGATGGAAATATCCCTCTCCGGCAAAGCCCTGTGCGATCAGTTGCGAGCCGATCACTTTGCCATCCTGCCGGATCAGGCTGCCGTTGGCCTGATGGGGGAAGGCCAACTGCGCGATGCCGGTGATCGCGGCGGGATAGGCAAGGCCCAGCAACAGCGCGAAGAGCGCGGTGAGCACCAGAGCGGGGCGAAGGGCGGATTTGAGTTCTTCCAGCATTTTCATTCCTTTCCTCCGCTTGCCCCGAGCCTGTCGAAGGGTCGTTCTTCTTCCGAAGAAAGACGGTGCTTCGACAAGCTCAGCACGAGCGGTGTCTTATGCTCAGGCCATTCCCAGCCCGCTCACCGCCACGTCGATCAGCTTGATACCGATGAAAGGCGCGACAAGGCCGCCCAGGCCATAGATGGCGAGGTTGCGGGCCAGCAGCGGCCCGGCGCCGATCGCGCGATATTTCACACCCCTCAGCGCCAGCGGGACAAGCGCCGGGATAATCAGCGCATTGAAGATGATGGCCGAAAGAATGGCGCTGTTCGGGCTGGCCAGCCCCATCACGTTGAGCACGCCAAGGCCGGGATAGAGCACCACGAAGATCGCCGGGATGATGGCGAAATATTTCGCCACGTCATTGGCCACGGAAAAGGTGGTGAGCGCGCCGCGCGTCATCAGCAGCTGTTTTCCGAGCCCGACGATCTCGATCAGCTTCGTGGGGTCGCTGTCGAGGTCGACCATATTGCCCGCCTCGCGCGCGGCCTGCGTGCCGGTATTCATCGCCACGCCGACATCGGCCTGCGCAAGCGCGGGGGCATCGTTGGTCCCGTCACCGCACATGGCGACCAGCCGCCCGCCTTCCTGCTCGCGCCGGATCAGGGCCAGCTTGTCTTCCGGAGTGGCTTCCGCGAGGAAATCGTCCACCCCGGCCTCTGCCGCAATGGCGGCGGCAGTGAGCGGGTTGTCGCCCGTGATCATCACCGTGCGGATGCCCATGCGGCGCAATTCGGCAAAGCGTTCGCGCACCCCGGCCTTGATGACATCCTTCAGCGCGACGGCGCCAAGGATGCGGCCATCGCGGGCGACAGCCAGCGGGGTCATGCCGCCACGCGCGATCTCGTCCGTCGCGCGGCGCAGTTCCTCCGCCGCGGGGCCAGTGCCCGAACCGGGATTGGCGCGGAAGATCGCATCCACCGCGCCTTTCTGGATCAGGGCCTCGCCCGAGCGGACGCCCGAAATGCGGGTCTGCGCCGTGAAGGGGATCACTTCGGCATCGGCGGGCAGCTCGGCCACCGTCACGCCGAACTTCTCCCGCGCCAGGGTGACGATGGAGCGGCCTTCGGGCGTTTCGTCCGCAAGGCTGGCGATCAGCGCGGCGGCGGCCAGTTCGCTGACATGCACGCCGCCCACGGGGACGAACTCGCTCGCCTGACGATCCCCGATGGTGATCGTGCCGGTCTTGTCGAGCAGCAGGGTAGATACGTCGCCCGCCGCCTCCACCGCGCGGCCGGACTTGGCGAGCACGTTGAAGCGCACCAGCCGGTCCATGCCCGCAATGCCGATGGCGGAAAGCAGCGCGGCAATGGTGGTGGGGATCAGCGTGATCAGCAGCGCGGCCAGCAGCGCCACGGGAATGCCGCCGCCTGCATAGGAGGCAAAGCCCGGAATGGTCGCCACCGCGATCAGGAAGATGATCGTCAGCCCCACCAGCAGTACGGTGAGCGCGATCTCGTTGGGTGTCTTCTGCCGTTCCGCCCCTTCGACCAGCGCGATCATCCGGTCGAGAAAGCCCTGGCCGGGTTCCTGCGTGACGCGGACCTTGATCCGGTCGGAAATCACGCGGGTGCCTGCGGTCACCGCCGAACGGTCGCCGCCGGCCTCGCGGATCACGGGGGCGCTTTCGCCGGTGATGGCGGCTTCGTTCACCGAGGCGACGCCTTCGATCACTTCGCCATCGGCCGGGATCAAGTCCCCCGCAGTGACCACCACCACATCGCCGCGCTTCAGCTGCGATGCGGGCACGGTGCGCCCGTCGGGCAGGGTGGCGAAGAGTTCGGCCTTGGCGGCCCTGAGCGAAGCCGCCTGAGCCCGGCCGCGCCCTTCGGCCAGCGCTTCGGCAAAGGTGCCGAACAGCACCGTGAGCCACAGCCATACGATCAGCTGGAGCTGGAAGGTGGTGGAAAGCCCCTCGCCCCCGAAGGGCAGCACGGCGGTGAGGAGCAGCGCGACCACGGCAGTGGTGAAGAGCACGGGGTTCTTCACCAGCTCGCGCGGGTCGAGCTTGCGGAAGGCATCGCCGATGGCGGGTCCCATCAGCTTTGCCGAAAAGATAGAGGATGCAGTCGTCATGGAAGGGACCCTCAGAAAAGCTGGCCGCTGGCCGTCGCGAAATGATCCGCGACGGGGCCGAGCGCGAGGCTGGGAAGGAAAGTGAGGCCGCCCACGATCAGGATGATCGCCACCAGCAGCCCGATCCAGAGCGGGCCGGTCGTGGGGAAGGAGCCCGAGGTTTCCGGCGTATAGCGCTTGCCCGCCAGGCTTCCGGCAATGGCCAGCACCGGCACGATCACGAAGAAGCGCCCGATCCACATCGCCGCGCCCAGCAAGGCGTTATAGAACGGCGTGCCCGAGGTGATCCCGGCAAAGGCCGAGCCATTGTTCCCCGTGGCGGAGGAGAAGGCGTAGAGTATCTCCGAAAAGCCGTGCGGCCCCTTGTTGAGCGGCCCGGCAAGGCCCTGCGGCAGGACCGAGGCGAGCGCGGTGAAGCCCAGGATGCAGAGCGGCAGCACGGCAATCGCCAGCACCGCCAGCTTGACCTCCTTCGCCTCCACCTTCTTGCCGACATATTCCGGCGTGCGGCCCACCATCAGCCCGGCGACGAAGACCGAGAGCAGGGCGAACAGCAGGAAGCCGTAGATCCCCGCCCCCACGCCGCCGACGACGATCTCGCCCAGCTGCATGTTGAACATGGGGATCATGCCGCCCAGCGCAGTGAAGCTGTCATGCATGGCATTGACCGCGCCGCAGGATGCCGCCGTGGTGACGACGGAGAACAGCGCGCTGGCGGCAAGGCCGAAGCGGACTTCCTTGCCCTCCATATTGCCGCCAGCTACGCCCAGCTGGTGCAGCACCGGGTTGCCGGCTGCTTCCTGCCAGTAGACGATGCTTACGCCCGCAAGGAACAGCACCATCATCGCGGACAGGATCGCCCAGCCCTGGCGGGTATTGCCCACCGCCTTGCCGAAGCACCAGGTGAGCCCCACGCCGATCGCGAAGATCGACAGCATCTGCACCAGATTGGTCAGCGCCGTGGGATTTTCGAACGGATGGGCGGAATTGGCGTTGAAGAACCCGCCGCCATTGGTGCCCAGCATCTTGATCGCTTCCTGCGATGCGACCGGGCCGAGCACGATATGCTGCTTCACCCCTTCCAGAGTGGTGGCGTCCACCAGGCTGGCGAAGGTCTGCGGCACGCCGCTGGCCACCAGGAACAGCGCATAGACGCAGGAGATCGGCAGCAGCAGATAGAGCGTCACGCGAGTGATATCGGCCCAGAAATTGCCGATCTCCTTCGTCTCGCGCCGGGCAAAGCCCCGGAACAGCGCGAAGGCCACGGCAATGCCGGTAGCGGCCGAGAGGAAATTATGGATCGTCAGCCCCAGCATCTGGCTGAGGTTCGACAAGGCCACTTCGCCCGAATACCACTGCCAGTTGGTGTTGGTGGTGAAGCTGATCGCCGTGTTCATCGCCCCGTCCGCGCCGATTCCTTCGAGGCCGCGCGGGTTCAGCGGCAGCACGCCCTGCAGGCGCAGCACGGCATAGGTGAGCAGCAGCGTCACCAGCTGGAAGGCCAGCAGGTGAACCGCATATCTGCGCCAGCTCTGTTCCGCCTGGGGATCGACCCCGGCCAGCCGGTAAAAGCCCTGCTCCACCGGGCCGAGAACCTTGTGAAGCGGCGTACGGCGCCCTTCGTAAAGCGCGAAGAGCCACATCCCCATCGGCTTGGCGAGAGCGACGATCAGCGCGGCGAAAAACAGGATGAGCATCCAGCCCTGAACGGTCATGGCGTGCCTCCCTTCAGAAGCGTTCGGGCCGCAGCAGGACTGCGACGAGATAGATGAGAAGGCCCAGCGCAGTGAGGCCGGCGAGCAGGAGCTGTGGGGTCATGGCCGCGCTCCCTCAGGCTTTCTCGCACAGGCGCAGGCAGGCGAAGGCCAGCACGCCCAGCCCCGCCAGTCCGGCGAGCCAGATCAGATCGTTCATCGGGAATTTCCTCGCATGGTGAAGGATAGGGCGCCGCCCCCGCGCGGCAGCGGGACGAGCTTGAACAGTCCCTGGCCGGAGGCGAGCAGGCAGGAGCCGACGCACCAGCTTTCCACTGCGACAAGGCCGACGACGAGTTCGGCGGCAGTCGCTTCGTGAGCGGGCGGGCGGTTAGCGCAGTGGAAAAGCCAGAGGGAAGCCAGCGCGCACAGGCCCAGCAGGGCGAGGCCGAACAGGCGCAGGCCGAAATCGGCCGCCCGCCAGCGCTCTCCCGATTCGAGGCGGCGAATGATCGCGTGCACCTTGTGGCTCCATCTGCGTTCCGCGGGGAACTGATGGAGGCCCTATTGAACCCGGGCGCGATTAAGGTTCCACGGGGAATCCCGGCAGCGGCATAAAGAAGGTGTAAAGCCGCGCGCAGATGGCGCCCCGCATGCCGGCTCGGGCAAGCGGAAGGGGCTCGCCATGCGGCGAGTCAGCGCTTCGATTTCCGGGAGAGTTTTGGATGCCCCGCGAGGGCGTCGCGTTCCCTGCAAAATCAAGACAATGGGCTGTCTAACCGCATTTTCGCACCCCAGCGTTTCTGCGGCTTTCAAGAATGCACTGGCTAACCCTGATGACGCGGGTGACGCATGAGCCAGGCACTGAGAATCGGAGACGTCCTCGCCGGACTGGAAAGGCCACCCTCCCCTCGAACCGGGCGCCCAGTCTGGCGCAACAGCTACTATGAAGGCACCATCGAGAGCCGGATCTGGCGGCCCTTCATGGGCGGGAACCTGCGCGGGGCGAAACGCCGCATCGGCGCGATCCTGAAGTGCGCGCGAGAGCTCGATCGAAAGACTAGGCGGGAAAGACAACGAGCCACACCTGGAGCCAAGAACGGCATTCTCGGCCAGGTGGCACTGGATGTCCTCGATGCGCTGTATAATCGGTTTCTGGATTATCGGACCGGAGCGCTCGAGCCCGCGATCATGACGATCGCTGAGGCAGTCGGCCATTCCTATTCGGCGGTCCATCGTGCGCTCAAGCGCCTGCGTGAAGCCGGGTTTCTTCAATGGGTACGTCGCACGCGCCCGAGCGATAGCGAAGGTGAGGCGGGTCCTCAGATCGAGCAGATCTCGAACGCTTACGCTCTGCTAGTACCTACCAAGATCGAGGCGATGGTTGGCCACCTGGTCGGCAAAGCGCCTGTCCCGAATGACGTCTCGTGGGATCAGGCCCAGCGGCGGGCGGAGTTCAAGGACATGGTTGCAGGCCTAACGGCAAAGGATTTCCATGCCGATTTCTGGCGAGGCGACAGCCTTGCCGGCGAAACCCTCGCAAAAATTGCTGCAGCCATCGACCGGCGTGAAGAGCAGTCGCGCGAATTCTCGAAAGGCGGAGTCACCGGGGGAGTATAAATACTCCTGATAAGGAATGCGGGCGCAAGCGCCCACATGCGCTGATTTGATCAGGTCACCTCCAACCGAATGGGCAAATGGCCCGTCAACGGTGCGCCGAAGGGACCGGCGTATGCGGGCGGCTGTCCGCCGCCCTTGGGCTCGGCAGGGGCCGAGGAGCAAGCCTCATGCCACCATCCCACGGGAGTGCTTGGGGACATGAAGCACGTGCGTCATATTGCGTCGAACGATGGGCGTGATTGTTCGCTCACCAAAGGCGCAGCAAACCTAGCCGTTTCTCGCTGCAGTGCAGTCGGCCAGACTGCATAAAAACCATGCAAAGAAGCCGAGGGCGAGGCGTGGGGGCGAGGGCGGCGCGCGGGTGGCGGTGGGCGGCCTCCGGGCAGTTGGTGTCGCCCGGCCGGTTTCACTGGTTTTGACCGTTAAGATTCTGCTCCCTCGCCTGCCTCTTAGCGAGACAGGTCGACCAACGTGCTTTCCGTAATCCAACTGATTGAGCCACTGACGCACGCTTCCCTAGACAGGGGGCCCAATGGGACATGGTTAATGACATTCTGGATCATCACCGCCGGTGGCTGGCTCTTATCGGCCGCCATCATGGCCTGGTTCGTGCTCCGCGCGCCGATGGGCTATCAGGATGAGGAGGGCTTCCATTACGGATACCCGCCCGGCCATATCCCGGCGGAGCGCATGGAGGGCCTGCGCTTGGCCTTCGAGCGGGCGGCCGCTGACTTCGAGCCGAGCATGGAAGGCTGGGCCAACATGGTGGCCCAGCGCGCGGAAGTGGGCGAATTGCTGAAGCACGCCCGTGCGGCATGATCCCGGCCCGCCTCCAGCACTGGAGATATTGCGCAATCTCGGCCGCCGGATCTGGGCCAACCGCCTCGCCTTGGAGTTTGCAGCACTTATGGTGCTTATCGGGATCGCACTCGCCCGCTGCGCCCGGATCTTGTTCGATTAGGGCTTGGGCTCACTTACGCCTGACCACGGCATGGAATGTGTGCTCACATCTGCGTAGCGCCTCGTCGGGTTTCTCTCCTGCATGAGATGCTGAACCCTGTCGGTGGTATCGGCCAGCTCCAGGTGCGGATGCGCATCCAGAAAACGCACCGCATCCTCAGCGGTGCGGAAATAGAAGCCGAACCCGATCACGCCGATCCTGGACTGCCCGTGGCAGGCAAAATTCCCGCGCCCGATATGCTCCGCCGCCCAAGCCTGGGCCTGCGTGATGCGCAGCCCCGGCCCGCCAGCACGATCAATATCCGCAATCAGCACCCGCACCGGGAAGGCGCGATCGTCTAGGATAGCTCTGGGAGTCGAACGGCGGACCATCCCGCCCAAATCCGCCTGAAGCGCGATTCGGGTCAAGCAATTTGTTCCCTTTATGTTTCATTTTTGCGCAATTGCTCGCGCGCAATGCCCTTGCTGAAGGCGCGGCACCCAAGGAACGACAGCAGGCCGCCATTTCCGCAGACGATAAAGAATCGGCTATGAATTTGAGACAAGCCTACTGACCGCCTCCGTATTTCTAAAAGTTGCGCTTTAGATGATTCCTCATTGCAGTGAGGCTTTAGGCAGAAATTTTTACTCGCCACCATTGTGCCCTTGTTTGAGCTTTACGACACCCCATATAGGATTAACCGTCAGATCGACCCGATGCCCAAGGCGGCTGAGAGACATGAGCGTGCTCCCGCATCCGGTGGAGCTTGCTTGTCATGACCGATACTCCCCAAAATTGCCGCGACCGCGCACAATTTGCGCGTACTGCCGCTGAGGGGCCCATGTTGGAAAACGAGCGGCGCAAGCATCTGGCTTCGGCAACTGCATGGGAAAATCTTGCGCAGGTGCTGCAAGGTCAATCGCCCCCCCGCCCTCGTCCAACGCCGCAAGTGGCCGGCTCGCCTGCCGCTGCTGTGGAAATGAATGGGGCAACTTCACCGCGCCTCTTCCCAGTCGCAAGCTGGGAAAACGAAGGCGGAAGCGTCAGCCGTGTCCGTTCGCGGCGCGGCGATTTCGGGCCAGGGAGGATTTAAGATGCCCATCGAAAACACCGAACTGGAACGCCGGGTTCTGGCACATGAACGCATTCTGCAGGCTCTCATTGAGCACATAGCGGATGAGCAGCCGCACATCCTCGACCGTTTGAATAAATCGTTTGGGGAAGGTCACGATCTGGGCAGCTGCGAGCAGGATTTCACGTCCACCGCGCAATACGCAGAGCATTTCATGCAGATCATCAAAAATGCCATCCGGAGCCACAGCCCATAACCGAAACTACCCCGCCCAATTCCGGGCATCATGAAAGGTTGTTCGACATGAACGACATCAAGAACCAGCAGAACGACAAGCGCGAGCACAAGGGCCAGCCCCAACAGCAGGGCCAGTCAGGCGACAGGAACGCGCAACCCAACGAACCCAAGCAGGGCGAGCGAGATCGCCAGCAGGAGCAGAAGCAGGACGGCGATCGAAAGCAGGATGCTGACAAGAACTCCAGCCCGAACTGATTTCGGCGCAATCAGATGTACGAAGGCCGCCCCTGACTGGGCGGCCTTTGTCATTCTCGCCGCCATCATTGTAAATCGGGTTGAGGGCACCACATCCAATGTATCGCGATCGGGATTTTATGTAAGCACTCGCGGCTGAGAGACCATGTGCTCCCGCTTACGGTCGGAGAGCAGCCGTGACAAAAGAATATCCCGCGAACGTCAACAACTTGCCTGTACTGGAAGATGCAAAGGAAACTGCGTCCCTTCACTATCGCACGATGAACCGCGATTTTGCCGAAATGGACGCGCTCGGCATCAAGGTCACGCTGGTCGAGCAATATTCCGTTGGCGATTATCACTACACGAATCTAGCAGACGCCGTCGCCCAGGCGCACCGTATGCAGGCGCGAGGCAACAAGTCATGAGCAGATCAGTCAATCTGGACATGCCTGAGGACAAGGTTGCTTCACTGTGCCTTGCAGAGGGCATTGGCATCTATTCCCTCAAACCACTTCCCTTTGGCGGGACGCGTGCATTCTGCAAAACCGAAGATGGCGCCGATGAATTGAGATTACGCCTTCAAAAGTACCTTATAAATTAGGCGATCATTGATTTCCCATATTTAATAATGGCTTATTTAAATCCGTAAAATTCAAACAAATATGCGTCGCACTCTTGTTATTTTACGCAATAAACCCCATCTTCGTACTGCTACCAGTCGAGATCGACGGTCCAAGGCGCTAAGCCGCACCTTCTTCCCTCTGTTGCGTCTCCTAGCTGCGGACGCAGTCAATGGTGATTGCCCGCCTGAAGAAGGAAACTCCAATGACCAGCTTTGGCACAATCAAGTCGTATGACAGCGATCGCGGACGCGGCAAGATCACCTCGGAAAAGGAAGGCACAGTCCTCCGTTTCGAGCAGAGCGCCCTCCCGTACAAGGATGATCTGCCCAAGGAGGCCGAGCGTTACTCTTTCGAGGAAGGCAAGGATGCCGGCGGAAACACCTGCGCGGTGAGTCTTCATCGCGTCACCGCCTAGGTGGGTGGGGGGCGAAAGCCCCCCATTTGACGCCACCATGGCATCCCAGTTTTTACGACGAGGGAGCCCGATCATGGACCTCAACGAACTTCTATCGAACCACCAGCGGGCACTCATGAATGCGAACCATGCGCGCTCCAGCGATGACAAGGTCACCTATTTCGATCTGGTCGCCTATTATGCCAAGCGGATCAGGGAACATCGGGCCAGGCTTGGCTTTCCTCGACTTCCTTGGTTTGTCACCCCGGTGTCCCCAGAGGATAATCGCAGTTCTAGCGGCACTACGCCGCAATAATGACGATTGCACAGATCTTGTTTCACCTGATCGGCAAGCGACTGGAAGCGCAATTGGCTGATTGACTCCGTCAAGTATCGGTGACTGCGCGCTCCCAGCGGTCGAACCTCAGATATTGGCCGCCGCACCCATCGGCTGATATTCGCGATATTGCACCACCGGCAGGCCGCTGATCTCGTTCACCTGCTCCATCGCGCGCATGATCGGCTCGATCTCGTTGGCGAAGAACACATCCACCGCGCTGCGCACATCGCCAAAGCCGCCATTGTTCTGCGGGATCACGCCGATCAGCTGGGGCGGCACGCGATGGGCGGCCAGCATATCGTCGCGGCTCACATTCTTGATGCCCATGAACTCGTCCTTGGCCGCCACTTCGGCCAGGGGCACCACCTTGATGTTGTCGGTCTTCCCGCCCGGCATGTGGATGAACAGGTTCTTGAAGTTCCCCCGGCCCGATGCCGCGCGCATCTGTGCCTTGATCTTCTCCCAATCGTCGTCGCTGATCACGGATTCCGCATTGAGGAAGATGTAACCGGCATGGCCGCCATTTTTGTAGTAGCGCCTCCTGAACAATGTGGCGCTCTCATTGAGCAGGCCTGACTGCAGGGCGCTCAGCCATTCGGGCAGGCCGTAGATTTCCTGCGCGACATCCGGCTCGCGCAGGTGGATCACGCTATTGGCCGGAAATTCGTAATCGCCGCTCACACTGCCAAGGCCCATCGTGTCGGGCTTCACCCAGAAATAGCGGCCCTGCTCCACTCCCACCCGCGTGTGCAGCGCCGGGCTGACCTCATAACGCAGCGGCCGCTTGGCCAGATTGCGGATCTCCTGCAGGAACAGATTGCCCATCTGGAGATAGTCCAGCACCGCCCGCTCATGCGTGGCCGCATCCATCCAGCGCGAAGGGACGAAGTGCTTTTTCAGCAGGTTCACCTTCAGCTTGATCGCACTCTGGTGGTGCGGGCTCATGCGATAGCTTTTCGCCAGCCCGTGGAACGGCACCGGCGGTTCGTACCATTGCCCGCAGATCCATGCCCCTTCGAAGAAGCCCCACAGGCTCTGGCCGTCCAGCACGCCGACATCGTCGCCAAAGCTGGGCATTACCCAGATCGATGGCGTGCTGATCCGCGCGCTGGGCGCTTTCCAGGCGGAAGACACCGGCGCCGTCTCCTCTGTCGAACTGGTGATGCGCGGCCGCCATCAGGAACTGGACTTCGGCAACTGGAAGCCCGGCGACGATACCGAGAAGAAGGTGAAGAGCCTATTACGATGAGTAGCGACCGCCTCCTCTCCATCGGCATGTTCATCTTCGCCACCGATGGCCTCTCCTATCAGGAGCTGGAACGGCGCATGAGCTGGAACTGGGCCGCCGCGCCCCGCTTCGGCGCGCGCGATGCGCTGCAATTCACCGGGCCGGGCGAGGACAAGATCACGCTCAACGGCGTGCTGGTGCCCGAAGTGGCGGGCAAATATTCCGACATCGCCCGCCTGCGCGAAATGGCCGACAGTGGCCAGGTGCAGGATGTCACCCTGGGCGAAGGCGACGTGCTGGGCCAGTTCGTGATCGTGGCAGTGGATCACCGCGAACAGAACATCATCATGGGCGGCCGCGCCCGCCGCTATGACTTCGCGGTGGATCTGCTGAGGTATCAGCCATGAGCGCCCGCCGCGCCGGCTTCTCGCTGGTGGTGGACGGGATCGACTATGCGAAGGAAATCGTCCCCCGCCTGATTCGCCTCTCCCTCACCGAAAAGCTGGGCGAAGCGGCGGACGAGTTGGAGATCGAGCTTTCCAACCATGACGGCGCCCTGAAGCCCATCAAGCGCGGCGTCTATGCCAGCCTTTCGCTGGGCTGGCTGGAAGGCGAAGGGGTGAAGCTGGGCCTGATCGACAAGGGCCGCTTCATGGTGGACGAGGTGGAGAAAAGCGGCCCGCCCGATACATTGCGCATCAAGGCCCGCTCGGCCGACCTGACCGGGGATTATCGCAAGCGCAAGGACAAGGGCTGGAAAGACACCACCCTGGGCGCCGTGCTGCAGGATATCGCCGGGGCCAATGGCCTCAAGGCCAGCATCCATGCCGATCTGGCGGGCATTGCCCTGCCCTCAATCGAGCAGGCCGCCAAGAGCGATGCCGCCTTCGTGCGCGATCTGGGCGCGCGTTACGATGCCGTGGCCACGGTGAAGGACGGCACGCTGATCTTCCTGCCCATCGGCGCCAGCGCCAATGCCTCCGGCCAGGTCTTCACGGGCGCCACGCTGATCCGCCAGAACAACAGCCGCTGGAGCTTCACAATTCCCGACCGCGAGCAGCACGACGGCGCCGAAGCGCGCTGGCACGACAAGCGCGGGGCCAAGGGCAAGACGGTGAAGGTAGGCGGCGGCAAGAACGCCAAGCGCATCAAGCGCAGCTTCGCCAGCGAGGCCGAAGCGAAACAGGCCGCCGCCGCCCAAGCCCGCAAGGCCGCACGCGGCGAATATCAGTTCTCTTACCAGATGGCGCTGGGCGATCCCGGCCTTGAGCCCAACCAGCCCGTGACGCTGGATGGCTGGGACAGCGAAATTGATGCCGTGAAGTGGTTGATCAGCGAGGCCAGCCACTCGCTTGATAAGGGCGGCGGGCTGGCGAGTTCGGTCAAGCTGGAGAGTGTGGTCTAGGACCTCGAGTGCCCAAGCAGCCGAAACGAAAGCAACACCTTTGCATTCATTCCATGAAAAATGATCACTTCCACGCCCTGACTTTGGTCATCAGTGCTTGACTGGTTTTCTCCATGACATCCTCGAGGTCTCTGCGCAGGCTTGGAAGTGAAAAGGTGTCGCCGAAGAGATGAACCAACCGGCTTTGTGCATCGTATACGATGGCAGTGGCATCAACAACTTCGGCTCTCATTGCCTCTGGTTCCGCATCATCGTCGTGAAGAACAAGCTCCATCGTCAAGAACGGACGTGGCGAGGTTGCCGTCCACGCGTCTAACCGTTCATCGAGATGCTCGATGTGATTTCGCAATGAACGATCGCTTAAGCCATGAGTTTCTGGCAATCCTGTGAGTGATCGCAAGTGAGCACCTCGTGCGATATTTCGTGGGGGCCAGAACAACCGTGAAACGTTCGCAGCCACCTGTAGACCTAGACGGATTTGATCGAAGACCCTTCTGTTCTCGCGAACCTCTACACCGGGCTGGGTCTCCACCCTAAGGGCCGCTAGGCGTTCCACTTCGGCAAGGTTATCGAGTGCTCTTCGGCCTTCTGTTAGCGCGAATGACAGCATTATATAGTCTCTGTCTGACTTCGACATTGCCATTGGGGATCCTCTTCGAATCACTAAATTCGGTCCCTGTTCCTTTATCAGGATGCCGAAGAGAAGTGTTGCGCATGCACACCCGTTCATAATGGTGAACCATTGGTTCAACCGCGGACAGCCCTTCCTGCGCGCCCATCTAAAAGGGTGTAAATATTTGCGCATTTCTTCTTGACCGTCCGCCCAGAAATGCGTATTTATTTGCGCATGGAACGGGACAGCAAAAAGATCGTGAGCCGCCTCAAGGATGAGGGTTTCGAGCTGGTGTCGATCAAGGGATCGCACCACAAGTTCCGCAAGGGCAGCGTCACGGTGATTGTCCCCCACCCAAAGAAAGACCTCCCGCTGGGGACGGCCCGATCAATAGCGAAGATGGTGGGCTGGCTCTAAGGGCCAGCCCACCTAGCCGGACGTGCTCACCCGGCGAACTTCCGAGCAGTACGAGAGATGAGACCCATGAAGTATTTTTACGCCATCATTCACAAGGATCCGGACAGCGCCTTCGGCGTCCAGTTCCCCGACCTTCCCGGCTGCTTTTCAGCGGCGGACGATATGGCCGATGTCCTGCCCAACGCGGTCGAAGCGGTGGAACTCTGGATGGAAGATCAGGACGTCATGCCCGAACCGCGCAGCCTTGAAGCCATCAAGGCCGAAGCTGCTGCCGAGCTGGCGGAAGGGGCTTTCGTCCTGGCCGTGCCCTATGTCCGCAGCAAGTTCCGCATGGTGCGCGCCAATATCTCGCTGGATCAGGGCACGCTCGACGCGATCGATTCCGCCGCCGCTGCCCGGCACCTGACGCGCAGCGCGTTCCTGGCCGAGGCAGCGTTGAACGAGATTTCCGGGCGGCACTGAAAGACACGATACTGGAACCAGGACTTCTATTCACGATCCACCACAAGCGGTCGACGGGTTTCAAATTCCGATCCGTCAGGCGCATGGCAAATTGAAAGTCACAGCTCGCCATGCCTGAGGCCACGTCATCTAGCTGTTAAGCTTCTCGAGCGCCCCTGCATCCAGCGCACTTTTGAGAATGCCGCTCGGTCCTCTGGCTCGTACGCCGAGGATCGCGACCTGATACCTTGCCCGTGTGACGGCAACATACAACTTATTGTGAGCTGCGAACGACAGATATGCTTTGCTTTGAGAATGCTGACTACTTGGCGAGGGCGGCACCCTGCCCTCGTCCACGCCCACAAGAACCACACCGTCGAATTCCAGACCGCCTACATAGTCAGGGAGCGACAGAACAAAGCGCCCGGCGCTCTTCGCTCGCCTCACTACTTCTGGATCGCCGCGATGCTTGAGAATCTCCACCGGCCGGTTCTCCTCGATCGACCGCTTCTCGAGTTCGTGGAACAGATGTTCATCAAATACGACGATCGCAATGTCCCCTTTGGTCGCACCCATCGATACGCGCATTTCCTCCGCCACTATTAGGGCTGCATCTACCATAGCGGCGTCGGTCGAATAGTCGGCATAATAAGGACGTTTAGCCTTCTTCTCTTCCTCGAAAGTCATGTTGCTGTGGGCGAGCTTCATCGGATCCTGAAAGTTCGTGAAGAGGCTCGCACCGGCGGAAGTTATACTGAAAGCGAGGTTCACAATGTCTGGTGAGCATCGGAAGATGCCCTTGACGTTTATTGTGGTACTCGACGAACGCTCTTCCGACGAAGGCATGAGCGAGGCCACGTCTATGTCGTCCGCCCAACCTCTGTCACCGATGGCTTGAGAACGGTCCACTGCGAAGGCGATCGGAAATGAATTCTCCGATCTGGTTAGATGATGAAATATTGAAAGCTCATTCATGTTAAAGAGGTGAGTTTCATCAACGAAAATGGCATCGAAGCCATCGCGCGCACGCCGACGCCTCCAGATCGGCGTAGAGAGCTGGCTAAGTGCAGAGAGAACGACGTCGTCTGTGTCGAACTGTCCACCAGCAACGAGCTGTTCTCGGTAGCGCTCATAAATCCGCCATACGAACGCCTTGTCGCCTTCACTACTCACAGGAAGCGCCGAGGGAATGGGAGAGATTCTCTTATAAGTGTCGAGATTCTCCTTAGCCCTCCCCTTAATGACGACAGAAATTTCATGTTGAATGAGCGGGACTTTGAATTCGTCCTCCTCGTTCTCCATGTAAGCCTTGAAGTCAGGCGACATAAACGCAGCGTAGGAGGCAAACTCGTTGCCCACTTGTCGAAGCGCCTCGTCAACGTACATTAACTGCAATTGCTTGGCATCGTATGCGTCGGTATCGACGAATTCCGTTTCGGAGATTTCCTGTCGAAGCAGACCGCTGCAATAACTCTGGAGCGTCTCAACACGCAAGCGACGGATCGACGGCTGTTCCGGCATGAACTCTTCACCGCCCATCGCCTTAAGAACGGTTGAAATGCTGCGCCTACTCGCTTCACTATGTGTTATGAATACTGCTTGATATTCTCGGCCCTCGCTTGCGGCTTGACGCATTGAATGGATCGCGGCGAGAGCCAATGATGCCGTCTTGCCGGTTCCGGCAGGACCATCGATCCGAACTGGATGCAGCAACGGTGCGAGAATAAACCTCTTCTGATCCTCGGTTAGCAGCCTTAGCCAAGTCTCGTATCCCTGATGGATGTCAACCTTAGCTGAAAGTTGCCCTAACGTGGTGCTTGAGAAATTCGTCTCCCACGCAGGTGCCGCGAGTCCGGGCGACGCCTCGAGCTTCGTGCCGAGCCCGTCGAGATCATCCAGGAACTTGCGAAAAGTTGCGACGCTCGCAGTCTCCTGCGGTCCGTCCCCCTGATCGGTTCCGATCTTGTAGGCCAGCAGGTAGCGGCCGGACCTGTTTCGTTTAGCCAGCCTTTCTACGTCCGGGTTCAAGTCCAGCGCGATCCGCACCCCCGTCTTCTGGCTTAGCGGATAGGGGAACACTGCCGCTGTCGTGGCGCTCAAGACTTTCTCCGCCGGAGTCAGAACGCCCTTGTCCCAGAACTTGATGGCAAACCGGAGAACACGTTGAAGATAAAGAATGGCTTGGTCATTGGTAGCGTCGGAAAAGATGCGACTCTGGTCAAGGTCGAAGACCACGTAGCGCTGCTCCGCAACGTTTCTCCCGTAAGCAATTACCCCATGCTTCGTCTTCGATGTGGAAATTCTCGGTCCAACATCGTCTATCGAACCCGATCTTAGCTGGAGCGCGAGACGGCTGGCTTCCGAAAAATCGTTAGATTGGAGGACGCGTTCCGCAATTATGTCCTCAGCAGCGTCGCGCCTGATCGCAAGGAACGTCATACGGCCTCTTCCAAATTAAAGGGGACGATTGCTCGCAGTGCCTTCAATCGGTCAGGCGAGTAATCGGAGACGCCGATCCTCGCATACAGGCCCGTAAAGCGCTGCATAAAAAGCTCGATGAAAGGCGATTGTAACATGCCCACCGGCATCGCGTATTGCTCCTCATCGGCTACTATTAACTTGTCGGCAAATCTCGGCTGATCGCAGCAAATCTGCTCGAAGCGTTGAAAGTCGATGCCTTCTCTTAACTCAGCGGCCAATGCTGCAGGGAGATATCGTATTTCGCGCAGGAGAGCCACATAGCCTTCGCAAGCTTCGCCCGGTTCGGAACTCTCGATAAAGTGATAATCCGAGATGCCATTCGACAGAAGTTCTTCTATTATCCGCTGATATTCCTTTGGCTGCGCGTCGAATAAGTCAGCTGCAGTCTTCGCCCCTGGCGCAGCTCCGAGAGCTGCCTCTGCAGCCTGCTTCTTTGCCTCAGCGTCGGCGAAGCGCTTGGCAGCGCTTTGCTGTGCTTTATCGGTCAGCTTGCCCAAGTGCTCGCGCACGGTTGCCGGGGAGAGCGTGTCGAGCAAAGAGTCAACCAGCCCAGCATCGCGCAACGCGGACTTCATCGCTCCCCGGCTAGCGGCAAGGGCACGCGAAGCCAGCAACCTCAGCCCATCCCGAAACAGCCACGCACGGAAGTTAATCAGCGGTACATAACTAATTACGGAAGCTTTGCCGTGTGCCAAATCGCAGCGCGCGGTGATCACTATTCCCCGCGGAGCGGTGTCGCCATAGTCCTCAGACGCCGCACAAGTGAAGATCGTGCCTTGGGTCAGTTCCTTCGGCAACGGATAGCCAATCATGTCCACAATGCTGTCGCCCCCATCGCTTCAGCCACGTTATCACTGCCACCATCTAACGAGCGAGCAGCACCTCCCCATCCTCCACACTGGTCGAGAAGGTCAGAGGGCCGCCCGCCGCCCTAGTTTACTGGATGTCGCAGTCGGCGAGCATCGGAGAACCGACGACTTCCGACACGTCCTGGCACAGCAACTTCACGTGCTGGCCCTTTGAGAGCGAAGCGGCCTTCGGCTGGCTGTCTTCGGTCAGCGAGGCCTGCGCGCTCTGGAATTCGTTCGACGTGCGCAGCACCACAACCGGCTTGTCCATGAAGTCCAGATCGATGCGCTCGATGGTTCCGGAAACAAGCAGCGGCCGGTCGCCATATTGCTGCTGCGCTGCGGCTTCGTTCGCCTCATATGCTTTGAACAGTTCCTGCGCGGTCACTTCCGTTGGCGGTTCGGCGTTGGCGGGGGCAGCGCTATCGCCGCTCGAACTTCCGCCCGAAGTGCTGCTGCCATCGCCGCCCACCATGCTGCCGACAATGCCCAGCAGAATGAACGCGCCAACGATGATCAGGCCGATCTTGAGGCAGCCCATTTTCTTCTTCGGCTGCGCAGCTTCACCAGTCATGAAATCCCCCTTGTAACGGGCCCAGATCCGCCCAGCCCCCTGTGCGGTTCAGCGCCGGCATTGTGTGGCCCAACACAAGGCCAGATGTGAAATTACGTATTTCCACATTGCAGCACAGGCTGCCATCAGGACTATACCCTAGCAGTTCGCGCGCTCATCCTTAACTTCCATTCCCGGTGTACCTATGTCTGCCTCATGACAGACGAAACCCGCACAATTCTGGAATGGACCTACACCCCGAAAGAATATTTCGAGGTCCCAATCACTGTCTCTTTCAGCGGCGGTTCTATTGAACTTTCCAATGGAAACGCCAGCGGTGAATTCGATGGACGGTTCTACACTGAAGGCAGGGAATTCCGTGACCGGGCAGACGCCTTCCTGCGATCCCAGTTCCGCGCTCAGTTGGTCAAATCCCTGAAGCCATTCACCCTCAACCATGCCGGTTTCTATCGGAGGCACCCGGACGGTCGTACTGACGCATGTGCCTTTCCTGAAACGGTAGTCATACGCTTCTTCAGCACTTCACCTGACATGATTTCGCGAGATGCAGCCGGCAACATCATTCAGGACACCCGTGCTGAACGATTGGCTGACCGCGCGAAATTTCGCGCTGCAATCGCTTGCCTTTACGAAACCGACAGGGTGCTGAAGCGCATGCTCGACAGCATCGAGAACGCACTTCGAGATCCCGACAATTTTCTAATTCACCTCTACGAAGTTCGCGACGCGCTGGCCTCCGAATTTGGGAGTGACGCCCAGGCCAAAGCCGCACTCACTATAAGCAGCGCGGATTGGTCCAAGTTCGGCCGCATGGCAAATGAAGACCCGCTTCTGGAAGGCAGGCACAGAGGCAAACGCGACAATTTGCGAAAAGCAACTCAAGACGAGATCGATTGGGCCAGAAAGTTCTGCGGGACGCTAATTGAAGGGTATGTTCATTACCGCATTGCCAGTCACGCGCAGTGATTTGTGCATCTGACTTTGTGAGCTGGCCTTATTCCCATTTCAGCGCCAGTGCCTTTGTCGACGGGCGAAATTGCTCCTCTGCCGGCAGATGCTTCAATTCAGCTGGCAGATTGAATTCCTCCACGATGTGAGCTTCGGCTGAGATTTTATAGTCAGGTCCAATCTTCAGAAGTCCGAGGTCGAACAGAGTGTGGAGGTCGGCTCGCAGGAGCAGGCCATTTCTAACGTCGTTCGTCTCTTCTCCGAGATATGGCATGATATGGGCCGCTTCGAGCACTTCCCGGACATCACACCCGGAGATTGCGCAGCGACCCTCGTATGCGACCATCAATGCGCTCCGGAACTTGGGTTGCCCCCTCCGAAGGACAACCATTTGCTGGATCCTGCGTCGGCCATCCTTCAGATCAACTGGATCAAATTCGTAGAGTGCCTCCAGCGGAACGTCGACCTCAAAGGCGTCGACATCTTCTACCCTGAACTCGTCAGTTCCCTCATCGCGCCAAAGGACCTTAATCACCTTGCTTCGGCCAGGGTCTGCGAAATGGATACGAAGAACGCCAATGAAGTGGTGCTCTTCGTTAAAGCGGGCATGCTCGCCCCCATAATCGAACTCGACTATCGCGCCTTGAATCTGAACAGTGCATCGAGCAGGATAGAGACCGCCCCTTGGACCCCGGACGTTGTGTTCTCGGCGAGGGTAACTCCCGTCACTTCGAAGCCAGCTAGACGGGTACAAGTCGCTAAAACCCTTTGAAGGGCCCGAGTTCCAGTGAAGTATTAGCACGCGAATTGTCCAATTCTGTGGTGCACGCGGCGTCTGAGCCATTTTGTCCCGCAAAAGCAGCGATTTCGACGCCCCGCCGACATATGCGGCGTTACGCGCAGATCCTCGAACATCACCCCCATTAAGCCCCCCCTTGGCTTTGCTATACCTTCCTCACCCCATGCTCAGCAGACCGGCAAAACCCCATCCGTCATGATCTCCGACCACTCACCGGCCGAAACGATCACGGTATTGCTGGCCCGCGCCTTCTTGATTTTCGAGCTGCTGCCCATCGGATCGGCGGCGACCAGCACATCCGTGAATGGGCTGGGATCGTCTGTCGTATCCCAGCCATTGGCCTGCGCTTCGGCTTCCCAATCGTCGCGTTGCCGATGCTGCCCATTCTGGTCAAGCAGGCGCCCTGTGAAGCACACCAACGGCTTGCCGCTGGTTCGGGGATTGATGGAGGGGCGTGACCGATGCAGCCCCCGCCAGGCATAATCCCGGCGCCAGCTGGCCTGCCATCCTTCGGGCGCCGACAGGCTTCCTCCCGCCAGTTTCATCGCCGCTTCCGCTGCAGGCCGATCTTCCTCCGGCACCATGAAACGCTCGCCATGCACCAGCACGGCATCAAGGTGGCGGCAGAATTTGTGAAGCGCGAAGCCGGTGCAATCGCAGCTGCATTCGTCGCCCACTGTCACGACATGCAACTGTCCGGGTTCCGACCAGGATTTCACCCGGAACGATATTGATTCAGCCATGATCCCCCCGATGCTCTGGCCGGCCCAACGGCTCAGGCACTAAGTCTTCCGAAATATCCCCGCCACCCGGCCGATGATCTGCATCTCGCCGTCGTAGGCCACGTCATCGGGCACATCGGGGTTCGATGAAATCAGGATCATTCCGGAGCCGTCCTTGGTCGGCCGCAGGCGCTTGATCGATCCCAGCCCGCCGATCTCGATCGCCCAGATCTTGTCGGCAAAGCGCGGAGTGCGGTCGAAACTGTCGATCAGCACCACGTCGGAATCGAGGATGGTGGGCATCATCGAATCCCCGGTGCCGGTGGCGAAGAACAAATGCTCCATCGGGGATTCGGTGAACTGGCGCACCCATGCGCGCGAGAAGACCCGCTTCTTGCCGGTAACCGGCACGTCATGAATGAATGACGCGCCAAGTCCGAACGACACGTCGAACTCGTGCAATTCGACCAGATCGGCGGCCTCGCCAACCCCTTTGACTGCAGCCTTGTTGGTCGCGCTGGGCGGCGTCGGCACGCCTCCATGCGGCGCGGAATCGTCGGTTTCGCCCATCAAATATTCCGCCGATGTTCCCAGCTCGCTGGCGATCCGGTGGATATACTTTGATCCCTGCGATTGTCCGCTGACGAGCTTGTAGATCACCGTTTGCGAGACGCCAACGCGTCGCGCCAGCTCGGATTGTGACAATCCAAGCGCGATCAGCAGCTCTTCTAGGCGATCACCACGAAACATCAGCCACCGACGCTACATCATTGGTTTTAGCGCGCCACCCAACTTTAGGCATTGACATGGCTAAATCATTAGTTTTAGCTATGCCTATTGATATAGCCCTCCAACCAAGAGGAAGCCGCGCATGAAACTCCTGACCGCCATCGCCACTGAGTCCGAATATTTCGACCCGCCCTCCGGCTTGACTGCAGGGCTGAGCTATCGCGCCTACTGGCTGCTGGGCTTCGCCGATCGCGCGATAGAACTGTGGCCCACCTTCAGCTCCATCGTGTGGCGTCTCGCGCCGGGCGGGCCGGGATCGCGGGATCGCATGCCTGGCCATGCAGAAGGCTATGACACTGCCTGCGTGTGGCTTCGGGCCGACTCCATCGAAAACCTGTCCGGTCGGAATGCGGCCCACTGAGATGTCAGCCCGGTTCACACCGTTCGAAGCGCTCGAAGCTCTGGTCGAGAAGGCCGGCTCGCAAAGCGCCCTCGCCCGCGCGCTCAGCGTCTCGCAGACGGCGGTGTGGAAATGGCTGCAATCCTCCAAGCGCCTGCCTGCCGAATACGTCCTCACGGCAGAAGCCCTTTACGGCGTCTCCCGCCACGATCTGCGGCCTGACATCTACCCACGCGGATACCCTCCTGCCCCCGATGCCCGCTGGACCGGCACTGATCGCCGCGCGGGGGCATCGGCATGAATTTCTTTCACCAGGTGACCCGAGCCGGGCCTTCTCCCTCAAATGCAGTCCCGGCTCACCTCAGGGCGGGCGGCGGAGGGGGTTTAGCCCCCTGTGCCCCTTCCGTCGCTCGCCCGCCTTTCACCTATCGCGCCGCAATTGGCCGGTCAGCGGGAGCTTTCCGCCTGACTTCCCCCCACCCCCGGAACGGAACCCACGCATGAACCTCCCCGCCCAGGAACAGCGGCAGGCCGAACGCGCACGCCAGTTGATCGAAGATGCCGGCGGGCTGGAAGCCTGCGCCGAGGAAACCGGCCTCTCCACCAGCCAGCTGCACCGCTATTATTCCAAGTCAGACCGGGATTCGATGCCCGCCCGCGTGATCGAGGCGCTGGAGGCTGTCACTCATGGCAAGCCCGGCCACCCGGTGATGACGCGCCACCTCGCACGGCGGCAGGGCTTTGTCCTCGTGCCGCTGCCCCGCGCCTTCCCCGGCGAAGGTGAATGGAACCGCCACATTGCCAACCTCTCCAGCGAGGCAGGCAATCTGATTTCCGGCATTGCCGAAGATCTGGCCGATGATCTGGACGTGGACCCCTGCGAGGCCGCCCAGCGCCTGCCGGGTGCGCGCAGGCTGGTGGAGATCGCTGCAGAGATCGAGGCTGCCCTTGCTGCCCGCGCCACCGCCCGCGCCGGGAGGGATCGCTGATGAGCGGCGAAGGCGTCCTGCCCTCGCGCCACGCAGAAGGCCGCCATGGGCGCGCCAAGATCAAGCGCGGCACGGTGATCTGCCCCGTCTGCAATGCCGATGCCACTATCCATGGCAGCGAGCGGGTGACCCCGCTGGTCAAGACCATGTGGTGCCGCTGCAGCAACATCGATTGCGCCATGTCGTGGCGGATGCAGCTGTCCTTCGAATACGTGATCAGCCCTTCCGGCATCACCCATGCGCTCGATCTGCCGCTCGCCCCGGCTGACCTGCAGCGCAAGGTCTTCGCGCCGCCCAGCGCGGGCCCCGCCCCTGTGCCGGTGCCGGAACACGATCCCAACCAGCTCTGCATGTTCCCTGACCACGGCGAGCCGCTCGCCCCGTCAGACCCCCTCACACCCTGCACCGGAGAGTAACATGGCCGAAGCCACCGATGATCGCCTGCGCCTGCTGATCGAGCGCGTGGAGCGCCTTGAGGAAGAGAAGAAGGGTATCTCCGACGATATCCGCGACGTCTATGCCGAAGCGAAGGCCGTGGGCTTCGATCCCAAGATCATGCGCCAGATCGTGAAGCTGCGGAAATTGCGGCCTGACGATCGCCGCGCGATGGACCTCGTCCTTGAAACCTATCGCAGCGCGCTGGGGCTGGACTGATGGCCCGCCGCGCCTCCCCCGCCCGCCGTGCGCCCCTTCCCACCGCCATCGTGCATGAATACGCCCGCTGCGCCCGCGCGCACCATGGCGGCGGCACTCCACCGGGCTGGGCCGTCCATCCCGGCCACGGCCTGCTGTGCGACGATTGTGACGAGGCTCTGCGCCTCTCCGGGATCACCGGCATCCCTTTGGCGCGGCGGGCGGCGTGAACCCGCGCCCGCCCGAATTCATCGGCGTCGATTGGGCCGTGCAGGATCAGCGCCTAGCCATGCTCAATCGCCGGGTGGAGAAATGGGCCCTGCGCGCCCAGCTCGCCATCCTCGGCACTTGCGGCCTGGTCGCCGCCTTCGCCGCGCCGGTGTTCTTCAAGAACCTCGCCCTCGGCCTGCTGCTGCGCGCGGAAGGCCTGCTGCCATGAGCCTGCGCGATGTCGCCTTCATGGCCTCGGCCCTGATCCTCGCCGCCCTGATGGGCTGCGCCTTCGCCCTGCTGTCCACCCCGCCGGAGTTCCCCTGATGCGCCCCTACCGCGCCTCCCGCCGCCAGCTCAGCGTGCTGCGCTACATCCGCGGCTATCAGCTCGCCCACGATGGCATTTCGCCCACCCTGCGCGAGATTGCGCGCGGCGTCGGCACCATGAACAAAACCGGCGTCTGGCGCGTCCTGCGCACGCTGGAACGCCAGGGCGCCCTCCGCCGCCTCTTCCGCCGCCCCCGCGCGATCGAACTGCTGGTGCCCGTGGCCATCCCCCAGGCCCCAAACGGCGCCCCGCTCTTCCACATCCCCATCCCGCAGCCCCACCGGCTGCGCCCCCAACCCTGAGGACCGCCCGATGCTCACCCGCAACGCCAGCTGGCCCGGCCCCAACCATGGCGCCCGCTTCCGATTGGTGCAGACACGCACTCGGGGCGAGTTACTGCTCGATGATATGGAACGCTACCGCCATACCCACCGCACCGGCCTGCGCGCCATCTGCGCAAGGGCCGGCGTCAACGAAAGCCTGATCTTCCGCCTCCGCAACGGCCTCAACCCCCGCGCCGACATCGAGAAGAAAGTGCGGGACTTCATGCAGCGGAGTGCTGCGTGAACGGAAACCGATCCACAGCGGTCATGCAACGCCGCGCCCCTGCACCTGACGAACTGGATTACTTCCCAACCCAGCCTTGGGCCGTGCGCGCTGCCTGCGAATTCCTCGCGGAGGAACTGGGCGAGGACCTGACCGGCCAGACCTGCTGGGAACCCGCCTGCGGCGAGCTGTTCATGGCCCGCGCGCTTGCGGAATACTTTGCCCACGTGATCGCCAGCGACATCTATCGCTACGCCCCCGATCACCAGATCCATGATTTTCTCTCGCATGGCCCGCCCTTCGCCATGCCGGACTGGATCTTCACGAACCCGCCCTTCCTGCTGGCCGAACAATTCGTGGCCCGCGCGATCGAGCGCGCACGGCGCGGTGTCGTCATGTTCGTACGTGGAGCCTTCACAGAGGGCGACAAGCGCTACGAGGCCCTTTTCCGGCCGCATATCCGGCCATCCTTCATTGTGACTTACGTCGAGCGCGTAGTGCTTCTGCGCGGCCGCCTGATCCGCTCCGGCGCCCCGGATCCCTTCAACGTGGATCCCATTACGCTGGAGCCGCGCAAGGCCAGCTCCGCCACCGCCTATTCCCTCGTGATCTGGCAACCCGGCCAGCACGACACCCGCCACCGCTGGATTCCCGCCTGCCGCCGCCGCCTTGAGCGCGATGCCGACTATCCGGCTTACGAGGATCAATGGGCCGCGCTCCGCCTGCTGCAGGAAGAACGAGCCTCTGCCGGCTGTCAGGAGGCATTGCTTTGAACGCCCACGCCAGCATCCCCGCGCTACCGCGCAAGAGCAGGCGCGCGCTCCTCTCCGAACGGGATCTGCGCCGCATGGCGCGGGTAGCGCGAGAAGAAGGCGTGTCCTTCCGTGGCCGCGTGGATGCGCTCGGCGGCCTCACTTTCACCATCTCACCCATCCTCGCCCACGTGGTGGAGGCCGAGGACGATCTGGACACCCGTATCGAGGCCTACGGCAGCCGATGAAGCGCAAAACCTATCCTTACGTCACCAGCTTCAAGGATCGCCACGGCAAGCGCCGCTGGCGTTTCCGCCGCAAGGGCTATGACACGCACTATTTCAAGGCGCCCTACGGCACGAAGGAGTTCGAGCGGGAATATGCCGCCTGCCTTGAGGCAGAGCCTTTGCGTGTGGGCGTGGATCGCGTCCGGCCGGGCAGCGTCTCCGATGTGATCGCCCGCTATTACGCGGACACGGCCTTCCTCGATCTGCGCCCTGCAACGCAGGTGGTCTATCGCGGCGTGCTGGAACGTTTCCGCGCGGCCTTCGGCGAAGATCCGATGATGCGCTTCGATGCGCACCGGATTTCCCGGTTGATGACCGCGATGCGCGAAACACCGCATGCCGCCATCCGCCTGCGCAAGCTGCTCACTCAGCTGTTCATCGTCGCCCGGCGGGCAAAGATCGTCCCCTACAATTTCGATCCGATCAAGGACACCAAACCGCCCAGGGTGGCAAACAGCGAAGGCTACCACCGCTGGACCGAGGAAGAACTGGCCGCATACGAAGCGCGCTGGCCGCTGGGCACCAGGGAACGCCTCGCCTTCGCCTTGCTGCTCTACGGCGCACAGCGCAGCGGCGACATCCGCACCATGACGCACCAGGCCATCGCCGGCGATCGTATTGACCTGATGCAGAGCAAGACGAGCAACGCCGTGAGCGTGCCCGTGGTGGAGCCCCTCCGCCAGGCGCTGGAAGCCGGCCCGCTTGGAAACACCTACCTGCTGGAGTCGCGACGCGGCGACGTGATCACGCCGAAGAGCTTCTACCAGATGATCAAGAAGGCCTGCGTCGAAGCCGGCCTGCCCCACTGCTCCCCCCACGGCCTGAGAAAATCAGCCGCAAGGCGCTGCCGCGAAGCAGGCTGCACCGACGAAGAAGGCATGGCGATCACCGGCCACAAGACCGTGAAAGAGTACCGCCGCTACGCCGGAGACGATTCCCACGCAGCCCGCGCAGACGCCGCAATGAGCAAGGTAATGGCTAACCATTCCAAAAGGTTAGCCAGCGCGAAATCCCAAACCCCTGAAAGGACTGGATAATGCGAAGAAGATTGGATGCCCCGCGAGGATTCGAACCTCGATAGACGGAATCAGAATCCGTAGTCTTACCATTAGACGACGGGGCAGTGCGGGGCGGCCTCTACGGCTGCTTCCCCGCTTGGTCAACCCCACCTTGCCCTGTTCTTTCGCGCCGCTTGCTCCCTACCCCGCATGGCGCTAGCTTGGACGGCAGGTACCCCCCTTTGAAGGGCGGGCATAAGAACAAGAAAGAATTCGAGTATGGCGGATATCTCTCCGCCGGACAGGCAGCGGGCCGCTGCGCGACGATCGGGCCGGGGCAAGCGGCAGGGCAAATCCCGCAGCGCCGGACCGGAAGGCAAGCAATCCCGCGCTTCCGGCGACAAGCAGGAAGCAAGGGCCAATGCGCCCGAACCCGGCAGCGCACGCGCCAAGCCCGCCATGTTTCAGCCCAGTCCGGCCCCCCGCGGCGGAATGCTTCCGCGAAATTCCTATGCTGCGATCGATCTGGGCACCAATAATTGCCGCCTGCTGATCGCGCGGCCTTCCGGCAATAATTTCACCGTCATCGATGCCTTCAGCCGCGTAGTGCGGCTGGGCGAAGGCCTGGCGCAGACCGGCCGCCTATCGGACGAGGCAATGGACCGGGCCGTCGGCGCGCTGCGCGTCTGTTCCGAAAAGCTCAAGCGCCGCAATGTCCACCTCGCCCGCTCGGTCGCGACAGAAGCCTGCCGCCGCGCCACCAATGGCCAGGAATTCATCGAGCGGGTGAAGCGCGAAACAGGCATCGTGCTCAATGTCATCACTGCCGAGGAAGAAGCCCGCCTCGCCGTGTTGGGCTGCCACATCCTGCTGGAAGACGGCAAGGGACCGGCCGTGATCTTCGATATCGGCGGCGGGTCGACCGAACTCGTGCTGATCGAGCAGGGCGGCCCGATCCCAGAGATCGTCGACTGGCAGAGCGTTCCCTGGGGTGTGGTGTCGCTCACGGAAACCTGCGGGCATGACGAATCCTCCGCCCAGAAGCGGGAAGCGCGCTATGCCGAAATGCGCCGGCTGGTGAGCGAGAGCTTTGCCCCCTTCGCGGAGCGCATTGCCTCCGCCCGCGCGCCCGATCTGCGGCTGCTGGGCACCAGCGGCACAGTGACGACACTGGCCAGCGTCCATCTCGACCTGCCGCAATATGACCGCAAGGCCGTGGATGGCCTGATCGTACCGGCCGATTCGATGCGCTCCATCAGCGGCAGGCTGTCCACTCTTTCTCCGGCCGAGCGGCGGCAATTGCCCTGCATCGGCAACGAAAGGGCCGATCTGGTGGTGGCCGGCTGTGCGATTCTCGAATCGATTCTGGACATTTGGCCCGCCGAGAGGCTTGGGGTAGCCGATCGCGGGATTCGCGAAGGCATTCTGCGCAGCCTGATGAGCGCCGACAATGAAGGCGAACAGGCGCGCGCCCATCTGCGCCGGACGAAAAGGCAGGCATCGTGACCCGATCGGGACGCAATCCAGAAAAGCGGGTGAAGACCGCACGCGGCCGCACGGCTTCGTCGAATCGCTGGCTCTCCCGCCAGCTGAACGATCCTTACGTGAAGCAGGCCAAGGCCGAGGGCTATCGGAGCCGCGCGGCCTACAAGCTGATCGAGCTGGACGAGAAATTCGGCCTGCTGAAAGGCGCACAGCGCGTGGTCGACCTGGGCATCGCGCCGGGCGGCTGGAGCCAGGTGGTGCGCAAAGTGGCCCCGCGCGCGGCCATCGTGGGCATCGACCTGCTGCCGACCGAACCGATCGAAGGCGTGACCATCTTCCAGATGGACTTCATGGCCGACGAGGCGCCCGAGGCACTGGAATCGGCCCTGGACGGCGCGCCGGACCTCGTCCTGTCGGACATGGCCGCCAATACGGTGGGCCACAAGCAGACCGACCATTTGCGCACCATGGGGCTGGTGGAAACCGCCGCCGATTTCGCGATCCAGACGCTGGCGCCGGGCGGCGCCTTCGTGGCCAAGGTGTTTGCGGGCGGTACCGATCCGGACCTGCTGACCCTGCTCAAGCAGAAATTCGCCACGGTGAAGCACGCCAAGCCGCCTGCGAGCCGCAAGGGCTCATCCGAATGGTACGTGATCGCGCAGGGCTTCAAGGGGCGCTGAGGGGGCGCTTTAACCCCGAACTTGGGTGGGCCCTGTTCCACTGAGCCAAGGACCTACTTGTCATCCCGGCGAACGCCGGGATCGCTGGCGTTATTGGCTCAAGCTGGCCAGCGGTCCCGGGTCAAGCCCGGGACGACGGAAGAACAAGGAGGGATGCTGAACCAAGCTCGGGGTGACGAGTGGGCAAGCACCGTCAGCCGTCCCTGTAAACAACCCGAACGACAAACAAAAAGGGCGGGAATTACCCCGCCCTTTTCAATTTGGTTGATGCGGCAGCCTTACTTGGCAGCCGGGGTCGCTTCCGCAGCAGCCGGAGCTTCCGAACCCTCGGCGGCAGGCGCTTCGCCTTCGGCCGGAGCAGCAGCGGCATCTTCGGCCGGAGCGTCGGCAGCCGGAAGCGGCAGGTTCGAACCCTTGGTGTTGAGGAACGCGATCAGGTTGGCGCGGTCTTCCGGGTTGGAAAGGCCGGCGAAGCTCATCTTCGTGCCATCGGCGAAGGCACGCGGGCTCTTCAGCCATGCGTCGAGGTTTTCGAAGGTCCACTCGCCGCCATGACCGGCAAGCGCGCTCGAGAAAGCGAAGCCGCCGCGGCCTTGGGCAATGCCTTCACCCACGACAGCGAAGAGATTCGGGCCGATGCCGTTGGCAGCGCCCTGATCGATCGTGTGGCAGGAAACGCACTTGGAGAAGATCTTCTCGCCCTTGGCGGGATCGGCTGCTGCAAGCAGGGTGTTGAGCGACGGGCCGGAGCCCGCGCCTTCTTCCGCGACGCCAGCGATCGGGAAGCCCATCTCGTGCGGACGGTGGTGCTTGTCGGCCTGGAAATACATGCCGCTCAGGATCGAAAGGCCAAGGGCCACGATGCCTGAAAAGAGAAGCCATCCGGCAAAGGTGTTGAAACGGTCGGTCATCCGTGATCTGTCCGGGCGATTGGAGTTTGGGCGCCGCTCTAGTCAGCCCCCGCGCGCTTCGCAAGTGTCAACGTGACTTGTTCGCACAGCCCACTGCGTTTAGGCGCTTGGCGCAATGCACAGCTTCCCTGCCCCCGCGCTCGCCCTGGTCGAGCAGATGACCGCTTCGGCGGCCGAAGATCCCGCGCGCGCGATCGCCTTTCAGGGCGCTCCGGGCGCCAATTCCCACCGCGCCGCGCTGGAATATGCGCCGGAATGCCTGCCTTTGCCCTGCTTCAGCTTCGAAGACGCGCTGGACGCAGTGAAGGCCGGCCGCGCCGGGGCCGCGATCATCCCGATCGAGAATTCGCAGCATGGCCGCGTGGCGGATATTCATTTCCTGCTGCCCGAAAGCGGGCTGTCCATTGTCGGGGAATATTTCCTGCCGATCACGTATACGGTGATGGGAATCGGCCCCGGCCCCTATACGGCGGCCTTTAGTCACCCGCAGGCACTGGGCCAGACTCGCCATTATCTGCGCAGCCACGACATCGTGCCGATGGCCTATGCCGATACTGCGGGCGCGGCTGCCTATGTGAAGGAAATGGGCGATCCCAAGGCCTGTGCCATCGCCCCGAAGATCGCCGCCGAGCTTTATGGCCTGACCATCGCGGCGGAAGGCGTGGCCGACGCGGATGACAACACCACGCGTTTCGTCCTGCTGGCGAAAGAGCCGCTCGACCCGGCAACGCTGGAAGACGAACCGGCGATGACCACCTTCGTCTTCGAAGTGAAGAACGTGCCCGCTGCCCTGTACAAGGCGCTGGGCGGCTTTGCGACCAATGGCGTGAACATGACCAAGCTGGAAAGCTATCAGGCGGGCGCCAGCTTCGCCGCGACCATGTTCTTCGTCGACATCGTCGGCCGCCCGGGCGAGCCCAATGTGGACCGCGCGCTGGAAGAACTGAAGTTCCATTCCAAGGAAGTGCGGCTGCTGGGCAGCTATCGCATGGCCCGCGAACGCGGCTAGGTTGCCCCCACCGGCTGGCGTATCGACCGGTCGATACGCATTATCCCATTGATCCCGCATCGGCCCCAGTCGTTGCTTGCGTGGCCCGCCCGGCCATGCCACCACTCGGCCCGTGACGAGGGCATCGGGCGAAATCGCTGGGGGGACGGCTGCCGGGTCCGCATCCGATGCGGTGCGCGATTGGGAAGCCGTGCGCGCCAATGGCGAGATCCAGTTCGCCCCGGTGCAGATGCCCGAGCGGGCTCCGCCGCCTGACTGGCTGGTGCGTTTTCTCAAATGGCTGGCCGAACTGTTGCGTCCTGCGGCAGATGCGCTGGGCGTGTCCTGGCCGGTGTTCAAGTGGGTCCTGCTGGGGCTGGCCGCGCTGGCTGTATTGGCGTTGCTGTGGCGGCTGCTGGCGCCTGTCGCGCGCATCCGGTTTGGCCGAAAGGATATCGCGGCCACCGATAACGGCTGGGTGCCGGAACGCGGCGCAGCCCTCGCCCTGCTGGAAGATGCCGACAGGCTGGCGGCGGAAGGCCGTTTCGACGAGGCGACTCACCTGCTGCTCCAGCGCAGCGTCGGCCAGATCGCGGATGCCCGGCCGGACTGGCTCGAACCGTCGAGCACCGCGCGCGAGATCGCAGCCCTGCCCGCCCTGCCCGATAGTGCCCGCCGCGCCTTTGCCATCATTGCCGAACGGGTGGAGCGCAGCCTGTTCGCCTTGCGGCGCCTCGAATCGGAAGACTGGCTGGCCGCCCGCGCTGCCTATGCCGATTTCGCACTGGCCGATTTCCGCGGTCGGGCCCCGGCATGAGCGCCGGGCCTGCCTCCGCTTCGCCCGCGCCCTTTTCGGGCAAGGCGGTTCTCGGCCTGCTGCTGTTCGGCGCCCTCGCCTTTATCGCCGCGCTCTATTTCATGGGTGCCGGCGCGATGGGCGATACCGGCAATGACGGCGGCGGCCATGCGGCGGGCGACGGGATCAACGGCTATTCCGCGCTGGCGGAACTGCTGGAAAAGCGCGGCAATGAAGTCAGCTTCATCCGCAACCCCGCCAATCGCGATCCCGATGCCCTGCTGGTGCTGACCCCGCCGGTCCATGCCGATGCGGAAGAGATCAACCTCATCATCTCCGAACATCGCCGCACCGGGCCGACGCTGCTGGTGCTGCCGAAATGGCAGGCCTTTCCCGTGCCGAAATCCGCCGGGGTGAAGGCCGAGGATGGCTGGGTCTTCCTGTTCGGCGCACAAAGCCCGGAATGGGCGGAAGAGATCGGCACCAAGGGGATGATGAAAGCCTCGATCGGCAAGGGAGCGCCCGGCGCGCCTGTCGCCTGGCAGGGGCTGGGCCAGCGCGGCACCCTGCCCGATCCGCAATCGGTCCAGTCGCTGACTTCCAATGCCATGGTCCCGCTGGTGCGCGCCGCCGATGGCAGGACGCTGGCGGGGTTCTGGAACGATGGCGGCTATTATCCCGACCTGTCCGCATGGGCCGAAATCGAGCCCAATAGCGAGGACAGCGCCGATGAGGACCTGTGGCCGGTCGTGATCGTGGCCGAGCCCGATCTGATGAACAATTACGCCCTTGCCGACCGGGACCGGGCGATGCTGGCGCTGACCATCGTAAGCGCCGCGCTGGAAGATTACGACCTGCCCGTGGCCTTCGACCTTACGCTGAACGGGCTGGGCCAGCAGCCCAACCTGCTGACCCTGGCCTTCACTCCGCCCTTCCTGGCCGCGACCCTGTGCTTCATCATTGCCGCCATCGTGGTGGCGTGGCGGGCACTGCGGCGCTTCGGCCCGCCCGTGGCCGCCATGCCCGTCTTCGCTTTCGGCAAGCGGCAGCTGGCCACCAATGGCGCAGCCCTGATCCAGCGTTCCAAGCGCCTCTATCTGCTGGGCGCGCCTTATGCCGCGATCCTGCGTGCCCGCGTGGCGCATCTGCTGGGGATCAGGCCCGGCGGCGATGCGAGCCATACGGAAAGCGAGATCGACCGCCTGCTCCAACGGCGCGGGATCGAACCGGCCGATTTCACTATCCATGCCGAGGCATTGCGCGCCGCGCGCACGCCGCACGAATTGCTGCGCCATGCGCATGCGCTGAAGACCATCGAAAGGAAGCTTGCCCGATGACCACGACGCTTGCAGACGTCCGCGCGCTGGCGGACTCCATCCGCGCCGAAATGGCCAAGGCGGTGGTGGGCCAGCACGACACGATCGAGCATCTGCTGATCGCGCTGGTCAGCCAGGGCCATGTGCTGCTGGAAGGCCCGCCGGGAACCGCCAAGACCTTCCTGGCCCAATGCTTCGCCCAGACGCTCGGCCTCGATTTCGGGCGCATCCAGTTCACGCCGGACCTGCTGCCGGGCGATATTCTCGGCTCCAACCTGTTCAACTTCCAGACCAGCCAGTTCACTCTGACGCGCGGGCCGATCTTCTGCGAATTGCTGCTGGCCGACGAAATCAACCGCACCCCGCCCAAGACGCAGGCCGCCCTGCTGGAAGCGATGCAGGAACGCCGGGTGACGCTGGATGGCGAAACCCACGCACTGCCCAATCACTTCATGGTGGTGGCGACCCAGAACCCGATCGAGAATCAGGGCGTCTATCCCCTGCCCGAGGCACAGCTGGACCGCTTCCTGTTCAAGCTGCTGATCCCCTATCCCAGCGCCGAGGAAGAGGCCGCGATCGTCGCCCGCTTCGGCGAGCGCAGCGGCCCGCCCCATCCGGCGGATTTCGGCGTCTCGCGGGTGACCGATGCCGCGACCCTCAATGCCGTGGCCAGTGCCGCCAAGACCGTGACGCTGGCGCAGGAAGTAATCGACTATATCGTGCGGCTGGTGCGCGCCACGCGCGAGACCGCCGAACTGGCGAGCGGAGCCTCCCCTCGCGCGGCCGTGCTGATGGCCAATGCCGCCCGCGCCCGCGCCGCCTTGTCCGGCCGCGATTATGTGCTGCCCGACGATGTGAAGGCATTGGCCACCGCCGTGCTGCGCCACCGCCTGCTGCTCTCCCCCGTGGCCGAGATCGAGGGCCGTCAGATCGAGGACCTCGTCGCCCAGCTGGTCGAACAGACCGAGGCGCCGCGCTGATCGCATGATCGTCCCATCCGCCCGCAGTCTGGCTCTTGCCGCCCTTGGCGCGCCTGTTGCGCTGCTGGTGGCATCCAGCGCGCCCAGTGCGTGGGTCGTCGCCCCGGCGGCGTGTTTCGCGCTGCTGGTGCTGGTGGTGCTCGACGGGCTGGTGGCGGGCGTGCTGACGGATGTGCGAGTGATCGCGCCTGTCGATGCGGAAATCGGGCAGGCGCTGGACGTCACCGTGCTGGCGGATATCGCAGGGCGCACGATGGGCGGTGCACCCGAAGCCGCGCTGTCCTTCGATCCCCGGCTGGGCGATGGCGGCAAGGCGCAAGTGCGCCTGTCGGCCGATCCCGCGAGCGGCACTTATGCCGGACGCGTGCAGCTCACTCCAGCGCGACGCGGCACCGGCGAGATTTCGCGCATATGGCTGCGCTGGCCCGGCCCGCTGGGCTTGGCTCATCGGCAGATCACGCGCGAACTCGATACGCGGGTCCGCATCTGGCCGGACCTGTCGCCGGTCCGTTCCCCCGCGCTGCAGACCTATCTGCGCGATGCCCAGTTCGGCCTGATCGCCCGGCGTATCCGGGGCGAAGGTACTCAGTTCGAGGCGCTGCGCGAATATGAGCCGGGCATGGATCGCCGCCGGATCGACTGGAAAAGCTCCGCCCGCCAGACGCGCCTCTATGCCCGCGAGAATGAGAGCGAGCGCAATAACCAGATCGTGTTCGCCTTCGATTGCGGGCAGGCGATGTGCGAGCCGGTGGACGGGCTTCCCCGCATCGACCGTGCCGTTTCGGCGGCGCTCACTTCCGCCTATGTCGCGCTCAAGGGCGGGGACAAGGTCGCTTTGTTCGGCTTCGGCCAGCGGCCCGAACTATTCACGCCCTTCGTCACCGACAGCCGCCAGTTCCACCGGTTGCAGAGCGCGGCGGCGGAACTCGATTATCACGCGGCCGAGCCCAATTTCACGCTCGCGCTGGCCACACTGGCCTCGCAGCTCAAGCGCCGCTCGCTGATCGTGCTGTTTTCCGATTTCACCGATCCTACCAGTGCGCAGCTGATGGTGGAAAGCGTCAGCCGCCTGGTGGAGCGCCATCTGGTGCTGTTCGTGACCATGGAAGACACCGAACTGGCCAGCCTTGCCGATGCCGATCCCGAGACAGTGAACGATGTCGCCGTGGCTGTGACCGCCGGAACGCTCGCCCGCCAGCGCGCCATCGTGCTGCAGAAGCTGCGGCAACTGAATGTCGATGTGGTCGAGGCGCCGTGGCAGGCGATCACCTACCGGCTGATCGACCGTTATCTGGACATCAAGCGCGCCGGGAGCATCGGATGATGGGGCGTTCCTCTCATCCCCTCCTCTTCAGAGGAGGGGCAGCGAGACTTGGATCGGCAAAGCCGGCCCTAGTCGCAGCGGGGTGGTGCCTGCCCTTCACGCGAGACATCGCACGGGGCCACCACCCCCAACCCCCTCCTCTGAAGAGGAGGGGGCTCTAATGGCGATCACCGAATTCTTCCGCTCGAAACCGATCGAGGAACTGCCCGATATCGAGGCGGCCGCCCTGCGGTCCGACCGGTTCCGGCTGGAACGCGAGCAGGACTGGAAGCGGCTGGAGGCGATCCTCAAGCGGATGGAAGGCGGGCGCCTGCGCAAGGTGCCCGACGAAGATCTGCTGGACCTGCCCGTGCTCTATCGCACTGCTGCCTCCAGCCTCGCCATCGCGCGCGAGACGTCGCTCGATGCGGCAACGCTCGCCTATCTGGAATCGCTGGTGCAGCGCGCCTGGTTCCAGGTCTATGGCCCGCGCAGTTCGCTGATCGGCTGGCTGCGCCGCTTCTTCGGCGGCGGGTGGAGCGCCTCGGTCCGCGAGATGTGGCTGGAACTGTGCGTCGCGCTGGCGGTGATGGTGGCGGGCGCAGTGGTCGGCTGGCTGCTCTGCGCGCGGGACGAGGCCTGGTATTACTCGCTCGTCCCTACCGAATTTGCCGATAGCCGCATTCCCGGCGCATCGCGCGCGGTGCTGGAAAAATCGCTGAGCGGCGCGGAAAGCGCGGACGGGCTCTCGCTCTTCTCGGCGGCGCTGTTCAGCAACAATGCGCGCGTGGCGATCCTGGCCTTCGCGCTGGGTTTTGCCTTCGGCATCCCGTCCCTGATGCTGCTGATGCAGAATTTGGCGACGCTCGGCGCGATGCTGTGGCTGTTCAACGGACAGGGGCTGACGCTGGACTTCGCCGCTTGGCTTTCGGTCCACGGCACGACCGAGCTGTTCGCGATCCTGCTGGCGGGGGCGGCAGGCCTCCATATCGGCCGCTCCATGGCCTTTCCCGGCGAACGAACCGTCATGGCAGCGGCCGCAAGCGCCGGGCAGCGCGCCGCGCAGGTGATGGCAGGCGTGGTGCTGATGATGGTGGTGGCCGCCGTGCTGGAGAGCTTCGCCCGCCAGCTGGTGACCGACACGGGTGCCCGGCTGGCCATCGGCGGCAGCATGATGACTTTCTGGCTGGCCTATTTCTTCGCCTTCCGCCGCAGCGTGGACCGGAGCGCGGGATGAGCCGTTCGCGCTACAGCCGCCGCCTCGACAAGCGCAAGCGCGTGCTGGTGACGCCGGAAGGGCTGAGCCTGCCGATCACTATCGCCAGCCGGGGATCGCGTGCCGCCGCGCTGCTGCTGGACCTCATCTTGATGATCGTGATCCAGGTAAGCGTCACGCTGGCACTGATCGCCATATTGGGCGGCATCTTCGATGGCGGCGGGGCGAAGGGGCCGTTCGAGTTCCTGGCCGTGGCGTGGATCGTGGCCATGTTCCTGTTCCGCTACGGCTATTTCCTCTATTTCGAACTCGGCCCGCGCGGGGCCACGCCCGGCAAGCGCATATTGGGCATCCGCATCGCCGCCCGCGATGGCGGCCGCCTGAGCGTCAATGCGGTGATCGCCCGCAACCTGCTGCGCGATATCGAGGTGTTCCTGCCGCTGATCTACCTCATCACCAGCGCGGGGGCAGGCGGCGCGGCCAATTGGGCGACCTTCGCCTGGCTGGCGATCTTCCTGCTGTTTCCCTTCTTCAACCGCGACGCCCTGCGCGCGGGCGACCTGATCGCCGGCACATGGGTAGTAGAACTGCCCAAGCGCAAGCTGGAACAGGCCATGTCGCTGGGCGACGGCGCGCGCGGCCGTTCGGTGGCGACCGGGGCGGAATATCGCTTCGGCGAGGCCGAGCTTTCGGTCTATGGCGAATATGAACTGCAGACGCTGGAACGGGTGCTGCGGGAAAACAACGCCGAGGCTCAGGTGGCAGTGGCCACCGCGATCTGCAACAAGATCGGCTGGTCGGCCGGATCGGGCGACGAGCGGGCCTTTCTCGAGGCGTTCTACGCCCAGCTCCGCGCCCGGTTGGAACGGAACATGCGCTTCGGCAAGCGCAAGGCGGATAAATTCTCATGAGCGAAACCAAGGCCAGGATCACTCTGCGCGAAGCGACACAGGCGGATATTCCCGCCCTCGCCGCGCTGGGACGCGACAGTTTCATCGCCAAGTTCGGCCATCTCTATTCGCAGCAGAATCTCGACACCTTCCTGGGCGAGACCTTCACCGACGAGGCCATTGCGAGCGAGCTGGCCGATCCGGGCAGGCTCTATCGCCTTGCCGTGGACGATGCGGGCGAGCTTGCCGGCTATTGCAAGATCGCCTTCAAATCCGGCTTCCCCGAACATGCGCGAGGGCAGCGGGCAATGGAGCTGAAGCAGCTCTACACCGCCGCCGACCGCGTCGGGCAAGGCATCGGCGCATTGCTGATGGACTGGGCGATGGAGGAATTCCGCAAGCGCGGCGCGGATGAGGTGCATTTGTCGGTGTTCTCCGACAATCCCGGCGCCCATAAATTCTATCGCCGCTATGGCTTCGACAAGCTGGCGGATATCTACTTCTGGGTCGGCGACCACCGCGACGACGAGTTCCTGTTCGCGCGGATGGTGTGAGGGGTTTCTCTCCTCAACTCGTCATTGCGAGGAGCGGAGCGACGAAGCAATCCAGGGCGGAACGCGATTGACGCTGGATTGCGTCGCTTCGCTCGCAATGACGAAAGACTAAGGCTCCCCCACCCGCCTCGGCTCTGTAAGGATCTTGTCGCGCGAACTGCGCACATCGCCTGAGGCGAACTGGTCGTGCAGGCGTTCGCGGTCATTGGCGCGGAAGACGTCCTCCGCCCGCTCGATCTCGTCCTGGCCCAGCCCGAGGTTTTCCAGCGCCATGCGGCCCATCGCCACCGCCGATTCCAGCACTTCGCGCATGACATAGTTCACCGGGCTGCCATGCAGCGCGATCACGCTGCGCCGGTCATACCCGCGCACATAAATCGCCGCTTGCGGGAAGGCCTCGTGCACTGCCTCCACCAGGCCCGGATCGGCCTGATCGCGGTCGATGCAGAAGGCGATCAGCTGGGCCTCGCCAGCCCCCGCCTGCCGCAGCAGATCGAGCCTTGTGCCGTCCCCGAAATAGACCTTGGCACCGAACTGGCCGGCCACGTCGATCATGTCCACATCGCGGTCGATCAGCGTCACGGGAACGCCGCCCGCCATCAGCATCTGCGCCATGGTCTGGCCGAAGCGGCCATAGCCCACGACCAGCGCCTGCGCGCCATCCGCCTTGGGCCCGTCCCGCGTGGCGAGCTTGGCATCCGGCACCTGCCGCACGCGCTTGGTGGCGAGCATCAGGAAAGGCGTGGTCGCCATGGACAGAGTGATGATGGCACCGAACAGGCTGGCCGCTTCCGGTTCGATCAGCAGCGCTTCCTGCGCCTGCGCGAACAGGACAAAGCCGAATTCGCCGCCCTGGCTGAGCAGCAGGCCCAGCGCGAGCGCGCCGCGCCACGGCATGCGGAATATCCGCGCGATGCCGAAGATCACCGCGACCTTGGTGGCGATCAGCGCCGCGGCCATTGCTGCCACGAAAAAGGGATGATCGGCAATCGCCCGCAGATCGAGCAGCATGCCCACCGAGAGGAAGAACATGCCCAGCAGGATCGAGCGGAAGGGCTCCACATCCGCCTCCAGCTCATGCCGATAGGGGGAATCGGCCAGCATCACGCCCGCGATGAAGGCGCCCAGCGCAGTGGAAAGCCCCAGCATCTCCATCAGCGCGGCAGAGGCAATCACCGTGAACAGGGCAGTGACGACGAACATCTCGCGCTCGCCCAGATTGCCGATCAGGCGGAAGAGCGGGCGGATCAGGAACCGCCCCGCCGCGATCAGCCCGACGATGGCCGCCACGGTATAGAGCACCAGCAGCCAGCCCGGAGGGCCGCCCGCATCCAGCGGGTTGCGGCTCATGGCGGCGATCACGGTGATGAGCGGGATGATCGACAGGTCCTGGAACAGCAGGATGGCGAAGGCCCGCTCGCCGAAAGGTGTACGCAGGCGCCCGGCCGATTGCAGCATGGGCAGCACCTGCGCGGTGGAGGACAGCGCCAGCGGCAGGCCCAGCGCCAGCGCCGCTTCGGGCGTGAAACTGGTGAACAGGAAGATGATCGCGCTCACGGCCAGCCCGCACAGCACCACCTGCAGCAGGCCGAGGCCGAAAATCTCCCGCTTCATCCGCCACAGGCGCTGCGGCGAAAGCTCCAGCCCGACGATGAACAGCAGCAGGGTGATGCCCAGTTCGGCAATGCCGATCTTCTGTTCCGCGTCGCCCACAAGGCCCAGCACCTGCGGCCCCACCACCGCGCCCGCGACGAGATAGCCCAGCGTGGCGCCCAGCCCCAACCGCCGGAAAACCAGCACGAAGAACAACGCGAAGCCCAGCATCAGGAACCCGTCATGCAGCAAGGATACCTGGCCGGCTTCTTCCATCTTCCCGTCTTTCCGATCAGCCCGTTGGGCCCGCTTCTTGGGCCGATTCCCGCAGGGGCGCAACCCGCGCATCCGCCCTGTAACAATGGACGCAGGGCGGCAAGAAGTTGGGCGCCCCGCTCCATTGCCCCTGCCCGGCCGCGCGTCCATTCCCGCCCCATGCAGACCTTCCAACCCATCGTGGCGCTCGATGCGCGGGCCGAACTTGGCGAAAGCCCCATCTGGCATGCGGGGGAGAAGCGGCTCTATTGGGTCGATATCTTCCGCAGCGAATTGCACCGCTTCGATCCCGCCACGGGCACGGATGAAAGCCGCCGCTTCGATCAGACGCTGGGCTGCTTCGCCTTCCGCGCCAGGGGCGGCTTCCTGCTGGCGATGAAGGACGGTCTGGCCACGCTCGACAGCTGGGACGCGCAGCCCGTCCCCTATGGCGAGCAGATGCTGGCCGGCAAGGCGGACCTGAGGCTCAACGATGGCTGCACCGATCCCGCCGGGCGCTTCTGGGTCGGCTCGGTGAACGAGGCGAAGAGCGCTGCTGACGCCGCGCTCTATCGCGCCGACGCCGATGGCGCGGTGACCTTCCTCGAAGGCGGGATGACCACCTGCAATTCGGCCGGCTTTTCCGCCGACGGCACGATGTTCTGCCACGCCGACAGCCCCAGCCACATGCTGCGTGCCTATGATGCCGATCCAGCGAGCGGCGCATTGTCCAACCGCCGCATCCTCCACCACTTCCCCGAAGGGCAAGGCACGCCCGATGGCGGCTGGTTCGACATGGAAGGCTGTTTCTGGGTCGCGCTGTTCGGCCTGTCAGACGGGGGCGGCAAGGTGGTGCGCCTTTCGCCCCAGGGCGAGATTCTCGCCACGGTGGAGATTCCCACGCACCGCACCACCATGATCGGCTTCGGCGGGAAGGACATGCGCACTGCCTATGTCACCAGCGCCCGCGCGCTGATGAGCGATGCGGAACTGGAACGCCACCCCCATGCGGGGGCGATATTCTCCTTCCGGGTGGAAGTGCCCGGCGTGCCCGCCACGCCCTTTGCCGGGTGAGCCCTTGGGATAGTCGCCATTTGCAGGCCGGCATGGGCTGAATGGCGGCTGCCCCAAAGCGTCATTGTCCGGCAACGCGCTTCGCCCTATATCGCGGGCCATGTCTTCCATCCGTCCCTGGCGCGACATCATGCGCCGCAAGAGCCGCCAGATCATGGTCGGCAATGTCCCCGTTGGCGGCGATGCACCGATCACGGTGCAGACCATGACCAACACGCTCACTTCCGATCCGGTGGCGACGATCGACCAGATCCGCCGCTGCGAGGAAGCGGGGGCGGACATCATCCGCGTTTCCTGTCCGGATGTGGAAAGCACCGCGGCCTTCAAGCAGATCGCCAAGGCCGCCCGCGTGCCGCTCGTTGCGGACATCCACTTCCACTACAAGCGCGCGCTGGAAGCCGCCGATGCTGGCGCGGCCTGCCTGCGGATCAATCCCGGCAATATCGGCAGCAGCGAACGCGTGGCCGAAGTGGTGCGCGCGGCCAAGGCCAATGGCTGTTCCATCCGCATCGGCGTGAACGCGGGCAGCCTTGAGAAAGACCTGCTCGAAAAATACGGCGAACCCTGCCCCGAGGCGCTCGTCGAAAGCGCGCTCGATCATATCAAGCTGCTGCAGGATCACGATTTCCACGAATACAAGGTGGCCGTGAAGGCCAGCGACGTATTCCTGGCCGTGGCCGCCTATATGGGCCTGGCCGAAGCAGTGGACTGCCCGCTGCATCTGGGCATTACCGAGGCGGGCGGGCTGATCGGCGGCACGGTGAAAAGCTCCATCGGCATCGGCAATCTGCTGTGGGCCGGCATTGGCGACACGATCCGCGTCTCCCTCTCGGCCGAGCCGGAGGAGGAAGTGCGCGTCGGCTATGAAATCCTCAAGAGCCTCGGCCTGCGCACGCGCGGGGTGCGCGTCGTCTCCTGCCCCAGTTGCGCGCGGCAGGGCTTCGACGTGATCCGCACCGTGGCCGCGCTGGAAGACCGGCTGAGCCACATCAAGACGCCGATGAGCGTTTCGGTGCTCGGCTGCGTGGTCAACGGGCCGGGCGAAGCGCGCGAAACCGATATCGGCATTACCGGCGGCGGCGCGGGCAAGCACATGGTCTATCTTTCGGGCGTGACCGACCACCATGTGAACGATGCCGACATGCTCGATCACATCGTGAAGCTGGTGGAAGCCAAGGCGGCCGAGATCGACGCGGGCACTTCCGTCAGCATGGATACGATCCACGGGAAGGCCGCATGATGCGCAAGCCCGCCCCGGCGGCTCTGCCGGTCGAGGCGGACAGCGCCCTGCCCGCCGCGCACAAGCCCTCGCTCTCGCGCGGCGCGGTCGCCACCGGGGCCAGCGCCACGGGAGCATCGGCCACCGGCGCGGCCGCGCTGGGCAGCGGCGCCATCGGGGCGATTGCCATCGGGGCCTTCGCGCTGGGTGCTTTCGCCGTGGGCGCGCTCGCCATCGGACGGCTCGGTGTAGGCAGCTTGGGTATCGGCAAGGCCCGCATCCGCAAATTGAGGATCGACGAGCTGGAAGTCGGCCGCATCATCCAGACTGGCACTGACGAAAAATGAATCTTTCCATCCGGGCGGCCTCCCCCGCCGACATGCCCCTGATCGCCTCGCTGATCCGGGCGCTGGCCGAGTACGAAAAGCTCGCCCACGAAGTCCGCTTCGACGAGGCCGTGCTGGCCCAGAAGCTTTTCGGCCCCCGACCTTACGCGGAAGTGCTGATCGGCGAAGTGGATGGCGAGGCGCGCGGCTTTGCGCTGTTCTTCCATAATTTCTCCACTTTCGAAGGGCGCCCGGGGATTTACCTCGAAGATCTGTTCGTCATGCCCGAAGCGCGCGGTGCCGGCCTCGGCAAGGCCCTGCTGACCGAACTCGCCCGGCTGGCGGTGGAGCGCGATTGCGCCCGGCTGGAATGGTGGGTGCTGGACTGGAACGAGCCTTCCATCGGCTTCTACAAATCGCTCGGCGCGAAGATGATGGACGAATGGACCGTGATGCGCGTGGACGGCGATGCGCTGACCGCGCTGGCGGGGCAGGGGCGGTAGGCGAAGACCAACTCGTCATCCCGGCGAAAGCCGGGATCGCTGGCAGTAAAGCGCATGATCGCGGATTTGGCCTTTCGAGCGGATGATCTGGGCGAAAGCGATCCCAGCTTTCGCCGGGATGACGAGGGTGAGAGGCCGCCAATGGCTCACCATTCATTTTCCTCTCAGAAATTTTGTGCCATAAAAGAGCGATGAGCACGGCATTCGACAGACGCAATCTGCTGAAGGTCGCAGGCGCCGCCGTGGCAGCGGCTGCCCTGCCCACGCGCGCCTTCGCCCAGGCTTCCCCGCTTTCGGAGCGGGATCGCAAGCTGCTGGAAATCGCGAAGCGCGAGGTCGAGCGGGCGGGCAATGTGCTGTGGCGCAGGGACATTGCCGGGATCGCCGATTACGGCGTCCATTCCGCCATTCCGCGCTTCCATTTCGCCAATCTGGAAGCGGGCACGGTGCGCAGCTTCCTCGTGGCGCACGGGACGGGCTCGGACCCCGATCATTCGGGCTTCCTGCAGCAATTTTCCAATGTGGAAGGCTCCAACGCCACCAGCCGCGGCGCCTATGTCACCTGGGAATGGTACAAGGGCAAATACGGCACTTCCATCCGCCTGGGCGGGCTGGATCAGGATAATTCCAACGCCCTGCCCCGCGCAATCGTGATGCATTCGGCCGATTACGCCACCCCGGCCCATATCGAGAAATGGGGCCGCCTCGGCCGCTCCAACGGCTGCTTCGCCATGAGCCCCGAGGATTTCCGCGAAGCCCTGTGGAACCTCTCCGGCGGCCGTCTGCTCTACGCGGACCGGCTGGGGCTGGTCTGACGGACTGGGGTTCGCGCAAAGGGCGCTGAGGGCGCACCCAATCCTATTTCGTCATTCCCGCGCAGGCTGGGATGACGAAGATTGGGCTCGCCCCCTTTGTCATCCCGGACTTGTTCCGGGATCCCGCTTTCTACGCGGAAGGAGCTGGACCCCGGAACCCCCGCTTACGCGGGGGCAGGCAAGTCCGGGGTGACAAGTGATGGAATGCAGGCGCATTTGGCGTTTTCCCTTGACTTCGCGAACCGTTTCGGTTATATGCCCCGCACCTTGCAGCAATAGCAAGTCGCAAGGTTCAATCCGGAGGGCGGCATGTCGACTGCCTTTCCTCCCTTGTTCGCTTCGAACAACGCGGCCGGTGCGGGTGCGTGTCTTTGGGGGCGTTACCCCACGGCAAAGCCTCTTGCGCCAGATGCGGTTACCGGATGCGCGGCTTCACCGGCTCCCTCACGATCCCGGCCCTACGTGGGCAGGCTTTCCCGGGATGTTCGCGATGAACCACGAATGGCGCGGGATTATCACCCGCAAGGAAAGGATGCCCGGCTGCGAGCCCGCGGGCGCCTTTCCCGGCCGGTTTCCGATTGGGCAGAGCCAGGCACTTGGTGGAGGTGCCCGGCCTTTCGCTATTCTCCCCCCGCCTCCTGCACGCGCCAATCCTGACGCCGTGCCGGCCGCGCGATTGGTTTGATGCTCCAACACTGGCGTAAAGGTCCGGGTCGCCGCCGGATGGGGTTTTGTGCCTGCCCTCCAACTCCAACCTTCGTCATTCCCGCGAAGGCGGGAACCCAGTTCGACGGTTGCTGCTGGGTTCCCGCCTTCGCGGGAATGACGAATTAGGGGAGGACGAGTGCACTCTTACCACACCCGCTCATCCTGAGCTTGTCGAAGGACACGCGGAACATTGACCCAACTATTGGTTTAGAGGCGCCCAGCCCAACACTCAGCGCGTGTCCTTCGACAAGCTCAGGATGGGCGGAGGTTGGAGGGCTGGGCGGGTGGCAAAAGTGGTGAGGTCTCGCCCAGACGCGCGTACCCCGACCAGCGGTCCCGGATCAAATCCGGGACGTCGTTATGCGTCGGTCTTCGAAACCCTCAGATCTGCAGATCGTCCACAATCTCGACCACTTCCTCATCCGTCTTGCGGGCGCGGTTGGCTACGCGGGGCTGTTCGAAGCTGGACAGCACCGGTGCGTCGCGGCCGTAAATGTCGTTGAAGGTGGTCAGCTGGCCGTCGATGTCGCGGCCCATGGTGAAATAGGTGATGTAGACCGGGAAGGTCTTCTGCAGCGGCACCTTGGTATATTTGCCCGAGGCGGAGATCGCCACTGCATCGTCCTTGGCCGCGCCCTTGCCCAGGATCGCCATGGTGATGGCCAGTTCCTGCGCGCGTTCGGTGCGGATGCAGCCATGGCTGAGCGCGCGGTTATCCGTGTCGAACAGATGGCGCGAGGGCGTATCGTGCAGGAAAATCGCATGCTCGTTCGGCATGTCGAGCTTCATCAGGCCCAGCGAATTGCCGGGGCCGGGCTGCTGCACCACGTTGATGTAGCCATTGGCCGCCCGCGTGGCGGTATAGCCATGGCTCTTCGCCCAGCCGGGATTGCCCATCACCCTGGCGCCCAGCCCCTCGCCCTTCACGATGCTCTGCGGCACGGTCCAGGTGGGATTGAAGATCACGCCTTCCACGATTTCGGCCAGCTGCGGCGTGGCCGTCTTGCCCGGCTTGCCGACGATGGTCTTGTAGCTGCGGATGATCTTGTTGTTCACCGTCAGCCGCAATTGATATTCGGGCACGTTAGTAAGCAGATATTGCGAGCCCAGATCCTTCGCCAGCCAGCGCCAGCGGTCCATATTGGCGCGGATCAGGGCAATACGGGCCTTGTTCGCCTTGGGCGTGGCGGCCAGCGCCTGCTTCAGTTCGGCATAATCGGGCACAGTGGGGGCCAGCTTGTCGACCACGCCGGCGATATCGCCGCTGGTCAACGCCTCGGCCATCACGCGGCGGGTCGGCATCCGGTCAGGATCGGGATCGACCACGAACCACTGCTTGCGCGCTTCCATCGGCGTGCGCCCGTCGCGCAGATCCTCGATCAGCCAGGAGAAGCTGCGAGTGGCCTGCTCGTCCAGCGCATCGCCTTCGCCCGCGGCAATCGCGGCGGCGAGGGCCTGCATCTGGTAATCGGCCGGGAGGAGCCCTTCGGAACCGATCCCCTCGATCAGCGAGAGCAGCGCATCGGCATCGGCCTTGCTCCACTTCATCGGCACGTCTTCTGCCGCAGTGGGAGCCGGAGCCACCGGAACCGCGGTCGGCAAGGCAGCCGGAGCGGGCTGCGCAGGCGCATCCGTACCCGGCTGGGCGGATACTGCGGCCGGAACCGCCAGAACCGCAACACCCAGAAGAACACGCATGCGCATCGTAACCGTCATCGAAAACTAGCCCTGTCTGTCGTCCGAACCGGGTTCGGACATGTTTCATAATATTTCACTCACGCTTCCAACAAAAGCGCTGTCTGCAATCTGAACCGCAATTCGGCGTGACGGGTGGCCGTGGCCCGCCTATGCCGCCCTGCCATGAGCCCGACCGATCCCCACCGGCATTCGCTGGCGCCCTTCGTGGCGATCGCCGTTTCCATTGCCTTCTATTCGGTGATGGACGGGGCGATGAAGTTCGCCTCGCTGGAGCTAGGGGCCTATAGCGCCACTTTCTGGCGCAATGCGCTGGGCGCCGCGATCGTCCTGCCGATGTGGCTGCGCGAAGGCGCTCGCCGGCCGAACTGGCCGCAGATGAAGCTCCACCTGATGCGCGGCACGGTTTCCGCGGGCGTGGCGACGACCTTCTTCTATGGCCTGATCCGCCTGCCGCTGGCCGAAGCCATCGCCATTTCCTTCATTGCCCCGCTGATCGCCCTGTTCCTGGCCGCGCTGGTGCTGAAGGAGAAGGTCGGCAGGCAGGCCATCGGCGCCTCCGCGCTGGGGCTGGTGGGCGTGCTGGTGATCGCGCTGGGCCGCACGGGCGAGGCCAATGCCCACCCCGAGGCCTCGCTGGGCGTGGCCGCCGTGCTGGTTTCGGCCTGCCTCTATGCCTGGAACCTCGTGCTGCAACGCCAGCAGGCGCTGCTTTCCAAGCCAGCCGAAGTCGCCCTGTTCCAGAGCCTTGTCGCCGCCTTCGTCCTGTCCTTCGCCGCGCCGTGGCTGTTGGTGATGCCCGATGCGGAAAGCTGGATCAGCCTGGGCGTCAGCGCGCTGTTCGCGGTGGTGGCACTGATGCTGGGCAGTTGGGCCTATGCCCGTGCGGAAACGCAGGCGCTGGTGCCGTTCGAATATACCGCCTTCCTGTGGGCCGCCCTGTTCGGCTGGATCGCCTTTGCCGAAGCAGTCACTCTGCCCACGGTGCTGGGCGCCGTCCTGATCGTGGCCGGGTGCTGGATCGCCGCGCCGCGCAAGCGGACCGAGCAGACGGCGCTTTAACAGGCGCTAGGCCGCCTCTGCCGCCTGGCTGGCCTGCGCGGCCGATGCGTCGCCGCCTGCAAGATCGAGCAGGAAACCGAGCCCCGCCCCGGCCATGGCAGCCATAACCAGCGCAAGTGCCATTGCCAGCACGCGCAGCGGCTCCGCGCCGCGATTGGAGTTGCCCGATCCGTTCATGGCCCGCCCGATAGCGTGCCTGTTGCACGGCGCCAACGATTCGCCACAGGGCATGAAAAAGCGTCCTTACGGAAAGCTAATTGGGGGGCCGAACCCTTGACGTTCCGGGGCAAAACGCGCAGGTGCCGGGCGACTCCCCCGCCCTTCGCAAGTGCAGCGCCGGGCGGGCTCCGCAATTCGGAAACAAGAGGACGGCGCAACAGATGACCCAGGTCGGCAAGAACTCGCTCGGCACCCGCAGCACCCTCAAGGTGGGAGGCAAGGACTATGCCTATTACTCCCTCAAGAAGGCCGCGGAGAAGATCGGCGATGTCAGCCGCCTGCCCTTCTCGATGAAGGTGCTGCTGGAAAACCTGCTGCGCTTCGAGGATGGCGGCTTCACTGTCTCCACCGGCGACATCCAGGCGATTGCCGACTGGCAGAAGAACCCCGTGACCGGCGCGGAAATCCAGTATCGCCCGGCCCGCGTGCTGCTGCAGGATTTCACCGGCGTGCCCTGCGTGGTCGATCTTGCCGCCATGCGCGATGCCATTGCCAAGCTGGGCGGCGACACCAGCAAGATCAATCCGCTGGTCCCCGTGAACCTCGTCATCGACCACTCGGTGATGGTGGACGAATTCGGCCACCCCAAGGCGTTCGAAGAGAACGTGGAGATCGAATATCAGCGCAACATGGAACGCTATGACTTCCTCAAGTGGGGTTCCAAGTCGCTCAACAATTTCTACGCCGTGCCCCCGGGCACCGGTATCTGCCATCAGGTGAACCTGGAAAACATCGCCAAGTCGGTGTGGACCAGCGTGGACCAGAATGGCGAGACGGTCGCTTATTTCGATACCTGCGTCGGCACTGACAGCCACACCACCATGGTCAACGGTCTGGGCGTGCTGGGCTGGGGCGTGGGCGGCATCGAAGCGGAAGCCGCGATGCTGGGCCAGCCCGTTTCCATGCTGATCCCCGAAGTGGTGGGCTTCAAGTTCACTGGCGAGCTGAAGGAAGGCGTGACCGCGACCGACCTCGTGCTGACCTGCACCTCCATGCTGCGCAAGCATGGCGTGGTGGGCCGCTTCGTCGAATATTACGGCCCCGGCCTTGCCTCGCTGACGCTGGCCGACCGTGCGACCCTGGCCAACATGGCGCCCGAATATGGCGCGACCTGCGGCTTCTTCGGCATTGACGACAAGACGCTGGACTATCTGCGCCTGACCGGCCGCGAGGAAGAGCAGATCGCGCTGGTGGAAGCCTATGCCAAGGAACAGGGCTTCTGGATGGAACCGGGCGCTGCCGATCCGGTGTTCACTTCCACGCTGGAACTCGACCTGTCGACCGTCGTGCCCTCGCTCGCCGGTCCGAAGCGCCCGCAGGACTGGGTCGCGCTTCCCGAAGTGGACGACGTGTTCAACAAGGACATGGCCGAAACCTACAAGAAGGCCGCCACCCGCGTTCCGGTGCAGGGCAAGGATTTCGACGTGGGCGATGGCGACGTGATGATCGCCGCGATCACCAGCTGCACCAACACCTCGAACCCGGGCGTACTGGTCGCCGCCGGCCTCGTCGCCAAGAAGGCCGACGAACTCGGCCTCAAGCCCAAGCCCTGGGTCAAGACCTCGCTGGCCCCCGGCTCGCAGGTCGTGACGGACTATCTCAACAAGGCCGGCCTGCAGCCGCATCTCGACAATATCGGCTTCAACCTGGTCGGCTATGGCTGCACCACCTGCATCGGCAACTCGGGCCCGCTGGCCGAACCGATCAGCAAGGCGATCAACGAAAACGGCCTCGTCGCCGCCGCCGTGATTTCGGGCAACCGCAACTTCGAAGGCCGCGTCAGCCCCGACGTGCGCGCCAACTTCCTCGCTTCGCCGCCGCTGGTGGTGGCCTATGCGCTGAAGGGCACTGTGGTGGAGGACTTCGTCACCACCCCGATCGGCACCAGCAAGGACGGCAAGGACGTGTTCCTCAAGGACATCTGGCCGACCAATAACGAAGTGTACGACACGATGGCCAGTTGCATGGATCGCGCCATGTTCCAGGCCCGCTATGCCGACGTCTACAAGGGCGACAAGCACTGGCAGGCAATCGATGTCGCCGGTTCGGAAACCTATTCGTGGCGTGCAGGCTCCACCTACATCGCCAACCCGCCTTACTTCGAAGGCATGACCATGACCCCGGCCCCGGTTTCCGACATCGTCGAAGCCAAGCCGCTGCTGATTCTGGGCGATTCGATCACGACCGACCACATCAGCCCCGCCGGCTCGATCAAGGCCGACAGCCCGGCCGGCGCATGGTTGATGGAACACCAGGTCGCCAAGGCAGACTTCAACTCCTACGGCGCGCGGCGCGGCCATCATGAAGTGATGATGCGCGGCACCTTCGCCAATATCCGCATCAAGAACGAGATGGTGCCCGGCATCGAAGGCGGCATGAGCCGCTATGGTGAGGAAGTGCTGCCGGTCTATGACGTGGCGATGAAGCACAAGGCCGCTGGCACCCCGATGGTGGTGGTCGCCGGCAAGGAATACGGCACCGGCTCCAGCCGCGACTGGGCCGCCAAGGGCACCAACCTGCTGGGCGTGCGCGTAGTGATCGTGGAGAGCTTCGAGCGTATCCACCGCTCCAACCTCGTCGGCATGGGCGTGCTGCCGCTGCAGTTCAAGGACGGCGATACCCGCACCTCGCTGGGCCTCGACGGCGATTGCAGCTTCACCATCCGCGGCGTGGCCGATCTCAAGCCGCAGCAGAACGTCGAAGTGGAAGTGACCAAGGCCGATGGTTCGACCTTCACTTTCACTGCCCTGTGCCGCATCGATACCGCCAATGAAGTGGAATACTTCATGAATGGCGGCATCCTCCAATACGTGCTGCGCAAGCTGGCCGCCTGATCCGCGCCAGTCCGGCACCACCGAAATCGAAAAGGCCCCGCAGCGATGCGGGGCCTTTTTCGTTGGAGCGTGACCGCCCCGGTCCCTCGCAATGACGAGGCAATCAACGCCAGCCCGACCTCAACGGCGGTTTGTTCCCGCCCCGGTTCCCCCTGTCCCTTTCAGGTTCACGTCAGCCCAGTTGATCCAGGTCAATGGCGGACGAAGTCAACTAAGCCATCAGGCAGTCTTGGATGGGACGGGTTCCGCAAAGCCCAACAGGAGTCGCGGAGCCTGAGTGACAGGAACAACCGGACAGGGTCGCGCCGCCATGCGCCTGCCGGATACAGGGGAGGTTGTAACCCATGTCGATTGGCGAATTTCTATTCCAGATGACGGAGGCGATCAGACAGACGCCGATCGTCGAATTCTCGCTCTGGGTCTCCGACTGGCCCTTCGCCCTCTGGCTGCAAAGCCACTTCCTGGCGATTCCCGGTTTCCAGACCCTTCACATCCTCGCCATCGCGGTGCTGTTCGGCTCTACCCTGATGCTCAACCTCAAGGTGCTGGGCGTAAGCGGCAAGGACCAGACCCTGCCGCAGATTTTCAATCGCTATCAGCCCTGGATCAAGGGCGGCGCGCTGGTTCTGATCACCACGGGGATCATCCTGCTGATCAGCGAACCGGTCCGCAACATGGTCAACCCGATCTTCTGGATCAAGATGGTGGCCCTCGCCGTCACGATCGTCGTCAGCCTGTGGTTTCAGGCGGCCGTGCGTGGCCGGATGAATCAGTGGGACGTCTCGCCCGACGGCCAGGGCTCGATCAAGGCCGGTGCGGTCGCGCTGATCGTGCTGTGGATGGTCGTCATGGTTGGCGGCCGCTGGATCGCCTACGCGCCGGTTTGAGGGGGAGAAACTACAATGGCAAATTCCATCTGGGCCAGCCTCGAACAATCGGGCCTCGGCACTACCATCGCCAGCAATGAATGGATGTTCCCGACTATCGAGACCATTCACGTCTTCGCGCTGGTCACCGTCATCGGCGCCATCGCCATCATGGACCTTCGCCTGCTCGGCATCACGTCGAAGAATCGCAGCGTGAAGGCCGTGGAGAACGACACGATCCCGGTCACCTGGATCGGCTTCGCAGTGGCGGTCGTCACCGGCGTGCTGCTCTTCGTCAGCAAGGCCACCACTTACATGGCCAACCCCTATTTCCTCTGGAAGATGGGCCTGATGGCCGTGGCCGGCGTCAACATGGCGATCTTCCACCGCATCATTTCCAAGGGCGTGGAAGAATGGGGCCAGCCCGGCGGGACCATTCCCGGCGCGGCCAAGCTTTCCGGCGCGCTTTCGCTCGGAATCTGGTTGATCATCCCCTTCTGCGGGCGTGTGATCGGCTTCACTCTGGGCGTCTATTACTAAGCGCCCAGAGGACCTCATGAGGTCACCCGGCGAGCGCCCAACTCGCCGAAAGGGCTGGCCCGGTGCAGTAGGCCGCACCGGGCCGGCTTTTTTTGTTCAGCGCCGATTTAGCGCGACGCTGGCAGCCTCTGTCCGATCCGATGCCAATCGGATGAATGGAGAGTGCCGATGTCCAGCCGCCTGCGCCTGTTGCCTGCCCTGCTAGCCCCGGTGCTGTTCGGCGCCGCTCTTTCCGCACCGGCAGGCGCCAGCGAGCCGGCCAATCCCCAAGTCGATTATGAGGGCTTTGCCCGGCTGACCGGCGAGTTGTCCGGCATCCGCCAGGATCACCTGCTGCCATGGGAAGAATTTTCCCGCCGCATGCGCGAGGAAGGGGCTCTGCTGCTCGATGCGCGTTCAGCGGCGGCCTTTGCAGGCGGGCATATTGCCGGAGCGGTAAACCTGCCCTTGCCCGACTTCACCGACGAAGCCCTGCTGGCCGCGATCGGGCCGGATCGGAACCGCCCGATCTACATCTATTGCAACAACAATTTCACCGATGACCGCGCACCGGTGCCGACCAAGCGGGCGCCGATGGCGCTCAACATCCCCACCTTCATCAACCTGCACGGCTATGGCTACACCAATGTGTGGGAACTGGCCGACCTGCTGGAAACGGCGGACGTGCCGTGGGTCTCGTCGCCCGCCGCTGCACGCGAATAGACGAGAGGCATAAACAGGTAGGGGCGGCCCCTGCGGACCGCCCCTGCATCCCCCCGGATGTTTTCCCTGCCTCCGAAGAGGGCGACCCGAGGACCGGGCTCGAAAGCGTTACCTTCAGGCGGTGCGCTTTTCTTCTTTCCTGTCCTTGGCGAAACGACGGCGGCCGAACACGGCCACGGCGCCGGCACCGAAGAGCAGCAGCATCGGCGGAGCGGGCACCTGCGTGCCGCTGGTCGTGCTGGTGCTGCTGGACCCGCTGGTCGAGCCCGAAGTGCTGGTGCTCGAAGAGGTCGAGGAACTGGTGGAGCTGCTGGTCGAGGACGAGGTCGAGCTCGACGAGGTGCTGCTGCTGATATTGCCCGAGCTGGTGCTGGTCGAGCTGCTGCCCGAGGACGAACCCGAGGAACTCGACGAACCGGAGCTGGAGCCGCTCGAACCGCCGCAATGCTTGTGGCAGGGCTGACCCGAGCTGGAACCAGAAGAACTCGATGAGCTGGAAGAACTCGAAGAGGACGAGGACGACGAACTGGACGAGCTTGAGGAGGAGGACCCGCCCGAGCTGGTCGTGGTCGTGCTGGTGATGCCGCCGGAACTGCTGGTGGTGGTGCTGCTGATCCCGCCGGTAGACGTCGAGGTCGAGCCGCCGCTGGTGCTGGTGGAACCGCCGCTGGTCGAGGTCGAGCTGCCGCCCGTGGAGGTGGAGCTGCCCCCGCTCGACGTGCTGGTCGAGCCGCCACTGGTGGTGGTGGACGTCACGACCACGCTGCCCCCCGACGATCCGCCGCCGAAGAACCCGCCGAAGAAGCCACCGCCGAAACCGCCAAAGCCGCCCGAGCCGCCGATCACGGTCACACCGCCACCGCTCGACCCGCTGACCGGCGGAAGCGCCGGGAGGGGCTGCGGCAGCGGAACCGGCATCATGGCGATCTGCGGGGTGCAGTCGGGGCCGCCCTGGCTGCAATCGTCCTCGATCACGCGGCGGATGCGCTTCACCACGCGCGGCTTTTCCGCAACGCGCTTGGCGGGCTTCGCCTTCACATATTTCGGAGCCGGCTTGGCCGCCTTCACCGACTTGTAAGTGGTGACATTCGCGGACTGAGGCTCGGCGACATGCACCGCACCGCCGCCAAGCAGCGCGCCACCGGCAGCTGCGGCAGACAATTTCGCGAGGGCCATTCTTACCGACATGGTCTCAAATCCTGTTCGCTTCAGGGAAGGCTTGAGCCGCGGGTACGACTCCCCCTTTAACCTCCCTGATCTGTGCAACAGGGCAGACCACCCTTATACGGGCAATCGCGTTAACTGCGTTTTACCGCCTGAAAGGCGATTATTTTGGGACACACAGCGGTCACAGCTGCAAGATGTCCCACAATGGGACCGAAAGAGGTTCTACCCTTGCGAAAAAGGTTAACGCTTTCGGCAATATAGCTGCCGCACGGGTTTACTTCCCGGCGCCGAACAGCCCCCCTTGCACCCCGCCCGCCGGAGGGGTGATTCCCAGATGCGCCCAGCCCCGATCGTTGAGCACACGCCCGCGTGCCGTACGGGCAAGCAGGCCCAGCTGGATGAGGTAAGGCTCGACCACTTCCTCCACCGTATCGCGCGGTTCGGCGAGGCCTGCGGCCAGCGTTTCGACGCCCACCGGGCCACCCTTGTAGATATCCGCGATCATGGTGAGATAGCGCCGGTCCATCGCATCCAGCCCCAGCGCGTCCACTTCCAGCCGGGTCAGCGCCTCGTCCGCGACCTTGGCGGTCACCACGGGCGAGCCGAGCACATGGGCGAAATCGCGCACCCGCCGCAGCAGACGCCCCGCCACGCGCGGCGTGCCCCGAGCGCGCCGGGCAATCTCGCGTGCGCCTTCGCTGTCCATTTCCACCGAAAGCAGCTTCGCACCCCGGCGCACCACCAGTTCCAGCTCGGCCTCGGTATAGAATTGCAGCCGCACCGGGATGCCGAACCTGTCCCGCAGGGGAGTGGTCAGCAAGCCCTGCCGCGTCGTCGCGCCGATCAGAGTGAAAGGCGCAAGGTCGATCCGCACGGAACGCGCCGACGGCCCCTCCCCGATGATCAAATCCAGCGCGCGGTCCTCCATCGCGGGATAGAGCACTTCCTCCACCACCGGATTGAGACGATGGATTTCGTCGATGAACAGCACGTCGCCGGGTTCGAGATTGGTCAGCAGCGCCGCCAGATCGCCGGACTTGGCGATGACCGGGCCGCTGGTGGCGCGGAAGCCCACGCCCAGTTCCTTGGCCACGATCTGCGCCAGCGTGGTCTTGCCCAGCCCCGGAGGGCCATGGAACAGCACATGGTCCATCGCCTCCCGGCGCGACTTCGCGCTTTCGATGAACACCCGCAGATTATCCCGCGCCGCTTCCTGCCCGATGAATTCGGCAAGCGACTTGGGCCGCAGCGCCGCGTCCTGATCCTCCGGCTGGCGCTGGGGGGAGAGGGTTGGATTAGTGGTCATTCATAGCCCTCAACGCCTGCGCAATAGGCTGTGCGGCTGAAGCCACCAATCCATACTTGGCCAGCGGAATAGCAGTTCCACATATTTGTTCCATATACCCAGACGCCGACGAGCAGGATCGTCAACAAAGCTGCGAATGGAAGCCATACCTTCACTATGGTTTTCATGGCTTCTCCCAATCACTCAGCCAACGGCTCAAACGCAATGGATGCTGAAACGAGTTCAGCATGACGGGTGGGCTGGGTTGGAACCGAAACGGCCCCATCTTCGTCACCCTGAACTTGTTTCAGGGTCCATCGTGCCGCAGGTTCAGGCGCATGAGAGAGGAACGGAACCCGTGCGTCTATATCCTTGCGAGCGGCCATTACGGGACGCTCTATGTCGGCGTGACGTCCGATCTCGTTGCCCGCCTGTGGCAACATCGGGAGGGCACCTTGCCCGGTTTCACTCGGGAACACGCCGCCCATCGGCTGGTCTATTTCGAGCTTCATGGAACGATGGACGAAGCCGTCGCGCGCGAAAAACAGCTCAAGAACTGGCACCGGCAGTGGAAGATCAACCAGATCAATGCCGAGAATCCGGGCTGGGTCGACCTTGCGGTGAGCCTTGGGCTTCCCCCGCTGGCGCTGCATGGAAGGCTGGATGGATCCTGAAACGAGTTCAGGATGACGGATGAGGATGGCCTCCATCACCCCGCCGCCCTCTTCAACGCGACCCGCACCAGATCGTTCAGCCCCGCATCCTCGCCCAACTCGCCTTGCGCATGGGCAACCGCGCTGGCCGCCACGGCAGGCTTGAAACCGAGGTTCTGCAGGGCCGAAACCGCGTCCGCGCTCACCGAGCCTGCCGGAGCCGCAACCACACCCAGCGTGACGCCGCCCGAGCCGCCGGGCATCCCGCCCGCCTTGTCTTTCAATTCGTTGACGATGCGGCCTGCCAGCTTCGGCCCGACGCCATTGGCCCGTGCGACCTGGGCGGCGTCGCCATTGGCGCAGGCGTTGCGCAGTTCATCGATCGAGAGCGCAGACAGGATCGCCAGTGCCACCTTGCTGCCCACGCCCTGCACCAGGGTCAGCAGCCGGAACCAGTCCCGCTCCGCACTGGTGGCGAAGCCGAGCAGGCGCATGTCATTCTCGCTCACCTGCAGATCGGTGAAGACCGTGACACCCTCGCCCTTCTCCCCCAAGGCGCTCAGCGTCTTGGCCGAGCAATGGACGAGATAGCCCACGCCCTGAACGTCGATTATCGCCCAGTCGGTTCCGGTTTCGTCCAGTAGGCCGCGTAGCTTCGCAATCATGTTTTGTTCCTGCCTGAAACCAAGGCACATGGCTAGTGCCGGTGCCGGCTTATCGTCCTCGCATTTGCGGGGTGTGGACATGTTGGAAATTTCCGACAATAGCCCCATGCCATGAGCTTCAACACTTTCGGCCGCGTATTCCGCTTCACCACCTGGGGGGAAAGCCATGGCCCCGCTCTGGGCGCCGTGGTTGACGGCTGCCCTCCGGGGCTGGCGCTGGACGAAGCGTGGATTCAGCCCTTCCTCGATGCGCGCAAGCCGGGCACGTCCAAGTTCACCACCCAGCGGCGCGAGGCCGACGAGGTCAAGATCCTGTCCGGCGTGTTCGAGGGCAAGACCACCGGCACGCCCATTTCGCTGATGATCGAGAATACCGATCAGCGATCCAAGGACTATTCGGAAGTCGCCAAGGCATACCGCCCGGGACACGCCGATTATGCCTATGACGCGAAATACGGCTTCCGCGACTATCGCGGCGGCGGCCGTTCCAGCGCGCGCGAAACCGCCGCGCGGGTGGCCGCTGGCGCCGTGGCGCGGCTGGCGATCCCGGAAGTGACGATCCTGGCCTATGTCAGCGAAATCGGCGGGGACCGGATCGAGAGCTTCGATGCGGGCGAAATCCGCAACAACCCCTTCTTCTGCCCCGATCCCGCCGCCGCCGCGCGCTGGGAAAAGCTGGTGGACGATGCGCGGCTTGCCGGATCGTCGCTCGGCGCGGTGGTGGAATGCGTGGCCACGGGCGTTCCCGCAGGCTGGGGCGCGCCGCTCTATGGCAAGCTGGATGCAGACCTTGCCGCTGCGATGATGGGCATCAATGCGGTGAAGGGCGTTGAAATCGGCGAAGGCTTCAACGCGGCGCGCCTGCGCGGCGAGGAAAATGCCGATCCCATGCGCCCCGGTGCCCAAGGCTCCCCGGAATTCGACGCAAACCATGCAGGCGGCATCGCAGGCGGCATTTCAACCGGCCAGCCGGTGGTGGTACGCGTGGCCTTCAAGCCCACCAGCTCGATCCTGATCCCCCAGCCGACAATCACGCGCGATGGGGAAGCAACGCAGTTGGCCACCAAGGGCCGCCACGATCCTTGTGTAGGCATTCGCGGCGTGCCGGTGGTGGAAGCGATGATGGCGCTGGTTCTGGCGGACCACAAGCTGCTGCACCGCGCGCAGGTGGGGTGATCCGGAGGGCAGGCACAGCCTCGCCCTCTTATCAATGATTCCGATCAATCTTTTGTGATTGATTTATTCTATCAAACCAATCGGACTCTTTTGTTTGGCAGATGAGGTGCGCGCCCCTATCTCGGCGTCACTGAGTTTCATCCTGACAAACGGAGCACATCGATGGGTATTATCGGCAGCGAAATCAAGCCGTTCAACGCCACTGCCTTCCAGGCCGGCAAGGACTTTTTCCAGGTCACCGACGCCGACGTGAAGGGCAAGTGGTCGGTGTTCTTCTTCTACCCGGCGGACTTCACCTTCGTGTGCCCGACCGAGCTGGAAGACATGGCCGACCAGTATGACGAGCTCTCCAAGCTCGGCGTCGAAGTCTATGCCGTCTCCACCGACACGCATTTCAGCCACAAGGCCTGGCATGACAGCTCGCCGGCCATCAGCAAGATCAAGTTCCCGATGCTGGGCGACCAGCTGCACACGATCTCGAAGAACTTCGGCGTTCTTCGCGAAGAACAGGGCCTTGCCGATCGCGGCACCTTCGTGGTCGATCCCGATGGCGTGATCCAGGTGATGGAAGTGACCTGCGAAGGCGTGGGCCGCAACGCTGTCGAACTCGTTCGCAAGATCAAGGCCGCGCAGTATGTCCGCTCGCACCCCGGCCAGGTCTGCCCGGCTAAGTGGGAAGAAGGCAGCGAGACGCTGGCTCCCTCGCTCGACCTCGTCGGCAAGATCTAACACCCTCGAGCCCGTGTAAACGGGGCGCATGAGCGGCTCGGGGCGTTCCCTCCGCCCCGGGCCGCTTTTGTTTTCAAGAGACCCGAATTCCCAAAGGAACCCAACTCATGCTCGACGCCAATCTGACGCAGCAGCTCAAGACCTACCTTGCGAATCTGCGCGAGCCGATCGAGCTCGTCGCCTCGCTTGGCGACGATGCGAAATCGGCCCAGACCCGCGAATTGCTGAACGAGATCGCCGCCCTGTCCGACAAGGTGAGCGCCAGCTTCGACGGCAGCGATGCCCGCAAGCCCAGCTTCGCCATCGTCCGCGCTTCCGATCCCAGCCGCCAGGTGCGCTTTGCCGGCCTGCCCATGGGCCACGAATTCACCTCGCTGGTGCTGGCCCTGCTGTGGGCCGGCGGCCACCCGCCCAAGGTGGAGCAGGACGTGCTCGACCAGATCGCGGCGCTGGACGGCGATTATGATTTCGAGATGTATTTCTCGCTTTCCTGCCACAATTGCCCCGACGTGGTGCAGGCGCTGACGCTGATGGCGCTGACCAATCCGCGCGTGAAGGCGACGCTGATCGAAGGCGGCACCTTCCAGGCCGAAGTGGACGCGCGCAACGTGCTGGCCGTGCCCGCGACCTTCCTGAATGGCGAGATGTTCGCCAGCGGCAAGATGGGCGTGGAGGAAATCATCGCCAAGCTCGACAGCAATGCCGATGCGAAGGCTGCGGCCAAGATTGCCGACAAGAAGCCGTTCGAAGTGCTGGTGGTGGGCGGCGGCCCGGCCGGTGCCTCGGCAGCGATCTACACCGCGCGCAAGGGTTTCAGCACCGGCATCGCGGCGGAACGCTTCGGCGGGCAGGTGCTCGACACGATGGGGATCGAGAACTTCATTTCCGTGCCCTACACCGAAGGGCCGAAGCTGGGCGCCGCGCTGGAGGCTCACGTCAAGGAATACGATATCGACGTTATGAACCTGCAGCTGGCCGAAAAGCTGATCCCGGCCAAGGTGCCCGGTGGCTATCACGAAGTAATGCTGAAGAACGGCGCTTCGCTCAAGGCCCGTGCGGTGGTGCTCACCACCGGGGCGCGGTGGCGCAATCTGGGCGTTCCGGGCGAGTTCGAATATCGCAACCGGGGCGTGGCCTATTGCCCGCATTGCGACGGCCCGCTGTTCAAGGGCAAGCGCGTGGCAGTGATCGGCGGCGGCAATTCCGGCGTCGAGGCGGCGATCGACCTGGCCAATATCGTGGGCCATGTCACGCTGATCGAATTCGACAGCCAGCTGCGTGCCGACCAGGTGCTGCAGGACAAGCTGCGTTCGATGCCCAACGTCACCATCCACACGTCGGCCCAGACCACCGAAGTGACGGGCGATGGCGAACGAGTGAACGGGCTTGTCTACAAGGACCGCGAGAGCGGCGAGGAAAAGAAGGTCGAGCTGGAAGGCGTGTTCGTCCAGATCGGGCTGGTGCCCAACAGCGAATGGCTGAAGGATTCGGGCGTCGAGCTTTCCCCGCGCGGTGAAATCGTGATCGACGACAAGGCGGCCACCAACCTGCCCGGCATCTTCGCCGCAGGCGATGTGACCACCGTGCCGTACAAGCAGATCATCATCTCGATGGGCGAAGGCGCCAAGGCGGCACTCAGCGCCTTCGACTACATCATCCGCAATGCTCCGGCGGAAGAGGTGGCCGAAGCGGCCTGAACCCTCGAGCGATGATACGCAAGGCGGGCGGGAATCGAAAGATTCCCGCCCGTTTCCTTTCAAGCATTGGCGCTATCAAAAACAATTGAAGCCAAACGCGGTGCAAGTCTGTATGGGGCCCGCGAAGCTGCCGACATTGAGGGCTGGCTGGGCGGACTTTGTCCATGGGGGCCCGGGCCGGCGTATGGCCGCCACCAAATCTTTAGAAACGCCCAGCATCGTGCCAATGCGCGATGCCAATCATTGTGAGTTCCATGAGTTTTTCCAATCTCCCGCCGATCCTTGGCGAAGCCCTTGCCGAACGCGGCTATGCCCAGCCCACGCCCGTCCAGGCTGCTGTTCTTGAACCAGAGGCGCTGGGCCGCGATCTGGTGGTTTCCGCCCAGACCGGCTCGGGCAAGACTGTCGCCTTCGGCCTCGCCATGGCGGGCGAGCTGCTGAACGAGAGCGGCACTGCCGCCGGCTTCGGCCTGCCCAAGGCGCTGGTGATCGCCCCCACGCGCGAACTGGCCCTGCAGGTCAGCCGCGAGCTGGCATGGCTCTATGGCAAGGCCGGCGCACGCATCGCCACCTGCGTTGGCGGCATGAACCCCTCGCAGGAACGCCGCGCCCTGCAGGCTGGCGCCACTATCGTCGTCGGCACGCCGGGCCGCCTGCGCGATCATCTGGAACGCGGGGCGCTCGACCTGTCGGAACTGGCCGCCATCGTGCTCGACGAGGCGGACGAGATGCTCGACATGGGCTTCCGCGAGGATCTGGAAGAGATTCTCGACGCCACGCCTGAAACGCGCCGCACGCTCCTCTTCTCCGCGACCATGCCGCGCCCGATCGAGGCCATGGCCCGCCGTTACCAGCGCGACGCGCTGCGCATCTCCACGGTCGGCAATGAGCGCGGCCATGGCGATATCGCCTATCAGGCCGTCACCGTTTCCCCGTCCGAGATCGAGAACGCGGTGGTCAACCTGCTGCGCTTCCACGAAGCGGAGACGGCGATCCTGTTCTGCGCCACGCGCGACAATGTGCGCCACTTGCACGCCACCCTGCAGGAACGCGGCTTTGCCGTGGTCGCCCTATCGGGCGAGCATTCGCAGTCCGAGCGCAACCAAGCGCTGCAGGCCCTGCGTGACCGGCGCGCGCGCGTCTGCGTGGCGACCGACGTGGCCGCGCGCGGGATCGACCTCCCCTCGCTCAGCCTCGTGGTCCATGTCGAGATTCCGCGCGATGCGGAAACCCTTCAGCACCGTTCCGGCCGCACGGGCCGGGCGGGCAAGAAGGGCACGGCCGTGCTCATCGTGCCCTTCCCGCGCCGCCGCCGGGTGGAATCCATGCTCCACCATGCGCGCATCAATGCCGAGTGGATCGACGCGCCCAGCCCGGATGACATCCGCGCGCAGGACCGTACCCGCCTGCTCGCCGCCCTGCTCGCCCCGGTCGAACTGGACGAGACCGACCGCGAACTGGCCGAAGCCCTGCTGGCCGAGCGCAGCGCGGCGGATATCGCCGCCATGCTGGTGCGCGCCCATCGCGCCGCCTTGCCTGAGCCGGAAGAGCTGATCGAGAACACGCCCGAGGCTCGCCGCGCCGCCCAGAAGGAAAAGCACCGCCCCGGCTTCGACGATGCGGTATGGTTCCGCATGAATATCGGCCGCCGCCACAACGCCGATCCCCGTTGGATTCTGCCCCTGCTTTGCCGCCGCGGGCACATCACCCGCAACGAGATCGGCGCGATCCGCATTGCCCCGAACGAGACCCATTTCCAGGTCCCCCGCGCCGTGGCCGCGAAGTTCAGTTCCGCGCTGCAACGCACCGCTGGCAGCGAGGCCGACGAGGAAGGCGTGCTGATCGAACAGTCGAACGAGGCACCGCGCGACGCCGCCCGCCGCAACCGGGACCATGGTCGCGATCAGGGCCGCGACAACGCCGCCGGCGCGCATGTCCGCCCCCGGCACCCGCACAAGGGCCACGCCCCCCGGCAGGACCGAGAAGGCGGCGGCAAGTCCGCTCCGTGGAAAGGCAAGAAAAAGCCCTTCAACGCGCATCGCAAGGACAAGTAAGCCAAGACGCTAACGATAGGACGGGCGGGAAGCGATCTTCCCGCCCGTTTTGTTTGGGCATGTCGGGATTGAGCCCGCATGCAGCTTTGCGGCCTGCCACACAGAATTCATGCTGCAGCGGCAACGGCTTTACAGTTTGCCAACCCATGACAGATAACACGGCCCTGCCTCCCACAGCGTCGCGCAATCTTTCGGGAGGCTTGATGCAAAACAATGCATTCCGTGTTGCCCACGCCCAGAATTCGCCGCGAATGAAAGGCCCGCAATGAATTCGACCGAACAACCCCAGCGGTTCTCGCCCGTTTCGATCGCCCTCCATTGGATCATGGTGGTGCTGATCGCAGTAGTCTATGCCTGCATCTTGCTCCGGGAAAACTACCCGAGGGGGAGCGACCTGCGCGAAGGCCTGAAAGAATGGCACTTCATGCTGGGCCTGTGCGTCCTTATTCTGGTGATCGTGCGCATGGTGGTGACCCGGATGGGCCAGAAGCCGGCGATCACGCCCGAACCGCCCGCCTGGCAGGTGCTGCTGGCCAAGGTCACTCATTTCGCGCTCTATGTGTTCATGCTCGCGATGCCTGTTCTGGGCTGGCTGGCCCTGAGCGCTTCGGGCAAGGCAGTCCCCTTCTTCGGGCTGGAATTTCCCGCCCTCGTCGGACCGAGCGAGAGCCTGGCCGAGCAGGTGGAGGAAATACACGAGACCATCGGCACGGTCGGATATTTCCTGATCGGCCTGCATGCCGTGGCCGCGCTGTTCCATCACTATGTCGTCAGGGACGATACGTTGAAGAGAATGTTGCCGGGTCGGCACTGATGCCCTCGGGCAGATATCAAAGCCTGATGGGCCGCGATGTCCTGCCATTCTATGCGGCCCTGCTCGCCCTGGCAGGCGCGGCCCTGCTGCTCGATGCCTTGCTTCACTTGGCCGATGCCGTGTGGATCGGGCGCTATCTGGGCATCCCGGGAACGATCCTGATCCTGCTTTCGGGCAGATATTCCCTGCGCAAGCACAAGATCATATCCTGGGGAAAGCCGCCCAAGCTGCTGAAGGAGCATCAGGTGCTGGCATGGCTGGGATCGCTGCTGGTGCTCGTCCATGCCGGCATTCATTTCAATGCCTGGCTCGGCTGGCTGGCCGTAGCGGCGATGGTCATCAACGTGGCCAGTGGGCTCACCGGCAGATATCTGCTTGGCCGCGCGCAGAAGCGCCTCGCCAACCGGCGACGGGCGCTGACCGATGCAGGCCTGTCTGCTGACGAGATCGCCGAGCGCATCCATTTCGACAGCAGGACAATGGATCTCATCAAGCAGTGGCGAGTGATCCATGTTCCGATCACTCTGGCCTTTGCCGGGCTGGCACTGGCGCACATCATCGCCATCTTTCTGTTCTGGAACTGGAGATGACAAATCCCGGCCGCCCTGCAGGACGCATCCTGCTTGCGGGAATAGCCGCCGCACTTGCGGTGCTGCTCGTTCTGCTGTTCGTCTATCCCCACCAGATGATCGCGCCCGGCCCGCTCATGCCGGCCCATGCGGAGTTGGAGCAGAATTGCTTTGCCTGCCATGCGCCCCTGCGCGGCGCTTCGGCGGACCGGTGCGTCACCTGCCACGTCCCTGCCGAGATCGGCGTCAGGACGACCAAGGGCCAACCGATTCGCCACGAGACCCCGAAGGTCGCGTTCCATGCGCAATTGCAGGATGCCAATTGCATGGCATGTCACACGGATCATGCGGCTGCGCTGCTGACGCAAAGCAAACCCCAGGCCTTCGCGCATGACCTACTCAAACCCGCCGTTGCGGAACAATGCGCGTCATGTCACGCAAAGCCGACGGACGGCCTGCACCAGAGCTTCACCAGCGGGTGCGCGCAATGCCACACGACAAAGGGCTGGGCCCCGGCCAGCTTCGCCCATGATCGCTATTTCAAACTGGATGCCCATCACAACGTCGCCTGCACGACCTGCCACATCGGCAACCAGTTCAATCGCTACACCTGCTACGGCTGTCACGAACACCAACCGGAGCGGATGATTGCCGAACATGCCGAAGAAGGCATCCGCAACATCGAGAATTGCGCGCGCTGCCATCGCAGTGCCCAAGGCAAACCGGAAGGTGAGAGAGAGGGCGAACGAGAGGGCGGAGATCGCGAGGATTAGCCAAGGCGGATATCCCGCAATGCGCTTCAGACGGATACCTTCAGCGCCCGCGCCTGAGCACGATATAGACCGCCCCGTCCCCGCCATGGCGCCTGTGTGCGGCGCGCACGGCCGCGATGTCCGCGCCATGCGGCCCGGCGGCGAGCCAGTCGAGGATCTTGGCACGGATGGCCCCGCGCCGCTCGCCCCGGTCGGCATGTTCCACCGGACGGTGCTTGCCGGTAACGACCAGTACCAGCCGTGCGCCCATGGCCTTTGCCTGCGAGAGGCCCCGGTCGAGGCGGACATGCGCCTCGTCCAGCGTGTGGCCGTGCAGGTCGAGCGTGAAATCGGGATCGATCCGCGCGCCCTTCAGCTTGCGCTCCCAGCTTGAATCGAGGCCGTGACGATCGTGCAGCGTCTGGCGCGGCGCCGGAGCAGCCTTGGGCGGCAATGGCGGGGGAACGCGGCCCTTGATCGCCTTGGGCTGCGGTCTGGGAGGCTGCCGAACGACTGCCGATAGTGCCGCTTCGCCAGTCTGCGACTGGTCCCCCTGCCCAGTGCGGAGCGGTTTGGGGTGAAGCGGCTTAACGGTGCTGGCCACACGCTGCCACAGGGTCTTTTCCTCGGGCGAAAGCCCGCGCGGCGTGCGCATGGCCGCCTGCCTATTCCGCGCCCAGGCGGCGCAAGGTGCCCTTGGGCAACAACAGCACGGCCTGCCCGCGAGTGGACATGCCGCCCGCCACCTGCCGCGCTTCCTCGCCCGCACCCCAGAAAGTATCGAAGCGATTGGCGCCCTTGATCGCGCCGCCGGTATCCTGTGCGATCCACAGCCCGCTGGCGAGCGGGTTGTCGACATCGAGGAACACAGGCGCGCCCAGCGGCACGAATTTGGGATCGGCCGCAACGGAGCTTTGCGGGCGCACCGGCACGCTCAAAGCGCCGATGGGGCCATCTCCGGTCAGTTCGCGGAAGAACACCCAGCTCTTGTTCTCGCGCATCAGGGCGCGGCCATCTTCAGGATGTTCACGCAAATATTGCATGATACCCTGCATAGATCCGGAATATTGTCCCGGCCCGCTGCCGATCAGCCCGCGTTCGCGCATCAGCGAGCCTATGCCCGCATATTCGCGCCCGTTCTGCCCGGCATAGCCGATCCGCGTCACCGTGCCGTCAGGCCCGCGCAAGCGGCCGGAGCCCTGGATCTGCAGGAAGAAGAATTCCACCGGATCGGCTGCCCAGGCGATTTCCAGCCCCTTGCCCGCCAGAGCGCCCTGTTCGATCTCCGCCCGTTCGTAATAGGGGACGAAGCGGCCCTGTTCGTCGAAACGGCCGAGCGGCGGCTGGCCGGTGCGTTCGGCCGCAGGCAGGTCGTCATACCAGCCGCGCGTCAGGTCTGGCGGCAGGGCATAGACGGGCACGTCATAGCCGGACTGGCGCGTGCGCACCCCGGCGATTTCCGGCTCGTAATAGCCGGTGGCGAAGGCCTTCCCATCGCCCACCACGGCGGTTTCGAAATAGGTGGCGAAGAAACGGGCCGCATCGTTGCGGTCCCACCCGGTCGCGGCCTGGCAGGCGGGGCGCCAGTCATCCTTGCGGGTCAGCCCGCTGGCATCCTCGCGCGCGGTCAGGCGCGGGCAGCTTTCCACGAAAGAGGCCAGCGCATCGCCCGCATCGTAGCGCGCAAGGTTGAGCGCGCCCACGCCCTTGCCCGGTGCGAGCCCCGCGACGAGCGCGGTGGCAGGGGTGGGCGTTGGCACGGGAATCGGCCGGGGCGCAGGCGTTGTGCCCGGCCCTGCCACTTGTGGGATGATTTGCCCGCAGGCCGAGAGCAAGGCCAGCGCGGCGAGCGATCCGAGCCCGCGCATGCTTACGGCCATGGGAACCCTCAGCCTTCGTCGGTTTCGTCGAGCAGCCAGTCCGGCGCAGGGGAAGTCACGTCACGCATGAAGGTCCACACGTCGCGGCTTTCCACCGCATCGTGCAGCGAACCGGCGACGACGTTACCGTCCTTGTCGCGCGTAACCGCGGCGATATCGGCCGCAAAGCCCACCACTATGCGAGCCATGCGCCCGTCGAGCGACGCAGAGCGGATTTCCACTTCCTCGATCCGGACCAGCCGGTTGTCGAGCGTTTCGCCCGCAGCTTCGCGCGCATCGATGGCGGCGCCGAACTGCTCATACACGTCGGAATCGCACAGGCTGCGCAGGGTTTCCCTGTCACCGCGCCAGAAGGCTTCGAGGATCATGCCATAGGCCATCTTCGCCCCTTCGAGGAACGAAGGCAGGTCGAACTGGCGATCCGCCGCCACGATAGCGCGCAGGCCCTGATCGAGCGCGGGCGGATAAAGGCCGAATTCGCGCTGGCGCACGGGCTGCTGGGCAGGCTGGGCGGCCGGCGGCGAACGGCGCGGCAGGCCCTTCTGCCCTTCCGGCTGGTCGAACCGCGTGGGCACGGGTTCTTCCTCATGCTCCGCCCGGCGGCCGAGCACGGAATAGAGCCTCAGGCCCAGAAAGGCGGCGATCGCGGCCAGAATGACAATTTCGTAAATCATGAATCTCGGGCTCGAAACCGGTGTAACAAGGGCGGCACGCTTACGCAGCACCGCAATTCTGCAATCCTGCCTGAAATAGGTACATATTACAAATGAACAACAGGTGGACCGAAATTGCCGTCTCCCGCCTGTGGCAGCAATGAGACTCCGCCCATTCCGCCACGCAGCCACCGCGCGGGCGTTGCGAGGCGGCATTCCAGGTGCTAACCGCGCGGCCGGGCACCGCCATCGCGCGGTGGAACTGAGCGGATTCCTTAAAGAAAGCGAAGATCATGGCCGATGAAGGCGACGTGCTGACCAACCTCGACTCCAATGCCGGTGCCAATGGCGCGGACACTCAGCCCGTGGCCGGGCTGCTGTCGCAATATGTGAAGGACCTCTCGGTCGAAAATCCGCGCGCGCCGGATAGCTTCCAGTGGACCGAACAGCCCGAGCTGGACGTGCAGTTCAACATCGGCACCCGCCAGGTGAATCCCGAAGTGCACGAGATCGAACTGAAGATCGGCGCCACGGCCAAGACCTCGCAGGGCGTCAGCTATGTGGTGGAACTGGCCTATTGCGGCCTGATCGGCCTGCGCAACATGCCGGAAGACCAGGCGCACGCCTTCCTCTATGCCGAAGGCCCGCGCATCCTGTTCCCCTTCGCGCGCCGCGTGCTGGCCGATGCCACCCGCGATGCGGGCTTTGCCCCGCTGCTGCTCGATCCGATCGACTTCCACGGCCTCTACGCGCAGCAGCTGCAGCAGCGGCTCGACCAGGGCCAGGATGCGGCCACCGGCAACGCCTGACGGCAGGCGGGCAGCTTAGGCAGGCAGGGCGCAGGCGATGAGCCTCGTTCGCAATGTCGGCACGATCGGCGGACTGACCGCCGTCAGCCGCATATTCGGCTTCATGCGCGACATGCTGCTGGCCCGCGTCCTTGGCGCAGGGCTGGCAGCGGACGCGTTCCAGCTGGCCTTCACCCTGCCCAACACCTTCCGGCGGCTGTTTGCCGAAGGCGCCTTCTCGGTCGCCTTCGTGCCGCTCTATTCGCGCGCGCTGCACGGCGCGGGCGGCGTTCCGGGGAGCGAGGAAGCGGCGGAAAAATTCGCCGACGACGTGCTCTCCGTCTTCGTCTGGGTACTGGTCGCGTTCAGCGCGCTGGCCATGGTCGCCATGCCGGGCATCGTGTGGCTTCTCGCCAGCGAGTTCCAGAGCGTGCCGGGCAAATATGAGCTGGCCGTCACGCTCAGCCGGATCACCTTCCCCTATCTGGGCCTCATCAGCCTGGTCGCCATGCTGTCGGGCCTGCTCAATGCACGCGCGAAATTCGCGCCGGGCGCGGCGGCGCCGGTGCTGCTGAACATCGCCCTGATCTCCTCGCTGGGTGTCGGCTGGTATCTGCGCGAACGGGGCGGAACGGACATCACCGTGGCCACCGCGCTGGCTGTCGGCGTTTCCGTCGCGGGCCTGCTGCAACTGCTCTATCTCGCCTGGGAAACACGCCGGGCGGGCGTGCGGCTGAAAGTCACCTTTCCGAAGATCACGCCCGAAGTGAAACGGCTGGGCGCGCTGATCCTGCCTGCCACATTCGGCGCGGGCATCTACCAGATCAGCCAGTTCGTCGACACATTCTTCGCCACCAGCCTGCAACAGGGATCGCTGACCCTGCTCAAGCTGGCGGACCGGCTGAACCAGATGCCGCTGGGGATCGTGGGCATTGCGCTGGGCACGGCGATCCTGCCCATGCTCTCGCGCCATATCCACGAAGACAATGCGAGCGAGGCGCAGCGCCTGCAGGCCAATGCCTTCGAGATGGGCACTCTCCTCACCCTGCCCGCCGCCGCCGCACTGGCAGTATGCGCCCCGGCCTTCGTCACGGCCTTCTTCGTGGGCGGCAAGTTCACCCCGGCGGACGGGGCGATCATGGCGAATATCGTGGTGGCGCTGGTGGCGGGCCTGCCCGCCTATGTGGTGGTGAAAATTCTCAATCCCGGCTTCTTCGCGCGCGAGGATACACGCACACCGGTGCTCTCCGCGCTGGTCTCGCTGATGTTCAACATCGCAGTGAACCTCTACGTGGTGCAGCGCTTCGGCATTGTCGGGCTGGCGGCTGCCACGGCGGCTTCGGCCACGCTCAACTGCGTGATCCTCTACACCATCCTCCACCGTCGCGGCTGGTTCCACTTCACCGGCAGGCTGGCCGGGCGGATCGCACGCCAGATCGCCGCGACAGGCGCAATGGCGGCCGCGCTCTATACGGTCATGCCGCTGATGACGGAGCGTTATGCGGGCAATGCGTTCGAACGCGCATGGTCGCTTGCCGCGCTGGTGGGCCTCGGCATGGCGGTGTTCTTCACCGTGGCTTACGTTGTCGGCGCACTCGACAAGGACCTCCTGCGGCAGTTGCGCCGCCGCCGTCCGGGCAAGAGCGCGCTCGATACGGACTGACAGATCCGCGAAGATCGCGGGCTTTCCCAATGCGCAAAGTGTGATATGCGCCCGCCCCATGGAACGAATCCCATCCTGCTCTTGCATCATGGCCCGTATCGGCCGGGGGGCACCAGAGGAGTCCGGGCGATGGCGTGAGGCAGCATCGCGCGCCGCGCACTGATTTCTCATGCCTGTCGTCCGCATTCTGCAGACGGCATCACCGAAGTTCGTTTTTCGAAAGTTCCAAAGCAATGCGTATCGTATCCGGCATCCAGCCCACCGGGCAGCTTCACCTCGGCAATTATCTGGGCGCCATCCGCAACTGGGTGCGCATGCAGGACGAGATGGAGGAAGGCAGCGAATGCCTGTTCTTCCTGGCCGACCTGCACGCCATTTCCATGCCGCACAGCCCGAAAGAGCTGCATTCCGCCACGCTGGAAATGGTCGCCGCGCTGACCGCCTGCGGGATCGATCCCGATCGTTCCGTCCTGTTCAATCAGGCCCAGGTGCCCGCCCATTCCGAGCTGCAATGGCTGCTGAACGGTACCGCCCGCATGGGCTGGTTGAACCGCATGACGCAGTTCAAGGACAAGTCCGGCAAGAACCGCGAAGGCGCCAGCATCGCCCTGTTCACCTATCCGGTGCTGCAGGCGGCCGACGTGCTGCTCTATCAGGCGACTCACGTGCCCGTGGGCGAAGACCAGAAGCAGCATCTGGAACTGGCGCGCGACATCGCCCAGAAGTTCAACAACGACTTCGCAAGTGAGGACAAGCCCGTCTTCACCCTGCCCGATCCGATCATCCCGCCCGACGCGGCCCGGATCATGAGCCTGCGCGACGGCACGTCGAAGATGAGCAAGTCCGACCCGTCGGACATGAGCCGCATCAACCTGACCGACGATGCCGACACGATCATGCAGAAGGTGAAGAAGGCCAAGACCGATCCCGAACCGCTGCCTTCCGAGGTTGCAGGGCTGGAAGGCCGCCCCGAAGCCGCCAATCTGGTGGGTATCTATGCCACCATGGCGAATACTTCTCCCGAAGCGGTGCTGGCCGATTTCGCGGGCAAGGGCTTCGGCGCCTTCAAGCCTGCACTGGGCGATCTGCTGGTGGAGACACTGGGACAGATCACCAGCCGTTTCGTGGAACTGAAGCAGGATCGCGAGGCGCTGGACGCAATCCTGGCCAAGGGCGCGCTCAAGGCGCGCGACATTGCCGGGCCGACTCTGGATGCCGCCTATGACGCGCTGGGGCTGGTGCGCAGCCACCACTGATCCCGCCACGCGGCCAAGGCCATAAACGCAGGCCCGCCTCTCCCGATGGAGCGGCGGGCCTGTTTGCATTCAACCGCTATTAAGCCGCTCAAAGGCAAGGTAGTGTCAGCAAAGCAGTCTATCTGCCCGGCAAGGAAAGGGCGCCCTCCAATTGCCGGTCACGCCTTGAGAGACCTGACATGACTATGCAGAACAATTCGATCGGTCGCGCGATCAAGCTGCTTGTGGTTCCTATGTTGCTGGCGGCGCTTGCTGCCTGCTCTTCGGGCTTCAAGGCCGATGTTTCGCGCTTCCAGAGCCAGCTGCCCGCGCCGCAGGGCCAGACCTTCGCCGTGGTGGCGGAAGATCCCAAGCTCGCCGGCGGGCTGGAGTTCTCGCAATATGCCCATCTGGTGGAAGGCCAGATGCAGAAGCTGGGTTACGAACTGGCCTCGCCCAACAACGCCTCGCTGCTCGTGCGCTTCGACTATGGCGTCGACACGGGGCGGGAAAAGGTGACCGGCAGCAGCTTCAGCCGCGATCCGTTCTGGAGCCCCTGGTACGGCTATCGCGGCTATTACGGCCGTTCCGCCTATTACCGCAGCCGCATGTGGGGCTTCGGCTGGTACGATCCCTTCTTCGACGATCGCTCGGTGGACAGCTACACCGTCTATACCAGCGGTATCGAACTCAAGATCGATCGCGCAGCCGATGGCCAGCGCCTGTTCGAAGGCAAGGCACAGGCCGTCTCGGCCTCCAACCGCCTGCAATATCTGGTGCCCAATCTGGTGGAAGCCATGTTCACGGACTTCCCCGGCAATTCGGGCGAGACAGTGCGGATCACCATCGCACCCGAAAAGAAGAAGTAAGTCCCCGGCCCTCTTCCCGAGGCTGACGGACAGAAGAAAGGCGGGCCCCGCGGGGTCCGCCTTTTTTGTGCCGCGCCTTTTTCGTGCCCGAGCGGGAAACGCGCCTCAGCCGTTCCGGCGCGGGAGGAGCGACTGGCGCAGCCGCGCCAGGATCGGTTCGTACAGCAGCTGCTCGAACATCAGCCCGGCGCGATCGTCTTCCACCCACACCACGGTGGCAGGCTGGTAGCTGAGCCCTTCGAGCTTGATGAGCACCCGGTCATCCGTGCGGATCGACCATGCGCGACGGTCGATCATGCAACCGATGGGGGAGATGTCGAGCACAGGTAATTCCAGCACCCCGCCACCGCGAGTGCGGCATTGGGCGATAAGCTGCCTTGCCTCGTTCGGAGCGTCGATGGACACGCTGGCCATATGGTTTTTCCCTGCAGCGCTGAGGGAAAGCGGCTCGAATCCGCGCCCTTGCAGCGCCAAGGATTAATGATGAATATTGATCAGCAAACGGCTTAGAGGTCTGGTCAATTTGGGGTGAATGTGCAGTTTACCCGGCAGTAACCAAAACTCTGCACCGCGTTCACCCGCACATTCAGGCCTTGAGCGAGACGACCCCGCCGGTCGATCCGAAGCCGCCCGCGCCGCGTTCCGTATCGTCCAGCTCGGCCACTTCGGCCCAGCTGGCCCGCGTCACCGGCGCCAGAACCAGCTGCGCGATCCGGTCGCCACGGTGGATCGCAAAAGGCTCGCTGCCGAAATTGATCATGATGACCTTCAACTCGCCGCGATAATCGGAATCGATCGTGCCCGGCGTATTGGGCACGCTGACCCCATGCTTGAGCGCAAGGCCCGAGCGGGGGCGCACCTGGATCTCGTAGCCATCTGGAATCGCCACGGCGAGGCCAGTGGCGACGGGATGGCGCATGCCCGGTTCCAGCACCACATCCTCGGCCGAGAGAACGTCCATCCCGGCAGCACCGGGAGTGGCATATTTCGGAAGCTCCAGACCCTCGCCATGCGGCAGGCGCTTGACCTGAACCGCAACGTCATTCGAGGGCATCGGCAATCCTTTCCATCAACTTCAGGGCAACGTCTTCCTTTGGCATTGCCGGCCAGTCCTCGACAGACTTGGCCGTGACGATATGCACAGTGTTCTGTTCGCCGCCCATCGCATCGCCGGTCACGTCGTTGGCCACGATCCAGTCCGCCCCCTTGGACTTGCGCTTCTTCTTGGCATTCTCGATCAGATTGTCGGTTTCCGCCGCGAAGCCCACCAGCAGCTTGGGCCGCTTGGTTCCCGCCGCCACGGTGGCGAGAATGTCGGGATTTTCGGTCAGCAACAGGGCCGGCGGCGCATTGGCGCGCTTCTTGATCTTGGCGTCGGCAAATTCCTTGGTCCGCCAGTCGGCCACGGCAGCGACCATCACCGCCACATCGGCAGGCAGGGCGCGCTTCACCGCATCGGCCATTTCCAGCGCGGATTCCACGTCGATCCGCTCGACGCCCGGAGGAGTCTTGAGGTGGACCGGGCCTGTCACCAGCGTCACTCGCGCACCAAGGGCGGCGGCGGCACCGGCGATGGCGAAGCCCTGCTTACCGGACGAGCGATTGGCGATGTAGCGCACCGGATCGATCGGCTCATGCGTGGGCCCGGCCGTCACCAGCACATGCTTGCCGTAAAGCGGGCGATGTTCGGGCGCGATCTCGAAGCCGGGCTGGCCTTCCAGCGGATCTTCCAGCACCGCGCCCATATGCGGCATGGCATGTTCGGGCACGACCGGTTCGGGCGCCGCCGCACCGGAGCCGGTGTGAACGAGATGATTGATCGCCTCGACATCGGTCGGCGGGGCGGAGCGGGCCGCGCCCTTCTTGGCGAAGAGCGGGCTCGTCAGGTCCGGCACCGCATCGATCGGCTCTTCTTCCGCAACCGGCTCGGGCTCCATCCCGGGTACGGGATAGGCCTTGGACAAGGCATCCTCGAACGGGGCCTGCGTCGGCACGAAATCGGGCGGAAGAGCAGGAAGGTCGCCATATTCGACCTCTTCCTCGCGAATGCGGCGCGGCGTGGTGCGATGGATGAGCGAGGCGAACAATCCGCTGAGGCCGCCCTTGCCAGAGGAGGCTTCCTCCTCTTCGGGTTCCCAGCTCTCCTCCGGCTCGTCCTCGGGCTCCAGCGCCTCGAGATAATCCGCGATCTCGCGATGCCCTGCCCCGCCAGCACCGAGCATGCCCGGATCGACGCCCAGCATCTCGGCGATTTCCAGCCAGACCATTTCCGGTTCGGGCAAACGGCCAGGGCCGAATTCGCCGCAGGCCATCGGGCCTTCATCGGGCTGCATCACCCGCACGCCTGCTTGCCGCAGCCAGGCGACATTGCGCTGGGTCGCCTCATGCTCCCACATCCGCACATTCATCGCAGGAACCGCCAGAACCGGCTTGTCAGTGGCGAGAATCAGCGTGGTACCCAGATCGTCGGCAATGCCCGCGGCCATCTTGGCCAGCAGGTCTGCCGTGGCCGGGCAAACCACCACCAGATCGGCCGCGCGGCTGAGCTGGATATGGCCCATCTCCGCCTCGTCCGTCAGGTCCCACAGCGAAGTATGAACCTTGTTCTCGCTCAGCGCCGCGAGCGACATGGGCGTGACGAATTGCGAGCCGCCTTCGGTCAGCACGCAGGTGACATCGCCGCCACCCTTGCGGATCAGGCGGACAAGTTCGCACGACTTGTAGGCAGCGATACCGCCACCTACGACCAGCAGGATGCGTGGTCCCGTCATATGTGCAGCCTGCACCTCCCCGGCCATGAGATTCATCGCGATAACCTAGCGCCGCCGTTAACCTAACGCCAGCCATGCGCCCCTTGTGGTTAAGTTTTGCCTAGCGCCACCGATCCGGGCATATCCGGATGCAGAGACGGAGGAGAAACATAAATGCGCCTGATCCTCACTGCCCTGCTGTTCGTCGGCGGGCTGTTTTTCATCATCAACGGCCTGAGCTTCCTGGCCATGCCGCAATCCTCGGTCGGAAGCTTCGGACTGGACGCCGCCGGCACGGCTGGCTGGTCCACCGTCCGCGCGGACATGACCGCCTTCTTCGTGGTCGGCGGCGTCTGCATGGTGTGGGGCGCATGGAAGCGCGCGGGCGACATGCTGCTGGTGCCCGCGGCACTGTTCGGGATCGCCTTTATCGGGCGGCTGGTGAGCCTGTTCGCGGACGGCAGCTATGAAGGTGCGGCCATGCCGATGGCCATCGAGGCGGCCGTGGTGCTGGTTTCCATCCTGGGCAACCGCATGCTGCCGCATCACAAGGTCGAAGAACTGACCAGCTGAGGCCGTCACCTCACAAGGGGCTTGTTCCGCGCAGCCTGCCTTGCGCGCTGTGCCAGAGCGTGCGCAGCGCCATGGGCACGAAGGCCAGGCCCATGAAATAGGCGGGCGTGATCATCAGCGCCCAGTAAAAATTGTTGTCGCGTCCGGCGACCATGAACAGCAGGGCGTATCCGGCAAAGAGCAGCGTGCCGAAGGCCCCCGCCTGCGATTTCCACCCCGCCCAGCCGAGCAGCGGCAACACCGCAAGCGGCCCGGCAAGGACATGGGGCAGGAAATGCAGGCTGGAAGAGTGAATGACATTGGAGGTGAAGCCCGTCAGCCCGCGCATGACCAGCCATGCAGGCGACGGCCGGTCCTCGGGCCTCACTAGATCGCCCACCACGCCCAGATGGCCCCACATCGCAACAAGGAAGGCCCCGCACAGCAACGCCCAGCACGCGAGTTCAACCCAGCGGCGCCTCCACAGGGCAAATGCCCCCATCAGCAAGACGAAGGGCAAGGCGTGCTCGCGAATTGCCAGTGCCAGCGCCGCCGCGGCAAATGAGCCGATCCAGCGCTCACCGCGATGAAGCGCGAAGGAGAGCGCCAGCAACGTGCCCGCCCAGACTTCGTGCAAGGCAAGATATTGCGGCTTCAGCCCCATCGCCATTCCGACGACCAGCAGCATCATGGCAATCGGGCGGTGCGGCAATCCGCCGGGCTCCACTCCTAACCTGCGCCACCATGCCAGCAATGTCGCGCCTCCCAGCAGTGCCGCCGTGCCATATGTGCCAACAGGGCCCAGCCACGCGCTCAGGGTCGCAAGGGTGGGGAGGCGCACCGCCGCGCCAGGCGTGATCGGGAAGTTGCGCGCACGCTGCTCTTCCACTGCCACTTTGTGATAGGGTTCTCCCGCCGCCACACGCTCCACGATCCTTTCATAGAGCGCGATATCCGCGTCCTTTTGGGCCGCGTTTCCTTCCGAAAGAATAGTCTGCACGTCGGAGCCGGTGGCCATGGGCGATCCGCCCGGCAGCGGCAGGGCCGCCAGCAACAGCAGGGCCAGCACCACCGCCAATGTCAGCCGCGCGGGCAGTTGCGGCCAATTGGCAAAGCGTTTCCAGTTGGAGCCGACGCTCATGCCCGCCCCTCTACGCGCGCTGCGGCGAGCAAGGCGGCAATGGCGCGCGGCACGAAGGCCAGGCCCGCGCCATAGGCGGGCAGGACCATTGCCCCCCAATAGAAGTTCTCCGGCCGGGAGAACACGGCCATAGCCACGGCGAACCCCGCGAACCACAGCGCGGCGAACCAGCCCAGCCTTCCGCCAAGGCCGATCCAGCCGATAAGCGGAAGCAAGGCCAAAGGCGCTGCAAGCCACAAGGGAAGGGAAGATAGCGGTGTCAGCCGCACCACCGCCGCAAGGAATGCCTGGGGTCCCAGCAGGCCGGACCAGCCCTGCGACGCCGGAGCAAGGGGCGGGCGCAATGCGCTTACCGCTTCCGCATGGAATGCCATGCCGATTGCGAAGGCTGCGATCACGCCAAGCACGGCCAGCGCTTCGCCCTTGCGGCGCTCGATCGGGGCGAAGACCAGCCACAGCAGCAGAAAGGGCAAAGCCAGTTCCCGTACCGCCAGTGCAACGGCCGCGAGCACAAGGCTGGGCCACCAGCGGCCCGGCCGATAGAGCAGCAACGCGGCAGAGAGAAACAGCCCGGCAACAAGTTCGTGCACCAGACCGGCAATGTCCAGAAACGCCCCGAAACCGCACAGGACCAGCACGAGCGCCGCACCTGTCCGTTCCAGCGGACGTAAGGCACCCTGCCGCAGCCCCATCAGGCCGATCAGCGAAAGCCCCAGGGCAAGGGTAGCCGCGATCCGCCAGAACGCGCCCCCAAACAGCACAGTGCCTTCGGCAAGCACGGGCGAACGGACAGTGAAGAAGGGCCGCGTGGGATAACCATCCGCCAGATGCTGCGAAATGGCGGCCTGATAGTAACCCTCGCCCTGCGCCATGCGGGCATTGATCGCGCGATAGAGATCAAGGTCGCCCGTTCCGCCCCCCGGCTCGGCAGAGTGCTGTGCTGTAATGCGGGCATCGCCCGCGCGCATCAGTGTGCCGGTTCCGGGAATGCTCCACAGGCAGGCTGCGACCAGCGCCACGAGCAGCAGGATCGCGGCCGGGCGCGGAAGACTGGCCAGCGGCCTGTCGATCCATACCCCGTGCCGGGCAGGCGACAGGCGTGCCGCTTCGATCAGGAAAGCCATCCGGCGAGACTGGCCGCCCAGATTGCCACCCCACCTGCGATTGCAGCGACCAGATAGCCCGGCCAGCGCCGTTCGCTACGCCGTTCCCAGATGAGCGGCACCGGCTCGAGCGGGGGCGCTTCGGGCGCGCCGCCCTTGGCGGGGAAGCGTTCCTCCAGCCGTCGCAGCAGATCGGGCAGGCGCAGCAGGGTCTTGAAATCCTCGCGCAGCCGGTCGGCCAGCATTGCCTCGGGGCCAAGCTCGTCGCGAATCCAGCTGCGCACGAAAGGCGCGGCGACATCCCACATGTTGATCGCGGGATTGAGCTGAGTGGCCACGCCTTCCACCATCACCATGGTCTTTTGCAGCAGCAGCAGATGCGGCTGGGTCTGCATGTCGAAATCGCGCGTGATGGCGAACAGCCCGTCGAGCATCTGGCCCACGGACAACTCGCTCACCGGCTTGCCGCGCATCGGCTCGCCCACAGCGCGCAGCGCGGTCGCGAATTCGTCTACCGAGTGATAGCTGGGCACATATTGCGCCTCGAAATGGATCTCGGCCACGCGGCGGTAATCGCCCGTGGTGAGGCCATAGAGAATCTCGGCCAGCCATTGCCGGGCACGCCGGTCGATCCGGCCCATGATGCCGAAATCGATGGCCACGATGGTGCCGTCGGCCGTCACGAACAGGTTCCCCTGATGCATGTCGGCATGGAAGAAACCGGCGCTGATCGCCTGGGTAAGGAAAGCCAGGACCAGCCTGCTCGACAGCTTGGGCAGATCGTGCCCGGCCGCCTTCAGGGCCTCGATATCGCTGATCTTGACCCCGTCGATCCACTCGACGGTCATCACCCGGCCATTGGTGCGATCCCAGTCGATCTCGGGCACGCGATAACCTTCGAAGCCCTTCATCGCAGCGGCCAGTTCGCTGGCGGAGGCTGCCTCGCGCCGCAAATCCAGTTCGCGCGCGGTCCAGCGGCGGAAATTCTCGATGGTCAGGCGCGGGCGCAGGCGCGCCGCCTCGCCGCCCAAGGCCTCCAGATGGGCCGCCGCCCATTCATAGGTCTCGATATCGCGCTCGAACCGGCGGCGAATGCCGGGGCGCAGCACCTTGATCGCCACGGTGCGCCCATCGATCGTCACGCCCTTGTGGACCTGTGCGATGGACGCGGCGCCCACCGGATCGGGATCGACACTGGCGAACAGGGCTTCGAGCGGCTGACCGAAACTGCCCTCGATCGCGCGCCGTATCGCCTCGAAAGGCACCGGCGGCAGGCTGTCCTGCAGGCTGAGCAGATTGTTCGCCGCATCCTCGCCCACCAGGTCGGGCCGGGTGGCGAGCGACTGGCCCAGCTTGATTGCCGCCGGGCCGATGGCCTTGAAGGCGCTGGAATAGTCAGGCTCGCGCGGCTGGAACGTGCCGAAACGGGCGACCTTGGCCAGCCGCCGTACCGGGGCGGGCGTGTTGGGATCGCGCTCGATCCCGCGCAGGGCCCCGTGCCGCGCCAGCGTGCGGCCCCAGGAGAGGAGCCGGACAATATGGGTAGCGGGGCTGGTCACCCTATACCTTCCACCCCGAATGGATCGCCACCAGCCCGCCGAGGATCGGTTCCACCCGGGTCTGGGTGAAACCGGCATCGCGGATCATCTGTTCGAATTCGGGCATGGGCGGGAAGCGGCGGATCGATTCGATGAGGTAGCGATAGCTTCCCTCGTCATGGGCGATCGCCTTGCCGATCTGCGGGACGAGCTTGTGCGAATAGAGGTCATACACCTCCTTGAAGCCCGGCCATTCGGTCGTCGAGAATTCAAGGCAGTAGAACCGCCCGCCGAATTTCAGCACGCGATAGGCCTCGGCCAGCGCCTTATCGATCCGGGTGACGTTCCGGATGCCGAAAGCGATGGTGTAGGCATCGAAGAAACGGCTGGGGAAGCTCAGTTCCTCGGCATTCTGGCGCGACCAGACGAGTTCATCGAGGCCCCGTTTCATCGCTCGCTCGATGCCGACATCCAGCATGTCCTGATTGATGTCGGACACGGTCACGATTGCCCCGCGCTCGGCCATGCGGAAGGCGATGTCGCCCGTACCGCCCGCCATGTCGAGGATCTGCTCGCCCGGCTGCGGCTTCACCCGGCGCACGAAACGATCCTTCCACAAACGATGCATGCCGCCCGACATGGCATCGTTCATGATGTCGTATTTCGCCGCCACATTGGAGAACACCGCGCCTACACGCCGGGTCTTCTCTTCCGGGCTCACCTCTTCGTAGCCGAAGGATACCTGTTCGCTCATGCAAAGCCCTCTAGCGGTCAGTCCCGCGTGGCGCCAGCCGAACCTTTGTGCCGCAGGGCCAGTGCCGAAACAACGATCCCGGCCAGGATCAGGGCCATGCCTGCCCAGTGATAGGAATAGAGCTTCTCGCCCAGGATCAGCGCGGAAAGAAGCGCGCCGAACAGCGGCATCAGCGTGATTGCCTGCCCCGCGCGGGCCGGGCCGACCTTCCCGGTCGCCCAATTATAGATGAAGTAGGAAACCAGCGACGGCAGGATCGAGACATAGGCAAAGGCGCCCACCGTGCCCCAGCTCCAGTTCACATGCTTGCCGTCAATCCATTCCATGGCGGCCAGCGGCGCCATCGCCACCACGCCGACCCAGAACGTGACCGCCACGAAGCTCTCCGGCGCCGTTACAGGGCGCAGGCGCAGCAGCACGGTGTAAAGCGCCCAGGCCACCACCGCCATCATCACCAGCGCGTCGCCCAGCCCGAAATGCAGGCGCATCGCGGCATGGGGATCGCCCTCGAACACGATCGCGACCACGCCAAGGATGGAAAGCGCCACCCCGGCGGCCTGGCGCGGATCGGGGCGAGTGCGGAACAGCAGCAGGTCGAACACAACCACCAGCGCCGGGATCGCCGCCTGCAGCAGCAGCGCGTTGCTGGCGGTGGTGTAGCCGAGCCCGACATAGAGCAAGCCGTTGAATGTGGCGATGCCGATCACGCCCAGCAGCAGCACCATCTTCCAGCCGCTCAGCAGCGCGGCCCGGTCTTTCCACACCGATCCGGCCGCGAAAGGCAGCAACAGCAAGGAAGCGCAGGTCCAGCGCACGAAGGCCAGAGTGAAGGGCGGGATGTCTTCATGGACCGCGCGGCCGATGATCGAATTGCCGGCCCAGAAGAACATCACCAGCCCCAGCATGGCAAAGGCGCGCAGATGGGACGACGAAGCTTGGTCGGCAGAGGACATGGCAGTGCCATAAGCAGCGAAACCCTGCTTGGCGAGGGTCCCATGCGCACGAAAAGCTGACTGTGATGACAAGCCGGGCACATGGACCTAGATGCAGGCCATGCCGGAACTGCCCGAAGTCGAAACCACCGTGCGCGGCCTTGCCCGCTTCCTCGAAGGGGAGCGGATCGAGTGCGTGGCCGTCAACCGGCCCGATCTGCGGCGCCCCTTCCCGCCCGCCCTGGTCCAGACGCTGACGGGCGCGAGGGTGACGGAACTCGGCAGGCGGGCCAAATATGGCCTGATCCACACCGACCGCGACCAGACGATGGTGTTCCATCTGGGCATGAGCGGGCGCTGGCGGATCGATCCTGCCGAACTGGGCAAGCACGACCATCTGGTGATCGAGACTGCGGGCCATCTCTTCGCGCTCAACGATGCGCGGCGCTTCGGCTCGGTGGACCTTGTCGACACGGCAAAACTGGAAGCCTGGCCGCAATTCGCCGCCATGGGTCCGGAACCGCTGGGCGAGGAATTGACCCCGGCACATCTGCGGGCAGCGCTGGCGGGGCGCAAGCAGGCCATCAAGCTCCTGCTGCTCGACCAGCGGATCGTTGCCGGGCTGGGCAATATCTACGTGTGCGAGGCGCTCTACCGTTCGGGGATCAGCCCGGTGCGAGCGGGCGGCACGATCTCTGCCGCAGCCCTCGAACGGCTGGTGCCCGCGATCAAAACGGTGCTCACCGAATCGATTGCCGATGGTGGGTCCACCCTGCGCGATTATGCCCGGCCCGATGGCGAGCTGGGCTATTTCGCCACCCGCTTCGACGTCTATGGGCGAGAGGCCGAAGAATGCCGCCGCTGTGGCGGAACAGTGAAGCGTATCGTACAGGGCGGGCGCAGCAGCTGGTATTGTCCTTCCTGCCAGAAGTGAACCGATGCAAGGCACCGCCGGCACCTGAGGCGAGTATAGGTTGACGATTCGGGCCTGCGCAGTTAAGGGCGCCGCTTTCCGGCGGGCAACTGCCGTTTTCGCAAGTTTTTCGATTTAGGATTCCGGCCGCGAGCTGAGCGGCCCGACAGAGGACGAAGATGGCCAATACGCCGCAAGCACGCAAGCGCATCCGTCGCAACGCCAACCGCGCCGAAATCAACGGCGCGCGCATGAGCCGCATCCGCACCTTCGTGAAGAAGGTGGAAGCCGCCATCGCGGGTGGCGACAAGACCGCCGCCGCCGATGCGCTGAAGAGCGCTCAGCCGGAACTGGCTCGCGGTGTCGCTCGCGGCGTGCTGCACAAGAATACTGCGGCTCGGAAGATGTCGCGCCTGACCAAGCGAATCGCTTCTCTCTGATTCGCCTCCCCGCCGGAAGGCGGTTGGCAGGAACACAAAATGAACAAGGCCGGTGCGTTTCGCGCCGGCCTTTTTCGCACCTGCGAGGGGCGAATATTACATTTTGGCGTAAGTACCGGTATTCCCACGATTCGCATCTTCAGACTATCTTCTGAGGGCTCGAAAATGGCGGAAATCAGCCACTTACACGCAAGTCCGCGCCCCTTCGCGAGTCAAGACTCATTATTTCACTTTTTTTACGGGGGCACCCCTTGCCCATTTCGGCGCTGGGTTCATAAATCGGCCCAGGCCCACGGCGAGTCCGTTGGGGGCATCAACAAGTCGCGATGATAGCAATCGGGCTCTGGTCTTGGGGGGATCGGGGCTTGGCGGAGCTTTACGCTCCGAAGTGCGGGCAAACGTGTTCGCGCGAAAGCTATCTGTTTGGGAATCAATCACCGGATACTGAGGGATGGGGCGGTAGATGATTCGGATGGGACCACATGCAGACCGAACGGCTGCGTCAGCTAGGAAGCGCAAGGGCGACGATGATATGACCGAAGACCAGGAGGCGCTGGACCTCGCGGCCGACTGGGCAGACATCAGCCAGGGCCTTCGAAAAGACCTTGGACATCAGCTCCATAGCCAATGGATCAAGCCGATCCAGCTGGGCAGCTTCTGCAAGGATACCGGCACGCTCAACCTCTTCCTGCCGACCGAGTTCTCCGCGAACTGGGTGGCCGACCGCTTTGCGGACCGGCTTTCGCTCGCGTGGAAGATCGCGCGCAGCGAAGTGCGCCAGGTACGCATCGGCGTGCACCCCGGCCGCCGCCAGCTGCCGGAAGTGACGCTGGGCGGGCAGGACAGCTTCGGCCGCGCCGCCAATGATGCGGCAATGGACAGCTTTGCCGCGCTGGGCGCGGGCACGATCGGCGATTCCGGTTTCACGGCCTCGGTCGGCCTCGACCCCAGCCTGACCTTCGGCGCCTTCGTGACGGGCACCACCAATGTGCTGGCCTTCAATGCGGCCGAGCGCATGGCGAAGGTGGAACAGCCGCAGTTCAGCCCGCTCTACCTCAAAGCCGCTACCGGCCAGGGCAAGACTCACCTGCTGCACGCCATCGGCCACGCCTATCTGGCAGCCCACCCGCGTGCGCGAATCTTCTACTGCTCGGCAGAGCGGTTCATGGTCGAATTCGTCTCGGCCCTGCGCCAGAACGAGATGATCGAGTTCAAGGCGCGCCTGCGCGGCTTCGACCTGCTGCTGGTGGACGATATCCAGTTCATCATCGGCAAGGCCTCCGCCCAGGAAGAACTGCTCTATACGATCGACGCGCTGCTGGCCGAGGGCAAGCGACTGGTCTTCGCCGCCGACCGCGCCCCGCAGGCGCTGGACGGCGTGGAACAGCGCCTCCTCTCGCGCCTGTCCATGGGCCTCGTCGCCGACATCCAGCCCGCGGACATCGAACTGCGCCGCTCGATCCTCGATTCGAAGCTGACGAAGTTCGCTCCGCTGGAAGTTCCGGCAGACGTGATCGAATTCCTCGCCCGTACCATCAATCGTAACGTGCGCGAGCTGGTGGGCGGCCTCAACAAGCTGATCGCCTATGCGCAGCTTACCGGGCAGGAGGTTTCCCTCCAGCTGGCCGAGGAACAGCTGACCGATATCCTTTCGGCCAACCGCAAGCGCATCACGATCGACGAGATCCAGCGCACGGTCTGCCAGTTCTACCGGGTCGACCGGGCGGAAATGTCCTCCAAGCGCCGCGCGCGCGCAGTGGTTCGCCCCCGTCAGGTGGCGATGTATCTCGCCAAGGTGCTGACGCCCCGCTCCTATCCGGAGATCGGGCGCAAGTTCGGCGGCCGCGATCACTCGACCGTGATCCATGCGGTCCGCCTGATCGAGGACCTGCGCAAGCGCGATGCCGACATGGACGGCGATGTGCGCAGCCTGTTGAGGCAGCTGGAAAGCTGATCGCTTTTCCCGGCGGTGTGCACAGACTGTGCGCCGCCGGTTCCACCGCAAACGCAGCTCTTTTCGACAGGCTTGTCGACAGGAGGGGTATTGGGCGCATAAAGCCGCCCCATGACCGAAATCGCCGAGTCTCCGCTGCCCCGCACGCTTCCCTCCACTTATCTGGAGGCGGCGATCCGGGGCGGGCTGCGCTGTACCTGCCCGCGTTGCGGACAGGCGCCCCTGTTCCGCAAATGGCTGAAGCCTGTGGATTTCTGCTATGCCTGCGGGCAGGACTGGACGCTGCAGCGCGCCGACGATTTCCCGCCCTATATCTCGATCCTCGTCACCGGGCACCTCATGGCGCCCGTGCTGATCCTGCTGGTGCTGGACTTTCAGCTTTCCATGCTGGCGGTCGGCGCCATCGCGCTGCCGCTCGCCGCCGCAATCATGCTGGCGATCCTCCAGCCGGCCAAGGGCGCGATCATCGCCGCGCAATGGTGGCTGGGCCTGGTGGGCTTCCGCAAGGAACGCCTGCCCAAGGCGCCGGGCGCGTAAGAGACGCGCGATGAGCCTTGCCCCGGATCGCCTCGAACGCTTCGCCCGCCATATCGTGCTGCCCGAGATCGGCGGCCCGGGGCAGATGAAGCTCGCCGCTTCGCATGTCGTGCTGGTGGGTCTGGGCGGGATCGGTTCGCCCGCGCTGCAATATCTCGCCGCTGCCGGGATCGGCCGGCTCACCCTGATCGACGACGACCGGGTCGATGCCAGCAATCTCCAGCGCCAGACGATCTATGCCGAGGCGGATGTCGGCCAGTTGAAGGTCGAGCGGGCCGAGGAATGGCTCGCTCGTTTCGATCCCGCCGTGGCCTGCCAGGCCGCTGCCATTCGCGTGACGCCGGAAACCGCCCCCGCCCTGATCCAGGGGGCCGACCTCGTGCTCGACGGCTGCGACAATTTCGCCACCCGCCTTGCCGTGTCCGATGCCTGCGTGGCCGCCGCCGTCCCGCTGCTCAGCGCCGCCGTCGGCCGCTTCCAGGGGCAGGTCGCGGCCTTTGCCGGGCATATCGAGGGGCACAGCTGCTATCGCTGTTATGTGGGCGATGCCTTCGATGCCGACGATTGCGACACTTGCGCCGAAGACGGGATGCTGGGTGCCATGGCGGGCTGGGCCGCCACTTTCGCCACCATGCAGGCCGTGCGCGTGCTGCTGGACGGCGTCAGTCCGCTGGGCGACCCGCAATGGGGCAAGCTGCATCTGCTCGACGGGCTGACGCCGTCCCTGCGGACGCTGAACATCGCCAAGGACCCGGGCTGCCGGGCTTGCGGCACCTAAAATCCTCCCCCGCCGGGGGAGGGGGACCGTCCGAAGGACGGTGGTTGGGGGTGTGCCATTAGGCACCCCCTCCGTCATCGCTGCGCGATGCCACCTCCCCCGATGGGGAGGATCAATCGGCTAGAACCTCGCTCACCCATTCGGGCACCAGCACACTGGCCGCACCGAGCCGGGTTTCATCGAACCAACGTGAGCCCTGGCTCGGTTCGAGATTGAGTTCCAGCGTCCGTGCCCGGTGGCTCGATGCCTGCTGGACGAAGCCCGCCGCAGGATAGACCGCGCCTGACGTGCCGATGGAAACGAACAAATCCGCGCGGGAGATCGCCGCGAAAATCTCGTCCATCCGGTAAGGCATCTCGCCGAACCACACGATGTCCGGCCGCATCGCGACCTGCCCGCAGGAGGGGCAAGGCGGCGCATCGAGCAAAGTGCCTTCCCAATGGTGGCGCACATCGCAGGCCTGGCACCAGACCGACAGTGCCTCGCCATGCATGTGCAGCACTCGGTCGGCCCCGGCCCGTTCGTGCAGATCGTCAATATTCTGGGTGACGATCAGCAGATCGCCGCCCCACTCGCGGTCCAGCCGCGCCAGTGCCTCATGCGCCGGATTGGGCAAGGCAGCGAGCACGCCTGCCCGCCGCTCGTCATAGAATCGCTGGACGAGGCCCGGATCGCGGCGGAACGCCTCTGGCGTCGCCACGTCCTCGACCCTGTGATCCTCCCACAACCCGTCTTCCGCGCGGAAGGTGCGCAGGCCGCTTTCGGCGGAAATGCCGGCCCCGGTGAGGATCACGATATTGCGGATGTCGCTCATGTCGACCATGAAGCACGCGGTAACAGGGAGTGGCAATGACCAGTATCGGAATCATCGGCAGCGAAGGGCGCATGGGCAAGGCACTGGCCGTGGCAGTCGAAGCGGCGGGCCACACGCTGGCGGGCGGCATCGGGCGCGGCGGCAATCCGGCGGATCTCGCTGCCCGCAGTGACGTGCTGATCGACTTTTCCGCTCCGGCCGCTCTGGGGGCGAGCCTCGATGCCGCGGTCAACGCAGGCATCCCCGTCCTGATCGGCACGACCGGCCTTTCGGATGCCGACCACGCCGCAATCGATACGGCCGCGCGCTCGATCCCTGTCTTGCAGACGGGCAATACCTCGCTCGGCGTCACGCTGCTGGCCCATCTGGTGCGCGAAGCGGCATCGAAGCTGGGGATCGAGTGGGACATCGAAATCGTGGAGATGCACCACCGCATGAAGGTGGATGCTCCCTCCGGCACGGCCCTGCTGCTGGGCGAAGCCGCTGCCGCAGGGCGCGGGATCGACCTTGCGCCCAATTCGGAACGCGGGCGCGACGGGCACACTGGTGCACGCCGCCCAGGCGCCATTGGCTTCGCCGCCTTGCGTGGCGGCACAGTGGCGGGCGAGCATTCCGTCATTCTTGCAGGCGAGGAAGAGCGTATCACTCTGTCTCACCTCGCCGAAAACCGGATGATCTTTGCCCATGGCGCCGTGAAGGCGGCAGGATGGCTGATCGGCAAGGCGCCGGGCCGCTATTCCATGCCGCAAGTGTTGGGAATCTGACATGCGCCACCTGCGCCACACGGTTTACAGGAAGCTGTTCGTGGGCGCAGGCACCAGCGACAAGCTGTCGCTGGTCAACCTGCTGCTGGTCATCCTGATCCTGGCAGCGGTCACGGTTTCCGTGATCGGCACTGAGCCCACGATCACCGGCAAGCATCATGACCTGATCATCGGCATAGAGATGGGCTTCGGCGTCATCTTCCTGGTCGAATATCTCGCCCGCCTGTGGAGCGCAGCCGACGCGCCCGGTCCCGGCTCGGCCACTGCCAAGCGCCTGCGCTTCGTCTTCTCGCCCCTGGCGATCATCGACCTGATCGTCGTGATGACTTCACTGGCGCCCTTCTTCATCGCCGATTCGGCCGCACTGCGGCTGGTGCGACTGGTCCGCATCCTGGCGCTGACCAAATTCACTCGCTTCTCCCACGCGATCGAGGAAATCTCGGCTGCCGTATGGGGCCGGCGTTACGAGTTGATCGTCACGATCTCGCTTGCCTGGGCACTGCTGCTGATCGGGGCAGTGGCGATGTACTGGGCGGAAGGGACCGTGCAGCCGGAACAGTTCGGCAGCATCCCGCGCTCGCTCTGGTGGGCTATCGTCACCTTGACGACCGTGGGCTATGGCGATGCGATCCCGATCACGCCGCTGGGCAAGTTCACGGCCGCTATCGTCGCCTTGGGCGGGGTGGCGCTGGTTGCGATGCCCGCCGGTATCATGGCGGCCGCCTTCAGCGACGCGATGCAGAAGAAGCGCGAACTCGAACTGGCCCGCCGGATCGAGCAGGAAGTGGAAAACAAGGTGGAAGAGGAAATCGAGCGCCTGATGGATGTGGAAGAGAGCCGGCGTGACACGTGACCAGATTTTCGCGTTCTTCTCAGCCCTCGCGGAACTGAACCCTGCCCCTCAGACGGAACTCGAATTCGGCAACACCTATCAGCTGCTGGTGGCCGTGGTCCTGTCCGCACAGGCGACCGATGCCGGGGTGAACAAGGCAACGCGCGCGCTGTTCGAGAAAGTGAAGACCCCCGCCCAGATGGTAACACTGGGGGAGGACGGGCTGAAAGAGCACATCAAGACGATCGGTCTGTTCAATTCCAAGGCCAAGAACGTCATCGCCCTGTCGGAGATATTGGTGCGCGATTTCGGCGGCGAAGTTCCGCAGGATCGCGACACGCTCGTCACTCTGCCCGGCGTCGGCCGCAAGACGGCCAACGTGGTGATGAACTGCGCCTTCGGAGCGGAAACCTTCGCGGTGGACACTCATGTGTTCCGCGTTTCCAACCGCACCGGCCTCGCCAAGGGCAAGACGGTGGAGAAGGTGGAGACGCTGCTGGAAAAGCGCGTGCCGCAGCCCTTCCGCCGCGACGCGCATCACTGGCTGATCCTGCTGGGCCGCTACACCTGCAAGGCGCGGCTGCCCGAATGCTGGCGCTGCCCGGTGGTGGAGCAATGCGGGTTCAAGCCGAAGGTGCTGGAGGTTCCGAAAGGGCGGAAGGGGTAAGGGGCCTAACGCGCCCTTTCTCCAAACTCCGTTCGTCCTGAGCCTGTCGAAGGACACGCACCGCCCTTTGCCCCAAGCTCGTCGGGCCTTCGCTGAACTCAGATAAAGCAGGAACCCTCTCCCGCGTCCTTCGACAGGCTCAGGACGAGCGGAGAGGGCTCACGCTTCCGCGTGCTCATCCCCCTCGCTCAGCGAAGAAATCACCTGCGCGCAGACCAGATCGCCCACCACGTTGAGCGTCGTGCGGCACATGTCGAGGAAGCGGTCGACGCCAAGGATCAGGCCGATCCCTTCTGGCGGCACGCCAACGCCGCCCAAGATCAGCGCAATCACCGGCAGCGATCCGCCCGGCACCCCTGCCGTACCGATGCCCGCCAAGATACACACCAGCATCACGAAGAGCTGATCAGACAGAGACAGGTCCACGCCGAAGAACTGGGCAAGGAACAGCACCGTCACCCCTTCGAACATCGCCGTGCCGTTCTGGTTGGCGGTGGCGCCGATAGTCAGCACGAAGCGTGCAATACGCGGCGGCAGCTTCAACCCGCCTTCCGCCACCCGCAGCGAGGTGGGCAGGGTCGCGTTGGAGCTGGCGGTGGAGAAGGCCATCACGCTCGCCTCCCGCGTCTGGCGGAAGAAGGCGACCGGGCTCTTGCCCGCAACGAATTTCAGCAGCGCCGGGAACACGCCGAACATCTGCAGGCCCAGCGCCAGCACGACCACGCCCACATAAGCCGCCAGTTTCACCAGCAGGTCCCAGCCGAACTGGGCGGAGAGGTTGAACATGAAGCAGAAGATCGCCAACGGCGCGAGCTGGATGACGATGCCGATCAGGCGCATGGCCACTTCGAACACGCCTTCCACCGCGTCCTTCAGCACCGCCGTGCGCGGCGTGTTCACCAGCAGCAGCCCGATGCCGAAGAACAGGGCGAAGAACATCACCGCAAGGATATCGTTATTGCTCATCGCGCCGACGATATTGTTGGGCACGATGGCGACGATCTGGCTCACCCCCATCTCGCTTTCGGCGGAGGCGGCGACGATGCCCGCGGCATTTTCCCTGCCCTGCTCCAGCAATTCCTGCGCAGCGGCGGGATTGACGCCCTGGCCGGGCTTCAAAATGTTCACCAGCGCCAGCGAGAGCGCCACGGCAATGCCCGAGACAATCACCGTATAGACCAGCGTCCTGATCCCAATCGCCCGCAGCGAACGAATCTCGCCCATCTCGGAAATGCCGACCACCAGCGCCGAAAACAGCAGCGGGATCACCAGCATGAACAGCAGGCGCAGGAAAATTTGGCCAATGGGTCCTGTGACATAGGTCACGACCGTATCGACCCAGGCGGCATCGGCGGCGAAGCTGTGCACTGCCAGTCCGCCGACCAACCCCAGCAGGAAGCCGAACAGAATCCGCATCTGCAGCTTGCCATGGCCGAGCGGCGCGGCTTCCTTTGCCATTTCGGCAGCGTCGGTCATGCGTGATTCCCCCGGGGCATGTCAGTCAAATTGGTCATCGCGAGGACCCAAGGCCCTTAGCGATCCAGAACGCGGCGCACCGTCCCCTGGATTGCTTCGCTACGCTCGCAATGACGGAGACTTTTAGCAAGCCCCCAGAGCGGCCAGCACAACTCTGCGATAGATCCGCACCAGCGTTTCCAGATCGTCAACCGCCACGGCTTCGTCGCGCTTGTGCATCGTGGCGTTGAGCAGGCCGAATTCGATCACCGGGCACAGGTCTTTCAGGAACCGCGCATCCGACGTGCCGCCGCTGGTGGAAGGTTCGGGCGTAAGGCCGGTTTCCGCCTGCACCGCATCGGCAATGATCTGCGAAAAGGCGCCCGGCGGGGTCAGGAAAGGCTCGCCATAAATGATCGGGCGCGCGCTGGCACCGTGGCGGTGAGCGATCTCGCTGACCCGGCGCGACAGGTCCGCACCCGTATGCGTATCGTTGAAACGGATCGAAATACGGGCGCTGGCGCGGGGCGGGATCACATTGGTAGCCGGATTGCCCACAGTGATCTCGGTGATTTCGAGATTGGAGGGCTGGAACCAGTCATTGCCATTATCCAGTTCCATCGCATCCAGATCGGCCATCAGGGCGACAAGGCGCGGGATCGGATTATCGGCCAGATGGGGATAGGCGACATGGCCTTCACGCCCTTCCACCTCGAACCAGGCGTTGATCGACCCGCGGCGGCCGATCTTCATCATGTCGCCCAGCCGGTTCACCGAAGTCGGTTCGCCCACCAGGCAGAGGTCGGGAATTTCACTAACTACACGCATGTGATCGATCAGGGCGCGCGTGCCGTGCATCGCCTCGCCCTCCTCGTCGCCGGTGATGATGAGGCTGACCGTCCCGGCATCGGCCGGAATATCGTGCAGCGCCGCGATCATCGCAGCGACCGCGCCCTTCATGTCCACTGCCCCGCGCCCGTAGAGCAGGTCCCCGCCCGGCATGGCGCGAACTTCCGGCGTGAAGGGATCGCCCGTCCAGCCCTCGCCCGCGGGCACCACGTCGACATGGCCGGCGAAGGCGAAGTGCTTCGATCCTTCCGGCCCCTTGCGGATGGCGAAGAGGTTCTCCACCGGCCCGGCAGGCGGCTCCCCCGCGATGAAGCGATGGACCGCGAAACCCAACGGTTCGAGCATTGCCTCAAGGCAATCGAACACCGCGCCCGTAGCCGGGGTGACGGAGGGGCAGGCGATCAGCGCGGCGGCAAGATCGACGACGTTCGCGGATGGTTCTGTCATGGCTGGACAAGCGCATATGGGCTATGCGCGGGCGATACAAGGAGGAGCGCCCCGCCATGCCCAAGCTCGACGTCGAAGCCATCCCCCAATCCAACGCCACCGGCTATCCCGCGCCCTTCGACCGGGAAGTGGAGGGCCGCTGGTGGCGGCGCCTGGCGCCGGCGGGCGGGCTGACTGCCTTCGGGGCGAGCCATGTGGTGCTGAAGCCCGGTGCCTGGTCTTCCCAGCGCCACTGGCACGAGGGCGAGGACGAGTTGCTGGTGATGCTGAGCGGCGAGGCCGTGCTGGTGGAGGACGATGCCCGCATTGTGCTGCGCGCCGGGGATGTCGCCGCCTGGGCAATGGGCCGGACCAATGGCCACCATCTGCGCAACGAGAGCGAGGCCGATTGCAGCTTCGTGGTGGTCAGCGCCGGTGACCGGAGCACGGGCGGCGCCTATTCCGATATCGACATGGTGTTCACCGAAGGCGGTTATCTCCACCGAGACGGCACGCCCTATCCCACTGACCGGATCAAATGATCCTCAGGCGCTGACCGGCGGCGCGTCCCACTGGGCGATCACCCATTGCTCGTCCTCGGCCGCGTTGACCCAGGCCTGCATCCATTCATGCTCCCACAGGGCCTGCATATAGGCCTCGGCAAAGCCGGGCACCCCGATGCCATAGGTCAGGAAACGGCTGACGATGGGGGCATAGAAGATATCGGCCGCGCAGAAGGTGCCGAACAGGAACGGCCCGCCCTTGCCGAACCGCGCCCGCGCCTCTGCCCACAGTGTGAGGATGCGCACGATGTTGCCCTTTACCTCGTCCGTCAGCTGCACACCTTCGAAGCGGCGGCGGACATTCATCGGCATGGCGCGGCGCAGCGGCAGGTAGGAGGAATGCATTTCCGCCACCATCGAACGGGCCATGCCGCGCGCGGCATCGTCCTTGGGCCAGAAGCGATCCCGGCCAACGCGGTCGGCCAGATATTCGAGGATCGCCAGACTGTCCCAGATCACCACATCGCCGTCCCACAGGATCGGCACCTTGCCGCCGGAGGGTGCGAAATCGCCTTGTTCGCGCTTGGCCTCTTCCCAGTCCTCGCCATTGATGTTGACGGTCAGCTCCTCGAAATGGAGCCCGGACTGCTTGACTGCCAGCCAGCCGCGCAGCGACCAGCTCGAATAATTCTTGTTGCCGATGATCAGCTTCACTGCACGGGCCCCTTTCGCGTGGCCACGCCTAGTCATTCAGGCTTCATGTGTCGAGTGTGAACGGCGAACCTGCCCATCGCGCATGCCCGTCCATCGCCCATGCCTGTCCATCGCCCACGATTGACAATTCACTCCCCTGCCGCAGGATGCTTCCGATCAGGGAGGGGCACCCATGAGACTGAAGGCCTTATTCGCAATTCTGCTGGCCGTTGCCATGCCGGCGGCCGCCGCCGCGCAGGAGGCCGAGCATCCTGCCGTGACCAAGGGCCGCGAAGCCTTCAACGCAGGCGATCCTGCGGGCGCGCGGGCGGCCTTTGGCGAGGCATGCGATGCCGGATCGGTCGATGGCTGTTATCGCGTGGCAGTGTTCATGAGTGAAGGCGCAGGCGGGCCGGTGGATCAGGTGCAGGCCCGCGCCAAGCTGCGGCGGGCCTGCACGGAACTGCCCCAGTTCCTTCCCGCAGCCTGCGAGATGCTGGGCCAGTATCTCGACAAGGGCAGAGGCGGCCCGGCCGATCCGGTCGGCGCAAGGGCGGCCTTCGGCGAGGCATGCGGATCGTCCCACGCGCTGGGCTGCTTCAACTACGGCGCACTGCAATTCAACGGCGTGGGCGGGCCGAAAGACAAAGCCGGGGCGTTCCTGGCCTTCACTCTTGCCTGCGATCTCGAATATTTCGACGCCTGCGTTATCGGCGGTCAGATGCTGGAGAACGGCGATCTCGGCAAACCGGATTATGGCACCGCCGAACTGATGTATCGCCGGGGCTGCGACAAGCAGCACCAACCATCGTGCCACCGCGTGGGCGAACTTTACGCCAACGGTCTGGCGGAAGTGGACTGACCTTAGCGGTGTGGACAAATTCGGACGTGAATGAGCGTCTGATATCCGGGAGTATGGCCTGCGGCCTAAATGAGAGGAACGGGGTGGGAAGCAGGCATTGCCCAATGCGCAGGTGAGCTTATCGAAGTTGGAATCATTCCTTGGTCTTGCGAAACAGGCGCTTCAAAAGAGACTTTCGGGGAGGTTGAGCGGACTCTTCGACAGCAGTAGCTAGCACCATGGTTTCCCACCCGTCGTATTCGACGCCAGCTGCCTGCGAAGCTTCCAGGATAGTTGGTGTTAAATCCTGGAAATGTTCAAATGTTGCCTGCGCATTCTCGGACAAGACTAGCCCTGTGCGATCCCCATCGAGCCAGTGGTCAATCACCATTCCTTCACCGGCAAGTCTTCTCGCCAGATTCTCCAACGACGAATGATCGCCGTAGAACCAGAAATCGATTTTTCTCGGCTCAGACCCGTTATCGCCGTGCTTCTGCAACGAGGATATCACGCCCTGATCACCGTCAATTTGAATGTCGAGGGGCGTGGGAATGACATATTCTTCGTAACTATCGAATGCAAAATCGTCAGTTGTCCAGATTGTCGTTCCTTCGGCCTGTATCAAATCTACTACGCTCTCGATCTTCGTATCCGCAGAATGAGCGATGTAGATTGTGCGCCTAGCATCCCCCGTGGCACTTGCGGTGTGATAAGCTTTACCAAGGCTATCAGCTAAAGCGACAATCCTGTCTTCAAGATCATACAGCACATCCAAACAGAGCGGCATACCGTGCTCGCTCACCAGTGGCGGATCGACGTCACAAATGACTGCAGATATTCGATTCGAGCGCGCGAACTCGTGAATCTCAGGATTGATACGGGTGCGAACAACAATTGGCTGACCACCATCAGATAGACGCTGAAGAAGCATCCAGCGATCCTCGTCGCCTGCCGCAAACATATCCATTGCACCGTACTCCCCCTGCCCTCAGTTCTTCGCGGAGCCAATAACTCCGCCCAAGAACGTCCGGTATGTTGTCGTGTCCGGTAAGGCGGCTTTCGGCAGCATTGTTGTAGAAAGCGGACCTTAATCCTTAGTCTGGCGATCGTCTGTGGGTGGTGACTTCTTACCGGTTGTATCAAAGCGTGCTTCGCCAATTTCATTCCAGTTGTTTTTCACAAATCGGGAAATGAAAAAGGCTCCAACTACCAATCCGATTAGAATTACGCCCATCAATATTTTTATACCAAACGGACCTTCTCTACCAAATTCATGAAAGAGAAGAACCGTGAGAAGAATTGCCATGGCTGTTATGACGTATGGAGAACCTTTCCATTTGTCTTCGCTCATTGGTATATTCCCGTTGCTCTGCGCAGGGGCTGAGAATGCCAGCTGGGGGCTATGTCCGCAATGTTGTCGTTTCCGGAACGACAACATTGGCAGGTTTGGGGCGAGGAGTGGGCGAAATTCTTATCCCCTCGCCACACCCGCTCATCCTGAGCTTGTCGAAGGACACGCACTGGCGCTTGCCCAACAAAGGGATATGGGGCTGACGGTTTCCCGTGTCCTTCGACAAGCTCAGGACGAACGGAGGTTGGGGATGACCGCAATGTTGTCGTGCCTGGAACGACAAATATTGGCGAGTTGGGGTGGGAAGCAGCCCAAAGCCCTCTCCCGCTGGGGAGAGGGATACGCAGGCTTGGCCGGAACCGGCCTAGCCGGAGTTGGGTGAGGGTTTCGAGTCTAACAGACTCGCGGGCACCCTCATCCAAGCTGCACCAGCGGGAGAAGGATTGATCTCCGCCACGTCGCCGTATCCGGAATGGCCCCGACGCTTCGCCGCTGGCCATGCACGACTCCCGCGCTCTGCCCGGCCAGCCCGTCACCCCGGCGCAAGCGGCGGAACATCGGGGCCGCTGCATCCATTCTTCCTTCATGCCCGATCAAGGGCGTGAAGAGAGGAGTCTCCCCATGGAAAATCGTCCGAACCAGAATCAGAACCAGGATCAGGACCGCAACCGTCAGGCTGAACAGCAGGGCGGCGGTCAGCGCGATGGGGCCAATCGCCAGCAGGGCGAGCAGGACGCAAACCGCTCGCGCCAGCAGCAGCAGGACGAAGAGCGCAATCGCCGCCAGCAGGGTGAAGAAGGCGAACGGCGCGAGCAGCGCTAGTTCACCGGTTCACCTGACCGCAGCATGATCGCCGGCCGCTCCCCCAATCGGGGGCGGCCGGCTTTCTTCATGGATCAGAAGCGGGTGCTGAGCCCCACATTGATCGAGCGGCCACGGCCCGGCACGGGGCCCAGATCGCCGGTCACCCCGTAATCGCCCAGCGACATGCCGCCGAGCGGCAGGGCATAGGCCTTGTCGAACAGGTTCTGCGCCTCAAGGCTCACGCGCACCCCGCCAATCGTATAGGCCGCGCTGAGGTTGACCAGCGCATAGGCACCGGTTTCCACCTCGTTGCGAGTGGCATCGACGCGGGTCTTTTCCGCGACCCATTCCAGCTCAGCGCCCAGTTCCAGCGCGCCCTGCCGGTGATCGAGCGAGAGGCGGGCATTGAAGGGCATCTGGCGATAGAGCGGGCCGCCGTCGGTGAGATTATCCCCCTGGAGCCAGGATGCGGTGGCATTCAGGCGCGTGCCGTCCTGCCCCTCGCCGCGCCACAGATCTACGCCGCCCGACACGTCGACGCCGTAGAATTCCGCTTCCTGATTGGCGAATTGCAGCTGCACGAAGGGCGAAGGCATGTTCATCATGTCCTTCAGCACCTGCACGAACTCGGCATCGATATAATCGCTGACATGAGTGTAATAGGGCGCCACGCGCAGCGACCAGCCCTGCGATCCGCCACCCAGCGCCAGTGCCGCGCTGACCGTGTCGGCCCGTTCCGGCTTCAGGTCCGGATTGCCGACATAGCCGTTCCCGTCGCCATACCAGCCGATCATCCGGCTCGCCATCGAGCCACGGCCCCAGCTGTAACGCTCATAGATATTAGGCGAGCGCGTCTTGTGGGCATAGCCCAGTTCCAGCGCGGCCATATCCGAAGCCTGCCAGGTAAGCAGGAAGGAGCCGGACCAATTATTGTCGACCCGCTTGCGGTCTGATGCGTTGAACGCATTGGCGGCCATCACATCCGCCATCTGCATCATGCCGGTGCCATAGGGCTGAACATCGCCCGTATCCATTTCCACCCGGTCATACCGGATACCGGCCGTGGTGCGGACGGAATCGCTCCAGTGGCGTTCCCATTCGGCATAGGTGCCGATCCGGTCGCGCGTGGCGGCATTGATGTTCACATATTCATTCGGGCCCATCATCATGCTGCCCGCGACCGGCGGCCAGTAATCGTCGAGCCACTGGTGGTGATATTCGCCGCCCAGCCGCAGGGTATCGTGCATGGAGAGCGGCAGTTCGACCCTGGCCGAGGCATCGAAGCTGTGCACTTCGGTGTTCATCGGCATGGAACCGGGCAGCTTGTCTTCCAGGAAGTTCATCACATGGTCGGTGTCGCGGTACGCGGCGGCAAGGTCCAGCTTGCCCCAGTCGAACACGCCGCGATAGCTGCCGTTGAGGAACCAGCTCTTGTTCGAGGTCATGTCCATATACTGGTTCACGAAGCCTTCGTAGGGCGAGAAGTGATAGCCGCCCTTCAGCTGGAACAGGCTGGTGCCGCTCTGCACCGCCAGGGCCAGCGCATGGTCGGTCTTGGCATATTCGCTGGAGCGGACGATCCCGGTGTCCCCGCCGCCCTCATACTGCTCCGACTGAGTGTAGGAGCCGGTATAGGTGGCGCTGACATGGCGGCTGGCCGCCGTCAGCCTGACTGCACCGCCGAAGCCGTCGCCATTCGAGCGGTAGAAGGCCGAAGCCTCGCCGGTCAGCAGCATGGAATCGCTGATCGAGAATTGCGGCGGGGCGGAATCCACTGCGATCACGCCGCCGATATTGTCGCCGCCCTTGCTGACCGGAGCCACGCCGGTGAGCACGCGGATCGAGGCCACATTCTGCGGATCGGTGTAGGACAGGGGCGAGTTCATATCGTTGGGGCAGGACATGTCGATTGCCTGCCCGTCCACCAGCACCGTCAGGCGCTGTTCGGACAGGCCCCGGATCGCGGGCATGGAGGAAAAGCCGCCGCCGGTCGCCACGCTGACGCCGGGAATGCGGGTCAGCACGGCGGCCGTGTCGCTGGTGGAAGCCTGACGGCGCGCGATAGTGCTGCGGCCCATTTCGCCGCCGGTGATCGGCCCGGTAATGGTGACAGTGCCCTCGCCGCCAGCCTCGAGCGGGCCGGCTTCGAGAGTTGCGGTATCGTCCTCCTCGCCTGCGGCCTCCTGCGCGAAGGCGGGGGCGGCGAGGGAAAGGGTGGCAAGGCAGCAGCCGGCAACAAGCGCGGCGCGATAGGTGGAAATGCGAAGAGTCATGAAAATTACGTCCCGTTTGTCCCCCTCATGGGGATCGGCCTGACGGATTGGCCCGCGCCGCTTCCTGAGCAGCCGGGCAGTGTCGTACGAACAGGGGCCGAAAATCCGGCCCGCAGGTCAGGCGTAGGCGGGCGGGCCGCGCAGGGGCGGCGTAGCGAAGGGAACCGGGCGCAGCACGGGCGGCGCGATCGGCGCGAAGCCCAGCAGCAGGATGAACACCAGCGCCGCCGCCAGCAGCATGTCGGCCCCCGCCAGTCCGCCCATGGCAAGGGCGGTATAGGGGCAATGGCTGGCTTCCTGCGCGCGGGTTGTGTCGGGATCGGCCTTCTTGCCGGGGATCGCGACTTCGATGGTCTTCACCGTCTGCCCATCGCAGATGCGCATGGTGAAGGTCGCGCCGCTGGCATCCACCATATAGCCCATCGGCACCACGGCCTTGAGGCAAAGCGCCAGGGCCAGCAGCAGCGCTGCCAGCGCGCGATGGCGCAGGAGGAGATGCCGGAACCCGGTCATGCCCGCCCCTCTAGCCCCATTCCCCGCGAATGGAATTGATTTTCTTCAAGCGCCCGTGCGCACGCGCTGCACTACGTCGAGCAGGCCGGTGATATTGATCGCGCCCGGCACGATATAGCTGCCCACGACCATGCCCGGCGTGCCTTCCAGCCCGATCTGGGCGGCCTGGCTGCGCGACTGGCGCATCAGCGCGTCGATCTTGGCGCCATTGGCCGCCAAATCGGCCTCAAGCCTTGCCCAGTCGACCTTGGCAGTGCGAGCGGCGGCCTTCAGCGCGGTTTCGTCCAGCTTGCCCTTGGTGCGCATCAGCGCGTCGTGGAAGGCGGCATGGCGGCCCTGGAACTGCGAGGCGATGGCAAGGCGCGCGGCGCGCTGCGACACCGCGCCGAATACCGGCCAGTCGCGATAGACAACCCGCACTCGCTTGTCCCGCTGCAGCAGGTCCATCAGCGAGAGGTGCTGTTTCTTGCAATAGGCGCACTGGTAATCGAAATAGAGGACGATAGTGACGTCATAGGCCTTGGGCTTCACGCCCGGCGCCAGTGGCGCTTCAGCCAGCGCGGCGCGGAAGGCCGCGCCCTGATCGGCGGCGGGGGAAGCGCCTGCCAGCAGCAGACCGGCAGAGAGCGCGAACAGGGGCGTCAGGACGGAACCGAAGCGCTTCATTCCTGCCTTATCCTCTTTCCCGCCTTATGCCTGCCCACGGCGAACAGGGCGGGCGAACCAGATCACATGCTTGGCACCCTTGCCGTTGCTGCGTGCCCGCACCGCCACTTCCTCGACATCGAAGCCCGCCTTGCGCAGCCGCCCGGCAAAGGCCGGGTCCGGCCCGGCGGACCAGATCGCCAGCACGCCACCGGGACGCAGTGCCTCGCGCGCGGCCAGCAGGCCCTGACGCGAATAGATCCGGTCATTCTCCTGCCGCACCAGCCCGTCCGGCCCGTTGTCCACGTCGAGCAGGATCGCGTCATAGGTGTTGCGGGCATTGGCGATCACCAGCCCGACATCTTCCTCGATCAGCCGCACGCGCGGATCGTCAAGGCAGCCGGCGGCCAGTTCCGCCATCGGCCCGCGCGCCCATTCGATGATCTGCGGCACCAGTTCGGCCACGGTCAGCTTCGCATCGGCCCCCAGTACCGCCAAAGCGGCGCGCAGAGTGAAGCCCATGCCATAGCCGCCGATCAGCAGATGCGGCGCGCGCTGCCCGGCAATCCGCTCGCAGCTCATGGTGGCGAGCGCCTGTTCCGAGCCGCTCATCCGCGTGCTCATCAGTTCGTTGCGGTCCAGCACGATCATGAAATCGCGGCCATGGCGGAACAGGCGCAATTCCTCGCCGCCCGGCACCTGCGCCGTATCGATCAGCTCACGCGCGATCATGGCTGGCGATTACAGCTCGACATCGGACAGCACGGCGGCCCGCAATTCGTCGATGCCCATCTTCTTTTCGGCCGAGGTGACATGCACCACCGGGAAAGCGGCGGGATGCTTGCGCGCTTCGGCCTGCGTGGCGGCAAGGGCCGCGGCCAGCTCGCTCGCCTTGATCTTGTCGGCCTTAGTCAGCACCACACGGTAACTGGCGGCGGATTCGTCGAGCATATTCATCATCTCGACATCCACCGGCTTGGGGCCGTGGCGGGCATCGATCAGCACCAGCGTGCGCTTGAGCACCTGCCGCCCGCGCAGATAATCGCGCACCAGCATCTTCCACTTCGCCACCACCTTGGGCGGCGCCTTGGCGAAACCATAGCCGGGCATGTCGACCAGCCGGAACTGGGTGGGATCGCCCACTTCGAAGAAGTTCAGCTCCTGCGTGCGGCCCGGCGTCACCGAAGCTCGCGCGATCGAGCGGCGTCCGGTGAGCGCATTGAGCAGCGAGCTCTTGCCGACATTGGAACGTCCGCAAAAGGCGATTTCAGGCACTTGCGGATCGGGCAGGAACTTCAGTTCCGGGGCGGATTTGAGGAATTCCACCCGCCCCGAGAACAGCTTGCCCGCACGTTCGGCCAGATCGTCGATATCGTCACTCATGCCGGGCAGGTGCTCCTCAGCCCTTCTTGTCGCGCGCCTTGGCACGCTCCTGATCGACCTTGTCCTTGTCGGCCTGCGCCTTCAGCTGCGGATGGCGGCTGTAGAGATAGGCCTGCTGGGCAATGGTCAGCAGGTTGGAGGTGCACCAGTAAAGCAGCAGACCGGCCGCGAAGGGCGCCATCACGAACATCAGCACCCAAGGCATGATCATGAACATCTGCTGCTGCACCGGGTCCATCTGGGCCGGGTTCAGCTTGAACTGCAGGAACATGGTGATGCCCAGCAGCACCGCCAGCGGCCCGATCGCCAGCATGGAGGGTACATCGTAAGGCAGCATGCCGAACAGGTTCAGGATATGCAGCGGATCGGGCGCGGAAAGGTCCTTGATCCACAGCGCGAAGGGCTGGTGGCGCATGTCGAGCGACAGGATCAGCACCTTGTAGAGCGCGAAGAAGATCGGAATCTGCAGCAGCAGCGGCAAACAGCCAGCGAGCGGATTGACGCCTTCCGACTTGTAGAGCGCCATGATCTCCTGCTGCTGCTTCTGCTTGTCGTCCTTGTAGCGTTCCTGCAGCGCCTTCATCTTGGGCTGGATGGCACGCATCGCCGCCATGGAGGCGAATTGCTTCTGCGCAATGGGGAACATCAACCCGCGGATCACCACAGTCAGCAGCATGATCGCGACGCCGAAATTGCCGACCAGCGCGAAGAGATGCTTCAGCAGCCAGAGAATCGGCTTTTCGAGGATTTCGAACCAGCCCCAGTCGATCGCGCGGCTGAAATTGGGAATGCCGGCATCCTGATAGGCGCCCAGCAGGTCGCTTTCCTTGGCCCCGGCGAAAAGACGGGTTGTGCGGGTCGTCGCCTTGCCGGCAGGCACGGTGACGGGCTGATAGTTGAGATCGGCCTGGAACAGTTCCCCGCCCAGCGAGCGGAACTGGGCCTGCGCGTCCTGCCCATCCTGCGCGACCAGCGCGGCGAGCCAGTAAATGTCGGTAAAGCCCATCCAGTCGGGCCGGCCAGTGGGCTTCTCGCTGCCGCTTTCGGCCAGATCGTCGTAATCCGGGCCATAGGTCACGGCTTCGTCGAAGGCACCGATGGGGCCGGAATGGACGTTCCACGAATCGCCGCTGGCCGTCTTGCTGGTGCGCTTGATCAGGGCATAGGGCTGCACCACTACCGGCGCCGCACCCGTGTTGGCCACGGTCTGCTCGGCAGTGATCATGTAATGCTCGTCCACCGTGAACTTGATGGAGAAGAGCTGGCCCTTGCCATTGTCCCAGTTGAGCGTGACCGGCTTGCCCGGTGCCAGCGGACCGCCGGAGACCTGCCATGGCGTATCGCCCGAACTGGCAAGCTGGCCGTCCAGCATGAAGCCGAACTGGCTGAAATATTCCGCCGGAGTGCCTGCGGGCGAGAACAGGCGTACGGGATCGCTGCCCTTTTCGATGCCCTGCAAATGCTTGGTCAGCGTCAGGTCGTCGATCCGCGCGCCGACGGGGTTGATCGAGCCGGCAATCTCGGGCGCGGCGATCTTCACGCGGACAGGCGCGGCCAGATCGGTGGCCAGATCCTTGCGTTCCTGCGCGATGTCGGCCGCATTGTGCAGCCCGCCTTCGCGGTTGGTGCGCGAATGGCGCAGCTTCTCGTCCTCGGCGGAGGACGAACCGGCCGTCTGTTCCACTGCGGGCTTCTGGACCGGCTGGGGGAAATACCAGCGCGAGAACGCGTCCCAGCCGAACAGCATCACGGCGCTGAGCACCACGAACAGGATGATGTTGCGCTTATTGTCCACTGGCGATCCTAGTTCCCGTCAATTCATCGGCTGACCGCGCCGCACAGATGCGACACGGGTATTTCACGGCACGGGGTCGTACCCGTGCCCTCCCCAAGGGTGGCAGCGCAATAGACGCTTGAGCGCAAGCCATCCACCCTTCATCGCACCATATTTCTCCAGCGCCTCGATCGCATATTGCGAGCAGGACGGCGCATAGCGGCAGGATGGCGGCAGGATGCGCGAAGGGCCCAACTGCCAGAAGCGCGCCACCAGGATGAAAATCCGCTTCATCGCCGTTTCCCGCGCGGACGGCGCGGTGCATCCCCCTTGCCTTCGGCGGCGCGTTTCAGCGCGGCGCCGAGTTCGTCCTTCAGCCGGGCGAAATCGCGTTCGATCCCGCCTTCGCGGCCGATCAGAACATGGTCATGATCGGGCAGACCTTCAAGCGGCAGGGTGGCGCGCAGCAATTCGCGAAAGCGGCGCTTCATGCGATTGCGCACCACGGCATTGCCGACTTTCTTGGTGACAGTGATGCCGAACCGCATGCCCAACCCGCCATTGGGCCGGGCGAGCAGCACGAAGCCGGGGCGCGCCACGCGCAGCCCGTGATTCGCGGCAAGGAAGTCCGCCCGTTTGCGCAGGGTGGAAAGGTCCGGCTGCATGGCAGGATGTCGTTAGCCGGAAAGCCTGTGCGCCGGAAGCGGCACCGGCCCGCTTCCTTGCCCGGCCGCCCCATTCGGGCACGGCAAGGAAAGGAAGCGGGCCGGAGCGATGCGTAAGGCCCAGCCGAAGCCAGGCCCGCAAAGAGCCGCTAAATCAGGCGCTCAGCTTCTTGCGGCCGCGCGCGCGGCGAGCGGCGAGAACCTTGCGGCCGCCAACAGTGGCCTTGCGTGCGCGGAAGCCGTGACGGCGGCTGCGCACGAGATTGCTCGGCTGGAAAGTGCGCTTCATGATCTGAACCCTTCAGAAATTCCAAACATGTGCCGCATGCACGGCACCAACAAAAAAGCCGCCCGCCCTTGGACGAGGCGACCTTCAGAATGGGGGCGCGGTTAGTGGAGCAGCGCCGCCAAGTCAAGATATGCCAGCTTGGGAACGAATTCCTCCGCGGCTGGTGCCGCCGCCGGCAGGGGCACCACCGACGGCGGCGCGTGAGGTGCCTGCCCATAATCCACCCAACCGCGCATTTCCTCGGCGGAAAGCCAGCGGGCGTCCTCGAACGGCACGGAATTCGTCATGGCATAGAAGGCCTGCGCCTGCTCGCCCGACATGCCCATTTCTCGGTAATAGTTGATATATTTGCGGTTCTCAGGCGCGCTGATTGCATAGTCGCCTGCCTGCCGCCCCGAATCGTCTTCCCAGGCATGGACCGCAAAGCGCGCGCCATCCTCGATGGTCCGGTCGGCGCCGGCCAGGAAAAGTTCCACTGCCCCCGAACGGACCGAACCCCCGCGCGGCACGCGGGTGTCGATCCCGGCGCGGCGAATCATCCGGCCGAGTTCGAGATTGGCGAGATCGTCGAAAGTGCCGGGGCACTCGATCAGTTCCAGCGTGGCGAGCCCCGGATAGTCGCGCAGCATGGCAGCGAATTGCCGCGGGCTGCGATCGTCCGTGATGCCGACCAGGGCGGCATGGCTCTCGTCGATCACGCGGAAGGGGCCGTAAGTGGCAATGCCGGAAACCTCTTCCAGCACGGTGCCGGAAACGAAGCGTTCGGCGGAAGCCCCGAAATCGGACGCTTCCTCCACCACCTCGTATTCAATTGTTTCCACAATCGTCACGCGCGCATTGGCGATGGCCGGGGCGCATATGGCAGCCAGCCCGCAAATGGCGGTAAGAATGAGGTGACCCCGTTGCATGGCCGGATAGTGGGCCTGCGGGTCCTGCCCAAATCTGAGCAAACCTGCTTTACGGCTTCTTCACCCTGTTCTGCGTGGACTTGCGTAGGTCGCTCTTACATCCGAAGCGGAGCGAACCGCGCTACTGCGATAGACAGCCCGGCCCGCGACGTTATCGTCTTCTGCGCAAAGGGTATTTGGGGGTCTCTTGGTCGCACTCGTATCGACGGTGGCCTATCTCGGGCTGGAGGCGCGCGCCGTGGAGGTGCAGTGCCAGGTGGCGCCGGGCATGCCGCGCTTCGCCATTGTCGGCCTGCCGGACAAGGCCGTGGGCGAAAGCCGCGAGCGAGTGCAAGCCGCGCTCGCCGCCATGGGCCTTTCGCTGCCGCCCAAAAGGATCACCATCAACCTCTCCCCGGCGGACCTGCCCAAGGAAGGCAGCCATTACGATCTGCCCATCGCGCTGGCCCTGCTCGCCGCCATGGGCGTGACCGATGCGGAACAGCTGGCGGACTGGGTGGCAGTGGGCGAACTGGCGCTGGACGGGCGAATCGTCCCCTCCCCCGGCGTGCTGCTCGCCGCGATCCACGCCAGCCAGCAGGACAAGGGCCTGATCTGTCCCGCCGCGCAAGGAGCGGAAGCGCGCTGGGCCTCCGGCGTGCCGGTCTGCGCCGCACCGGACCTCGTCAGCCTGCTCAATCACCTCAAGGGCACGCAGCGCCTGCCCGAGCCGGAGCCGGGCGAAGTGGACGAACCCGCGCGCGGACCTGACCTCAGGCAAGTGAAGGGGCAGGAGACCGCGAAACGCGCCCTGGAGATCGCGGCGGCAGGCGGCCACAATCTGCTCAAGTTGTGACGTAAAGGAGGCGACATTCAATGACATTCAGGCGTAAAAAATCTCCAACGGTCTAGCCACTTGCGGATAGATGCCACTATCACTGAAATACTAGGAGAATTGGTATGACAGTTGCCGGCGAATTGCCTGAATTGGCAGAGACGATCATCAAACATTCCAATCACGGCCGCGACACGATTACCTCTGTTTTGGGCTTCATGTGGCAAGAGCCTGAGTGGAGTGCAAATTTTCTACTTGGGATCAATGTCTTAGCAGAAAAATTTGATCGCCTTTCTTTCGAAATAGAAGAAGCCGATATCTCAGAGCGTTCTCGGAAACTTTATCAAGGTGCAGCGGAAATCCTCCGCAACCTTATGCTGCCACCGGGCTTGCTTGGGAAAACGGTTGACCATCTGCATAACCAGCAGAACCATATCGACATATTGTTCATGGCTAGCGACACACTTAAACGCCCGTCGCTTTCAATCCCGCCAATCGAGTTGCGTCAAGAATTGATAAAGACCCTTGAGAGCGCAATCACCCAAACGAAAGAGGCTGATTTGGATGCGGCCTTGGAACGCCTCATTGTATCGCATCTTGAAACTGTCCTCTTCGCTGTTCGCGCATTCGAACATCTTGGCGTGGAGGGCGTCACACGGATTTTTGGAGCGGCAGTCGCCGATGTAACCCGAGCAGCAAAATTGCCCGAAGCAAAAACAGGGACGGCAAAGCAGATTTTCAAAGCGACGAAGACGGCGCTGGCAGCAGTGGGCGGCTTGCTAATCTTCTCAGGTCAAGCTGCAGAAGGGGCCGAGAAGCTTATTTCACACGGGGAGGGCGTTCTGGAATCTCTAGGCTTCGCAGTAGAAGGCGAGGGGGACTCGAACGGGAATCCTGCACTTCCTTCGCCGGATAACTAATCACTCGCACCCCTTCCCGTCCCCATCCCGGTCCAAGTGCTTCCCGTAGCCCGGATCGCCCCGATAGACAGGCGCGGCCCCAGCCGCACGGGCTGCTGAACAGTTGGGATAGTAGACCTCTCGCCCACCGCCACCACCGTTCCCGCTGCCACGCAGGCTCTGCTTGGGCACAGAGGTTGCCCCAGCATTAGGCCCCCTGTGACAGTGACGGGTCCCTGTCTTGCGGTCCATGTGGCAACCGTCAGCAGCGAGACCCCCACCGTGGGCACTGAGCGGCGCTGGGCTGCTTATGGCTATAAGCGCAAGGCCTGCCGCTGCCCCTAGCCACCTTGAGACGTTCTGCCTCCGCATGGCTCAGAACCTCCGCTGGACGGTGCTGGGATCGTAAGGCTGGCAGGTGCCGACATAGTCGCCCGCCTTCCCTGAGATACTGATAGCGCCAGTCAGCCGATCAATTCGCAGCTTGGGGTTGTTCATCACGTTCACGGCCACAGAGGCAGTGATTTCGTTCTCGCCAATCTTGATGGACTTGATTTTGAACCACCCATCCTCGCCCCCACGAATGACAGGCAGCATGGCGCGAGGCATACGAATGCGCCCCTCGCCTCCCTCAATCCAGAGGTTCACTTGATCGTCAAAAGGAACGCTCCGGTTCCCCACGACATTGGCCGACGCATAGCCGCCATTACTGTCCCATGCGTTCGCCTGAGCGTAGGTCGCTTTGTTCGCAGCGCCTCCACCCAAACAGACCAAATCAAAGCGTTTGGCGTCCGACTGGCCAGCGGCTGAAGTCGCTGCACATAATGCCAACAGACCAAAGATGGCTCTCGGTTTCATGTTGCCCCCTCGCAATCACAATCGCAGCTATCCGGGGAAGCGGTGACTAAATCGCTAACCGAACAGGAAGCGCCAGCACGTAATTGCGCCAAAGATAATGGCTACGAATACCACGAGACCGACCGCGAACGCCTCCACGTAAATACCCTTATCGTCTGGGGCGTCTCTGTCTTCCCACTCGCAGCGCATGGCGTTTCGTCTCCTTGGAGTGGGCGGGAGTGGGCGTGGTGTCTCCGTGAGTCAATCTGGTCCGCGGTTCGTTCAAAGATCAACATTATTAGCTTGCTATGTAGCCAAGGTCAAATGCCGCTCAAGGGGCTGATTTTGCACCGGAATTGTCTAGCCAGAAAAAGGCTATATTTTCAAAGCGTTGCACACGTGTTGCGCACATTTTGGAATATACCTCCACATTTAGGAGAGAGACCGCAACAACATCCTCCGCTCGCCACCCTCTGGAATAAACAACCACCATATCCAGAGACCGGCGCATTTCCGCCGCTTCTGGCTCTCCACCGAATAACCCCCCCCATATCCAGAGCCGCCTGCAACGTGTTGCGTTCGGCGGCCCTCCGCATTCAACAACCTCAAACCCAGCACCACCACCATGAACAAGCCATCATTCGCGGCCCCAGCACGTAAGGGCCGTCCCTCTAGCCGTGCGTCCGACGCGGACCCTGCAACTATCGCGGAGTTTGTCGCCAAAGCACTCGAATACCCGGCAACGCCTCCACCACCCCCAACGCCTCTCGCCCCAGAGCCTCCGAACGACCGCAAACGCTACAGCGGCGTGTGGCACGACATGACGCCCGAAGAACGAAGCGCCTACGCAAAGAAACTTGCGGCTATGCGCCGCCCTGAGAACATGCGCCGTGCTTACAAGCGCACTCGCGGCCCGAAAGGGTGGAGTGCCGAAGATGCCGCAGCGGCAAAGGTCGCGGCACGCCTAGCAGCCGAAAGGCTCGTGGAACGCCTAATCGCCAATGGCACCATTCCCCGCTCTGACATTGACGGGGCGAACGCCACTGTCGCCGCCCTTACGCTCCTAGCCGCTCCGGGCGGCGCGAAGGCAGACAAACTAGCAGCCGCACGAAAGTTGCTGCGCCACTACCATGCCGATCTGGCGGGGATGGTATGACAGACCCTCTACGCCGTTCGTTTCGCCAAGCCCGCGCCATGCGTTTTGAAGCGTTACCCTCGCCCAACCCTGAGCTTGAGAAGCCATGCCAAGTTTGTGTCTCCCATCAGCCGAACACAGACGGGTATCTCCACAAGACTTGGACCGTAGAGGGGCGCAAACTCAAGGAACCCTTTCACCGCTTCATTCTCCGAGCCCATCGGGGGTGGGAGCAATGGCCTGAGGGTCTCGAATGCGACCACCTGTGTCGCCACCGCTTATGCGCTGAGCCCAGCCATCTTCGCCCCCTTCAACGCTCCGAACACAAGAGCGTGACGAACACCACACGATACTCCGAACGGCACAAAGACGCCCGCGACTACTGGCTTGCGACCGGCTGCACCGGCACGGCCTTAGGTGAGCGCTTCAACGTCACATACTCCTCCGGCTGTCGCTGGATACGCCAGTGGAAGGCGGACTTGCTCGCCTGAGCACCACCTAACCCTTTTGGTCGCCCTGCATTCTGTAGGCGGCCCTTTCCCCAACGCCCCCGCACGTCCGACCATGTGCGCACACTATCCCCCGGACGCTGCACCGTGGGGGCAATATCCAATTGGAACCCAAAACACCTATGCCAATCATCGAGATCGAAGGCGTGGGACGTGTTGAAGTTGATGACACGTTCCTATCGCTTTCCCCTGCCCAACAGGACGCTGTTGTCGCGGACATTATGGCCTCTGCCGGTCCCCGTCGCTCGCCTCAGCGCCCTCAGCCTCCGCAGGCCCCTCCCGCTACCCCTGCCTCCCCCATGGTGGACACAGGACAGGCAGCTATCGACAACGCAACGCCTCCCCCAGTCGTCTCCAATCCCCACTTTTCAGACGAGTGGCTGGCCCAACAAGAGGCAGCATATCAGCAGCAGCAAGCCGCCAGCGCCCGGCAACGTCTCACCCCGGACGGCTACCCGCTGGACGAGACGCCCAACGCTGACCGCACGTCTGCATTTGAGGCTGGCGTTCTAGGCTTTGCCGACGCCCTCACTTTCGGCTTTGGCGATGAAATAGACGCTGGGCTGGGGGCATTCATTCCCGGCGATGGTCGCAAGACCGTGTGGGACGGCAATGGCTTTTCCGCCGCATACGACGCCAATGTTCGCTACAATCGAGACTTGTTAGCAGCAGCCCAGGACGAACACCCGTGGGCCTATGGCGCTGGGGCAGTAGGCGGAAGTCTTGTCCCCATTACTGGCGTTGCCGGTGGAGCCGCAAAGGCCGCTGGCGCTCTGGGCAAGCTGAAGTCTGCCGCAAAGACTGGCGCGGTCTACGGCGCTGCATACGGTGCCGGTTCTGACGAAGGCAATCCGCTGGAACGGCTAGACGGTGCAGCCTTTGGCGCTGCCACAGGTGCCGTGGGAGGCGTTGCGCTGCATGGTGCTGCGAAGGCCGGGAACGCTGCCCTCAGCCCCGTAGCTCGCAAATTGCTGCCCAAGCTGGCGGACGCCCAATTCGCTCGCGAGCAGGCTGCAAATCCCCACGTCCTTACAGATGCACAGGTTGCCGACGATCTGGACCGGATTGTGCAGACCATGATGGTGGACGGGGCCAAGCGGAAGCTCTCCAAGGGCCAGCATTCCACACTGCTGAATAGGGTCTCAGACTTGGAAGCTAGCTATCTCCCGGCAGACGAGATTAGCGCTCTGGACCTTCCCCCTTCCCTCAAGGCCAGCCTCAAGTCTGCAATGGCCCGCCGCCACCTGCTGTCCGATGCTGAGGTCCAGTCGCTACGCGATGGCACCCCAGCCGGTGAAGCGGTAGCGGACGGAATCGAAAAGGCTCGTCGCCTTCGCGCCTATGTTTCCGAAACGTCCGGTAGCAGCAATGGCGTCACCAAAGCCCTCGCGGAAGCTCTCGGCTCCACGGCAGGCTGGAAGGCTGGCGGTCCCCTAGGTGGAGCTATCGGCGGACGGCTGGGCCGTGCGGCTGTCTCTCGCTCCGAAGGGCGAGCAGCGCAGGACGCAATTGACCTTGCCGCCAATGCCAAACGCTTCGCCCAGTTGCCCGATGTTGCGGCAGCGAGGGAAGCAAAGGGACCGACCGACATAGGCGGTCTCTCCCGCGCTATGGCTGAGGCTCTGGACGCTCCCTATCTGGCCAAGGCGGAAGCTGACCGCTTGGAGGCGGAAGGGCGCAAGGTCGCTATTCGCAACGCCCGCGACAACGTCACTCCCTCAGGTGGATGGCGAGGCCTGATTTACGAACGCACGGGCCTCCGGCCAGCCGAGCAGGACGCTGGGGCACTCGCCGCCCTCAAGGATGGGGCTATCTCCCCTGCCCAGTTTGAGGCCTACCTTTCGGACCCTTCCAAGCTCACCGCTGGCAATGCAGGCAACGCCCTCATTGACCGGCTGGGGTCTTATGCCGAGAGCGGGAGATTCCCGCGAGACCCCAAGTGGAAGCCTCGCCCCCTGCTGCCTCGTGAAGCTGAGTTGCTCAAGGAACTGGACACGGTTGACCCTGAGCGCATGACCCTGTCCGATGGTGTCCCCATCCGGGATAGCGAGATTCCTGAGGGATACGTGGGCGAGTGGATCACTCCCGCGAATAGGAAGCGGTCAGAGGAAATCAGGGCAGAGCTAGAAAAGCTCCGGTCGCCATCCTCGCAGGTCCGCAACCCTCTCGCCTACACGGCCACTGCGAACGCAAATCAGCAGCGTGTGACGGACGCCCTGTCTGCCGTTCGTTCCCGCGAGGGACTGGCGGACACTGACCGGGAGACCATTGCCACCGCTCTGGCGGCTATCGGCAACACGTCCAGCCGCGAGGAAGCCCAAGCCATCGCTACGGACGCCATAGACCGGCTGGGGCCAGAGCAGCGAGACTATGCACGGTCTCTGCTGTCTCCACTCGTGGTCCAAATCAGGCGCTAAAGGCCCCTAGGCCCTATAAGGCGCTAGGAGAGTCACTGAGAGTCGAAACGTCTTTTGCTAGGCCCAGTGCCCAGCAGACCTCTATCGACTCTCAGCGACCTCCTGAGGGCAAAATAGAGGTATATCAATGACCTCCATCTACCCAAACCAGCGAAGGCGAGGGCGAATAGCCTTGCGGACCGCGTGACGCTGGACCGATAGGCTGGGGACTTTTCGTCCTAGTATAGCGTTAGGACAGGATGGGGACGTGCAGATTGCTTTAAGCTCACTTGAGTTCACTAATAGGAGACAGAGAGGATAATCTTATAGGAGACTTAAAGTAGGGCCTGAGTGGAAAAGGAAAGACCCTTCCCAGTCATTGCTTGGGTCTCCCATTCCTGTCTCCCTTCAAGGGTCTCTCAGCAGTCTGTTCAGCCGAAATGCTGCCCTACGTTACCAATCGCAACCCCAAAGCCCTCAGCGATCCGCAGTGCCTCCCCGGTCAGCCTCAGGCGTGTGTCCACCCCCGGCTTTCCTGTCTGGGCAGCGTCACGGCCACGAAAGCCTCCCACACGGTCTAGCATTCCAGCCCGTTCCAAAGCCCCCAGTGCCTTGAGGAACTGAGTGCGGCCCACCGTCTCCCCGGTGAAGCTCCCATTGGACAACGGACGGCTACGCCACCCCTCGCCCCACTCGGCCTCTTGTGCCGCAAGCAAACCGGCAAGCAGTGCCTCCACGGCCTTGCGCATGTTCGCGATGCTAGTGGGACGCTGGGGAGGCAGGGAGGGCAGCACAATCGTATCCAGCACATGGGAGACGAGAGCCTGTGCCTCAGATGATACCGCCCGCCCATCCAGTCGCAAGACAGGCTGGCGGAGGCGTAGAGCCCACGACACGTCCGAAAGGCTCAGGTCTCCCATTGCACTCAGTCTCAAATATCCAGCACTGCACAGTCACCATGCGGCTCTGTGTTTTTCGCGTCGGCATAACGTGGCGCAACGCTGGCCAGTGCTGCAAGCAACTGTTCGCGGCTCACTGCCACCTGTTCAACCTTGCCCGCTTCATTCTGCTGGGAAAGCACAAGACCACCCTCGCCCATGTCGGCAACGCTCAGCAGCCCATAGCCTTCGGCTGCAATCTCAAAATCCAAACGAACCACAAGGCCCCCGTCGTTTTCTGCATGGGGCACCATTACCCCGCCCCCATTGATGACACAGAGCCAAGCCCCTGTGAATCCACATAATCCATGTTTTTCAATTATTTAGTCTACGATTTGGGACATTCCCACCAATGAAAACATGGGCTTGAAGCATGGCCGCAACCTTGCCCAAGTGACGGGGCAGCAAAAAGCCAGAACACAGAATTAAAAATGCCGTCACTGATGAGAGGGGCAGTAAGCATCTGCCACTAACCGATTCGGTGGAATAAAAGCCCTGAAATAGAAAACTTCACATGAAAATTTTTGCCCGGATTCATTTTTACTCTTGCGCTCCGCGCGAGTGGAGCTTTGCCGGGCGTTTGAGTGTGTTGCCGGGCTACAGCACCAAGCCCTAGCCCAGTCATTGATCGTGAATCCCGCATTTAAAGCCTTGCGCCTGATTCCCGGTAAAAGCACTATGCCTAGCAGTTGAGCAAAACGGCGGCCCCAAAGGCCTCCGGTAACTCGACTAGGACAGGCGGGGGAAAAGTATTTCCCTGCGCAGTTCATCAAGCCGCTATAAGCAGCGGCAGGCTAACCGCGCTAAGGCTCAGCCGAACGTGCGGGGGAACGGTGAACGTTCCGGTAGCGCAATCGGCTCCCCTTTCATTCGGGGGATGCTGCGTTCACCGTTCCTGCCACCTTTGTGCCTCAGCAGCGCGACACGCGCAATGGCATAGGTTACGAAAATCGTCACAGTGCACAGGTGCCGTTACACTAGTGGGCGGATAACCTTACCAATAGAGTTCTCAGAGAACTGGGGTGCACTCACACGCATGGCGAGCAAGTTTCGCGAACACAGGGGAGGTGACCCACGCGGCCAAAATGTTCGCGGGAAGGCTCGCTCTACATTATAAGCCGATCCTCAACATCGCTCATCTTGTCTTCCAAGTCGCTTATCCGGCTGGAAAGCTCGTCACACCTCTCCCAAGCGTTTGCGGCATTTGCACGAGCTATGTCGGCAAGCTGGTAGGCTTCCTCTGCACTGTGGCTTCCGCAACTCCCCAACAGCAACGCAAGGCCAATTGCAAACTCGCAGCGTAGCCGCGTGGATAATCGCATCATATTCCCCTCCGAATGCAGATAGTCCTAAGCCCCGCTGATTATCCGTTGGCCCCAAGCCGCGCCAGCAGGTTCCGCACAGAGCTAGGGTGCCACTTGCCCCCACGAGGCGTCACGATCCCCCTCACGTTCAACTCGCTGGCAATAGCCTGAAGCGACGTTGCCCCTGCGGCCTGAATATCGGCAATGACAGGTGCAAGGTCCGTTGCCCGTTCGGCAGCGCCAGCCTTCACCGCTTCAATTGCGGCAACATTGCCTTTGGCGGCTCTCCGAAGCGCGGCGGCACCGTTGGGATTGCCCAGTCGCGTCCCCCGTGCCTTCGCGGCTGCAAGCGCCTCAATGGTGCGGCGGGATATGGCTTTGCGCTCAGCCTGTGCGACCGCTGCCATGATATGCACCGTTAGTTCGTTCGCTTCCGGCATGTCAGCAGCGAGGAAGCGCCCGCCGCTGTCCTGAAGGGCGGACAGGAACGCCACGCTACGCGAGAGACGGTCCAGCTTCGCCACCACAAGGGTCGCGCCTGTCACCTTGGCCCTGTGCATCGCTGCCTGAAGCTCGGGCCGGTCGCTACGCTTACCGCTCTCAACCTCTGTGAACTCTGCCACCATCTGCCAGCCTCGCGAACTACACAGGCTGGACACTGCCTCGCGCTGGGCTTCAAGCCCCAGCCCTGAGCGCCCCTGCCCCTCAGTTGAAACGCGATAATAAGCGACAACCCTGCACATGCTCAGCCTCATACATAACTGCGTAACGTCCGTTAGTCGGTTTTGTATGAACAGGCAAGAGCAATGTTCAGGCCCTCAATCTCCCAACCGTCGCGCCTCGCCGGTCGCCTAGCGCGGACATATGGCACGCAGCATCCCCCGGTAGATCGCAGCGGGGAAGCGTGACGTGGAACGAGAGAGAGTGGGAGGGAAGCCGGACGGCAAAGGCGATTGTCGAGCGAGCGGGTCCCCCTTCCGGGCACAGAGGGTTCCCCCGAACTTCACGACCATTCGGTTTCCAAAAGGTCGCTAAAGCGGCGGGTTGTTTGTTGTTGTTGGGCTTCAGCGACCGGCGCACACTCCTAGAAAAACGGAGTGGCGCTTAGCTCTGAATGGGACACGGGCTTATCAAGGCCATAGGCTTTCACTAGACCGGCTACAACGTCTGCGAACCAGTCCGGCGCCTCAGGGCTGACGTAAATGCGCTCAATCAGCGCATCCAAGGAGACAGGGAATTGCTTGATAACCGGCACGTCTGCCCCATCGAAGATAGACCCATCCAGCGTTATCGCTCGGGCTTCACGTTCATGGGAAAATGATAGGCGCTTTATTAGAAACGGGTTGAACATGTTACCTTCACTCACACCCGCTGTTTTGTAGTCGATATAATGAACAACCCCCATCGGCACGTCATCAGGCAGTTCTTTTGCTAGTTTCGCATAGGTGGTTTGGATACAGACCGCGTCACTAGACTTGCTATAAATCCGCCACATAGCCGCAGACTCGGACTCGTTCATGTGCCAACAGCTAACGAAAGTGGCCTTCACGGCGCTCTTTCTCAGATGGCTCCATTGCTCAAAGATTTTGCCCAGTATGTCGTCTGGAATGTCTTTGTAAGGGTCGGCCTCCGGCGTCTCTTTGCGCACTCTAAACGCCTCGTCGCGAGCCACCGCATTTTGAGCCGGTGCACTTCCCTCGAACGGGTCTCCGAGTGTGTCTGAACGAGGAAAGGCGAGGGCTTTTGTTTGCAGAAGCGCAACGAACTTGGACAAATCCATGTAGCGCCAAAGACGGACATTTGGGTCTGGCGGTTGCACGAAAGAGGGGTGAACTAGATCGGCCATTGAGCGAAGGCCTTATTAGACCGCCCCATCGGAAGGAAGCGCAAACGGCAACTCCACGCTTCCACCATGCTGCCACACAAAGTCCAAGACCCCGTGCCGGTAGTCCACCACGACCTGCTCGAATACTGCGAGCATCGCGGCATTGATGGCCACCACGTCCAATGGGTCCCCTTCCTCCGGCTCTAGGGTCCCCAGCAGCCGCGCAATCCTCGCTTGGACAGTCTGCCCCGCCGTTTCCGCGCGGCGAGCCTCCAACCGGCGCAGGGTGTCGCGGGCTTCCTCATATTCGCCCTCAAGGACGCGGAGGCGTGACGCCAGCGTCAAGCTATCCCCGCCCGCTTCAATTGCTTCCAATATTCGTGCAATTCGGTCGCTAACGTCGCTGAAAGCCTCCCCGGCACTCAAGACCATTGTATCTAGCTCAGTGTCTCGGTTCCCTGCTGGTGCGTCCCTCAAACGAACAGGAAGCCGCTCCACTATCGCGTCCTCTAACATGTCCACGCGGACAGTCTTGTAGGCGCATCCAGCACGAGACTTGGCCGCCGCACACACAAGGGCCGGATGGCTACGTTTCCCCTTTGCTACCCTTGTCATCGTGCCGCCGCATTCGGGGCACTTGGCGAGCCGTGCGAGCATGTGGGAGACAGGGCGAGCGGCATGACGTCCCCTCGCGCGGGGCTTACCGTCACTGATAGCCCGAACGTCAGCCCAAAGTTCCTTAGAGACCGCAGCAGGGAAATAGCCCCGCACAGGCTCTTGGGGTGTCCGGGTTTTCTTGCCGTCCACGTAGTCCAGGGTGTGGGGAACAAAGGTCCCGATAACTGCCTCATTGGTCAGTATCTTGGCGATGTAGGACCGCTGCCAGAACTTCGCGCGGCCCCAAGGTTTCACCCCTTCACGGTTGAGGCTGGCTGCAATGTGGTGCTGGCCTTGGCCCTCCAAAGTCTCCCGAAAAACCCGCTCCACGATAGCCGCCCTCTCGGGAATTAGCTCAATCCCACCACTGTTCGGGTTAAGGCGCATCCATGCAGGAACCTTGGACGTGAACGCCTTGCCATCTGCCAGCCTGTCACGCTTTGCCGCCCATGCGGCCTTGAGGCGTCGAGCCTTTGTGGCGCTTTCCTCGTGGGCGCGAGCCATGATCGTAAGGGAACTGATTAGGCGCATCATGCCATCGCCCGAATTGACGCTCGCCCAGCTATATTCCTGTTCGTCAAGCAGGGTAACAATGCTGATCCCGCTCCTGAGAAGGTTCAGGAAAGCAAGCTGAGCAACGCCGATCTCTTGGCGACTGAAGCGGTCCAAGCTCTCGATCAATAGAATGCTACCCGATGCAACCTCGCCAGTTTGGACATGCTCGAAAAAGCGGCCAAGGTTGCCTTCCACGGCATTTCGCCCTCGGAAAGCCGACATCCCAATATCGTGAAGGATGAGGGTGCGGTCCAGTTCCCACCCACGCTTGAGACAATATGCATCCGCTAGAGCGATCTGGCGACGAAAGCTGTCCCCCTGCATCTGTTCGGGGGTGCTGCACCGGAGATAGCTGTATGCCTTGATGGGACTGGATATTTGAGTGTCAGCGGTCATTAGGGGTCCTTTTCAACTGATGATCCTAATGTCAATAATCTGCTGATGATCGGGCCACCGGGCGCGGGTAAGTCCCTACTCGCTTCCTGCCTGCCGGGCATATTGCCGGACCTTACCCCGCCAGAGGCACTGGAAGTCTCCATGGTCGCCTCAGTGGCCGGGGAACTGGAAGGCGGACGGATCAGCCGCACGCGCCCGTTCCGCAGCCCGCATCATTCCGCCTCGATGGCAGCCCTGACCGGCGGTGGCCTGCGCGTGCGGCCGGGCGAGGTTTCCATGGCCCATCTGGGCGTGCTGTTCCTTGACGAATTGCCCGAGTTCCAGCGCGCGGTGCTCGACAGCCTGCGCCAGCCGCTGGAGACCGGCGAGGTCAGCGTGGCGCGGGCCAATGCCCATGTGACCTTCCCCGCGCGAGTGCAGCTGGTGGCGGCAATGAACCCGTGCCGCTGCGGGCATCTGGGCGATCCCGCGCTCGCCTGCAGCCGCGCGCCGCGCTGCGCCGCCGATTATCAGAGCAAGGTTTCGGGCCCGCTGCTCGACCGGATCGACCTGCATGTCGAAGTCGATCCGGTCAGCGCGGCAGACCTCGCCCTGCCCCCGCCTGCCGAAGGCTCGGCCGAAGTATCCGCCCGCGTCGCCCGCGCTCGCCGAATCCAGAACGCGCGGACCGCCGAGACCGGCGCCCGCACCAATGCGGAACTCAACGGCGAAGCGCTGGACCGCTTCGCCACGCCCGATGACGCTGGGCAAAAGCTGTTGTTGCAGGCAGCCGATGCGATGCGCCTTTCCGCACGCGGCTACACCCGCATGCTGCGCGTCGCCCGCACCATCGCCGATCTCGCAGGGGCGGAACAGATCGGGCGGATTCACATTGCCGAGGCGCTGAGCTACAGGAGGCAGCCCCCAAGAGCTTGAAAGAGCTGCAATGCCGACTGCCGATCTTGCCATCCGTCCCGCCACTGCCGCCGACCATGATGCGATCTGGACGATCCTCGAACCGGTGATCCGCGACGGGGCGACCTATCCGCTCGATCCCGCGCTCGATCGGGCTGGGGCTTTCGAATATTGGTTCGCGCCGGACAAGGCCGTGTTCGTGGCCGAAGCGGATGGCGCCGTGCTCGGCACCTATTATCTCAAGCCCAATTCCACCGGCCTTGCAGACCATGTCGCCAACGCCGGTTACATGACCCACCCCGCCGCGCGCGGGAAAGGAATTGCCAGCGCCATGGCGCATGACAGCTTCGCCCGGGCGAAGGATGCCGGATATCGCGCGATGCAGTTCAATCTGGTGATTGCCACCAACGAACAGGCCGTGCGCCTGTGGCAGCGGCTGGGGCTGCAGGTGATCGGCCGCCTGCCCGAAGCGTTCCGGCACAAGCGGCTGGGCTATGTCGACGCCTTCGTGATGTACCGGGCGCTCTAGGGATTAGGACTTAGAGATTCGGGTCCGGCTCCGACGTTTCCCGGTCGCAGCATTCGCCCAGGCGCGAACGATCCTGCCAGCGCAGTTCGGCATATTTCAGCTCGCGCCCGTCGTGCCCGTGGATCGTGATCGGGGCGATCGGCAGCCAGTCCCGCGAATCGACCAGCACCGGGTTCGATGCTTCCTGCATCGTATATTTCTCGCCCCACTGGCGCAGGGCCAGCATGGCGGGCAGCAGGTCGATCCCCTTTTCGGTGAGGCGATATTCGATCTTGCGCCGGTCGTCGGGGCAAGGCTCGCGCTTCAGCACACCGTGCTCGACCAGCTTGGCGAGGCGGTTGGACAGGATGTTGCGCGCAATGCCCAGCTCGCTGAGGAATTCCTCGAAATGGCAGAGCTTGTTGAACGCCGCGCGCAGGATCATGAACGACCAACGCTCGCCCATGACTTCCAACGCTTGCGGCAGCCCGCATGCGACTACGTCTGATAGTGGTTCGCGCAGACCTGCAATCCTCATCCAGTCGGTTTCACCTGTTCACCATGCACAGTCCGATGCGCAATAAGTTTTTAGTTGCTACCAGAAACCTAATATCTTAAGTAGCGATTCGCAACTGAGTTTGAGGGAAAGTTGGACCGCGCCTCAGCCGGGCCGACAGGATCACAGAGGGAATTCGTCATGAACCGCATTTTCAGCGTCGCCCGACGCGCCGATGTCGCGTTGCTTGCCTCGACCTTCGCCCTTGCCGGCGCCTTCGCCAGCATCGTCCCTGTTCCGGCAGTCGCTGCTGCGGGCACCGCCTATTACCGGGCCGAACTCGCCTCGCCGCTCGCCGAACCCCGGCGCGAAATTCTCAACGGCGTGATCTGGAGCTGCTCTGACAATAGCTGCACCGGCACCAAGGGCGGCTCGCGCGCCGAACTCGAATGCGCCCGTTTGGCGCAGAAGGTCGGCCAGATCTCCGCATTCGCCAAGGGCGATGCCGCGCTCGACGAAAGCGCGCTGGCCCGCTGCAACAAGTAATCGGAAGAACACGTTCCCGGCCACCTGCCCCATCTCTGGCCGGGATGTGAGGGCCCCTGCGACCAACCGCGCGGGGGCCCTTTTCCGTTCCGGACCCCCGTGGTTTCAGGGTTCCAGTGGTTTCAAAGCCCTGCCCGTCCGGAAGCTCAGCCCAGCAGGCCGAGCGCTTTCAGTTCCGCTTCCAGCGTAGCGGCATCGGTGAAGAGATGGCCGTTCCAGCCGCATTCGCGCGCGCTGGCGATGTTTGCGGGATTGTCGTCCACGAACAGCATGGCGCCCGGCGCATGGCCGAAGCGGCTTTCCGCCAGCCGGTAGATCGCGGGATCGGGCTTGGCGAGTTTCTCCGTGCCGGAGACGACGATGTCCCCGAACAGGTCGAATACCGGTCGGCCCGGGCGGAACATCGCCCAGAACTCGTGCCCGAAATTAGTGATGGCGTAGAGCGGTACGCCCTGCGCGTGCAGCGCATGCGCCAGTTCGATCGTGCCTTCGACCGGGCCCGGCACGGTTTCGCTGAAGCGCGTGGCATAGGCGCGGATCAGATCGGCATGTTCGGGATAAAGCGCGATCCGTTCCGGCACCATATCCGCCAGCGCGCGGCCGCGATCATGCTCGAAATGCCATTCCTCGGTGACGACGTTTTCGAGAAACCAGTCCAGTTCCTCCCGATCGTCGATCAGCTTTTCGAAAAGGTGGCGCAGATCCCAGTGATAGAGCACCCGGCCTACGTCGAACACGACGGCTTTGATGTTTCCGGCAGTCTGGCTCACGAATCACCTCGATCAAGTGTTGGGCTGCCGGTTCCGGGCCCGAATGACACGCGGAAAACACGCATAAGAAAAGCCCCCGCTTTCGCAGGGGCCTCTCTTCAAATCCCGCCACGGCTTGGCCGCGGCGAGGCAGACATCAACCCTGGCGCGCCTTGAAGCGGCGGTTGGTCTTGTTGATCACATAAGTGCGGCCACGGCGACGGATCACGCGGCAATCCCGGTGGCGGTCCTTGAGCGACTTGAGGCTGTTGCGAATCTTCATGGCTCTATCTCGTCTGCGGGATTACCCGCTGAAAATTGAAGCCGCGCCGTTACGGGCGATGGGCCCCCAAGTCAACCTTCCCCACGGATTTCGCTCAATTTCCGCTCCCAGGCGAGCGCATGCGTGACGATCTGGTCCAGATCGGCATGCTGCGGCACCCAGGGAAGGGTCTGTTTGATCCGGCGGTTGTCCGAAATCAGCGAATCGGGGTCGCCCGCACGGCGCAGGCCCATGATTCGTTCGATCCGGCGATTGGTCACCCGGTCCACCGCGTCCAGCACTTCGAGCACGGAGAAGCCCCGACCATAGCCGCAATTCATGGTGAGCGACTGATCGGGCTTCGCGATCAGTTCTTCCAGCGCCAGCACATGGGCGGCGGCAAGGTCCGTGACATGGATGTAATCGCGCACCCCGGTGCCGTCGGGCGTATCGTAATCCGTGCCGAAGACCTGCACATTGGCACGCTTGCCCAGCGCGGCCTCCACCGCGACCTTGATCAGATGAGTCGCCCCGGCAGTCGATTGCCCGCTGCGCGCCTGCGGATCGGCGCCCGCCACGTTGAAATAGCGCAAGGCGCAATAGTTCAGCGGATGGGCCTTTGCCGTGTCCGCCAGCATGATCTCGGTCATCAGCTTGGACATGCCGTAGGGATTGATCGGCAGCTTGGGGCTATCCTCGTTCACCGGGGACACTTCGGGAATGCCATAGGTCGCGGCGGTGGAGCTGAAGATGAAATGCTTCACTCCGCCCTTCACGGCCGATTCGATCAGCGCCCGGCTCTTGGCCGTGTTGTTGTGATAATATTTGAGCGGGTTCTCGACCGATTCGGGCACGATGATCGACCCGGCGAAATGCATCACCGCGCCGATGCCCCGTTCCGCGATGATCCGGGCGAGCAGCGCCCCGTCTTCGATATCGCCTTCATAAAAGGCCACGCCATCGGGAACGGCAAAGCGGAAGCCGGTGGTGAGATTGTCGATCACCGTCACGTCCCATCCCTGATCGAGCAGGGCAAGGACGGCGTGGCTGCCGATATAGCCGGCACCGCCGGTCACGAGCACGGGAAGTCTGGTCATGATCGGGCTGCTATCACTGCGGAAAGACGGAAGGGTTAAAGGGAAATACGCCGGCGGTTCATAGCGGGGCAATCCGGCAGGGCATAGGCCGGACAGGCTCTGCTCCCGAATAGCCGGACGTTTCGGATCGCCCCATGCCCCATTCTCCCCAATCCCCCCGTTTCACCGCCCATCGCGCGGGCATTGCCTGCCTCGCCGCACTTACGCTCCTGCCCGCCGCGCCCGCACTCGCAGGGCCGCCCGCCTGGGATGGCGGCTGGGGGAGCGGCAGCTGGGGCAGGCCGTCTTCCACCTTCGACCGTTCCCCTTCCCGCCTTTCCAGCCGCAACAGCCAGAAAGACAATGAAGGCGAAGTGGACGTGACCCGCTTCGTGGTGGAAGGCGATGCGGCCGCTGCGCTCGGCAAGGGACCGGTCAAGGTAGTGGTGCTGTCCAACGATGCGCCGCGCCAGCCCGGCAGCGCAGTCTATGACGAGGCGCCGCAAGCCGAACGCTCCGAAACCTCCTATGGCCCACCCGGCCCCTCCGCACCTTCCCCGGGCACGGGCGACGAGCGGGAGAACGCGACCTTCGAGGCCGCCGTGATCGATCAACTGGTCCAGGCCGGCTATCAGACCCAGAACGGGCAGACCCAGAACGGCGCCGCCGGGCAGCTGGTGGAACTGCGCATCGTCCACGGCGTGGCCCAGCCTGCCGAGCCGCCGCGCAAGCCGGTGAGCGGCGAGATGGACGTGGGCGTTTCCAATCGCGGGTCGATGGTGGGCCTCGGCCTCAATCTCGATTTCACCAAGCCGAAGAAGGCCCTGCTTTCCACAAGGCTGGAAGCCCGCATCCGCGACGAGGCATCGGGCGCGGTGCTGTGGGAAGGCCGCGCCGACATCGCCACGCGCGAGGGCAGCGAGAAATGGACCGGCCAGGCCATCGCCGCCAAGCTGGCAGAGGGCCTGTTCCGCAAGTTCCCCGGCAAGAATGGCGAGAATTACAACCTGCGCTGAGATGGCTGCCCTACGCCGCGCTTGCATCCGCGCCGCTTCCCACCCAGAATCGGCGCAAGGCCCAGGGAGGGGCACGAGAATGACACCGATCCGCACTGCCATCCTCGCCGCATCGGCCACCGCGCTGCTGGGGCTGTCCGGCTGCATGACGCCCATCGGCCCGGTCGAGGTGACCCGCTTCCACGATGCCGCCCGGCTTTCCCAGCTGGGCCACGGCACTATCGCGGTGGAAAGCGCGCCGGGGCTCGATCCCAAATCGCTGGAACTGGCGAGCTACAAACTGGCCGTCGGGCGCGAACTTACCCGGCTGGGCTATGAAGTAGTGGCCGAAAGCGCGGGCACGCAGGTGGCTGTGGTGCGGCTGGAACGCGCCACCATCCAGCCCGATGGCGGGCGCAACCCCGTCAGCGTGGGCGGCGGCGCCTCGGTCGGCTCCTATGGTTCCGGCGTGGGGCTCGGCATCGGGATCGACCTTTCGGGCAAGCCCAAGGCTCAGGTCGATACCAGGCTGGGCGTGATGATCCGCGAGCGGGCCAGCGGGCAGACCCTGTGGGAAGGCCGGGCCAGCTTCACTGTGCGGGCCGATGCGCCGCTGGCGCAGAACCAATTGGGCGCGCCCAAGATGGCGGCGGCCCTGTTCAGCAATTTCCCGGGCAACAATGGCGAAACGGTCGAGGTAAAGTGAACAGCCAGCCGATCAGGATCGACGCGGCATTCGATGCCGGCAATATCGAAGTGCTGGAGATTTCCGGCGCCAGCGCGAAGCTGGCGATCCGCAAGGATCATCTCTCGGACTTCTATCAATGGTTCCACTTCCGCGTCTCCGGCGCGGCGGGGCGCGAATTGGTGCTGAAGATCACCGGGCTCAACCATTCCGCCTATCCCGATGGCTGGCCCGGCTATCGCGCCTGCGTTTCGGAAGACCGGGACTATTGGGCCCGCGCCGAAACCAGCTTCGACCGCGGGGAAGAGGAAGGCACGCTCACCATCCGCTACACGCCGGAAGGCGGCACGGCATGGTTCGCCTATTTCGCGCCCTATTCGATGGAGCGGCATCACGATCTGGTGGCGGAAACCGCCTGCTATGAAGGGGTGAGCCACCGCGTGCTGGGCACCTCGCTCGACGGGCAGCCGATCGACTGCCTCGAAATGGGCGAAGGCCCCACGCAGGTGTGGCTCTATGCCCGCCAGCATCCGGGCGAGAGCATGGCCGAATGGTGGATGGAAGGGGCACTGGAATGCCTCACCGATCCGGCCGATCCGGTGGGCCGCACCCTGCGCGCCAAATGCCGCCTGCATATCGTGCCCAATGCCAATCCCGACGGCTCGCGGCGCGGGCATTTGCGCACCAATGCGGCGGGCATCAACCTCAATCGCGAATGGGCCGAACCCAGCGCGGAAAAGAGCCCCGAAGTGCTCGCCCTGCGCAATGCGATGGATGAAACCGGCGTGAACTTCGCGATGGACGTCCATGGGGACGAGGCGATTGCGGCCGTGTTCCTGGCGGGCTTCGAAGGCATCCCGTCCTGGACCGACGAACTGGGCGCAGCCTATGAACGCTACCGCTCGATCCTGAAGCGCCGCACGCCCGATTTCCAGACCGCCAGGGGCTATCCGGTGGCGCGGCCGGGGCAGGCCAACCTCACCATGTCCACCAACCAGCTGGCCGAACGCTATGGCGCCTGTTCCATGACGCTGGAGATGCCGTTCAAGGACAATGACGATCTGCCTTGCGAAGAGCAGGGCTGGAGCGCGGAACGTTCGAAGATTCTGGGCCGCGATTGCCTTGCCGCGCTGGTGGAATGGCTTGAGGGGTAAGGGGGGCCCTGCGCGGTAGTTCATGAAAGGGCCGCGTGGTTCCCTCTTCGTCATGCTGAACTTGTTTCAGCATCCATCCTTCCCCACAAACTGCCGCTCGATCCGGAGAAATGGATCCTGAAACGAGTTCAGGATGACGGAATGTGCCTGCTCCTTTTAACCCAAACCACCTACCCCGCCCATCCTGAGCTTGTCGAAGGACACGGGAAACGACAGCCCTATGAGGCCCACTTGAATGCGCCCGGAACGGGCCTCGACGCGTATCCTTCGACAAGCTCAGGATGAGCGGGTGTGGGTGCAGGGCCCAGGCACACCCCGTCATCCGGCGGCGAGCCCGGACATAACGCCAGTGTGAAAACCCAAAGGAACCGCGCGGCCGGCAATGCGCCGGGGGCAGTGCGGAAGGTTTATCTTGCGAGTGGCCCGGGCGCCTGTTCCGCAGCGCGCATGGGCTCGGCCCTGTCCGGAGCGGCAAGGAAGCGCGGGCGGGCTCGCACGAGGCGCACTTCCATCGCGGCTGGTGCCGCGCCTGATCCGTTCCGGCGGCTGGGCCGGCCGAAGCCTGCCCAAGGCGCATGAGCGCCGGCCGCGATGCGGGAGTGACATTCCCCTGTTGTAAGCAGGAGCACCCGCGATTGGAGGGGAAGGCAAGCCGGCCGAGCCGCCTCCCGGTTCCATATCCTGTTTTGAGATGCAGGATGGGCGTGCATATAACCAAATAGGTTCAAATTGTCAAGAGAGATGTGCCGACACGCACTTGGCCTCGTCATTGCGAGCGGCGAAGCCGCGCGGCAATCCAGGGTGACTGCGCGCAACCGCTCTGGATTGCTTCGTCGCTTCGCTCCTCGCAATGACGAACCGGTCACTCCGCCCTCGCAGCACGTCCTGTCATATCGTTGTCACTATCGGTCATCCGTCAGCTCGGCGCCGTCTTTCCGGCGCCTCCGCTCCATCCAGTCTTCCAGCAGGCGTAGCAGGGTTATCATCACCAGGCTGATGGCCGAGCCCACCGCCACCAGCGGCCACTGCCCTGCCCCGCAGGCAATGCCCACCACGGCGGCCAGCCAGAGATTGGCGGCAGTGGTGAGGTTATGCAGCCTGCCCTTGCTGAACACGATCAGCCCGGCCCCGATGATCCCCACGAAGGAACCGGCCGCCTCGAAAATGCGCAAGGGGTCCATCCGGCTGCCCGCATTGGGCGCGCCAAGCTGGAGATAGAGCGCGATGACCGAAATCGTCATGGCGGCGGCGGAAAAGCACACCAGCCCATGCGTGCGCAGGCCCGCCGCATGGCCGCGCATTTCGCGGTCGAGCCCCAACAGCAGCCCGATCAGCGCCGCCGCGCCCAGCCGCAGCAATATCTCGCCATCGATGGCACCAAGCGGAGCGGAAGGATTGAGCAGCATGGCCGTGTCTCCCTCTTCCGCGCTCGCTATCGCCTAGTCCAGATTGCCCGGCCCGAAGGCACGCGGCAGCAGTGCGGACAGCAGCACCGGCTCCGCCTCTTCCTTGCTGGCGCACCAGATCACCGGATCGGTGCCGCCCAGATCGGCCAGTTCGAACAACATCTGGCGGCAGCGTCCGCAGGGCGTGACCGTTTCCTTGCCCGAACCGATCACCGCCACGGCCTCCAGCCCGCCGCGGTGCCCCTCGTTCATGGCCCTGGCCACCGCGACCGCTTCGGCACAGAAGGACAGGCCGTAGCTGGCATTTTCGACATTGGCCCCGGTCACGATCGTCCCGTCGGCAAAGCGCAGGGCCGCGCCCACGCGGAAATTCGAATAGGGCGCATAGGCATTGTCCTGAGCACGCTTGGCCGCGATCACCAGCTCGTCCCGGTCCGAATCGTCGCTCATTCGATTATCCTCAAGGCTGTACCACTACCCAGCGCACCGGCACCGGGCTCGCTTCAGAGCGTAGCGCGGAATTGGCCGTCCACAAAGTCCATGGGCGCCCGGCATAGTCCGGCTCAAACCGGTCGCGCGTCAGCCACAGATTGCGGTCCAGCGCAGTGGCGAGGCGATAGCGCTTCTCGAAGGCGCTGGAGATCTTGAGCAGAGCCGGCTTGCCCGCATGGCCTTCCACCTGGTTGAGGAAAGTCATCAGCTCGCTTTCCACGGCCTGATCGCTCACCGGCTTGGGGCATTCGTCGGCCGTCTCGTCCAGTTCGATGGCGGGCGGCAGCAGGCTGTCGTCGCGCGGCACGACCGTGACGAAATTGGCCGCCTGCCGGTCTGCCGGAACGCAGGGATCGTAATGATGCACCGCGCCGAACTGCATCCCGGCGGCGCGTACGGCCTCAAGGTTGCGGGCAAAGGCGGCATCGCGCCTGGTCGCGCCGTTCGACGCTTCGAGATAGGCGAAATCCGCCCCGATGGCCTTGAAGGCGACAAAGCTGGTCCGCCCGTCGCCCGCGCTCACCAGAATGCCCTGCGCGGGATAGGCCTCGCGCGGCGGGGTCCAGTGGATGAACTCCCACCACTGCCAGGCACCGCCCAGCAGCGCAGCCAGCAACAGCGCCGCCATCACGCGCCAGCGCGTGGGAAATCGCTTCTTTCTGCCCATCGGGGAATCGCCTTTCGCCTGGGAGCCCTCCAGCCCCTGCTAGCCCTTGATATGCAGCACGCAGATCAGGGTAAAGAGCCGCCGGGCCGTGGCGAAGTCCGTTTCCACCTTGCCGTCCAGCCTTTCCAGCAGCAGCCGCGCGGCCTGATCGTGGATTCCGCGCCGGGCCATGTCGATCGTCTCGATCTCCTGCGCGGAAGCCTTGCGGATCGCCTGATAATAGGAATCGCAGATGGCGAAATATTCGCGGATCGGGCGGCGGAAGCGGGCTAGGCCCAGCAGCAGCGTTTCCACCGGATTGCCGGCCTCGTCGGAAATATCCATCGCCAGCCGTCCGTCCTGCACCGCCAGCCGCAGGCGCCAGGGGCCGGACAGGCCGGAAGCGGCGGCGCGCACCGGCTTGAAGCGGTTCTCCTCGATCAGGTCGAAGATCGCCACGCGGCGTTCCTGCTCGATATCCGCATTGCGCCACAGGATCGTCGCCTCGTCTAGCTCGATATGGCTGATGCGGTGGTCGTCCATGGCTGCCGATCCTTTCGCACCCGCCACGGTAGGCGGCAAGGAATTTGCAGCGGGACCAATCCGGAAGGCGGGCCGGGAAATCGATCCATCCCCGATATCCACAAGGCCCCTTCCCGCCTGCCCGCTTGCGCCCTGCCGCCCGCCATGTGCATGAGGGGCCGATGTCCGACGAAGCCCTTCTGATCCGTTCCCCTGCCGCTGCGCCCGCCGAACCGCAGGCCCGCAGCCTGCCCGCCAATATCGAGGCGGAAGCGGCCTTCATCGGTGCGGTGCTGATCGACAACCGCGTGATCGAGGAACTTTCCACGCCCCTGCGGCCAGACCATTTCTTCGAGCCGGTGCATCAGCGCATCTACGAACGGGTGCTGACCCTGCTGGATCGCAATGCGGTGGTCACTCCCGTGACCCTGCGCCCCTATTTCGAAGCGGACGAAGCGCTGAAGGAACTGGGCGGCATCGCATATCTCGCGCGGCTGACGGCGGACGGGCAGGGGTTGCTCGCCCCGCGCGAGCTTGCCTCGCAGATCTACGACCTCGCTCTGCTGCGAGAGCTGGTGAATGTCGGCCGCAATCTGGTGGAAGAGGCGCTGGATACGTCAGAAAGCGTCGAGCCGCTCAAGCAGATCGAATATGCCGAAGCCGCGCTCTACAAGGTGGCCGAAGGCGCCGCGACCGCCAATGAAGCCTCCAGCTTCCGCAGCGCCACCCATACGGCGCTGAGCCAGATCGAGGCGGCGATCAATTCGGGCGGCCACATCTCGGGCAAGACCACCGGCCTGACCAGCGTGAACGAGAAGATCGGCGGCCTGCACGATTCCGACCTCATCATCCTGGCCGGCCGTCCGGGCATGGGCAAGACCTCGCTCGCCACCAATATCGCCTTCAATTGCGCCGAGCGCCTGCTGAACGACCGCGAGATGGGCATCGAACGTTCCGTGGGCGCGGGCGTGGTGTTCTTCAGCCTGGAAATGAGCGCGGACCAGCTGGCCACGCGTATCCTTGCCGAACAGGCCGAGGTTTCCAGCGAGGCGCTGCGCATGGGCCGCATCAGCCGCGACCAGTTCCAGAAACTGTCCTTCGCGGCGCAGCGCCTGGCCGAACTGCCGCTCTATATCGACGATACGCCCGCCCTTTCCATCGCCGCCCTGCGCGCCCGCGCACGGCGGCTGAAGCGGCGGCACGATATCGGGCTGATCGTGGTCGACTATCTCCAGCTGCTGCAGGGCACCGGCCGGGGGAACGACAACCGCGTGAACGAAATCTCGGAAATCAGCCGCGGCCTGAAGACATTGGCCAAGGAACTGAGCGTGCCGGTGATCGCGCTGTCCCAGCTGAGCCGTGCAGTGGAACAGCGCGAGGACAAGCGGCCCCAGCTGTCCGACCTTCGCGAATCCGGCTCGATCGAACAGGACGCCGATATGGTGTGGTTCATCTACCGCGCCGAATATTACCACAACGCCCTGAAGCCCGACGGGCCGGGCCTGAACGGCTTCGCCAATGCCGAGGCCGAGGCGAAATACAGCGAGTGGGAACAGCGCCACGGCGAACTGGTGAACCGCGCCACCCTGATCGTGGCCAAGCAGCGCCACGGTTCCACCGGCAATATCCCGCTGCAGTTCCAGAGCGAGATCACCAAGTTCTCCGACCTTGCCGAAAGCAGCCGCGGCTACGACGATTACGAGTAGGGCACTCAAGGACAGAGATCGTCATTGCGAGGACCGCAGGGACGAAGCAATCCATGGCGTTTGCGCGCTGGGCTATGGATTGCCGCGCGGCTTTGCCGCTCGCAATGACGATAGGAGAGCCTACAGCCCCAAATTCAGCCGCCGCGTGACGGTGTAATCCACCACCGTCACCAGGAACCAGCTGAGGCTCCAGCGGATGCGGTTCCACACGGTGCGGCGCTGGCGATGCAATTCGGGCGTGACCTCGGTCGAGTGCGGCAGATGCTGGGCGATGAAGGTCCGCATCCGCTCCGCCAGCGCCTTGTCCTCGATCCGCAGCATGATCTCCAGATTGAGATAGAGGCTGCGCATGTCGAAATTGGCCGAGCCGATATAGGTCACATCGTCCACCACGAAGAGCTTCGCGTGGAGCTTGCACGGCTCGAACTCATGGATTTCCACGCCCCGGCGCAGCAGGCGGCCGTAATTGGCGCGCGCCGCACCCACCGTAGCGGCATTATCAGACTTGGCGGCCAGCAGCAGCCGCGCCTCGCCCCGCTGCGCCACATGGCCGATCCGCCGCACCAGCCCGCGGCGGGGGGAGAAATAGGCGACCATGATGTCCAGCCGGCTGGCAATGGCGATATCGGTGATGATGCAACGCGCCCATGGGCCAAGTGCCTGCGACGGACCGCCCAGCAGCCAGCGCACCGTGGTAGTGCCCGAATTCCAGCGCCGCACTTCCCGCCGCGCTTCCAGCAGATGCACCTGCCGGTCGTCGGTCCAGCGCGCGAGAATGCCGAACCAGTCGCACAGGCGCTTCACCGCATCGCCTTCCACCAGCACGCCCAGATCGTTCCAGCCGTTCTTCTCCGGCGGGTCGAAATAGGCCTGTTCGATATTGAAGCCCCCGATCATCGCGGCCTCGCCATCGCGGATCGCCATCTTCTGGTGATTGCGGATGAGATAGCGCACGCCCCAGCGCGAGCTGAAGCGCTGCACAATGCCGCCCGCATCGGTGAGGGGCTGCAGGAACTTCGCATCGGCGGTCGATCCGAAATCGTCGACGATCAGCGTCACCGCCACGCCCCGCCGCGCGGCCTGCGCCAGCGCATCGCGCACCGTGGCGGCGCATTCGTCAGTGGCGAAGATGTAGAAATAGAATTGCAGGCTGTGCTGCGCCGTCTCGATCAGGTCCAGCAGCGCTGCCAGCCGGTCGCCCCCCTTGGGGAAGAAAGTCAGCTTCTGGCCCTGGGCGCGAATCGCAAAGGGATCGAGGTCGCGAAAGGGGGCCGGGCCTTCCGGTTCGGGACGCGCGCTCTCCATGGCTGCAAGCAAAGAGCATAGCGGCCCCGCGCGGGCAACCCCGCTATCCTGCCGCGCGCCTGCCGCATAGGCGCCGCATACCGGCCCACATGGGGCGGTGCTGCGGCATTTCCTTGACTTTCGCCCCCCCGAAACCTAATTGGCCAGCTTTCCCGGCAGATTCATTTCACTGGAGTGCCCATGGCGCGCGTTACCGTCGAAGATTGCGTCGACAAGGTCCCCAACCGTTTCGATCTCGTCCTGCTTGCCGCACAGCGTGCGCGCGAGATTTCCGGCGGTGCGGAGCTGACCGTCGATCGCGACCGTGACAAGAACCCGGTGGTCGCCCTGCGCGAGATCGCCGACGAGACCGTGCGCCCGCGCGACCTCAAGGAATCGCTCACTCAGTCGCTGCAGCGCGTCCTGCCTGACGATGAGGATGAAGCGGATGAAATCGGCTCGCTGAGCCAGTCGGCCGAGGCGCTGCGCATCACTGCCGCCGCCCCGACCCGCTCGACTTCGATCGGCGCCGATTACGACGGCTGATCTTCCCCGCCGAAGATTGCCACGATCAAAGGGCTGCACCGCAAGGTGCGGCCCTTTTGCTTTGGCGATTGGGTGACGTGCGAACACAACGAGATTCCGCTCCGGACGGATCACTCGAATCAGGTTCGTCATTGCGAGGGGCAACCCCCCGAAGCAATCCAGGGCGAAGCGCGCTAGGTCCTAGATTGCCGCGCTGCTTCGCCGCTCGCAATGACGAGCAACTTCGGATGCCATGACCGGGGAATGACCGGGGCCCTCCCGGACTTGAATACCGTCATCGAACTGTAACAAACTCCTCCCTCAGCGAATGGGGGAGACTGGCATGGCCGTGATTGCCGTTTACAGCGTGAATGGGGGGGTGGGCAAAACCACCATTGCAGCCAATCTCGCGTGGTGTTCCGCCGTGCAGGGCGAAAAGCGGACCCTGTTGTGGGACCTCGACCCGTCGAGCGGCGCGGCCTTCCTGTTCGGCGTGGAGCCCAAGGCGAAGAAGAAGGGCGGCGCGGCCGGGATATTCCGGGGCAAGGAAGAGGCCGGAGAACTGATCCTGCCCAGCGGCTATTGGGGGCTGGACCTGCTGCCCGCCGATGACAGCCTGCGCGATCTGCATGGCAGCCTGACTGCCTTGGGCAAGAAGAAGCGGCTGGCGAAACTGGCCGGGGAACTTTCGGAGCAATATGAGCGGATCATCCTCGATTGCCCGCCCGTGCTGAACGAGGTTTCCGCACAGGTGATCCGCGCGGCCGACGTGGTGATCGTGCCGCTGCCGCCCTCCCCTCTGGCGCAAAGGGCGCTGCAGTCGATCCGCAAGGAACTGGCGGCCAATCACAAGCGCCATCCCCCGATCCTGCCGGTACTGTCGATGTTCGATGCCCGCCGGGGCCTGCACAAGCAGCTCAGGGCCGGGATGCCGGACTGGCCGGTAATCCCGATGAGCAGCGCGATCGAGCAAGTGGCCGAGCGGCAGGCGCCGCTCGGCAGCTTCGCCCCGAATTCGCCGAGCGCGGCAGCCTTTAGCGGCCTGTGGCAGGCAATCGAGGCGAAGCTGGAGGAACTCGGGGCAGCCTAGGTCGCGTGGACAAATTCGGACCTGAATGGGCGTCTGTTATCTGGCAGTGTGGTCGGCGACTTTAATGCCCGGAAGGTTGTGGGAAGCGGACTTTTCGACGATTGTATCGACGGCGCTGGACCGCCTGCAGTATGCCGCCCGCAATCTCGATGAGCGACAACACCAGCAGACCACCAATCGCGTAACTGGCGACCAATGTGAAACCGTCAGTCAGGCTTGAAAAGCCGCTTTCCCAGGGATGCGGGAATAGTTGATTCACAACAAAGAATATGAATGTTGCCAAGAAGATGCCCGCAGAACCGAATGCTATCCTCACTTTCGGCTCATTTATCCGAAGGCGATCTCTGGCAAAAAGCGCAAGCAATGCAATGGCACTGGTGCACAGTAAATGGACGACTTCGTGAACGGTCATGGCGCCTACTTTCCCGCATGGAGATAACCCGAGCATTGAACGTCCGCAATGCTGTCGTGTCCGGACTGGCAGCTTCTGGGTTGAAATTCTGAAAAGCGGTCATGGAAGCTTGCACTGGAATGTGTCCACGCGGCCCAGGAAAGGCTCTGCTTCGCCTGAAGCGGCTCGTCATTGCGAGGGACGCAGCAATCCAGAACCCAACGCGCTGCGCCGTGGATTGCCACGGGACCTGCGGTCCCTCGCAATGACGATGAATTGAGTTCTGCGCCCGGCCGGCGTCACTCCGCCGGAGCGGTAGTGCTGTCGGCCATGGCGTCCTTCACGTCAGCGGACGCATCGTTCGCCGCATCTTCCGCCGCGCCGATGGCTTCTTCCACGCCCTGCGAGGCATCGTCGGCGGCCGAGCTGACCGTATCGCCCATGGCTTCGGCGGTGTCGCCCGCCTGTTCCACTGCCGCATCGGCATTGTCTTCGGTTTCCTGCGAGCAGGCAGCGAGGGCAAGGCCGAGGATCGGGGCAGCCAGAATCAGCTTCTTCATCGCAATCTCCCTTTGGGTCTGTTGTTCGGGATGGTCGTGAGGGCGCGCGCAATGGCCGCCCTTATAGAAACGGATCGCCGGCGGACGGGGTTTCCCCATCCGCCGCGTCTGAGGCCCGGCTTGCCCCACCGCCAAAGGGCGTCGCACTGGGGCGACGGGCAAGCCGGTGGGATCAGACCCCTTGCGGAGCCGCGTCGCCGGAGTAGCGCTTACCCGCCTTGGGGATCGACGAGCCGTGAACCGGGCGGACGACCGCCGGGCCGGACGGCTTGTCGGGCCGGTCGATCTTGCCATCTTCCAGCAGCTGCTTGATCTCGTCGCCGCTCAGCGTCTCATATTCCAGCAGCGCCTGGGCCAGCAGTTCCAGCTGGTCGCGATGTTCGGTCAGCAGGGTCCGCGCACGCTCATGCGCGCCGTCCACCAGGCCGCGAATCTCGGCATCGATCAGCTTGTTGGTCTCATCCGACATCATGGTCCGCTGCGTGCCGCCCATGCCCAGATAGCCTTCGTACTGGTCCTCATACTGGAGCGGGCCGAGCTTGTCGGACATGCCCCATTTGGTGACCATGCTGCGGGCAAGGTTGGTGGCGTAGGAAATGTCGGAGCTTGCGCCCGAGCTGACCTTGTCATGCCCGAAGATCAGTTCTTCCGCCACGCGGCCGCCCATGCTGACCGAGAGGTTCGCATGCATCTTGTCGCGGTGGTAGGAATAGCTGTCGCGTTCCGGCAGGCGCATCACCATGCCCAGCGCGCGGCCGCGCGGGATGATGGTGGCCTTGTGGATCGGGTCCGAAGCGGGTTCGTGGACAGAGACGATCGCATGGCCGGCCTCGTGATAGGCGGTCATCTTCTTCTCTTCCTCGGTCATCACCATGGAGCGGCGTTCCGCCCCCATCATGACCTTGTCCTTCGCGTCCTCGAATTCCTGCATGGCGACGAGGCGCTTGTTGCGCCGCGCGGCCAGCAGGGCCGCCTCGTTCACGAGGTTGGCGAGGTCCGCGCCCGAGAAGCCCGGCGTGCCACGCGCAATGGTGCGCGGATTGACGTCGGGCGCCAGCGGCACCTTCTTCATGTGGACCGAAAGGATCTTCTCGCGCCCTTCGATATCGGGGATCGGCACCACGACCTGACGGTCGAAACGGCCCGGGCGCAGCAGCGCGGGGTCAAGCACGTCGGGGCGGTTGGTCGCCGCAATGATGATGATGCCTTCATTGGCCTCGAAGCCGTCCATCTCGACCAGCAGCTGGTTCAGCGTCTGCTCGCGCTCGTCATTCGAATTGCCCAGGCCATGGCCGCGATGGCGGCCCACGGCGTCGATTTCGTCGATGAAGACGATGCAGGGCGCGTTCTTCTTGGCCTGTTCGAACATGTCGCGCACGCGGCTGGCGCCGACGCCGACGAACATTTCGACGAAGTCCGAGCCGGAAATGGTGAAGAAGGGCACGCCCGCCTCGCCCGCAATGGCGCGGGCGAGCAGGGTCTTGCCGGTACCGGGCGAACCGACCAGCAGCGCGCCCTTGGGAATCTGTCCGCCGAGCTTGGAGAAACGCTGCGGGTCCTTCAGGAACTCGACGATTTCCTCCAGTTCCTCGCGCGCTTCGTCGATGCCGGCGACATCGTCAAAGGTCACGCGGCCATGGCGTTCGGTCAGCAGCTTGGCCTTGGACTTGCCGAAGCCCATCGCGCCCGAACCGCCGCCTTTCTGCACCTGACGCAGCGCGAAATAGGCCACGCCCAGGATCAGCAGGAACGGCAGGGACTGGACGAGGATGTAGAGCAGCAGATTCGGCTCGTCCGGCGCGGAGCCTTCATAGCGGACGCCGTTTTCCTCGAGCAGCTTGGGCAGATCGGTATCGTTCGCCACCGGAATGGTGGTGAAGGCTTCCTTGTTCTTCAGCACACCGGTGATGCGGTCAGGTGCGATCTGCACCTGTTCCACGCTGCCTTCGGCTACCTTGGTCCGGAATTCGGAATAGGGCATCGCGCTGCCCTGCTGGGTCGCGCCGGAACTGAACATGGAGACGACCAGCAGCAATGCCAGGAAGATCCCGCCCCATACTGCGAGATTCTTGATCCAGGGATTGCCACCCGGTTCGCGATCGGGGTCGCGGTTGGGATCGGGTCCGTCACTCATTGGTTAGTCCTGCCTTTCAACTCCCGATAATGTAGGACGGGTGGCGTGAATGGCAAGCTAACGCGCGCAATTCAGCGTAAGTGACTACCCCGTCGCGGGAATGAAGTGGCGTTCGCCATTGCGGGTCACTTCGATCCGGCAGATCAGCCCGTCGCGCAGGGTGTAGTCCGCAATCACCGGGGCAACGATCACATCGCCCTGCTTCACCGGGCCCAGCACGCAATCGGGCGCATCGCGCAAGGCCGTGAAGCGGCTGGTGGCGACGGCGCGGATATGGCGGTCGCTCGCCTCGATGCTCTCGAAGATCACTTCCTCGCGAATATCGGCAAAGACCGGGCGATAGAAGTCGACGATGGCCTGCTTGCCCTCGAACGTGCCGAAGGAGTGGAGGGAGAACACAACGTCATCGGTGTAGAATTTCGGCCAGCGAGTGAAATCGGCGGCGGAGAAGGCCGCGCCATAGGCCCGGAAGGCGGCCAGCTGGCTGGGGTGGGAGCCAAGGCGCGGCAATTTGGAAACGCCCTGCTCGGGCGGCCAGACCATCGTCTTGAGTTCGAGTATCTTGCCGTGATCGCCGAGGCGATAGCTGGCGAAGAACTTCACCGTGACGAGATCGCCGGGGAACATGTGGCCGAAGGGGAAATCGGGCCGTTCCTTCGTGGCGTGGAAATCCATGTCCACTTCGGCAAACAGCAGCCGGTCATCGGAAATCACTGCCTGCGGCCGGATAACCTCGCGCACGCCATCATGCGCCCAGGCAAGGAATTCGCGCAGTCCCTGCTTGCCGTGACGCGCGCCGCTGGCGCTCAGCATCACGCAATCCTCGGCATAGAAGCGCTGGATCACTTCCTCGTCATTGCCGGTGTTGAACAGCGCCACATAGGCCGCGTAATCGAGCATTGTTCTCTCTCCCCTTCAGCGCACTATCGCCTTGCCCCGCCGCGATGGGAAGCCCCGCTAGCCCGCCCCGCTAGCCAAGCGCCGCTTTCACGCTAGGATCGCGAAAACATATTGGGAGACATCCGCCGCATGGCCGACCTTTCGCCGCTGTTCACGCCATATCGCCTCAAGGGGCTGGAACTGCCCAACCGCTTCGTCATGCCCGCCATGCAGCGCGGCATGTGCGAGGATGGCAGGCCCAGCGCCGCGCTGGCGGCCTATTACCGCCGCCGCGCGGAAGGGGGCGTGAAGCTGATCGTGGGCGAAAGCGCGGCAGTGGACCATCCCACGGCGACCCGACAGCCGTCATCCGCCCACATCACCGCCGCCACCCGCGATGCCTGGGCGCATTGCGTGGAGGAAGTGGGCAAGGCCGGAGGGCACATGCTGATCCAGCTTTGGCACGAAGGCGCGGTGCGGAAGGATGACGGCCTCTCCATCGGCCCCTCCGGCCTGGTCCAGCCCGGCCGCCCCAATGGCCGCGCGGCGACGGCGGTGGAGCTTGGGGAACTGGTGGAAGCCTATGCCCGCTCCGCGCTGGTGGCGCAGGATGCGGGCGCGGCGGGCGTGGAGGTTCACGCCGCGCATGGCTATCTGCTCGACCAGTTCCTGTGGGCCGGGATCAATCTGCGCGAAGATGGCTATGGCGGGCCGGACATCCGCCACCGCACGCGCCTTCCGGCCGAGATCGTCGCCGCGATCCGCGCCGCCTGCGGGCCGGACTTCATCATCTCTCTGCGCTTCTCGCAATGGAAGGAAGTGGACTATTCCGCCCGGATCGCCGCCACGCCGGAGGAACTGGAAATCTTCACCGGCATGTTGAAGGCCGCCGGCGTGGACGTGCTGCACGCCTCCACCCGCCGGTTCTGGGAACCGGAATGGCCGGGCGATGCGCGCAATCTGGCCGGCTGGACCAAGGCGACCGGCGGCTTGCCCGTCATCACCGTGGGCAGCGTCGGGCTGGATACGGACGTGATGACCACTTTCATCGAAGGCAAGGATGCCCGCCCGCGCGTGGTGGAGGCGATCGAAGATCTGGAAACCCGCATCGCGGCGGGCGAGTTCGACCTGGTGGCAGTGGGCCGCGCCCTGATCGGCGACCCCGATTTCGTGCGCAAGATCGAGGCCGGCGAGCAGGGCACGATCCGCCACTTTGCCCGTGCCGACCTCGGCGCGCTGGAATGGGATACGGATATTATCCACGCCGCCCACGGCTGACGGGCGATTTCGCGCCAATCGCATGCTTGCGGGGAAGCGGCGCTTGTTGCATTGCCGGGCGCGAAACTGGACTCGCAGGCAAAGGCAAACGGTACTGGCATGGCGAAGAGCGACCCGCTGAACGGAAAACTGGTAGTGCTGCTGGGCGGCAGCGGCTTCGTTGGCACTCATCTGGCGCAGGACCTGCTGGCGCGCGGCGCGCGCCTGCGCATCGCCAGCCGCCATCCGGAACGCGCCTACAAGCTGAAGCCGCTGGGCAATCTGGGCCAGACCCAGTTCGTCGCCTGCGACGTGACCAAGCCCGACACAGTGCGCGCCGTGCTGACCGGCGCCGATGCGGCGATCTATCTGGTCGGTTCCTTCAGCGGCAATCTCAACGCCATCCAGGCGAAGGGCGCACGCGTCGCGGCGGAAGCCGCTGCGGCGGCCGGGCTTGAAAGCTTCGTGCTGGTTTCGGCCATCGGCGCCGATGCCGCCTCGGAATCGGCCTATGCCCGCACCAAGGCCGAAGGCGAGGAAGCCGTGCTGGCCGCCTTCCCCAAGGCAACGATCATCCGCCCCGGCGTGCTGTTTGCCGAAGACGACAAGTTCGTGAACCTGTTCGCCAACCTCGTCTCGTCCTTCCCGGTCCTGCCGGTGTTCGGCCCCGAGGCGAAGCTCCAGCCCCTGTGGGTAGACGATGCGGCCGAAGCCATCGGCAACGCGCTGGGCGATCCGAAGAAGCATGGCGGCAAGACCTACGAGATTGCCGGGCCCGAAGCGATCACCATGGGCCAGCTCCATCGCATGATCGCCAAGGGGCAGGAGCGTAATCCCCTGCTGCTCGACATGCCCGATGCCATGTCCGCCCTGTTCGCCGCTTTGCCCGGCACGCCGATGAACCGTGACCAGTGGATCATGCTCAAGGCGGGCAGTGTTCCTTCGGGCAAGCTGCCCGGCCTCAAGGCGCTGGGCGTCTCGCCCAAGCCGCTGGAACTGTTCCTGGGCAAATGGATGATCCGCTTCCGCAAGCACGGCCGCTTCGGCACCAAGATCAGCGCGGCGAAGCACCACGAGGGGTGAGGGGCGGGCGAGCGACAGCCGCTCGCCGCAGGCACCCCCACCCGTTCATCCTGAGCCTGTCGAAGGACACGAGTGGCGTTAATTCCGGGCGACTTCGCCCCCGGAGATTCGCACCAGACAAGCGGTTGAGCAGGAGCCTTGGGCAGATGCTTGCGCGCGTCCTTCGACAGGCTCAGGACGAACGGGTTTGAGAGAAGGCTCTCACTTCGCCTAAATCGGCTCCACCAGCAACACTGCGCCATCGCTACCCGTGATCCGCACGCGTACGCCCGCCGGGGTGTCGGCGCCCTTGGCCAGCCATTCGCTGTCGCCGTAATGGACCTTGCCCGATCCGGCTTCGATCGGCTGGCTGACAATGGCCACTTCGCCCACCAGACGCGCGCCGCGGCGGTTCATCTTGGGGTCTGCCTCGGTCACCGGATTATCGCGCAGGTAACGGCGGCCGGCAAACACGGCGACGATGGCCAGCACGCCGAAGATCACGATTTCCAGCGGCAGGCCCAGCGGGATCAGCCAGGCAAGGATGCCGGTGATGATCGCCGCGCCGGCCAGCCAGATCAGGAACACGCCCGGCACGGCCATTTCGGCCGCCGCCAGGAACAGGCCGATGGCCAGCCAGGCCCAGTGCGAATCGAGGTTGGCCAGCTCTTCCATCACTGCCCACCCCCGGCCGGCGGCACGGAGCGGCGCGGTGCTGGCGGTGCCGGGGGAGCAGACGGAGCGGTGCCGCCGCCTACCGCATCCTTCACCAGTTCGCCGATCCCGCCGAGCGAACCGATCAGCTGGGTCGCCTCTACCGGGAACAGGATCGTCTTGGCATTGGGCGAAGTGGCGAACTTGCCCACCGCATCGGTGTATTTCTGGGCAATGAAGTAATTGATCGCCTGGCTGCCGGAAGCGGCGATGGCCTCGGACACCATCTGCGTGGCCCTGGCTTCCGCCTCCGCCTCGCGCTCACGCGCTTCGGCATCGCGGAAGGCGGATTCGCGGCGGCCTTCCGCGGCAAGGATCTGCGACTGCTTGAGGCCTTCGGCACGCAGGATGTCGGATGCCCGCTTGCCTTCCGCTTCCAGAATCTCGGCCCGCTTCTCGCGTTCGGCCTTCATCTGGCGAGTCATCGCATCGGAAATGTCGCGCGGCGGGCGGATGTCCTTGATCTCCACGCGAGTGATCTTCACGCCCCAGGGCGCGGTGGCATGATCGACCACGGAGAGCAGCTTGGCATTGATCTCGTCACGCTTGGAAAGCGTCTCGTCGAGGTCCATCGAGCCCATCACGGTGCGCAGGTTCGTGGTCGTCAGCGCCATGATCGAGAGATACAGGTTGTGCACTTCATAGGCGGCCTTGCCCGCATCCAGCACCTGGAAGAACACCACCGCATCCACGCCCACCATGGCGTTATCGCGGGTGATGATTTCCTGGCCCGGAATATCGAGCACCTGTTCCATCACGTTCACTTTCTGCCCGACACGGTCGATGAAGGGGATGATCAGGTGCAGCCCCGGCTCGGCGGCCAGAGTGAACTTGCCCAGCCTTTCGATAGTATAGACATAGCCCTGCCGCACCACGCGTACGCCCATCAGCAGGAACATGAACACCACCACCAGGATGGCGATCAGAAATCCGCTCATCGTCCGTTCTCCCCTTTTCAGACAGCGGGATGTTACCGCAGCATGGCCCCCGGGCAAGCAAAACCGGACAAGGCTGCCCCGCCCCTTTCCGCGTGAAATTCTTGGGCGGAAAGTGACGCATTTACGCCTACGAAACCTGTGACCTTTCCCCGCCCGAAAAGCCCGGTTTCCCATGCCTTCCGGGCGATCTCCAGTGACAAGACCTGTTACCTTCCGCAGCAGGCTCGCTTGCCGGCCAAAGGGCGGGAGAATGCAGGCCAGGCGAAGGTCCGCAGGATGGCACCGCCGAGGGTAAGCCAGATTTGTCGCAAGTAGGAAAGCGGCGATTGTGCGCGTCGCTGCAAAGGCCTAATGAGCTTGCATAAGGCACCGCGAAGACGCGGGCCGCATCGCAACAGGGGCTGGAAGAGCGGCCGCAACCGCTCCCGGCGGAACGGGGATGAGGGAGTTTTCATGAAACGCGTCATTGGCTTGGCAATGGGTGCCGCGCTCGCCTGCACGGGTGCGATCGCTGCGGCACAGAACGATACCGCACCGGCTGCGGCTCCGGCGGCACCCGCCGCTCCCGCTGCCCCTGCCGCCCCCAGCGGCGACGAGGGCGAAGCGCCCAAGGCGCCCAATCCCTTCCTGCCCGTGCCGCTGGGCGACGGACCGTGGGACTATCAGACCCAAAAGGCGAAAATCCACGTGGAGGTCGTCACCAAGGGCCTCGAACGCCCCTGGGGCATGGCCTTCCTGCCCAATGGCGACATGCTGGTGACGGAACGCCCGGGCCGCCTGCGCATCGTCAGCAAGGCGGGCGTGCTCGATCCCACCCCGATCGCGGGCCTGCCCGAAGTCTATCACGTCGGCATCGCCGGGCTGATGGACGTGGTGCTGCACCCCGATTTCGCCAAGAACCGGCTGATCTATCTCAGCTATTCCAAGGCCGATCCGAAAGACCCGAAGAACACCACCCTGGCCGTTTTGCGCGCCAAGTGGGACGGCAGCCACCAGCTGAGCGACGTGAAGGAAATCTTCGAGGCCGATGCCTGGTACGGCAAGGAGCCGGTGCCGGCCAAGTGCTGCGGCCAGGGCCCGGTCTATGGCAGCTATGGCGGGCGCATGGCCTTCGACACGGAAGGCTATCTGTTCATCGCCAGCGGCGACCGCAACTATGGCGAAATGGTGCAGAAGACCGACAATCATTTCGGCAAGATCCTGCGCCTGAACGACGATGGCTCCGTGCCCGACGACAATCCCTATGTCGGCGAGAAGGACTGGAAGAGCGAGATCTGGACCATCGGCCACCGCAACCCCACCGGGCTGACGGTCGATTCCGAATATGGCGAGATCTGGTCCACCGAATTCGGCCCGCGCGGCGGCGACGAGCTGAACCGCATCAAGCGCGGCGAGAATTACGGCTGGATGGATGTGACGCAGGGCCATCATTACGACGATACGCCCGCCAAGTTCATCAAGGGCGAGCCCGGCTTCGTCGATCCGCTGGCCGTGTGGGGCCCGCCTTCGGCCAACCCCGGAAATCTCACCTTCTATCACGGCCGCAAGATTCCGGGCTGGGACGGCAATCTGTTCATCGCCATGATGAACAAGTCGCTGCTGCGCTTGGAATTCGATTCCAAGGGCGATCCCTCGGGCAAGCAGGAAGCCCTGCTGGAAGATCTGAAGCAGCGCCTGCGCGACGTGCGGCAGGGGCCTGACGGCAACCTCTATGTCCTGACGGACGAGAATGCAGGCGCCATGCTGAAGATCACCGCCGGCAAGTAAGACCGGCGGGACAAAAGGGAGAGGAGATCGTGACATGCTGAACCGGGCGGATAACGAACTCCTCACCCGGATCGGCCCGGGCACGCCGATGGGCGCAATGCTGCGCGAATATTGGGTGCCCGCCTGCCGTTCCGCGAAACTGGAAGCGGATGGCGCGCCCGAGCGGGTTCGCCTGTTCGGCGAGAATTTCGTAGCCTTCCGCGCCACCGATGGCCGGGTCGGCTTCATGCAGGAAGCCTGCCCCCACCGCTGCGCCAGCCTGGCCCTTGCCCGCAACGAGGATAACGGCCTGCGCTGCATCTTCCACGGCTGGAAGTTCAGCGTGGACGGCGTCTGCGTGGACGCCCCGACGGAACCGCGCAGCCAGCGCGAGAAATTCGCCGCCAGCGTGCCCGTGCGCACGCATCCCACCCATGAGGCGGGCGGGCTGGTGTGGGTCTATATGGGCAGCAAGGCCAATCCGCCGCGCTTCCCCGATTACGAGTTCACCGGCCTGCCCGACAGCCATGTGCAGCCGATGCGCGGGATCATCCGCACCAACTGGCTGCAGGGGCTGGAGGCACTGCTGGACAGCGCGCATGTCGGCTTTCTTCACGCCACCAACCTCGCCAGCGTGATTGGCCGCAATTACTTCAAGGCCGAAAGCGACTACATCCTGAATGACGGCGCGCCGGTGTTCGAATTCGACGAGCGGCCCTATGGCTTCCGCGAAGGCGCGATCCGCGAGGAAGGGGACCACCGCTTCTACGCCCGCGTGCGCGAAGTGGCCCTGCCCTTCTTCTCCTTCATTCCCGCCGCGCCCACCGGCCCGCGCGTGACCTGCTGTTCGATCCCGATCGACGATGTCACCACCGCGCAATGGTATATCTCTTACGATACGCAGGCCCCGCTGGAGCGCCAGATGATGAGCGCGCTGGGTGACTGGTCGGGCGATCCGGACCATTTCAATGCCGATATGGGCGATGCCTCCAACCTCTGGCATCAGGACCGGCAGGCAATGAAGGACGGGCATTGGAGCGGCATCGTCAATCGCAGCAATGCCTATGAGGATTTCGCGGTGCAGGAATCCATGGGCCCCATCGTGGACCGCACGCAGGAATATCTCGGCACCTGCGACCGGGTGATCTACCGCGCGCGGCGCCTGCTGCTCGATGCGGTGAACCGCCATCGGGAAACGGGCGAACTCTCTTTCGCGGGGGAAGAGATCGACTATCCCGCGATCCGCGCAATCTCCTTCGCCTTCGGGCGGGAGGAAGACTGGCGCGAGGTGGACTGGCAGGCGCTGGCAGAAGCCGCCGAATAGGTCAGCGCGCGCGCCGGCCCAGTTCGGCCATCTGTTCCAGCCATTGTTCCGCCTGCTTCGGCGCCGCGCCTTCCACCATGCCGATCAGGGTAGAGCGCACCGGCTTGATGCCGGAGAATTTCAATATGTTCCGCTCCAGGCTCTTGAGGCTGTGGGCGCGGTAGAAGAGGCGATAGAACGCGGCAGGCATGCCCATGGTGACGACCACTCGCGCCGAGCGGCCTTTCAGCAGCGGCACGGGCACCCGGCCTTCCCCGATGGCGAAATCGGGCCGCGCGACCTGTTCGAAGAAGCCCTTCAGCAGGGCAGGCATTTCCCCCAGCCAGAGCGGGTAGAAGATCGCCAGATGCCGCGCCTTGCGGATCGCCTCCTGCGCCGCGGCGATAGTGGGGACAGGCCTTTCTTCCGCCCATTCATGGCGCGTGCGCAGCAGGGGAAAGTCGAGCCCGGCCAAGTCGATCCGCATGACCGAATGGCCCGCGCCGCGCGCGGCTTCCTCATAGGCATCGGCCAGCGCATGGCCCAGCCGCGCCGGATCGGGATCGGGATGGCCGTCGATAATCAATATATCGGTCATGCGCGCGCCTCCGCCGCCGCGTTACCCGCATGGAATTGCAGGCACGTGACGGCAAGGCGCAGGCTATGGCGTGCAACCGGGGCAGGCAAGCCACCCCGGAAAACTGCGGATCAGTCCGCCCAGTAAAGCCGCATCGGATTGTCGACCAGCAGCTTGCGCTGCAGTTCCTCGGTCGGCGCGATGCGGGGGATCATGTCGACCAGATGGCCGTCATCGGGGATCTTGTCCTGCATGTTGGGGTGCGGCCAGTCCGTGCCCCAGATGCAGCGATCCGAATAGTCTGCCACCAGCGGCGCTACCGCTTCGGCGAAGGCATTCCACGGATCGCCCGTGCCATCCAGACGATCGGGACAGGTGGGCTTGAAGTGGATGTCCGGCCGGCTGTCGAGCAGGCGGCGGAAGGCCTTCATGTCGGCGCCGTCGGGGCCCTGCGTCACATCGGGGCGGCCCATGTGGTCGATCACCAGCGGCACCGGGATCGCATCCATGAAGGGGCGCAGTTCCTCAAGGATATCGGCCTCGAAATAGATCACCACGTGCCAGCCCGCGGGCAGGCGGGCCGCCACCTCCAGGAACTTGTCCTTGGGCGCATCGTCGACCAGGCGCTTGAGGAAGTTGAAGCGGATACCGCGCATGCCGCCTTCATGCAGCTTCGCCAGTTCCTCTTCCGAGATCGCCGGATCGACCACGGCCACGCCGCGTGCCTTGCCATTGGACTTGGCGATGGCATCCAGCGTGGCGGAATTGTCCGTGCCGTGGCAGCTGGCCTGCACGATCACGTTCTTGTCGAACCCCAGATGATCGCGCAGGGCGAACAGCATGTCCGGGCCGGCATCCTCGGGCAGGTACTTCGCCTTCGCGCTGAAGGGGAACTGCGCCATCGGGCCGAACACATGGCAATGCGCATCCACCGCGCCCGCAGGCGGAATGAACTTCGGCTTGGAAGGGTTGGCATGCCAGCTGGTGATGCGATCGGTGCTCATTACCAATAACTCCGTCTGCCCTGAGCTTGTCGAAGGGCCGTTTTGTTCTTCACCCGTATCCCGACCTCAAGGAGGAAAGGCGGTCCTTCGACAGGCTCAGGACGGACGGGTTGTGAGAGAGATCAAACGAACACCACCCCGTCCATCAGCTTGCGCGCGGTGCGCAGCAGGGCGGAGCTGGTGACTTCCCCGGCGTCGTTCACTTCCAGCACGCAACTCATTTCCCCGGTCGGATGTTCCACCGACAGAGTCTTGCGGCTGCCTTCGGGAAGCTGCGCCACATCATTGGCGGGCGAGCCCTTGAGCAGGCTGGCCGTCGCCACGCTGACCGCGGCGAGCACGCCGATGGTCGCATGGGCGCGGTGGGGAATGAAGCTGCGGGTGTTGATCGCGCCGCTGTTCTTCGGCGGGGAGACGAGGAACATCTTGGGGACGGACTTTTCCTTCACGTCGCCAAGATTCATCAGCGGCCCGGCGGCAAGGCGGATGCTCTCGATCTTCGCGCGGATGGCGGCGAAGCCCTCGCCCTCCAGTTCCTCACGCGTTTCATAGCCCGTGGCGCCAAGGTCTTGTGCCTTCATCACGATGCAGGGCATGCCATTGTCGATCAGCGTGCAGGCCACGCCTTCGATCACGTCCACCACATTGCCCGTGGGCAGCAGCGCGCCGCAGGAAGAACCGGCCGTGTCGCGGAACTCCAGCGGAATCGGGGCATGAGTGCCGGGCACGCCATCGATCCGGGCATCGCCCTTGTAGGTCACCACCCCGCCCGGCGTCTGTACCGTGGCGACGGCGGCCTGGCCGGTATTCTCCATGAAGATCGAGACCTTGGTCTCGTCGCCCGTGGCCGCCACCAGCCCGCGCTCAATGGCGAAGGGGCCGATACCTGCAAGGATATTGCCGCAATTCTGCGCATCGGTGACGATGGCCTGATCGACGAAGACCTGCAGGAACAGGTAATCGACATCGATCCCTTCCCGCTCGCTCTTCTTCACTACCGCTACCTTGCTGGTCAGCGGGTCGGCGCCGCCCATGCCGTCGATCTGGCGCGGATCGGGGCTGCCCATCACGCCGAGCAGGAAGGCATCGCGTTCCGCAATATCGGCCGGCAGGTCACTGGCGAGGAAGTACCCCCCCTTGGAGGTACCCCCGCGCATCCACATGACGGGTGCTGAATTCACTTCAAATCCTCCCCAGTATGGGGAGGGGGACCAGCCGCAGGCTGGTGGAGGGGCACCCCCCACTGGCGCTGTGTCTGAGGCCGGTGCCCCTCCACCATGCTTCGCATGGTTCCCCTCCCCGGATCGGGGAGGATCGGGTTGTTGTCAGATCCACTTCAGGCCCATGTCGATCAGCTTCTGGCGGAAGCCATACATGTCGAGGCCCAGTTCGCCCGATGCAAGGCGTTCGCGCTTGGAGCCTTCATTGGCTTCGCGGGCGCGGGCCTTTTCCAGCACCATGGCGGCATCGGCGCGCTTGACCACGCAGACGCCGTCATCGTCGGCCACGATCACGTCGCCCGGCTCGATATAGGCGCTGGCGCAGACCACCGGCACGTTCACGCTGCCGAGGCTGGCCTTGATCGTGCCCTGCGCGAAGACGCGCTTGGACCAGACGGGGAAGTCCATTTCGGTCAGGTCGCGCACGTCGCGCACGCCTGCGTCGATGATCAGGCCCTTCACCCCGCGCGCCTGTGCGCTGGTGGCCAGAAGGTCGCCGAAATAGCCGTCTTCGCAAGGGGAAGTCGGCGCGATCACGAGGATGTCGCCATCCTGGCACTGTTCGATCGCGGCATGGACCATGTAATTGTCGCCCGGGGGCACGCTGATCGTCACGGCCGAGGCGCCGATGCGCGCGCCGGAATAGATCGGACGCATATAGCTGGCGAGCAGTCCGGTGCGGCCCTGCGATTCATGCACGGTGGCGACGCCGCAGGCGCCCAGCCCTTCGACCACTTCGCGTTCCGCACGCTCGATCTTCTGGACGACGACTCCGCTCATCTCGGCTCTCCTCAAGGACTGGTGCCTGTGCATCGACCGACGCACATACAGAAAACACAGCCGGGCGCTTGCATCCGGCAGCGCCCTCGCGTCAAGCCTTCCGTGGGCCTGAAAGTCCCGCAGGCAAACTTGTAAGTAACACTTACATTCAGTAAGCGCGCGAACAGAGAGGAAACCGCGAATCCGAATCATGAGTGCGAACCTGCCCCGTCTGGCCCTTATCGGCTTCGGCGAAGCCGGATCGACCTTTGCCCGAGCCGGGCAATGGGGCGGCAGCGCCCGCGCTTTCGACGTCAGGGACGAACGCGGCGCCATCATGCAGCAATGCGGCATCACTGCCTGCACCAGCGCGGAAGAGGCGCTGAGGGACGCCACGATCGTCCTGTCCCTCGTCACCGCCGATTCCGCCCTGCCCGTCGCGCGCGATTACGCGCCCTTCCTCACCCCCGGCACCATCTGGTGCGACATGAACTCCGTCTCGCCGGACACGAAGCGCATGGCCGCGGCCAGCGTTGAGGAAATGGGCGGGCGCTATGTCGATGTGGCGGTGATGGCCCCGGTCGATCCCAAGGCGCTGGCTGTGCCCCTGCTGATCGCGGGCAAGGCCGCGCAAGAGGCGATGAGCCATCTCAACACGCTGGGCTTTGCCAATACGCGCATCGTGGGCGACGAAGTGGGCCGCGCCAGCGCGATCAAGATGATCCGCTCCGTCATGGTCAAGGGGCTGGAGGCACTGAGCTGGGAATGCGCCGAGGCGGCTCGCGCCGCCGGCGTGTTCAACGAAGTGACCGCCTCGCTCGACGCCAGCGAGAAGCATGAACCCTGGGCGGAACGTTTCGCCTATAATCGCGAGCGGATGGAGACGCACGGCATGCGCCGCGCCGCCGAAATGGAAGAGTCGGCCAAGACCCTGCTCGACCTCGGCATCGAACCCGTTATGACACGCGGCACTGTAGTGCTGCAGCGCCGCGCGGCCAAAGGCTGACAGGCCAAGGCCGACGCAAGGCGCATTTAGAAAAGGAACCGCACAGCATGACAATGGTGATCGACTGCCACGGCCATTATACCGTCCTGCCCAAGGGGCACGATGCCTGGCGCGAGGAGCAGAAGGCCGCCTTCAAGGCAGGCGTGGCCGCGCCGGCCTATCCCGAAATCTCCGATGACGAGATCCGCGAGACGATCGAGCAGAACCAGCTGCGCCTGATCAAGGAACGCGGCGCGGACCTGACCATCTTCTCCCCCCGCGCCAGCGCCATGGCCCCGCATGTGGGCGACCAGTCGGTCGCCGTGCCGTGGGCGCGCGCCTGCAACGACCTGATCGGTCGCGTGGTCGACCTGTTCCCCGAAACCTTCGTCGGCGTGTGCATGCTGCCCCAGTCGCAGGAAGCGGACATGACCAGCTCCATCGCGGAGCTGGAACGCTGCGTGACCGAACTCGGCTTCATCGGCTGCAACCTCAACCCGGATGCCAGCGGCGGCTATTTCAAGCAGCCCGCGCTGACCGACAAGTTCTGGTATCCCTTCTACGAGAAGATGGTGGAGCTGGACGTTCCGGCGATGATCCACGTCTCGGGCAGCTGCAACCCGGCGATGCACGCCACGGGCGGCTATTACCTCGCGGCCGATACGGTGGCCTTCATGCAGCTGCTGGAAGGCGACCTGTTCTCCGACTTCCCGACCCTGCGCTTCATCATCCCGCATGGCGGCGGCGCGGTACCCTATCACTGGGGTCGCTATCGCGGTCTGGCCGACATGCTGAAGAAGCCCTCGCTCGACCAGCATCTGATGAACAACATCTTCTTCGACACCTGCGTCTATCACCAGCCGGGCATCGACCTGCTGGCCGACGTGATCGAGAACAAGAACATCCTGTTCGGCAGCGAAATGGTGGGCGCGGTGCGCGGGATCGACCCGACGACCGGCCATTATTTCGACGATACGAAGCGCTATATCGACGCGCTCGATATCTCTGACACAGAGAAACACGCCATCTTCGAAGGCAATGCGCGTAAGGTGTTCCCGAGGCTTGATGCCAGACTGAAGGAACGTGGCCTATGACCGCAAACGAAACCGCTACCGTTGCAACCGGCCTTGCGCGCTGCGCAAAGCCGGAACGGTATATCCAGCAGCTCGTCAGCCACTGGAGCCACAAGATGGCCACCAGCTATGCTGACGGGCTGGGCGCGTTTCCGTTTTCCGAGATCGAGAATGCGACGATGCAGGTTCACGGCGAGGGGATCGCGATCACTCTCGTGACCGGCGATGCCGAACGCAACGTCCACCTGCGCGGCGTGATCGAACGCCATATCGACCGTTTCGCCTTCAAAGAGGCGCCCCTGACCTACGAATGGAAAGAGCAATGAGCGAAAAGAAGCAGAGGATCGACATCCACGAATACCTCGCGGCATTCGACGATATCCCGGGCACCCGGGTGTTCACCGCAAAGCGCGCGCGCAAGGGCTACTGGCTGAACCAGTTCGCCATGAGCCTGATGAAGGAAGAGAACCGCGAGCGGTTCAAGGCCGACGAAAGCGCGTATCTCGACGAGTGGAACCTGACCCCGGCCGCCAAGCAGGCCGTGCTGGACCGCAATTACAACGCGATGATCGATGAAGGCGGCAACGTCTACTTCCTGTCCAAGCTGTTCTCGACCGACGGCAAGAGCTTCCAGTTCGCCGCCGGTTCGATGACGGGCATGACCCAGGAAGAATATGCAAAGATGATGATCGATGGTGGCCGTTCGCCCGAAGGCGTGCGCTCGATCAAGGGAGGTTTCTGATCATGGCACGCGTTACCACTGGCATTACGTCCAGCCACATCCCCGCGCTGGGCGCCGCCCTGCAGACCAAGACGTCGGACAACGAATATTGGGGTCCGGTCTTCAAGGGCTACGAACCGATCAAGGAATGGATCAAGCAGCCGGGCAACATGCCCGACGTGGTGGTGCTGGTTTATAACGACCACGCTTCCGCCTTCGACATGAACGTGATCCCGACCTTCTCCATCGGTTGCGCCGAAAGCTTCAAGCCGGCCGACGAAGGCTGGGGCCCGCGCCCGGTTCCCGACGTGATCGGCCACCCGGATCTTGCCTGGCACATCGCCCAGAGCCTGATCCTCGACGATTTCGACATGACCATCTTCAACAAGATGGACGTGGACCACGGCTGCACCGTGCCGCTGTCGATGATCTTCGGCGAGCCGGAAGAATGGCCCTGCAAGGTCATTCCTCTGCCGGTCAACGTCGTGACCTATCCGCCGCCGTCGGGCCGCCGCTGCTTCAACCTGGGCGATTCCATCCGCGCCGCGGTCGAGAGCTTCCCGGAAGACCTGAACGTCCATGTCTGGGGCACGGGCGGCATGAGCCACCAGTTGCAGGGTCCGCGCGCGGGCCTGATCAACAAGGAGTTCGATCTGAACTTCATCGACATGCTGATCAAGGACCCCGAAACCCTCAGCAAGATGCCGCATATCGAATATCTGCGCGAAGCAGGCAGCGAAGGCATCGAACTGGTGATGTGGCTGATCATGCGCGGCGCGCTGGGCGACAAGGTGAAGGACCTCTATACCTTCTACCACATCCCGGCTTCCAACACCGCGCTGGGCGCCCTGCTGCTCCAGCCGGAAGAAACCGCCGGCGCTCCGCTCGAACCGCGCAAGGTGATGAGCGGCCACAGCCTTACCGCCGGGGCCTGATAGTTACACGTCGTCCCGGCGAAAGCCGGGACCGCTGGCAGGTTGGTACCAACCGATAGCGGTCCCGGATCAAGTCCGGGACGACGAATTTTTGGAGAAGAACCATGCGCATTGCACTCGTGGGCGCCGGTGCTTTCGGTGAAAAGCACCTCGATGGCCTGAAGAACGTCGAAGGCGTCGAAATCACCTCGGTCATTTCCCGCCGTGCCGATCAGGCCGCGGAAGTGGCCGCCAAATATGGCGCGAAGCATTCGGGCACCGAACTTTCGGAAGCGCTGGAGCGCGACGATGTGGACGCGGTGATCCTGTGCACCCCCACCCAGATGCACGCCGAACAGGCCATCGCCTGCATGAATGCGGGTAAGCACGTGCAGGTGGAAATCCCCCTGTCCGATAGCTGGGCCGATGCGGAAGCAGTGGAAGCCAAGCAGAAGGAAACCGGCCTGGTCTGCATGGTGGGCCACACCCGCCGCTTCAACCCGAGCCACCAGTACGTTCATAACAAGATCGCAGCGGGCGAACTGAACATCCAGCAGATGGACGTTCAGACCTATTTCTTCCGCCGCAAGAACATGAACGCCAAGGGCGAGCCGCGCAGCTGGACCGACCACCTGCTGTGGCACCACGCGGCGCATACGATCGACCTGTTCGCCTATCAGGCGGGCAAGATCGTGACGGCCAATGCCATCCAGGGCCCCAAGCACCCGGAACTGGGCATCGCCATGGACATGTCGATCCAGCTCAAGAGCGAAACGGGCGCGATCTGCACCCTCTCGCTGTCGTTCAACAATGACGGGCCGCTCGGCACCTTCTTCCGCTATATCGGCGACAATGCGACCTACATCGCCCGTTACGACGATCTCGTCACCGGCAAGGAAGAACCCATCGACCTGACCGGCACGACCATTTCGAACAATGGCATCGAGCTGCAGGACCGTGAATTCGTCGCCGCGATCCGCGAAGGCCGCGAGCCGAATTCCTCGGTCTCCAGCGTGCTGGACTGCTACCGCGTGATCGGCGAACTGGCCGCCAGCCTCGAAGCTCAGGACGGCTGGTCCTGATTCCCGCACTGCCGCGCCGATTCTCAAACGTTTCGGCGCGGTTACGGTTGCGGATTTAGCAGTTACGGGTAAATCATTACACGGGTTCAACGATTTAGGCGTTGGGCCCGTGTTTTTTGCGAAACTTGGGGGAGTATTCGCCTTGGCTGAACTTGAGCGCATCTTAGGCGCCATGGAACAGATAAATCGCCAGATGCGGGTCGCGGTGCACAAGGCCGGCCCGGACCTTAATGGGCAGATCGTCTCGCTGCGGCAGGAATTCTCCACCGCGACGGGCAATCTGATCGGCAGCCTGCCGGGGGATGAGCGCCTGCGCTATCGCCCTGAACTGTTCGCGGAGTTCCAGCATCGGCTCGACGGCGTGCGCACGCGGCTTGCCAACCATCAGGCCCGCTGGTCGCTGCACGCGATCAGCACCCAGCGCGACGACTATATCCATTCGGCCGATGCCGTCCATGCCAGCATCGCCGACTATCTCGACTGGGCGAAGGGCGCACTCTCTTCGCACTGAGCGCGCATCTGGCTCGCGCAGCCGATTGCCAATACGCGCCCGGCGATTAAAGAGGGCCGGCAAGGCGGTTCAGGCCGCCATCCGCTGAGCCCCCTTCACGCTCCAGACGAGGAAATCCATGAAGCGCCAACTGGCAAACCGCTCCGTCCATCCCGTCGGCCTCGGCTGCATGAACCTGTCCTGGGCCTATGGCACTCCGCCGAGCCAGGAAGACGGGATCAAGCTGCTCAACCGCGCGCTCGATCTGGGTTACGATCACCTCGACACTGCCCGCATCTATGGCGCGGGCAAGAACGAGGCGCTGATCGCCGAGGCACTGAAGGGCCGCCGCAAGGAGTTCTTCCTCGCATCCAAATGCGGCATCGTGGTGGAAGGCCCCAAGCGCGGCGTCGATTGCAGCCCCGAAGCGATCGAAAGCGCGATCGAGACCAGCCTGAAGCTGCTCGATACCGACCATATCGACCTTTACTATATGCACCGCTTCGATCCGAAGGTGCCGATCGCCGATTCCGTGGGCGCGATGAAGGCCGCCATCGATGCGGGCAAGATCGGCGCCTATGGCGTGTCCGAATGGAGTTCCGCCCATATTCGCGAGGCCCATGCGGTTCATCCGGTGGGCGCGGTGCAGACCGAATATTCGCTGTGGACCCGCAATGTCGAACTGGGCGTTCTGGATACGTGCAAGGAACTGGGCATTCCGCTGGTTGCCTTCTCCCCGGTAGGCCGCGGCGCGCTGGGCGGTGTACTGAAAGACCCGACCACGCTGGAACAGGGCGATCTGCGCAACGTCATGCCGCGCTTCAATGCGGAAAACTGGCCCAAGAACCTGGCACTGATTGAGCAGTTCGTGGCGCTTGCCACCGAAGCGGGCGTGACGCCCGGCCAGCTCGCCAATGCCTGGGTGCTGAGCCGCGGGGACAATGTGCATGTAATCCCCGGCACCACCAGCCTCCAGCATCTGGAAGACAATTACAACGCCGCCAACGTTGCCATCTCGCAGGATGTGCTTGACCGGGCGGATGCACTGATCAACCAGCAGACGGTTGCCGGACACCGTTATCACGACGCGATCCGGCCGACGATCGACACGGAAGACTTCGCTTAAGCAAAGCGGACACCGCGAGGAGAGGGAACGGGACATATGGCAGGCGGAAGCGTGCGCGCGGCAATCGGCTATACCGAGGATACCGGCAAGCAGCCCTATTTCTACGCCAACGCTCATGAGAAGGACTATGTCCCGCTCGCTCCGGTCGAAATGGAGATCGAGGATGCGCGGGGCATGGATGCCTCGCTCGACCGCGAAGGCTTCATGCTGGTGGAGCATGCCAGCGCCGTTCCCGACCTGACCGATCTGGACGCCGTGCTGCATGTCCATGCCGGCGAGATCGAGCAATTGCTGAAGGACGTCAGCGGCGCCGATCATGTCGCCATGGTGCCGCGCGGCATCCTGCGCTTTTCCGAAAGGCTGGGCCAGAACGCGGCGCATGACAATTCGCACCCCGCGCGCTTCGCCCATGTCGACATGTCGATCTCCGCTGCCGAGGAGGCCCGCGACAAGGGCGCGCCCGGCCCGGAAATCACCGGCGGGCGCAAGATCGTGCGCAGCGCGCAATATAATGTCTGGCGCGTGCTTTCCGGCCCGCCGCAGGACGTGCCGCTGGCGCTGTGCGCATGGCCCAGCGTGGAGGAAGGCGATTTGATCGACTGCCTGGCGATTTTCGATCCGCCGGATGGCGGGCCCGAATGGAGCTTCGGCAATTACGTGATCAAGCACAATCCGGCCCACCGCTGGTATTATTACAGCGACATGCGGCCCGATGAGGCGATCGTGTTCAAGACCAGCGAGAGCGACACGGACAAGGCGCGGCTGATGCCCCATGGCGCCTTCGACAATCCGGCGGTCGGCCCCGATGCACCCGCCCGCGTCAGCCTGGAAATGCGAGGCACTGCCTACTGGTTCGAATAGATCATAAGAGGGGGAAGAGATGCAAAGGAAGCTCCGTTACCTGACTGGCGGGCTTGCCCTGCTTGCCGCCGCCGGCCTGACGGCGCAGGCCGCCGCCCAAACTTCGCCCGAGGATATGGCGCGGCAAGAGGCCGAGCGGGACAAGGTGCCCGACACTGCCGGGGATGGCCCCTACCCCTCTCTGATCGAGGTCGCCCCTTCCCTGCCCGATCACGTGATCTATCGCCCCGCGGACCTGTCGAAGCTGGGCAAGGGCAAGCTGGGCCTGTTCCTATGGGGCAATGGTGCCTGTGCGGACGATGCCACCAGTTCGCGCCTGCATCTCTCGCAGATCGCTTCCTATGGCTATCTGGTGATCGCGCCGGGCAAGTGGCGCAGCGGGCCGAACGCGCGCGATCCCAAGGCCGCACCGCGTGGGCGTAACGCCGATGGATCCTATCCCCCGCCGCCCACCACCGCAGCCGACCTGACCAGTGCGCTCGACTGGGCGCTGGCCGAAAATGCGCGCAAGGGCAGCCCCTATGAGGGCATGATCGACCAAAAGGCCATTGCTGCGGGCGGGTTCAGCTGCGGCGGCATTCAGGCGCTGGAGATCGCCCCCGATCCCCGGATCGACACTCTGGTGATCCAGAACAGCGGGTTGCTGACCGATCCTTCGCTGGGCATTCCCGGCATGGAACTGCCCAAGAGCGCGCTGGCAAAAATCCACACTCCGGTGATCTATATCCAGGGCGGGCCGACCGACATCGCCTATGCCAACGGCAAGGACGATTTCGAACACATCAACCACGTGCCCGCCGTGATGGTGAACCTGCCCACGGGCCATGGCGGCACTTATCACGAGCCGCTGGGCGGCAAGGGCGCGCGGATCGCGGTGGACTGGCTGGAGTGGCAATTGCGCGGCAGCCAGAAGGCTGCACGCAGCTTCACCGGCGAGGATTGCGGCCTGTGCAACGATCCGGACGTGACGATCGAGCGCAAGAACCTGCGCTGAGGCGGCAAGGGCAACGCACTATCGTCATGCTGAACTTGTTTCAGCATCCATCTTTCAGCGTAGGCTGCTGCTCGATCCGGAGAAATGGACCCTGAAACAAGTTCAGGGTGACAATTGAGGGCTGGTGTAGGTATTTCCAAGGCCACGACCGCTCCCGAGAAAAAGGCCCCGCCTCACTTGGTGAGACGGGGCCTTTTTAAACCTTGGCGTGACGCCGGGCAGATCAGCCCATCTTGCCGTAGTTCCACAGCGAGAGCGTACGCGCGCGTTCGGCTTCGACCTGCTCGTATGCGGCCGAATCCACCGTGCACCAGCCGTGATCGGCGGCGAATACTTCGACCCGAGCGCCAACGCCCGCATCTTCCGCCGCGTGGCGCAGGGCCACCTTGTCGTCAGGGCTGCGCTTGTCGTCATTCTGGGCGATGGCGAAGAGGTAGAGCGCCTTGGTGCCCTTGAGCATCTTGTGCGGGCTGTCCGGCGCCGGAGTGACGAGGCCGCCACCGTGGAACGAGCTGACCGCGCCGACACGGTCGGGCACGGCAGCGGCAGTGCGCACGGCGTAAGAGCCGGTCATGCAATAGCCTTCGGCCGCGATCTTCTTGGTCGTGTCGACCGCCGGGTTCGCGTCGAGCCAGGCAACGATCGCCTTGGCATCGCTGACGATGGCCGGAACGGTAAGCTTGGCCATCATCGGCCCCAGCTTCTCGCGCCCTTCGGGGGCAAAGAATTCGGAGATGGTGTTCATTACCGGCGCCTTGGCGCTGCGGTAATAATGGTTCACCGCCACCACCGCATAGCCCGATGCGGCCAGCGTGCGGGCCATCACCTTATAGGCATCGCGCAGACCGGCGATGTCGGGATACATGATGACGGCGGGATGCTTGCCTTCGGCCGGGTGGACGAAGAAGGCGTCCATCTTGCCGTCGGGCGTGGTGATGGTGACGGTCGATTCGGTCAGTGCCGGGCCGGTGCCCTGCGCGGCACATGCAGTGCTGACGGTCAGCGTACCCATCGCTGCCGCACTGATCGCCGCAAAGTCCCTGCGGCTAAGGCCCCGTTTCGTCAGCGTGGCATCATCGGCCAGCGCCGTGAAATCATCGCACATCGATTCTCTCCTTGATCTTCTCCCGTCCAGCCGGTGGACGAAGCCCCGCCGGATCGCCGCCACTATGTTGTTTTTGTCCGGGCCTGCCAATGCCCAATCAGGCACCGGCAGGCAGGGGACGGAAATCAGGTGAGATCGTCGAGGCGGATGACCAGCCCGGCTTCGGCGGCCTTCATCGCGTCACGGCGCAGCTGTTCGATCTTGAGGCGTCCGGCCGGGGCTTCCTCCTTGGGCAGCGCGGCCATGGTGGCCGCGTGGATTTCCTCGAAATCCGGGCCATGTTCGGGGTGGGTCAGGATCAGGCCCTTCTGCTCGGTCATGCCCGCAAGGATCTTGGTGCCCACCTCATAGGGGTCCATCCCTTCCTCGAAGGCGGTGCCGAACTGTTCCAGCTCGCCCTTGGCGACATCGGGGAAGCCGCTGGTGCCGAAACCGTCCGGGCGCTTCAGCGCGCTGGTCCAGGCATTGGTGCGGGTCAGCGCCGGGCAGCACAGCGAACAGCCGATCTTGTGCGGCGCCAGATTGTATCGCAGCGATTCCGTCAGCCCGCGCACGGCGAACTTGCTGGCGGTATAGATGCCCGCCTGCGGGCCGGGCAGGAAGGCAGCCATGCTGGCGATGTTCACAACGTGGCGGCGGCCATGGCTGGCCTTGATCTTGGGCAGGAACGAGACGAGCCCGTTCACCACCCCGCCGAAATTGACGCCCATGATCCAGTCATAATCGTCATAGCTCGCCTCGTCCGTCGGCCCGAAGACCGAGACGCCGGCATTGTTCACCAGCACGTGGACTTCGCCGAAGTGCTTCACCACCTCTTCGGCCACTTCGGCAAAACGCGCGCGGTCAGTCACGTCGAGCTTGAGGAACAGGGGCTGTTCATAGCCCTTGGCCTTGAACCATTCGGCCACGCGGTTCTTGTCATCCTCGTTGCGGTAGGACAGCGCCAGCCGCATCCCCGCATCCGCAAAGGCCTGCGCCACGCCCAGGCCGATGCCGGTGACCGCGCCGGTGATGAAGGCAACCCGGCCTTCCCAGGGCCGTTCAGCAGTGCTCATATTTCCAAAATCCTCTCGCCAAAATTATCACGGTCGTTAGTAACGGCTCGAACGCAAATTGGGAGAGAGCAAATGAGCGACGTTGAAGCCCGCCTGGCCGAACTGGAACACAAGGTCGGCGTGCTGGAGGACGTGCAGGCCATCCGCCGGCTGCATTGGGCCTATGGCTATTACATCGATTTCAACCGCCCCGACGAAGTGGCGGACCTGTTCGCCGAAGACGGCGCGGTGGTCTTCCTCTCCGGCGAATATGTCGGCCATGCGGGTGTGAAGCGCCTCTATGGCGACTGGATCGCGGGCCGCTTCACCGGCGGACGACCGGGCCCGGTCAACGGCCTGCTGCTCGACCATTTCCAGATGCAGGACATCATCACCGTCGCGCCTGACCGGCAGACCGCCAAGGGCCGCTTCCACGGCATCCTGCTGGGCGGCTGGCATGACGACTTCCAGGACACCAAGGAAGAGATGATGCCGCAGCAGTTCATGGAAGCCGGCATCTACGAGAACGATTATGTGAAGGTCGACGGGATCTGGAAGATCAAGCGGCTGGACTACATGATGCAGTGGCAGGGCGATTACGAGCAGGGCTGGGCGCACACCACCGCGCACCTCCAGCCGGCAGAAAAGACCTTCCCCGAAGATCCGCTCGGCCCGGACGTGCTGCTGCCCGCCGACCAGCATCGCCAGACCTGGCCCTATCGCCAGGACGTGCCGATGCACTTCGCGCATCCCAAGTTCGGCTCGGTCCTGGCCGGACAGGAGAAGAAGTGAGATTGGCCCTGTTCGCGGCGCTGCTGGCATTGCCTGCAGCGCCGTCGCTGGCCGGGGAAGGCCCGGCCGGCGCGGCGGAGAAGCCATGCACGACGCGCGACGTCGCCAATGGCTTCATTCCGCTGTTCTACGAACAGGGCAAGGTCCGCGAGGCCTACGAAACCTGGGTGGCCGAAGATTACATCCAGCATAACCCGCATGCGACCGATGGGCGCGACGCCGCCATCGCGTTTCTGGAACCCTTCTATCAGCGCAATCCCACGCACCGGATGACAGTGCACCGGGTTCTGGTCGACGGCGATCTGATCGCCGTTCACCTGCATGGCCAGACCGGCCCGGACGACCGGGGCGCGGCGGCAGTCGACATATTGCGAGTGAAGGACTGCAAGATCGTGGAGCACTGGGACGTAACCCAGCCCGTGCCCGAAAAATCCGCCAATCCGAACGGCATGTTCTGACAGCAGCGAGGGAGACGCAGCCGATGACCGATCCCGCCGATACATCAGACCGCGAGAAGCTGTCAGTCCGCGAAGTGGCGGAACGCTTCATCGAGCTGTTTCACCATCAGGACAATCCGGCCGCCGCTTTCAAGGCCTGGGTCCACCCGAACTATATCCAGCACAACCCCAACGCTCCCACCGGTCGCGATGCCACACTGGAGGTGCTGGACGCCGCCGTGCGCAACAATCCCGAACTGACCCACGACGTGAAACGGGTGATCTTCGGCGAGGAGAAGGACGGCGAGGGGCTGGCAATGGTCCACCACCATTTTCGCCGCCGGCGCGACGAGCGCGGCTATGCCGTGGTAGATATTCTGCGGATCAAGGACGGCTATGTCGTCGAGCATTGGGACGTGATGCAGGAAGTGCCCGAGACGGCACGCAACAATAACGGAATGTTCTGACCGGCCACAAAGGCCGGCTGAGGGAGGGAGAGAGGAATGCCGCTTCTGCCGGATGGTAGCGAAAAGGGCCTGAAGGGCCATTTCGAGGAAGATTTCAGCGTCAGGACCCGGATCGGGTTGGCCCCGCGCGCGGGCCATATCGACCGGGACGCGCCCTATAAGCGCATAGCCACCGAAGAGGCATGGACCTTCCCCTCGCTGGTCGAGGCACAGGTGAAATATCTCGAGAGCGGGGCCGCCACGGGCGACGATTCCCTCAAGATGGCGGGCATGTTCGCCCGGATGCCGTCGCTTCAGGAAATGCTGCAGGACCTTGGCGAGCTGCGCATCTCGCACATGGATGAATTCGGGATCGACCGGCAATTGCTGCTGCTCACCGCGCCCGGCGTTCAGGTAGTGAAGCCCGGCGAAGGCACGCCTCTCGCGCGCGAGGGGAACGACATCGCCGCCGATGCCTGCGCCCGCCATCCGTCCCGCTTCTCCGCCCTTGCCGCCTTCGACCCGCGCGACGTGGCCGGATCGGTGAAGGAACTGGACCGCGCATTGGGCACGCTCAAGCTCAACGGCGCAGTGCTCAACTCGCACTGGCAGGGCCATTATATCGACGAGCAGGATTACTGGCCGATCCTGGAAGCGCTGGAGGCGCATGACGGCGCGCTCTACATCCACCCCACCGCGCCCTTCAACGCCCCGCATTACGAGACGCGCGGCTTCTTCGGCGCACTGGGCGGCTTCCCCCACGATGTGTGGCTGCACACGATGGGCCTGATCTTCTCCGGCGCCTTCGACCGCTTCCCCAAGCTCAAGCTGGTGATCGGCCATCTGGGCGAATGCCTGCCGCTGCATCTCTATCGCTTCGACTGGATGCAGGGGAATGCCGATAACCGCGCGGGCCTGCGCGGCGGGCAGCCGCCGGTGAAGCTGAAGCACCCGGTCAGCCACTATTTCCGCAACAACATCTGGGTCACCACCAGCGGCGTGGGCTGGGAGCCGGGCATCAAGTTCTGCATGGACGTGCTGGGCCCGGAACGCGTGCTCTACGCCATGGACTATCCCTATCAGCAGTCGAGCGACGAAGTGGCCGCCTATGACCGGCTCTCGATCAGCGACGAGCACAAGAAGATGTTGATGGAAGGCAATGCCCGCAAGGTGTTCAACCTTCCTGCCTGACACCGGCCTGCCGCCCGGCCTTTGATGGGCGGCAGGCAAGCTGCAAACACCACGGAATGAGGAAAGGAGAAAGCACGCATTTACAGCCGGATACACGAAAATTCGGACCGGCTCGTTTCGAGAAATGCACTCAATAATCTGGAGAGGGTATCATGACTGACAGGCATAATCTGCGCACCGCAATGGTGCTCGGCGCATCCGCACTTGCGATCGGGATCGCAAGTCCGGCCTACGCCCAGGCAGAGCAAGCGGACACGTCCGGTAACCAGGACATCATCGTGACCGCACAGTTCCGCGAACAGAATCTGCAGGACACACCGCTGGCCATCACCGCGGTCACCGCAGAAACGATGGAAGCCAAGAGCCAGACCAATCTGGCGCAAGTGGCCGACAGCGCCCCCAACGTCACATTGAAGCCGCAGGGCGCCTCTTTCGGGCCCTCCATCGCGGTTTCGATCCGCGGGATCGGCGGGGCGGACTTCAACCCCGCCTTCGAGCCGGGCGTGGGCATCTATATCGACGATGTCTATTACCCGCAGCTGACTGGCGCGGTGTTCGACCTGCTCGATCTCGAACGGGTCGAAATCCTGCGCGGGCCCCAGGGCACGCTTTCCGGACGCAACTCCGAAGGCGGCTCGATCAAGATGTTCACCCGCAAGCCCGAGGGCAGCAACACCGGCTATCTCGAAGGCACCTATGGCAGCCGTAACCGCATCGGCCTGCGCGGCGGGTTCGACTTCAAGCTGACCGACGACCTCTCGGGCCGTGTCTCGGGCGTCTATAAGCACCAGGAAGGCTATGTCGAACGCTACGATTTCGGCTGCCTCTACCCGGCGGGCGGATCGGCCACGTTCAAGGCGAATGACGGCACTACCCAGCTGGTCAATCCGGCAGGCGGCATTCCGTCGTTGCGGCCGCAAGGCTCGTGCCTGATCGATAAGCTGGGCGAGGTCGGCTATCAGGCGATCCGCGGGGCGCTGCGCTACAACCCCTCGAGCGACATCGATATCAACCTGTCGGCGGAATATATCCACGATTCCCACACCGCGGCGGGCGAAGTGCTGGCAGCGACCGATGTGATCGACAACCCCAACACCAATATCGGCGTCGTGCCTTACGACAACCGCTTCATCTGCGGGCGGTTCTGCAACTTCTCGTCCTATTCGTCGCCGGCGATCACCTATTACGGCGTGGCAACCCCGCCGGAGGGGCAGCCCTTGTTGGCGACCAGCAATTCGGACCAGAGCGTCTATGACGGCTACAATCTGGCCGCGAATTTCCACTTCGGGCTGAGCGACACTTTCTCGATCGACAATATCCTGGCCTATCAGGCCTGGGATACGACCTTCGGAGTGGATGACGACCTTTCGCCGATCCCGCTCTCGGGCGGCTATAACAGCCTGACTCACTGGAACTGGAGCGAGGAGCTGCGGCTCAACGCGCAGCTGGCGGACAACATCACGGCAGTGCTGGGCGGCTACTACTTCAAGCAGCGCACCGACTATTATTCCTATCAGGACCTGCGCTACCTGAACGTCGCGCCGGGCGTGGGCCTGTTCCCGCTGCAATTCATCCAGCCGGACGAGACCCCCGCCGAAGCCAAGGCGGTGTTCGCCAATGTCAGCTGGGAAATCACCCCCGGCCTGACCTTCGACGGCGGCCTGCGCTACACTGATGAGAGCAAGGAGTATCGCTACTTCCGCCTCAATCCGGACGGGACGATCAACCCCTATCTCGACCCGGTCGGCGCGGTCGACGGTGCCGGCGCACCGGGCGCCCTCACCGGCCTCGTCGCTACGTATCAGGGGCAGAGGTGGGACTGGCGCGCTGCGCTCAACTATCGCTTCTCACCCGACGTGATGGTCTATGGCAGCGTGGCGACCGGCTTCAAGGGCGGCGGCACCAATCCGCGGCCTTTCTATGCCAGCCAGGCGATCAGCTTCGCTCCGGAAGTGCTGACCAATTACGAAGTCGGCGTGAAGGCCGACCTGTTCGACCGGCGGCTGCGCATGAATGTGAACGCATTCTACGGCAAGCTGAGCGATCTGCAGATCGGCGTTTCGGTCTGCCCCGACGGTTCCACCCCCTGCGCCGCGCTGGTCAATGCCGGCAACGCAGAGGAAAAGGGCGTCGAGGCGGAATTCACGGCCCGTCCGGTCGATGGGCTGAGCATCGACGGTTCGATCAGCTATCTCGACTTCAAATATACCAAGCTGGACCCGTCGGTCAGCGGCACCTCGCTTGACGATCCGCTCGCCGGGGCGCCCAAGTGGAAATGGACGCTGGGTGCACAATACGAAATCGACGCCGGCTCGTTCGGATCGATCACGCCGCGTATCGACGCGACCTATCAGGGCGATATCTATACCGGCTTCAAGTATAATGGCGTGCCGCAGAACATCGATGCCTACACCATCGTAAATGCAAGACTCACCTGGCAGAATCCCGATCGGGATCTGTCCGTGTCGCTCGAGGTGACCAACCTCACCGACGAATATTACTACGTGACCCTGTTCGACCTGCGCGGAGCCGGCGCCGGGCTGGACAAGGCACAACCTGGCCGCCCGCGCGAATGGGCGGTGAGCGTCAAGAAATCGTTCTGAACCTTTTGCCCAAGCGGCAAGATTTGAAGGGCGGCCCCGCGTGGCCGCCCTTCGTTTGTTCAGTTGCATAAATCTTCGCAAATTGTATGTAAAACTTACAATTCACTTTCAGGGCATGTGCTGATATTGCACGCGCCACAGCCCCAAATCAGCCTAATACTTTTCCAGCGCAACAGCGAACAACTGTTCTACTTGTTCGCCCCGTCACGCCCGCGCCAGTTTGCCTCCGTCAAACTGTTGATTTCGTGCACCACTTGTTGCCCGGATGCGCAGAACACCGCGTAAATGGTTGCGACGGAACCTTTCCTGACTATGTGCCGCCGGACCAGGGGATTCATTAGCTATGCAATTGCACCCCCTCGCAATTGCGCCCTTCTGGAGAGGTACATGACCACATACAACCGTTCCACGGCGTCGCGCCGTGCGCTCACCCTTGCCGTTTCGACGCTTGCCGTCGTTGCGGCTACTCCCGCTTTCGCCCAGGACGAAGCCGAAGAAAACCGCGGCAACGAGATCATCGTGACCGCGCAGTTCCGCGAACAGGCCCTGCAGGACACCCCGCTGTCCATCACGGCCGTCGACGCAGCGCTGCTTGAATCGCGCAACCAGGACGACATCAAGGCTGTTGCCGCTCAGGCTCCCAGCGTGACGCTGACCGAACAGGGCGGTGCCTATGGCGCTTCCATGTCGGCCTCGATCCGCGGCATCGGCCAGTACGACTTCAACCCCGCCTATGAACCGGGCGTGGGCATGTATATCGACGATGTCTATTATCCGACCCTGACCGGCGCCAACTTCGACCTGCTCGACCTCGAGCGCGTGGAAATCCTGCGCGGTCCGCAGGGCACGCTGACCGGCCGCAACTCGATCGGCGGCGCGATCAAGCTGTTCTCGAAGAAGCCCGGCCCGGATTCGGAAGCCTATGCCGAAGCCAGCTACGGCAGCCGCAACCGCATCGAACTGCGCGCCGGTGCGAACTTCGCGATCACCGACAGCCTGTTCGCGCGCTTCTCGGCCGTGCACAAGAACCAGGAAGGCTATGTCGACCAGGTCGATTACGGCTGCGCCAATCCCGACAACCCGGAAGGCATCGCCCCGAAGATCGCGGCGCACCCCGGTTCGGACGACAGCTGCGTCATCGATAAGCTGGGCGAACAGAACTACACCGGCCTGCGTGGCGCTCTGCGTTACGAAGGTTCCAAGCTCGAACTGATGGTGACCGCCGATTACCAGAAGTCCGACCGCACCAGCTCGGCCGACGTTCTTTCGGTCACGAACAACGCGCAGTCGAACTTCATCTGCGGCGATTACTGCACCTATGCCAGCTGGTTCCTGGACGGCAAGGGTCAGACGGGCGACTGGTACACCGGCAACCGCAACGTGTTCGAAGGCTGGGGCGTATCCGGTCACGCGAACTACGAAATCAGCGATTCGCTGAACATCCAGTCGATCACCGCCTACCGCACCTACAACAACAAGTGGGGCTCGGACGACGACTTCACGCCGAACCCGGCAATCGCCGCGGGCGGCTACAACGATCTCGATTTCTGGTTCTTCAGCCAGGAACTGCGCCTGAACGGCAAGATCGGCGATCTGGTGGAATACACCCTGGGCGGCTTCTATTCCGACCAGAAGAGCACCTACTACACGATCCAGGACATCCGTTACGGTCCTTACTCGGGCACCCCGCTGCAGTTCGTGGGTAACGACCCGGTCAATGCCGACACGATTGCCGCCTTCGGTACCGTGATCGTCCACCCGACCGACAACATGACCCTGACGGGCGGCCTGCGCTACACCGACGAGCACAAGGACTACACCTTCGTGCGTCGCCGGCTCGACTACAGCCAGGGCCCCGTGGGCGGCGGCGTCGAAAATCTCGACGGCCTCGTCTCGATCTATGACGGCGACCGTATCGACTGGCGCGTTTCGGCGGACTACCGCTTCAACCGTCAGCTGCTGGCCTATGCGACCGTCAGCACCGGCTTCAAGGGCGGCGGCGTCACGGCGCGTCCGTTCTACCCGGCACACGCCACGATGGGCACCTTCCAGCCCGAAACCGTCACGTCCTATGAGCTGGGCCTGAAGTCCGACCTGTTCGATCGCCGCCTGCGCCTGAACATTGCCGGCTTCTACAACAACTACAAGGACATCCAGCTCGGCCTGTCCGACTGTACCGCTTACGGCGGCATCGCGGCACCTTGCGCCGTCCGTGCCAACGCCGGCGACGGTGAGATCTGGGGCGTGGAAGCGGAACTGTTCGCAGAACCGATCGACGGCCTGACCATCGACGGCTCGGTCAGCATCCTGGATTCCAAGTACACCTATCTCGCGTCGGCAGTCGGCACGAGCGTGACGCTGAACGATCCGATCGTTTCGCCGACCTTCCAGGGCAGCTTCGGCATCCAGTACGAAATCGGCCTGGGCGACAAGGGCACGATCACGCCGCGCTTCGACGTGTCGTATCGTGACAAGCAGTACATGGGCCACCAGCTGGACTCGATCAGCACCGATCTCCAGTATCTGGACGCCTACACGCTTGGCAGCGCCCGCCTGACCTATCGCAATGCGGACAAGGACGTGGAAGTTGCACTCGAAGTGACCAACCTCTTCGACGAATACTACACCCCGACCCGCTTCGCGTCGGTCTATGCCCTCAGCGGCACGGCCTACTCGACCGTGGGTGCGCCGCGCGAATGGCGCGTTTCGGTGAAGAAGTCCTTCTGATCCGAAACTCCGGCATACCGGAAAAAGAAAGGGCGGCCTCTCGGGGCCGCCCTTTTTGTATGTGCGCCTTGGTGGCCCCCTCCCCGCGCCCGCCCCTCCCCGCACCCGTTCGTCCTGAGCCTGTCGAAGGACACGGGAAACCGCCAGCCCGGCACTCCTTGTTGGGCGAAGGCTGGTGCGTGTCCTTCGACAGGCTCAGGACGAACGGAAGTTGGAAGAATTTGTCATTCCCGCGAGCGCAGGCGCCCTGCTGCAACCGTCTGGTGGCATTTCTTCATCGAACCAAGCATAGGCCCCACAGAAGAGGCGATGAAGCCAACGGGAGGAACACCTATGCCGCAGATCACGTCGGGTTCGTGCCAATGCGGCGCGGTGCAGTTCGAGATCGAGGGAGCCTTCGAAAGCTTCTTCCTGTGCCACTGCGGCCGCTGCCGGAAAGACACGGGTTCCGCGCATGCGGCGAACCTGTTTTCAACGACGGCGGCAGTCACATGGCGTAACGGCGAGGAGAAGATCGCTCATTATCAGATCCCGGATACCCGGCATGCGAAGAGCTTCTGCTCCGTTTGTGGAGCCGCTCTGCCAAGCATCCAGATGGGAGGCGCTTTGCTTGTAGTGCCCGCAGGCAGCCTTGACGGGGAGGTGGAGATTTCCCCGGTCGCCCATATCTGCACTGCCAGCCGGGCACGCTGGGAGGATGCGATGCGCGATATTCCCAGGCTTGAAGGCCTTCCGGCCTGATCCGCCCTGCTTGTCACTGCGAGGGGCAGATGCCCTCGCAGTGACGAAACAGGCGGGGGTGCTTAGCCCCAGACTTCCTCGGCCACTTCGATCACCAGGCGGATCTTGGCCGCCTGCTGCTCGGTGGAGATGTCGTTGCCGTGGACCGTGCTGGCGAAGCCGCATTGCGGCGACAGGGCCAGCTGGTCGAGCGGGGCGAACTTGGCCGCCTCGTCGATCCGGCGCTTGATATCGTCCTTGGTTTCCAGCTCGCCGAGCTTGGTGGTGACGAGGCCCAGCACCACCGTCTTGCCCTTGGGCAGGAAGCGCAGCGGGGCGAAGTCGCCCGAGCGGGGATCGTCATATTCAAGGAAGAAGGCGTCGATATCGAGTTCGTTGAACATGATCTCGGCCACCGGCTCATAGCCGCCTTCGGCCGCCCAGCTGGAGCGGAAATTGCCCCGGCACAGGTGGACCGCCTTGATCATGTCGGCCGGCGCGCTCGCGAAGCTCTCATTGATGAGCTTGGCATACTGGCGCGGCGTGTCGTTGGGATCGACCCCGCGCGCGGCGGCATCGGCCCGGTGGGTATCGTCGCACAGATAGGCGAGGTTGGTGTCGTCCATCTGGATGTAGCGGCAACCCGCATCGGCAAGGCTCGTCACTTCCGCGCGATAGGCGGCGGCCACGTCGGCGTAGAATTCGTCCATCGTGGGATAGACGTCTTCGGGAATGCCGCTGCGACCCGCACGGAAATGCAGCATGGTGGGCGAAGGGATCGCCACCTTGGCGGTCTCTTTCGTCAGGCTGGCGAGATATTGGTAATCGGCCAGCTGGATCGGTTCGACATGGCGGATCTTGCCCGAAACGACCATCTTGGGCGGGGCGAAATGCACGTCCTTGCCGGTGTCGTTCTTGAAGGCCTTGGCGATACCGCCCTGTTCTTCCACCCCGTCCAGCTTCAGCAGGAAGTCGGTATGGAAGAAATAGCGGCGGAATTCGCCATCGGTGATCGCCTTGAGGCCCAGCTCCTCTTCCCATTTCACGAGGTCGGCAATCGCCTTGTCCTCGATCTTGCGCAGGGTGGCATAGTCGATGTTGTTGGCCGCGCGATGCTCGCGCGCTTCGATAATCTCGCGCGGACGCAGGAAGGAGCCGACATGGTCGGCGCGCGAGGGCAGTTTGGTGGTCATGTGAGAGTTTCCTGATCTTAAGCTATAGCAGTGCTAAGCCAGGGTCATAACGCGGGCTCGCGCTCTTCTGACCCGCATGGGATACAGGCATTCCCCCAGCCGAAGCAATGGAAATTTGTGCGCCGCAGCGCAGGCAATCGCGCGTTTTCGCCGCTTGACCGGACTCGCGGGCGAACCGTAAGTGTTGCTTACAAACGAGCGCCGCACAGGCGCCGTGGGAGGATGTGGATGGCCGACGTGACGCTCTATCACTGGGAGCCCAACGCCAATTCCGGCAAGCCGATGCTTGCGCTGGTGGAAAAGGGCGTTCCCTTTCAGAGCCGCTACATCAACATGCTGGAGTTCGACCAGCACAGGCCCGAATATCTGGCAATCAATCCGCAGGGCACGATCCCGGCGATGACTCATGGCGACAGGGTGCTGACCGAGAGCACCGCGATCATGGAATATGTGAACGAGGCGTTTGACGGCCCGGCCCTGATGCCCGCCGATGCGCAGGATCGCTGGCGCATCCGCTGGTGGATGAAGTTCATGGACCAGTGGCTTGGCCCCAGCTTCTCCATGATCGGATGGAGCGCCTTTGTCGGCCCCAAGGTTCGCGAGAAGGACCCGGCGGAGCTGGAAGCCGCCATCGGCCGCATTCCCCTGCCCGAACGCCGCCGCGCATGGCGCAAGGCGATCTACGGCCAATTCTCGCCCGAGGAGCTTGCCGAAAGCCGACGCCGCGTGGCGCTGGGCATCGACATGCTGGAAGCGGAACTGGGCAAGCGGGATTATGTGGCGAGCGACACCTATTCGCTGGCGGACATCAACGTGTTTAATTCCACCTATTCGCTGCCCGTCAGTCAGCCGGACCTGGCCAGCGTGGAGAAGACGCCGAACATCATGGCCTGGCTGCGGCGCGTCTATCGCCGCCCGGCGGTGAAGCAGACCTGGGCCATGGGCACCACGGACCTCGCCAAGCGCTATGGCCTCGTGATGGAGGAGCTGGGCGAATGAGCGAGGCGATCCTCTATCACGGCGAACCCAATGGCCCCTCGCTCAGCGTGCTGGCGGCGCTGGAGGAAAGCGGGCTGGCCATCGAATGCCGCCCCATCGACCTGCTGAAGGGCGAACGGCACCGCCTGCCCGGCATTACCGAAAGCGTGGCGCTGGACTTTGCCGTGGAAGGCGAAGGGCCGGTGCTGGTGATCGGCGGCGAGGCCATGACCGAGGCAGTGTTCCTCGCCCAGTATCTGGATGAGCAGGCCGGCGGCTGCGGCCTTCAGCCCAGCGATCCCTATGCCCATTGGCAGATGATGATGTGGTGCCGGCAGGTGACCGAGCGGCTGAGCCCGGCCGTCGCCTGGCTCGGCGCTTTCGCCCATGCGCAGGCTCCGCTGGCCGCGATGGATGCGGGCGAGTTCGCCGCCCTGTCCGACGCCATCGTCAGCGAGGACCTGCGCCAGCGCTGGCAGGATTTGCGCGATGGCGCGGGCGACGAGGCAAAGAGCGAGGACAGCCGCGCCAAGATCGCCCAGTTCGCCGAACGCGCCGAGGGCCAGCTGGCCGACGGGCGCGAGTGGCTGATGGGCAGCTTCTCCATCGCCGATCTGGAAACCTATGCCTGGCTGGCGCCTGCCGCGCTGCTGGAACCTGCCGCTTTCGGAGGCAAGCCGAAGCTGGCGGCCTGGATGGACCGGGTGCGCACGCGGCCCAGCGTCCAGCGCGCGCTGGCCCGTGCGCAGACGGACGATCCGCTGCGCAGCTTCGCGCCGGGGCCGGAAATCAATCGCTGGGGTTGAACGAGATGAAACGGGCCTGCGCCGGAGGGATCACGGCAGGGCCGATTGGGAGGTGTGAATGCGGCTTGGAATTATCGCGGCACTCGCCGCGTCGCTGGCCCTGGCGGGCTGCAGCAAGAGCGAAAGCGCCGAAGGCGGCGTGACGGAGGCGATGATCGTCTCCCCGCCCGACGGCGAATGGCTGACTTATGGGCGCGATTATGGCGAGCAGCGCTATTCCCCGCTCGACAAGATCAACCTCGATAACGTCAAGGATCTGGGCCTCGCCTGGTCGGCCGATCTCGATACGGCGCGCGGGCAGGAAGGCACGCCGCTGATGATCGGCGGCAAGCTCTACATCACCACGGCGTGGAGCAAGGTGAAGGCCTATGACGGGAAGACCGGCAAGCTCCTGTGGGAATACGATCCCAAGGTGCCGGGCGAGACAGGCGTGAAGGCCTGTTGCGACGTGGTCAATCGCGGGCTTGGCGCCTGGGGCGACAAGCTGTTCCTCGGCACGCTGGACGGCCGCCTGATCGCGCTGGACCGCGAGACGGGCAAGGAAGTCTGGTCGCAGGTCACGGTCGACCAGACCAAGGCCTATACGATCACCGGCGCCCCGCGCGTGGTGAAGGGCAAGGTGATCATCGGCAATGGCGGCGCCGAATATGGCGTGCGCGGCTATGTCAGCGCCTATGATGCCGACAGCGGCAAGCAGCTGTGGCGCTTCTACACGGTGCCCGGCGCACCGGATGAGGCGAAGGACGAGCCGGAATATCTCGCCAAGGCCCGCAAGACCTGGAACGGCGAGTTCTGGAAGCTGGGCGGTGGCGGTACCGTGTGGGATTCCATGGCCTACGATCCGGAACTGGACCTGCTCTATATCGGCGTCGGCAATGGCTCGCCCTGGAACCAGTCCTATCGTTCGCCGGGCGGCGGCGACAATCTCTATCTCAGCTCTATCGTGGCGATCCGGCCGGATAGCGGCGAATATGTCTGGCACTATCAGGAAACGCCGGGCGAGACGTGGGACTTCACCGCCACGCAGCACATTATGCTGGCCACGCTGAAGATCGACGGGAAAGACCGCAAGGTGCTGATGCAGGCGCCCAAGAATGGCTTCTTCTACGTGATCGACCGCGAGACCGGCAAGCTGATCTCCGCCAAGGCCTATACGCACCAGACCTGGACCACCGGGGTGGACATGAAGACCGGGCGCCCCGTCGAAGTGCCCGAGGCGCGCTATGACAAGACGGGCAAGCCCTTCGTCTCCACGCCCGGCGCGGGCGGGGCGCATAGCTGGCACCCGATGGCGTTCAGCCCGAAGGAAGGGCTGGTCTATATCCCGGTGATCGAGGCGGCCTTCCCCTATTTCCCCGAGGCGAACTGGAAGCCCAACACGAAGCGCGGCTTCAACGTAGGCATCGACCAGGCCGCAGGCGGCATGCCCGCCGACCTTGCCGCCCGCAACGGCGCCCGCGCGGCGACCAAGGGCGCGCTGGTGGCGTGGGACCCGGTGGCGCAGAAGGAACGCTGGCGCGTACCCTACAAGGGCCCGTGGAATGGCGGGTTGCTCTCCACCGCCGGGGGCCTGCTGTTCCAGGGTACCGCGGCGGGCAATTTCGTCGCCTACGATGCCAGGGACGGCAAGCAGCTATGGTCCTTCGCCGCACAGACCGGCGTGGTCGCCCCGCCGATGACCTATATGATCGATGGCGAGCAATATGTCGCCGTGCTGGCGGGCTGGGGCGGCATCTGGCCGCTGGCGCCCGGGGGCGTGCTGAACGAAGTGGCGGGCCCCGTGCCCAACATCTCGCGCCTGCTGGTGTTCAAGCTGGGCGGCACGGCCAAGCTGCCCCCCGCCCCGCCGCTGTCGCGCATGCCGCTCGATCCGCCGCCCTTCACCGGCGACAAGACCAAGCTGGCCTCGGCCGTCTATAATTACGGCCGCTATTGCGGGCAGTGCCATGGCGATGCGGCGGTAGGCTCCACCGTGCTGCCCGACCTGCGCCGCAGCGCCCTGCTGGGCGATGCCAATGGCTGGGCCACTGTAGTGCATGACGGCGCGTTGCAGGATAACGGCATGGTGAGCTTCGCCGGCACGCTCTCGCGGCAGGAGATCGAGAGCATCCGCCAATATGTCATCATGCGCGCCAATGAGGACAAGAAGCTCGGCGGGCCCGGAAGCTGATGGGGAACCAGAGGCAAACCGGGCGCATTTGAAGGCTATTCCGGCGCATTTCTGAATCGACAGAAATGCGCCGGAGATTATAACGCACGTTACATTGGCGCCCTGCCCGCCATGGGCAGAGAGACGGAATTTGTGGTAGTTTGAGCGAGCAATAGGGATTCGCTTCGGGAAAGGACCTGAGATGAACGAGATCACCACCATCGACCGCACCCAGCGGGAATATTCGGACGCCGCCAAGAGGGCGCTGGCACGCAAGCCGCAGCTCTACATCAACGGCGAATGGGTCGACAGCTCGGGCGACAAGACCATCGACGTGGAAGATCCCTCGTCGGGCAAGGTCATTTCCAGCTTCGTGGAAGCCACCGACAAGGACGTGGACAGGGCTGTTGCCGCCGCCCGCGCCGCCTTCGACGATGGCCGCTGGCGCAACCTGCCCCCGATCGTGCGTGAAAAGACCATGCACAAGATCGCCGATTTGATCGAAGCACATGCCGCCGAACTGGCCGAGCTGGAAGCGATCGACGTGGGCAAGCCGGTAGGCATGGCCAATGCGGTGGACGTGCCGGGCGCGGCCGCCCACTTCCGCTACATGGCTGGCTGGGCCGGCAAGATCGGCGGCGAAACCCAGGCCCCCTATTCCATGCCGGGCGGCATGATGTTCGCCTATACGGTCAAGGAACCGGTCGGCGTCTGCGCGCAGATCGTGCCGTGGAACTTCCCGCTGCTGATGGCCTGCCTCAAGATCGCCCCGGCTCTGGCCGCAGGCTGCACCACTGTGCTGAAGCCCGCCGAACAGACCAGCCTCACCGCGCTGCGCCTGGCTGACCTGATCAACGAAGCGGGCGTCCCCGCCGGCGTGGTCAACATCATCACCGGCTATGGCCACACTGCGGGTGACCGCATGGTCAAGCACCCCGATGTGGACAAAGTGGCCTTCACCGGCTCGACCGAGATCGGCAAGCTGATCAACCGCAACGCCACCGAAACGCTGAAGCACGTCACGCTGGAACTGGGCGGCAAGAGCCCGGTCGTGGTCATGCCCGACGTCGATGTTGCCGAAACCGCCCCCGGCGTTGCCGGCGCGATCTTCTTCAACTCGGGCCAGGTCTGTGTGGCCGGTTCGCGCCTCTATGCGCACAAGTCCGTGTTCGACAAGGTGGTGGAAGGCATGGCCGAAACCGCCGATTTCTGGGCGCCGCGCCCCTCGCTGGACCCCACTGCCCACATGGGCCCGCTGGTGTCGAAGGAACAGCATGAACGCGTGCTCGGCTATATCGAAGCGGGCAAGCGCGACGGCGCTTCCGTGCTGATGGGCGGCGACGTGCCGTCCAACAATGGCGGCTATTATGTCAGCCCGACCATCCTGACCGACGTGAACCCGCAGATGAGCGTCGTTCGCGAGGAAATCTTCGGCCCGGTCGTGGTCGCCCAGCGCTTCGAAGATCTCGACGAAGTGGTGAAGGAAGCCAACGACACGCCGTTCGGCCTTGCCGCCGGTGTCTGGACCAAGGACGCCAGCGCCGCCGTGCGCATCGCCAGCCAGCTCAAGGCCGGCACCGTGTGGGTCAACTGCCACGCGATGATCGACCCCGCGCTGCCCTTCGGCGGCTACAAGGAAAGCGGCATCGGCCACGAACAGGGCCGCCTGGGTCTCGAGGCTTACCTCGAAACCAAGTCGGTGCTGATGAAGCTCTAAACTCTTTGACAAGTCAGGCCCGCCTCCGGCACCAGCCGGGGCGGGCCTTTTCATATCCGGGATACCGTACGTGCCAATCGACCTGAACAAAATCCGCGCCATCGACGTCCACGTGCATGCGGAGGTTTCGTGCCACGATCCGGAAGATCCGGTGATGGGCGAATTCTTCGATGCCGCCAGCGCCTATTTCAAGGCGCCGCGCCAGCGGCCCAAGATGCCCGAGATCATCGAGCTGTACCGCGAAACCAACATCGCGCTGGTGCTGTTCACGGTGGACTGCGAAAGCGGCATGGGCGCCAAGCGCGTCAGCAATTACGAAGTGGCCGAACAGGCGCTGAAGAACGACGATATCTGCATCGCCTTCGCCAGCATCGATCCGCACAAGGGCAAGTATGGCGCCCGCGAAGCGCGCGACCTGATCGAGAATTACGGCGTGAAGGGCTTCAAGTTCCACGGCATCGCCCAGAACGCCCACCCGGCCGACCGGATGGCCTATCCCATCTATGAAGTGATCGCCGAATATGGCCTGCCCGCCATCTTCCATACCGGCCATTCCGGCATGGGCACCGGCATGCGCGGCGGCGGCGGCATGCATCTGAAGTTCGGCCAGCCCATGCTGATTGACGATGTCGCGGTGGACTTCCCCGACATGAAGATCATCCTGGCCCATCCCAGCTGGCCCTGGGTTGACGAGAGCCTCTCCATGGCTCTGCACAAGACCAATGTTTACATCGACCTGTCGGGCTGGAGCCCCAAATACTTCCCCAAGCAGGTGATCCAGTACGCCAACACCCAGCTGAAGCATAAGATGCTGTTCGGCAGCGACTTCCCGCTGATCCACCCCGACAAGTGGATCGCCACCGCACAGGAAGTGGGCTTCCGCGAGGAAGTGATGCCGCTGATCATGAAGGACAACGCCGCCAAGGTGCTGGGGCTGGTCTGACAGATAATCGGGCGGGTCTGGCAAAGACCCGTCCAGGCTGAGCCTGTCGAAGCTCCGCTTTTCCTTCTCGTCCGGCCCGGAAGAAAGAAGAGCCGCCCTTCGACAAGCTCAGGACGAACGGAGGTTGGGAATTGGTGGACCCGGAGGACATCAGAGGCTGGCAACGCCTGTCCCCCCGTGTCACCACTTCCGGGCGGATCGAGGATGCGGACATCGCCCGGCTGAGCGCACTCGGGGTGGCCCATGTCGTCAATCTGGCGCTGGACGATCATCCCGATGCGCTGGCGGATGAGGGCGCGAAGCTCGCCGCCGCCGGGATCGGCTACACTCACATCCCCGTGCCCTTCGATGCGCCGGGCGAGGATCACTTCCGCGCCTTCGTGGATGCGCTGAGTGCCGTCGAGGCGCCGGTGCATGTCCATTGCATCGCCAACTGGCGGGTTTCCGCCTTCTTCTATCGCTACAATCTGTCGCGCGGCATGGCCGAAGGCGAAGCCCGCGCGCTGATGGAACGCCAATGGTCGCCGCTGACGAGCGACCACCCCGCCGCCCCCGCCTGGGCGGCCTTCATTGGAGAGAGTGAAACCTGATGCACTTCAAGGGAATGCATATCGTCGTCACTGGCGCATCCAGCGGCATTGGCCTGGTCAGCGCGCGCATGCTGGCAGAGCGAGGCGCGCGCGTTTCGCTGATCGCGCGGCGCAAGGAAATGCTGGACGAGGCTGTCGCCTCGCTGGGCGGCAATGCGGCCGGCTTTGCCGCCGATGTCGGCGTGAAGGAAGAACTGGAAGCCGCGCTGGATGCCGCCGCCGCCCATTTCGGGCCGATCGAGGGCCTGTTCGCCAATGCCGGGCTGACCGGCGGTTTCACCCCTGCCGTGGCCTTCGATCCCGATGTGTTCGAACAGACGATCAAGGTGAACTTGGTCAGCGTGTTCTGGGCGATCCAGAAAGTGCTGCCCGCCATGATCGAGGCGGGCAAGGGCACTATCCTCGTCACCGGCTCCATGGGTTCCAAGCGCGGCATGGCGATGAACCCGGCCTATGTCGCATCCAAGCATGGCGTGCTGGGCCTGACCCGCGCCATCGCGGTGGAAATGGCCCCGCACAATATCCGCGCGAACTGCATCATCCCCGGCTTCATCCGCACCGAGGCACTGGACCGCATCCCGCCCGAACAGGCCGGCAAGATCGCCGCCCGCGTCCCCCAGCGCCGGATGGGCAGCCCCGAGGAACTGGCCGAAGTGGCCTGCTTCCTCCTGTCCGACGCGGCAAGCCATGTGACCGGCCAGGACTGGGCCGTGGATGGCGGCGTGCTGGAAAGCATCGAAGTCTGAGAGAGGACACAGCAATGGCCCTGAAATATTACCACGCCGAGCCGGTCGCCAATTCGCTCAAGTCGATGATCCCCCTGAAGGAGAAGGGGCTCGCTTACGAGAGCCACTATGTGGACCTCCACCGATTCGAGCAGCATTCCGACTGGTTCGTGGCGATCAATCCCGAAGGGCAGGTGCCCGTTCTGGACCATGACGGGACGATCATCACTCACACCACAGTGATCAACGAATATCTGGAAGACGCCTTCCCCGATGCCAATCCGGAAAGCGGCCCGCTGCGGCCCCGCACGCCGGTGGGCGCGGCACGGATGCGCTACTGGAACAAGTTCGTGGACGAGCATGTGATGAACCATGTCTCCATGCATGGCTGGCACCGCATGGTGGGCGTGATCGCGCGCAATATCGATGCGGGCACTTTCGAGGAATTGCTGAGCCACATCCCCCTGCCCGATCAGCGCAAGAAATGGGCCGCCGCCCGTTCCGGCTTCTCCGAAGCCGAGCTGCAGAACGCGACCGACAAGATCGTCTATGCGCTGGAGAAGATCGAGCGCCAGCTGGAGCAGACCGAATGGCTGGCGGGCGACAGCTATTCCCTCGCCGACATCAATTTCTTTGCCCATTGCGGGCTGATGGTGGCGCGCATGTTCCCCGAAATGGAAGTGGATGCGACCTATCCGCGCCTTGTCGCCTGGCGCGAGGCAGTGATGGCCCGCCCCGCCGTTCAGGCCGCGCTTGCGGGCGAGGACCGCACCACGCCGGGCCTGCGCACCTGGAGCGGGGACCGCTGAATATTTCCGCCGCCGGCCTGCCCGAAAGGACACTTGCCGGCGGCGCCCTGCGATAGTCCGGCAGTGGCTGGCCAATTCTCCGAAATGGCCTAGAACCGCTGCAACAATCCGATACGGAATGAATTGGGGAGAACGATAATGCGCGCATGGCTGATGCCTGCCGGGTCCGACGGTTTCGACAAGCTCTATCAGGACACCCTGCCCGATCCCACGCCCGGCCCGGGCGAAGTGGTGGTGGCGCCCAAGGCCTGGTCCATCAATTATCGCGACTTCGCCGTGGTGGCGGGCAAATATTTCGGCGGCGTGCTGCAGAAGCCCGCCGTGCCCCTGTCCGACGGCGCGGGCGAAGTGGTTGCCGTGGGCGCGGGCGTGACCGGCGTGAAAGTGGGCGACAAGGTCCAGTCCAGCTTCTTCCCCCTGTGGGTCGAAGGGCCGCCGCGCATGGGCCCGGCGCTGGGTGACGGCATCTCGCCCGGCATGCTGGTCGAATTGGTCGTGCTGCCCGCCAGCGGCGTGGTGCCGATGGCCGAGAGCCTCAGCTATGCCGAAGCCGCCTGCATGCCCTGCGCGGGCGTTACGGCGTGGAATGCCCTTTACGAAGGCCCCCGCGCCCTGCGCCCGGGCGACCGCGTGCTGGTGCTGGGCAGCGGCGGCGTTTCCACTCTCGCGCTGCAGATCGCGCGCGCGGGCGGCTGCGAAGTGTTCGCCACGTCCTCTTCCGATGCCAAGCTCGCGCGGCTGAAGGAACTCGGCGCGGCGCATGGCGTGAATTACAAGGACACTCCCGATTGGGGCGCGCATATCGCCCGCACTTTCGGCGGCGTGGACAAGGTGATCGAAGTGGGCGGCGCGGGCACGGCCGAACAATCCATGTCGGCCCTGCGCACACAGGGCGAAGTGGCCTTCATCGGCGTGCTTTCGCCCGAAGGCGGGCCCAATCCGCGCGCCCTCATGATGACCGGCGGCAGCTTGCGCGGCATCTTCGTCGGTTCGGCCGCCATGGCCAAGGCACTGAACGCCGCCGTGGACGTGAACGGCATCAAGCCGGTGATCGGCAAGAGCTTCGCCTTCGATCAGGCCAGGGACGCCTATGCCCATGCCTGGGGGCCGGAGAGCTTCGGCAAAACCGTGATCGAATTGTAAGACTATCCTTCGCGCCGGGCGAGACTTCGAAACGAAGCCGCCCGGCGCGCAAGGCAAGGTTCTGGGGGAGAGAATTGATGGCGAGTATCGAAGCGGGCCCCGTGCCCGCGCGTAACCGGTCGTATGAATTCGGCCTGCTGATCGTGCTGACCCTGGCCAATGGCGTCGTCGGGTTCGACCGGCAGACCGTGGCCTTCCTCGCCCCCTTCATCGTGGACGATCTGGGGCTGAACAACACGCAGGTCGGCTGGACTGCCAGCGCCCTGTCGCTGGCCATCGCGCTCAGTTCCTTCTTCGGCAGCCAGATCGCGGACCGCACCGGCAAGCGCCGCACCGTGCTGATCATCTGCACTCTGCTGTTCTCGCTGCTGTCGGGCGTCAGCGGGCTCGCCACCACTTTCCTGGTGCTGCTGCTGGCCCGCTTCACGCTGGGCGCAGCGGAAGGGCCGATCGTGCCGATCAGCCAGACGCTGATCCTCCAGACCAGCAGCCCGGAACGGCGCGGCCTGAACATGGGCTTCATGCAGATGGTCGGCGCCTTCGGCATTGCCGGCTTCATCGGCCCCATCGTGGCGACCCAGCTGGGCGCGACCCATGGCTGGCGCACCGCCATGTTCCTTTCCATCCTGCCCGGCCTTGCCGTGGCGGCCATGATGCTGTTTCTGATCCGGCGCGATCCGCCGCAGGCGGCCCGGCCGGCCGAGCATCAGGGATCGAGCTTCGCGGCTTTCGGCGTTCTGCTGAAGAACCGCAACATGCGCGCCTCGCTCGCCATCGCGGGCCTTATCACGGCATGGCTGGTGCTGCAGAGCACTTACCTGACCCTGTTCCTCACCAAGGCCAAGGGGCTGGAGCCGACCACGGCGGGCTGGATCGTCGGCATGGGCGGCTGGGCCGGGCTGATCGGCGGGATCGCCCTGCCGCTGCTGTCGGACAGGATCGGGCGCAAGCCGGTGCTGCTGTGGGGCGCGCTGGCGGGCACGCTGGGCCCTGCCGCGCTGCTGCTGCTGCCGGCAGACCCGGTGATGCTGGCACTGGCCGTGCTGCTCGGCTGGCTGCCGCTGGGCATCGCCCCGCTCTATTGCGCGGCCGTGCCGACCGAGAGCGTCAGCCCGGCGCTGGCGACCACGGCCGTGGGCCTTTCCATGGGCACGGCGGAGCTGCTGGGCGGAGTGGTGGCGCCGCTGCTCGTGGGGCCGCTGGCCGACGCATTCGGGCTGGCGGCAGTGTTTGTAACCTGCATCGGCCTTGCACTGGCAGCCGCGCTTGTTGCACTGTTCCTGAAAGAAACCGCGCCCCGCAAGGTCGCGGCAATGGAGAGCTGATCCGATGTGGGAAGTGCGCGTTACGCCGTGCGGCGATTTCGATAATCATCCGCGTGAATACAAGAACTTCACCGTCGCGCCGCTGGCGGCCGCCATGGGCGCGGAAGTGGTGGGCGTGCGCCTGCCGGACCTGTCGGACGAGGGAATCGAGGAACTCAAGCAGGCGCTCTACCGGCACAAGATGATCTACCTGCGCGATCAGCGCCTTTCCCATGCCGAGCACGAGCATTTCGCATCGCGCCTCGGCCCCTTCGCGGTGGATGCCTATACGCAGGGCGTGCCCGAGCATCGCGACGTGCACCCGATCATCAAGGAAGCGGACGAGGTCACTCCCTCGCTGTTCGGCGGCGGCTGGCATACGGACAGCCCCTTCCTGCCCGAACCGCCCAGCATCACCACGCTGCGGCAGGTGGAAGGCCCGCCCTATGGCGGCGACACCTGCTGGACCAATTGCGCGCTGGCCTTCCGCCATCTGTCCAAGACCTATCAGGATATGCTGCGCGGCCTTCGCGTGCATATGAGCGCAGCAAACAACTTCGCCACGCAGGCCAAACTGCGCGGCGAGGCGATCGGTTTCGGCGATGCGGGCAAGCAGGAACAGGGGCTGAAGGGCAGCTTCCACCCGCTGGTGCGTACGCATCCCGAAACGGGCGAGGAATCCCTCTTCATCTGCGATACCTACGCCGTGGGGATCGAGGGTATGACCACGCATGAGGCGCACCCGATCATCGAATTTCTTGTGCAGCATACAGTGCAGCATGCCTTCACCTGCCGCCTGCGCTGGCAGCCCGGCATGGTGGCCATGTGGGACAACCGCAGCACCATGCATCTGGGCCCCAACGACTATGACGGCTTCCGCCGCGAGATGTACCGCACGACGACGGCGGGCGGGGTACCGGCTTAAGGGGAAAAGCTCCTCCCTGTCGCGAAGCGATGGGGAGGGGGACCGCGACACCGCAGGTGTCGTGGTGGAGGGGTAGCGAGGTTACCCCTCCGTCAATCGCTGCGCGATTGCCACCTCCCCATCCCGCAATGCGGGACAGGGAGGATCTTTCTCAATCGGCGAAAAAGTTGAGTTCCAGCAGCACGTTATTCGGATCGGGCGTGAAAATCTGGCGCAGGTTGATCGCGGAAACCAGGTTCTCCTGATAGTCCGCGCCCATTGCCTTGATGCGGCCCAGCACTTCGTCATAGCCGTTGCACTTGAGCGCAACATGGTGCAGCGCGCCAGTGAGTTCGCCCGGCTTCACTTCGCGATCATAGGCGCGATAGCAGTCGGTGGAATTGATGTGGATGATCGCCCGGTTCTCCGAATCGAACATCCATGTTGCAGTTTCGGGAGTGAGCGGAGGGGGCGCGTCGCGGCGTTCCAGGCCAAGCAGTTTTGCGTAGAATTCCGCGGTTTCATCCAGCCTGTCGGTGATGATGTTCACGTGGTCCAGCGCCTCGACGTTCATATGGTCCATCTCCTGTGCATTTCGGGCTCTTTTCGCTTGCAGCCATAGCCCAATATTGTATGTGCCGCATACAAATTTCGCATATATGATTCTTTCATGAGTGAGAGGAAAATCAGCATGGCAAAGAACCTCCAAGAAATCGTGCAGGGCAGCAGCGACATCGTCGCCACGCTCCGCAACTCCCAGATCGGTGCCTATGTGTACCCGGTCGTCGCTCCCGAATTCTCGAACTGGCGTTCGGAACAGTGGGCGTGGCAGCACAGCGCCGTGCTGTTCGACCAGTCGCACCACATGTTCGACCTCTACATCAAGGGTCCCGACGCGCTGAAGCTGCTGTCGGACACCATGGTGAACTCGCCCAAGGGCTGGGAAAAGAACAAGGCCAAGCAGTACGTTCCGACCACCCCGGCCGGCCACGTCATCGGCGACGGCATCATCTTCTGGCTCGAAGAAGACGAATTCGTTTATGTCGGCCGCGCTCCGGCTGCCAACTGGCTGATGTTCCAGGCCCAGAAGGGCAACTACAACGTCGACATCATCAACGATCCGCGTTCGCCGAGCCGCCCGATGGGCAAGCCCGTGAACCGTATCTCCTGGCGCTTCCAGATCCAGGGCCCGCAGGCCTGGAACGTGATCGAGAAGCTGAACGGCGGTTCGCTCGAGAAGCTCAAGTTCTTCAACATGAGTGAAATGAAGATCGGCAACAAGACCGTCCGCACGCTGCGTCACGGCATGGCCGGTTCGCCGGGTCTCGAAATCTGGGGTCCGTATGAAGAGCAGGACTACATCCGCGACGAAATCCTCAAGGCTGGTGAAGAATTCGGCCTGATCGCCGTCGGTTCGCGCGCCTATCCGTCGAACACGCTGGAATCGGGCTGGATCCCGAGCCCGCTGCCTCCGATCTACACCGGCGACGAACTCAAGGATTACCGCGAGTGGCTCGGTGCCGACAGCTACGAAGCCACCGGCGCTATCGGCGGTTCCTTCGTCGGCAAGACCATCGAAGACTACTACCTGAATCCGTGGGAACTGGGCTACGGTCCGTTCGTGAAGTTCGACCATGACTTCATCGGCCGCGAAGCGCTCGAAAAGATCGACCCGTCGGTCCAGCGCAAGAAGGTCACCCTCGAATGGAACAAGGAAGACATCCAGAAGATCGTCTCCTCGCTGTTCGAACCCGAAGGTGAACAGTACAAGTTCTTCGACCTTCCGCTCGCCAACTATGCCAACAGCAACTACGACGCCGTTGTCGACGCTGACGGCCGCAACGTCGGTCTCTCGCTGTTCACCGGCTACTCCTTCAACGAAAAGAAGGCTCTGTCGCTGGCGACCGTCGACCACGAAATCCCGCTGGGCACCGAACTGCACGTTGTGTGGGGCGAAGAAAACGGCGGCACCAAGAAGACCACCGTCGAGCCGCACAAGCAGCTCAACGTCCGCGCCATCGTCTCGCCGGTGCCGTACAGCCAGATGGCTGGCGACACCTACCAGGCTGGCTGGCGCTCGGGCCGCAAGGCGCTCTAAGCGTCGCGGCTTCAAGCCAAACGAACAAGGGCCCGCTACCGCAAGGTGGCGGGCCTTTTTCGTTTGGATGGCCGCATTCCGTCCGTCCGGGATCTTTTCTGCCTCACGCAAAGGCGCGAAGGCGCTAAGAAGACCAGGTGGGCATAGAGGCACTTGCGAAAGAAGCGGTCGATTGCGGGTTCAAGCTGCATAAGGAGCTTGGTCCCGGCCTGCTTGAATCGGTCTATGAAGTCCTGCTTGCGGCTTCGCTCTCCGAACGGGGACTGGCGGTTATGCGGCAGGTTCCGGTTCCGATAAGCTACAAAGGCGTCGTCATCGACAACGCTTTCAGGATCGACCTGCTGGTCGAACAACGCCTCGTGATAGAACTGAAATCCACGGAGCGCGACAGCCCTCTCTATCCCAAGCAGCTACTTACCTATCTGCGCCTGATGGATTTGCCGCTCGGCCTACTGATGAATTTCGGACAGGAAACCTTCAAGCAAGGCATCCAGCGCGTTGTGAACAATCATCGCAATTCCTAAAACCTTCTTTGCGCCTTCGCGCCTTTGCGTGAGAAAAATCGGGAGAGAATAATGGCGAATTACGTTCTGGTTCACGGCGCCTGGGGCGGTGGGCAGAGTTATGACAAGACCCGCGTCGATCTGGAGGCCGCTGGCCACAAGGTGCTGGTCTGCGCCCTGAAGGGGATTGGTATTCGCCAGAACGAGCTGCATCCCGGCATCACCCTCACCGACCATATCAACGACGTGCTGGTGCAGATCGCCACGGCCGGGTTCGACCGCTTCATCCTTGTCGGCCATTCCTATGGCGGCATGGTGGTGACGGGCGTTGCCGCGCAGCTGGGCGCGCGGATCGATGCGCTGGCCTATCTCGATGCGTTCTGGCCCGAGGACGGCCAGTCGCTGTGGGACATCACCGGCGAGTTCGAGCATAATTGGTATATCGACCAGCAGAAGGGCAATCCGGGCCTCGTGCCGCCGATCGGCGGGATCGATTTCGAGATCGTCCCGAACGTGGTCGGCCTCCACCCGCTGCTGACCCTGCTGGAAGGCGTGAAGCTGACCGGGGAGGAGAAGAAGATCCCCCGCCACGCCTATGTCTATGCCACGGACTGGCAGCCCACGCCCTTCACTCGCTTCGCCGAGAAGGCCAAGGCCGACCCGGCCTGCGACTATTACGAGAGCAAGGCCAGCCATCACGTGATGAGCGACCAGCCGGAACAGATCGCGGAGATTCTGCTGGGGCTGGCGTGAGGGGATCGCCCCACTCTTTCGTCATTCCCGCGCAGGCGGGAATCCAGCTTCAAAGGTTGCCACTGGATCCCCGCCTGCGCGGGGATGACGAAGTGTAAGGGGGAAACGGGTGTCCTCCACGTCGTCCCGGACTTGATCCGGGACCGCTGTGAGGTGGGCGCCCAGCCGCCAGCGATCCCGGCGTTCGCCGGGATGACGAGGGGGCCCGGATGACGAAAGATGCAGACACACCTCACCCTCCGCTGGCGAATGCGGAGTAACGCCGGAAGGGAAAACCAGTCGGACGGGGTCCGGGCCGGTGTTTCGGGGCGCCCGCATGGGAGCCCGGTGACGCGGTTTTGTCTGCGAATGGCGGGTAAAGTCCGCGAGAACTCGCCGCTCGGCCCTTTCCGGCTCAGACGGGGGGCGACGAAGGGCTCGCAAGTGAGCCGCCCCCGGCGCTACCCGCGCGGCCCGCGCCGTGACATTCGGCGAGAGCCGGCGCCTGTGCCGGCAGAAGGTGCGGACGCTTCCGTGAAAGGCGAGCGAGGCGTTGCTATCCGCCTCACCTCACCCGGCTCACCCGAAACGCCGGCCCGGAAACGGAGGAGCACAAGAGCGAAGCGCAAAGCGCCCCCGACCCGCCGCTGGTGCCAGTTGGTTACTGGCGGACGACCATATAGCCAATATGGTTCGTTTTGTCAAGATGGGGAACCAATCAGCTCCTCCCTGTCCTGCGCAGCAGGATGGGGAGGTGGCGCGCGCCGCAGGCGCGTGACGGAGGGGTATGGCGCAACTCCCCCTCCACCACCGCCTTCTACGGCGGTCCCCCTCCCTATCGCTACGCGACAGGGAGGATCTTTGAGAAGCTTTACAACCCCAGCCGATAGGTCAGAAAGCCATCGTCCCGCTGCCAGCCCTCGCGCTCGTAGAGGGTCTGCGCCGTGAAATTATCCGTCGCCGTGGACAGCACCAGCCGCACGGCGCCTTCCGCTCGCGCGAACTCCGCCGCGCGGCGCAGCAGGGCTGTCGCCACGCCCTGCCCGCGCGCTTCGGGCGCCACGAACAGATCGTTGAGGATATAGATGCGCGCCATCCCCGCCGAAGTGAAAGAGGGGTAGAGCTGCGTGAAGCCCGCTGCCTTCCCGCCCAGCTCGGCCCCGCCAAGCTCAGCCAGGAACAACACGGATTCGCCGCGCGCGATCCTCTCCGCCAGAAACGCCCGCGCCCCCGCGACATCCGCGGGCTGGCGGTAGAACCGCCGATAGGCGTCGAACAGGCCCGCCAGCGCGTCGAGGTCTTCCGCCCCGGCACGCCTGACAGTCAGCCCGTTCATGTCGTTTGCGCGCCTCTTACTTCCGGCTGAGCGCGGCTTCGCACTCGCCCATCAGCGTCTGGATGATCTGTGCGGCGGGTTCTTCCGCCTTGACCATGCCGACCGACTGGCCCGCCATGACCGAGCCGGATTCCACATCGCCGTCGATCACCGCGCGGCGCAGGGCACCGGCCCAGAAATGTTCGATCTCAAGCTGGGCCGCGCCCATGTCCAGCTTGCCCTCGTCCAGCTTCTGGGCGACTTCGCGCTGCTTGGCGGTGAATTCTTCCGTGCCCTTGTTCTTCAGGGCGCGGACCGGGATCACCGGCAGGCGCGGGTCGATCTGCACGCTGGCCACCGCATCGCGCGCATTGGCGCGGAAGAAGGCCTTCTTGAAATCGGGGTGAGCGATGCTTTCCGTCGCACAGGCAAAGCGGGTGCCAAGCTGCACGCCCGATGCGCCCATTTCCAGATAGGCCGCGATCATGTCGCCCGTGCCGATGCCGCCCGCCACGAAGACCACGTGATCGGCGGCGAGTTCGGGCAGGAATTCCTGAGCCAGCACGCTGGTGGCCACCGGGCCGATATGACCGCCCGCCTCGCTGCCTTCGATCACCAGTGCATCCGCGCCGGAACGCAGCAGCTTCTTGGCCAGCGCCAGCGTGGGCGCGAAGACCAGCACCTTGCCGCCGAATTCCTTGATCGCTTCCACGCTGCCCTTGGGCGGAATGCCCCCCGCCAGCACCACATGACTGACCTGGTGGCGCTTGCACACTTCGATCAGGTCGAACAGCATCGGGTGCATGGTGATGAGGTTCACGCCGAAGGGCTTGTCGGTCAGCGCCTTGGTCCCGGCGATTTCCGCATCGAGCAATTCGGGCGTCATCGCGCCGCAGGCGATCACGCCGAAGCCGCCGCCATTGCTGATCGCCGCCACCAGATGCCGTTCCGAAACCCAGCTCATCGCCCCGCACAATATCGCATAGTCGCTGCCGAGGAATTCGCTGCCGCGGCGCATGAGGGCGGAGGTCTTGGGGAATGCGGTCATAGGCTGAGTGATCTCGATTGGACGCCCGCGAAAGGGGCCGGTTGGGCCGCGTTTTGGCGGCGCGCGGCCCGGCGCGCAAGCCTTTCGCTCAAAATCGCCTGAAGCGATCACAGTTTGAGTTTTAATCGGTTTCGCCGAATTTTACTCTTCGCCTATATTCTCTTCATCAGCGGACAACACCGTTTGAACGACACCCACACGCACAAGCCTAAGGGGAAGATGTCATGAACGCCGAAGCCAAATGCCCCGTCATGCATGGCGGCAACACCACCACTTCCATGGCCGCAACCGGCTGGTGGCCGGAAAGCCTCAATCTCGAAATCCTCAGCCAGCACGATCGCAAGACCAACCCGATGGGTCCGGACTTCGATTATCGCGAGGAGCTGAAGAAGCTCGATATCGAAGCACTCAAGGCCGACATGCACGCCCTGATGACCGACAGCCAGGACTGGTGGCCGGCGGATTGGGGCCATTACGGCGGGTTGATGATCCGCATGAGCTGGCACTCTGCCGGGTCCTATCGCGTGGCCGATGGCCGCGGTGGCGGCGGCACGGGCAACCAGCGTTTCGCCCCGCTCAACTCCTGGCCCGACAATGTCAGCCTGGACAAGGCACGCCGCCTGCTGTGGCCGATCAAGAAGAAATACGGCAACAAGGTAAGCTGGGCCGATCTGATCGTGCTGGCCGGCACTATCGCCTATGAGAATATGGGCCTCAAAACCTTCGGCTTCGGCTTCGGGCGCGAGGATATCTGGCACCCGGAACTGGACGTCTATTGGGGTTCGGAAAAGCAGTGGCTGGCCCCCAGCGGCAGCGAAGGCAGCCGCTATTCCGGTGAGCGCGAGCTGGAAAACCCGCTGGCGGCCGTGATGATGGGCCTGATCTATGTGAACCCCGAAGGCGTGGACGGCCAGCCCGACCCGCTGCGCACTGCCCGCGACATTCGCGAAACCTTCGCCCGCATGGCGATGAATGACGAGGAAACCGTCGCTCTCACGGCCGGTGGCCACACCGTGGGCAAGGCCCATGGCAATGGCAATGCCGCCCTGCTCGGCCCCGATCCGGAATCCGCCGGGGTGGAGGAACAGGGCTTCGGCTGGAAGAACCCCACCGGCAAGGGCAAGGGCCGCGATACCGTGACCAGCGGCATCGAAGGCGCATGGACCACGCACCCGACCGTATTCGACAATGGCTATTTCGACCTGCTGTTCAAATATGAGTGGGCCCTGACCAAGAGCCCGGCAGGCGCCCATCAGTACGAGCCGGTGAACATCGCCGAGGAAGACAAGCCGGTGGACGTGGAAGACCCGTCGATCCGCCTCAACCCGATGATGACCGATGCCGACATGGCGATGAAGGTGGACCCGATCTATCGCGAGATTTCCGAACGCTTCCACCGCGATCCGGACTATTTCCGCGAAGTCTTCGCCCGCGCATGGTTCAAGCTGACCCACCGCGACATGGGGCCCAAGGTCCGCTATTTCGGGCCCGACGTTCCGGAAGAAGACCTGATCTGGCAGGACCCGATCCCGGCAGGCCCCACCGGCTACAATGTGGAAGCCGTGAAGGCGAAGATCGCCGCCAGCGGGCTTTCGGTGGCCGACATGGTCGCCACTGCATGGGACAGCGCGCGGACCTATCGCCAGTCCGACATGCGCGGCGGTGCCAACGGCGCGCGCATCCGGCTCGCCCCGCAGAAGGACTGGGAAGGCAATGAGCCTGCACGCCTCGCCATGGTGCTGCCGGTGCTGGAACAGATCGCGGCGGAAACCGGCGCCAGCGTGGCCGACGTGATCGTGCTGGCGGGCAATGTCGGCGTCGAACAGGCAGCCAAGGCCGCCGGTTACGACATCGCGGTGCCCTTCTCCCCCGGTCGCGGCGATGCGACCCAGGAGCAGACCGACGTGGAAAGCTTCGAACCGCTCGAGCCGATCCATGACGGTTTCCGCAACTGGCTGAAGAAGGACTATGCCGTGCGCCCGGCGGAACTGCTGCTGGACCGTGCGCAGCTGATGGGCCTCACCGCGCCGGAAATGACCGTGCTGATCGGCGGGTTGCGGGCACTGGGCGCCAATCACGGCGGCACCAAGCATGGCGTGCTCACCGGCCGGGAAGGCGCGCTGACGACCGACTTCTTCGTCAACCTGACGGATATGGCCAATAGCTGGCATCCGGCAGGCGGCGGCACTTTCGAAATCCGCGACCGCAAGACGGGCGCGGTGAAGTGGACCGCCACCGAGGTTGACCTGACCTTCGGATCGAACTCGATCCTCCGGGCCTATGCGGAAGTCTACGCACAGGACGATAATCAGGAGAAGTTCGTGAAGGACTTCGTCGCCGCCTGGACCAAGGTGATGGAAGCCGACCGGTTCGATCTCGCCTGATCCATTCGGTCACCCCGAAGTCCCCGGGCCGCCACCCCCCCCTTTTTGGCGGCCTGGGGCGACCTCCCCGTCCTGATGGGCGGGGAGGTTTCCCTTTTCCGGCCTTGCCCTGCGCGGGCCTGCGGTTACTGTCCCGCCCCGAAGCCGCCACCAGCGCGGCCATATGGGAAGAGGGACATTTCATGAGGAAGATCTATTTCGGCCTGGCCGCCGCCTGCCTGGCCGCAACTGCCGCCGCCCCCGCCACGGCGCGCGAGCCGCTTACCGCGCAGGCCGTGATCGACAAGGCCGAGATCGAGGATCTGCTGACCCGCTATTACGCCCAGTTCGGCGGCGGGGTGCAGGATCACGTCGCCGAATATTATACTGCGGATGGCGAGATGGTGCTGGGCGCCAACAGCTATAAGGGCATCGAGGCGATCAAGGGCGCCTATGCCGCCGTCCCCGCCGATGCGCCGCAGCGCAAGAGCTTCGCGCTCAACATCCTGATCGGCAATCCGCTGATCAATGTGACGGGCGATACGGCCACCGCCCGCCTCGTCTTCACCGAATATGTCGTCGACAAGCAGGGCGATGCGCCGCGCATCCTGACGATGGGCCGCGAATTCGACTGGCTGGTGAAGGAAGGCGGGAAATGGCTGATCCAGAAGCGCCAGATCATGGGCGCCAATGGCACGCCCGAAGGCTGGGTCGACTGACCTCCTGCTCTTGAGAATGACTTGCAGTAGTAGGTAACCGCTGCTAGCGAGCCCCCGAATCCCGGATGGCGTCCTGCCGTCCGGGCGCAGGGGATATTCCATGTCGCTTCGCTTGCCGTTTTCGCTGTCCGTCTTCGCGCTGGTCGCAATGGCGGGATCGCCCGCCCTCGCGCAGAGCGAGACAGGCGCGGCAGCCAGCGAGAGCGGCGCGGAAGCGACCATCGAAAAACCCATCGTCGTCACGGCCGCCCGCACGATCCTGCCGGCCAATGCCCTGCCGCTGACCATCGACGTGATCGACGAGGAGGAACTGAGCCAGCAGGTCGTCATCGCCGGTTCGGTGACCGACGCAGTGGCGAACCTGCTGCCGTCCTTCTCCCCCACCCGCCAGAAGCTCTCCGGCGCGGGCGAGACCCTGCGCGGCCGCTCGCCGCTCTATGCCATCAACGGCATTCCGCAATCGACCCCGATGCGCGACGGCAGCCGCGACGGCTTCACTATCGACGCCTTCTTCGTCGACCGGGTGGAAGTGATCTTCGGCTCCAACGCGCTGCAGGGCATCGGCGGCACGGGCGGCATCGTCAATCAGGTGACGGTCGGCGCCCCGCGCGAGGAAGGCGTGAGCGGGCGCGTGCTGGTGCAAGGCACGGCGAGCGACGATTTCAATGGCGACGGCTTCGGCGGCAAGCTGGCCGGTCTCGTCCAGTACAAGGCCGGCGCCTTCGATGCGACTTTCGGCGCGGCCTATGAAAAGCGCGGCGTGTTCTACGACGGCGAAGGCCGCCGCGCGGGCATCAACCTGACGCAGGGCGAAACGCAGGATTCGCAGACTGTCTCGCTCTTCGCGCGGCTCGGTTACGAAGTGGGCAGCAGCGGCAGGCTGGACCTGATCGCCAGCCGCTTCGAACTGGATGGCGACGGCGATTTCATTCCGCTCGCCGGCAATCGCAACACTGGCCTGCCCACCAGCGCCGTGCGCGGCGACCCGCCGGGCATTCCCGCCGCGAACCAGGCGGAAAGCATCGCCCTGTCCTACACCGATAGCGATCTGGGCGGCGGCAATTTCATCAGCCAGGTCTTCTTCAACCGCACTTACGACACGTTCGGCGGCGAGCCCAATCCGATCGCGACCTTCCAGGACCCGGCGATTGCCCCCATCGGCACCCTGTTCGACCAGTCGGAGAACCGCAGCCGCAAGCTGGGCGCGAAATTCAGCTATGAACGGGCGATCCCCGGCATCGAGGCACTGACCGCAACCGTCGGCCTCGACATCATGACCGACAAGACCGAGCAGCGCCTGATCGCGACCGACCGCGTCTGGGTGCCGCCAAGCGACTTCCGCAGCATCGCGCCCTTCGCCCAGTTCAATCTCGGCCTGTTCGACGATGTGCTGCGCCTGGCGGGCGGCGTGCGTTACGAAAACGTCCAGATCAAGATCGACGATTATCACACGCTGGCTTCCACCACTGCCACCGGCAACCCGCCCAACCCGGCGACTTTCGGCGGCGTGGCGGTTTCCGGCGGCAAGCCGACTTTCGAGGATTTGCTGGTCAATGGCGGCGTGATCGTGGAGCCTTGGGCGGGCATCCGCGCCTATGCCAGCTATGCCGAAGGCTTCACTGTGCCCGACATCGGCCGCATCACCCGCGCGGTGAAGGTGCCCGGCGTCGACATGGACGATTACCTCGACATCAGCCCGGTGGTTTCCAACAATCGCGAAGTGGGCATCGAGGCCAAGCGCGGGATCGTGGATGCCAGCGCGACCTATTTCTGGTCATCCAGCGACAAGGGCCAGCTGCTGATCGCCGCAGGCAACGGCATCTTCGACGTGCAGCGCCAGCGAGTGGAAATCGAAGGGCTGGAACTGAACCTGGCTGTCACGCCCACGGACGGGCTGCGCCTGTCCGCCGGCTATGCCCGGATCAAGGGCCGCTATGACAGCGACAGCGCCAATCCCGACGGCATTGTCGATACCGATCTGGACGGCACCAATATCTCGCCCGACCGCGTGAATCTGGCCGCCAGCTACAGCGCCGGGCCGATCTCGGCTCGGGTGCAGACGCAGTTCTATCTCAAGCGCAGCTTCGATGCCGATGCCGGCAAGCCCGTGCCCGACGTGCGCAACAATTTCGGCGGCTATAACGTCACCGATGCCAGCATCCGTTACGACACGGGGTTCGGCGGCGTGACGCTGGCGGTGCAGAACCTGTTCGACCAGTTCTACATCGATTACAGCAGCGACACTCGCCTGCCGACCGACAATCTGGCCTATTTCGCCGGTCGGGGCCGCACCTTCACGCTCGCATGGGACGCCCGGTTCTGAGCCGCACGCCGGCCTGAAGCGGGGCATAGAAGATGATGCGGATAATCGACCTCGTCCATCGCTGGGCGGGCGGCATTGTCGGGTTGGTGCTGGCTGTGCTGGGGCTGACCGGCGCGATCCTCGTCCATAAGGAGGAATGGATCGCGCTGCCCCATGCCGGCGACGCGCGCGTGGCCGATGCCGCAGCGATTGCCGATACCACGGCCAGGATACTCGCTGCCGAGCCTGAGGCCGAGAGCATCATCTATGCCAGCGACCGTTTCGGCCTGCACCAGCTACGCCTGCCGGACGGAGCCGCCTATTACGACCAGTCCGGCAATCTGGTGACGCGCTGGTCCAGCCAGTGGGAACGGCCCGAAGTCTGGCTGTTCGACCTGCACCACCATCTCTTCACCGGCGATGTCGGGGAATGGGTTTCGGGCATAGCGGGCCTGTGCGCGGTGCTGTTCGTGATCACCGGCGCGATTATGTGGTGGCGCACCCGCAAGACTTTCAAGTTCCGCCTCTGGCCCAAGCGGATGAGCCGCCCCGCCATCGTGATGCAGCATCGCGATCTGGGGATCGTGGCCGCGCCCTTGCTGCTGCTTTCGGCGCTCACCGGGTCGATGCTGCTGTTCCGCCCGGTGGCCGAAGTGGTCGTGGCGCCCTTCTCCGGCTATGGCTCGATTGCTGCTGCCTTCAAGCAGCCCGAACTGGAAAGTGGCCCGCGTTCGGCAAATCTGGATGTGCGGGCGCTGGTCCTGACGGCCCATGCGCGCTTCCCGGATGCGCAGATCCGCATCCTTTCGTTTCCCGATGTGCCTGAAGCGGGCAAGCCCGGCAGGCCGATCACCATCCGCATGAAGCGTGCGGCGGAATGGTTGCCCAATGGGCGTTCGACCCTGTGGTTCGATGCCGCGGACGGGCGCCTGCTTTATGCGCGCGATGCGCTGGCCCTGTCGGCCGGTGCGCAGGCTTTCAACGCCTCCTACCCGCTCCACGCGGCCAAGGTAGGCGGGCTGCCCTATCGCCTGCTGATGACCTTCTCCGGCCTCGCCATGGCAATCCTGGGCAGCTTCGCGGTTTGGACCTTCTGGTTCAGAAGGCCCAAACCCAAGCGCGGCTGATCAGGCCGCTTCGTCCTTCGCGTCCAGATCATAGGCAGTGTGCAGCACGCGGACGGCCAGTTCGGTCTCGTCCTCGTCGATCAGCACGCTGACCTTGATCTCGCTGGTGGAGATCGCCTGGATGTTGATCCCGCGATCGGCCAGCGCCTTGAACATGGTGCTAGCAACGCCTGCATGGCTGCGCATGCCGACACCCACGACGCTGACCTTGGCGACCTTGTCGTCGCTGATCATGCGGAAGAAGCCGATCTTGTCCTTGTTCTCTTCCAGCAGCGCCTGAGTGCGCAGCAGGTCGGCCTTGGGGACAGTGAAGGTCACGTCCGTCTCGCCCTTATCCTTGGCGACATTCTGGATAATCATGTCGACATTGATGTTGTTGGCGGCAAGCGGTTCGAACACCGTGGCCACCGCGCCGGGGCGGTCCGCGATGCGGGTAAGGGTCACCTTCGCTTCGTTCTTGTCGGCGGCGATGCCGGTGATCAGCTGACGTTCCATGTCCAGTCCTTCGAGTTCCTCATCGCTGACGATCATCGTTCCGGGGAGCGTGTCGGCAGCCGGCGCATCGTCGTCGATGAAGGACGAGAGCACCTGCACCCGGACCTTCTCCTTCATGGCGAGGCTGACCGAGCGGGTTTGCAGCACTTTCGAGCCGACCGAGGCCAGTTCGAGCATTTCTTCGTAAGTCACGTGGCTGAGCTTGCGCGCCTTGGCCACGATGCGCGGATCGGTGGTGTAGACGCCGTCCACGTCGGTATAGATGTCGCAGCGATCGGCATTGACTGCCGCAGCCACGGCCACTGCCGAAGTATCCGAGCCGCCACGGCCCAGAGTGGTCACGCGATTGGCGGGCGACAGGCCCTGGAAGCCGGGGATCACCGCGATCTCGCCCGCGGCCATGCTGGCCAACAGGGCGGCGGAATCGATATCCTCGATCCGGGCCTTGGCATGGGCATCGTCCGTATGGATCGGCAGCTGCCAACCCAGCCAGCTGCGCGCCTTGCAGCCCATGGCCTGCAACGTGAGCGCGAGCAGGCCCGACGTGACCTGTTCGCCCGAAGCGACCACCACGTCATATTCCGCGGGGTCGTAAAGCGGGTTCGCCTCGCGGCAGAAGTTCACCAGGCGATCGGTTTCGCCCGCCATGGCGGAAACCACCACGGCGACTTCATGCCCCGCGGCCTGCTGACGGCGCACGATATTGGCGACGCGACGGATACGTTCCGTCCCCGCCATCGAGGTGCCGCCGAATTTCATCACGATCCGGGCCAAGTCGTTCTTGCTCCTGCACGCTGGAATCAGGTCTGGCGCGCTGTTAGGAGGGCAGCATGCCTAATGCAACTGTCGCATCTGCAACGATCCGCCCCGAAGAAGCCGAGCATTTCGGCGCGCTGGCGGCGGACTGGTGGAACCCCAAGGGATCGTCCGCCATGCTGCACAAGCTCAACCCCGTGCGGCTGGGCTTTTTGCGGGAGGCCGTGAACCAGCATTGGGGCGCCGATCCCGCCTCGCTCAAGCCGCTGACCGGGCGCAGCGCACTGGATGTGGGCTGCGGCGCGGGCCTGCTGGCCGAACCGCTCGCACGGCTGGGTGCGGCAGTCACGGGCGTGGACGCGGCGGCCCAGAACATCGCGGCGGCGCAGGCCCATGCGGCGGGCGGCGGGCTGGCGATCGATTATCGCCATGGCGAATTGGGCGCGCTGGGGCTTGGGCAATTCGACCTCGTCACCGCGATGGAAGTGATCGAGCATGTGGCGGACAAGGCGCTGTTCGTGCGCCAGCTGGCCGAGCGGATGGCGGATGGCGCACTGATGGTGCTCTCCACTCCCAACCGCACGCCGCAATCGCAATTGCTGATGGTCAGCGCGGCCGAAGGCGTCGGACTGATTCCCAAGGGCACCCATCATTGGGAAGATTTCATCACTCCCGACGAATTGGGCGAGTTGCTCGCCGATGCCGGGCTCACCATGGGCGAGCCGCGCGGTATTTCCTTCTCGCCAATGAAGGGCCTGCATTTGTCGGGCGATCTCTCGCTCAATTACATCGTCACTGCGCGGGCGGTCTGAACGCGATGTCGGGAGCCCCACGATGATCCTGCGCGACAAGCCGAGCTGGCTGGAACTGGCCTTCGCCGTGCGCGGCTCCATCGTGCCGCTGATCGCGCCGCGCATCTTCGGCCTGATGGCATTTTCGGCCGGGATGGTGCTGCTGCACCACCGCTATGCCGCCTTCCCGCAGATCGAGGCCGTGGGCTTTACCGTGTTCGGTATCGCGCTCTCGCTGTTTCTCGGCTTCCGCAACAACGCCGCCTATGACCGCTGGTGGGAAGGGCGCAAGCTGTGGGGCGGGCTGCTGGCCGACATGCGCAGCCTGGCGCGCGAAGTGCAGCTGTTCGTGCAGGGCGAGGAACGCCAGCGCCGCATCATCCGCGCCGCACGTGCCTTCATTCACCTGCACCGCGCCAATCTGCGCAAGCTGAAGGATGACGAACGGGCAAGGGAATTCGGCGGCGTTCTGGCCGATGCCCCCCACCCGCCCTGCGCCGCGCTGGATGCGATCTCCGCCGATCTGGGCGATGCCCTGCGGCAAGGGGCAATGGACGGCTTCGGCGCCAAGGCCCTGCAGGAGCGCCTCGCCAATATCGCCCTGCAACAGGCCGGGTGCGAGCGGATCGCCAATACGCCGCTGCCTTACGTCTATTCCCTGCTGATCTACCGCACGACCTATGTCTATTGCCTGCTGCTGCCACTGGCGCTGGTCGGCACCGCAGGCTGGATGACGCCGGTTTTCGTGGGCATCGTGGGCTATGTCTTCCTCGGCCTTGCCGAAGTGACCGAAGACCTCAGCCACCCCTTCGGCACTACGCCCAACGCCCTGCCGCTGGATGCGATCTGCCGCGCGGTTGAAATCAGCCTCGCCCCCCATCTGGGCGAGGAACCGCCCGAACCGCTGGGGGCGCGGAATTATTATCTGAGCTGAGGGGCGGGGAAGGCGCCCCTCAACTCGTCATCCCGGCGAAAGCCGGGATCGCTGCCCTTGTTTTCCATTGGTCATGGCAGAGCGCAGCTGTCGTTCTGCATAACACCTCGACGGCCCAGACATGGAAGCCGCCCCTAGCCGCCAGCGATCCCGGCTTTCGCCGGGATGACGCGGCCGGCGGCCTCACCCTAGCGCAGCCGCCCATTCATCCGCCTTGAAACCCACCAACAGCCCGCCGGAATATTCCACCACCGGGCGCTTGATCATGCTGGGCTGCTCCACCATCAGCGCCACCGCCTTGGCCGTATCGAGATCCTGCTTCGCCTCGTCCGGCAGCTTGCGGAAGGTCGTACCGGCGCGGTTCAGCAGCTTTTCCCAGCCTACGATCCCCGCCCAGCCTTCCAGCTTCGCGGCATCGCCCCCTTCCTTCTTGTAGTCATGGAAGGTGTAGGCGATCCCCTGTCCGTCGAGCCATGTGCGCGCCTTCTTCACCGTGTCGCAATTGGGAATGCCGTAGAAGTGGATCGTCATATCAGGCCTCGAATATCGGAATTGTGATCCTGCGCGCCTTATCGCTCAGCCTTCGCGCGCGAAATGGCGCACGCGCGGATCGGGGCAGGAATAGACGGTGTAGCTCTCGTAATAATCCGCACGGCCCCGGCCCTGCACCATGGCGTGTTCCGCGTGGCGGGCCCAGGCGCGGGCGTGATCCTCGCTCTCCCATTCGGACATGGAGAGGGTTTCACCATCCTCGGCGCGATAGCTGCGATAGGCGATGAAGCCGGGCTGCTGGCGCGCCAGCGCCTCCATCCGCGCGGAATCCTCGGCATAGGCTTCGGCGTCCATGTCCGCGCTTTTGCGGCTGCGGAACACATTGAGATACATCAGCGCCCTCCCCCAAGATGCGCATCGGCAATCGCCACGGCCAGCGCGTCCGCCGCATCGGCGCCCGCCACTTTCGCGCCGGGCAGCAGCACCTTGAGCATGGCCTGCACCTGATGCTTCTCCGCCGCGCCCGTGCCGACCACGGCCTTCTTCACCAGCCTTGTGGCGTGTTCGGCCACGGGGATCGATCCGCGCGCGCAGGCGGCCAGAATGGCGCCGCGCGCATGGGCCAGCTTCAGGGTGGATTGCGGGTTCTTGTTGACGAAGATCTCCTCCACTGCCGCCCTGTCCGGCGCATAGGTGGCGATCACCGCACTGACGGCATCGTGCAGGTGGAGCAGCCGTTCGGGCAAGGGCGCCTTGGCATCGGTGGCAATCTGGCCATTGGCGATGTGGCTGAGGCGCGAGCCTTCGCTGCGCACCACGCCCCAGCCGGTGCAGGTGAGCGAAGGATCGAGGCCAAGGATCAGCATGCTAGAGCCGCAGGCCAAGGCGCGGGGCAAGCGCCATCAGCGCCCCGTAAAGCGCAATGGTGAGTACGCAGCCCGCCAGCAGCGAAAGCCAGAAGGGCAGCCCGGCGCGCAGCATGGCCGGGATCAGCAGAAACATGGGCAGCGAGGGCAGCACGTACCAGAAGGTCGCCGCCGAATGCACTGCCATGTTCTCCGCATCGGGCCGTTCCCGCCACAGCAGGATCATGCCCAGGATCGAGACGAGCGGCAGGGAAGCTACCAGCGCGGCAAAGGCCGGCAGGCGCTTGCCGATCTCGGAAATGGCCGCGATCAAGGCGCCGGAAAGCAGCGCCTTGGCGACCAGTCCCCACATCAGCCCAGCTTTTCCATCACGTCGTCGGGAATTTCGTAATTGCCCCACACGGTCTGGACGTCGTCGTCGTCGTCCAGCGTGTCGATCAGCTTGAGCAGGGTCGCGGCAGTGCCTTCGTCCACCTCGGTCTTGAGGCTGGGCTTCCACGCCAGCTTCACGCCTTCGGCTTCGCCGAGGACCTTTTCCAGCTCGCGCGCGACTTCGTGCAGCGAATCGACCGACACCCAGATCGAGTGGCTGTCCTCGTCGCTCTCGACATCGTCGGCGCCCGCTTCGATCGCGGCTTCCAGCACCTTTTCCTCGTCACCCACCTTGCCGGGATATTCGATCAGGCCCAGCCGTTCGAAGCCGTGGCTCACTGCGCCCGAAGCGCCGAGATTGCCGCCATTCTTCGAGAAGGCCGTGCGCACATTGGTGGCGGTGCGGTTGCGATTGTCGGTCAGCGCCTCGACGATCAGGGCAACGCCGCCCGGGCCATAGCCCTCATACCGCACTTCTTCGTAATTCTCGCCATCGCCCTTGCTCGCCTTGTCGATGGCGCGCTGGATATTGTCCTTGGGCATGGACTGGGCCTTGGCCGCGTTGACGGCGGCGCGCAGGCGCGGGTTCATGTCCGGATCGGGCATGCCCATCTTGGCCGCGACAGTGATTTCGCGGCTGAGCTTGGAAAACATCGCGGAGCGCTTCTTATCCTGCGCGCCCTTGCGGTGCATGATGTTCTTGAATTTGGAATGGCCTGCCATGGGAACCTTCGGAAGTCTGTGTTCTTGCGGACTCCGGCGGGCGGAATCCCGTGTGGGCGCGCTCCTAGCTTACAGGCGCGCGCGCGGCAATGAGTGAGCTTTACTTGCGCGCTTTACTTGTCGGCTTAGCTGATCGTCAGAGCAACACCGCCGTGCCGCTGGCGCTGACCATCAGCATCGATCCGTTGGAGCCCAGCACTTCGTAATCGAGGTCCACGCCCACAACCGCATTGCCGCCGCGTTGCAGGGCCTGCTGCTTCATTTCCTCGATCGCCTCGTCCCGCGCGCGGCTCAGCACTTCCTCATATTTGCCGGAACGCCCGCCGACGATGTCGGTGATGGAGGCAAACAGATCGCGGAAGATATTGGCGCCCACGATCACTTCGCCGGTCACGATGCCGAGATATTCCTTTACCGGACGTCCTTCCACCAGGGCAGTGGTGGTGACGATCATCCCTTGCTCGCGCGAACTCTCCCAGGGGCCTGCCATCTTTGTTTACTCCCACATGCCATTGATGCGAGGAAGATAACGCGGCGCTCGCGCCTGCCAAGCCATTGGCGATGGAGTATTTCCTGTGACGGCCGACACGACCTATCCCCCGCCCATCACCATGCTGCGCGAGTTGGGGGGCTGGCTGCGCAATCCGCACCGGCTGGACCCGACCGGCCTGCGCGCGCCCGGCGCGCTGCGGCGGCTGGCGGTGCTGACCGCATTGATGGTGGCAGGCCTGCTGCTGGTGCTGCTGCCCGTGCTGGGCCTGTGGCAGAGCCTGTTCGACCTGCCCGCGCCCGACGCCTTCGGCAAGCTGGAGCCGCGGGTGATGATCCCGGTGGTGATACTGGCCGCGCCGATTCTGGAGGAAATGCTGTTCCGCGGCTGGCTGACCGGCCGCATCCGCGCGCTGTGGCTGCTCGCCTGCGCGCTTGTCATTGCCGCGCTGCTTTATGGCAGCACGCAGGGGTTGAATCCGGTTGCGGTAGGGGCGGGCTTTCTTGCCCTGCTGATCGCCATGCCGATCGGCTGGTTCTTCCTGAGGAAGCAACGCACGCCCGGCTGGTTCGACGCGGGCTTCCCGGCGATCTTCTATCTCGGCGCGGCGGGCTTCGCGCTGGTGCACATGGCCAATTATCCCAGCTTCTCCGCGCTCGCCCTGCCGCTGGTGCTGCCGCAATTATGGGCCGGGCTGGTGCTGGGCTTCATCCGCATGCGGATCGGGCTGGTGGCGGCCATGCTGGCCCACGCCCTGTCCAACAGCGCCGCCCTGACGGTGGCGCTGTTGGCAAGCTGATCGATCAGTCGAGGCCCAGCGCGCTGCGATAGGTATCCAGCACAAGGTCCATCTCGCGGCGATCGTCCGGCTTCATCTTACGCAGGCGCACGATCTGGCGCATGATCTTGACGTCGTAACCCACGGCCTTGGCTTCCGCGTAGACGTCGCGGATGTCGTCGGAGATGCCCTTCTTTTCTTCTTCCAGGCGCTCGACGCGCTCGATCAGCAGGCGCAGGCGATCATCGGTGGTTTCGGCCATCTGTGTGGGGCTCCGTTGGAATGAGAATCGGTTGCCGCGCTGATAGCGAGCGGCGCCGGAGGGGTGAAGGCGGCTTGGCCGATTCCTCCCCAGAATGGGAAAGATCCGCCGACCGGCTCAGTGCGTCCCGCCGTTCTTCTTCAGGCTCTCTTCCATCCGCGCCATCTGCTCGGGCGTCGCCTCGGTCTGGTACTTCGCCTTCCATTCTTCCATCGGCATGCCGTGGATCAGGGCGCGCGCATCGGGCTTGGACAGGCCCGCACCGGCATCGTTGATCCAGTCGGCCAGGCAATTGCGGCAGAAGCCGGAAAGCCCCATCAGGTCGATATTCTGGGCATCGTGGCGCTTGCGCAGATGGCGCACCAGACGGCGGAAGGCGGCGGCGGCCACGTCATCGGGCAGGGTGTCGAGCGGATCGGTTGCGTCGGTCATCAATATTTCCCGCAAAGCTGTAGTTGTAATGTCCCGTGCCTCTGACATAGGCACCGTCCCATGGCAAAATTCGAACAGCCCAAGCTCAAGCCCCGCAACCGCAAGGTCAAGATCCTCGCCACGATCGGCCCGGCCAGCCGCGATCCGGACATGCTCCGGCGTCTGGTGCAGGCAGGCGCGGATGCGTTCCGCGTGAACATGAGCCATGGCGACCATGCCACGCATGAGGAAACGATCAAGGCGATCCGTGCGCTGGAGAAGGAACTGGCCCACCCCATCGCGATCCTGTGCGACCTGCAGGGGCCGAAACTGCGCGTGGGCACTTTCCGCAAGGGCGACCGGGTGGTGATCCGCCATGGCAGCCACTTCACGCTGGACCGCAACCCCGAGCCGGGCGACGAAAACCGCGTCTGCCTGCCGCATCCGGAACTGTTCGGCATCCTCGAAAAGGGCCAGCGCCTGCTGATCGACGACGGCAAGATCCGCCTGCGCGTGATCCGGGCCGACGAGAACGAGATTCTCACCAGCGCCGAAGTGGGCGGCGTGATTTCCGACCGCAAGGGCGTGAACGTGCCCGATGCTGTGGTGCCCGTTCCCGCCCTGACGGAGAAGGACCGCAAGGACCTGGCCTTCGCCGTGAAGCACGGGGCGGACTGGATCGCCCTGTCCTTCGTCCAGCGGCCGGAAGACGTGGCCGAAGCGCGCAAGCTCATGGCCGGGCATGGCGCGCTCTGCGCCAAGATCGAAAAGCCCGCCGCGATCGACCGGCTGGACGAAATCATCGAACTGTCCGACGCCGTGATGGTAGCGCGCGGCGATCTGGGCGTGGAACTGAACCCGGAAGACGTGCCCCCGCTGCAGAAGCAGATTGTCAGCTGCGCGCGCAATCAGGGCAAGCCGGTGATCGTGGCGACGCAGATGCTCGAATCCATGATCGAGAACCCGACCCCCACGCGCGCCGAAGTGTCCGACGTGGCCAATGCGGTCTATGACGGGGCGGACGCCGTGATGCTCTCGGCCGAAACCGCCGCGGGCCAGTGGCCGGAAGAGGCAGTGACGATGATGGACCGCATCGCCGCCAAGATCGAAGCCGATGCCAGCTATCGCACGCGCATCCGCATGCATGACACGCGGCCCGATCCGACCACGGCGGATGCCCTGTCCCACGCCTGCATGACCATTGCCGAGACCATGCCGATTTCGGCCGTAGTGGTGTTCACCGGATCGGGCTCCACTGCCCGCCGCGTCTCGCGTGAGCGGCCTTCGGTACCGGTGATGGTGCTGACCCCCTCGCTCAAGACCGCACGCCGGATGGCGCTGCTGTGGGGCACTCATGCAGTGGCCACGCGCGATATCGGCAGTTTCGAGGAGATGGTGGCCAAGGGCAAGCGCATGGCCCTGCGCCACGGCATGGGCGAAGCGGGATCGCGGCTGGTGATGCTGGCCGGCGTCCCCTTCGGCACGCCTGGCTCCACCAACCTGCTCCACGTCGTGCGCCTGACCGGCGACGAGCTGGAACGCCACGGGGAATGAGGGTTTCACCGGGCAGCCGGTGAAACTCCTCCGCGCAAAACGGTAGCCTTCCGCACACCCTAGCGGACCTTCAGGCCAACCTCGCTGAGGAGCTGCGCGGCCTGTTCGCGCGAAATCGTGGCGCCGCGAAAACGGGACGCATCCCCCAGCCGCACACCGCCGAGATCGGCCCCGCGCAGGTCCGCGCCTTCGAAACCCGCCCCGTCCAGCACTGCCTCGCGCAGGCTGCAATCCTCGAAGGTCGCCATCCGGAAATCGCATTTGCGCAGGTCGGCCTGCGAGAAGTCGACCCGCAGGAGGCTGGCCTTCCTGAACGAGCGACCCGTCAATCTGGCATTGACCAGCAGTGTCTCCGAGAAATGGAGATCGATGGCCTTCACTTCGGAGAAATCCGCACCGGTGAGCTTGCAGCCGACGAACCGCGCACCCTCGAGCGTGCTGCGCTTCATCGAGGCATTGTTGAAATCGCAGGCCGCGAACGAGGCTTCGGACAGATCGCATCCCACAAGACTGGCAAAGGCCCCGCGGCAGGATTGCCAGCTGGTGCGATCAACCCTGGCGCCGCTGAAGTCGGTCCGGCGCAGGTTGCATTGCCGGAACGTCCATCCCGAAAGGTCGAGGCGCGACAGGTCCGCTTCTTCCAGATCGCAGCCGATCAAGGTCTGCGACCCCTTCAAAGCCCGGATTTCCTCGCGGTTCATGGCCCGATCGCGGATCGACTTGTCGGAAAAGAGGTCCTCCATCCCCACGCTGTTAAACACAGGCCCCCTGTTCGGCCAGCCCCTGCCCAACCAGACAGGCGCCCGTTTATAGGCAGGGAAAACCACTGCCCTCTTTTCCGGCGTGCCCGATCCGGCTAGAAAATCCGCACGGGCAATGCGGACGCCCGTTCAGACGGTCATTCGTCCAAGTTCCGCTCCTATAGCCGCGCCTGCGGCACGGAGCGTATTTGACATGACGATGCCTGACCCCATGCCCCCTCGCCTCACTCTGCCGCAGCTTTTCGGCAAGTTCCTGCGCTTCGGCTGCCTCGCATTCGGCGGGCCGGTCGCACAGATCGCGATGATCCGCCACGCGCTGGTGGAGGAAGAACGCTGGATCGCCCCCGCCCGCTTCAATCGCCTGCTGGCGGTGATGCAGATATTGCCCGGCCCGGAAGCGCATGAGCTGTGCGTGCATATGGGCATGATGGCGCGCGGGCGCATCGGCGGGTTGCTGGCCGGGCTGGGCTTCATGCTGCCGGGCCTGATCCTGATGCTGGCGGCGGGCTGGTTCTACACCGAATGGGTCGTGTCCCACCCGGCCACCGCCACGGCCCTGTTCGGGGTGCAGATCGTGGTGCTGGCGATCATCCTGCGCGCCGTGCACCGGATCGGCGGGCATATTCTCGAAGACCGGCTGCTGTGGGCGCTGGCCATCGCCAGCTTCGGCGCCACCTTGCTGGGAGTGCCGTTCTGGATACCGCTGGCGGCCTCCGGCCTCGCCTGTGCCCTGGCCGGCCGGAAAGCACTTGCAGGGCTGGTGCTTGCGATAGCGGCAGTGCTCGGCTGGCTGCTCCATTCGCCCGAAACGGCCGGAGTCGTCACCGTTCACGCCAATGCCGGGCCGCCCACCGCCCTTGCCCTGTTCATCGCCGGGCTAAAGGGCGGGCTGCTGACCTTCGGCGGCGCCTATACCGCCATTCCCTATCTGCGGGCCGACACAGTGGGGCGCGGCTGGCTGTCCGATGCCAGTTTCCTCGATGGGGTGGCGCTGGCGGGCGTGCTGCCCGCGCCGCTGGTCATCTTCGCCACTTTCGCGGGCTATGTCGCCGGTGGGCCCGTGGGTGCACTGGCTGCCACGGCGGGGATGTTCCTGCCCGCCTTCGCCTTTTCCATGATCCTGTTCGAACGGCTGGAAGCAGTGGTGGAGAACCCGGCGCTGCACCATCTGCTGAACGGCGTGGCCGCAGGCGTGGTGGGGATCATCGCCGCAACGCTGGTCCAGCTGGGCTGGGCCACCGCGCAACGGATCACGAACCTGCCCGCCGCGCTGGCGATCTTCGCGGGCGGCGTGGCGGGTATCTGGCTGCTCAAGGGCAGATGGGTCACGCCCGTGCTGGTGCTGGCGGCCGGTCTGGCAGGCTGGGTTCTGACGCCCTGATCCGCGCTAATCCGCCCTAATCCGCGATGCGAGCTATCCCGTCGGCCAGTGCCGCGCGGGATAGCTCGCCCACATGGCTTTCCACGATCCGGCCCTGCCCATCCACGAAGAAAGTGGTGGGCAAGGCAGTGCTGTCCAGCGCGCGGGACAGGCCGGAGGCGTGGTCCAGCAGCACGGCGTCACTCTCGATGCCCTGACGCGCCAGATAGGCGTTCACGATGCGGCTATCCTCGCCCTGGCTGACCAGCAGGATCGGCACCTGCGCGCGCCCCGCCTCATCCGCCAGCATCGGCAGCTCGCGGCGGCAGGGCGGGCACCATGTGGCCCACAGATTGACCACATAGGGCCTGCCTTCCAGCTGCTTGGGCAAGAAAACCCGGCCCTGCAGATCGGCCAGTTGCGGCAGTTCCGGCATCGGTCGAGGCGCCGGGCGCAGCAGGGCCGATCCGGCGAACCACAGCGCGGCAATCGCGGCCAGCATCGCCAGCGAACCCAGCAGCGCGGGCCGCGGCTTCACTCGCCAAGCGATCACGGCGCCGGCACCCAGGAACCCCGCCCAGCCCGTGAACCCACCCTGCCAGAGCGCGAAGGCAGACGCCCAATCCCGGGCAAAGGCATCGGTGTGAGTGAGGACATAGGCCAGCCGCGCGGCGACAATACCCACCGCCAGCGCCAGCCCGCCGGTCCTGGTCGGCAGGCCATGGCGTGCGGCGATCCGGTCGAATCCGAACAGGAAGGCCATGATCAGGGCCAGCGCCAGCAGCCGGTCGCTGGCCATCACCAGTGGCCCGAGCTGGACGATCCCCGGCATGGCCCGCTTGCCGCCTTACCCCTGCGCGGCCCGTTCCAGCCGGGCGCGAGCTTCGGCTTCCCCGATCAGGGGCAACAGCGCCTTCATGTCCGGCCCGGAATCGCGGCCGGTCAGCGCAAGGCGCAGCGGGTGGAACAGCGGCTTGCCCTTGCGCCCGGTCGCATCCTTCAGCGCGCCGGTCAGCGCGGGCCACGGGTCTTCGCTCCACGCCAGCAGGCGCGCAGCTTCGGCGAGGAACGCGCGGTCTTCGTCCGAGAACTCCGCCGCCTCGATAGGGCCAGTGACGACCTGCCACCAATCCGCCGCCTCGCCCACGTGGGTAAGGTTCGGGCGGATGGCCAGCCACGCATCCTCGCCCATGACGGCGGGCAGGCGATCCTGCACATCGGCATAGCCGAGCTGGTGGACGATCCCGGCATTCACCCGTTCCAGTTCCACATCGTCGAAACGGGCAGGCGCGCGGCCGAATGTCGTAAGGTCGAAGCTCTCGATCAGCGCGGCGCGATCGGCAATCGGCTCCACTGGCTGCGAAGTGCCCAGCCGGGCGAGGAGCGCCACCAGAGCCGCCGCCTCGATCCCGCGCTCGCGGAAGGCATCCGCGCCCAGCGAGCCGAGCCGCTTGGACAATTTGCCCTCGCTCCCCACCAGCAGCGCCTCATGCGCGAAGCGGGGATGCCCGGCACCCAGCGCGGCGAACATCTGGATCTGCAACGCGGTGTTAGAGACATGATCCTCCCCGCGCAGCACGTCGGTCACGCCCATTTCGATATCGTCGATCGCGCTGGGCAGCATGTAGAGCCAGGATCCATCCGCGCGACGCACCACGGGGTCGGAAAGCTGGGCCGGGTCGAAATGCTGGGGCCCGCGAATGCCATCTTCCCATTCGATGGCGGCGGAATGGTCCAGCTTGAAGCGCCAGTGCGGGGCGATGCCCCTGGCGGCATAGTCCGCATGGTCCGCCTCGGTCAGCGCCAGAGCCGCCCGGTCATAGATCGGCGGCAGGCCGCGCCCCAGCAGCACCTTGCGCTTCAGTTCCAGTTCCTGCGCGGTTTCGTAGCAGCGATAGAGCCGGCCCTCGTCGACCAGATAGTTGAACTGCATCTGATAGAGCTGGAAGCGTTCGGACTGGCGTTCCTCCCCTTCAGGCTCCAGCCCCAGCCAGGCCAGATCGGCGCGGATCGCCTCGACATATTCCTCTTTGCTGCGCTCCCCGTCCGTATCGTCGATGCGCAGCAGGAAGCGCCCGCCATGCTTCTTCGCCAGCATCCAATTATGGAGTGCGGTGCGGATATTGCCGACATGCAGCCGCCCGGTGGGCGACGGGGCGAAACGGGTGGTGACGGTCATGCGCGGCGCTTAGCGCCTATGGCCGCCTATTGCGAGAACAGCGTGACGCTGCCGCCACTGCCTTCGAACAGGATTCCGTTCGCCGCCGTGCGGCTGACGCGGCTTGCGCCAGTGAAAGCGCGCATGATGGCCGCTTCTTCGGGGAACACGGCGCGGCGGCAGGTGGGGTCTTCAATGGTGCTGGTGATCAGTTGCTGCCCTTCGAAGCGATAGGCCCAGTCGGAACTGACGCAGCTTTCCAGCACGTCGATCCGGTCGCGGGTAATCTCGACCGCCAGCCCTCTGTCCAGCGCCGCCATATCGATGCCTTCGATATCCGCCACGCGATAGATGCCCTCAAGCTCTTCCGCACTGGTGATCGGCCCCACCCGCACGCGCGCATCGCCAGTGCTTTCGGGGGCGCGTTCCGGGGCACTTTCGTCAGCGCTCTCCGAAGCAGGCTCGGGCGCCGGGCCGGGCTGGCAGGCGGCAAGGCCGAGCAGGGCGGCGAAGGCGAAGGCACTGCCGGGCCGCATCGCCAGCCTCACTTGCTGCGGAACTTATGCGTGATCGGATAGCGCCGGTCGCGCCCGAAATTGCGCATGCCCAGCTTCACGCCCGGCGGGGCCTGGCGGCGCTTGTATTCCGCGATGTTCAGCAGATGCTCGATCCGTTCCACCGTAGCGCGGTCCAGCCCTTCGGCGGCAAGCTGGTCCACGCTCTTCTCATGCTCCACCAGCCCCATCAGGATGCGGTCCAGTACCGGATAGGGCGGCAACGAATCCTCGTCCTTCTGGTCGGGGCGCAATTCCGCGCTGGGCGGCTTGTCGATGATCCGCTGCGGGATCACTTCGCCCGCCGGGCCCAGCCCGATGCGCGGCACTGCCGTGTTGCGCCATTTGGCGACGCCGAACACGGTCATCTTGTAGGCATCCTTCAGCGGGTTGTAGCCGCCGGCCATGTCGCCATAGATCGTGGCATAGCCCACGCTCATCTCGCTCTTGTTGCCGGTGGTCACCAGCATCGGCCCGAATTTATTGGACAGCGCCATCAGCGTCACGCCGCGGATGCGCGATTGCAAATTCTCCTCGGTGATATCCACCTGCGCATCGGCGAAGCTTTCCTCCAGCATCGCGTCGAATCCTTCGACGGCGGGCTGGATCGGAATGATCGAATAGCGGCAGCCCAGCGCCTCGGCACAGGCCTTCGCATCGTCGAGGCTTTCCTGGCTGGTGAAGCGGCTGGGCAGCATGACGCACCACACCCGGTCCGCCCCCAGCGCATCCACCGCGATGGCGGCGCAGACGGCGGAATCGATCCCGCCCGAAAGGCCCAGCACCACGCCGGGGAAGCGGTTTTTGTCCACATAGTCATGCAGGGCGAGGACCATGGCGCACCAGGTTTCCTCCGCCTGGTCGGTCAGTGGTTCCAGCTCGCCCCGGTTGCAGTTCCAGCCGCGCGCGATCTTGGTCCACTTCGTCTCGACGACCTGCTCTTCCCAGTCGCGCATCTGCACGGCCAGCGAACCGTCGCCATTGATGACGAAGCTCGCCCCGTCGAACACCAGTTCGTCCTGCCCGCCCACGCGGTTGAGATAGGCCATGGGAATGCCGGTATCGACCGCGCGGCGACGGGCGATCTCGTCGATACGCAGCACGTCCTTGTCGATCTCGTAAGGGCTGCCGTTCACGCAGATGAACAGGCCCGCGCCGAAGTCGGCCAGATGGCGGCATACGTCGGGGTGCCAGATGTCCTCGCAGATCGGCAGGCCCAGCATCGCGCCGCGGAACAGCACCGGCTCCGGCAGGGGGCCGGGCGTGAAATAGCGCATTTCATCGAAAGTGCCGTAATTGGGCAGCTCGTGCTTGAAGCGCGTGGCGGTCACGCGCCCGCCATCCAGCAGGGCCACGCCATTATGCAGCGCCCCGTCGCGCACGAACACGCTGCCTACCAGCATGGCCGGGCCGCCGTCGCCGGTGCACAGGGCCAGCCGCTCCATTTCCGCCGCCGCGCGCTCGATCAGGGCGGGCTTCAGGATCAGGTCCTCGGGCGGATATCCGATCAGGTGCATTTCGGGAAATACCACCAGATCGGTTTTACCTGCCTCGGCGCGCACCTTGAGCATCGCCTCCGCATTGGCGGCAATGTCACCGACATTCTGGTTCATCTGGGCGAGCGTGATCGAAAGGCTATCGGGCATAGGGTCAGGATTAGGCGGCCAGAGAGGCGCGGGCAATCGCGAAGACGCACGCCGGAGGCGATGCTCCACACCCTGCCGCGATTGAGACAGGGCCGAGGCTGTGTTTCATCGGGATTTCAAGCGTGTGTCAGCATGTTACGCGGCAGTCGCAACCCTGCCGCCTGGCGTGAGTAGAGCGGACATATTCACCGCATAGGCGGGAGCCCTCAAATCCTTTGGGGGCGTATACATGACCGATCTGATTCCCGGCCACGGCTATACCGATGGCGATGTCGACACCAACAACACTCCCGGCCAGACCCTGTGGGAACTCGCCGACGCGCGCCATTCGCGCCGCTCGGTGATGCGCGGCGGCCTTGCCGCCAGCAGCGCGGCCTTCCTCGGCGGCGCCATGCTGACGGGCTGCACCGAGGATATCCTCGGCGGCACCGATGGCGGCAAGACCGTGGCCGTGAACCAGGAAGTCGCCGTCACCACCGGCCAGGCCGTGGAACTCACCACCAGCGCCGGCAAGGACTGGAAACAGGTCGAAGGCCCTGAAGTGGAGCTGGTCACCGAGGAAGATGGCCGCATCTCCTTCATCGCTCCGGCCGTTTCGAACGTCACCACGCTCGTCTTTTCGCTGCTGAACGGGCTTGCCCGCGTGCTGGTCAGCCCGGCCAAGCTCAGCTTCCAGGCAGTGGACAAGAACCGCAACGACATCGTCACCGTGCCGCAGGGCTATTCGGTGCAGGTAATGACGCGCCTTGGCGATCCGATCGCGGCGGGCGTTGCCGATTACAAGAATGACGGCACCGACACCGATTTCGACAAGCGCATCGGCGACCATGGCGACGCGCTGCACTTCTTCGGCCTGAGCCCGAACGGCAAGCGCAACGACAATTCGTCCAAGCGCGGCCTGCTGGTGCAGAACCACGAGAACCTGAACATCCAGTACCTCCACCCCAACGGCCCCACCAATGTCGCATCCGGCCCGCGTCCGGAAGCCGAGGCGGTCAAGGAAATCGACGCCCACGGCGTCAGCATCACCGAATACAAGTCGGATCGCCGCGCCGGCTGGAGCTGGGTGAAGGACAGCGCCTTCAACCACCGCATCACGCCCAACACGCCGATGCAGTTCAACGGCCCGGCGAAGGGTTCGGACTTCCTCAAGACCGTCTATTCCACCGATGGCACGCAGGGTCGCGGCACGATCAACAATTGCGCCAACGGCCATACCGAATGGGGCACCAACCTGACCTGCGAGGAAAACTGGGCCGGCTACTTCAAGCGTAGTGGCGACGATGCCCTGCGCAGCGCCCGCGAACTGACCTCGCTGCGCCGCTATGGCGTGACCGGCAGCGCCGGCAATTATGCCTGGTCGAGCGTGACGCCCGCCAATCCCTCCGACACCCGCTTCCGCCGCTGGGACGCCCGCGCCACCGAAGGGCTGACCGCGGTGCAGGATTACCGGAACGAGCCCAACCAGATGGGCTGGGTCGTGGAAATCGATCCCTACGATCCCGCCAGCAAGCCCCGCAAGCGCACGGCCCTGGGCCGCTTCGGCCATGAAGGCGCATGGCTGGGCAAGCTGGAATCCGGCCGCAAGGTCGCCGTCTATATGGGCGACGATGCCCGCCGCGAATATTTCTACAAGTTCGTGTCCAGCGTCGCCTGGGATTCGCGTGATGCTCTGGCGGAAAACCGCCTGACCATCGGCGACAAATATCTGGACTCGGGCACGCTCTACGTCGCCAAGTTCAATGCCGACGGCACTGGCAGCTGGCTGCCGCTGGTCCACGGTCAGGTGCCCAACCGCCCGGCCGCAGGCAACGATCCGGAATATGTGTTCCAGAACCAGCAGGACATTCTGGTCAACACCCGCCTTGCCGCCGACGCGGTGGGCGCGACCCCGATGGACCGCCCGGAATGGACCGCCTGCAATCCGCGCACTGGCGAAATCTACCTGACGCTGACCAATAACAACTCGTCGGGCCGCCCGCTCAACGGCACCGATGCGGCCAATCCGCGTCACTATGTCAGCCAGCCGGGCAACAGCTATGGCAATGCCAATGGCCACATCATCCGCATCCGCGAAGGCGGGGACAATCAGGCTGCCACCAGCTTCATCTGGGACATCTACCTGTTCGGCGCGGATTCGGCGGAAGCCGGCGCGGATGTGAACATCTCGGGCCTGGATGCCGGCAACGACTTCTCCAGCCCGGACGGCTTGTGGTTCTCGCGCACGCAGAACCCGGCCGGCCACCTGCGTCCGCTGCTGTGGATCCAGACCGACGATGGCGCCTTCACTGACCGGACCAACAACCAGATGCTGGCGGCCCTCCCCGGCTTCGTGGGCGATGGCGGCAGCAAGACCATCACCAATAGCGGCACTGGCGGCGCCACGGCGGTGCAGACCACCCAGGCCGGCACTGCCGCGACGGCAGGCACGCTGAAGCGCTTCCTCACCGGCCCGCTGGAATGCGAGATCACCGGCGTGGACACCACTCCGGACGGCCGCACCCTGTTTGTCGGCATCCAGCATCCGGGTGAAAACGGTTCGGCCGCCACGCCCAGCAGCAACTGGCCGCAGAGCCAGGGCGGCACCTATTCGGGCCGACCGCGCTCGGCCGTGGTCGCCATCACCAAGGACGATGGCGGCGTCGTCGGTCTCTGATCCGACACCTCAATCGAACGACAGGCTGGCCGGGGCATCGCAAGGTGCCCCGGCCTTCCTTTTTGCTGTGCGCTTGGTCGCGGGAACTCCCAGTCTGTTCCGGAAATTCGCGGACTTGCGGATTGCGGCATCTTGGACAAGAACCGGCACGAAACGGGGAAACCGGGGGCACTGAAATGATGAAACGTTTGGCGCTGGCGGCTGCGGCCGCCGCAATGGTTTGCAGCGCGAGCGCTGCCGGGGCGGAAACGCCCGAAGAAAAACTGGCACGCAAGGAAGAGGAAAAGCGGCTCGGCTCGCTCTATCTGCGCTGCGACGGCAACCCCAATAATATGAGCGACGGCGAGAACTTCGCGCGCATCCTCGGGGCAGTTACCCTGCTGGGCATCTTTGCCAAATCGCCCGAAGCGCCGGATGCCTCCAAGCGCTTGTTCGGGCAGGCGGGCGTAGATGCCTGCACCCAGCTGATCGACGGTGAAAAGGCTGAAACCAACGGCCTGCGCCGCATTCCGCTGATCCTCGCCCGGTCGCTTCACCGGATCGAGGCAAAGGACTACCGGGTCGCGCTGGACGATGTGGCCAAGGCACGTGATGAGGCAAAGACGCTCGGACTGGTGGGCAACCCCTATTTCGATCGCTCGATGGGCCTGTCGTTCGACAATATCGAGGCGGAAGCCCTGCTGCGTCTGGACGATGTGGCTGGGGCACAAAAGGCCTCGGTCAGGCGGACTGAGGGCTTGGCCTTCAGTTACGTTCCGCTGGTTACTGCCAGGACATATCTCGAATTTCGCCGCGAGAGCGAGCCAGAAACCGAACTCGTTCTGAATCGGCTGCAGCGTTTTCAGCCCGAGTCATTTTTCTCCTACGCCCGAGTGCTTGAAGAGCAAGGCCGGTTTGCCGAGGCCGCCAGCAAATTTGAAGAGGTGCTGAAAGCACTCGACGAGTTGAAGCCTGAAGAAGCCAATTCCGGCTTGTACGCCCAGACCGCACTCAGTCATGCCCTCGCCGGAAACTGGGAGCGCGCGCGCGAACGCGCCGAGTTCGCAAGGAACAACATCGTCGACCGGCGCAATCGCGGCGTTCCGGAGGATAACAGCTCCAGGACAGTGGAACTGCTCGACCTGCATGACATTCTGCAGCTCGCCCATGACGGAAACATCGTCCAGGCACGGCGCAGCTTCGCAGCCCGCTCGCAATGGCTGGAACCCAGCCTGGGCGCGGTGATGGAAGCCAACCGCATCCTGCGCGAAGGCGCCCCGGCTGAAGAACTGACCGGCATGCTGGCACACACACCGGACGAGCTGTGGAAGGAACGCCGGGACGCCGCAATGGCGGTCAAGTTGCAGAAGGATACGGACAAGGACACGCTGTTCACGCTCATCTGGCCCTATGCCAAGATCGGCGAATTCGAAGGCCGCTCGAAAGACACATGGCGCATCGCCAAGTCGAAGATGATGAGTTCCAAGCCCGACGAAGACACCGGGCTTTGGCGCATCGGCGCCTTCGGCAATCGGCAGGTTACCATCGATTCCATCGTGCTCCACTCAGCGCTGCAGGCCAAGGCGGCCGGCAAACAGGGCTTCACCATGATGCTCTCTCTGTCCGACATCAAAAGCTATTATGGCTCCCTGACCTTCGCGTTTGTCCGCTTCGTCGATCCGGACGAACCTGGCGTCAGCGCCGAACGCTACATTGCGGCAGACGATGCAATCGCGGAGCTGCGACAGGTGATCCCCTCGCCGGATGAGATCAAGGCACGGAAGAAGCAGAAGAAAGTCTGATAGCAGCCCGATGACGCCGCAGAGCCGGGGCATAGCAATGTGCCCCGGGTTTTTCGTAGATTGTTGAAACAGAATGCTGACCCGAAGGCCTTAATGCTCCGCCGTGGACTGAACGAGATTCCTCATCGAAGCACTTCTTTTGCCGAATTTCCCAATCTTCTGCGGTTTCTGGCGGAACCTGCGCCCAGTCGCAGTATTTTCTCCCGGCCGTGGGTTCACAATATTTCAAACTGACTGCCGCAGGATGCCGTCATGTATGTCCGCCATGACGATATTCTTGAGCGTGTTTCCGACAAGCCCCTGTGGTGGGTCGATGGATTTCCACGCTACACGCCCTTCCGGCCCCGGGACGCGTACTTCTTTGCAGGCGAAGTCGCGCTGGTCCACTGCCAGTGCGTTTGTGGCAACCGCTACGACATAGCCATCAAGAGCGGGATGCACTTCAGCTTACGAGACGAGATCGCTTACTCTAGTGAAACTCCAATCGGGGATCCCCCCAATGCATGCCACATTCGCAATTCGGGAGCCTGTGCATGCATGACCGTCCGCCAGGTGGAAGTGCTGGAGTTCTGGGCGAGGGTCGGCCGACCGATCCCTGCCTGGTTTCGTGACCATGCGTGGGAAAGGCCGCTGGTCGATGCCGATCTGATCGGCAAGACACCCCCCAGGCCGATCTTCCAGCAGATCCACGCTTCAGACCGCAAAAGCGACTGGATGCAGGCCATGAAGAAGGGCGACTTCGGGGCAATGGCCGCCATACTGGCCGAGTTCGGCTGCGAACGGCCGAGAGAAATCGCGCATGCCTTCGACCTTCAGCGGCGGCACGGCAGAGCGATGCGTGATTATGTGGATACGGCCAAAATACTGCGGAAACAGCGCTTCCGCGATTAGGCCAGCCCCACACCAAAGAAAAACCCCGCCGGATCGCTCCGGCGGGGTTTTCTGTTTATTCGCACGAAGGCGGGTGGGACTTATTCCTCGCCCGTTGCTTCGTCGGCCGCTTCGGGGTTCAGGTAATCGCCCGCATCGGCATCGGTGCCGTGGGTTTCGCCTTCCACCCGGGCCAGCGCGTCATTGCCGGTGTCGTCGGCCGGATCGCGCAGCAGTTCAGCGGCATGTTCTTCTTCCGCACTGTCAGGAGCGATGATCACTTCCTGCAGCTTGCGGTAGGAGGCACGCAGTGCGGCATCGCGGCTGGAAGCGGCGACGCGGATGCGGTTCATGCCCGCGCCGGTACCGGCGGGGATGAGACGGCCCACGATCACGTTTTCCTTCAGGCCGATCAGCGTGTCCTTCTTGCCTTCCACGGCCGCCTGCGTGAGCACGCGAGTGGTTTCCTGGAACGACGCGGCCGAGATGAACGAACGGGTCTGCAGGCTGGCCTTGGTGATACCCAGCAGAACCGGGTTGCCGCTGGCCGGCTGCTTGCCCTTGGGCAGCTTGGAATTGACCTCGTTCATTTCCTCGTAGTCGACCTGTTCGCCCGGCAGCAGGGTGGTGTCCCCGCCATCGGTGATCTCGACCTTCTGCAGCATCTGGCGAACGATCACTTCGATGTGCTTGTCGTTGATCTTCACGCCCTGGAGTCGATAGACTTCCTGGATTTCGGCCACGAGATATTCGGCCAGCGCTTCCACGCCGAGCACTTCGAGGATGTCGTGCGGATCGGGGCTGCCCGAGATCAGGTTGTCGCCCTTCTTCACGAAGTCGCCTTCCTGAACGTCGATCACCTTGCTCTTGGGGATCAGGTACTCGACCGGTTCGCCTTCCTCGGGAATAATCGCGATCTTGCGCTTCGCCTTGTAGTCGCGGACGAATTCGATCCGGCCGCTGATCTTGGCGATGATCGCGTTATCCTTCGGCTTGCGTGCTTCGAACAGTTCGGCAACGCGCGGCAGACCGCCGGTGATGTCGCGGGTCTTGGCGGCTTCGCGGGTCGCACGGGCGAGAATGTCGCCCGCTTCGACCTGCTGGCCGTCTTCCACCGACAGCGTCGTGCCCGGGGCGAGCATGTAGCGCGCCGCCTCGGTCTCGTCCGAACCCTCGTTCAGCAGGGTCAGGCGCGGACGCAGGTCTTCCTTCTTGGAACGGCTGGCCGAAGCGCGATATTCCGTCACCACGCGGCTGGTCATGCCAGTGGCTTCGTCGGTCTGCTCGGTCAGGGTCTTGCCGTCCAGCAGGTCCTGGTAACGCACCACGCCCGACTGTTCGGTGATGATCGGCAGGGTGAACGGATCCCACTCGGCCAGGCGATCGCCTTCCTTCACCTTGTCGCCGTCCTTGTGCATCAGGACGGTACCGTAAGGCACCTTGTGGATTTCGCGTTCACGGCCTTCCGCGTCGATCACGAGGATTTCGCCGTTCCGGGCCAGCGAGAGCATGCGCCCGCGCTTGTCCTTGATGGTCGGCATGTCGCGATATTCGATGCGGCCCACCGAGATGGCTTCGAGGTGCGAGGTTTCGTTCACCTGCGCCGCGCCGCCGATGTGGAAGGTACGCATGGTCAGCTGCGTACCCGGTTCACCGATCGACTGCGCCGCAATCACGCCCACGGCCTCGCCGATGTTCACCGGCGTACCGCGAGCAAGGTCACGGCCGTAGCAGGTGCCGCACACGCCCTGGGCTGCTTCGCAGACCAGCGGGCTGCGGATCTTGGCCGACTGCACTTCCGCTTCCTCGATGGCCTTCACCATCGGTTCGTCGATCAGCGTGCCCGCCTTCACGATCACTTCGCCGGTCTTGACGTTCACCAGATCCTCGGCCGCGGTACGGCCCAGGATACGCTCGCCCAGCGAGGCGATGGTGGAGCCGCCCTGCACGATGGCGCGCATTTCCAGCGCGTTCGTGGTCTTGCAGTCTTCCTCGACAATCACGCAATCCTGCGACACGTCGACCAGACGGCGGGTCAGGTAACCCGAGTTCGCCGTCTTGAGCGCGGTGTCGGCCAGACCCTTACGGGCGCCGTGCGTGGAGTTGAAGTATTCAAGAACGGTCAGACCTTCCTTGAAGTTCGAGATGATCGGCGTCTCGATGATTTCGCCCGACGGCTTGGCCATAAGGCCGCGCATACCGCCAAGCTGCTTCATCTGGGCCGGGCTACCACGGGCGCCGGAGTGGCTCATCATGTAGATCGAGTTGATCGGCTTCTGACGGCCGTTCTCGTCCAGCGGAGTGGCGCGTAGTTCTTCCATCATGGCATTCGCCACCTGATCGCCGCAACGGCTCCAGGCGTCGATCACCTTGTTGTACTTTTCCTGCTGGGTGATGAAGCCGTCCTGATACTGCTGCTCGTAATCGGCAACCAGCGCCTTGGTCTGATCGACCAGCTCGGTCTTCGAAGCCGGGATGATCATGTCATCCTTGCCGAACGAGATACCGGCGCGGCAGGCGTGGCGGAAGCCCAGCGCCATGATGGCGTCGGCGAACAGCACCGTGTCCTTCTGGCCGGTGTGACGATAGACTTCGTCGATCACGTCACCGATGTCCTTCTTGGTGAGAAGGCGATTGACGACGTCGAAGGGAACCTTGTGGTTCTTGGGCAGGCATTCGCCGATCAACATGCGACCCGGCGTGGTTTCATAGCGCACCATGCGCTCCACACCGTCTTCGCCGGTCTGCGGCACGCGGCTAGTGATCTTGGTGTGCAGCGTCACCGCCTTCACTTCCAGCGCCTGGTGCACTTCGGCCATGTCCGACAGGATCATGCCCTCGCCCGGATCGCCTTCGCGCTCCATCGAGAGGTAGTAGAGGCCCAGCACCATGTCCTGCGAAGGCACGATGATCGGCTTGCCGTTGGCGGGCGAGAGGATGTTGTTGGTGGACATCATCAGCACGCGGGCTTCCAGCTGGGCTTCCAGCGAAAGCGGCACGTGGACGGCCATCTGGTCACCGTCGAAGTCGGCGTTGAAGGCCGAGCAGACGAGCGGGTGCAGCTGGATCGCCTTGCCTTCGATCAGCACGGGTTCGAAGGCCTGAATGCCCAGACGGTGCAGGGTCGGCGCGCGGTTCAGCAGCACGGGGTGTTCGCGGATCACTTCGTCCAGGATGTCCCAGACTTCCTTGCGTTCCTTTTCGACCCACTTCTTGGCCTGCTTCAGGGTCATGGAGAGACCCTTGGCATCGAGGCGGGCGTAGATGAACGGCTTGAACAGTTCGAGCGCCATCTTCTTGGGCAGACCGCACTGGTGCAGCTTGAGTTCCGGACCGGTCACAATCACGGAACGGCCCGAATAGTCGACGCGCTTGCCGAGCAGGTTCTGACGGAAGCGGCCCTGCTTGCCCTTGAGCATGTCGGACAGCGACTTGAGCGGACGCTTGTTGGCGCCGGTGATGACACGGCCGCGACGGCCATTGTCGAACAGGGCGTCGACGGCTTCCTGCAACATGCGCTTTTCGTTGCGGACGATGATGTCCGGCGCGCGCAGCTCCATCAGGCGCTTGAGGCGGTTGTTGCGGTTGATCACGCGGCGATACAGGTCGTTGAGGTCCGACGTCGCGAAGCGGCCGCCATCCAGCGGAACCAGCGGGCGCAGTTCGGGCGGGATGACCGGCACGACTTCCAGGATCATCCATTCCGGGCGGTTGCCGGAATCGATGAAGCTTTCCACGACCTTCAGGCGCTTGATGATCTTCTTGGGCTTGAGGGCCGACTTGGTGGTGGCCAGTTCCTCAAGCAGTTCCTCGCGCTCGCGCACAAGGTCCAGATCCATCAGCATGTGCTTGACCGCTTCCGCGCCGATGCCGGCGGAGAAGGCGTCTTCGCCATATTCGTCCTGCGCGTCGAGCAGCTCGTCTTCGGTCAGCAGCTGGTACTTCTCAAGCGGGGTCAGGCCCGGCTCGATCACCACATAGCTTTCGAAATAGAGGATGCGCTCAAGCTGCTTGAGTTGCATGTCGAGCAGCAGGCCGATGCGCGAGGGCAGCGACTTGAGGAACCAGATGTGCGCAACGGGCGCGGCCAGTTCGATATGGCCCATGCGCTCGCGGCGCACCTTGGTCACGGTGACTTCGACGCCGCACTTTTCGCAGACGACGCCCTTGTACTTCATGCGCTTGTACTTGCCGCACAGGCACTCGTAGTCCTTCACGGGGCCGAAGATGCGCGCGCAAAACAGGCCGTCGCGTTCCGGCTTGAAGGTACGATAGTTGATCGTTTCCGGCTTCTTGATCTCGCCGAAGGACCAGGAACGGATGCGCTCAGGCGAGGCGATCCCGATCTGGATCTGGTCGAAGGTGTCCGGCTTGGCCAGCTGGTTGGTGAACTTGGTCAGGTCGTTCATTTTTCAATCCCTCTAAAGGGGCCAATCTGCGCTTGGCGAGCAATTGCCAAGACAAGAAATCCTATTAAAAACAATGACGTAAGTGCTTGCCCAACGCCTTTGATCGGTGGAGAGATTTCCAAACCGGTCAGTTGTGTGACGTTGAAAATTGCGATGACCCCGCACAGGCCGCGGATCATCCAATCCAGCGCCCTGCTCTTGGCCATCGCAACCACTTACTCAGCCGCCTCGGCGAAACCTTCGTCGTCCTCTTCGTCTTCAACCGACTTGAGTTCGACATTGAGGCCAAGGCTGCGCATTTCCTTGACGAGCACGTTGAAGCTTTCGGGAATGCCGGCCTCGAACGTATCGTCACCCTTGACGATCGCGTCATAGACCTTGGTGCGGCCGACCACGTCGTCCGACTTCACCGTCAGCATTTCCTGCAGCGTGTAGGCCGCGCCATAGGCCTGGAGCGCCCAGACCTCCATTTCCCCGAAGCGCTGGCCGCCGAACTGCGCCTTACCGCCCAGCGGCTGCTGGGTGACGAGCGAGTAGGGGCCGATCGAACGGGCATGGATCTTGTCGTCGACAAGGTGGTGCAGCTTCAGGACATACTTGCAGCCGACGGTGACCTTGCGGTCGAACGCCTCGCCGGTACGGCCATCGAGCAGGGTCACCTGCCCGGATTCGTCGAGCCCGGCGAGCCGGAGCATCGCCGAAACGTCGGCTTCCACCGCGCCGTCGAACACCGGAGAGCCCATGGGCACGCCGTTGCGAACGTTCTGCGCCAGTTCCACGATAGCGTCGGTGCCACGGCTCTCGATCTCGTCGGTATAGTTCGAGCCGTAGACTTCCTTGAGCAGTTCCTTGACCGCTTCCGGCGGTGCGCCGGCTTCGGGGTTCGGATTGGCTTCGCGCCATGCGTCCAGAGCATCGCCGATCTTGCGACCGAGGCCGCGTGCGGCCCAGCCCAGATGGGTTTCGAAGATCTGGCCGACGTTCATGCGCGAAGGCACGCCCAGCGGGTTCAGCACGAAGTCCACCGGAGTACCGTCTTCGAGGAAGGGCATGTCTTCGGCCGGCAGGATGCGGCTGATGATACCCTTGTTGCCGTGACGGCCGGCCATCTTGTCGCCCGGCTGCAGCTTGCGCTTCACCGCGACGAAGACCTTGACCATCTTGAGCACGCCCGGTGCGAGTTCGTCGCCCCGTTCCAGCTTCTCGCGGCGGTCCTCGAACTTGTCGTTGATGAGCTTCACTGCCTCGTCATACTGGGCCTTAACGGCTTCCAGCTGGCTCTGGCGGGTGTCATCGGCGACAGCGAACTTGAACCATTCGTGACGGTCGACGCTTTCCAGCAGTTCCTCGTCGATCTCCACGCCCTTCTTGATGCCCTTGGGGGCAGCCGACGCGACCTGGCCGGCCAGCATTTCGCGCAGGCGGTTGTAGGTCGCACGGTTGAGAATGGCGCGTTCGTCCTCGGCGTCCTTGCGGAGGCGTTCGATTTCCTCGTTCTGGATCGCGCGGGTACGGTCGTCGATTTCGATACCGTGACGGTTGAAGACGCGGACTTCCACGATCGTGCCGGCAACGCCCGGCGGCAGGCGAAGCGAAGTGTCGCGCACGTCGCTGGCCTTTTCACCGAAGATGGCGCGCAGCAGCTTTTCTTCCGGCGTCATCGGGCTTTCGCCCTTGGGCGTGATCTTGCCGACCAGAATGTCGCCAGGATGCACTTCGGCGCCGATGTAGACGATGCCCGCCTCGTCGAGGTTGCGCAGCGCTTCCTCGCCGACATTCGGGATGTCGCGGGTGATGTCTTCAGGCCCAAGCTTGGTGTCGCGGGCCATCACTTCGAATTCCTCGATATGGATCGAGGTGAAGACGTCTTCCTTCACGATCCGCTCGGAGATCAGGATGGAGTCTTCGTAATTGTAGCCGTTCCAGGGCATGAACGCGACGAGCACGTTGCGGCCCAGCGCCAGTTCGCCCAGCTCGGTCGAGGGACCGTCGGCGATGATGTCGCCCTTTTCGATCAGGTCGCCCACCTTCACCAGCGGACGCTGGTTGATGCAGGTGTTCTGGTTCGAACGCTGGAACTTCTGCAGCGTGTAGATGTCCACGCCCGACTTGCCCGGCTCGATATCGCCCGAAGCGCGGATAACGATACGGGTCGCGTCGACCTGGTCCACCACACCGGCGCGCAGCGCGGCAATGGCAGCGCCGGAATCGCGGGCCACGGTTTCTTCCATGCCGGTGCCGACGAAAGGCGCTTCCGCCTTCACCAACGGCACGGCCTGACGCTGCATGTTGGAACCCATCAGCGCGCGGTTGGCGTCGTCGTTTTCCAGGAACGGAATGAGCGAGGCGGCAACCGAGACGAGCTGCTTGGGCGAAACGTCCATCAGCGTGATCTGTTCGCGCGGCAGCATCACGAATTCGCCGTTTTCACGAGCGGAGACGAGATCTTCCACGAAGCGGCCATTGGCATCCAGCTCGGCCGAAGCCTGCGCGACGGCGTGCTTCTGCTCTTCCATGGCGGAAAGATAGACGACTTCGCCGGTCACCGTTCCGTCGAGCACGCGGCGATACGGGGTTTCGATGAAGCCGTATTTGTTGACGCGGCTGAACGAGGCCAGCGAGTTGATCAGACCGATGTTCGGGCCTTCCGGCGTTTCAATCGGGCAGATACGGCCATAATGGGTCGGGTGAACGTCGCGGACTTCGAAGCCTGCGCGCTCACGGGTAAGACCGCCCGGCCCAAGTGCCGAAACGCGGCGCTTGTGAGTGACTTCCGACAGCGGGTTGGTCTGGTCCATGAACTGCGAGAGCTGGCTGGAACCGAAGAACTCGCGCACGGCAGCCACGGCGGGCTTGGCGTTGATGAGGTCATTCGGCATCACGGTCGACACGTCGACCGAGCTCATGCGTTCCTTGACGGCGCGCTCCATGCGCAGCAGGCCGACGCGGTACTGGTTTTCCAGCAGCTCGCCCACCGAACGCACGCGGCGGTTGCCGAGGTTGTCGATGTCGTCGACTTCGCCCTTGCCGTCCTTCAGGTTCACCAGTTCCTTCACCACGGCGAGGATATCGTCGCTGCGCAGGGTGGTGACGGTGTCCTCGCATTCGAGGCCAAGACGCATGTTGAGCTTCACGCGGCCCACGGCCGAGAGGTCATAACGGTCGCCGTCGAAGAACAGGCCTTCGAACAGGGCTTCGGCAGTTTCCTTCGTCGGCGGTTCGCCCGGACGCATGACCTTGTAGATCGCTTCCAGACCTTCGTCGCGGTTCTCGGCCTTGTCGACCTGCAGGGTGTTGCGGATCCACGGACCGGTGTTGACGTGATCGATGTCGAGCAGTTCGAGGCGGTCGATGCCAGCCTTGTCGAGCGCGTCGAGGTTTTCCGGCGAGACTTCGTCGCCCGCTTCGATCCAGATGCGGCCGGTCGACTCGTCGATCATGTCGTTGGCGGCATAGCGGCCGAAGATTTCCTCGGTCGGGATCAGCAGGTCGGTCAGGCCGTCCTTGGCTGCTTTGTTGGCGGCGCGCGGGCTGATTTTCTGGCCGGCGGGGAACACTTCCTCGCCCGTATTGGCGTCGATCAGGGCGAAGCCCGGCTTCTGGCCGCGCCACTGCTCGGCCACGAAGGGGATCTTCCAGCCATCGCCATTCTTGCCCGAGACGCGGGCCCAGGTGATGGTGTTGTAGAAGTAGTTGAGGATTTCCTCGCCATTCATGCCCAGGGCATAGAGCAGCGAAGTGACCGGCAGCTTGCGCTTGCGGTCGATACGCACGTTCACGATGTCCTTGGCGTCGAACTCGAAGTCCAGCCACGAACCACGGTAGGGGATCACGCGGGCAGCGAAGAGGAACTTGCCCGAAGAGTGCGTCTTGCCGCGGTCATGGTCGAACAGCACGCCCGGCGAACGGTGCATCTGACTGACGATCACGCGTTCCGTGCCGTTGACGATGAAGGTGCCGTTCTCGGTCATGAGCGGCATGTCGCCCATGTAGACGTCCTGCTCCTTGATATCGAGGACGGAGCGGGTTTCGGTTTCCGAATCCACTTCGAACACGATCAGGCGCAGCGTGACCTTCATCGGCGCAGCGAAAGTGATCCCGCGCTGACGGCACTCGGTGGTGTCGTACTTGGGGTCTTCCAGCTCGTAATGGACGAAGTCCAGCTCGGCAGTGCCGGCGAAGTCGCGGATCGGGAAAACCGAGCGCAGCGTCTTTTCAAGGCCCGAGACATAGCCCGTTTCCTTGTTGGAGCGCAGGAACTGCTCGTAGCTTTCGCGCTGAACCTCGATCAGGTTCGGCATCTGCACCACTTCGTGGATGTCGCCGAAGATCTTGCGGATGCGCTTCTTGGCGGTGCCGGAAATGGCGGGAGCTTTCGCCTTGCTTGCCATGGAGGAGATTGCCTCTTCTTCGTTACGCCAGCGCCTCTACACGCCGACTTTATGAATTCTGCCACACGCGAGTGGCCCATATTGCGAAACGCCAAAAAGCCGCAGGCATACGCACCCCACCGGGGCCGCAGCTGCAGCTTGCGTCGCGATTATGGATAGCCAGCGCTTCCTTCCTGAGTGAACCCCCGCGCAGGGCCCGCCTTGCTCGAAGCGATCTGACAGGGGCGGATATAGGAAACGGGCCCGATTCTGTCAAACGCTGCGGCGCAGCAAGGATGCAATCAGGCGCGCCCGGAACGCGGAAAACCGCCACTTCCTCGCAAAACGATAAGCTACATATTGTTTTTCGATATTATCGTTTGACAATAAGGCCGACTCGTCTTATTGAATATCGATATCAGCCATATCGGAGTTCGAGAAATGACCAAATATGCTTCCAACCTCGCCGCCGGCCTTGCCGCCCTGTTCATCGCTGTCGCCCTGTGGGCGCCGGTAATCACTGTCCCCGGCTCGGCCCCCGCGGCCTATGCCGCGCCTCAGCTGGCCTGAGCCCGAACGGAAGGAACCCAATCCATGTCCAAGGGCAACAGGGATCCGCTGCTGATCGCGGCGAAGGGCGGCACGATCCTGGTGCGGATCGGCCTTGTCATCGGGATGATCGGCCTCGGTGTCGCCATGGCAGTGAGCGTGATCGACAACAGCTTCATCGCGGACCATGTGAAAGTTCAGGTCGAGCCGACCAGCCTGGCGGAGATTACCGGCGGGGTGGCGCTCGCCCTCTTCTTCGCCCTGATCTCGCTCGGCCTCATCTATGATTTCGTCACTCGCCTGGCGCAGGTGATCGACACAGTAGGCCACGGCGATCCCTTCACTCAGGAAAATGCCCGCCGATTGCGACGGATGGGCTGGCTGGCGATCATCGTCCAGCTGGTGAACCTGCCGCTGGCCCTGATCTCGACCTGGCTCGAAAGCAATATCGAGGAAGGCAGCTTCCAGCTCGACAGCGACATTTCGCTCACCGGCATCGGCCTTGCCATCGTGCTGTTCATCCTTGCCCGGGTCTTCACCCGGGGCGCCGAGATGCGCGAAGAACTGGAAGGGACCGTGTGATGCCCGTGATAGTGAAACTGGACGACCTGCTGCATGCACGGCGCATGACCCTGACCGAACTGGCGGAACGGATCGACCTTACTCTCGCCAACCTCTCGATCCTCAAGACCGGCAAGGCCAAGGCGATCCGCTTCTCCACTCTCGAAGCGATCTGCCGGGAACTCGAGTGCCAGCCGGGCGACCTGCTCGGCTACGAAGACGGCCCCGACAGCGAATGAACCGGCGACGCGCCCCCTTCCGCACAGACGGCAGGGGGCTTCGCCTATCGGGCCAGCACCATCATCGATGCCCCGCCCATCACTCTCACCGCAAAATCCTCGTTCAGCGCACGCATGGCCTTGCGGGGGAAGTTCAGCAGCCGGGTGCGCAATTTGCGGCCGGGCAAATCTTCCGCCCCATGCGTATAGTTCCAGTCGACTATCTCCAGCCCGCAATCGCGCAAGGTCGCCAGCGCCGTGTCCTTGCAGAAGTAATGCAGGTGCCCCACCACCTGCCGCGAATAGAGCAGCGGCTTGCCGCGCAGCAGCCCCTGGACCGAGAGATCGAGCGGGATGTGAAACAGCTTCCATTCCGCGCGCGACCTGAGCCCGCGAATGAAGCCGAAATAATCCTCCACATGTTCGAACACGTCGATCGCCATCAGCAGGTCCACTGACGGGGTCTCCACGCGGTGAAAATCGGCATGATGGAAAGTCAGGCCCAGCGCCTGCTTGGGCGCGGCGATCGCATGGGCATTGGATGAGATGTCATAGCCGCTGAGCACGGCATCCGTCAGAAACGGGCGCAGGCGGACGAGAATCTCTCCCGACCCGGAGCCCACTTCCACGACCGTCGCCGGCTGGAGCCGGTTACGCCTCAGGATCGCGGCAATCCATTCGGCCTTGTAAGGCGCGTCGGCCTCGTGCCAGCCAGGGTTGCTCTCCAGATAGGCGCCGCTCTCATAGATCGTCTGGCCCATGTTTCCCCCTTTACCGGGAACATTCTCGACCCTTTGGGACGAGATACAATTGCCGTGATCCCCTAGGCCGCCGCCGCTGGACGGCTTGACTTTTCCGACCCTGTGCGCCAATGGCCCGCCCGACCGGCAGGCTCAGGCCTTTCGGTCATCCGTCCGAGACAGTTGGTGGAGGCAATCTGGCCTCCTTAATGTCCAGCCTAGACGGGAAAGAGATTCAAGGCATCCGCGCCAAGCGGTGCCCTATTCGCGCCCCTTATCCAATCGGATGGTGCGCACCTCCTTCCCATCAACGGACTCGCCCGTGCCTTTCATCAGGCACGGTCAAACGTAGCCGGTCGTCCGGAGCCTAACCGGGCGGCCATTGTGAAGGAGTAAGGCATGGATCGTTCGCAAAAAGCCGATTCGGTCGCCCAGCTCAACGCGACTTTCAACGAGGTCGGCGTGGTGGTTGTCACCCGCAACCTCGGCCTGTCGGTGGCTCAGTCCACCGTACTGCGCGCGAAAATGCGTGAGGCTGGCGGCTCGTACAAGGTTGCGAAGAACCGTCTTGCCAAGCTTGCCATCAAGGACACGGATTACGCCGGTCTCGACGAATTTCTGTCGGGCCCGACGGCACTGGCGACTTCGGTCGACCCGGTAGCCGCCGCAAAGGCAGTCGTGGACTTTGCCAAGACGAACCCGAAGCTCGAAATCGTGGGTGGTTCCATGGGCAATACGCTTCTCGACGAAGCCGGTGTCAGGGCGCTCGCGTCCCTGCCGTCGCTCGACGAGCTGCGGGCAAAGCTTGTTGGCCTCGTTCAGGCTCCGGCGACCAAGATCGCTCAGCTCTCCACCGCTCCGGCGGCGAAGCTGGCGCGCGTCTTCGGCGCCTACGCCGCGAAGGATGCCGCTTAAGACGTTTTTTCAGCGTTCACCCGGTACATTCCTGGCAGTCAGGAACCCGGGCCAAGCTATCTGATTGGAGTAAGTTCAAATGGCCGATATCGCCAAGATCGTAGAAGAACTGTCGCAGCTCACCGTTCTCGAAGCTGCTGACCTCGCCAAGGCTCTCGAAGAAGCATGGGGCGTTTCCGCCGCTGCTGCTGTCGCCGTTGCGGCTCCCGCCGGCGGTGGCGCTGCTGCCGAAGCAGCCGAAGAGAAGACCGAATTCGACGTGATCCTCACCGGCGACGGTGGCAAGAAGATCAACGTCATCAAGGAAGTCCGCGCCATCACCGGCCTGGGCCTGGGCGAAGCCAAGGCTCTGGTTGAAGAAGCGCCGAAGCCGATCAAGGAAGGCGTCTCGAAGGCTGAAGCCGAAGAGATCAAGAAGAAGATCGAAGAAGCCGGCGGCACCGTCGAGCTCAAGTAATCTTCTTCCGGTTCGCCGGACGATTTACGCGAAGGGCGGTGCCGCAAGGTGCCGCCCTTTTCGTTTGCCGCTTTCGCGCGGTCCCGAAGCCGTCGCGATATTGCTTAGCACGCTAATCGTGTTACCCTCTCCCACGAAAGGGGAGAGTGATGACGATTGGAAGAACCGGCCTGCTGGCCCTGTCCGGCCTTGCGGGGCTAGCCGCCATGGGTTCGGCCGCCACGGCGCAGGAGGGGGACCTCACTGTCCTGCCGCCCGTTTCCACCACCTATGCCGCGGCGAAGACAGCCTGGGGAGAACCCGATCTGCGCGGCACCTGGCCAATCGACTATCTCAACGGCACGCCGATGCAGCGCGCTCCGGAGCAGGGCAACCGCATCTTCATGACCGATGCGGAATATAAGGAACGGGCCGACCGTATTTCCGCCCTCGCCTCGCGCTATGACAATGAGGAATCGCAGGACCGGCTGGGCCAAGGACATTGGGTTGAGATGGGCGTGGTCAACCGCCGCACTTCCCTGCTCGTCGCACCGGTCAATGGCCGGCTTCCCGAAATGACCGAAGAAGGCAAGCGCCGCTCCGCCCTGATGCGATCGAGCTGGCGCAAGGACCAGACTTTCGACCGGCCGGAGGATTTCGACAGCTGGGACCGCTGCATCACGCGCGGCCTGCCCGCTTCCATGCTGCCGATGATGTACAACAACGGCATCCGCGTGTTCCAGTCCCCCGGCATCGTGGCGATCCAGCTGGAGATGATCCACGAGACGCGGATCATTCCCACCGACGGACGGGCACCGCTGCCTGCCGCCATCGGCAACTGGATGGGCGAGAGCCGGGGCCACTGGGAACATGGCAACACGCTGGTGGTGGAGACGACCAATTTCCGCCCCGGCCCTTCGGCCACCAATATCGTCACCAGCGGTTCGCCGCCGGAAAACGACACGCCGATCAGCACCTCGGCCAAGCTGATGGAACGCTTCACCATGACCGGCCCGGACAAGGTCAGCTATGAAATGACATGGACCGATCCAGTGATCTTCACTCAGCCCTGGAGCGTCCAGCTCGACTGGCAGCGAGACCAGTCCTACCAGTTCTTCGAATATGCCTGCCACGAAGGCAACGTCCAGCTGCGCAACTACGTCAGCGCCTCGCGCGCGACCCGTGCCGGGGTGACGCTGGACGAGGTAGAATAGCGCCAGGCTCTCGCCGGCAAAGCAAAAGGGCCGGAGCATCGCCCCGGCCCTTTTCGTTTGTCTGAGCGGGCCTTGCGCCCGCCAGCCGCCAGTTTCTCGGCCGCTTACTTGAGCGTCTTGAGGTAGGCGATCACTTCCTTGCGCTTGGTCTCGTCCTTGAGACCGGCGAAGCTCATCTTCGTGCCGGGGACAGTGCCGCGCGGATCGGCCAGATACTTGTCCAGCGTGGCGTCGTTCCACTTGAGGCCCGATTCCTTCATCGGCTTGCTGAATTCGTAGCCCGGAATGTCGCCGGCCTTGGTGCCGTAGACGCCGGCAAGCGACGGACCGATGCCATGCTTGCCCTTTTCGACCGAGTGGCAGGCCTTGCACATGTTGAAGCCGGCCGGCGGGGTTGCCGGGGCGGCAGCCGCAACGGTCGCGCTGGCGGCCGGGGTCGGGGTAGCGGCAGCCTTGGTGGCAGCTTCGCTAGGGGTGGCGCTAGCCGAAGGGGTTTCGCTAGCGGTCGGCGTAGCTTCTTCGGAAGGCGTGGCGGATTCTTCCACGGCCGGAGCGGCGGTGGTTTCTTCCGCGGTCGGCTCTTCGCTGCTTGCGCCGCCACACGCGGCCAGAAGCAGCGCGAGCCCCGTCATCGAAGCGAGTTTCACAGAATTCATCACCAGGACTCCTGTCACGTCATGCGACTCAATAAAAACGCGCAGGCCCATGCACGCAAGGCGGGGTTCTGCCAAGCCCTAACTGGCCGCATTGCGCGCTTTGCGGGCACTTGTAGGGCCGTGCTGTGGCAAGCCTGCCGCAGAATGCCCGCAATTCCCGAGCGGTAACGATTGTTACTTCCTCCCCGGCACCCCCGCGCCTATCCGGACCGGCCGCATGTTCAAGGACGACCTTCATCCGACATGGCGATCAGAGCTCGCCGCCACACTGCGCCTTGCGGTGCCGCTGGCGCTGGCCGGGCTGCTGCAGATGGCAACGCATGCGACGGATGTGATCTTCGTCGCGCGGCTGGGGGAAGAGGCCCTGGCCGCGACCAGCCTGGCCATCGCGATCTATGGCGTGATCGTGTGGAGCCTTTCCGGCCTGACCGGCTCGGTCGCTGCCCTGATCGCGGCGGAGCTGGGGCGGCGCAAGCATGCCGTGCGCGAAGTGCGCCGCTCCACTCGCATGGCCCTGTGGCTGGCGATCGTCGCTTCGGTGCTGGGAATGATCCTGTGCGCGCAGGGTGAGGGGCTGATGCAGCTGACCGGGCAGGATCCGGCGATTGCCGACCTGTCCGACGCCTATCTGGACCTTCTGCTATGGGCGATGCCCTGCACCATCATGGCCGCTGTGCTGCGCACTTTCGTCTCCGCGCTGGGCAGGCCGGTCTATGCCACGGTAATCACCGGGCTGGGCGTGATCGTGAACTGCATCGGCAATTACGCGCTGGTCTTCGGCAATCTGGGCGCGCCTGCCCTGGGCCTCGACGGATCGGCCATCGCCACGATCTGCGCCTCCATCTTCACTTTCGGCGCCTATGTGCTGGCCATCCAGCGCAACCGCATCCTGCGGCGCTATTACATCTGGGGCCGCTTCTGGCGCGCGGAATGGACGCGGCTGCTGGACATCCTGCGGATCGGCGCGCCCGTGGCGGTCACCGTGGTGGCGGAAGCCGGCTTCTTCAGCGGCGCGGCCTTCCTGATGGGCCGGATCGGCCCGGCCGAACTGGCCGGGCATACGCTGGCGCTCAATCTCGCTTCCTTCGCCTTCCAGGTGCCTTTCGCCATCGGACAGGCGGCAGCGATCCGCGTGGGCTTCCATTACGGGGCGAAGAACCTGCCCGCCATTGGCCTTGCCGGCTGGGCAGCCATCGCATCGGGCACTGCCTTCATGGCGACCACGGCCGCCGCGATGCTACTGGCGCCGCGCCTGCTGCTGTCGGCCTATGTCGACGTGGACGATGCCGCCAATGCCACGATGGTGGGCTTTGCCGTCAGCTATATGGTGGTCGCCGCCGCCTTCCAGCTCGTCGACGGTATCCAGGCCGTGGCGATGGGCTCGCTGCGCGGCCTGCAGGATACGCGCCTGCCCATGGCCTATGCGGTGTTCGGCTATTGGGTGCCGGGGCTGGGCTGCTCGCTGGCGCTGGGCTTCTATACCCCGTTGGCGGGGGTTGGCGTATGGATCGGCCTTGCCGTCGGCCTGGTGGTGGTCGCCGCGCTGATGCTGCGGCGCTGGATGCGGCGCGAGAGGCTGGGCCTGCTGCCTGCCTGAGCCGAACGGCTCTCCCCCGCGGTTCGCCTCGCCCGCCAGGCGGATGATCGCACCGAAAAAATAGCCGAAAAAATACTGGCCGGGAATCGCTTGACGCTCTGCGGGGGTGCACCCATATGCGGCCCGCTGGCACTCTCAACGTCAGAGTGCCAACGCTGTTATCAATTTTTTGGAAGAGGTCATCATCATGGCATTCCGTCCGCTGCACGACCGCGTGCTGGTCCGCCGTATCGAAGCCGAAGAAAAGACGGCTGGCGGCATCATCATCCCCGATAGCGCCAAGGAAAAGCCGAGCGAGGGCGAAATCGTCGCCGTCGGTTCGGGCGCTCGCGCCGAAAACGGCACCATCACTCCGCTCGACGTCAAAGCTGGCGATCGCGTGCTGTTCGGCAAGTGGTCGGGCACCGAAGTGAAGGTCGACGGTCAGGACCTCCTGATCATGAAGGAAAGCGACATTCTGGGCGTGATTGCCTGAGGGCAACGCCCCTGTCCTGACGCAAGTCAGGATCTCATGCCGCTAGATTGAACATTTCGAAGGGCGGCCCAGCCGCCCAGGATCCCAGCCTCCGCCGGGATGACGATTTGAGAAGGAACAGGAAAATGGCTGCCAAGGACGTGAAATTTTCGCGCGACGCGCGCGAACGCATCCTCAAGGGCGTCGACACGCTCGCCAATGCTGTGAAGGTCACGCTGGGCCCCAAGGGCCGCAACGTCGTGATCGACAAGAGCTTCGGCGCTCCCCGCATCACCAAGGACGGTGTTTCGGTCGCCAAGGAAATCGAACTCAAGGACAAGTTCGAGAACATGGGCGCCCAGATGCTGCGCGAAGTCGCTTCCAAGACGAACGACCTCGCCGGTGACGGCACCACCACTGCCACCGTGCTGGCCCAGGCCATCGTGCGCGAAGGCATGAAGTCGGTTGCCGCCGGCATGAACCCGATGGACCTGAAGCGCGGCATCGATCTGGCCGTCGGCAAGGTGATCGCGAACCTCCAGTCGCGTTCCAAGGCCGTGACCGGTTCGCAGGAAGTTGCCCAGGTCGGCATCATCTCGGCCAATGGCGACACCGAAGTCGGCCAGAAGATCGCGGAAGCGATGGACAAGGTCGGCAAGGAAGGCGTGATCACCGTGGAAGAGGCCAAGGGCCTCGAGTTTGAACTCGATGTCGTCGAAGGCATGCAGTTCGACCGCGGCTATCTGTCGCCCTATTTCGTGACCAACCCCGAGAAGATGACCGTGGAACTGGATAATCCCTATATCCTGATCCACGAGAAGAAGCTTTCCAACCTCCAGTCCATGCTGCCGATCCTCGAAGCGGTCGTGCAGTCGGGCCGCCCGCTCCTCATCATTGCCGAGGACATCGAAGGCGAAGCGCTGGCAACGCTGGTGGTCAACAAGCTGCGTGGCGGCCTGAAGGTTGCTGCAGTCAAGGCTCCGGGCTTCGGCGATCGCCGCAAGGCCATGCTGCAGGACATCGCGATCCTCACCGCCGGTGAAATGATCAGCGAAGACCTGGGCATCAAGCTGGAAAGCGTGACCGTTGGCATGCTCGGCCAGGCCAAGAAGGTCACTATCGACAAGGACAACACCACCATCGTCGATGGCGCCGGCAATGCCGACGAGATCAAGGCCCGCGTCGAACAGATCCGCGCCCAGATCGAAGTCACCACCAGCGATTACGACCGTGAAAAGCTGCAGGAACGTCTGGCCAAGCTGGCTGGCGGTGTTGCCGTGATCAAGGTCGGCGGCGCTTCGGAAGTCGAAGTGAAGGAACGCAAGGATCGCGTCGACGACGCTCTTCACGCGACCCGCGCGGCGGTTGAAGAAGGCATCGTCCCCGGCGGCGGTACGGCTCTCCTTTACGCCACCAAGGCCCTCGAAGGCCTGGCTGGCGCGAATGACGACCAGACCCGCGGCATCGATATCGTCCGCAAGGCGCTCTACGCCCCGGTTCGCCAGATTGCCGAAAATGCCGGTCATGACGGCGCGGTGATCTCGGGCAAGCTGCTGGACGGCAATGACGAGAACCTCGGCTTCAACGCCCAGACCGACGTCTATGAAGACCTCGTGAAGGCCGGCGTGGTCGACCCGACCAAGGTTGTCCGCACGGCTCTGCAGGATGCGGCTTCCGTCGCCGGCCTGCTGATCACCACCGAAGCGGCGATCAGCGAACTGCCGGAAGACAAGCCGGCCCCGGCAATGCCCGACATGGGCGGCATGGGCGGCATGGGCTTCTAAGCCCAGCCTCTTCGCGAAAAAGATCGAGGGCCGGGGAAGCGATTCCCCGGCCTTTTGTCTTGCCCTCAAACTGGCCTCAAACCCGCCTCGGAACCCCGCTCCACACTCCACTCGTCCCATGAGACGAGTCGTTTCATCGACCCCTTGATTGCAAAGCAAAAAAGCGTGATTAATAGTTTCCCAAGCTTGAAGGGGCATATTAGTCGCATGGCAGTCGGCAGGTTAGGCAGGATTTTCGCGGCGCTCGCACTCGGTGCGGCAGCGCTCGTTCCTGTTCAGGCCGGGGCCGAAAACTTCGAAGCCGCCTTCGACAAGGCCTTTGGAACCGAGCCGCGCGCGCCGCGCCAGTTCCAGCAGGGCAGTGGCTCCGCTCTCGAACAATATGTCGCCAAGCTGGCCGATGGCACCAATGGCCGCATCGGCGTGGCCGCGATCGACCTGAAGACGGGCGAACAGGTGTCCGTACTGGGCAGCCAGCGCTTCCCGATGGCCAGCACCAGCAAGATCGCCATTGCCGCGACTTTCCTGGAAGGCGTCGACAAGGGCCGCTGGAAGCTGGACGACCAGTTCCCGCTGATGGTGCCGCTGCCTTCCAAGAAGCTTTCCACCAAGGTTGCTCCGGTCCGGCCGGGCAAGCTGATGCCCGCGCGCGAACTGATCGACCTGATGCTGGTGCACAGCAACAATCAGGCGACCGACGGCCTGCTGGCAGTGATCGGCGGCCCCAAGGCAGTTAACGATTGGGTGAAGCGCGCCGGTGTCGATGGCTTCAGCCTCGATCGCGATATCGCCACTCTGGTGCGCGACGAAACCGAATTCGATCCCTCGCTCTATATCGATCCGCGCGATTCCGCGACGCCGCTCGCCATGGCGAAGCTGCTCAAGGGCCTGCACGAAGGCAAGTGGCTGAGCAAATCCAGCCGCGACCTGCTGATCGTGACGATGGAAAACTGCAAGACCGGCGCGAACCGCATCAAGGGCCAGATGCCCGCGGATGTGCTGGTGGCGCACAAGACCGGCTCGCTCTACAATACATCGAGCGATGTCGGCATCATTACCGGGCCGAATGGTCATTCGATCGCCGTGGCGATCTATGTCACCGGGGGCGGAATGGATCGCAATTACCGCACCGGCCGCATCGCGACCATTGCCCGTGCGATCTATGACGGCTTTTCAGAGCCTGCACGCGTCCAGCTGAGCGCCCGCGAGTACAGCAAGGCTGCCGAGTACTGATCTGAAATCGCACCGATTTTCAGATCGCCCTCTCTTTCAGATCACGTTGATTTTCGCAGGTCCGGCACTGCCGGCTCTTGCCTTGCGCCGCCAAGGCGCTGCGCGATCTCTCTTGAGCCCACAACCCCCGCGCCATTGCCGCCTGGTCCATTTTAGGACCCGTGCCTGCGGGGACGTCCTGCATGCCAGTCCAGCAGACGGCCCGCGCGCGGATTGCGGACAAACAAAAAGGGCGCGGCCTTGCGGCCGCACCCTTTCTGATTCGGATCGAACCCCGAGATTACTCGGCGGCAGCCGAAGCAGCAGCCGAAGCGTCGGTCGCAGCAGCCGAAGCGTCGGTAGCGGCAGCCGAAGCGTCCGTAGCAGCAGCCGAAGCGTCGGTAGCGGCTTCGGTGGCTTCTTCCATGGTGGGTTCTTCGGTGGCTTCTTCGGTAGCTTCCGAAGAGCAAGCTGCGAGGGTCAGAGCAGCGCCGGCAGCGGCAGCGGCGAGAACGATCTTGCGCATGAATAGTAATCCTTGAACAGCGAGTAGACTACGCACGGCAAGCTGCCGCACGCAAAGCCTGCCGTCTCAAGCAGACTTCGGAGGGGACAAATAATGTCCAATTCAGGGGGATGCAAGCATGTTAGCTGCAAGCGCGAAGTGTCGCACCCTTTCGCATGCCTTTCAACCGGTGTTCTGAGCGCAAAATGCGTCCGGTTTATGACAAGCCTGAAGGGCTCGCATCGCGGGGGACGAATGGGGCTGACCTCGCCCCGGCACACTGCTACCACCACGCCATGTCTACCGGATCACATGACAAAAGCCCTGCCGAAGCGCCACTCCGGGCCGAGCCCAAGCGGCATCTCTACCTCGTAGACGGCTCGTCTTACATCTTCCGGGCCTATCACCGCCTGCCCCCGCTGACCGACCCGGAAGGAACACCGGTAGGCGCGGTCTATGGCTACACCACGATGTTGTGGAAACTTGCCGACGATCTGCACAAGGCGGACGGTCCGACGCATCTTGCGGTGATTCTCGACAAGTCCGGCACCTCGTTCCGCAACGAGCTTTACGAACACTACAAGGCGAATCGCCCCCCGCCGCCGGAAGATCTGGTTCCCCAGTTCCCCCTGATTCGCGATGCGACCCGGGCCTTCAGCCTGCCCTGCATCGAGGAAGCCGGCTTCGAAGCGGACGATCTCATCGCTTCTTATGCACGCGAGGCGAACCGGCAGGGCTGGGACGTGACCATCGTCTCTTCCGACAAGGACCTGATGCAGCTTATCGGCCAGGACCCGGTGACGGGTGCCGAAATCGACATGCTGGATACGATGAAGAACCAGCGCATCCACATTCCCGAAGTTGTCGAGAAATTCGGCGTGCCCCCGCAGAAGGTGGGCGACGTGCTCGCCCTGATGGGCGATTCGGTGGACAATGTTCCCGGCATCTTCGGCATCGGACCCAAGACGGCCACCAAGCTGATCCAGGATCACGGCGATCTGGAAAGCGCCCTGGCCGCGGCGGAAGGCATGAAACCCTCCAAGCTGCGCGAGCGCTTGCTGGAAGGCGTGGCCATGGCCCGGCTGAGCCGCGAGCTGGTGGAGCTGAAGCAGGACTGCCCCCTGCCCCTGCCACTCGACGCGTTCGAACTGGGCGAGATCCCCAAGGACCCGCTGGCCACTTTCCTTGAGAAGCACGGCTTCATCAGCCTGCTCAAGCGCCTCGGCGACGGGCGCGGCAGTCCGGAACGCAAGACCCAGCTCAATCCCGCCAAGGCGGACCGCAAGGGCGAGGCGGCCTCCGCAGAAGGCAACCGCCAGCCCGCGCCCGAAATGCCGCCAGTGGACCGTTCGCTCTATGCCACAGTGCAGACGGTGGAAGCGCTGGAGAGCTGGATCACCCGCGCGCATGCGGCACGGGTGGTGGCGATCGACACCGAAACCAGCGCGCTCGATGCGATGCAGGCCGATCTGGTGGGCGTCAGCATGGCCCTGGGGCCGAACGATGCCTGCTATATCCCGCTCGGCCATGGCGGGACGGACATGTTCGCCGAACGCGCCGACCAGATCGAGCTGAGCATGGCCCTCGCCCTGCTCAAGCCGCTGCTGGAAGACGATGCGGTGCTCAAGGTCGGCCAGAACATCAAATACGATCTCAACGTGCTGGCGCGATACGGCATCGCCGTGGCGCCCATCGACGATACGATGATCGTCAGCTTCGCGCTCGATGCCGGGCGCTCGCTTGACGGGATCGGCGGCGGGCACGGGATGGACGAGCTTTCGCAGCGCCACCTCTCCCACACGCCGCTGGCGTTCAAGGATGTGTGCGGCACGGGCAAGAAGGCGATTTCCTTCGCCGAAGTACCGCTGGACCGGGCGACCGAATATGCGGCCGAGGATGCCGACGTCACCTGGCGCCTGTGGAAGCTGCTCAAGCCCCGCCTCGCCCAGGAAGGCGGCACGCGCATCTATGAGCAGGTGGACCGCCCGCTGATTCCGGTGGTGGCCGAGATGGAGCGCAACGGCATCCGCGTGGACCGCGAACAGCTCGCCCGCCTCTCCGGCGAGTTTGCGGAAGAACTGGGCGCGCTGGAAAAGCAGATCCACGAACTGGCGGGCGAGGAATTCACGATCGGCAGCCCGCAGCAGCTGGGCCGCATCCTGTTCGACAAGCTGGGCCAAAAGGGCGGGAAAAAGGGCAAGAGCGGCCAATATTCCACGGACCAGTCGGTGCTGGAAGGCCTCGCCGCAGGCGGGGCGCCCATCGCGCAGAAAGTGCTCGACTGGCGCCAGTTGGCCAAGCTCAAGAGCACCTATACCGATGCGCTGCAGGCCGCGATCAATCCCAAGACCGGCCGCGTCCACACCAGCTACAGCCTGGTGGGCGCACAGACCGGGCGGCTTTCCTCCACCGATCCCAATCTGCAGAACATCCCGGTCCGCACCGAGATCGGCCGCCAGATTCGCAAGGCCTTTGTCGCCGAGCCCGGCAATGTCCTGCTCGCCGCCGACTACAGCCAGATCGAACTGCGCCTTGCCGCCCATATGGCGGACGTGCCGCCGCTGAAGGAAGCCTTCGCCCGGGGCGAGGACATTCACGCGCGCACGGCCGAGGAAATGTTCGGCCATGTGGACCGCGACACGCGCGCCCGGGCCAAGACGATCAACTTCGCCATCCTCTACGGCATTTCGCGCTGGGGCCTCGGCACCAGGCTGGGCGTGCCGGCGGATGAGGCGCAGGCGATGATCGACCGCTATTTCGAACGGTTCCCCGGCATCCAACGCTATATCCACGAGACGCTGGAGAGCGTGCGGGAGCGCGGCTATTCCGAAACGCTGTTCGGCCGCAAGACGTGGTTCCCGCGCATCCGCTCCGGCAATCAGGCCGAACGCGCCGGGAGCGAACGCGCGGCGATCAACGCGCCGATCCAGGGCACCAGCGCCGATATCATCAAGCGTGCCATGGCCCGCATGATGCCTGCCCTGCGCGCCGAAGGGCTCGGCCATGTGCGGATGTTGCTGCAGGTGCATGACGAACTGGTGTTCGAACTGCCCGAACAGGACGTCGCAGCCGCCGCGCCGGTCATCGAAAGGGTGATGGCCGAAGCCGCCGGGCCTTCCGTAAAGCTCGACGTGCCGCTCGGCGTGGAAATCGGCACCGGGCCCGATTGGGGAGACGCGCATTGATCACCGCATTCGGCGATCTGCACCTGCTGGCCAAGGAAGCCACCAGTGCGGCCATCGCCGGCGGAATCGCGGTGGGCATCGCACTGGCGCTGCATTTCGCCATCTTCGCCATTGCCGGACGAATCACGCGCCTGTCGCAAATGCAATCGGACGAGCTGGTGCTGGACCGGCTGCGCCAGCCCTTGCGCTGGTCGCTGGTCGCGGTCGCCCTCTCCATCGCGGCGGAGGCCCAGCCCACGCTCGCCCATCTGTGGGACAATGTCGCCCGCTTCGTGGTGCCTGCCTTGCTCGGCTGGGTCGCCTTCTCGCTGATCAAGGCCTTTGCCCTTGCCATGGACAGCCGGGCGGAACTTTCCGCCGACGAACAGACCGCACGCAGCCGCCGCACGCGCATCGCGATCTTCTCGCGCACGGCGGGCTTTGTGATCGTATTCGTCACCGTGGCGCTGATGCTGCTGGGCATACCCGGCGTGCGCAATGTGGGCGTCACTCTGATGGCTTCGGCCGGCCTTGCGGGCCTGGCCGTGGGCGCCGCCGCCCAGCCGGCGCTCAAATCGCTGATCGCGGGCATGCAGATGGCGCTGACCGAGCCGATCCGCATCGGCGATCTGGTGGTGGTGGAGCATGAGACCGGCCGGGTGGAAGATATCCGCCTGACCTATGTGGTGATCCGCACCGCGGACGAGCGCCGCCTGATCGTGCCGACGTCCAAGTTCCTGGACACCAGTTTCCAGAACTGGACCCGCGTTTCGGGCGGGCTGACCGGGTCGGTAGTGCTGCCGATTGCATCGGGCCGCCCCGTCGCCCCGATACGCGAAGCCTTCCTCGCCCTGCTCGCCCAGCGGCCCCAATGGGACAAGCGTACCGGGGAACTGCAGGTGGCGGACGTGACGATCGACGGGGTGCAGCTGAAACTGGTTGTCAGCGCGAAGAACGCAGCGGACCTCGCCCGCCTGCGCCTCGACATGCGCGAGGCGATGATCGAATGGCTGCGCGAGAATATGCCGGAGGCTTTGAAGGGGTAGGGCCGCCCGGCTTCACACTCCAACACCGCTCGTCCTGAGCCTGTCGAAGGACACGCGATACGGAAAGTTCCTGGCGCCTTCTAGCTACGCCAAACGGGCGACGGTTGTGCTTGAGGACGGATGCCAGGCGAACGACAGCGCGTGTCCTTCGACAGGCTCAGGACGAACGGGTGTGGTGGTTGGAAGATGCACCCCGCCCCTCCCCACGAGGAAGAGAGGCGGGGCACCCGATCAATCGTGCTTCCGGCTGCGGGTGGATTCCACCATGCCTTCATGGATGAAACCAATCGGCTGGACTTCAGCGGCGCGCTTTTTCAACTCGCCCTTCATCTTCTGATATTCGGTTTCCATCTCCGGCGTCACTGTGGCGCGCGAATCCTTCAGTGCCTCGTCGAAATCGCCGGCAGTGACGGTCTGCACGTCCTCGCCCGCGCGGCGAATGGCCACGAGGCCCGCACGGCGGACCACGTCCTCCAGATCCGCGCCGGTGAAGCGGTCGGCCTGTTTCGCGATGGCGCCAAGGTCCACATCCGATGCCAGCGGCATGTCGCGCGTGTGAATCTTGAGGATATGCGCGCGGCCTGCCTCATCCGGCGTGCCGACATAGACCAGCTCGTCGAACCGGCCCGGTCGCAGCAGCGCCGGGTCGACCAGTGCCGGGCGATTGGTCGCGCCGATCACCACGATGGACTGCAATTCCTCCATCCCGTCCATTTCGGCCAGGATCGTGTTCACCACCCGCGCCGTCACCTGCGGTTCGTTGCCGCTGGTGCCGCGTGCGGGCACGAGGCTGTCGATCTCGTCGATAAACAGCACGCAGGGCGCCACCTGCCGCGCACGGGCGAACAACCGGCTGATCTGCTGCTCGCTCTCGCCGAACCATTTGGAAAGGAGGTCGCTCGACTTGATCGAGATGAAGTTCGCCTCCGCTTCCTTGGCCACGGCCTTGGCCAGCAGGGTCTTGCCGGTGCCGGGAGGGCCATAGAGCAGGAAGCCCTTGGCCGCGCGAATGCCCAGCCGGTGGAAGGCCTGCGGATTGCGCAGAGGCAGTTCGACGCCTTCCTTGAGCTTCTCCTGAGCCTCGCCCAGCCCGCCGATGTCGCTCCAGCCCACATTGGGCGCCTGCACCATCACTTCGCGCATGGCGCTGGGCTGTACGCGCTTCAATGCCTCGACGAAGTCCGCGCGTTCGACGCAGAGTTCTTCCAGCACTTCGTTGGGGATGGTCTGCGCTTCCAGATCGAGCTTGGGCATGATCCGGCGCACGGCCTCGATTGCTGCCTCGCGCGCAAGGGCGGCAAGGTCCGCGCCGACAAAGCCGTGAGTCGTCCGGGCCAGCTCGTCCAGATCCACGCCCTCGCCCAGCGGCATGCCGCGCGTGTGGATGGAAATGATCTCGCGCCGGCCCTTCTCGTCGGGCACGCCGATCACGATCTCGCGGTCGAAGCGGCCGGGGCGGCGCAGGGCCTCGTCAATCGCATCGGGCCGATTGGTGGCCCCGATGACGACGAGGTTGGCGCGTTTATCCAGCCCGTCCATCAGGGTCAGCAGCTGGGCGACAAGGCGCTTTTCCGCCTCGCCATGCACTTCGCTGCGCTTCGGCGCGATCGAATCGATCTCGTCGATGAAGACGATGGAGGGCGCCATGCGGGTCGCCTCCTCGAACACTTCGCGCAGGCGCTTTTCGGATTCGCCATAGGCCGAACCCATGATCTCGGGCCCGTTGATGATGAAGAATTCCGCCTCGCTTTCATTGGCGACGGCCTGGGCCAGGCGGGTCTTGCCCGTTCCCGGCGGGCCATGCAGCAGCACGCCCTTGGGCGGATCGACGCCCAGGCGGCGGAACAGCTCGGGATAGCGCAGCGGCAGCTCCACCATTTCCTGCAACTGGCGGATCGTATCGCCCATGCCGCCGACATCGTCGTAATTGACCGAACCGCGCCCGTCGCGCGGCTCCTCGAATTCGGGGCGCAGCTCCACCTCGGTATTCTCGTCGATATGGACGATGCCCTTGGGCGCGGTGGACACCACGGTGAGGCGAATCTGCGTGAGCGCATAGGCCGGCGCATTGAACATGCGCATCACTTCGGGCGGCACGTCGCGCACGGGCTGCTGGCCGGCAGTGGCAACCAGGTCGCCCGCCACCAGCGGCTTGCGGAAGAAATTCCGCTTCAGCGCCTGGCTGGGGCCCTGCAGGCGGATTTCGCGCTGGGCCGGCGCGAAGACCACGCGAGTGGCCGGGCGCGATTCGGCCTTACGGATCATGACATGCTCGCCGGAACCGGTTTCGGCATTGCCGCGCTGGAGGCCGTCCAGCCGGATCATGTCGATGCCCTGGTCTTCTTCATAAGCGGGCACGGCAATGGCTGCCGTGGCGCGCTTGCCGGTGATTTCCACCACATCGCCTTCGGTGATGCCGAGGCGGGAAAAGGCGGATCGGGGAATGCGGGCAATGCCGTGGCCGGATTCTTCCTGCCGTGCATTCGCCACCTGGAGCCGGACGGTGCCCTGATCCAGTGTTGCGACGTCCGCGTCTGCCATGCGTCCTGCTCCTTGCGGGCCCGACAAGGGCCTGATTGATCTTCAGAAAGGAAGCTAGGAACGCGGCGGGCCGATTGCAAACGGCGATAGAGGCGCAGGCGCGATCATGGGGCCGTCGGGGCAGCACCAAGTCCTGCGCAGGCCCTGCAAACCCGCGCGAAACGCAGGTAAGAAAAAAGGCCCGACCGTTGCCGGCCGGGCCATGGAAGTTTTGGGAGAGGATGCCTGAAAGGCCATTTTGATATGCTCCGGGGGGGTGTTTTGTGCAAGTGCGAAAAGGTCAAGCGTTGTTGCATGGAATGCAACTAGAGTTGAAACGCACGCATTTCCGGTATTTTTAATCTCAGGTTCAGGCAATCGGCGCGGCGAAACCTACGTTGAGTTGATTTTCGCAAAATAGCTTGCTGCATTGCAGCATAGTTGGCTGACGCTACGGAATGCTAGCTTTCGAGAACAAACCCCTGTCGCACCGCCCGCCGATCCGATTCGGGAATCACTCTTCCGCAGGCTTGGCACAGCCCAGCACGGTCTGTTCGCCCAGCGTCCGCTCGACACTCCACGGATAGGAATTATCCGACATGCCATCGCTGCAAGTGCCGGGAGTGACGAGAATCTGCAGCACCTGCCCGTCCACTGTCGCAGTGAACAGCACGCTTTCCGCCCCGTCGGCGCGACTCACCGGCGCCTTGACCCCGCCGTCGGCGAGATTCTCAGGCGTGGTATAGGTCAATTCGCCCTTGCGGATATCGACGCTCCAGAACGGCTCGGTTCCGGTCGCGCGAATATCTGCCGGGAGAAAGGAGAGCGAAACAGGGTCCGGTTCCGGCGTGGACGAGGCACTCGGGCCGGGCGCCACGGACGGCGTTGCATCGCCTGCATCGTCTTCCCCGCTGCCGCAGGCGGCGAGCAGGAGAGTGAGCGCGAGCCCGAAAAGCCTCGACTTGCCCATAACGGCCCCTTCTGTTGGTCGGCCGCGATGTTAGCGCGTCTTGCGCCACATGCACCATTGCAATGTATGCTGCATCGCAGCAGGATCGAGGCCGCAACGCGCAAGGGCATCCTCGCAAGGAGATTCGATTGAACAAGCTCTACCCCGATGCAGCCTCCGCGCTCGACGGGCTGCTCAAGGACGGAATGCTGGTCGCCGCCGGGGGCTTCGGCCTGTGCGGCCTGCCCGAGCGGCTGCTGGACGCGATCCAGGCGAGCGGGGTGAAGAACCTGACCTTCGCCAGCAACAATGCCGGGATCGACAATGAAGGCATCGGCAAGCTGCTGCGCACGCGGCAGGTCTCGAAGATGATCAGTTCCTACGTCGGCGAGAACAAGGAGTTCGAGCGGCAATATCTGGCAGGCGAGCTGGAAGTGGAATTCTGCCCCCAGGGCACTCTGGCCGAACGCATGCGCGCAGGCGGTGCGGGCATTCCCGGCTTCTATACCAAGACCGGCGTCGGCACGGCCGTGGCCGAGGGCAAGGAAGTGAAGATCTTCGACGGGGAGGAATATATCCTCGAGCGCGGGATCTTTGCCGACCTTGCCATCGTCAAGGCATGGCGGGCGGACGAGACGGGCAACCTCCAGTTCCGCAAGACGGCGCGCAATTTCAACCAGCCCGCCGCCACCTGCGGCAAGGTCTGCGTGGTGGAAGTGGAGGAAGTGGTGCCCGCTGGCAGCCTCGATCCCGATGCGATCCACCTGCCCGGCGTCTATGTGCAGCGCATGATCGTGGGCGCGCCTTACGACAAGAAGATCGAGTTCCGCACCGTGCGCCAGCGGGAGACTGCCTGATGCGCGGCGCGATTGCGCGGAGCCTGTTCTCCGCTTCGCTGGGCGCGCTGCTGGCCGCCTCCCCTGCCGCAGCGCAGGATGCGTCCAAGGGCTTTCAGTTCCTCTATGGCTCGGCAGAAGGCGCGGCGATCAGCCGCCAGGCCTTCAACGGGGTGGTGAGCCTGGCCATGGCGCGCAAGGCCCAGCGCGAGGCTGGCCTGCCGCTGGTGCAGACCGTGCTTGCCCCCGGATCGACGCTGGAACACCCGGCCTTCGAAGCCTGCGGCGACAAGCCGCTGGCCGCCGTGTTCGACGTCGACGAGACGATGCTGCTCAATATCGGCTTCGAATATTGGGACGCGGGCCGCCCGGCCGGTTCCACCTTCTCCTTCAAGGCGTGGGAGAACTGGGAAAAGACCGGCTTTGACAAGGTGGCTGCCGTGCCCGGCGCACTGGAAGCGGCCGCGAAGCTGAGCGCAGCTGGCATTACGGTGATCTACAACACCAACCGCACCTCCGCCCATGCGGAAGAGACGGCGCAAGCGATCGAATTCGCAGGCTTCCCCAGGCCGGTGCCGGGCAAGGACCTGTTCACCGACGCCGATGGCAGCGGCGCCAAGGACCCACGCCGCGCCGCCATCGCCGCGACCTATTGCGTCGTCGCCATGGGCGGGGACCAGCTGGGTGATTTCTCCGACCTGTTCAGCCCCAAGCCGATGGACATCCATGCGCGCCGCGCCACCACCGCGGGGCCTGCCATCGCCAGTCTGTGGGGCCAGGGCTGGTTCGTCCTGCCCAATCCCGTCTACGGCAAGGGCGTGGTGGGCGATCTGGACACTGTCTTCCCCGACACTGCCCTGCGCTGGACCTATTCCGAAGGAAAACAGCCATGACCATCCATGACGGCCTGACCAAGGGCTGGAGCCGCGACCAGATGGCCGCCCGCGCCGCGCAGGAATTGCAGGACGGGTTCTATGTGAACCTGGGCATCGGCATTCCCACACTGGTGGCTAATCACATCCCGGCGGGAATGGATGTGACGCTGCAATCCGAAAACGGCATGCTGGGCATCGGCCCCTTCCCCTTTGACGAAGATGTCGATCCCGACCTGATCAATGCGGGCAAGCAGACGATCAGCGAGTTGCCGCAATCGGCCTATTTCGATTCGGCAATGAGCTTCGCCATGATCCGCGGCGGCCATATCGACCTGACCGTGCTGGGCGCGATGGAGGTTTCCGAAGGGGGCGACATCGCCAACTGGATGATCCCCGGCAAGCTGGTGAAGGGCATGGGCGGCGCGATGGACCTTGTGGCAGGCGTGAAGAAGATCATCGTCGTGATGGAGCATGTCTCCAAGAATGGCGATCCCAAGTTCATTCCCCAATGTACCCTGCCGCTGACCGGCAAGAACGTGGTGGACATGGTGATCACCGATCTGGCGGTGTTCCAGCGCCCCGATCACGCCAGCCCCTTCCGCCTGATGGAACTGGCCCCCGGCGTGACGGCAGAGGAAGTGGCGGCCAAGACCACGGCACATTACGTGATGTAGCATACACTCGTCATTGCGAGCGAAGCGACGCAATCCAGGGCGGAACGCGTTGGGCTCTGGATTGCGTCGCTTCGCTCGCAATGACGAGAAAACGCGCATTCGCGCTGGCACGCCCGGCAGGAATAGTGTCTATCCTCTTCGCCGATAAGTTTCGGGCCTGAATGCTTTTCAGGGATGAGGGGAATTTCCGACATGCAACTGGCCACACGCCGCGATTCGCCCTGGCTGGCGCTCATTCTGCTGACCGGCGTCGCGACAGTGGGCTTCATCGACCGCATCGTGCTCAACGTGCTGGTGGAGCCGATCAAGACCGAATTCGGCCTGACCGACACGCAGATGGGCCTGCTGACCGGCCTCGCCTTCGCGGTGCTCAACGTCACGCTGGGCATCTTCGTGGCGCGCATGGCGGAACGGCGCAACCGGATCACGCTGATCGCCTTCGGCACTTTCGCCTGGTCGATTGCCACTGCCCTGTGCGGCGCGGTGACCAACTGGGTCCATCTGTTGCTCGCCCGCATCGGCGTAGGCGTAGGCGAAGCTGTCGGCCTGCCCGCCAACCAGTCGGTCGTGGCCGACTATTTCCCGGCGGAAAAGCGCGCCACGGCCATGTCCGTGCTGCTGCTCGCCCCGCCCATCGGCGCCTTCCTCGGTTCGGCTGGCGGATCGTGGATCGCGCAGGATCATGGCTGGCGCATGGCCTTCGTGGCGGCCGCCGTGCCGGGCATCATCCTGTCCATCCTCGTCTTCCTGTTCATCCTCGAGCCGCCGCGCGGCCGCCACGATCAGGGCGATACGGAAACCGTGCCTTCCACCATGGACGTGGTGCGGCGCTTCTGGCGGCTGAAGGCCGCACGCCATCTGGTGGCCGGATCGACTCTCGCCTCCATGGTCGGCTTCGGCCTCAACGCCTTCTTCGCCGCGCTGATGATGCGCCGCTTCAACCTGACGCTGGTGGAAGCGGGGCTCTATGCCGGCCTGCTGGCCAGCGCGCCCGCCACGATCTCCGTGCTTGCGGGCGGCTGGCTGGGGGACCGGTTCGGCCCCGCCCGCCCGGCCGCCTATGCGCTGATCCCCGGCATCTGCCTGCTGATCGGCTTCCCGCTCTATGCCTATGCCATCACGCTGAGCGAGCTGGTGCCGCTGCTGGTGCTGGTGACCATCGCCGCGCTGTTCCAATACACCTATCTGGGCTGCACTTACGGCACGCTGCAGAACATGATGCACACCCGCATGCGCGCAACGGCCTCTGCCCTGCTGAACGCGCTCTACAGCCTCGTCGGCAGCGGCCTCGGCCCGCTGGTGGTCGGCGGGCTGAGCGACAAGTTCGCGAGCAACGGCGTCGATCCGGGGCAGGCGCTGGCCTGGGCCATGGCGACCTCGACCCTGTTCTACCTCTGGGCCGGTGCGCATTACCTGCTGGCCGCCCGCCATCTGCGCGGCGATCTGGAAGCGGTTCGCGAGGGGCGGGTTTAGGGTTTGCGGGCGGCTTTCGGTTTTGGACCGGGTGCCGCCCGTCAGGGGAAGGCCTGATTGCGGCCATGCCCAAAACGAAACACAACTCCCTAATGGTTTGGCAAAATCAACCTAGATGCCGGCTGGCGACGCGCCTGTTCTTGGGTATCCCGGCTTGTGTGCTTCTGAGCATATCGCTGCCCAATGGGGCAAAGGCGCAGCAAGACGTCCCCACGGAGGTTTTTTCCATAATCCTCCAGGACATGAATGCCCCCCGCCGCCTGCAATTCTGCGGTTATGTTGCTCAAGAGGCAGCCAGTCAGGCGCGTGAAACAGCCGACGTTGCGCTACGCTCTGCTCGCTATGCCTCGGCGCAGACGTTGCAGTCCAGATTGGCAACCGGTGTCGCTGACGCCAACGCGAAATTATCGCGCGAGCAATTAGAGACCATCCAGCGCGAAAATGGAGTTGCCTTGGGTCTGTTGACCTATGAGCCGTCTTCGCAGCTTGCCGCTCAGATCGAACAACACGGAACGAACGACGTTATCGGTCTCTTCCTGAGCGATCTCGTTGCGCAGTGCGACGGCCTTTTGGACTCGATGGGAGTGGCAGCGGCACCGCCCAATCCTGCCCGTTCATCGCCGATTCCGATGAGTTTCGAATGGCGTGGCAAAACTGCCGAAGAGGCGTTTGAGGGAACCGGCCTGGCACCTTATGCCTTGCGAATATGTGCGGGCACTGAGAGCAAGGTTTCGGATTTCGCGGGTGCGAACCTTGCCGAGCGGGGCAAGGATGGCGTCTCCCTGCTCGACTGGGCTTTTGAATGCGGTGACAAGTCCGCGTTCAAGGCCTTGCTTGACGCAGGGTTCGATGCCGCCAAGCCTGGTCAATTTGACGATCCTCCGCTCGTCAATGCGGCTGGCCACGATGATAGCTGGTACCTGCGTGAACTGCTCGCCTACGGCGTATCGCCCGATTCAATGGGCCACCGCAGTACGGCACTCGCGGAAGCATACCAGCCCGGCGAGCCGGGCGGCGGTGGGAATTTTGAGATTCTGCGAGCAGCTGGCGCGTCGCTGAACTTCCCCAATCCCGGCCGGTCGATGTGGGGAACATGGGCTATATTCGCGAGCTGGGAAGAAATTCTTGAGAATTGGGACGCGTTCGACAGCGATCCATTCTATTTAGGGCGTTTCATTACTTTGGAGTTGGAGAAGCCGAATGTGCGGGGGAGCAAGCAAGCACTGGAAGAGGTCAGAGATCGACTCATCGTTGACTTTGGCGTTTGCTTCCCGGTCAGCTTGCACAAAGATACCATGCGTGACGCACGCGGCTATTATCTGCAGACCAATTGCTCCGAGCAGGGCCAGCCTGACAGGACCGACGGCCCGTAAGAGTTGAGCAACACCACATCCATCTTGACATTTTGAACCTATTTGGTTATATGCGCACCCATCCTGCATCTCAAAACAGGATATGGAACCGGGAGGCGGCTCGGCCGGCTTGCCTTCCCCTCCAATCGCGGGGGCTCCTGCTTACAACAGGAGATGTCACTCCCGCATCGCGGCCGGCGCTCATGCGCCTTGGGCAGGCTCTCGCCGGCCCAGCCGCCGGATCGGATCAGGCGCGGCACCAGCCGCGATGGAAGTGCGCCTCGTGCGAGCCCGCCCGCGCTTCCCAGCCGCTCCGGACAGGGCCGAGCCCATGCGCGCTGCGGAACAGGCGCCCGGGCCACTCGCAAGATAAACCTTCCGCACTGCCCCCGGCGCATTGCCGGCCGCGCGGTTCCTTTGGGTTTTCACACTGGCGTTACGTCCGGGCTCGCCGCCGGATGATGGGGTGTGCGTGCGCCACGCTTCCCGCCCCACTCACCAACCCCCGCTCATCCTGAGCTTGTCGAAGGACACGCGGAACACTCGCCCCACAGATCACTCCACAACAGGCCCAGCGCGCAGACCGGAATGCACCCGGACCAAAGGTCAGCGCGTGTCCTTCGACAAGCTCAGGATGAGCGGGGGTTGGGAGATAATCGTAGGGATGACGAAGCCCCACGCCCCCAAACGAAAAAGGCGGAGCCTCGCGGCCCCGCCCTTCTCGATCCGATGAGGCGTAACCTCAGACCAGTGCAGCCTTGAGGTCTTCCACCAGATCGGTCTTTTCCCAGGGGAAGAAATCGCCTTCCGCCTTGCGGCCGAAGTGACCGTAGGCCGCCGTGGTGCGATAGATCGGCTTGTTGAGGCCCAGATGCACGCGGATGCCGCGCGGGGTTAGGCCGCCCAGCTTCTCGATGCCCTTGATCGCTTCCTCGATCTTGTCGTCGCCCACTGTGCCGGTGCCGTGGGTGTCGACATAGAGCGAGAGCGGCTTGGACACGCCGATCGCATAGGCCAGTTGGATCGTGCAGCGCGTGGCGAGGCCTGCGGCGACGATGTTCTTGGCCAGATAGCGGGTGATATAGGCAGCCGAACGGTCCACCTTGGTGGGGTCCTTGCCGCTGAAGGCGCCGCCGCCATGCGGGGCCGCGCCGCCATAGGTATCCACGATGATCTTGCGGCCAGTGAGGCCCGCATCGCCATCCGGCCCGCCGATCTCGAAGCTGCCGGTGGGGTTGATGTGATATTCGGTCTCGTCCGAAAGCAGCTCGGCCGGCAGGATATCGGCCACCACGCCCTTCACATAGGCCTTCAACTCGGCTTCCTTCTCGCCCTGGTCGTAGCCCGGCGCGTGCTGGGTGGAAACGACGATGGCAGTGGCGGCCGCCGGCTTGCCGTTCTCGAAGCGCAGGGTCACCTGGCTCTTGGCGTCAGGCTCGAGGAAAGGGGCCGCACCGGAATGGCGATCAGCCGCCATGCGCTGCAGGATCTTGTGGCTGTAATCCAGCGTGGCGGGCATGAGGTCGGGCGTCTCGTTGCAGGCGAAGCCGAACATGATGCCCTGATCGCCCGCGCCTTCATCCTTGTTGCCCGAGGCATCGACGCCCTGGGCGATATGGGCGGACTGGCCGTGCAGATTGTTTTCGAAGCGCAGGCTCTCCCAGTGGAAACCTTCCTGCTCGTAGCCGATCTCGCGCACGGTGTTGCGCACCGTCTTCTCGATCTCTTCCAGCGCGCCCGGCGCCCACTGGCCATCTTCATAGATGCCCTTGCAGCGAATCTCGCCCGCCAGCACCACGAGTTGGGTCGTAGTCAGCGTTTCGCAGGCGATGCGCGCTTCGGGATCCTTGGACAGGAACAGATCGACAATCGCGTCCGAAATCTGGTCGGACACCTTGTCGGGATGGCCTTCGGAAACGCTTTCGGAAGTGAACAGATAATTGGCGCGCATTGAGGCAAAATCCTCCCTTGCCATAAGGTGGCTATAACAGGCCGGCAGGTCCTAACGGCGGCGCAGGCGCAAGGCAATCGCGGCGACGACAAGAAGCCCCGCCCATGCGAGCGGTAAGCGGTTTCCCATATGGGAGAACAGCGTGGGTGCGAGGGCCGGCGGCACCAGCCCATCGAGCCGGCCGGCGACACGCTGCGGCACATATTCGCGCACCACGCCGTGCCCGTCGATCACGCCGCTGATCCCGGTGGTGGTGGCGCGCAGCACGGGCAGGCCTTCCTCGATCGCGCGCATGCGGGCCTGGGCGAAATGCTGCGGCGGTCCGAAGCTGCCGAACCAGCCATCGTTCGAAGGGTTGAAGATGTAATCGGGCCGCTTCTCCGGATCGACCACCGAGCCGGAGAAGATGATCTCGTAGCAGATCTGGATGCCCGCCTGGCCCCAGCGCCCGAGATCGAGCGTACGCGGCCCCGATCCGGGCCAGAAATCAATCGCGCCGGGCACGAGGCGGGAAAAGCCGATCGGCTCCAGCAGCCAGCGCATCGGCAGATATTCGCCATAGGGCACCAGATGGGCCTTGTCGTAACCGGCCACGACCTCGCCCTTGTCGTTCAGCGCGGTGACGGCGTTGCGCGCGGCGGCGGCGCGGCCATGGCGGATTTCCAGATCGACCGTGCCGGTCATCAGCAGGCTGTCGGCCCCGATCACCCGCGCAATGCGCAACCGGGCAAGGTGCGGGTCGCCGAAGGCGGTCATGCTGTCATAATAACGCTGCGGATAGCCATCGAGCAGGTAATCCGGAACGCCGGATTCGGGCCACAGCACCAGCCGGTGCTCGCCGGGGCGGCGCGGATAGGTGAGCTGCGCCGTCTTGCGGAAATTCTGTTCGAAGAAGGGCGATTCGTTAAGCTGTTCCTGCCGGATGTCCGGTTGGACGAGCGTGTAGCGGAGCGTTCCGTCGGCATCGGGAGGGGCGGGCCAGAGCATGCCCCCCGTCACCGCCACGCCCAGCAGCACCAGCAGCACGAATTGCTTGCGCGCGGCCAGCAATGCCCCAAGGCAGCCGAGCAGCACGGCCAGGCCGGACAGGGCATAAGTGCCCATCCACGGCGCCAGCGCGGCAATGCCGGGGCGCGAGAAGCTGCCCAGCAGCACCATGCCGAAGGGGTTCCACGCATAACCGGTGAAGACCCAGGCCCGCATCCATTCGGTCACGATCCAGCACCCGGCAAAGGCGATGGCGAGCGCAATGCCGCCGCCCTTGGGCGTCAGCAGGCGGGCGCCCAGCGCGGCGAGGCCGGGATAGATCGCAAGATAGAGCGAGAGCAGCGGAACCGCGGCCCAGCCGAGAATGGCGGGCATTTCGGCCTGATAAGTGAAGGCCGTGGCGATCCAGTTATTGCCGAAGGTGAAATGGGCAAAGCCGAACAACCAGCCCAGCAGGAACGCCTCGCGCCGCGCTTCCGCGCCTGCCAGCAGCAGCACGAAGCCGCCCATTGCCAGCAGCGCCAGCGGCCACAGGCCCAGTGGCTGGAACCCCATGGCGGAGAGCAGACCGAGCCCGAGCGCCGCGAATCGCCGGCGCCTGGAGGGGCGCTCGATCTCGCGGGCCAGAATCACGCGCTGGGCTTTCAGCTCTGATTTCATCGACGTGGCATGTGGCCTGCCCCGGCAGGACGCGCAAGCGCCATTGCCGGGCAGTCACACACCGCGCGGATTTTGCCCCCGGAGAAGGGGGCAGGCGGATCAGCCGACCGCTTCGAGTTCCTGATCGCCCCCGCTGCTGCGGGCACGAGTGGTACGGCGGCGGCGCGGCGCGGGAGCGGGTTCTTCCACGTCCCCGGCAGGCGCGTCAGCCGATTCGTCGCGGCCGATGGCCGGCGGCAGGGCAGCCGGATCGAGACCGCCGGAATAGTCCGCTTCGCCTTCGGATGCCTTGGGCGCGCGTTCCTTGCGCGGACGGCGCGGCTTGGCAGCGCGGGCCGGACGCGTGAAGGGATTCTCCGCAGGCTCGTATTCGTCGCCCTCGGCCCCCGTGGAATGCACGTCCTCGACAGCGCCTTCGCGCTCTTCGGAAGCTTCCTCGCTCGCCTGTTCTTCGCGGCGACCACGATCCTGGCGCGGAGCCCGATCGTATTCGTCCTCGAAATAATCCTCGTCATCGCCCCGGTCGCGATCCTGATGGCGCGAGCGCTGCTCGTCCTTCATGGCGCGGCTGTCGGCAATCACGCGGAAATAGTGATCGGCGAACTGCAGGTAATATTCGGCCTGCACCCGGTCCCCGTTCATCGAGGCGTCGTGAGCGAGCTTCTTGTACTTTTCGAGCAGCTGCGGAGCGTTGCCACGTGCGCGGCTGTCGATCCGGTTAAGCTGACCTCCGCCTTGCGAGCGGTTATTCCCGCGGCCGCGGCGGCGGTTATTATTGCGATTGTTACTCAAGGGAATTCACTTCCTCAGCTTGACCGCTCATGCACGAGAATGCGCGGCAGTCGCATGACCCCTCGCCACGCCGCGCTTTTCACGCGTTCGTGGTCCCTCCACCTGCATGCAGACCGGGTTACCCCGCGCGCCATACGCAAATGTTGGAGCAGGGCAAACAGTTGGGAATTTGCGTCCAACTGCCGGCCTTGGCTTTTTGCCTAGCTTCTAAGCCGTGCATTGCCAAGCTCAAAAACGCAAGAACAATGCGCGCGGCCTTCCGGCGAGGTCTTCATGCAACACGGCCGAAAATCCGGCCTTTTCAGCCAATTGCCTTACCGCCTCGGCCTGGGTCCAGCCGATTTCAAGAACGGCTATCCCATCTGGAGACAAAAGTTTCGGCAATTGGGGCACCAGCACGCGGTAATCGTCGAGTCCGTCAGGACCGGCAAACAGCGCGCCCGAAGGCTCGAACTCCCGTACCGACGGGGCAAGTTCGGCCTCGCTTTCCACATAGGGAGGATTGGCCAGAATACAATCGAACCGCCCCAACCCTTCGGCCCAGCCGGGCTGCGTCCAGTCGCGCTTTTCCATGCGGGCACGCCCGGCAAGGCCCAGCCTTTCGGCATTGGCGGAGGCCATGGCCAGCGCGCCTTCGGACCGGTCGATCCCCAGGCCTTCGGCACCCGGCCGCTCCGCGAGCAGGCTGAGCAGCAGCGCGCCGGAGCCGACTCCGCAATCGAGCACGCGGGCAGGCGCGAGGCAGGCGGCAAGCGCTGCATCGACGATGGTCTCGCTATCCCCGCGCGGGATCAGCACATCGGGACCGACGAGAAAATCGCGGCCGTAAAATTCCTGCTGGCCGGTGATGTAAGCCACCGGCTCCTGCGCCGCGCGCCGCTCCACGAGGGGGGCGAAATTCTCCGGCGCCGCATCGCGCATATGGCGCAGCAGCAGGTCCGACCGCGTGACGCCCAGCGCATGGGCCATCAGCACCTCGGCATCCAACCTTGCGGTGTCGCTGGTCGATTCGAGGCGGAGGGCTGCTTCGCGGATGGCCTGGGCGATGGGGATCATGGGCGGTGCGTGGGATTGGTGATTGGGCGGGTGTCGCGCGCGGCCTTCGACAGGCTCAGCATGAGCGGGTCCTGGTGCAATTTCCGCTCAGCCTGAGCCTGTCGGGGCATGTCCTGAGCGGCTGCTGCAAGCAGCCAGCCGAAGGGGCCACGCGCAACATCAGCCCAACCCTTCACGTCACTCCCCCAGAGCCGCCAGCCGCTTCGCCTCGTCCTCGGCGATCAGCGCGTCGACCAACTCGCCCAGCCCCGGCCCTTCGAGCACTTCGGTGAGTTTGTGCAGCGTCAGCCCGATGCGGTGATCGGTCACCCGGCCTTGCGGGAAATTATAGGTGCGGATGCGTTCGGAACGGTCGCCCGAACCGACCATGGCCTTGCGCGCTTCCGCTTCTGCCCCCTGCGCCTCGTCGCGCATCTTCTCATAGAGGCGGGCGCGCAGCACCTGCATCGCCTTGGCCTTGTTCTTGTGCTGGCTGCGCTCGTCCTGGCAGATCACCACCAGCCCGGTGGGCAAATGGGTGATGCGCACGGCCGAATCGGTCGTGTTCACATGCTGCCCGCCCGCGCCGGACGCGCGATAGATGTCGATCTTGAGGTCCTTGTCCTCGATCTGCACATCCACTTCGCTCGGCTCGGGCAGCACGGCCACGGTCGCCGCGGAAGTATGGATGCGCCCGCCGCTTTCCGTCACGGGCACGCGCTGCACGCGGTGGACGCCGCTTTCGAACTTCAGCTTGGCGAACACGCCTTGCCCGGCGATATTGGCGACCACTTCCTTGAAGCCACCGATATCGGAAGCATTGGCGCTGATCATCTCGACCCGCCAGCCCTGCTCCGCCGCATAGCGTTCATACATGCGATAGAGATCGGCGGCGAACAGGGCGGCTTCGTCGCCCCCGGTGCCCGCGCGGATTTCCAGCATGGCCGGGCGGCTGTCGGCCACGTCGCGCGGCAGCATGGCGATGGCAAGGCGGCGCTCGGCCTCGGGCAGTTCGACTTTCAGCCGGGCGACTTCCTCCTCGGCGAGCGCGCGCATTTCCGGATCGGGATCGTCCAGCCTTTCCAGCTCGGCCAGCTCGCCGCGCATGGTGCGCACCTGCTCGGCCGATCTGGCCACCGGCTCCAGCTCCGCATAGTCGCGGCTGGCGGAGACGAAAGCGTCGCCTTCCAACTGGCCGGACGCCAGGCGGGCTTCCAGCTCGGCAAAACGGTTCGCGATCTGGGCGAGGCGGTCACTGGGGATGGTCATGCCGTCGTCCCACCCCATCTGTCATGCCGGACCTGTTCCGGCATCCGGCTTCCTGCCCCCCGCAAAGACAGAGGAAGGCAGCGGGACCCCGGAACAAGTCCGGGGTGAGGAAAATGGGAAGTGCGCAGTCGATTCATTCCGCCGGGCCGCGCCAGTCATAGCTCGCCAGCACGCCTTCGATTGCCACTTCATCGCCGCCCGTAATGCGCAGGCGATGCGCGGTAGCGCCATTGTCTACCGACAGGGCGAGGATCGCCTTCGGCTCTTGCTTCACGGCCTTGTCGAACCGCTTGCGCGGCGAACCGCTGGCGAGGAGATCGGCCGCGACACCGCTGCGACGCAAGGCGGAGGTAACGCCGATGCCATCCTGCAGCACGGCATCGTTTTCCACCACGACGATGACCTCGGCCCCGGCCTCGTCCACATCCCCCACCAGCATCGCCAGCCGCTCGATCCCCGCAGCCCAACCCACGGCAGGCGTCGGTGCGCCGCCGAGCGATTCCATCAGGCCATCGTAGCGCCCGCCGCCCAGCACGGTGCCTTGCGCGCCCAGCCGGTCAGTGATGAATTCGAAGGCGGTGTGGCGATAATAGTCCAGCCCGCGCACCAGCGCCGGGTTGCGGCTCCACGCCACGCCCGCCGCATCCAGCCCCGAAGTGACGGCGCCGAAGAAGTCCTGCGCCTCGCCCGAAAGGAACTGGTCGATCTGCGGCGCGTCGGCGACGAAGGCCTTGTCGCGCTCATCCTTGGAATCGAGGATGCGCAGCGGGTTCTTTTCCAGCCGGTCCTGGCTGTCTTCCGAAAGGCTGGCTTTCACATCGCGGAAATAGGCCACCAGCGCGCTGCGCCATGCCTCGCGGCTGTCCGAATCGCCCAGCGTGTTGAGGTTGAGCGTCACAGCCCCAGGGTCATTGGCGCCGATGCCCAGTTCCTTCAGCAGCTGGTCGGCCATCACCAGCAGTTCCACATCGGCCTGCGGTTCGGCCGCGCCGATGATTTCCGCGTCGATCTGGTGGAACTGGCGATAGCGTCCCTTTTGCGGGCGCTCGTAACGGAACAGCGGGCCGTGAGTGGCCACTTTCAGCGGGGCATATTGCTGCCAGCCATCGGTGAGATAGGCCCGCGCGATGCCGGCAGTGAATTCCGGCCGCAGGGTCAGCGATTCCCCGCCGCGATCCTCGAAGGAATACATTTCCTTGGAGACCACGTCGGTCGTCTCGCCGATGGAACGGCTGAACACTTCCGTCTTCTCGAACACGGGCATTTCCACCCGGCGAAAGCGATAGAGCCGGCGCACGCGCTCGAAGGTTTCGACCACATGGGCGAAAGCCTCGGCCTCTGCGCCGAAAATGTCCTGGGTGCCCCTGATCGGGCGGGGTGTTTCGATCTTTGCCATTGCGGGCGGCCTTTAAGCCCCGCGCGGGTGCGGCGCAATCTTTGCGGGCGCCCGCGTCGGAAGGGGCCCCACGTGAGGGGGAAAGTCATTGCGAGGGGTCGGGGCGGGCGGCGCAATCGGAATTGGAGTGACCCGATCCGAGCTCCGCGGGGCCCCGCCCCTCGCAATGGCAGCGGACTAGCCCCCTACTCCGCTGCTTGGAGGAAGCGATCGTCGATATCGACGTCGGCTTCCCAGCTCTTGATCTCGGGCAGCACCTTCTCGGCGAAGAGGTGCATGTTCTTGCGCGCCTCATCCAGTGGCATGCCGCCATAATAGACATGGGGGAAGAAGCCCTGCGGCTGGTAGATCTCCTTCAGTTCCCACATCCGGTCGAGGATCATCTGCGGAGTGCCGGTGACGGCGCCCTTGGCGAAGTCCTCCACATAGGGTTCGACCTGTTCGGGGGTGAGCACCATCTTCTCGTAATGCTCATAGCCCTTGATGTGCGGGAACTTGCCCGGCGTATCGAGGCCGTAATTCCTGATCGCGGCGCGCATCGTGTGGGCGAGGTACTTGCGGCCCTGCTCCTCCGCGAATTCCGCGCTTTCGTCGATATAGTAATTGCCGCCGAGCATGGGGGGCGGAGGCGAGCTGTCCGGCCCGTTCACTTCCTTCCACACTTCGGTGTATTTATCCGGCGGCACGTCCTTGCCGCGCTGGGGCAGCATCAGGATCATGTTGCCGCAGCCCAGCTTGGCCGCCGTGTACATCGAATTGCCGGAGAGCGATCCGCAGAACTTGCGCCCTTCGAAGCTCTTGATCGGGCCGGGATGCAACTCGCGCCGGGGGATGGTGCCATAGGCGCCTTCGCCTTCCAGCACGCCGGTTTCCAGCGCCGGGATCACTGCTTCCAGAATATCGGTGTAAAGCTGGCGGCTCAGGTTCTGGTCGATCCCCAGCCCGGTGAATTCATGATGGGCCAGCCCGCCGCCGAAGCCCAGGATCGCCCGCCCGCCGGAAAGGATATCGAGATTGATGATCTTTTCGGCCAGCCGCGCCGGATTGTGCCACGGCACGATGATGCACTGCGTGCCCAGCTTCACATGCTTCGTCTTGGCGGCGATGTAGGTGAGCAGCTGCAGCGGATCGTTCGACATCGAATAGTCGGAGAAATGGTGTTCGGTGATCCACACCGAATCGAACCCCAGTTCTTCCGCCATGACGAGGTTTTCGACCTCTTCCCGCACGAAACGGGCATCGTCATAACCCTTGCCGCGCTGATGCGCGAAGCCGCTGGCCAGGCCAACATGCATCCCAACTCTCCTCTGCCCGTACCCTGGAGCCCTTTTGCGGGCCTCTCAGGTTGAGACTCGGCTTTTGCCGGTCATTGATTTTTCACGAGAGTGCCAATTTCTGGCCTCGCAGGCAATCGGTTCCTTCGCGCAGGGAATTGCCCCCTCGCCTTTCGGTCCGGGCTGGGCTAACGGCGCGGCTCAAGCAGAAGGGCACGAGCCCTCGCATATTGGACAGGATGCCGCTTCGTGGCCCCGGGCAGGGCCGTCAGCAGAATCGCGGAAAAAAGAGCACTCATGCGTATCGATCTGATCCCTACCGGCGACAATCCGCCCGAAAGCCTCAATGTCATCATCGAGGTGCCCACTGGCGGCGAGCCCGTGAAATACGAATTCGACAAGGCATCGGGCGCCCTGTTCGTGGACCGCATCCTGCACACGCCGATGCGCTATCCCGCCAATTACGGCTTCGTGCCGCACACGCTTTCGCCCGATGGCGACCCGCTGGACGCGCTGGTGATCTCGCGCAGCCCGTTCATCCCCGGCTGCGTCGTGCGCGCGCGCCCGATCGGCGTGCTGAAGCTGGAAGACGAAGCCGGCGGCGACGAGAAGCTGGTCTGCGTGCCGGTGGACACCACCTTCCCCTATTATTCGGACGTGGGCGAACGGCAGGACCTGCCCTCGATCGTGCTCCAGCAGATCGAGCACTTCTTCAAGCACTACAAGGATCTGGAATCCGAAAAGTGGGTCCGCATCGGCGCCTGGGGCGACGCTGCAGAAGCACGCCAGATCGTGCTGGAAGCGATCGAACGCGCCAAGGAAGCCAAGGGCGCCTGACGCTTGCCAGAAGCCGGCGCGGGCCCGATGGCTCGCGCCGCTCCTACTCGCCCGCCACCGTCATCCCTTCGATGCGGATGGTGGGCGCGTCCATCGAACGGTGGATGTCCAGATCGTCGGCCACGCTCATGCGAGCAAACATGTCGATCAGGTTCCCCGCCACAGTGAATTCGGCCACCGGCCCGGCGATTTCGCCCTTCACGATACGATAGCCAGAGGCGCCGCGGCTGTAATCGCCGGTCACGCCGTTCACGCCCATGCCGATCAGTTCGGTCACCAGCACGCCGTCCTCGATATCCGCGATCAGTTCCGCCCGGCTCAGCTTGCCGGGGGCGAGGTGGACATTGGACGGCTGCACGCCCGGTGCGCCGCTGGCTCCGCGCGCGGCATGGCCGGTGAGGCCGATGCCGAGCTGGCGGGCCGAGGCCGCATTGGTCAGCCAGCCGGTCACGCGGCCGTTTTCCACCAGCGCGCGCGGGGCGCAGGGCAGCCCTTCCCCGTCGAACGGGCGCGAACGCAGGCCGCGCGGGCGGTGCGGGTCTTCCAGGATCAGGATGTCGGCCGGGAACAGCTGTTCCTCCAGCCGGTCGAGCAGGAAGCTAGAGCGGCGCGCAATACCGGGTCCGGACATGGCGCCAATCAGATGGCCGAGCAGCGAATTGCCCACGCGCGGATCGAACACCACGCTCATGCCCTTGCTGGGCATCTTGCCGGGATTGAGCCGGGCCACGGCCCTCTCGCCCGCGATCCGGCCGATTTCGGCCGGGGACAGCAGATCCGCCACATGACGCACGGTGCGATATTCGTAATCGCGCTGCATCGAACCGCCCTCGCCCGCCAGCACACTGGCCGACAGGCTGATGCCGGTGGCTTCATAGGCGCCCGCAAAGCCGTGGCTGGTGGCCAGCGCCACCGCGCTGCGGCCGAAGCTGGCCCCGCCGCCTTCGCTGTTGGTGACGCCCTTCACCGCGCGCGCGGCGTCTTCCGCTTCCTCGGCCAGGCGGCGCAGTTCCTGCGGGCTGGGTTCGGATGGATCGACCAGGTCAAGTTCGGGGAACGGACCCTTCGCCAGCAATTCGGCCGGGGCGAGGCCGGCATATTCATCTTCCGGCGCGGCCTTGGCCATCGCCACGGCGCGACTGGCGAGTTCCGCCAGCGCCGCATCGCTCATATCCGTGGCGTGAATGGAAGCGGAGCGCTGGCCGACGAAGACGCGCAGGCCCAGTTCCTCGCTTTCGGAACGGCCGACATCTTCCAGCTTGCCCAGACGCACCTGGACTTCTTCGGAAGAGGAACCGATCGCCACGGCATCCGCCGCGTCGGCGCCGGCTTTCAGGGCAAGGTCGATTGCTGCCGCGCAGCGTTCCTGGGCGGCTTTGGGATCAAGCATGAGGGTTTCCGGAAGGCATGATTACCACGCGGTCCTAGCCGCTGCGGTGCCTTCCTGCAAAGCCTGCGTGTGCAGGCCCGCTTTGTCAGAGGAACTGTTCGGCGCCCCTGATCGCGCCGGTGACCAGAAACGGTAGGGCCGCAGCCGCAACCCAGATCAATGCGCGGTCCCGCCGGAACAGCGGCGCCAGCGATGGATCGGCGGCCTGATCGTCATCCAGCCCTTCCCAGCGCTTCTCGAAGACGCGGCAACCGGGAATGACCGCGGCGACCAGCACGACCAGTGCGAAATAGGGGAGGATCGATTCAGCGGTGTGGCGCAGGGCGGCCATGGTCACGTAAATCTGGAGGCCGGTGTAGAACAGCAGGGCATAGGCAACATGGTCGCTCATCCTGCGGCGCCAGTCGATGCGCTTGCCTGTGTGGACCTGGACTTCCGCCTGCTGGCGGCTTGCACCCCGAAGCGCCTTGTCCATGCGCCTTTCCTCCTCATCCAACCCGAATCGGACTATTTCACGGGATCGGGCCACGATCAAGCATTCTGAACGATTGTTCAGCAGCGCGAAGCCTTCGGATTTGCGAAGGCCATGCAGGAATCTTGCCAGTTTGCCCCCTTCGCCACCGCAAGGGGGTTTTCTGCCCGGCAAGCCATGATAAAAGCCCGCTGGATGACGACACTCGACCAGACTGCCGCGGCGGGCCAGCCCGCCCCCCAGGCCGCGGTGAGCGCCACTGCCCCCCTGCCGCAGGGCGGGCTTGAGGTTGTCTCGATCGCCAAGAGCTATGACAAGCGCGCCGTGCTCACCGATATTTCGCTGTCGGTCGGCAAGGGCGAGGTGCTGGGCCTGCTCGGCCCCAATGGCGCGGGCAAGACGACCTGCTTCTATTCGATCATGGGCCTGGTCCGTCCCGATAGCGGCCGCATCCTGATGGACGGCGTGGATGTGACCAAGCTGCCCATGTATCGCCGCGCGATATTGGGTCTGGGCTATCTGCCGCAGGAAACCTCGATCTTCCGGGGCATGACAGTGGAACAGAACATCTCCTGCGTGCTGGAGATGATCGAGCCGGACAAGGCGACCCGCGAATCCGAGCTGGAACGGCTGCTGGACGAATTCGGCCTCACCCGCCTGCGTTCCAGCCCGGCCATGGCGCTTTCGGGCGGCGAGCGGCGGCGCTGCGAAATCGCCCGCGCGCTGGCGGCCAAGCCTTCGATCATGCTGCTGGACGAGCCCTTTGCCGGCATCGATCCCCTCTCGATTCAGGACATCCGCCATCTGGTGATCGACCTGAAGCAGCGCGGCATCGGCGTGCTCATCACCGATCACAACGTGCGCGAAACGCTGGATATCGTGGACCGCGCCTGCATCATCTATGGCGGCCAGGTGCTGTTCGCGGGCAGCCCGGAAGATCTGGTAGCCGACGAGAATGTGCGCCGCCTCTATCTGGGCGAGAGCTTCACGTTGTGAGATGGGCATAGCAATATTACCCACCGTTCGTGCTGAGCTTGTCGAAGCACCGTCTTTCTCTTCCGAAGAAAAGAACGGCCCTTCGACAAGCTCAGGGCGAACGGGACAGGGGGACGACTGATGGCCCTGGGCCCCCGTCTCGATCTCAGGCAGACCCAGTCTCTGGTGATGACGCCGCAGCTGCAGCAGGCGATCAAGCTGCTTGCGCTGTCGAATCTCGAACTGGAAACCTTCATCGGCGAAGCGCTCGACGCCAATCCCCTGCTCGACATGGGCGTGGGGGAACCGGGCGAGCCGGTCGACCAGCCGGAAGATCGCACCGAAGCGATTGCAGAGGGCGCCACCACGTCCGATCAGCTCATGCTGGAGGGCCATGGCGAAGCCGACGCCCCGCTGGACCTCGATCCCGCCGCGCTCGACCATGACCGGGAGACCGGCGACGGCAGTGTGCTGGGCATGGGCACCGACTATTCCGGCGGCACCTCGGCCGGATCGGGCGAGGAAGGCCCGGCGATCGAGGAACGCGGCGGCGAAGGGCCGACCTTAGCCGAGCATCTGGAAAGCCAGATCGGCTCCGTCGCGCCTGACCCGCAGACCGCCTTCATTGCCCGGCACATTATCGGCCTGCTCGACGAGGCCGGTTATCTCACTGCCTCCCTGCGCGAGATCGCCAGCGATCTGGGCATTGCCCTGGCCGAGGCGGAGGCGGCGCTGGAAGTGGTCCAGTCGCTCGATCCCACCGGCGTGGGCGCGCGCGGCCTTTCGGAATGCCTTGCCCTGCAGGCGCGGGAAGCGGACCGTTACGATCCGGCAATGGCCCGGCTGATCGACAATCTCGACCTGCTGGCCAGGGGCAGCTTCGCCCAGCTCAAGCGCATGTGCGGCGTGGATGACGAGGATTTCGCCGAGATGCTGGCCGAACTGCGCGGCTACGATCCCAAGCCGGGCCTGAAGTTCGGCGGGCGCGAAAGCGAGCCGGTGGTGCCCGACATCCTCGTGCGGGCATCGTCCAAGGGCGGGTGGGACATTGCGCTCAATCAGGCGACCCTGCCCCGGCTGGTGGTGAACCGCACCTATTATGTCGAGCTGCGCCATGGTTGCCACGACAAGACCTCGAAGGCCTGGCTGAGCGAGAAGCTGGCCGATGCCAACTGGCTGATGAAGGCGCTGGACCAGCGGCAGAAAACGATCCTGAAAGTGACCGCCGAGATCGTGAAGCAGCAGGAGGGCTTCTTCCGCAAGGGCGTGTCCGAACTGCGCCCGCTCACCCTGCGCGCCGTGGCCGAGGCGATCGACATGCACGAATCGACCGTCAGCCGGGTGACCAGCAACAAATATCTCAATTGCGAGCGCGGCACGTTCGAGCTGAAATATTTCTTCACTTCCGGCGTCGCCTCCGCTGACGGCGACGGCGCGGTTTCCGCCGAGGCCGTTAAGGCGCAGATTCGCGCGCTGGTGGACGCGGAGGACCCGAAGAACATCCTGTCCGACGATACGCTGGTGGACCTGCTCAAGGAAAAGGGCTTCGACCTTGCCCGGCGCACCGTCGCCAAATATCGCGAGGCCATCGGCATCGGGTCCTCGGTGCAGAGGCGGCGGCAGAAGAAGCTGGAAGGCGTAAGGTAGGAAGGATTTTCGCGCGACCCGGAACTGCCGTTCACCTTGCCTGCGCAAGGCCGCCGGGAAAAACCGTATCCTTAAAGACTCATACGGGAATCTCCGGTTCGCTTTACGATAAATTAACCTTTTTCATTGAGACCTTGCGTGGTTAATAACTGGCAACTCGCCACTGCGGGCGGTTACCGAGTGCTAATCGGGGCGACGAAAAGGGGGCTCCCATGCGTGTGCTGTTGATCGAAGACGAGCCGACGACTGCCAAGGCGATCGAGCTGATGCTCACGACCGAGGGTTTCAACGTCTATTCGACCGATCTGGGCGAAGAGGGTTTGGATCTCGCCAAGCTGTATGATTACGACATCATCCTGCTGGACCTGAACCTGCCTGACATGCACGGTTACGATGTGCTCAAGAAGGTCCGCGTCGCCAAGGTGCAGACGCCGGTCCTGATCCTCTCGGGCATTTCCGAAATGGATTCCAAGATCCGCAGCTTCGGCTTCGGCGCCGACGATTACGTGACCAAGCCCTTCCACCGCGAAGAACTGGTCGCCCGCATCCATGCCGTGGTGCGCCGTTCCAAGGGCCATTCCCAGTCCATCATCCGCACCGGCAAGCTGGCGGTGAACCTCGACGCCAAGACCGTGGAAGTCGATGGTGCCCGCGTACATCTGACCGGCAAGGAATATGCGATGCTGGAGCTGCTTTCGCTCCGCAAGGGCACCACGCTCACCAAGGAAATGTTCCTCAACCACCTTTATGGCGGGATGGACGAGCCGGAACTCAAGATCATCGACGTGTTCATCTGCAAGCTGCGCAAGAAGCTCTCTCATGCCTGCAGCGGCGAGAACTACATCGAAACCGTCTGGGGCCGCGGCTACGTGCTGCGCGATCCGGGCGAAGAGGCGGAAGCGGCCTGAGCCCACCCCCGATACGGATTTGAACACCGCCCCGAGGCCTTGCTCCGGGGCGGTTTTCGTTTAGGGGCACTGCCCCATGACAGCGTATAAATCCGGCGATCCGACCACGCTCAACCGGCTCTATGGCCGCGCCAAGGGCAAGCCCCTGCGCGCGGGGCAGCAGGAACTGGTCGACAAACTGCTGCCGCAGATCGCGGTGCCGGAGGAAGGCCCGGTTACGGCGCAAGTTCTGTTCGGTCAGGATTGCCCCATGCATTTCGAGATCGGCTTCGGCGGGGGCGAGCACATGGCCTATCGTGCCGACCTGCTGCCCGATCACGGCTTCATCGGCGCGGAGCCCTTCCTCAACGGCGTGGCGCAGGCGCTGACTCATCTCGATGGCGATGGCGGCAAGCATCCCCCGATCAAGAATGTGCGCATCCATCATGGCGACGCGCTGGAAGTGCTGTCCCGCATTCCGGACGGCGCGCTGTCCTTCATCTATCTGCTCCATCCCGATCCTTGGCCCAAGGCCCGCCACGCCAAGCGCCGGATGATGAACGATGGCCCTGTGAACATGTTCGCGGCCAAGCTGAAGCCGGGCGGCGAGTTCCGCTTCGGCACCGATCACGCGATCTATCTGCGTCACGCCCTGATGGTGATGCAGCGTCACACCGATCAGTTCGAGTGGCTGGCCGAAGGCCCGAAGAGCTGGCAGAATCGCCCCTCCGGCTGGTGCGAGACGCGTTATGAGCACAAGGCGCGCACCGTCTACGGCCACGAGGTCTGGTATTTCCGCTATCGCCGGAAGTGACCCCAGGGGGCACATGGCCCTTTAGAATTTCTATCTTTCCTGTCGCGCGCGCCCACTGCATCTGGCCCCGGGGCAACAGGAACGACAGGCGCCATGGACTTTTCGAGTTTCGACATCGGCGCGCTTCTGCCGTTCATCGCGGTCGGCTTTGCGGCGCAGCTGGTGGACGGAGCGCTGGGCATGGCCTTCGGCGTGCTGGCGAACATGCTGATGGTGGGCGTACTGGGCGTTCCGCCCGCCCTCGCCTCGCAGCGGGTGCATGTGGTGGAATGCTTCACCACGGCCACTTCCGCGATCAGCCACCTGCTGCACGGCAATATCGAGAAGGCGCTGTTCTTCCGCCTGCTGATTCCCGGCATGATCGGCGGCATCGGGGGGGCCTATTTGCTCACCTCGATCGATGGCGACGTCATCAAGCCCTATGTGCTTGGCTATCTTACGCTGGTGGGCGTCTATCTGCTGGTGCGCGGCATTCTTTACCCGCCCAAGCCGCGCAAGCCCAAGCATGTCGAGCCGCTGGGCCTTGTCGGCGGCTTCCTCGACGCGGCGGGCGGCGGCGGCTGGGGGCCGGTCGTGACGTCCAACCTGCTGGTGCAGGGCGCGGAACCGCGCAAGGTGATCGGCACGGTGAACGCGGTGGAATTCTTCCTCACCCTCACCATCTCGGCCACCTTCATCTCGCAATTGGGCGTGGCGGACCTTGCCGGGGCAACGCTGGGCTTCCTGATCGGCGGCGTGGCGGCGGCGCCCTTCGGCGCCTATGCCGCCAAGCATTTCTCCACCAAGGTCATGCTGATCCTGGCCGGCACCGTGCTGACCCTGACCAGCGCCTATGGCGTCTACAACGCCCTGACCTGAGCCCCTCGCGGGGTTGCCGGATTACCCGACAACCCCGGCGGCGGCCAGCACGGCCAGCGTCAGCAGATCGGGCGCGATCGCCGTCATCGGGGCGATCTGCACCGGCTTTTCCATCCCGATCAGCATCGGCCCGATCGTGGCATTGCCGCCCAGTTCACGCAGCAGCTTGGCCGACAGATTCGCCGATTGCAGGCCCGGCATGATGAGCACATTCGCCGGAGCCGACAGGCGGCTGAAGGGATAGAGCTTCATCACCGTGGGGTTGAGCGCTGCATCAGGCGCCATTTCGCCTTCATATTCGAAGTCCACGCCCTGTTCGTCCAGGATGTGCACCGCGTCGCGGATGTTCATCAGCCACTTGCCCGGCGGGTTGCCGAAAGTGGAATAGGACAGGAAGGCCACGCGCGGTTCATGCCCCAGCCGCTTGGCGACCTGCGCCGCACCGCAGGCGATCTGGGCGAGTTCCTCGGCGCTGGGCCTCTCGTTGATCGTCGTATCCGCCAGGAAGGCGGTGTAGTTCTTGCCGATCATCATGTGCATGCCGAAGGGGATGGCCCCCGGCTTGGGATCGAGCACATGGCGCACTTCGCGCATGGTCTGGGCAAAGGGCCGGGTAGTGCCGGAGATCATCGCATCGCCATGGCCGAGCGCGACCAGCAGCGAGGCGAAGACATTGCGTTCCTGGTTCACCATGCGGCGCACGTCGCGTTCGGTGAAGCCCCGGCGTTGCAGCCGGTTGTAGAGGAACTCGACCATCGCCGGCACATATTCGGACACTGCCGAGTTCTGGATCTCGAACGAGTCGGGATCGCTCACGCCCAGTTCCACCAGCTTGTCGCGCACCGCCTGGGTGCGGCCGACCAGCACCGGCACGCCATAGCCGAAATCCTTGAACTGGATCGCGGCGCGCAGGGTCACTTCCTCTTCCGCCTCCGCAAACACCACTCGCTTGGGATCGCTTTGCGCATCGGCATAGACCTGGGTCAGCACCGAGGTGGTGGGGTTGAGCCGGGCCTTGAGGCTGAGGCGATAGGCCTCGAAATCCTCGATGGGCTTCGTGGCCACGCCCGTATCCATCGCCGCCTTGGCGACGGCAGCGGAAACCCGCTCCATCAGGCGCGGATCGAAGGGGGCGGGAATGATATATTCGGTGCCGAAGCTCTGGTTCTTGCCATAGGCGACCGCCACTTCTTCCGGCACGCTTTCGCGCGCCAGCGAGGCGATGGCTTCGGCGGCGGCGATCTTCATTTCTTCATTGATCGCGGTGGCCCGCACATCCAGCGCGCCGCGGAAGATGAAGGGGAAGCCCAGAACATTGTTCACCTGATTGGGATAGTCGCTGCGGCCGGTGGCGATGATCGCATCGGGGCGCACGGCCTTGGCATCGGGCGGGGTGATTTCCGGGTCCGGATTGGCCATGGCGAAGATGATCGGCTGCGGGGCCATCTTCTTCACCCATTCCGGCTTCAGTGCGCCGGCTGCAGACAGGCCCAGGAACACGTCGGCCCCGTCCAGCGCCTCTTCCAGCGTGCGCGCGGCGGTTTCCACCGCATGCGCGCTCTTCCACTGGTCCATGCTGTTGGTCCGGCCGCGATAGATCACGCCGCTGCGGTCGCACATGGTGACGTTGTCGGATCGCACGCCCATGGCCTTGATCAACGCGGTACAGGCAATGGCCGCCGCGCCCGCGCCGTTCACCACCACCTTCACGTCCTTCATGGCGCGCCCGGTGAGGTGGCAGGCATTGATCAGGCCGGCCGCGGTAATGATCGCGGTGCCGTGCTGATCGTCATGCATCACGGGAATCTTCATCCGCTCGCGCAGGGCCTGCTCGATGATGAAGCATTCGGGGGCCTTGATGTCCTCAAGGTTGATGCCGCCGAAGGTCGGCTCCATCAGGGCCACGGCATTGACGAAGGCGTCCGGGTCTTCCGTGGCGAGTTCGATATCCATCGCATCGACATCGGCGAAGCGCTTGAACAGTACCGCCTTGCCTTCCATCACCGGCTTGGCCGCCAGCGCGCCCAGATTGCCCATGCCCAGAATGGCCGTGCCATTGGTGATGACGGCAACCAGATTGCTGCGCGCGGTATAGTCTGCAGCCTTGGCCGGATCCGCGGCGATCGCTTCCACCGGAGCCGCCACGCCGGGCGAATAGGCGAGCGAAAGATCGCGCTGGGTTGCCACCGGCTTAGACGGGATGATCTCGATCTTACCGGGGCGGATGGTCTCGTGGTAGAAAAGCGCCTCGCGGGTGGTGAAACGCGGATTTTCGTCGTCGGCCAAGAATTCCTCCCTGTGTGCAAATCCGCAGTAACCCGCCGAAGCGCGACGCGATAGGGGAAAGCTTGGTTTTCGCCCTCCCGAATCGCGGTTTTGCCGTCTAACCCCCGATGAGCATGTCCGGTTCCGCAACCCCGATGATGGAGCAGTATTTCGCGCTCAAGGCGGAGGCCGGCGATTGCCTGCTGTTCTACCGCATGGGCGACTTCTTCGAGCTGTTCTTCGAGGATGCCCGCACCGCCAGCCAGGTGCTGGATATCGCGCTGACCAGCCGGGGCGAACATGGCGGCACGCCCGTGCCGATGTGCGGCGTGCCGGTCCATGCGGCGGAAGGCTATCTCGCCCGGCTGATCAAGGCTGGCTGCCGGGTGGCGATTGCCGAACAGGTCGAAACCCCGGAGGAAGCCAAGGCGCGCGGCGGCTACAAGGCGCTGGTCAAACGCGACATTGTGCGCTTCGTCACGGCGGGCACCCTGACCGAGGAAGCGCTGCTCGAACCGCGCCGCGCCAATATGCTGGCCGCCGTGTGCGATTTGCGCGGTACGATCGGCATTGCCGCTTGCGATATTTCCACCGGGCGGATGGAACTGGAAGAATGCGCACCCGAACGCATGGGCGCCGCCCTTGCCCGGATCGGCGCGAGCGAGCTGATCGTCCCCGAAGGCTGGGACGAGGCGCCCTTCGACGGTATCCCCCGCCCGCGCACCACTTTCGCCAGCGATGAGGGCGAGGCACGGCTGAAACGCCTGCACGAAGTCGCCACGCTGGACGCCTTCGGTAGTTTCACCCGCGCCATGCTGGCGGCAGCGGGCGGGCTCGTCTCCTATCTGGAGCATGTCGGGCGCGGCAAGCTGCCCTTCCTCCTCCCGCCGGAAGCCCGCGCGGGCGAGGAACGGCTGGCGATGGACGAGGCGACGAGGAACAGCCTCGAAATCCTATCCAGCCAGCAGGGCGGCCGGGCCGGAAGCCTGATCGCGGCAGTGGATCGCTGCGTGACCGGCGCGGGCGCACGCCAGCTGGCAGACGATCTTTCCGCTCCGCTGACCGATGCCGATGCCATCACCGCCCGGCTGGCGCTGGTGCAATATTTCCATGAAGACCCGCTGCTGCGTGCCGACCTGCGCGAAGTGCTGCGCGGTGCGCCCGATATCGGCCGCGCGCTGGGCCGGATCGTGGCCGGGCGCGGTTCCCCGCGCGATCTCGGCCAGATCCGCGACGGGCTGAACGAGGCGCGCAACATCGGCGAGCATCTGCAGCGCCGCAATGGCAGGCCAGAGTTGCTCGACGCACTGCTGCCCAAGCTGGGCGGCCATGGCGCGCTGACCGATCTGCTCGGCCGCGCGCTCGTTCCCTCCCCTCCCACGGAACGCAGCCAGGGCGGCTTCATCGCCGAGGGTTACGACCATGCGCTGGACGAATTGCGCGCCGTATCGGGCAATGCCCGCCGCGCCATCGCCGCGATGGAGGCCCGCTATCGCGACGATACAGGGATTTCCGCCCTGAAGATCCGCCACAATGGCGTGCTGGGCTATTTCATCGAAGTGCCCGCCCGCTATGGCGACAAGCTCATGGCTCCCGATAGCGGCTTCACTCACCGCCAGACCATGGCCAATGCGGTGCGCTTCAATTCGCTGCAGCTGCATGAGGAAGCCAGCCGCATCGCGGAAGCGGGCGGCCATGCGCTGGCGGCGGAAGAGGCGCATTTCGAGGAACTGACCGCCGCCGTGGCGGCCGCGCGCGAGCAGATCGCCAGCACTGCCGCCGCCCTTGCCCGCATCGACGTGGCCGCCGGGCAGGCCGAGCGTGCCGCCGAGGGCAATTGGTGCCGCCCGGAGATTTCCGAAGGCCTTTCGCTCGACATCAAAGGCGGGCGCCATCCGGTGGTGGAGCAGGCACTGGCATCCTCGGGCGAGCGTTTCGTCGCCAATGACTGCATCCTTTCGCCTGTCGACCGGCTGTGGCTGATCGGCGGGCCGAACATGGGCGGCAAGTCGACTTTCCTGCGCCAGAACGCGCTGATCGTGCTGCTGGCGCAGGCAGGCGGCTATGTCCCCGCCGAAGCCGCGCGGGTCGGGCTGGTGGACCGGCTGTTCAGCCGCGTGGGCGCATCCGACAATCTGGCGCGCGGGCGTTCGACCTTCATGGTCGAGATGGTGGAGACCGCCGCGATCCTTGCCCAGGCGAGCGAGCGCAGCTTCGTGATCCTCGACGAGGTCGGGCGCGGCACTTCCACTTATGACGGGCTGGCGCTGGCATGGGCCGTGGTGGAAGCGGTGCATGAAAAGAACCGCTGCCGCTGCCTGTTCGCCACCCATTATCACGAACTGGCCCGCCTTGCCGAAACCTGCGAAGCCCTGTCGCTCCACCATGTCCGCGCGCGCGAATGGAAGGGCGATCTGGTGCTGCTGCACGAATTGAGCACTGGCCCGGCAGACCGCTCCTACGGCCTGGCCGTCGCCCGGCTGGCAGGCGTTCCGGACCTCGTGGTGAAGCGCGCAAGGCAGGTGCTCGACAAGCTTGAACAGGGCCGCGCGCAGACGGGCGGGCTCGCCGCCGGGCTGGGCGACCTGCCGCTGTTCGCCGCGGCCCAGGTGCATGAGGAAGAAGCGCGCGACACTTTGCGCGACCGGCTGGAAGAGCTGGATATCGACGCACTGAGCCCGCGCGAGGCGCTGGACCTGCTCTACGAACTGAAGCGCCTTTCCGCGCAGGGGTGAAGCGCGGCCCTTACCCGGTATTAACCCTGTGGGCGTATCCCACGGGACCATGAATCAGTTCATCTTCAAGAACCGCTGGTTCGCGGTCGGCTTCGTGGCGTTCATCCTGCTGAGCGCCTATTTGCTGGTGGGCGATGAGAGGGGCGGTCTTGTCACAGGTCTGACCGGGAGCCTTGCCGGAGATCAGCAGGATCAGACGGAACCGCAGCCGGCCAATGCCGGCCAGGCCGCGCCGCCGCCAATGCTCTCCGAATCGGAGATGGAGCAGGATAATGTCGACCATCTGGAAGACGAGGAACTGATCGATCCGGCGAGCGGCACAGACCCCACCCCGCCCGACATTATGGGACAATCCGAAGAAGAAGCAGGCGGCGAAAGCCCCCCGGAAGCGGACAATGCACAATCTGCCCCCCGAGTGATCGAATATGTCAACGGCGTGCCGGTACTCGACCGGTTGCCACAATAAGGCTGCGCCGGATCGCGGCTCAGACGGCCGGTACCGGCACCTCGCCCGAATAATCGTAGAAGCCGCGCCCGGTCTTGCGGCCGAGCCAGCCGGCATCGACATATTTCGCCAGCAGAGGCGCCGGGCGATATTTGGAATCGCCGGTGGAGGCGAAGATCACCTTCACGATCTCCAGGCAGGTATCCAGCCCGATGAAGTCCGCCAGTTCGAGCGGGCCCATCGGGTGATTGAGGCCCAGCCGCGCGCCCTTGTCGATATCGGCGACATTGGCCGTGCCCTGCCCTAGCACGAAACATGCCTCGTTGATCATCGGCAGCAGGATGCGGTTGACGACGAAGCCCGGCTCGTCCCCGCTCAGCACTACCTGCTTGCCCAGGCTTTCGGCAAAGGCGCGAGTGCGAGTGACGGTATCGGGGCTGGTGGCAAGGCCGGGGATCACTTCGATCAATTGCATCAGCGGCACGGGGTTGAAGAAGTGCAGCCCGATGAAGCGCGCCGGGTCCACCGTGCCTGCCGCCATGCGAGTGATGGGAATGGAACTGGTGTTGCTGGCCAGGATCGCACCTGCGCCCAGCACTTCGCCTGCATGCGCGAAGATCGCGCGCTTGATATCCTCGCGCTCGGTCGCGGCCTCGATGATGATGCCCGCCCCGGCCATCGGCGCATAATCGGCCACGGGCACGATCCGGGCGAGCGTGGCGGAAGCATCGCCAGCGCTGATCTTTTCCTTCTCCACCAGCCGGGCGAGGGTCTTCTCGATCTTCGCCTTGGCCTTTTCGGCCAGCGCCAGATCGACATCGCACAGCAGCACTTCGATACCGCGCTGGGCCACGGTCTGGGCGATGCCCGATCCCATCTGGCCCGCCCCGATCACGCCGACGATGTCCATGTGCTCAAGTCCTTCGCAATTGCGGCACAAGCTTAGCCATTATGCAGATTCCACGCCATGATTCGTCATTGCGAGGGACCGCAGGTCCCGCGGCAATCCAGGGCGGAACGCGCTGGGCCCTGGATTGCGTCGCTGCGCTCGCAATGACGAATGTTGTTTCTACCGCCCGGCCCCCGGCTGCCACAGCACATCGCCGCCGGCATCGACATTGAGCGCGCGGGCGAGGACGAACAGCCAGTCCGACAGGCGGTTGATGTAATGCAGCGCTGCCGGGTTCACCGGCTCGGCCTGAGCCAGAGCGGCCATGGCGCGTTCCGCCCGGCGCACGGCGGCGCGGGCAATATGGGCGCGGGCGGCCGCTTCGGTGCCGCCGGGCAGAATGAAGCTGCGCAGCGGCCCCACCCCTTCGTTCAGCACGTCGATTGCCGCTTCCAGCGCCGCGACCTGCGCGGGCACGATGCGCAGCACCATTTCGGACGGAGTGAAATCCTCGCCGCCGATCCCGCCCAACGGCGTGGCAAGATCCGCCCCCAGATCGAACAGATCGTTCTGCGCGCGGGTCACGCCTGCCAGATGCGGAGTGCCCGCCAGAGCCACTGCCAGCAGGCCGAGGGCGCAATTCGCCTCGTCCACCGCGCCGATGGCTTCGAAGCGGGGATCGGACTTTACCCGGCGCGATCCGTCGACAAGGCCCGAAGTCCCGTCATCCCCGGTGCGGGTATAGATCTTGGAAAGCCGGACCACGCCCCCGCGCCGTCAGCCGGTCAACGGCCTGCGGCAAGGATGATGACGATCACCACGATGGCCAGCGCCTGGTACTTGATGCGCGCGAACATCATCTTGTTCTGCTGCAATTGCAGCTCGCGCAGATTGGTGGTGCCGCCATTGTCGATATCGCGGCGGGTCGTCTGCAGAAAGGCGACGATGCCGCGCACGAGCGAATAGACCACCATGGCCATCAGGCCGAGCAGGACGATGACGAGGAACGTGTTCATACGCCTCTATCTAGGCCTTTGCTGAGCGAAATGCCAGATGGCAGAACCCTGTCCCTCAGGGCAGCGGCAAGTGCCCTCCCGTCCTCTCCGGCCAGCCGCAATTCGGTGAGGCCCAGCGAGCCCGAGCCCGAGCCGCGCCTTTTGGCCAGCTTCCTGCCCTCCCCATCCACCAGCAGCCGGTGGTGATGCCAGACCGGCACCGGCAGGCCGAGCAGAGCCTGCAGCAGCCGGTGGACATGGCTGGCCGGGAACAGGTCCATCCCGCGCGTGACCAGCGTGACCCCATCCGCCGCATCGTCCAGCGTGGCGGCAAGGTGATAGCTGGCGGGCGCTTCCTTGCGCAGCAGCACCACATCGCCGAAGATTTCCGGCGTGGCGCGCTGCACGCCTGCCAGTTCGTCCGTCCATTCGAGCGGCCCGGCCAGCGCCGCGGCCTTGGCCATGTCGATCCGCCAGGCGACCTCGCCCGAAGGATCGAGATGGCGCCCCCGGCAGGTGCCGGGATAGAGCGGCCCGTCCGGCCCCATATCAACCGCCGCCGCCGCGATCTGCGCCCTAGTGCAGGTGCAGGGATAGAGCAGGCCCAGGGCCTTCAATCGCTCCGCCGCGGCCTCGTAACTGGCAAGGCGCGAGGATTGGCGGGGCACTTCCTCCCATTCCAGCCCCAGCCAGGCGAGGTCGGCGCGGAAGGCCTCGGCCAGTTCCGACCGGCTGCGCGCGCCGTCGATATCCTCGATCCGCAGCAGGAAGCGCCCGCCCCTTTCCCGCGCCAGATCATGCGCCACCACGGCCGCGAAGGCGTGGCCCAGATGGAGCGGCCCATTGGGGCTGGGGGCAAAACGGGTAACGATCATGCGAAGTGCGGGTTCTTTCGGGCGCGAATCGGCAAAAATCCTGTGGATTCGCGATTTGTAACAGGCTTGACGCTTTTCAAGGCAAATGCTCCCTTGCGCCAATCAGGGAGGACACCAGCACGTGTTCAACGCCGAACTGATCGAACGGGCAGCACGCTTCCGCACGGCGGAGGGGGATCCGTTGCGGAGGCTGGAAAGCTGCCCCGCCCTGGTCCTCAACGCCGATTACACCCCGCTGTCCTATTACCCGCTCAGCCTGTGGCCGTGGCAGACGGCGATCAAGGCGATATTCCTCGAACGGGTGGACATCGTCGCCAGCTATGAGCGGGAAGTGCATTCGCCTTCGCTGGACATGAAGATCCCCTCGGTGATCGCGCTGCGGCAATATGTCCGGCCCAACGAATTTCCCGCCTTCACGCGCTTCAACCTGTTCCTGCGCGACAGGTTCACTTGCCAATATTGCGGCAGCCCGGAACATCTGACTTTCGATCATGTGATCCCGCGCCGTCTGGGCGGCAAGACCACGTGGGAGAACATCCTCACCGCCTGCGCGCCCTGCAACCTGAAGAAGGGCGGCCGCACCCCGGCCCAGGCCCACATGCCCCCACTGGTCGCGCCGATCCGCCCGACCAGCTGGCAATTGCAGCAACAGGGCCGCAGCTTCCCGCCCAATTACCTGCACGAAACCTGGCGCGACTGGCTCTATTGGGACATCGAACTGGAAGCCTGACAGCCTTGCGAAAGTGACACGCAACGGGCGGCGAAACCCTGTGACCTTCGGGGTGGGCTTTTCGGCATCAGGGGATTTGGGCCGCCCGAAAAACGGCGGTTTTGCGTGGGTTTCCCGATATTTTTTGCGGTGGATCGCGTTTTGGGCATGCGCTTCCGCGCTGGCAATGTGTGACTTTCCCCGCGGGCGCTGTACCGCCCTTTTCGGGGCGACAGATTGAACCGGAAAGGCGCGCTGAACGATCATCGCGCAGGATGAAGCAGATTCCGGCCAAGTAGGAAAATGATTGTTCGGGCAGGGCAAGGGCGCCCCCTTCCTCCCATCGTCATTCCCGCGCAGGCGGGAATCCAGCCCTCAGGCTTCACCGTTACATCGGGCGCTCTCGACCTTCCGTGATCGCGGGTCGAAAACGATTTCGATCAGCGCGCACCCTCCATCTGTGAAATACGGCAGGGCGTCAGGGTCATCGAACCAACGCGATTCATCGGCCTTGCCAAATGCGGCGACACCTTGCGCATCCTCGCGCACCATTTCCGCGACTTCTTCCTTTGTGCAGGGCCTGCTCTTGAAATCTCCAAGCGCCACCTCACACCCGTCGGCCCAGAGGGATTCTCGGGGTTCTCTTGGAATGACGTAAACCGCAATGACTTTTCCGTCCGACCCCATGGCATAATTGCGGGAATAGTCATCGATCGGCCGCGCGCCTTCGGGCAAACGCACGATTTCCTCGATAGTGCTCATCAAGCCCTGATGTTCGGAAGGCTGGCCCGCACAATTGCCGACCGAGGTGAGAAGCGACATCAAGAGGAAACCCGATTTCATGGCTCGGGGATGCCCTGAAAAGCCACCACTCGCAATCCGCGCTACTTCTCCCCTTCAGTCTCCGCGAACTCTACATGCGCAATGTCCACCAGATAGGCTGGCGGCGCGTGATTCTCGCCTGAGACCGCAACGGTGAGCTTACTGCGCGGTCTGCCCGGATAGGCTTGCATCGCGCCCGGCTCCCGCTGGTCCGATATCAGCAGGCCCGCCCAGCGGCTCACGCAATCGATAACCGCTGCGTCCCTGTCATCGAAAGCGACAAATTCGCGAACTTCGCCGTCAAACGCCGGGACTTTGCGCCACACGGCGCCTTCCAACCCAGCGCTGCGGCTGCATGAGCGGAATATGTGATCGAAATAGCGCTGCTTGGCCATGCCGGAATTCGCATAGGCGATGGGAGTCAGGAGAATTGCCGACAGCGCCGCAACTGCAGCGATTTTCGGCCAGCGCGACTGCCCCTTTCCGCCCATGGCACGGCTCCCTTGCCAGACAGCCCCGGATTGTTAACGAGGCAGCACACCAGGGGCAATCGCCAAGGTCTCGCGCCCTTAACCCACCTCCATTCGCCCTGAGCCTGTCGAAGGACGCGCACTGCCATCTGATCGAGGGAATTCAGCCCAACCCCGCCGTCCCGCGCGTCCTTCGACAGGCTCAGGACGAACGGACTGCAGGTGATACCCTACCCCTCGATGATCCGCGTCGAGGGGTGATGCTTGTCCAGGTGCTTCTTCACGATCTTCAGATTGCGGCTGTTGGAGCGATAGAGCACGTCGAACAAATCGCCCGCCACCGGGATCGCGCCCAGGGCCGTGTCGAAGGCGATATTGGCGGCCATGCGCGCCAGTTTCCATTTGGGCAGGCCCAGATTGCGCGCTTCCCACACGATATAGGCGCCCATGGCGGCGGTCAGCACATCGCCCACTACAGGCACGAGGCCGATGACAGCGTCGAGGCCCACGGCGCGGTTGATGCCGGGGATGGTGAAGCTGCGTTCCAGCACCATTTCCATCGCTTCGATGCGCTGGCGCACGGAGGCGGGATCGGTGCCCACTGGCAGGCTTGTGCCCATGGGGCGGGGGCGGCTCGTCTGGCTCATTCCCTCTATCTGGTAACGGTGGCCAGTTCCGGCAAGGGATGGAACGCCCAGGCGTTGGCGGCGAACCCGTCCACCCCGGCACGCACGAGCGACCAGCGCAGGGGCGCACCGAAGGGAATATAGGCGTCGAGCGCGGTCAGTTCGGCCTCCGCCTCGGCCATCAGGGCGGCGCGTTCGTCCGGGTCCTGGCTGCGCGAGGCTTCTTCCACCCGGGCATCGGCCTCGGCCGAGCAGAACCCCCGCTGCAGGCCGCAATTGAACTGGTTGAGGAACCAGCGCGCATTGGCATAGCGGGCCACGCGGTCCACCAGTTCCAGGTCGGGCCGTTCACCCGTCCTCGCCCGGCGCAGAGTAACGCCGATGGCCGCCATGTCGCGCGAGAGGCCGCCGAACAGCAGATCGCCGCCCGGCCCCTGCGGCAGGGCGATGGAGATGACGGGCGCCGCGCCGCCATTGACGGACTTCCACATATTCACTCGCGCCACGGCCGCGATGCGCCGCTGGGCAAGCGCAGTGCCTTCCCAGCGTTCGCCGATAGTGCCGAGATCGCCCGGCAGGCCCGGCGGCACGAGCCGCGTGGTGGGCTGCCAGCCACCGACATTGAACGGGGCGATCAGCGCCGCCCGGTCGATAGCCATCGAAACCGCTTCCCGGCCCGAAGCATCGCCCAGCAGCCCCTGCGCATTGCGCACTGCCAAGCCGAACAAGCCGATTGCCTGATCGACCCGCACCGTCCCGCGCGAGAGCGGGCCGGTATCGACCAGTGGCAGGCTTTCGATCCGGCCGTTGAGCACCACATCGACCTGCCCTTCGTCGAACAGGGCGACTGCCCGCTTCGCATCGGTCCCGTGGACCCGCAGTTCGCGGACATCCTCCTGCCAGTTTTCCCGCACGGGCAGGCCCCGCGCCTCGGGCGCGAGCATGGAAAGGACCGCCGTCTTTTCCACCTTGCGCAGGCTCATCGGGCCAGTGCCGCGCCCATTGTGAGGCAGGCCAAGCTCCGGCTGGGCCAGCAATTGCAGGAAATCGGGCATCGGGCCCTTGAGGCGGATTTCCACCACTCGCCCCGCCATGGCGCGAATCTCGTCGATCTGGGCAAGGTCATAGCCCAGCGAGGTTCCCGCAAGGCTGCGGACCACGCGGCGCAGGGCAGTGCGGGCGCTTTCGCCGGTCAGTTCGCTGCCATCGGGCCAGGTCCCGTCACGCAGGCGGAAGATGTAGCTCTGCCCGTCCTCGGTCACGATCCAGCGGTCGGCCAGTCCGGGGATCACCTGCCCCTGCGCATCGAGCCCGACCAGTCCCTCGGTCGTCGCCGCATGGACATGCTGGCCGGCCACGGAGAGCAGCACGCCGCTCTGGAACGGATCGTCCGCCCCGCCCACGATGGCCACTTCCAGCGCACCGTCATTGCCCCGCCCGCAGGCAGCGGCAAACAGGGCCAGACCGACGGCCAGGATGCGAAGGAGGCGAGACATCTGCGTCAGCCGTAAGCCCTGCAGCGGCGCGCTTCAATGGGCCCCATCGCGTTGGGCCCGGCGATTGTCAGATCTTGCGGAGCTTGGACGCTTCCGGGAGGCCGCTTGCCAGCGGCGGGCGCACGAAGCGGGGAGTTTGCAGCTCTGTTTCGGAAGAGATCGGCGACGGCGTGAGGACCAGCCGGTGGTCCACTTCCTCGAGGAAGGCGATGCCGAAGCGATTATCCTGCTTCCAGGCAACGGTGCCGTCCACCCAGCCGATATTGCGCAGGTCGACGCTCACCAGCGAACCGCGGGAGACCTTCACATCCCCTTCGGCCATCATCCCGGCTGCGGAAAGGTTGCGCACCTTCACCCGGTGCTCCGTGCCGCTGGCGTCGCCCTCGACCTTGCACCTGGCCATTACGAACAGGCTGTCGCGCGACATTTGGCGTGTGTCGACGTTGCTCATTCGCTTGCTACCCAACCCTTTGCTACACGGGGCGCGCACGGCCCGATTCCGGCCTTTTGCCCACCGGTTGGCCCGTGCATAGCACCGCACTCGCAAACAAAGCATTAATCGCGCGAAGGGGCGGAAATCCGCGAATCCCGAAGGGTTTCGCGGGGCTTCCGTCAATCGTCGCGAGAGATCTTTTCGCGCCGTTCGTGGGCTTCCTGCGCTTCCACCGTCATGGTGGCGATCGGGCGAGCGATCAGGCGCTTGATGCCGATCGGATCGCCGGTCACTTCGCAAAAGCCATATTCGCCCTTGTCGATGCGGCGCAGGGCCGAATCGATCTTGGCGATCAGCTTGCGCTGCCGGTCGCGAGTCCGCAGCTCGATCCCCCAATCGGTCTCGCTCGAGGCGCGATCGTTGAGGTCCGGCTCGCGGATCGGGCCATCCTGCAGCGATTGCAGCGTGCCCTCCGAAGCGGAAAGGATCGACTTTTTCCATTCGACGAGCAGCGAGCGGAAATATTCCACCTGCTGGTCGCTCATGTACTCTTCGTCATCGGAAGGCGTGTAGTCGCTACCAAGCGTACGACGCGCCTTTGCTAGAATATCGATATCGTCACCGGCAACCGAAGCCATCGAGTCACTCCGTGTCCAAGTTCTCTCCCGGGAACCGGCAATTTGCCCTGCATGCCCCAGGTTTTCCCAGTAGCGCGTCCGGTCTGGTTTGGGGGCGCCTATAGGGTGCGGCCATGGGCGGCACAAGCGGCAATCGCGGGATATCACCGGAGGATAAGAGCTATTCCTAAGGCGGCGAAACCCCGCCACCCCGCGCGCTTCCTTGGTTTCCCGCAAATGACGTTAACCATTTATTGACCATGGCGACCCCACCTTCTCCTCAGGGGCAGGCAAAGTGCCGCTCCGGACAGGGGTAAATTGGGGGTACGAATCATGGGACTTCGCCTGATCGAACAGACCGCTCCGGCGGCGAACACCGCCACCATCGGAAACAACACCGGCGCCGACAAGCTTGTCGCCGCCTGCCTCGCCGCCGCCGCGATGGGCGATATCAATGCCTATTTCGACCTGGGCGTGGCCTTCTCCACCGGCAGCCACGGCGCGCAATGCGATCTGATCGAAGCGCATAAATGGTTCAACCTCGCCGCAGCGCAGGGGCATGACGAAGCCGCCTGGTGCCGCGCCGACGTGGCCGACGAGATGACCGCCCGCGAAATCGCCGAAGCCCAGCGCCGCGCGCGCCAGTGGCTGATTGCGATCGACCGCCGCGCGGCCTGAGGGCTCAACCCTTCCTGAAGGGCGTCCTCGCGCCCAGCACGAACTGGTCTGCCGCCACGCCCGCATCCTCGCGGGCAAGGAAATCGGCCACTGCATCGCGGAAACCGGGATCGGCGATCCAATGCGCCGACCATGTCCGCACCGGCTCATAGCCTCGGGCAAGCTTGTGCCCGCCCTGCGCGCCCGCCTCCACTCGCGAAAGCCCGCGCGCGATCGCATGGTCGATCGCCTGATAGTAACACAGCTCGAAATGGAGGAAGGGCTTGTCCAGCAGGCAGCCCCAATAGCGGCCGTAAAGCGCCGATCCACCGATGAAATTGAGCGCTCCGGCAATCGGCATATCGTCCATATAGGCCAGGATCAGCAGCACCTTTTCGCCCATGCGCTTGCCGAACAGGTCGAAGGCCTCGCGAGTCAGATAGGGCGTGCCCCATTTGCGCGCGCCGGTATCCTGATAGAAGTCCCAGAAGGCATCCCAATGGGCCGGTTTCAGTTCCGCCCCGGAAAAGGCGCGAATCTCCACTCCCTCCTGCGCGGCGGCACGTTCCTTGCGAACCGCCTTGCGCTTGCGCGAGGACAGGGCGCCGAGGAAATCCTCGAAGCTGGCATAACCGCGATTTTCCCAGTGGAACTGGATATCGCTGCGTTTCAGCCAGCCGGCTTCCTCGAACAGGGGCAATTGGGCAGGCTCGATGAAAGTGGCGTGGACGGATGACAGTTCCTCGCGCCGGCAGAGCGTTTCGGCCGCGCGCAGCAGGGGCACGCCCAAGGCCTCGTCCGCCAGCAGCAGGCGCGGACCCGTGGCAGGCGTGAAGGGCACGGAAATCTGCAGCTTGGGGTAATAGCTGCCCCCCGCCCGCTCCCACGCATCGGCCCAGCCATGGTCGAACACATATTCGCCCTGGCTGTGGGACTTGAGATAGGCCGGAAGCGCGGCGGCGAGCCGCCCCGCCTCGTCCTCGATCACGATCGGCACGGGGCTCCACCCGGTGCCGGGGCCGACACTGCCCGAATCCTCCAGCGCGGAAAGGAAGGCATGGCTGACGAACGGATTGTCGTCGCCCGCCAGCAAGTCCCACTCCCCCGCCGGAAGCGCGCCCACGGACGGGGCGATCCGGGCAGTGAGAGTCGGCTCTTCGCTCATGGGCGGCACCCTAGCCAAAGGTGATCCCGGCTGTCGATTGCCCTTGGGGCGGATTGAACAGTGGTCGGCCCGGCGAAAGGTGGGGGCGGTGGGGGCGGTGGGGGCTGGGCAGCGCGGGAATGGGGGAAGCGGACGAAACTCCTCTCCCGCAATCATCCACATCCGCTCATCCTGAGCTTGTCGAAGGACACGGGAAACCGGCAGCCCCATGTCTCTTTGTTGGGCGAGCGCTGGCGCGTGTCCTTCGACAGGCTCAGGACGAGCGGGGGTTGGGGGTGTCCACCAGCGATCCCGACCTTCGCCGGAATGACGGATCAGCCGCCCTGAACCCCATCCCCCTCCGCAATCGGGGCATCGGCGTGCAGCGCAGCCCGGTCCCGCAATTCCGGCGAGCGCACGGTCCAGCTCGTCACCGGCAACCCGCGCCTGCGCTGGGCGGCAGCGAAGCGGCTGGGCAGGTCGCGTATGTCATAGGCGAGGAAATCGGGCTTCGCGATCCACAGCCACAGATGCCGCCGCGCCCAGCCGGCGATCCCGCGATCGCCTTCCTCGGTCATCACCAGACCGCGCAGGGTGCGAGGGCTGTTGGCGGCGAACCAGCAGCTGACACGCGGGTCGAAGCTCATCACCGCATGGGGCGCCTGATAGCCTTCCAGCACGCGGCGCACGGCAAGGCAGCTTGCAGCCACGTTATAGCCGCGCTTCGATTTTATCTCGATCAGGATCGGCGCACGCCCGCGCACCATGCCCAGCATCTCGCGCAGGGTGGGGATGCGGTCCCCGTTCCCGCCGCTGAGCATGATCTGGCCAAGCGCGGCGGCACTGCGATCCGCCACCGGCCCGCTCTCGCCGGTCAGCCGGGCAAGGTCCCAATCGTGGAACACCATCGCCTGCCCGTCGCCGCTGCGCTGGATATCGCATTCGATCCCCATGCCGCGCGCGATGGCCCCGGCAAAGGCGGAGAGCGAGTTTTCGGGCACGCCCGGCCCGTGCAGCCCGCGATGGGCATATTCGTGCTGCGCCAGCCACGCCACCCGCGCCGCATCGGGCGCGGGGGCAAGCAGCCGGTCGAGCAGCGCGGCGATCATCCCTTGACGGCGAAGATCGCGTCCACTTCCACCGCGGCGCCCAGCGGCAGGACGGGCACGCCCACGGCGCTGCGGGCATGGCGGCCGGCATCGCCGAATACTTCCACCATCAGTTCCGAGGCGCCATTGGCGACCTTGGGCTGATCGGTGAAGCTGCCCGCGGAATTGACGAAGGCGCCCAGCTTCACCACGCGCTCCACCTTGTCGAGCGAGCCGAGCGCGGCCTTGACCTGAGCCAGCAGCATCAGCGCGCAGGCGCGGGCGGCGGCAGTGCCGTCCTCAAGGCTGACATCCTCGCCCAGCCGACCGGTGACGAGCTTGCCATCCACGAAGGGCAGCTGGCCCGAGACATGGGCCAGGCCGCCAGCCACCACCACGGGAACATAGGCCGCGACCGGGGCGGCGGGTTCGGGCAGAGTGATGCCGAGTTCGGCGAGTTTGGCTTCGATGCTCATGATCCTGTTTCCGGTCCTCACTTGTCTTCCAGCCGGGCCAGCAGCCACGGCAGGGCTTCGTCCCATGTGTCGATCCGGGCATGGGCCTGCCCGGCGGTAAAGGCGCAGGGCACATAGGGTGCCATCAGCGGCTCGCCCACGAAATGCAGGCGCGTGACATGCCCGGCCTCTTCCGCGACCGAGCCGTGGTGATGGGCGATATCGTCGATGAAGAAGGCGCGTTCCGCCCCAAGCTCGCCCAGGATCGCCTTCAGCGCCGGGCCCTTCGGCCCCTGATTGGTATAGACGCGCGCATTGATGCCATGCCCGGCAAGCTGCGCCGCACGGGTCTGTGCCCGGTGGTCCTTGAGATTGGTCAGCACCACCACATCGGCCTGCTCGGCCAGTGTGTTGATCGCTTCCACGGCCCCGGCGATGGGGTTCTGGCGGTGCATCTCGGTATCGAAGAACAGGTTCAGCAGAACCCACATCTCTTCTTCGCTCAGCACTTCGCCGGTTTCGCGGCGGCGCATGGAATTGAGGAAGCTGTTGCCATCCAGCGCGAACTCCACGCCATGCTGCTCATCCACGAAATCGCGGAAATGGGCGGCCATGTGCAGCAGCACCTCGTCGCAATCGGTGACGATCAGGGGGCGGCGGCTCATCGGGTCAGGCTCCTTGCGGCATCGGCCAGCTTTTGCGGTTCGGTCCCCAGCGCATCTGCGGCGGCGACCAGATCGGGTTCATGCCCGGCGAGGAATTCCAGCACCGCGGCCAGCACGGCGCGGTCACCCAGCCCGGCCCGCAATATGTCGGGTGTCAGGCCGGTCAGCGCAAGCAGCCGGTCCGCCCGGCTTTCATCCGACAATAGCCAGACGAGCGCATTCAGCGCCAGCGATTCGGCACTTTCCGCCTGTGCGGGGGATTCGCTGGAACCGGGAATTGTCACCACCTTGCCGGGGTCCTAGAAACAAGCGACGGGGAATGTCCCCAGGGGAAACGGGCAGTGGCAAAGAGAATCCTCGTTGTCGAGGACAACGATCTCAACCGGAAGCTGTTTTGCGACGTCCTGCGCGCCAATGGCTTCGCGGTGGAGCCAGTGGCAGACGGGCTGGAAGCGATCGGCAAGGCCCGCGATTTCGTGCCCAATCTGGTGATCATGGATATCCAGCTGCCCAATGTCTCGGGCCTGGACCTGATCGCGGGGATGAAGACGGACGCATCCTTGCGCACTATCCCGGTACTGGCCGTCACTGCCTATGCCGGCAAGGGCGACGAGGAACGCATTCGCGATGCCGGGGCGGAAGGCTATCTGGCCAAGCCGGTGTCCATCGGCCCCTTCATGCAGGCCGTGAAGGCGCTGCTGTGAATCATGCGGACTGTCACCCCGGACCCGTTTCGGGGCACGGCTCCCTTGCGGGTCCCGACGTCCGGAGCGCACTATTCGCCAATTCGGGCTGGACCCCGGAACAAGTCCGGGGTGACAATCGGGGGATCACGCCAGCTTCGCTTGACAACCATCCCCCGCGCCGCTTTTGCGCCGCAATCGAGCCCTAGGAGCCCCAAATGGACCGCGCAGACGTCGACACCCGTATCCGTTCGCTGATCGCCCCCTTCAACAAGAAGGGCGCCGATATCGCCGACGCCACCACCTTTGCTGGGGACCTCGAGTTCGACAGCCTGACCGTGATGGATTTCGTCGCCGCGATCGAGGACGAATTCGACATCATCATCAGCATGAACCAGCAGGCGGAAATCGAGAATTTCGGCCAGTTGGTGGATGCCGTCTGCAAGCTCAGCGGCAATTGACGGGCGATAGGGAGAAGCCCGACATGACCGGCGACCTGTTCAGCAAGTTCGACGATATCATCGCCCTGCGCCAGAGCCTGCTGGCCGGCGGGGGCGAAGACCCTTTCAGCCTGGTGATGGAGAAAGTGCTCTCCCCCACCCGCGCGATCTGCAACGGGCGGGACACGATCCTGCTGGGCACCTACAATTACATGGGCATGACCTTCGACCCGGACGTGATCCAGGCCGGCAAGGATGCGCTGGACAATTACGGCGCGGGCACCACGGGCAGCCGCGTTCTGAACGGCACCTATCAGGGCCACAAGGAATGCGAGGAAGCGCTGAAAGAGTTCTATGGCATGGAGCATGCCATGGTGTTCTCCACCGGCTATCAGGCCAATCTGGGGATCATCTCCACCGTGGCGGGCAAGGGCGATTACATCGTCCTCGATATCGACAGCCACGCCTCCATCTGGGACGGCTGCGCGCTCGGCAATGCCGAGGTGGTGCCGTTCAAGCACAATGACATCGAAGCGCTGGAAAAGCGGCTGAAGCGCATTCCCGAAAGCGCGGGCAAGCTGGTGGTGCTGGAAGGCGTCTATTCCATGCTGGGCGACATCGCCCCGCTGAAGGAAATGATCGCCGTCTCCAAGGCCAATGGCGCCATGGTGCTGGTGGACGAGGCCCATTCCATGGGCTTCATCGGCCCCAATGGCCGCGGCGTGGCCGAGGAACAGGGCGTGCTGGAGGATGTCGATTTCGTGATCGGCACTTTTTCCAAGAGCGTGGGCACGGTGGGCGGCTTCTGCGTGTCCAACCATCCCAAGTTCGAAGTGCTGCGCCTGGTCTGCCGCCCCTATGTCTTCACTGCCAGCTTGCCGCCCAGCGTGGTGGCGACGGCGGCGACCAGCATTCGCAAGCTGATGAATGCCGGGGAAAAGCGCACCCATCTGTGGGAGAATTCGCGCACGCTTCACGGCGGGCTCAAGCAGCTCGGCTTCCAGCTCGGCACCGATGCCCCGCAGAGCGCGATCATCGCGGTGATCATGCCCGACCTGCAGAAGGGCGCGGCCATGTGGGAGGCGCTGCTGCACGAAGGCCTCTACGTCAATCTCGCCCGCCCGCCGGCAACGCCTGCGAACATGACCCTGCTGCGCTGCTCGCTCTGCGCCGAACATTCGGCCGAGCAGGTGCAGACCATCCTCGGCATGTTCGAACGCGCCGGGAAGGCCGTGGGGATTATCTGAGGTTGTACCGGCATGTGAATGCCGCGATTGTCTGCCTATCAACTTGCCAAAAAGGTGATGGCGAATGACCGACGAGCAACCGGGTTTTCGTGAACGTCTCGTCTACGAATTGACGCGATTGCCATCGGAAACCGGTTGGGTCGAGTTCAAGCACAACAATGCCGATCCCGATATGATCGGCAAGACCATCTCTGCTCTGTCCAATTCCGCCGTGCTGGAGGATCAGGAGAAAGCCTATCTTGTTTGGGGCGTAGACGATGGCACTCACGCCATTCTCGGAACGACATTCAATCCTGCAATCGCCAAGAAGGGCAACGAGAATCTTGAGGCGTGGCTTGTACGGTGTCTGGAACCACGGCTGGACATCAGGTTCCACTCGCTGACGGTCAATGAAAGGGCCGTTGTGGTTCTCGAAATCCCGGCTGCTAGGCTTCAACCAACGCGCTTCTCGGGCCGTGAATGGATTCGTGTTGGCTCTGTTATCCAGCCGCTTGGCAACCATGGCTCAAAGGAAGCCGAATTATGGCGGCAGTTCGACCGGAGTCCTTTTGAGGCCCTCGTCGCACTTGGCGATTGCAGCGGTGAACGAGTAATATCCTTGCTGGATTATCCCGCTTATTTCGAAAGTCTGGGCCTTCCCTTTCCAAGCAACCACACCGGTATTCTTGAGAAACTTGAGGAAGATCGCCTGATCACACGGAACGAGGCGGGGCATTTTAATATCACAAATCTCGGCGCAATTCTCTTTGCACGCCGTTTGCAGGACTTTCCTGCGCTCGGCCGCAAGGCAGTGCGTGTTATTGTCTATCAAGGTCGTAGCAGGGTCCATACTGAGCGTGAACAAGAAGGCACGCGCGGCTATGCTGCTGGTTTCGCGGGATTGATGGAATGGATCGACGGTCAATTGCCACGCAATGAGGTGATCGGCCAAGCTCTGAGAACAGTGGTACCTCTCTTTCCCGAACTCGCTGTGCGCGAGCTTGTGGCGAACGCCTTAATCCATCAGGATTTCACGATTGAAGGCACTGGCCCCATGGTCGAGATTTTCGATGGGCGGATCGAAATCACCAACCCGGGCTCACCATTGATAGACGTAGAGCGATTGCTGGATCATGCTCCCCGCTCACGCAACGAAGCTCTCGCTCGCTTCATGCGGCGTCTTGGAATCTGCGAAGAACGGGGCAGCGGTGTAGACAAGGTCGTCTTCGAGACTGAGTTTCATCAATTGCCCCCTCCAATCTGGGAGCGACAGGACGGTGCTTTTCGAGTCACACTCTTTGCACCTAAGCCGCTTCGCGAAATGGATCGACAAGAGAAGGTCCATGCCTGCTACCTGCATGCCTGCCTTCGCTATGTGAATCGCGAGCCGGTAACCAACACTTCCCTCAGAGAACGCTTTGGCGTGGAAGCCGGAAACGCTGCAATCGTCTCTCGGATTATCCGTGACGCACTCGAAGCTGGGGTTATCAAGCCCTTTGAGGAAGGGCAGGCCAAAAAGGCCGCTCGTTACCTGCCTTGGTGGGCCTGATTTTCTTTGATGGGTATTTGATCGCAAGGCCTTACGGCCTCTCTCTTGGGTCAATTTTCCACGGAAATCCTTGGTTTATCGCCCCTCTGTTTGTTTGATCACGATTTGCGTGAGATCGGCTTTTCCCGTGTTGGATTGCATTGTCTCCCTCAAAGGAGACCAAATCAGCTTCGCCACAAGGTGTTAGAATAGCAAAACTCAAGGGCTGAATCCCCTCACTTTGCCCCGGTGATATAGGCGGGCAGATGCGGGATGATGTGTTCGACGAACAGCTTCACCTTGGGCGTCATCAGGCGGTTTGAGGGATAGACGGCATAGAGCCCGCTTTCGGCCATCGGATAATCGGGCATCAAATGCACCAGCCGCCCGTCGGCAATGGCATCGGCCACGGTCCATTCGGGCAGAGCAGTGACGCCCACTCCGGCCAGCGCCATGGAGCGCAGGCTCTCGCCGCTGTGAGTCAGCACGCGCGGCTGGACCGGCACGCTCATCGGGCGGCCCTCCACTGTCATGCGCCATTCGCGGTCGTAATGAAGCGGGGCGAAGGCCATCAGCCGGTGCTGCGCGAGCTGCGAGGGATGAGTGAGTGGCCCGAAGCGGTCGAGATAGGCAGTCGCGGCCACCGGGAACACGCGCGAGCGGCCGAGCTGGCGCACGATCAGGCCCGGTTCGGGCTGGGGTGAGACGCGGATCGCCAGATCCATCCCGCCCGCCACCAGATCGACCGTGGAGATGCCTTCCACGAACTCAATCTGGAGCGAGGGATTGGCATCGAGGAAACTGCCCAACCCTTCGGACAGCCCGATGCGGTGATAGCTTTCGAACACCGCCACCCGCAGGCGGCCCACCGGTTCGGCCTGGAAACGCTGCGCTTCCTGCACCGCGCTTTCCGCCTCGGTCGCGGCGCGCACGGCGCGGCCGTAATAGGCCTCCCCCGCTTCGGTCAGGCGCAGGCTGCGCGTGGTGCGATCGAGCAGGCGCACGCCGAGGCGTGCCTCCAGTGCCTTCACCTTCTCGCTAACGAAGCTCTTGGACAGGCCCAGCCGCCGGGCCGCGCCGGTGACGCTGCCTTCCTCCACCACGGCGATGAAATGTTCGAGCCCGGAAAATAGCGACATGGCGCACCTTTGTTCGGCAATAGCGAACAAGTTATCCGGATTTACCTCGCTAGTCAGGCCCGAAACATCGCAATATCTGGATGCCCCACAGGAATGTGGAGGAAACCATGTCTGATACTGCGAACAAAGTGACCATCACCCGCCCCGGCGAAGGGCGCTGCTACAACGTGCTGGGCGCGCCGATCACCGTGATGTCATCCGGCGACAAGCGCGAGCTGTTCTTCGCCCATCACCCCGTGCCTGCCGGCTTCGGCGTGCCGATGCACCTGCACCATGACGAGGACGAAATGGCCTATGTGGTGGAAGGCGAGATCACCTTCGAAACCGCCGAGGGCGAGACTCTGGCCGGGCCCGGCACTTTCGTCCACCTGCCGCGCGGCGTCGCCCATGGCTTTTCCAACCGCAGCGGCAAGGACGCGCTGATGGTAGCCGTGGCCAGCGCGGGCGGCGCGCTGGAAGGCGTGTTCCGCGAGTTGGACAAGGAAGCCCGCAAGGCCCCGCTCGACGGCCCGACCATCGGCGGCGTGCTGGCGCGCAACCGGCTGGAATTGCTGGCGGGGTGACGGGGCCGGGGTGGTTGGGGTTGCCCGGAAGGCAGGCCAGCCCCCACCACCGTACCCGTTCGTCGTGAGCCTGTCGAAGGACACGCGAGGCGTTAGCCCCAAGGGAATCTGACCCAGGCCAAAGGGCAGCGCGTGTCCTTCGACAGGCTCAGGATGGGCGGAGGCTGGAGTAGTCCGAGGCGAGCAGTCTCGCCCCTACCCCGAATGCTTCTCCACATGCTGGAGGAAGCGCACCATCCAGCGGTCGAGGAAGGCGTGGCTGCGCTCGCCCACCTCGCCATCGGCGGTCAGCAGGTCGTCGCTCCATTTGAGGAAGATCTCGGGCAGCGCCATGGTCAGCACGTCGAGCGCGGCGAGCACATTGCGCAGGTGCTGCTGCGCCATGGCCGTGCCGGTGGCGCCGGGCGAGACGCCCACGATGCCGGCGGGCTTGCCGGTCCACCCGCTCTCCCCATAGGGGCGCGAGCAATGGTCGATGGCGTTCTTGAGCACGCCGGGGATCGAGCGGTTATATTCCGGCGTCACGAACAGCAGGCCGTCCGCCGCGAGGATCGCCTGCTTGAACTGCCTGGCCGCTTCCGGCGGGTCCTTGTCCGTATCCTGATTGTAGAGCGGCAGGGCGCCGATTTCGGCGAAGCTGAAGTGGTGGCCCTGCGCGGCGGGCAGGCGGATCAGGGCATCTGCCAGCCGGCGATTGTAGGATTCCTTGCGCAGGCTGCCGACGATGATGGCGATACGGCTCATGCTGGTTCCTTTCCCGAAAGACCAATGAGCAACGCGCCCGGCGAGTTCCGCGCACCGCCGCTCCTGAGGAACCGCTCAGACGATAGTCGCGGTCGCCTCGCACTTTTCCTTCACTGCGCCCGACCCGTCGCCTTCCAGCAGGGTGATGGCGAGGAAGCCTGCCACGACCAGCACCGCAAATCCAGCCGTGGCGAGGCCGAGATATTTGTCGATGAAGGCCTTGATCGGCCGGCCGAACAGCCGGAACAGCACGCCCACGATCATGAAGCTGATCGAGCGGGAGACAATGCTGGCCAGCACGAAGGTCAGCAAGTTCATGTGAATGAACCCGGCCGTGATCGTCAGCAGCTTGAACGGGATGGGCGTGGCGCCCTTGATCATGATGATCTCTGCCCCGTATTCGCGCAGATAGCAGGCGGCCACGGGGAAGCTGGCGGTCATGCCCAGCAGGTCGAGCAATTGCTTGCCTACCGTATCGTAGAGCCCCCAGCCGATCGCATAGCCCAGCACGCCGCCCGCGACGGAGGAAAGCGTGGCGATAGTGGCGAAGCGCACGGCCTTTTTCGGCTCGGCCAGGCACATCAGCCCCAGCACCGGATGCGGCGGAATGGGGAAGAAGCTGGCTTCCACGAAGGCAAACAGGGCCAGCCACCATTCGGCATGGGGATGGCTCGCCTTGGCCATGGTCCATTCGTAAAGGCGGCGCAGCATGGGGAAACCTCGGGCTCTGGAACCTTGATCGTCATTGCGAGGGGCATGGCCCCGAAGCAATCCAGCACCCGGCGCCGGGCCCCTGGATTGCTTCGCTTCGCTCGCAATGACGAGCCGAAAGCCCCGCCCGTCTACGCGAGGGCGTGAACCACGACAAGCCCAAGCAAATAACCTATATGGCACTTTTCTATTGACATCGTCACGCTGTTTGGTTAGACAAGGCCAACATCGCGATAGTGCGACTCGGGGCCGCAACGCCCTTCGATCCTCTCTCAACACGGAACCTTGCCATGACCGAGCCGACCTCCCGGCCCGGCGCCTCTGCGCGCCCGGCTGCCATTACCCGCGCCAAGCCTGCCCACCCCGCCACTTCCCGCACCGCCCCCGCCACCGGCTGGCGCCGCGCCTTCCTGGCCGCGCTGGCCGAAACCTCCAACGTCGCCCGTGCCGCGCGGATCGCGGGCGTCGCCGTCTCCACTGTCTATGAAACCCGCCGCCGCAACCGAGATTTCGCTGCCCAGTGGCGCGATGCATTGTGCGAGGGATACGACAATCTCGAAATGGAACTGCTCGGCCGGCTGCGCGAGGGCGAGATCAAGCGCGCCGCCGGGGCGAAGGTGGGCGTGCGCGGCTTCGACAATGCCACCGCCTTCCGCCTGCTGATGGTCCACCGCGAAAGCGCGGCAAAGGCCCGCGCCCAGCGCGCCCATCTTTCCGCCGCCGATGTGCGCGCCTCTCTGGAACGCAAGATCGCCGCGATGCGCACGCAGGTCCTCGCCCGCGTGGAGGCCGAAAAGGCGCTCCCCGCCCCTGCCGGGGCCACTGCCGGGGCCAATTCCGGGGAGACCGGCGATGGCGAATGAGGATGAAGCGGAGGACGAGGATGCCCTCCACCCGCAGGCCTGGCTGAAACGGGCGAAGTCTCACGAAAAGGCGAAGCTCAGTCGAGGCCTGACCCCGGCCGAGCGGGCCGAACTGCCCTATGCCTTCGCCGCGTTTCAGGCCCATGCCGGGCAAATTCCCCCGCCGGGCGACTGGCGCGTCTGGCTGGTGATGGCGGGGCGCGGCTTCGGCAAGACGCGGGCCGGGGCCGAATGGGTGCGATCCGTGGCGGAGGGCGATCCCGATGCGCGGATCGCGCTGGTCGCCACCTCGCTCGCCGAAGCGCGCATGGTGATGGTGGAGGGCGAAAGCGGGCTGCTGGCCTGCTGCCCGCCCGATCTGCGCCCCACCTACGAACCCAGCCTGCGCCGCGTCACCTTCCCCAATGGCGCGCAGGCCATGCTCTATTCGGCGGGCGAGCCGGAAAGCCTGCGCGGCCCCCAGCATAGCCATGCCTGGTGTGACGAGATCGCCAAATGGACCAATGCCCATGGCCGCGCCGGACAGGCGTGGGACAATCTGCAGCTCGGCCTGCGGCTGGGGCCGGACCAGCGCGCGATGGCCACCACCACCCCGCGCGCCGTGCCGCTGCTGCGCCGGTTGCTTTCGGGCGAGGAAGCCGAAGACGTGGCCGTGACGCGCGGATCGACCTTCGACAATGGCCATCTGCCGCGCAGCTTCACTCGCCGGATGCGCCGCGAATATGGAAGCTCGCTGCTCGGCAGGCAGGAACTGGACGGAGAGTTGCTGGACGAGATCGAGGGCGCCCTGTGGACCCGCGCGCTGCTGGAGGAATGTCGCGAGGCGGAAGCCTCTGCTGCGGCACCCCCCACTTTCCGGCGCATCGTGATCGGCGTCGATCCCCCGGCCTCCGCGCATGGGGATGCCTGCGGGATCGTGGTCTGCGCGCTGGGGGAAGACGGCGTGGCCCGCCTGCTGGCGGACCGCTCCATCGCCCGCCCCAGCCCGGAACGCTGGGCCCGCCGCGTGGCCGAAGTGGCGCGCGATTACGGCGCGGACCGGGTGGTGGCCGAAGCCAATCAGGGCGGCGCCATGGTCCGCTCCGTCCTCAAGGCCGCCGACATCGCCCTGCCGGTGAAACTGGTCCACGCCAGCCGGGGCAAAAGCGCCCGCGCCGAACCCGTCGCCGCGCTCTACGAAGCAGGCAGAGTGCGCCACGCAGGCCAGTTCCCCCAGCTGGAAGACGAGCTGTGCGGCATGCTGGCGGCAGGCGGCTATGAAGGGCCGGGAAGGTCGCCGGACAGGGCCGATGCGCTGGTCTGGGCACTGAGCGAGCTGATGCTGGGGGTGAGGCGGGTGCCGCGAGTGCTAAGGTTCTGATGTGTCGTCACCCCGGACCTGTTCCGGGGTCCAGCTTCAGGAAGCGGGCCGCTCCTGCGGTACGGCCTGCACTTCCTGCTCAAGGAACTCGAGCATCCGCTCAAGATCGGCTTCCGCGCCTCTGGTCAGAATGAAATGCATGATCAGCGGCGAGACATAGAATGCCAACATCACGAGCAGGAAATATGGCAACGCTTCACGATCCAGCCTCGGGTCACCGTGAATGGCCGGGAACGCGACAATCACTGTCACGAACGTCAGCAGAAGATAGAAAAAGGCGAAAACAACGAACACCCATACCGGCGTGCCGAAGCGAACATTCAGTTCCGTCCCGCCCAGCGAGTTGCACAAGCGCCCGCTCAGCCGGGGCTTGGCGTTGTAGTCGAAAATCGAACTGCGATAGCCAAGGCTAAGCCAATTGAGGACAACCCCGCCGGTCACTCCGGACGCAAAGACGGTCAGCATTGAAATACTGCCACGATTGATACGCTGAGCCACTTCGCTCACCGGCAATGGCGAGCGCAAAGTGAACCTCTGCCCGAAGAAAAAGCCCCTCAACCCCATGGCCTGCATCATGGGCGGATCGGGGGCTTGGGGCAAGGTTTGCGGGGTCTCACGGAGTAGCGAAGCCCTGCACCAAAGCTGGACCCCGGAACAGGTCCGGGGTGACACATCTCGTCCAGCCTCACCGCCGTGGAAGGCACCGGAAGCCTACGGATTGGCCCGCATGGATGGGCGAACACCGACAGCATAGGATAGGCAGATGGCCACCCGACACAGACTGTTCGCGCTCTTCGCCGCATGTGCCCCAATGGCCTTCGGCGCGGCCCCTGCGCAGGCCTGTCGAGGCTATAACTTGGAAGTTCCGTTTCTTCATCGGACTTTACCTGAAAAAGCGGAGGGCAACTTTGCCGCCGAAGTGGAGATTCTGACCAGCGAACACGGCCCGGATGGCTACAGCTTCACTGCCCGTATCATCCGGCTCCTGCGGGGGGAGCAAACCCCCGCCACGGTGGTGCGAGTGGAAGCCACGGTGTTCACAAGCTGCACGCACTATCCCTCGGTCGGAGAGAAGGGGATTCTGATCGGCATGATCGCGGCGGCGGGGCCGGATGAAATCCTGCTTTATCCGATCCCGGCTCCCAGAGGGTCCCACACAGAATAAGGCAGATGTTCCGCCCAGCCTGCCCCAATCCCGGATCCTCCCCGTCGCGCGCAGCGCGATGGGGAGGTGGCAGCCGCGCCAGCGGCTGACGGAGGGGCCGGCACCCACGGCAATACCCCTCCACCGCGACACCTGTGGTGTCGCGGTCCCCCTCCCCCTCGCTTTGCGACGGGGAGGATCGAAAAAGGAAAACCCATGTCCTTCCTCACTTCTCTGGCCTCCGCCTTCAAGGGCGGGGGTTTTTCGCGTGCGCCCTTGTCGCGCTGTTATTCCGGCGGCTGGCCCGCCGCCTTCGATGCAGGCCCCCGCGCCTTCGATTATCGCGGGGCGGTTGGCCGCGCCTTTCTCGACAATCCCGTCGCCCAGCGGGCCGTGCGGCTGGTGGCCGAGGGGGTAGGCAACGTGCCGCTGGCTCCTACCGATCCCGCACTGCAAAAGCTCGTTACCGCCACCAGCGCAGGGCAGCCGCTGCTGGAAACGCTGGCGGCGCAATTGCTGCTGCATGGCAATGCCTTCCTCCAGATCGTGAAGGACGGGGCCGGGCGGCCGGTGGAGCTGTTCGCCCTGCGGCCCGAACGCATGGCGATGCTGCCCGATGCCAGTGGCTGGCCCGCCGCCTGGCTCTATCGCGTGGGCGAGAAGGAACTGGCCCTGCCGGTGGAGGATGAGGAAGGCTGGCCCGCCATCATCCATATCAAGGCCTTCCACCCCTCGGACGATCATTACGGCGCGGGCTGCCTTTCCGCCGCTGACGAGGCAGTCGCCACGCACAATGCCGCTGCCCGCTGGAACCGCGCCCTACTGGAAAACGCCGCCCGCCCATCGGGCGCGCTGGTGATGGAAGGGGGCGAGGCCGCGACGCTCAGCAGCGAGCAGTTCGAGCGGCTGAAGGCCGAGCTGGAAGGCGCCTTTGCCGGGATGGCCAATGCCGGGCGGCCGATGCTGCTGGAAGGCGGGCTGAAATGGCAGTCCCTCTCGCTCAGTCCGGCGGACATGGATTTCGCCGCGCTGAAGGCCGCCGCCGCGCGCGACATTGCCCTGGCCTTCGGCGTGCCGCCCATGCTGCTGGGCCTGCCGGGCGACAATACCTATGCCAATTATCGCGAGGCCAACCGCGCCCTGTGGCGGCTCACTCTGCTGCCGCTGGCGGGCAAGATCCTGTCTGCCATCGCCGAGGGACTGGCCTCGTGGTTCCCCGAGGCACGGCTGGCGGTGGACCCCGACCGCATCCCCGCCCTTGCCGAAGACCGCGAGCGGCTGTGGGCTCAGGTGAGCGCCGCCGCCTTCCTTTCCGATGACGAGAAGCGGGCCCTGCTGGGCCTCGACAACCAAGGAGCAAGCCAATGAACCGGCAAGACATGCTGGCCAGCCTGATCGCGCAGGGCGCGCAGGAAGGCAGCGACCTCACCACCTTGCGCGCGATCGTGGAGGAAGCCTCCGAACTGGGGGCGGACCGGGTGCTCGCCCGGCTCGGCCTCGCCGACGATGGCGCGCAGGGCGATATCGACGAATTGCGCGAGCTGCTGCAGGCCTGGCGCGACGCGAAGAAGAGCGCCTGGCGCGCGGCAGTCGCCTGGGCGGCGCGCGGGCTGCTGGCCATGCTGCTGGTGGGCTTTGCCTGGCGCTTCGGCCTGACGGAACTGCTGCGGTGAAGCGCCCTCCCCTCCCCGCTCATGGTGAGCCTGTCAAACCAGGCGCGGCGCGCGCCCTTCGACAGGCTCAGGACGAGCGGAGTTCAGGATTACGCTTCGCCGGCTATGCCGCGCTGTTCGGCATTGCCGATGGGGCAGGCGACGTGATCCGCCCCGGCGCCTTTGCCCGCACGCTGGCGGAGCGCGAGGCGAAACCGGGAGCGGGGCCCTTGCCGCTGTTCTGGCAGCACCGGCCGGACCAGCCCATCGGCGCCGTCACTCTCGCCGCCGAGGATGCCAAGGGCCTGCGGATCATCGCCCGGATCGACAATCCGCTGGGCCGCGCTGCCAGTGCCCTTGCCCGGCGCGAGGTGAGCGGCCTCTCCTTCGGCTACCGCGCGCGGGGCTGGCAGCCTTTGCCCAAGGGGCGCGTACTGGAGGAGATCGACCTGTTCGAGATCAGCCTTGTTACTCACCCCCTGCAACATGGGGCGCGGGTTCATATGATTGTGTGAACGATGTGAGTCCCTGCGAAGGCAGGGACCCAGAACCTGGGCTCCTGCCTGCGCAGGAGCGCACCAAGAGAACACTCCCAACTCCCCCAACCCCCTCCCCAACCGGAGGGGGTTTTCTTTTGCCCACCGAAAGGACCATCCATGGAAAACGAAACCGACACCACCATGCTCGAAACCAGCTTCGACCTCGCCGCCCGCGTGGACGAGGCTGAAAGTGCCATCGGCACCCTGCGCTCCGACGTGGACGAGGTGAAGGCCCGGCTCGACCGCGTCAGCCGCGCCGCCTCCCGCCCGGTGCTCGATGGCGCCCGCTCCGCCCCGGAAGTGAAAGGCTTCATCGACGGATATCTGCGCCGGGGTTCCGAAACGCAGGTGAAGTCCATCAGCGGCGCGGCGCCGGGCGATGGCGGCTATGCCGTCCCGCGCGAGATCGACGCCGCCATTGCCCGCCAGCTGCAGGACATCAGCCCGATCCGCGCCGTGGCCCAGGTAGTGCAGGTGGGCAGCGCGGGCTATCGCAAGCTCGTCACCACCGGGGGCACCTCCAGCGGCTGGGTGAGCGAAACCGCCGCCCGGCCGGAAACCGACACGCCCAGCTTCGCCGAAATCGCCCCGCCCTTCGGCGAGCTTTACGCCAATCCCGCCGCCAGCCAGGCTATGCTGGACGATGCTGCCTTCGATCTGGAAGGCTGGCTGGCGGGCGAGATCGCCATGGAATTCGCCCGGGCGGAAGGCGCGGCCTTCATTTCCGGCAGCGGCGTGGACCAGCCCAAGGGCTTCCTTGCCGCGCCCAAGTCGGAATCCGGAGATGCGACCCGCCCCTTCGGCACGCTGCAATTCGTGAAGAGCGGCGAGGCAGCGGATTTCTCCGAACTGGCCGAAGTGACGCTGATCGATCTGGTCCACAAGCTCAAGGCCGGGCACCGGCAGGGCGCGTGCTGGGTGATGAATTCCGCCACGCTCGCCAAGATCCGCAAGCTCAAGACCACGGACGGGGCCTTCCTGTGGCAGCCGGGGCTGGTGGAAGGCCAGCCGGACCGGCTGCTCGGCTATCCGGTGGTGGAAGCCGAGGACATGCCGGATGTGGCGGCAGGCAATTTCCCGATCGCCTTCGGCAATTTCAAGGCCGGCTATCTGATCGCGGAACGCAGCGCCACGCAGATCCTGCGCGATCCCTTCACCAACAAGCCCTTCGTCCACTTCTACGCCACCAAGCGCGTGGGCGGGCAGCTGCTGGATAGCGCGGCGATCAAACTGCTGAAGATCGCGGCGTAACCCAGTCGATCCTCCCCGCTGGGGGAGGGGGACCATCCGCAGGATGGTGGAGGGGGCGTGCCCGAAGGCGAACCCCCTCCGTCATCGCTGCGCGATGCCACCTCCCCCGAGGGGGAGGATCTTTTTCCAACATCGGGAGATTCCATGCGGACGATCCTTACCCCCGCCCCATTGCCGGAAGCGGCGCTGGGCGAACTCAAGGCGTGGCTGGCCATTACCTCCGCTGCGGAGGACCAGCTTCTCGCCGCCCTGCTGCGCGCCGCGCTCGACGCATTCGAGGGCTTAACGGGCCGCATTGCGCTGGCGGCGGAATGCGAGGAACTGCTGCCCGCCCGCCCCCTCTGCTGGCTGCGATTGTCCGCCGATCCGGTGCAGGCGATCACGGCAGTGGCAGCCCTCGCCCCGGATGGCACGCGCACGCCGCTGCCCGCCGATGCCTATGCGGTGGAGCTGGAGGCGGACGGCTCGGCGCGCTTCCGCCTGCTGCGGCAGGGCACTGCGAAACGCATTGCCTTTGCCCTCACCGCCGGGCTTGCCTCCGACTGGCCTGCCCTGCCCGAGGCGATCCGCCACGGTGCGATCCGGCTGGCCGCGCATCTCTATCGCGAACGCGATGGGGAAGCGGCACAGGCCAGCCCGCCCGCGGCGGTGGCGGCACTCTGGCGGCCATGGCGGCGAGTGCGGCTCGTATGATCCGGGCGAGCCTTTCCACCCGCACCCTCGTCTCAAGGCTGGCCGCGAAAGCCGCCACCCTTGCCACGACCGCCGCCGAAAACCGCCTGCGCGCCCGCCGCGCCGACCCTCTGCGCTGGCGCCTGCCGCGCCTGCTCTGGCCCCTCCTGTCGAAAGGCGACTGACCGATGGAAATCCTGTTACGCGCCGCGCTGCTCGACTGGCTGCGCGCCGATCCCGCGCTCGCCGCCGTCAATCTGGTGGCGGAAGAAGCGCCCCCGGCCGCCAGCCTGCCCTGGCTGGGCATCGCCGCCAGCGCCAGCACGGACTGGAGCGCCAAGGGCGTGGCGGGCCGCGAAATCCGCATCGCGCTGGAATTGCATTGCCGGGGCGGCGATCCCGCCACTGCCGGGGCGCTGGTTCGCGCGATTGGCGAGTGCGTGGAGGCCATCCCGCGCGGCCAACCTGGCTTTGCAATCATCACCACCCAGTTCCTGCGTGCCCGGGCCGAGCAGCGGGCGAGGAACACTCGCTCGGTGCTGCTGGAATATCGGTTCCGGGTTCTGGCCTCTTAACCGCGACCGCCCCGCGCATGCCCTTCGGCTGGCTGCTTGCAGCAGCCGCTCAGGACAGGCTTCGACAGGCTCAGCATGAGCGGGGGTTTTCCAAGCTCCAATATCCGCTCGTCCTGAGCCTGTCGAAGGACGCGCGCAACCGCCCCCCATCAGGAGACCCAGAATGACTGCCCAGAAAGGCTCCGCCTTCCTCCTCAAGATCGGCGACGGCGCCACCCCCGCCGCTTACCAGACCGTCGCCGGGCTGCGCACCACGCAGATGTCCATCAATGGCGACAGTGTCGTCATCACCCACAAGCAATCGGGCGGCTGGCGCGAGCTGCTTTCGGGCGCGGGCATCCGCTCCGTCTCGGTCAGCGCGGCGGGGATTTTCCTCGGCAGCGAGGCCGAGGCCGACCTGCGCAGCCATGCGCTGGCGGGCACGCTGGAGGACTATGAACTATCCTTCGAAGATGGCGAGCGCCTGCGCGGGCGCTTCCTGATCCAGCGGCTGGATTATGCCGGGGATTTCAATGGGGAGCGGAACTACACGCTCCAGCTTGAAAGCTCCGGCGCCGTGGTGCCGGCATGAGCCGCCCGGCAAACGCACTACGGGGCGAGGCGGCGATCGTGGTGCAGGGCCGCGCCCGCCTGCTGCGCCCCAGCTTTGCGGCGCTGGTCGCGGCGGAGGAGGAACTCGGCCCGCTCTTCGCACTGGTCGAACGGGCCGGGCGCGGCACCTTGCGGCTGGCGGAAATGGCCGCCCTGTTCTGGCACTGCCTGGCCGAGCCGGAAGGCCTGACGCGCGAGCAGATGGGCGAGGCCCTCCTCGCCATCGGCCTTGCCGAAGCGGCCAAGCCCCTGCGCGTGCTGCTCGGCCAGATCTTGCAGGGGCGCGAGTGAAAGACCGCTTCGCCCCCTCCGCCCTGCGCCTTTCCGGCCTCGTCCCGCGCCTGCTTGGCTGGAACCCGGACGCCTTCTGGGGCTCAACCCCCGCCGAACTCGCCGTGATCCTCGCGCCAGAAGCCGGAGGCGATCCCGCCCCGCTCTCCCGCGCCGACCTCAACCGATTGATGGAGCAAGATGGCCATGGATGACGAAATCGAGAGCCTGCTGGTGGATGTGCGCGCCAATACGCAGGGCTTCGCGCAGGATATCGAGGCGATGCGCTCCACTTTGGACGGCACACTGGTCGGCGGGTTCGAGCGGGCGGGCAGCGTGCTGGAAACAGGTCTTGCCTCCGCGATCCGCCGGGGTGGGCTGGGCTTCGACGATCTGAAGCGCGTGGCCCTGCGCACCATGGACGAGATTGCTGGGCAGGCAGTGCAAAGCGGGTTGGGTTCGATCCTCGGCACCGGAAGCGGCGGGGGCGGCGGGCTGGCCGGAAGCCTTGTCGGCGCCCTCTTCGGCCTGCCCGGCCGGGCCACCGGCGGCCCGGTCAGCCCCGGCAGCGCCTATGTAGTGGGGGAGCGCGGCCCGGAAATTTTCGTCCCCACCAGCGCGGGCCGGGTGGAGGCCCAGCCCGCCAGCGGCGCCCGCGACGTGCGCGTAGCGATCCGGCTCGCAACCCCGCGCGGGAGCGACACGCCCACAGCCCTGCGCCGCTCCACCCGCCAGCTGGCCAGCGCCGTGCGGCGGGCGGTGGAGGGGTGAAAGCTCCTCCCTGTCCTGCACAGCAGGATGGGGAGGTGGCGCGCGCCGCAGGCGCGTGACGGAGGGGTAATGGCGCAACGACCCCTCCACCACCGCCTTCGGCGGCGGTCCCCCTCCCCATTCACCCGAGGCGAACGGGGAGGATCTTTAGAAAGGACATCCCATGGCATTCTGGCTCGCCGCCCGGCGGAACGGGCAGCATTCCGACTGGGTCCAGCGCTTCGATCCGCGTTTCTGGACCGTCGATTTCCCTCGCCCGATGATGGCCAGCGTCACCACCACGGCACCCGATGCGCTGCGGGTGGAGGCCGAATTCTTCCGCGCCTCCGACCTTGCCGGGCTGATCTGGGACAGCGAGGACCGGATCGACCACCCGCTGCTCGCCTATGAGACGGACCGCGATTATTCGCGCACTACCTTGCGCTTCCGCTGGCGTTCCGGCGGTATCCAGCCACTCGACGCCACCAATGGCCCGACCCTGACCATCGAGGGGCGCGATACGGCAGGCGTGCCGCGCGCCTGGTATGTCCGCCTGTGGAACTATGCCAGCGGCACGCCGGAAGATGCGCTGGTGGAACTGCCCTTCTCCGCGCTCGACAGCGGGTGGAGCGTTTCGGAAGGGGCCGACCCGGTGAACCCGGCGGCCATCGACCGCATGTTCATTTCGCTCGCCCCGCCCGGCTATCTGCCCGGCGCGGATGACCTCCTGCCTGCCCGCGTCGATGGCTGGGCCGAAATGAGCGACATCGCCTGCGAGGGCCATCGCCCCATGCTGCGCATCGGCGATGTGCTGCTGCCCCCGCACGGCACCGGCATCGCGAGTGGCTATGACGATTGCTACAACCAGACCCCCGCCCGCGTGCTGCGCTCCATCCGCGGCCTCGGCTATCGCGGGCGGATCGTCCATTATCTGGGCATGAGCCATCTGTTCCGGCTGGTGCCCGATGGCGCGGCGCTGCTGGCCGATCCGGCAGGCACCCTGTCCGGTCCCGCCGCCACATGGCATGCGGATTTCTTCCACCTCTGCGCGGCGCAAGGCTATCAGGCCATCGCCTCGCTCTCCTACGAGATGCTGGCCGAGCACTGCCCGCCCGCCTGGCAACAGCGCGCCTTCGATGGCACGCCCGCCCGCACGGCATGGAGCCCGCCCTCCGCGCTGCTCTCCCCCGCCAATGAAGATGCGAATGGCTGGTTGCAGGCCGTCGCGGCGCAAGTGGCGGCGCTGCAGAAGGATGCGGACCTGCCGGTGCTCTTCCAGATCGGCGAACCGTGGTGGTGGGTCACGCCGGAAGGGCGCATCTGCCTGTATGATGGCGCGGCGAAAGCAGCGTTCGGCGGCGATCCGCCCGACATACCGGATATGCGCCTGCCGCTGAGCGCGGCGCAGACGGCTTTGCTCGACGAAGCGGGCGCACTGCTCGCCGCTTCCACCGCCGCGCTGGCCGATGCGGTGCGCGGGGCGGCAGGAGAGGCGGGGGCCGAAGTGCTGCTGCTGGCCTTCACCCCCACCATTCTCGATCCCGCCATGCCGGAACTCTACCGCGCCAATCTGCCCGCAGGCTGGGCCTTCCCCGCCTTCGACCGGTTGCAGGTGGAGGATTACGACTGGCTGACCGCCGGGGCCGATGCCCTGCGCCGCGCGGCCTATGCCACGCTGGACGAGCGGCTGACCTATCCGGCTGACCTCCAGGACTATCTCGCGGGCTTCGTCCCCTCGCCCGAGAACGCCGACACGCAATGGCGGCGGATCGACGCGGGCCTCTCGGAAGCCGCCGCGCGCGGCATTGCCCGCCGCTTCGTCTGGGCCCTGCCCCAGGTCGCGCGGGACGGCTTCACTCTGCTTGCCCCACCGGAAGGAGATGCCATGCAGGCCTTCGACAATGTCCATTACCCCCTGGCCCTCGGCCGCGATGCCGGGGTCAGCCCGGAATTTTCCACCAGCATCACTGTCACCGCATCGGGCCATGAACGCCGCGCGAGCCATTGGGCCGATGCACGGCTGCGCTTCGATGTCGGGCCGGGCATCCGTTCCGAAGAGGAACTCGGCACTCTGATCGCCTTCTTCCGCGCCCGGCGCGGCGCGGCGCGCGGTTTCCTGCTGGCCGATCCCTTCGATTACAGCTCCAACGCGATGAGCGGCACGCCCACCATGCTCGACCAGCAGCTCGGCACGGGGGATGGCGCCACGGCCAGCTTCCGGCTGGTGAAGCATTATGGCGGGGCAGGCGATCCCCAAATCCGCCCGATCACCCGGCCCCGGCCCGAAAGCATCACCGTCAGCATAAGCGGCATGCCCGCCACTGGCTGGACACTGGGCGAGAAGGGCCTGCTGACCTTCGATGCCGCCCCGCCCGCAGGCGCGGATATACGCGCGGGTTTCCTGTTCGACGTGCCGGTGCGCTTCGCGGAAGATCGGCTCGACGTGACCGGCGCCAGCTTCGCCGCCGGGGAAGCGCCCAGCGTGCCGCTGATCGAAGTGCGGGAAGCGGCATGAGCCGGGTGTTCTTCTCCAGCGAGCTGGAAGGCACCGCGCTGTACTGGCGGATCGAGCGGCGCGACGGCGTGGCGCTGGGCTTCACCGGCCATGATCGCGACCTGTGGTTCGACGGGTTGCTACACTGTGCCGCGCCGGGCATGCTGCCTTCCGCCATCCGCCGCAATGCCGGACTGGAGGCCGACAGCGCCGAGGTGGAAGGCGCCCTGTCGCACGATGCCATTTCCGCCGCCGATCTTGCCGCCGGGCGCTTCGACGGGGCGCGGATCGCCATGGGGGTCGTGGATTGGGAGACGCTGGAACGCTGCGTGCTCTATTCCGGCGAACTGGGCGCGATCGCGCAGGAGGCGGAAGGCTTCTCCGCCGATCTGCGTTCGGCCAAGGCCGCGCTGGACCTCGACCCGGTCCCGCGCACCAGCCCGACCTGCCGCGCGGCTTTCTGCGGGCCGGGCTGCACGCTCTCGCCTGCGCGCTTCACGCATGAGGGCGTGCTTGCCGCCTTCGATGCAGAGGCCAATTGCGCATATTTCACCGGCGGCCCCGCGCCGGAAGCCTTGGCGAGCGGCAGCCTGCGCTGGATCGACGGACCGCAGGCCGGGCTGGCGATGGAAGTGATCGAGGCAGCCGCGGATGGGCTGGTGCTGGACCTGGCCGTCGATCCCGCCACGCCCATCGGCACGCGCGCACTGCTGCGCGAAGGATGCGACCATACGCTCGCCACCTGCGCCGCGCGCTTCGGCAATGCGGCGAACTTCCAGGGCGAACCGTTCCTGCCGGGCATGGATCTGCTCGCGCGCTATCCGGTGGCGCCCCAATGAGCGGAGACGCAAGCGCCTTCGCCCGCGCCGCTGCCGGTCTGGCGGGCGCCCCCTTCCGCATGCACGGGCGCGATCCGGCCACCGGGCTGGACTGCGTGGGGCTGGTGCATGCCGCGCTGGCCGCCATCGGGAGAGAGACACCCGCGCCCTGCGGTTACGGTCTGCGCAATCGCGATATCGGCCCCGCTCTCGCCTTTGTGGCCCCGGCGGGCTTTGTCGAAACAACCGCCCCGCCGCTTCCCGGAGACCTGCTGCTCGTCCAGCCCGGCCCACTGCAACAGCATCTGCTGATCGTGGGCGAGGATGGCGCGGCGATCCACGCCCATGCCGGGCTGCGGCGCGTGGTCATCACGCCGCCGCCCTGCCCCTGGCCGATCCTGCGCCACTGGCGCCTCGCCCCTTCCGCCTGAGGAGCAATCCATGGCTACCCTGATCCTTTCCACTCTCGGCTCGATGGCCGGGCCGCTCGGCGGTGCACTGGGTGCGCTCGCGGGCCAGCAGCTTGACCGCGCGCTGATCGGCAGCCCCCGCCGGGAAGGCCCGCGCCTCAAGGAACTGGCCGTCACCACCTCCACTTATGGCGCGCCGATCCCGCGCCAGCATGGGCTGCTGCGCAGTGCCGGGACGATCATCTGGGCGACCGAGCTTGCCGAAAGCAGCGCAACAAGCGGCGGCAAGAGCGGCCCCGCCATCACCACCTATGCCTATTCCGCCTCCTTCGCAGTGGCGCTGTCCTGCCGCCCGATCCGGGAGATCGGGCGTATTTGGGCGGACGGGAACCTGCTGCGCGGCGCGGCGGGCGATCTCAAGGTGGGCGGGATAATGCGGCTCTATCGCGGATATGGCGACCAGCCGGTCGATCCGCTGATCGCCTCCGATATCGGCCCGGCCTGCCCGGCCTTCCGCCACATCGCCTATGTGGTGTTCGAGGATTTACAGCTCGCCGATTTCGGCAATCGCATCCCGGCCCTGACTTTCGAGATCGTGGCCGACGATGGCGAAGTGACATTGGCGCAGCTTCTCGAACCGCTGGACGAACCCTTTACCGGCCACCGCGATCTGGCGGGGCTACAGGGCTTCTCGCTGGAAGGCGGACGCATGGCGGAAATGCTGGCCGTGCTCGACACGGTCTGGCCGATGGCGCTCGATACCTCGGGTAGGGCACTGGCGATCCGCGCCGCCGATGGCCTGCCCGATACCCCGCCGCTTCTACCCCCGCCCGCCGCCGCTCCGGATGGCGAGGGTTTCGCCAGGGCAGGCGGCGTCCGCCACATGCGCGGCGGCGCCAGTGGGCCAGTGCCCGATGCGCTGCGCTATTACGATGCGCAGCGGGATTTCCTGCCCGGAATGCAGCGGGCCGAAGGACGCGCCCGGCCAGGCGAAGGAATGACCATCGATCTGCCCGGCACCCTGTCTGCCGCCGACGCCCGCGCTCTGGTGAATGCCGCCGCCCAGCGGCAGAGCTGGGGGCAGGAGAGCCTCGCCTGGCGGCTTGCCGATCTCGATCCGGCGCTGGCACCAGGCGTGGTGGTGCGGGCGCCCACCTTCCCCGGCCTCTGGCGGATCGAAGGCTGGGAATGGAGCGAGGAAGGCGTGACGCTGGAATTACGCCGCCTGCCGCGCGGCCCAGCCCGCCAGCCCCGCGCCGATCCGGGCAGCGCCCTACCCGCGCCTGACGTTGTCGCCACTGCGACCCTGCTCGAATGTTTCGAACTGCCCTGGGACGGAACCGGCACGGGGGACCGGCCCGCAATCCACGCCGCGCCGAGTTCCGCGGGCGCAGGCTGGCGCGGGGCGGCGCTGCATGCGGAGCGGGACGGCGTGCTCGCTCCGCTGGGTGGAACCGGCGCCCGGCGCTGCGTCATCGGCCATTCGGCAGGCCCCGTGCCGCCCTCGCCCGCCATGCTGCTGGAACGCGGCGCATCGATCGATGTCATGCTGGCTTCGGCCGATTTCGCGCTCACTTCTACCACGCCGGAGGCACTCGCGAACGGCGCGAACCGCGCCTTGCTGGGCGGGGAAGTGATCCAGTTCGCTGCGGCGACCGCATTGGGCGGCGGGACATGGCGGCTGGCGGGCCTGCTGCGTGGGCGCGGGGGGACGGAGGATGCGGCGCAGGCCGGGCATCCGGCGGGCACGGTTTTCGTGCTGCTCGACGGGACGGCCCGCCTGCTCGATCCGGTAAAGGTCGGGCCATCGCAGGGAACCTTGATCCTGGCACAGGGCCTTGCCGACGCCGAGCCGGTCAGTGCCCCCATCGCCAATCCGGGCCTCAGTCTGCGGCCCCTCGCTCCGGTCCATCCGCGCGTGCAGAGGCCGGGCGATGGCGGTCTGACGCTCGGCTGGACCCGCCGGGCGCGGGGAGCCTGGGGCTGGGCGGACGAAGTGGATGTGCCGCTTGCCGAACAGATGGAGGCCTATCGCGTCGGGCTTGGCCCAACCGACGCCCCGCTTGCGGCGTGGGACGTCTCCGCACCTGCCCTCACTCTCTCCGCCGGGACTCTGGCGCCGCTGCGTGCCGCCCATCCCGGCGCGCCCTTCTGGGTACGACAAGTGGGCAGTTTCGCCCAGTCGCACCCGCTTTTCCTCACGACCCTTTCCTGATCCCAAGGAGGCTCTCCATGCCCGATCCCATCAGCTTCACCTCTGCCAGCCCGCGCTTTGCCCTGCCCCTGCTGTTCGCCGGGCAGGCGCAGAAGGAATTTACCGTCAACGAAGCCCATGTGCTGATCGACGCCCTGCTGCACCCGGCCGTGGCGGGGGAGCGTTCCGCACCGCCCGGATCGCCCGATCCCGGCGAATGCTGGCTGGTCGGCGCAGGCCCTTCCGGCGCATGGGCGGGCCATGCGGGCGAGCTTGCCTGCTGGAGCGCGGGCGCGTGGATTTTCGTGCCCCCACGCGACGGCATGCACCTGCTCGACAGGTCGACCGGGCAGCTCAAGCTCTATCGCGGCGGCTGGCATGCGGCGGCCGCCCCCGCCCTGCCCACTGGCGGCGCCACGGTGGACATACAGGCGCGCACGGCCATTGCCGGGCTGATCGCGGCGCTTGGTGCGGCAGGAATCTTGCCCTTGCCCTGAAGTTTCGGAGCCATTGAAGGATTCTTGCGTTAGAGGAACTCAGGCACCGCAAGGAGTTACGCCATGACCACCCCTCGAATCATCGCCCCGATCGCCCTTCTGGCCGCTTTGGCCGCCTGCCAGTCCACCAGCGATTCGAAGCCCGCCAGCACGGCAAAGCCGCTCGCCCCGATGGGCATGGCCACGCTTCAGCTGGCCGACGGCACGGCTGCGGGCACGGCCCATCTCTTCGCCAGCGGTGACCAGATGTCAGTGCAGATTTCGCTGCAGGGCATCTCGCCGGGCATCCACGCAGTGCACCTGCACACCACCGGCACTTGCGAGGCGCCCGGCTTCACTTCGGCCGGCGGGCATCTCAACCCCGGCATGAAGCAGCACGGAATGCAGAACCCGCAGGGCTCCCATCTGGGCGACCTGCCCAATGCCACTATCGGCGCGGACGGCACCGGTTCGATCTCCGCCACTCTGCGCGGCACGAAGGATGAAGTGCTGGCCGATATCTACGACGCGGACGGCACGGCCATCGTCGTCCATGCCGGGCCGGACGACAATATGACCGATCCGGCGGGCAATGCCGGTGGCCGCATCGCCTGCGGCGTCGTCAAGGCGCACTGAGCCCGCTCAGGCGGCGAGCTTTTCCCCTGCTGCCCGGGCCCGCTCCATGATCGTGGCGGCGGCCCGGGGGGCAGTGCGGATGGCGATTGCCAGCGCGATCAGCCCGAAGGGGGCCGAGATCAGCGTGGACTTCACGCCGAGGGCGAGGTCCCCGGTCGCTTCCGAAACGAAGCCTGCCATGAAGGGCCCAAGGCCAAGCCCGCATAGGGTGGTACCGAGGAAGAATATCCCCGTCGCCGTTCCGCGCATACGCGGCAGCACCAGCGACTGGCTGGCCGCACCCGCCGCTCCAAGGGCCGAAGCAGTGACGAACTGCACCGCGAAGGCGAGAATGTAGAACAGGGTCGGGTTGCCGGTGCTATAGCCCACCAGCATGATCGGCACCGGCATGATCAGGGCTATCGCCAGCACCATGATCCGCCCGGCCGGGAAGCGCGCCTGCAGCATGTCGGCCAGCTTCCCGCCGAACACCACACCAAGGAAGCCGCCCAAGGCCGCCGGGGCGCCGATCAGCAGGCCGAGCGCGGCCTTGTCCACCTCGAACACCCGTTCCGCATAGGGCGCTGCCCAGTAGGACACAGTGTAGCCGACAAAGCAGTCAGCCCCATAGGCGATGACAATGCCCATGAAGGCGGGTGAGCCCCAGGTAAGCGCGAAGAGCGGGCGGTCCCGGTCATAGAGCGCACAGGCCCAGCTGAAGACGGCATAATAGCCAAGGCCGAGGAACAGGAACTGCGCCGGGCTGGCGGTAAGATGAGCAAGCAGCCAGAAAATTCCGCCAATGACACCCGCACCGGCAAGGTTGATCGCCAGTGCCTTCGGCCCGCGTCGGGTGGCGTCAATGAGCGTGAGCGGGGGGATCAGCTGGACGAGCTGTTCGAAGAACACTCGCCAGGGACGAGGATCGCCGGCTGTGGGCAGGCCGTCAATCGCCCCGCGCACCGGCTCGCGCAGGGTCAGCACCCAGAGGGCCAGAACCACGCCCGGCAGGCCCACGCCAATAAAGGCGGCCTGCCAGCCGACCAGCCCCAGCGGGCCGCCTTGCGGATAGGCGCCGTTCCACGCCTCCACGATTGCCCCGCCAATCAGCAGGGAGAGCCCGCTGCCGATGAACAGGCCTGCAGAATAGATGCCCAGCGCCGTGCCGCGCATCCGGGCGGGAAACCAGTCAGCGATCAGCGAATAGGCGCAAGGAGTGGCCGTCGCCTCGCCCACGCCCACGCCGATGCGCGCCAGGGCCAGCGTGGCGCCATTGCGCGCGAAGCCGGAAAGGGTGGTCATTACGGACCAGAGCGTAAGGCCAAGGCTCAGCAACCGAACCCGGTGCCACCCATCCGCGAGCCGCCCCAGTGGAACGCCGAACAGGGCATAGAAGATCGCGAAGGCAGTGCCGTAGAGAAAGCCCAGATCGGCATCGGACAGGCCCAGATCGGCCTTGATGTCGTTCGCCAGGATGGAGAGAATCTGCCGATCGATGAAATTCAGCATATAGACCAGCACCAGCACGCCCAGGGCATACCACCCATAGGTGCCGGCCGGTTTTTCCGCCTCGGTCATCCTGCTCTCCTCCCCCGTGAGTTCTGTTCTATACCGGCGGGGCGCCGGGCGCGTATTCCGTGTCATCCGTCAGTCCGGCATCGGCAAAGCCCTTGCGGCGCAGACGGCAACTGTCGCACGCCCCGCAAGCCTGGCCATCCGGGGTGGGATCATAGCAGGACCAGCTCATCGCCGGATCGAGCCCCAGCCTTATGCACTCGCGCGCGATATCGGCCTTGCCCATGAATTGCAGCGGTGCCTGGACCGTGAAGGGATCGCCTTCCACGCCCGCCTTGGTGCCCAGCCGGGCGGTTTCGGTGAAGCTGGCGATGAATTCCGGGCGGCAATCGGGATAGCCGGAATAATCGAGCGCATTGACGCCGATGAACAGGTCCCGCGCGCCGCTGGCTTCCGCCATGGCGAGAGTGAGCGAGAGGAACACGAGATTGCGCGCCGGCACATAGGTGACGGGGATTTCCTCGCCCACGCCATCCTTGGGCACGGCGATCTTGTCGCTGGTCAGCGCCGAGCCGCCAAAGCGGCTGAGATCGAGCGGCAGCACGACGTGGCGGCGCACTTCCAGATGGCGGGCAATGCGGCTGGCCGCCTCGATCTCGCGCCGGTGGCGCTGGTTATAGTCGATGGTCAGCGCATAGAGCGTATAGCCGGCCTCCCGAGCGAGGCCGGCGGAGACCATGGAATCGAGCCCGCCCGAAAGCAGAACGACCGCGGATTTGCCTGAAACTTTGGAAAGAGCGCCCATGCGCCGGGGCTAGCCCGGCTGTATCGCAGTGGCAAGAAAAGCCTCTGCTCCGGCTCAGCAGCCACCCACATGGCGCGCTTCCGCGCTGAAGTTGAACGGCGATTTGCCCTCCACACCCTGAGTGCTGATCTGCACCAGCTGCGGGCTTTCCTTGCGGATGGTGGTCTGGCCATAGCCATTGCCGGGACAAGAATAATGCACCGTCACTTCGCTTGCCCCGTCATTCACTACGAAGCGGCTGCAGCCTGGCTGCTTGTGGCGAAGCTGGATGAAATCGCGCCCGCTGCGGACGCAGATGCGCTTGCGCGCCTCCTCGCCGCGGATGCGCAGTTCCCACGAGCCGCTGCGCAGCCCGTCCAGCATGGCAAGCTCCGGCCCCTGTGCGGCGACCGGCGCAACCACCATTCCCAGCAGGATACCGGCAATCGCCGCCATCGGGCGGACGCCTGCCACATTTCCCCAACGCATCAGATGAAAACTCCGCCCCCGCATTGTCGCGTGCCTTGTAACACGACGAAGCTGAACGGCAAATTGCACTTTATGAGCGACGAACCGTGCTACAATTCAATATTGAACAGTCTGGAACAGAATGCGCAATCGACCACGATCTTGCCATCCTCATTGCGCATTTCGGCACGCTCGGCCTCGGGAAAGCGCGAAAGGACGCTCTCATAATGCGCCACCGTGCAGCGGCAACCGCGCGAAAGGCGGGCTCCCTTTTCCACGCGCACTTCGCGTTCCTCGTGGAACAGCCGCCAGACCAGCGCCTCCAGCGAGAGCGAAGGATCGGTCAGCTCGTCATGCCGCGTGCTGCCGGCGATCACTGCGACATGCTCCCATTCGGGATGATCGAGTTGCACGTGCAGTCGCTCGCGCCCTTCTTCGCCTTCGGGCAAGTGCTGCACCAACAGCCCGCCCGCGACGCAGCTTTCGCCATTCGTGCGAACCGCCGCGCGAATCAGGGTCGGCACCTGTTCGGACTGGGCGAAGTAGCTTTCGCAGGCCTGTGCGAGCGATCCGCCTTCCAGCGGAACGATGCCCTGATAACGCTGCCCGGTAGCGGCAAGATCGAAGGTAATCGCCAGATAGCCCTCGCCGAACAGCGCACCGAGCGAAGGATTCGAACCAAGCGCCGCAACACCCGCTTCATCGAACTGGGCATAGCCGCGCAATTCGCCGCCGCGATAATCGCATACCAGCAGCGAAACGATCCCGCCCTGGGCCTGCGCCTGCATCGTGATCTGGCTGCCATCTTCCTTGAGCAGCGAGCCCAGCAGCGCCGCCAATACCAGGGCTTCGGCCAGCAGGCACTTGATCGCAGGAGGATAGGAATGGGCCGAGAGGATTTCTTCCACCACCGGGCCAAGGCGCACTACCCGGCCGCGAGCATCGCGGTCGGGCAGTGTGAAGGCCAGCAGCCGGTCGAAACCGGTTTCGTCTTCGAGAATCGGGATCACGTCAGTCAAGGATGTGCCTTCAGAGCTTTCCGAATGCCCAGAGCAGCACGGACTTCTGCCCGTGAATACGATTCTCGGCTTCATCGAACACCACCGACTGGGCGCTTTCGAATACGCCTTCGCTCACTTCCTCACCCACATGGGCAGGCAGGCAGTGCAGGAAGATCGCATCGGCAGCCGCACGAGCCATCAGCGCTTCGTTCACCTGGAACGGAGCCATGGCGGCCAGCTTTTCCTCGGCATGGGCCTGCCCCATCGACACCCAGGTATCGGTGACGACGACATCGGCGCCCGCCGCTACTTCGGCCGGATCGTTGGTGAGCGTGACCACCGCCCCGCCCGCACGCGCCATCTCGACGAATTCGGGATCGGGTTCATAGCCGGCGGGCGTGCCCACGCGGACGTTGAACTTCATCAGCCCTGCCGCCTCGAGGATCGAATGGAGCACATTGTTCCCGTCGCCCAGCCAGGCAACTTCGAGGCCGGGCAGCGGCTTGCCGTGTTCCACCACGGTGAGCAGGTCGGCAACGATCTGGCAGGGATGCGAACGGTCGGTCAGGCCGTTGATCACCGGCACGCTGGCATGGCGCGCCAGTTCGTCGATCTTGGCGTGATCGTCGGTGCGGATCATGATCGCATCGCACATGCGGCTGAGCACGCGCGCCGTATCGGCCAGCGATTCGCCACGCCCGAGCTGGGTAGTGCCCGCATCGAGGATCAGCGCACTGCCGCCCAGCTGGCGCATGGCGATGTCGAAGCTCACCCGCGTACGGGTGGAATTCTTCTCGAAGATCATCGCCAGCACATGGCCCGCCAAAGGAGCATCAGCATCGGACGCCCCCTTGGGCAGGGCCGCACGCGCGGCCTTGCGCTCCATCGCGTCATTGATCATCGCCGCGATCGCGTCGCCTCCCGCATCGGAGAGGTCGAGGAAATGCCGGATCATCGGATCAGTCATCGCTAAGCGGCGCGTAACTCCGCGCCCCCTCGCTCAGCCGTTCCATGCATTCGGCGATGTGGCTTTCGTCGATCACCAGCGGCGGCAGGACGCGGAACACGTTCTCGCCCGCCGCAACGGTGAGGAGTCCGTGATTGTCGCGCAGATGCGCCACGAAATCGCGCGAAACGGCCGGTTCCTTCAGTTTGATACCCAGCATCAGGCCCTTGCCGCGGATTTCCTCGAACAGGTGATCGTGATTGGGCATCAGCTGCTCGAACGCCGCGCGCATGCGCTCGCCCATGGCGGTGACGTGGTCGAAGAAGCCGGGTTCCAGCATGACATCGAGGATCGCCATGCCCGCTGCCATGGCGAGCGGATTGCCGCCATAGGTGGAGCCATGCGTGCCGAACACCATGCCCTTGGCCGCTTCAGCAGTGGCGAGACAGGCGCCGAGCGGGAAGCCGCCGCCAATGCCCTTTGCCGCCGTCATGATATCCGGCGTGATGCCATAATGTTCATGGGCGAAGAACTTGCCGGTCCGGCCATAGCCGCACTGGATCTCGTCGAGGATCAGCAGCATGCCGCGCTCGTCGCATGCCTTGCGCAGACCCTGGATGAATTCCGGCGTGCCCGCCGTCATCCCGCCTTCGCCCTGCACCGTTTCCACCATGAAGCCGGCCGTATCGTCATCGACCAGTGCCAGCGCGGCTTCCAGATCGTTGAACGGGGCATAGGCGAAGCCCGGCACGAGCGGTTCGAAACCGTCGCGCATCTTGGGCTGATTAGTGGCCGAGATCGCACCCATCGTCCGCCCGTGGAAGGCGTTGTTGAAAGTGATGATCTTGGTCCGGTTCGGCTGGCCGTTGACGTAGAAATAGCGGCGCGCGGTCTTGATCGCGCATTCGATCGCCTCGGCGCCGGAATTGGTGAAGAACACCGTATCGGCAAAGCAATTGTCGACAATGCGCTGCGCCAGCGCTTCACCCTGCGGCGAACCGTAGAGATTGCTGACATGCATCAGCGTGGCGGCCTGTTCCTGGATCGCCTTGGTCAGGTGGGGATGACCGTGACCAAGCGCGTTCACCGCAATCCCGGCCGCAAAGTCCAGATATCGTTCGCCGCGCTCCCCGATCAGGTAGCAACCCTCGCCGCGCACCGGGCGGACGTCGCACCGGGGGTAGACGGGCATGAGCGGAGTGATCGACATCGTGGAACTCCCTTGGACTGTTGAGGTGGTATTATCCGTAAGGTTTATTGGAACGACAAATGGCGGCCCCGGAGGGCCGCCATTCGCTACCGTTTAGGCTTTTGCGGAAGCCCGGTCAAACCACCGGGCGAAACGCGGGCTGGTCAGCCCTGAACGGGCACAAGGTTGACCGCCGAGTACTTGCCTCGTCGATCGACTTCGAGTTCGAATTCCAGCTTGTCGCCTTCGTTGAGCTGGGACAGGCCGGACCGTTCCACTGCGCTGATATGCACGAATGCATCGGGTTCGCCATCGTCGCGCGTGATGAAGCCGAAGCCCTTCATGGAATTGAAGAACTTCACCGTGCCGGTGGCCTTCTCGCCAGTGCGCTGACGCTGCGGCGCAGCCGGAGCGCGCTGCTCGACCGGGATCACATCACCAACGACCTGAAGATCGGCTGCGGAAATCTTGCCGCCGCGATCGACGAGGTTGAAGGCCAGTTCCTGACCTTCAGCGAGACCTTCAAGGCCTGCGCGCTCGACCTGGCTGATATGGACGAACACGTCCTCTCCGCCGCCTTCCTGCTGGATAAAGCCGAAGCCCTTGCCAGCATTGAAGAACTTCACGGTGCCCTTGCCGGCACCGACGACCTGGGCAGGCATACCGCCACCGCCGCCGCCGCCACGAGGGCCGCCGAAACCACCACCGCCACCGCCACGGGGACCGCCGAAGCCGCCGCCACCGCCGCCGCGCGGACCGCCACCACCGAAGCGATCGCCGCCGCCAAAGCGGTCACCACCGCCGAAGCGATCGCCACCACCGAAACGATCGGAATCACCGAACCGCGGACCGCCATCCATGAAGGGATCAAAGCCGTCTTCGCCGATGCCATCCCTTTTGTCGCGTCCCCGGCCGCGACGACCTCTGTCAAAACCCATGAAACCTAACGTACCTTCACTTCGTCACATACGTTTCGCGGATGCGAGACACCCGGCCGCGCGGACGAAACGCGCCGGATGCGAGGGCGGACACCCCTCTCCCGCCCTACAAACATCCACCACGTATAACGCAGATTCGTTTTCGGTGCGAACGATTTAAGCGATTCCTTCTTGACTGCGATATTACGGCCTCTTGCAGCGCTTCGGCGCGCTTGCCAGCCGCCCCGCGCTTCGGCACAAGGCGCCGCATTATGGATATCATCGCGCTGTTTTCCGACCCCGCCGCCTGGGCCGCACTGGTCACACTTGTCGTGCTCGAAGTCGTGCTGGGCATCGACAATCTCGTCTTCATTGCGATCCTGTCCAACAAATTGCCCGAGCATCAGCAGGCCAAGGCCCGCCGAATCGGCCTGATGCTGGCATTGGTCATGCGCATCGCGCTGCTGATGCTGATCGGCTGGATCGTGACGCTGCAGACCCCGCTGTTCGATCTCGGCATCACCGGCGCACCGGGCGAACATGGCGAACCGAGTTTCGAGACGGCTTTTTCAGGCCGCGACCTGATCCTGCTGGCGGGCGGCCTGTTCCTGCTGTGGAAGGCCACCAAGGAAATCCATCATAATATGGACCCCGAGGGGGAGAGCGGCGAACTGCTGGACCAGGACAAGGGCATTGCCCAGATCGCCTTCGGCTCCGCTATCGCCCAGATCATCGCGCTGGACCTGGTCTTTTCCATCGATTCGATCCTTACGGCCGTTGGCATGACGGATCATGTGCCGATCATGGTCGCCGCCGTGGTGATCACTGTGGGCCTGATGCTGGTCGCCGCCAATCCGCTGGCCGGCTTCATCGAGAAGAACCCCACCCTGGTGATGCTCGCCCTCGCCTTCCTCGTGATGATCGGCCTCGTGCTGATTGCGGATGGCTTCGGCTTCCATGTGCCCAAGGGCTATGTCTATGCCGCCATGGGCTTCTCGGTGGGCGTCGAGATGCTCAACATGGTGAAGCGCAACCGCCGCGCCAAAACGCACGCGGCCGCGGGGGAGAAAACGGCATGAGCGATTTCCGCAAGCTGGGCGAGGGCATCTATGCCAGCCCGCAAATCGGCTTGGCCGACATTGCCCAGGCCGCGCAGCTGGGCGTCACGCTGGTGATCAACAACCGCCCGGAAGGCGAGTCCGACGAACAGACCCCCGGCGCCGAGATCGAGGCAGCCGCTCACGCGGCGGGCATGGACTACATCGCCATTCCGGTAACGATGCAAAGCCTCTCGCAGGACGATGTTTCCTCCATGGCCCAGGCGCTCGGCGAAGCCCATGGTCCAGTGCTGGCCTATTGTCGCAGCGGCACGCGCTCCACCCTGTTGTGGTCGCTGGCCGAAGCCATGCGCGGGCGCGAACCTGCCGAGATCGCCGATGCGGCAGCCGCTGCCGGCTATGACGTCGCGCCCGTGCGTGCCGCGATGGACGCGATTTACTCCGCGCGGGGATGAGCGGGCAGTTGCTCGTCTTTGCGGGCTCGCTCGTCGGGGTCGCTTTTCTTGTTCTCGTTTCCTGGTGGCTCGGCCTTGGAAGAGGCGCGCGCATAGCGGGCGAAGCCGAAGCGCGCGAACTGGCGGATAATGCGCTTTGCGGCTTCAGCGCCGAACATGTGACGTTGGCCAAAGACGGCCGCGGGGCACTGCTGGCCGATTCCCGAAATCGTATCATGGTGCTGGTTCCGCATGGCGCCCTGTTCGTCGCCCGGCTGCTGGACGAAACCGCCCGCGCCCTGCGCACGGGAACGCAGTTGACGGTGACAGGCTCCGACCCCACTTTCCCGGCAATGACACTCGATCTCGGCTACGAGGCCGAGGCGTGGGAAAGGCGCATAAACGCGCCGGAGGGCTGAGCGGTGCCGGATTTCGATCCCGTCAATTACGCGATTCCTGCATTCATATTGCTGGTCCTGGCCGAAATGGTCTGGGCAAGGCTGCGCGCACCGCAGGCTTACGAACCGCGCGACACCGCCGTCTCGCTTGCCTTCGGGCTGGGCAGCACAGTGGCGGGCGCCCTCACCGCGTCGCTGGTGCTGGCGATGCTGGTAAAGCTGTATGACTATCGCCTGTTCGAGATCGGCTGGCAGTGGTGGGCTTGGGGGCTGTGCTTCGTACTGGACGATTTCGCCTATTACTGGTCCCACCGTTTCGGCCATCGCATCCGCTGGTTCTGGGCCAGCCATGTGAACCACCATTCGAGCCAGCATTACAACCTGTCCACCGCATTACGTCAGACCTGGACGGGCTTCATCGCGATCACGTTCATTTTCCGCCTGCCGCTTGCCCTGATCGGCTTCCATCCGGCGATGATCCTGTTCTGCGGCGGGCTGAACCTGATCTATCAGTTCTGGATTCACACCGAGGCGATCGGGAAGCTGCCGCGCTGGTTCGAGGCAGTGATGAACACACCTTCGCACCATCGGGTCCACCATGCGACCAACCCGCTCTATCTCGACCGGAACTATGCGGGCACATTCATCCTGTGGGACAAATTGTTCGGCACTTACCAGCCGGAACGGGACGATCTGCGCATCCGCTATGGCATCGTGAAGCAGCTCGGCAGCTTCAACCTGCTGTGGTCCGTATTCCACGAATGGATCGGGATCGTGCGCGACATGTGGCACGCGCCCTGGCGGCACAAATTATCCTACCTGCTGCGCGAACCGGGCTGGAGTCACGATGGCAGCCGCGAGACGTCCGACACGATCCGCGCACGCTGGCTGGAACAGCAAGCAGCCGGGAAGCCGCACACCGGAGACTGACGCGCCGGGCCCGTATCTGCCGGACATGCCCGAGAAACAGGCCACCGGAAGGCGGCCAAGAAAAAGGGGAGCCCAAAGCTCCCCTTTTTCTTTTCCTGTCTGCGGGTTGAGCGCGCAACCGGCTCAGGGCTTCTCGATCGCGTCGATCAGCGGCTGCAGGCCGTCGCCATATTTCTTCCAGCGCTGGACCGCAGTCTTGTAGATCGGCTTGCGCACCTGGGCGACGCTGGCGGTCTTCACCGGGCGGCTGGACTTGTGGAATTCCAGCATCTTGTCGTCCCAGTCGAGGCCAAGGAATTCGATGATGCCACGCGCTTCCTTCTCGGTATCGGCGACGACGTTTTCGTATTCCACCGCCTTCAGCACGCCTTCGGGCAGCACGGATTCCCAGTGCTTCATCAGCGCGTCGTACTGGCGGTAATAGCGGCCCAGTTCACCCATGTCGTAGCTGTGCGGCATGTCGTCCTTGAACAGCTTGGTGAAGGCTGACAGGCAGCAATCGACCGGATCGCGACGCGTGTTGATGAACTTCGCGTTCGGGAACAGCAGGTGCAGCATGCCGATGAAGAAGTAGTTCGTCAGCAGCTTGTCGGTAACGATCCGGGCATCGCCGGCGTTCTTGAACATGGCCTGCTGATACCCATCAGCCACCAGCTTGTAGTGGTTGGGCTTCAGTTCCGAAACCATCTGCGGGAAGCGCGACAGCGACGGGAACCGATCCCGCAACTTGTGCAGCATCTGGCTGAAATACTTCACTTCGCCCGCGCCATAGACGGCGTCGTTGCTCGCCAGGATCTGTTCAACCAGCGTGGAGCCCGAACGCGGCATGCCGACGATGAACAGCAACCGGTCGGTCTGGTTGCCTTCATAGGGCCGGTTCTTGAAGATTTCCGCAGGGAAGGCCTGCTTGATGTCTTCGAAGAACTTGAAGGTTTCCTCCTCGCTGTAATTGAGGAGCTTGCGCTTGATCTTGCCGCCTTCGATGTAGTTTTCGAGCGCCTTTTCCGGCTGGCCATTATCGTCCAGCGCCTTGGCATAGGCGTAATAGAGCGGCAGGCGCAGCTCGACCGGACGATCCTTCATCCGCTCCACCACCTCGGTGAGGCTTTCGTAAAGCTCGGTTTCCTTGGAATAGTCGACCAGGTCGTTGAGATTGGCATAGGCGCCGATCAGGTTCGGATTGAGCTTGAGCCCGCTCAGGATCTTCTCCCGTGCATCGTCGAGCCGACCGACCGACTTCAGCGCCACGCCGTAATAGCTCAGCGTCTCGGCATTATTGGGCTGCAGCTTGTCTGCCTTTTCCAGCAGCGCCACAGCCTCGTCGTAACGGTCAGTCTCGTGCAGCACGCTGCCCAGCACGGTCAGCGCCTCGCCATTTTCCGGCCGCTCGCGCAGCACGAGGCGCAAGGCCTGCTCGGCGGCGGCGAAATTGGCCCGGCGCGCCTGAATCCGCGCGGTGAGGATCAGCGCGCGGACATCCGTGGGTGCCAGCTTGAGCGCGTCGCCCAGCAGGCGCAGCGCGTCCACGTCACGCTTTTCGGTGTAATAGAGATTGGCAAGGTTGGTATGCGCTTCCACGTAGCGCGGGTTCTGCTGGATCGCCTTGCGCAGCGCATGCTCGGCCTGCTCGGTCTTGCCCAGTTCGCGCAGCATGGTGCCGAGATTGTTATAGGCCTCGGGATAACGCTCGCGATAGGCCAGCGCGTTCTGATAGGCCTCGATCGCTTCCTCGCGCTTGCCGATGCAGCGCAGCGCGTTGCCCAGATTGTTGTGCACTTCCGGGAAGTCCGCCTGCAGTTCGAGCGCCTTGCGATAGCAGGCGACTGCTTCGGCATAATTGCGGCTGTCGAAACGCGCGATGCCCAGGTTGTTATGGGCCTGCGCATTCTTGGGATCGATCTCGATCGCTTCCTGCAGGCTGACGATCGCATCCGCGAGATGGCCCTGCTGGCGCTGGACCTCTCCCAGATTGGAGCGGAAGCGGGCGACCTTGGGCTGAAGCTTGATCGCGCGCTTCAGGCTGGCAATGCCTTCCTTGGCCTTGCCCTGCGCCGTCAGCGTCACGCCGAGGATCGAATGGACATCCGCCAGCTTGGGCTTTGCCTGGAGGATCTGGCGGCACATGTTTTCCGCCTGCTTGTAGCGCTTGCTTCCGTAAAGCTGACCGGCGATCGCGATTGCGTCGTCCTCAGTCATCCTCATCGATCCCTTCTGGATCTTCTTGATCATCTCATCGAGACGGCGGTCGGTCATGGACTGCTGCATGGGCGTTCTTTCGTCGTTTCCTGTTCTTGCGCCCGGTGCCGCTTTTGCGCGGTTCATTGGGCGCACCGGGTAAGAGATCGGCGCGATCCTGTCACTACACTACCGGCACGACAAGCAAGATGGCGCGGGCTGTGTGGCAGATGCGGCGCGGGCGTATCGCAATAGCGCTCCACGACCGGCGCATGGTTCACATATCGGGCGCCTAGAGCGCGGTTTCGCCGGTTTCGCCTGTGCGGATGCGCAGGGCCGAACCGAGTTCGAGCACGAAAATCTTGCCGTCCCCGATGCTGCCGGTGGCCGCGGCCTGCTGGATCGCCTCCACCGCGCGTTCCGCCAGTGCATCCGGCAGGGCGACTTCCACTTTCACCTTGGGCACCATGTTGGTGGCATATTCGGCCCCGCGATAGATTTCGGTCTGCCCCTTCTGGCGGCCGAACCCCTTCACTTCGCTGGCCATCATCCCGGCCACACCGATCGCCCCGAGTGCCTCGCGCACTGCGTCGAGCTTGTGCGGCTTGATGATCGCGATGACATATTTCATCTCAATCCAACTCCTTCTCCGCCGGTCGGGCCGGCTACGCCTGTCAACAAAGCAGCAAGCTGGCCCCGCGTCCAGTGAAGCGCATCACGATATGAACGCCTGCGCGCATCGCGGCGGCGCAAATGCCTCGGCCGGGCACAAAAAAAGGGCCGGAGCGGCTGGCTCCGGCCCTTGTTCAGTTTGCGTTCGCAGGAGGAACGTCGTGAGGCGGGATCGGGGGAGGAGAGGAGGAGCCCCGATCCCGCCAAGCTTGCGATCAGTTGTAGGCGCGTTCCCCGTGTTCCCCGAGGTCGAGACCTTCGACTTCGGTTTCCTGGGAGACCCGCAGGCCGGTCAGGGCCTTCGCGATGAAGATCGCGATGGTGGTGCCGACAGTGGAGATCACGATGGTCGCGGCGACGGCCAGAACCTGAGTGACGACCTGGCTGCCGATCACGTAGTCATCGCCGCCCGGGCCACCGAGGGCCGGCGAGAAGACGATGCCGGTGCCGATGGCGCCGACGATACCGCCGATGCCGTGGATGCCGAAGGCGTCAAGCGAGTCGTCGTAACCGAGGGCAGGCTTGAGCTTGGCGACCGCGAAGTAGCAGATCACCGAAGCGACGGCGCCGAGCACGATCGCACCGAACGGACCGGAGTTGCCGGCAGCCGGAGTGACCGCGACGAGGCCGGCGACGATACCCGAGCAGAAGCCCAGAGCCGAACCCTTGTGGCCCATCAGGCGTTCGGTCAGCATCCAGAAGAGACCGGCCGAAGCGGTGGCGACGAAGGTGTTGATCATGGCGAGCGAGGCCGAACCGTTGGCTTCCAGAGCCGAACCGGCGTTGAAGCCGAACCAACCCACCCACAGCAGGCCGGTGCCGACCATGGTCAGCGTCAGCGAGTGCGGCGGCATCGGCTCGTTCGGATAGCCCTTGCGCTTGCCGAGGATCAGCGCGGCGACCAGCGCCGAGACACCGGCGTTGATGTGCACCACGGTACCGCCGGCGAAGTCCAGCGCGCCCATGGCGAAGAACACGCCGCGAGCTTCCCAGACGAGGTGAGCGATCGGGAAATAGACGATCGTCAGCCAGACGGCGGCGAAGACCATCACGGCCGAGAACTTCATGCGCTCGACAACCGCACCCAGGACGAGCGCCGCGGTGATTGCCGCGAAGGTCATCTGGAAGCAGATGAAGACATATTCGCTGATCACCACGCCATCGGTGAAGGTGGCGGCAGTGGAATCGGGCGTCACGCCGGCGAGGAAGAACTTGCCCCAGCTGATGTACTGGTTGCCTTCGGGACCGAAAGCGAGGCCATAGCCCCACATCACCCAGATCAGCATGGCCAGAGCGGCGACAGCGCCGATCTGCGTCATGGTGGAGAGCATGTTCTTCGAACGGGTGAGACCGCCATAGAACAGGGCGAGGCCCGGCAGGATCATCATCAGGACGAGGACCGTCGACGTCATCATCCAGGCATTGTTGCCGGGATCGGGAACGGCGGCGGCCGCTTCGGTAGCAGCTTCGGCGACCGGGGCCGGCACAGCGGCGGCAGCAGCTTCAGTGGCAGCCGCGGTGGCGTCGGCCACCGCCTGGGTGGCTTCCTGCGCCCAGGCTGCAGTAGCGGCGAACATCGACGCGCCAAGCGCACCGGCGCCGCAAACAACTTTGCGGATCATAGTAGTACCCCTCAAGTGATGCGCCCGGATCACAGCGCGGTATCCCCGGATTCGCCGGTGCGAATGCGGGTTGCGGAAGCGAGATCCAGCACGAAGATCTTGCCGTCGCCGATGCTTTCGGTGCTGGCGGTCTGCTGGATGGTTTCGACAACCTGCGCGGCAATCGCATCGGTTGCGGCAACCTCGATCTTCACCTTGGGCAGCATATTCGTGGAATATTCCGCACCGCGATAGATCTCGGTCTGGCCCTTCTGCCGCCCGAAGCCCTTGACCTCGGACACGGTCATGCCTGCGACGCCGATGGCGCCGAGAGCTTCACGCACCTCGTCGAGCTTGAACGGTTTGATGATGGCGATGATGAATTTCATCTCAAACCCCTGTCTGCTTACCGGCGACACTCCCCGGCTGAGAGAGGGGTTTGCAAACAGCGTGCCAAATGCGGGATTCCGACGATTAAGGCACGATTTACGATTCTTTCCCGCAGGTTAAGCGGAAGGGCCAGCCCGAATCTTGTGCAGATGCCTATTTTTTAGGCAGTTATATACATGACAAAGCATCGACTCTGTGATATAGAATCCGAGCGTGACAGGCTGGCAATCGAGATTACTGAGCAGGCGCTTAGGCGCGCTGTAGGCGTGTTGCGTCAATCAGGCTTCGTATCTCCTTCAGAGAGCGGACTTGCAGTTCTTGCTGAGAGGATTCTGCGGGCCGCCAACGGTGACCTTGAGCTTTCGCCATTATACCCAATAGGGCATTTGAAGCCCTCGCAAACTGCCTTGCGGCTAGATCGATATCTTTGACGCAAAGCGAGTCGGGTGGAGGCCCTGGCGCCTTGCGCTGTTTTTTTAGTGGCCTGAATGAGATTGGCACGATGGCTTCTCGCCGTCCTGGCGTTGCCTCTGGATAGCCAATCGTTCTGCTGTGAGCGATTTTGTTACGAAGGACCGACAGCCCCCGCGCTCGGTCGCGCTCGGTTGACCATTCGGCAACCAGCTCTGTAAACCGACTAGATTGCTGAACGGCGCTGTCAGTAAACGACAGTTTGGTTCTGAAGTTGTCGATTGAGTGGAAGGATGCCCCGAGAACCGGTGATTGCTTTTCACCAAAGGCGACAACGCAGATATTGTATAGCGCGTTTTCAACGTGCGCCCATTGCGCGATGGCCTGCCCTATGGCGAAGTGAAAGACGATCTGCTCCTCAATGGGGGTTAGCACTGGAATAGCCATGACAGACACCGATCAAGAGAAAGAGGACGCGGTTCTGCGGAAGCTGCTGGGCACTCCGCATAAGCCGCATGATGCTGAGAAGACGAAGGAGAGGTGCCCAGCTATCTCCCGCGCCCCCAAGTCCCGCTAGAACCACGGCTGGGGACTGCGCGCCGTCCGTGCGTTACGATTTCAAGCCCGCATGGGTTGCATCGAAGAACATCCACGCTTCCTTCAGGAATTAGATCATGAGCCAAGATCGACTTCTTGCCCTGCTCATAGCAGTGGGGGCAAATCCAATGCGGTGGCTGGCTCGCCTCCATGCCTTCCTTCAATTTGTAAGCAGGCGTCCCTTGCCCCGTATCTGCCAACTCGTAGCGCTGTTTCTCTGCTTCCCAGTCTTTGAGATTCACAATCTCTTGTTCAAGATTAGCTATTCTTTGGGCCGCCGCAGATTGCATCTCTTGTGCCGCAAACAATCCTTGCTGGGCATCAAGAATAAGGCCTTGGAGTTCGATCTTAACATCATTGACCCTAGCCTGAGTGTTGGCAGCATTGAGGCCCTGAACGATGTCCTTGGCCGCCTTGAGGCTGCTAAGGCCCGTAGCAATTTCCGCTAACATTATTTCCTCCCGACTCGCTTCTTGCGCCAGCGGAGGAACTTAGCGGCCTTTTGTTTACGCGAAAGCGGCTTCGTCAGTCCGCCGATAAGTAAGGCGCTTACCCTTGATGCCAACAAGGGCTTCGTCTGAACGTTCAAAGTCATTCAGCTTGCGAGTGTTATAGCGGAAGTCGAACTCGGTAACGTAGCGCTTGAGGTGAGCTTCGGAGACGTGGTGATAAACGCCCACGATCCCGCGCTTGAGGATCGAGAAGAAGTTCTCAATCGTATTGGTGTGGAAGTAGGTGGCGCGGCCATATTCGCCCAGCGAGTGCTTCACCACGCCATGACCGACATATTCCTTGCCCAAGGTCTTATAGGCCGCGTGTTCGTCAGTCATAAGCCAGCTACCACGGTCCGCATTGGTAACGAGGACATGGCGGAGGTTGACGGCAGTCACCTTGGGGACATGGAAGGAGCGGACGCGGCCACCGCGTTCTACGAGTGAAAAGACAGGCTGCTTGCCAGCACCACCTTGGCGACCCGCAACGCGCTTGTTGGCGTGCTTGTTGGTTTCCTTGCCGCCAACATAGGTTTCATCGGCTTCAATGGTCTTGCCATAGCCGCCCATGGGTTCGTTATCGGTATCGCGCATGGCTTCACGGATGCGGTGCATCATGAACCAAGCAGTCTTGTAGCTGACACCGACCATGCGGGCGATCTGGTGAGCGCTCATGCCCTTCTTGGAGGCGCAAAGCAGGTGATTGCAGAGCAGCCACTTGTGCAGGGGCACCTTGGAGCTTTCGAATACGGTGCCCACGGTGACAGTGAACTGCTTGCGGCAGGCATTGCACTGGACAACGCCCTTGCGGACCGCGCCTTCGGGGTGAGCCTTGGTAGGACGGCCACGCTGGGCAGGCAGGCGAGTAGCCTTTTCGGACTTGCAGTGAGGGCAGACAGGACCGTTCGGCCAGTGGAGCGCTTCAAGGTGCTCACGGGCTGCATCTTCATCGGTAAAGCGGGGTTCGTAGATGGACATAACGGCTCTCTCTGATCGTGAGAAAACCTTGGCCTATCGCTTCTGCTTTGTCAAGTATATAACTGCCATTTTTTAGGCAGTGACTGCTTGAACTCTTGAACTAGGGCGCCCTGCTTCGCACCGACAGATTGGGTAAGAGTGACCGAGCCTACGGAGGCGCCCACGGAGGCGCCGGGCAATTATTATTCAGCTCTGAGTGCGTGGAGAAAAATGACAACTAACCCTAGTCGCGGATATTTGGGCGAGATTCCTTAAGGTCAGCAATTATTTGGTCGAGGCGACGCTTCCGTTCCTCTGCGATTTCCTTACCCTTATCAATTAAGGAAATTGTTATTGATAGGCAGGCCGCCTCAAACGTCACCCTATTCTCAGATTTAGCAGGGAGAAGTGCATTAGCCATCTTTGGTTCCATGTGGTGCTTCTTAAGCAGCTTGCACGCCGCCCCTACCTCAGGAAGTGTGAAATCTATGACCCGCAAGGCATGAGAGAACTGGTTTCTAATCTCTCTGATTGCGTCAATCTCGCGCTTCCTCTCTTTGTCACAATACCCGAGCGCGTAGATGGCCAACGTTTTTGCGCTGAATGTTCCAAATGGGGCGCCGACACCTTCGAAGAGAGCGTCTGTTGCATCTAGATTACGAACGAGCGCCCAACACACGTGCTTGACGCCCAACTCAACAAGTGCAGCGCCCATTATGGCCGAGCCGCGGTCTGTCTCGTTATGCATGGCAAGCACCGCTGCCCTAATCTCTTCGGCTGAGAGATCATCCCTAGAGAGTTTAGAAAGGGACTTCCGGCCGACTCCTCTCGCCGCCGCGTGCGCAGCCCTGTCTTTATCTGGGGAGGGCTTTCCCGTGCCTTTTGGACCACGTTTAGAGTTCCTATGACGACCGGCCATAACAGTCCTCCGCTGGATATACCGTTTGCGAAAAGTTAGCTCGCCTCGCGATGCCAGTCATAAATAGGGTCGGCCACTTCGTCCAAACCTCACCCTGCAAGCCGCGCGACGGCCCAAATCGGCAGGTGATCCGATGCGGCTGCGGCAAGGGCGCTGTGGTGGACGCCGTGGCTCAGGATGTCCCAGCCGCGCGAGAAGACTATGCGGTCCAGCGGGGCGAGGGGCTGGCGGCTGGGGAAGCTGCGCCCCGGTGCGATCGGTTGCCAGCCATGGCCGAATTCGCGGATACTGCCGCCGCGCAGCGACCATTCGTTGAAATCGCCCAGCATCACGGCCGGGCAATCTTCCTCGCAGGTGGCAAGATCGCTCGTCACCGCGCGGATCTGGTCGCGCCGGCGGATGCCCGACAGGTCCAGATGCATGCCCACCACGCGCAACCGGCGCCCTTCATGCGCCAGTTCCGCCCGTACCGCGCCGCGCGGCTCCAGCGTGGGCAGATGCACGGCATGCGTGCCCAGCACGTCGAAATGGCGGCGGACCAGCACGGCATTGCCGTGCCAGCCCATGCTGTCGGGCCGCATGGCGAGATGGGCGATGGCATAGCCCTGTTCCTCCACCAGCGCGCGCGGCAGCACCGAGGCGCGGCGGCCGAAGCGCCGGTCGACCTCCTGCAGGGCGACGATATCGGCATTCACTTCATGCAGCACGGACAGGATGCGATCGGGATCACGGCGCCCATCGGTGCCCACGGCCTTGTGGATGTTGTAGCTGGCGAAGCGGATTTCCAAACGGGTCAGTCCTGCGGGATGGTCGAAGGATCGCCCGCGATATAGCGGTCGGTCGTGCGCACGGGCAGACCGTCGATACTGGTGCGGCGGGTCTTGTGCTTGCCTGCCCATTCCGCCGGATCGGCCTTGGCATGGACCTTGAGCAGGGTCGGCCGTTCCCGCTCCATGCTCATGATCGGCACGCCATAGCCGCAGCTGGTCTGGACGCTTTCCACCTCGATATCGAAAATCTGCCGTGTGCCGGGCATCAGGGTGAAATGGGCGGACAGTTCCTCCCAGTCGCGATCCCACGGTACTACCGGGCGGCCTTGCCCATAGATGCGCAGGATCAGCGCGGGCTGCTGGAAATTGCAGAACATCACAGTGATGCGCCCATCCTCCAGCAGATGGGCATTGGTCTCGTTTCCCGAGCCGCCTAGATCGAGATAAGCCACCCGATTGGGCGAGAGGATGCGGAAGGCATCGTATCCCTTGGGACTGAGATTGATCCGCCCGTCCTTCGCTGCCGTGGCGACGAAGAACATGGGCTGCCGCTCGATCATGGCGGCATGGGCGGGAGTGAGCGCGTCGAAGAACTCGGCCATGGGGGATTGGTAGGCAGTCGCTGGCGAGGCGGCAAGCGGGGAGGTGGGCATGCCCCCATCGGCATTCTGCATTGTCACCCCGGCTCTGTGCCGGGGTCCAGCTTCCCTTCCGGCGACGAGGAAGCGGGATCCCGGAATAAATCCGGGATGACTGGGGGGGGTGCGAGTGAGGAAAGGAAAGTGGAGGCGTGAAACGCACCATCGCGATGCTGCCCAGCCTCTAACCGGACAGCGTCACGATGTCAAGACAAATTCACCAAATAGGTGAAATACCTCACCGCTCCTTGGTGGCGTTGAATTTCAGCTCGGAGTGCTTTTCCTGCTGATAGTTCACGTCCCAGGCCGATTTGGCGAGGAACACCATGTCGCCATCGCGGTCTCGCGCGAGATTGGCGCGGTTGAACTGTTCGAACGCCCGCAGCGCCTCCTCGGTGCCTTTCAGCCACCGTGCCGTGTCGAAAGGCGAGGCTTCGAGGCGGGCCTCCACCTTGTATTCCGCCTCCAGCCGCGAAACGAGCACGTCGAGCTGGAGCTGGCCGACCACGCCGACGATCCACTGGCTGCCGATCTCGGGATAGAACACCTGGATCACGCCTTCCTCCGACAGATCGTCGAGCGCCTTGCGCAGTTGCTTGGTCTTGGTCGGGTCCTTCAGGGCGATGCGGCGCAGGATTTCCGGCGCGAAGTTCGGCAGGCCGGTGAAGCGCACGTCGTTCTTTTCCGAAAGCGTATCGCCCACGCGCAACGTGCCGTGATTGGGGATGCCGATGATGTCCCCCGCCTCGGCCGTGTCGGCGATCTCGCGATCCTGTGCGAAGAACAGGATCGGCGAATGGACCGCGATCGGCTTGCCCAGGCCCGAAGGGGTGAGCTTCATGCCGCGCTTGAAGGTGCCGCTGACCATGCGCATGAAGGCGATCCGGTCACGGTGCTGCGGGTCCATGTTGGCCTGCACCTTGAAGATGAACCCGGTCACCTCGTCCTTGTCAGGCGAGATGGTGCCGCCTTCGGCCGGCTGCGGACGCGGCGGCGGGGCGAAGCGGGCAATCGCGTCGATCAGCTCGGCCACGCCGAAATTCTTCAGCGCCGATCCGAAATAGACCGGGGTCAGGTCGCCATTGCGATAGGCGTCGATGTCGAATTCGGGATAGATCCCGCGCGCCAGCTCCATTTCCTCGGCCACATCCTCGGGCAGGGCGGGATCGACATCCCGCTTGCCGAGGAATTCGCGGCTGTCGCCTTCCGGGCGGCTGGCCGTGTTGGTGGCGAAATCGAGAATCCCCTCGAACAGCCCGCCCATGCCGATGGGCCAGCCTTGCGGACTGACGTCCAGCGCCAGCATGTCGGCCACTTCGTCCAGCAGTTCGAAACAGGGGCGCCCTTCGCGGTCCACCTTGTTGACGAAAGTAATGATCGGCACGCTGCGCAACCGGCAGACCTCGAACAGCTTGCGCGTCTGCGGCTCGATACCCTTGGCCGCATCGATCACCATGATGGCCGAGTCCACCGCCGTCAGCGTGCGATAGGTATCTTCGGAAAAGTCCTCGTGCCCCGGCGTATCGAGCAGGTTGAAGGTAATCCCGTCTTTCTCGAAGGTCATCACCGAGCTGGTGACCGAGATGCCGCGCTGCTGTTCGATCTTCATCCAGTCCGAACGGGCGCGCCGGGCCGCCCCGCGCGCCTTCACTTCGCCCGCAAGGTGGATCGCGCCGCCCTGCAGCAGCAGCTTTTCCGTCAGCGTCGTCTTACCGGCGTCCGGGTGAGAAATGATCGCGAAGGTGCGGCGGTTGGAAAGGGTCGCTTGAGCCATGGCCGCGCGGTTAGCCGCAGGGCGCGCCCGCGTCCATATTTCCCGTAAGCGCGCAATTACGCCGAATTAACGCGCGGGCGCTAAAGCCGGGCGTGAAAAGGGGGCACTTCATGCGCAGACTGGCGTTCACCATTGCGATCGCATCCATGCTGGCCGGCTGCGGCGGGGCGGAGCCAGGCGTCTATGCCGTGCCGCTGGCCGAGGCATTGCAGCGGCTCAAGAAGGCGGATGTCGACGGTTTCCGCTCCGCCCGCCAATGCGGCATCCTGATCCACTTCGCCTCCGACAGCCCGAAGGATGATGCCATCACCTGGCGCGTTTCCAGCAGCGGGCGCGAAGTGTTACGCTTCACCGTGCGGCTCACGGCCGAAGGCGATGGCACGCGCGCGCAGATCGAAGTCCCCGCCGAGGCCAAGGGCGGCGAGATGTATGACGGCAGCCAGTTCTACCCCCGCCCCGCCCTGCACCAGCCGCTGCGCCCCGCCGTGCAGGAACTGATCGACGCGGCCATGGAACAGCGCCCCTTCGATGTCATGCGCATTCCCGATGACAAACGCAGCAGCCCGAATGACGGGCCATGCGAAGTCCAGCGGGCGGGGCTGGAGCAAGGCAGTTCCCGTTTCGGGCTGGACGACAAGCCGGGTTATGATTCGCGCCGGTCGCAGCAGTTGCGCGACATGGAAGATGCCCGGTCCGCGCAGGAGGGGCAGGACAGTTCCTATGGCCAGCCGATGGACGATACGCGGGGAAGCTGGTGACCATGGGCCGCGCCATTCTCGCCCTGGCAGTCGCCACCCTGATCGCTGCCTGCGGGCTGATACCTTCGGGCAAGAGCTATCCGATTGCGATCCGCGACGTGCGCCAGACACTGACCGCGATGCAGCCGCCGATGGAATTCTTCCCGGCCGAAGCCGCCGGCGCCCAGGTGAAGCGGGAGAGCGATACGAAGATCAGCTGGCTGCTGGTCGACCGGCAGGGCAGCGGATTGCTGACCTTCGTGGCGGAACTGACCGAGGCCGGTCCGGAAGAAACCCGCATATCGGTCGACATCCTGCCCCCGCCCGGCGGACGGCACGATCAGGTGGCCAAGGGGCTGGAGGAAAATCCCACAGTCGTCGATTTCTATCGCTCCGCCATGGCCGAACAGATCGGGGCGACGCTGGAAAAGCGCGATTTCAACATGGCTGCCATCCAGGGCAAGATGATGATGGCCGCCTTTGCGACCATGCCCAAGATGCAGGAACAACTCGACAAGGCCGTGGAGCAGGAACACGCCCGCAATCGCGACAATATCGACAAGGCCTATCGCGAAGAGGCGCAGGGCGGTTCGTCCTACTCCTCGCAAGGCGGCTATGGTTCCAGCGAACCGGCCTATGGCGAACCGATGGACCCGGCGACGGGATCGGGCTGGTAGCGCTGAAGCCCGGCCCCACCTCATCCCACGCTATGTGTGCGCCAGCTTTCCCAGCCCCGGGTCAGGGCCCAGGACACCAGAATGACGGCGCATAGCGCCATATCCACTCTGCCTGCGACAGCGGCTTCGGCCACGTCTCCCACCCACCAATGGGTCACGACCATTGCGGCCTTGTGGAAGAACACCAGTTCCCACACGAGCGGCGAACGGGTCGGCCGCCACGCCAGCAGGGCGAAAAGCCCCGCAAAAACCAGAAAGCCATAGGCCCGCCAGCTTTCCACCCACAGCCGATCCGCTCCGGCATCGGAAAGCAGTGGCACTGCCCCGGCAAAGGCCCCCACGGCGGAGAGCGCGGCAATACCCATCAACACCTGTCCGATCAGACGCATGCGCATAGGCCGCTTCTCCGTCCGGTTACGCGGATGACCCGCGCAATTACGATTTCAGATTTATCGCTGCGGAATCCGCATTCTCCGTCGCAGCTAGTGGACCTTCAGATTTGCGCAGTTCCGCTCCCATCTTCACTGCCGCAGCCACGATCCGCTCGGCAATCGCCTTCAGCTCTTCATCCGTATAGCTCTTCTCGCCCGGCTGGAGCGTGACTTCCACCGCCAGCGACTTCTTGCCTTCCGGCACGCCTGCTCCGCGGAAATCGTCGAAGATGCGGGCATCGACGATATTCGCCTTGTCCGCGCCCTTCACGGCTCGCAGCAGATCGCCTGCAGGCTTGGCCGCATCCACCAGGAAGGCGAAATCGCGCGTCACCGCCTGCAGGGCGGGCGGCGAATAGGCAGTCCGGGCAAAGCTGGCGCCGCCCTTCTTTTCCGGAATGGCATCGAGATAGATTTCCGCCGCCACGACCGGCCCGTCCACGTCGAAGGCTTCGAGCGTCTTGGGATGCAGCGCGCCGAAGCGGGCCAGCACCGCCTTGGGGCCAAGGCGCAGGGTTGCGGACTGGCCGGGATGGAACTGGCTGCCTGCCTCGCCCATCACCTGCAGCTTGTCCACCGGCGCGCCGGCTTCTGCGAGCAGGGCCAGCACTTCGCCCTTGGCGTCGAATGCGTCGAACAATTGGGCCTTGCCGGTGCTCCAGCCGCTGGGAACCTTCTCGCCCGCCAGCACCACGCCAAGCGTCAGGCGCTCGTCGCTCGCTCCGCCTTCGCCGCGCAGATAGCGGCGGCCGATCTCGAACAGGCGCACGCCCTTGGCGCCGCGATCGAGATTGCGCTTGGCGGCAGACAACAGGCCGGGGATCAGCGCCGGGCGCATGGCCTTCATGTCTTCGCTGATCGGATTGTCGAGAATCCACAGCCCGCCGTTCCCGTCCGCGAAATGTTCCGCATCGGGCACGGGCAGGAAGCTCCAGGTCACGGCCTCGTTCAGCCCGCGCGCGGCAGCGGCGCGGCGCAGGCGGCGCTCCAGCTTCTGGGCCGGAGTGGCAGTCGGCTGGGCGACCCCATCCACGCGCGGCAGGGCGACACTGGCCACCTTGTCGATCCCATGGATGCGGACCACTTCCTCGACGATGTCGGGCGCGCCTTCCACATCGTGGCGGCGCAGTGGCACGGTGACGTTCCAATCTGGCGAAACTTGGAAACCAAGCGCGGCGAGGATCGCCTTCTGTTCGGCTTCCGGCACGGCAACGCCGCCCAGCTGCTCGGCCAGCGCCGGATCGTAGCTGACGACCTTCTGCTGGCTCGGCGGGCTACCCGCGCGGACAACTTCGGAGGCTTCGCCGCCGCAGATCTCAAGGATCAGCTGAGTCAGCAGATGCAGCCCATCCTCGAGGAAGGCCGGGTCCACCCCACGTTCGAACCGGGTGCGGGCATCGGAGGCCAGGCCCAGACGGCGGCCGGTCATGCCGATCCGCTCAGGCTCGAAATAGGCGATTTCCAGCAGGACATCGGTAGTGTCGTCCGACACGCCCGAATGTTCGCCGCCCATGATCCCGGCAATGTCATGCACACCGGAATCGTCGGCGATCACGGTCATATCCGCGTCGAGCGTATAGGTCTTCTCGTTCAGCGCGAGGACCTGCTCGCCCTCCTTCGCCCGCCGCGCCACGACCGCGCCGTTGAGCTTGGCCAGATCGTAGGCATGGGCCGGACGGCCGAAACCGAGCATCAGGAAATTGGTGATGTCCACCAGCGCACTGATCGGGCGCTGGCCCGCACTGCGCAGGGCAGCCTGCATCCATTCGGGCGACGGGCCATTCTTCACCCCGCGCACCACGCGGCCATAGAAGGCCGGGCAGCCTTCGGGATCGTCCGTGCGAATTTCGACCGGGCAGGGGAAGCTGGACGGCGCCTCGCGCAGGGGCACCGGCTTCAGCGTGCCAAGGCCTGCCGCCGCCAGATCGCGCGCAATGCCATAGACGCCCATGCAGTCCGGCCGGTTGGGCGTGATTGCCACGTCGAACACCGGGCCTTCGCCGCGATAATCGGCAAAGCTGGTGCCGATGGGCGCGCCTTCGGGCAGTTCGATGATCCCGTCATGATCGTCACCCAGTTCCAGCTCGCGGGTGGAACACATCATGCCGTTGGATTCGACGCCGCGGATCGCGCTCTTGCGCAGGACCATGCCATTGGCGGGCACGCTGGCGCCGGGAGTGCCGAGCACGCCGACAAGGCCCGCACGAGCATTGGGCGCGCCGCAGACAACCTGCAGCGGATCGCCCGCGCCGGTATCCACGGTCAGCACCTGCAGCTTGTCCGCATCGGGGTGCGGCTTTGCCGTCAGCACCTTGGCGACGATGAAACCGGCCAGCGTCTCAGCCGGGTCTTCGATGCCTTCAACCTCGATCCCGATGGCGTTGAGCTTGGCCGAAATGGCCGCCGCATCCGCATCGGTTTCCAGATATTGCTTCAGCCAGAGGAGCGAGAACTTCATGCGCGTGCTCCCACACCGGCGGAAAGGGTCGGCTGATCGAAGGCGGAGAAGCCGTAATGCTTCAGCCAGCGCACATCGCCGTCAAAGAAGGCGCGCAGATCGTCCATCCCGTATTTCAGCATGGCGAGGCGATCCACGCCCACGCCGAAGGCGAAGCCCTGCCACTGATCGGGATCGTGGCCCGACATTTCGATCACCTTGCGGTTGACCATGCCGCTGCCCAGCAGTTCCATCCAGCCATGGCCCGGCTCGTCTCCGCTGCCGCCCAGCACACGCCGCCCATTTTCGATAGCGAAGCCCACGTCCACTTCCACCGAAGGTTCGGTGAAGGGGAAATAGGACGGGCGCAGGCGCAGCACGATGTCATCACGCTCGAAAAAGGCCTTGAGGAAGGTCTCCAGCGTCCACTTGAGGTGGCCGAGGTGAATGCCCTTGTCGATCACCAGACCTTCCACCTGATGGAACATCGGCGTGTGGGTGGCATCGGAATCCGAACGATAGACGCGGCCCGGCGCGATGATGCGTACGGGGGTGCCTTCGGCCATCATGGTGCGGACCTGAACCGGGCTGGTATGCGTGCGCAGCAGCATCCGGCCGCCCTTGGGCGCAGTATCCGGGAAGTAGAACGTATCGTGCATCGCGCGCGCCGGGTGGCTTTCCGGCATGTTGAGCGCGGTGAAATTATACCAGTCGTCCTCTATCTCCGGCCCGGTGGCGACGGCGAAGCCCATATCGGCGAAGATTTCCGCCAGCTCGTCCATCACCTGGCTGACCGGGTGGACGGAGCCCTTGGGCGCGTCAGGCGCGGGCAGGGAAAGGTCCAGCGTCTCGGCCGCAAGCTGGGCTTCCAGCGCGGCGCCTTCCAGCGCTTCCTTGCGAGTGGAGAGCGCCGTCTGCACGGCCTCGCGCAGGGCATGGATCTTGGGCCCCTGGGTCTGGCGTTCTTCCGGCGACATGCCGCCCAAAGTCTTGAGCAGGCCCGAAATGCTGCCCTGCTTGCCCAGATATTCGACCCGCAGCGCTTCCAGTGCGGCGGGATCTTCCGCCGCGCCGATCCGCGCCAGTGCGGCGCCTTCGAGAGTATCCACTTCGCCCATTCCCGTCCGGTCCTGCGATTGCGAGACGCCTCTAGGGCCCCTGCCCGGTGCTGGCAATGGTGGAGAGGGGAGCGCGAGGCGCACCGGAGAGGGCGGGAGCGCGTCCCCCTGCCCGCAGGTCAGCCCGCGGCAGACCCCTTGGCGGGCGAGCCCTGCACGCCCAGCGACTGGTCGGGCCGGTCGAGCGTCTGCGCCGCAGCGCCCCACACCCTCGCGCGATGCTTCATGAAGGCACCAAGGATCGGATGTTCGCGCGCGGCATATTCACCAGGGCTCATCCCCATGAAGGAACGGAACTCGCGCACGAACTGCGCCTGATCGTGATAATGCGCGTCCATCGCCTCGCTCCAGTTCGCGGCATTCTCCAGCATGAACTGGGCAAGGCTGCGCATGAAGCGCTGGCGGCGTAGCAGCAGCTTGGGCGAAAAGCCGAAATAGCGATGACATAATCGTTCCAGCGTGCGCCGCCCGAGGCCGGTATGATCGGCAAAGTCCGCCACGGTGGCCACGGCAGGATCGACCATTGCCGCGTGAGTAGCGATGATCCTCTCCTGATCGGGCACCTCGCGATTCATGGCCCGGAAACAGGCTATCATCCGTTCCAGCTCTTCTGCCTCCCCCGAACCGTCCTGAAACAATTCTTCGGACAGCTGGCGGAAGTTGGCGAAGGCGCCATGCTGTTCGCCATCCACCACCCGGTTCGCCAGATCGGTGGCAGGTCCGTGGCAGAACTTGGCCCAGCCGAGCGGAAACAGGCCGACACCCCACATGCGCGTCGTGCCGAGTTCGAAATGGGCGGGCAGCGAGCTTGGCCCGGTGGCAGTAAGCCGCGCGCCGCGCAGCAGATCGCCGCCGATCATTCCGGCATCCGGACGGTCCCCGTTGAAGAAGCGCAGATTGGCCCATTCGGGCTGCAACAGGTCATTTACGCGCTTGCCATCGGCAACCGCGAAGCTTGCACTGTAAAAGGAGGAAAAACAGCCCTGCAGGTCGGGCGGCGCCGGGTAAAAGCGCACGTCGATCTGGCACTCCATTACGACCCCCAATTGCGACCCGCCCGTTTGGCGCCGGTTCCCCGTTCATAGAGTATACGAAAACGGGCGCGAAACGGAATATTACCGTTTCGCGCCCGTATCCAGACTTGCCGTCTACACTTCCCGAAAGAAGCTGCCTAACGGCTTGTTCAGTTCAATGGCGTCGGCCCGGAAGGGGCTCAGGCCGGAAGGGCCTTCTTCGCCTGAGCGATGATCGCAGCGAAGGCAGCGCCTTCATTCATCGCGAGATCGGCCATCACCTTGCGGTCCAGTTCGATGCCGGCCAGCTTGGTGCCGTGGATGAACTGCGAGTAGGTCAGGCCTTCAGCGCGGACGGCAGCGTTGATGCGCTGGATCCACAGGGCACGGAAGGTGCGCTTCTTAACCTTGCGGTCGCGATAAGCGTACTGGCCGGCCTTTTCGACTGCCTGACGGGCAACGCGGATGGTGTTCTTGCGGCGGCCGCGATAGCCCTTGGCCGCGTCCAGAATCCGCTTGTGCTTTGCGCGCGTGGTAACGCCGCGTTTAATACGGGACATTGGCTAGTACTCCTCAGTTCAGCCCGTAGGGCGCCCACTTCTTGATCACCTTCGCATCGGCGTCGGAGATCACGTCGGTCCCGCGGTTCTGGCGGATATACTTGCCGTTATGGCTGATCAGGCGGTGGCGCTTGCCGGCAACGCCGTGCTTCACCTTGCCGGTTGCGGTGAGCTTGAAGCGCTTCTTCACACCGCTCTTGGTCTTCAGTTTGGGCATTTTCGTCTCCTTGTTCGAGACACATCGGCCAGCCCTGGCAGCCCTTTCAGCCAGGCGGACCCAGAATCACTATTACGCGATCACGTGTCTTTGAAGGGGGCGCCTTTAGCGTGATGGCCCCAAAATGCAAGGCGCAGATTGGAGCGGGCAGCCTCAATGCCTGCAGGCCAGCGCCTCGATCACATCTTCCAGCCGGGCCGGATCGCCCAGGGCAAGCACATGCCCGCCAGATCCAGCATGGAGCGGCTCGCCATTCCAGTCGCACATCGTTCCGCCCGCGCCTTCGACCACGGGGACAAGCGCGGCATAGTCATGCAGCTTGAGCCCGGCCTCGCACACGATATCCAGATGGCCGGAAGCGAGCATGGCGTAATTGTAGCAATCCCCGCCCATCACCATGCGGCGATGCGCCGTCTTGGCGGCGAGCGCCATGAAATGCTCGCCCTCGTGATCGTCGAAATATTGCGGGCCGGTTGTGGCGAGCGTTGCCAGGGCGAGTTCGCGGCAGGCACGGGTATGGGCCGGCTTGCCGTTGAAAGTCGTCTGCCGCCCGGCCACTCCCAGCCAGCGTTCGCCAAGGATCGGCTGGTCGATCACACCCAGCACGGGGAAACCATCCACCAGCAGCGCGATCAACGTGCCGAAGATCGGGCGACCCGCGAGGAAGGCCGTGGTGCCATCGATCGGATCCAGCACCCATTGCCGGCCGGACGTGCCGACACTTACGCCATATTCCTCGCCATGCACGCCATCGGCCGGAACCTCTGCTTCCAGCATGCGGCGCATGGCCTGCTCCGCCTCGCGGTCGGCCAGCGAAACCGGAGTGGCATCGTCCTTGGCCTCGCTATGCACTTCCTCGCGGAAATGCGGACGGATCGCGGCGCGGGCCGCGTCGGCAAGGCGGTGCGCCAGGGCAATTTCGGCATCGAGCTTCATTCGGGAACTGCCTCACGCAGGGGCTGGCCGTCGACCGCAACCCAGGAAGAAACCGCACGCACGCCTTCAGGGCCAGCCTTGCCCCAATGCACAATGCCCGGAGCGATCCGGATACCCTGCCCGGCTGTCAGTTGCACATCGGCCTCGCCTTCGCGCGAGACAGTGGCCGATCCGCCGAGGACATAGAGGAATTCTTCCCCCAGATGGCGATGGCGCGGGATGTTGCCATCTGCCGCCATGACCAGATCGCCCACGACCAGCGAATGGCCCGGCGCCGCCTCTATCGGTCCTTCGAGGACCTGATTGGAACCGGCGGGCGGCTGATAAACGAATATCCGGCTCTCGTCGGCGGGAGGGGCATCGGCGGCATGGACCATGGAGGCACAGGCAAGCGCCCCTGCCATCGCGGCCATCCCTTTCCCTGCCCTGCGCAAGCAGGCGGGCATATCAGTCGAACAGGCTCGAGACCGAGCTCTCATCGGCAATACGGCGCACGGCCTCGCCGATCAGCGGAGCGATCGGCAGGATGCGAATGCGCTGCGAATCCAGTGCCGCGTCGGTCGGCAGGATCGTGTCGGTGATGACCAGTTCCTTGAGCGCGGAATTGTCCACCCGCGCCACGGCCCCGCCCGAAAGCACGCCGTGGGTGATATAGGCCGCCACGCTCTTGGCCCCGGCATCGAGCAGCGCCTGCGCCGCGTTGCACAGGGTGCCGCCGGAATCGACGATATCGTCGATCAGGATGCAGGCGCGGCCCTTCACATCACCGATGATGTTCATCACTTCGGATTCGCCGGCGCGTTCACGGCGCTTGTCGACAATGGCGAGCGGAGCGTTCTCGAGCCGCTTGGCCAGCGCCCGGGCGCGCACCACGCCGCCCACGTCGGGCGAGACGACCATCAGGTCCGAATCCCCGTAACGCGCCTGGATGTCGGCCGCCATCACCGGGGCGGCATAGAGATTGTCGGTCGGGATATCGAAGAAGCCCTGAATCTGCCCGGCATGGAGATCCACCGAAAGCACGCGGCTGGCACCGGCCTGAGTGATGAGGTTCGCCACCAGCTTGGCCGAGATCGGCGTGCGCGGCCCGGGCTTCCGGTCCTGACGCGCATAGCCGAAATAGGGAACCACCGCCGTGATCCGCTTGGCCGACGCGCGCTTGAGCGCATCGATGCAGATCAGCAGTTCCATCAGATTGTCGTTCGCCGGATAGGAAGTCGACTGGAGAACGAACACGTCCTCGCCGCGCACGTTATCGTAAATCTCGACGAAGATTTCCTCATCCGCGAAACGACGGACCGAGGCATCGGTCAACGGCATTTCGAGATAGGCCGCGATTGAACGCGCGAGCGGCAGGTTGGAATTGCCGGCCATGATCTTCATCGCTTGGGGGCCCCTGTTCTCGCGGCGGGAATCACTGCGCCCGGCTCTAGCCAAGCGTCACACGATTGCAACCTGCAGCAGGGCTGCGCTGTTGAAAGCATGTGCCCCGTTGCAGGAAATCCGTTCATACGATGCGGCATTATCTATGCAGTGCGATGCTCGCCCCGCACCCACCGCACCGTGCCCGAACTTGCGCGCATCACGACGCTTTCGGTCGTCATCTTGCCGCCCTTGAGGCGCTTCACCCCGCTGAGCAGCGAACCGTCGGTCACGCCGGTGGCGGCAAAGATGCAGTCGCCCTTGGCCAGATCGCGCAATTTGTAGATCCGGTCGAGGTCCTCGATGCCCCATTTGCGGGCACGCGCGCGCTCTTCCTCGTTGCGGAAGATCAGGCGGCCGTTGAACTGCCCGCCCACGCAGCGCAGGGCGGCAGCGGCGAGCACGCCCTCCGGCGCACCGCCCGACCCCATATAGATGTCGATCGTGGTGTCCGGATCGGTGACCGCGATCACGCCGGCCACATCGCCATCCGGGATAAGCTGGATACCGCAACCGAGCCCGCGCAGTTCCTCGATCAGATCGGCATGGCGCGGCCGGTCGAGCACACAGGCGATGATCTCGCTGGGCTTCACACCCTTGGCGGCCGCCAGCGCCTCGATATTCTCGGTGGGCGTCTTTTCCAGGCTGACGAGGCCTTCGGGGTAACCCGGACCGATTGCCAGCTTTTCCATATAAACGTCAGGCGCGTTGAGCAGGCAGCCTTCCTCCGCCGCCGCCAGCACGGCCAACGCATTGGGCCCGGCCTTGGCGGTGATGGTGGTGCCTTCCAGCGGATCGAGCGCGATGTCGATCCTCGGGCCCTTGCCCGGCGCACCGCCGACCTTTTCGCCGATATAGAGCATGGGCGCTTCGTCGCGCTCGCCCTCGCCGATCACCACGGTGCCGTCGATATAAAGCTCGTCGAAGGCCTTGCGCATGGCTTCGACCGCCGCATGATCGGCGGCCTTCTCGTCACCCCGGCCCACGAGCTGCGAGGCAGCGATCGCGGCGGCTTCCGTGACCCGCACCATTTCTAGAACAAGCACACGGTCGAGTACCTGGCTGGCTTTGGGCATTACCTCTCCCTTCACGTCCGCGCCCCCGATAGGCGACCGGCCGGGGGCTTGTCGAGTACGCCCTCTTGCCCGCCATTGCGTATCCACGGTGACATGAGCCTGACAATTGCCAAGCCGCAACTGCCGCGCCATTCATGCGCGATCAAGCTGCACCGTCCGAAGTACCCGCGGTGCAAGGCCCCAGGGACGGGGGAGCTTGGCGGGAAATCTTGGCGGGGAAAATGCCGGCTATGTTGAAACGATGCGCCTTGTTGTGCCTGATGGCAGCGCTGCCGCTGTCGCCGCTGGCCGCACAGCGCAACGGCGTTTCGGCCGAGGAAGCCGTGCAGAATACCAAGGACATGTATGGCCCGCCGCCGCCGACGCGCAATTGTTCGAAGCCGAACGACCAGCAGAGCCAGAGCGAAATCGTCGTCTGCGCGAGGAAAGTGGACGATTCCCAGTTCCGGGTGAAATCCACCAGCGAGCTGGATCCCAATTCCAAAGAAGCGACGGATGACGGACTGCCGCGCGCGCCGGATGTGGCAGGCGACGGCATCTTTAAGGGCAAGGGCATGTCCCTCGGCGGGACGCCCGATCCGGCTTACATGATCGATTTCAAGCTGTTGCCCGACGCGCCCGAAGGGTCCGACGCGGACCGGATCGCCAAGGGCGAAAAGAAGGCGGACTGATCAGCCGAAAAGGCCCCGCACGCCGCGGGCACAGGCCCGCAGCCGCATGGGCACTCAATTATCCAGCAGTTGCAGAACCAGCGGCGGCTCGGTCAGGCTCGGCGAGCCTGCGAGCAGTTCCAGCGCCCGGTCGACATTGGCTTCCGGCCCTTCGTGAGTGACGAGGGAGACCATCACCTCACCGCCTTCTTCCGGCCGCCCCTTCTGGATCAGGCTTTCGATGGAAACCCCGGCGTCGCGCATCGCGGTGGCGATTTCGGCCAGTACGCCCGGACGATCGGCCACCATGAAGCGCAGGTAATCGCGTGCCACGCGGTGCCCGGCATCCGCGCGGGGCATGGGGGCAAGCTCGCCCGCAGGCACCGAGAACGGCGCCCCGACATCGCCGCGCGCGATATCGATGATGTCGGCCACTACTGCGCTGGCAGTCGGCCCGTCACCGGCACCCGCACCCTGGAACAGCAGGCGGCCGGCGAAATTGCCTTCCACCACCACGGCATTGGTCGGCCCGCTCACCCGTGCGAGCGGATGGTCGACCGGCACCAGATAGGGGCAGACCCGCTGGAACAGGGTTTCCTCGCCATTGGCGCCCGTTTCCGTATCGGCGATGCCGATCAGCCGGATGACGAAGCCAAGCGCGGCGGCCTGTTCGATATCGGCCGCGCGCAGGCGCGAAATGCCTTCGGTCTCGACCGAGGGGAAATCGATCTTCGCGCCGAATGCGATGGCCGCCAGAATGGAGAGCTTGTGCGAAGCGTCGATGCCTTCGATGTCGAAGGTCGGATCGGCTTCCGCATAGCCCAGTTCCTGCGCTTCCTTCAGCACGTCGCCAAAGTCGCGCCCGGTCGCTTCCATGGTGGAAAGGATGTAATTGCAGGTGCCGTTGAGGATGCCATAGACGCGCTCGATCGTATTGGCCGCGGCGCCTTCGCGCAGGCCCTTGATCACCGGCACGCCGCCAGCCACCGCCGCTTCGAACTTCAGCGCCACGCGGGCTTTCTCCGCCAGCTCTGCAAGGGCAAGGCCGTGATGTGCGATCATCGCCTTGTTCGCCGTGACCAGCGACTTGCCTGCCCCCAGCGCGTTGCGCGCCAGGGTAAGCGCCGGCCCGTCGGACCCGCCGACCAGTTCGACGACCACGTCTACATCAGGCCTGGCGGCCATGGCGGTCATGTCGTCTTCCCAGGCGAAGGGCGAAAGATCCACGCCGCGATCCTTGGTGCGATCGCGCGCGCTGACGGCCACGATCTCGATCGGACGGCCCGCACGGCGCGCGATCACATCGCCATTGGCTTCGATCAGGCGGATTACGCCGGCACCCACCGTGCCAAGACCGGCAAGTGCAATACGGAGCGGAGCGGCCATCATTCTTCCTCTTCGGCGCGGGTCAGGCGGCACCGGAGAGGCACCGCGCAAGTCGCCGCGCGCGTTAGTGCAGCCGGGGCCGAAAGGCCAGCCCCGGGTTAGGCGATCAATTGGCGTTGGGGAACTTCGGCGGCCCGCCGCGCGTGCGCGAACAATGCCCCAGCTGATCCAGGACATAGCGGTAATCGGCCGCCGCCAGCGCGCGCGACTGCCCATCGCGCGAGAGGATGGAATCGTAAGACAGCTCGGGCGGCAGGAAGCAGGCCAGGCGATACCATTCGAGCGAGCCTTCCTGCGGCGGCTGGGCCGACTGGTCGACCAGCTCGGTCCAGGAAACGCCCCATTCGGGCTCCATATTGGGTCGCCGCACGACGTTGAGCGACACTGGCGCATCGTTCTTGGTCACCAGGAAAACCTGGGTTTCCGATTCGCCGGAGAGGTTGCCCTCCACCGCCAGTGCCTCGCCCACACCGGTAACGATGGGGGGCGCATCGGGCGACGCCAGCTGCATGAGCACATCGCGAATCCGCGCTTCGAGCGCCGGGTCGGTAGGGAATTGGGAGTCCACGTCGATCAGTTGCAGGTCACGCGGCACGCCAGGCACCGGAAAAGCGAAGATCAGGAAGCTCTGCTTCTTGAGCTTGGGCGCCTTTCCTTTTGCATCCAGCGGCACGTCGACCAGGTAGCGAAGCGATTCGCCGATGGCCGAGCGGCCGGAAATTAGTGCTTCTGTATCTGCCTCCACAAGCAGCCGGACAGTGCCCGGACGCAGGCCCGGAGACTGCACGGGCGCGAGCGTGCTTTGCTTGCGAATCCTTGCTTTGACGACCATCGTCGAACTGTCCGCAAGGTCGACGATATCCGCGTAAGTAAGCGGCGAAGCCGCCACGGGCGCGGGCTGGCCCGCCGCCACGGCCGGCTGCACCGCCAGAAGCGACAAAGCAGCCGCCGCCGAGGCGATCAGCTTGCCGGAAGCGCGAATTTCTCTGCTTTTCATGCGTTTCCCTCGCCGGTCTTTGACCCCGCCATCTGGGGAGCGCCTTTCCCATAGACACCCCCACTCAAGGCCGGAAGTGCTGAATTGGCGGTTAACCGATAAAGCGATTGCTCCACCCTGCCATCGTCGCTAAACACCCCCCGGAAACCGGGGCGGGACAAGAAAAACAAGAGCTCCGGGGCAGGGCCCTGCCGGGTCATTCGGAATCCCCGGTGGGCACCGGCTTGGCCGACAGGGTGGACAATTGTTGGCGTTACCTGTCAGGGTGCGATTCCCCTTGGCTGGTACAAGCCCGGCTTGCCGGGCGACGGAAATGGAGTGATGCGATTGAATGGCCTACGCTGATCAAACAATGAGCGGCAACAAGATTGTCGCTATCATCATTGTGGGGCTGGTTCACTTGCTGGTCGGGTATGCTCTTGTGACTGGTCTTGCCTATTCGGCGACCAAGAAGATCATCGAGCGCGTTACGACGGTCGATATCGACGAGCCCGAGCCGGAAAAGACGGAAGAACCGCCGCCGCCCCCGCCGGATGAGGCACCGCCGCCGCCGATCGTGGCGCCGCCTCCTCCGATCAATGTCAATGTCGCTCCGCCGCCGATTACCGCGGTGGATCGTCCCCCGCCGCCGGCACCGGTGATCCCGATCGCGCGTCCTGCGCCGCCGGCACCGCCTGCGCCTCCGCCGGCGGTCTCGAAGGCCAAGCCTGCACAGGCAAAGGGCCAGCAGCGTTGGCAACAGCGGATCATGGACAGCTATCCCCCCCGCGCCATCCGTTCGAATACGGAAGGTACTGTGGGCGTGTCCGTGACGGTTGATGCGGAAGGCAAGGTTTCGGCCTGCCGTGTCTCGAGCTCGAGCGGCTCGGACATCCTGGACGAGGCAGCTTGCGACGGTATGCAGCGCTACGCGCGCTTCGACCCGGCGCTGGACGATGCCGGCCACCCGACGACGGGCAGCTGGTCCACGCGCATTGTCTACAAGCTGAACTGATTTGGTGGCCTAGCCGCGAGTGGCCGCTGGCCGCTCCGGCAGCGCCCGATTTGACCCATCGCGATTTTTTTAGAGAGGACTACCCGCATGCTTATCGAATTTCTGGCTGCAGCCGCTGAAGCGGCTCCCAAGAACCACTTCGGCTTTTGGGAAGCGCTCCAACAGGGCGGTGTGATCGCCTACTCCATCTTCATCGTGCTCGTGATCATGTCCGTGGGCTCGTTCTACATCCTGATCACCAAGCTCCTCGAACAGCGCAAGATCTTCGGCGAACTGAAGGACGTGCGCACCAAGTTCTGGCAGGCCCCGTCGATCAAGGACGGCGCTGCCAAGCTGAACAAGAACGGCGCATGGCGCCAGTTGGTCGAAGACGGCCTCGCCGCTGAAGAACAGCACAACAAGATGACCGACTCGCTGGAAGCCCATGACTGGCTCCACGGCTCGCTCGCCCGTTCGGAAGCCTCGATCAACTCGAAGCTCGCCAGCGGCCTTCCCTTCCTCGCCACCGTGGGCGCTACCGCTCCGTTCGTCGGTCTGCTCGGTACCGTTATCGGTATTTACCGCGCTCTGATCGCCATCGGTCTCGCCGGTTCGGCCTCGATCGACAAGGTCGCCGGTCCGGTCGGTGAAGCCCTGATCATGACCGCCATCGGTCTGCTCGTGGCCGTTCCCGCCGTGCTTGCCTACAACTGGCTGCAGGCTCGCAACAAGCGCATCGGCGAACTGATGAGCGGTTTCTCGACCGACATCCTCGCCAACATCACGTCCAAGGGCGCGGTGAAGCCGTCGGTCGCTCCGGTGAAGGCTGCTCCGGCCAAGCCGGCTGCTCCTGCCGCTGCCGCTCCGAAGGCCTAAGGGCACCGGATCCGATTGAGTGGGGCGGGCTCCGGCATGCGGGCCGCCCGCCCTGCCCTTCCAAGGCGAAGATTGAGAGTAGGATAGTACCATGGCCATTTCGACAGGCGGTGGCGGCGACGAAAGGCCGATGTCGGACATCAACACCACGCCCCTCGTGGACGTGATGCTGGTGCTCCTGATCATCTTCCTTATCGCGGTCCCGGTCGCCATGCAGACGATCGAGAAATTGCAAATTCCGGTGTTCGAATCGGTCGAGTCCAAGGACAAGGTCGAGAACCTGCTGCTGACCGTAAGCACCACCGACGCAGCCGGCCGCAGCGCTGGCGATCCCGGCTTCGAAGGCGCCCAGCGTGGCGGCGAATGCCGAGTTTACTTCAACAACATCACTCCGGTGACTTCGCAGGAACTGTACGACCAGGCATTCGAACGTCTGGATTCGATCGTGCAGCGCGAAGGCGGTATCGAAGCGATCCGCAACGATCCCGAAAAGATCCCGCAGGTTCACATCCGTGGCGACATCAACGCGCCCTGGCGCTGTGTGGCCGGCGCGATCTACAACGTCCAGGCGGCCGGCTATCCGACCGTCGGCTTCATCTCCAACCCTGTCGATCCGAACGCGGGTTGAGAGAAAGCGCAGGAGTAATTTCCCATGGCAATGTCAGGCGGCAAAGATGATGGCTCGCCGATGATGGAAATGAACACGACGCCGTTGATCGACGTCATGCTCGTTCTCCTCATCATGCTCATCTTTACGATCCCTGTGGCGACTCACTCGGTCGATATCGACCTTCCGAGCCCCACGCCTCCGACGGACACGCCTCCGGTCGACCCGATCAAGAACAAGATCGTGCTGACCCCGAACAATGAAATCCTCTGGAACGGTCAGCCGATCAGCCAGGCGGGTCTCATTTCGAACCTGAAGCAGTCGCTCACCTTCTCGGTCGAGCCCGAGCTTCAGTTCGAACCGGAAGCGATGGCCAGCTACGATCTCTCGGCCAAGGTGCTGAACCTGATCAAGGCTTCGAAGGTCACCAAGTTCGGCTTCGTCGGCAACGAGAAGTACCGCGTATTCGGCAAGGCCGAAGGCGGCGCGGCAGCAGTCGCGAACTGAACCGAACAAGGCGCCAAGGCGCTGAAAGGATAGAGGGGCGGGTCAAACCGCCCCTTTTTCTTTGTCTTCTTTGCGCACAGGACGCATCGGCAAAGATAACTCCGCGCCTTGCCCAGGCCCCTCCCCCAGGCCGCTACCGTAGTAGTCAGGCGTGGCCGAGTGATTGCACCCGGCGCGCCGTCCATCCCCGCCTCCTTGGTACATCCGCTCCCCGCTCAGCACATCCCCCCTCGGTACATCCCCTCATTGCCAACGCTATGTAATGGTATATCATCCTTATCAGTTCATGCTGATACGGGAGAGGTACACATGGCTTTTGCATCGTCGCGCGATGGGGCGCTGCCCTTGGGAGAAATGAACACCACGCCGCTGATCGACGTGATGCTGGTCCTGCTGGTGATGCTGATCTTCACGATCCCCGTCGCCACCAACTCGGTCGACATCGACCTTCCGGGCAACGTCGATGATCCCGTCGTCCTGCCGCCCCGCCCCCTGGTGAACAAGATCGTCCTCACCCCGGACGGTTCGATCCTGTGGAACGGCACGAAGACCGACCGGGCAGGCCTTCGCGCCAGTCTCAAGGCGGCAACGGCCCTGTATCCGGAGCCGGAACTGCAATATGAACCCGATGCGCTCGCCAGCTACGATCTTGCCGCCAGGGTCCTGAACGACATCAAGGCATCCGGCGCCACCAAGTTCGGCTTTGTCGGCAATGACCGCTATCGCACTTTCGAGAAGCAGGACTGACGCGCACCTGCCCGTCAAAGCTCGTCGGGATCGAGGGGATCGCCCAGCGCGTCCCCTCGCATCGCGGCTTCCGCCAGATGTTCCGCCTCCATCAACAGCGCATCGTCGACCGAGCCCTGCGGCAGGCTTTCCCGCCCGATCATCACCATCACCGGAACCGCCAGCGGGCTCACCCGGTCCAGTTCCACATGGACCAGTTCGTGCTGTGCCCGTTCCAGCACATCGGCCAGCCGGCCTACATCGGTCAGCCGCGACCGGGCGTCCGCCCAGGCCGCTTCGATCAGCACGTGATCCGGCTCGTATTTGCGCAGCACGTCATAGATCAGGTCGGTCGAGAAAGTGACTTGCTTGCCCGTCTTGCGCTTGCCTGGATGCTGGCGTTCCACCAGCCCTGAAATCACCGCCACTTCGCGAAAGGCGCGGCGCAGCAGATAGGATTCCTGCACCCAATCGACGAATTCATGGGCCAGAATATCGGGCGAAAGCAGCGGCGCGGGCTCCTTGACCGGCTTCAGCCCCCAGACGCCGAGCGAATAGTCATTCGCCACGAAGCCGCCCGGCTGAAGTCCCCGTTCCTCCATGCGCCGGGTGATGAGCATCCCCAGCGACTGGTTCGCGTTCCACCCCTCGAACGTATAATAGACCGAGTAATGCAGCTTCTCATGCGGGAAGCTTTCCACCAGCAGCTTGCCCGGCCCGGGCATCTCGCTGCGCCAGTCCTGCATTTCCAGCCATTCGCGCACATCGTCCGGGAAACGCGCCCAACCCGCCCGGTCGGCCAGCATGGCCTGCACCCGATTGGCCAGATGGGTGGTGAGCGGCATGCGCTGGCCCATATAGGAAGGGATCGCGGCGGCTTTCTTCGCGGCGCGGACGATCAGTTCCATATCCTTGAGCTGTTCCACTTCCAGCGCCATGCCCGCGAAAGTGAAAGTATCCCCCGCTGACAGAGTGGAGGCGAAATATTCCTCCACCCGCCCAAGCGAGCGCCCGTTGCGGAACCGCACATCGAGCATTTCGGCATCGACGATGATGCCCGCATTCATCCGGTGCCGCTGGGCATGTTCGGGATGAGTCAGCCGCCACATCCCCTTCGGATCGCGCACGATCCGGCGGAACTTGTCATAGGCTTCAAGCGCATAGCCGCCGGTCGCCACGAAATGCAGCACCCGCCGCCATTCCTCCTCCCCCAGCCAGGCATAGGACGCGCTGGAGCGGACCTCCTTCAGCAACTCCGCCTCGTCGAAGGGCGCCGCACAGGCGCAGGCCATCACATGCTGGGCCAGCACGTCCAGCCCGCCCGCCCGGAAGGCATCGCCATCGCGCTGCCCCTGATCCACCGCGTCCTTGGCCGCCATCGCCTCCAGAAACTCGAAGCGATTGCCCGGCACGAGGATCGCGCGGCTGGAAAGATCGAGCCGGTGATTGGCCCGCCCGATGCGTTGCAACAGGCGCGAGGAGCCCTTGGGAGCGCCCATCTGGATCACGCAGTCGACATCGCCCCAGTCGACCCCCAGATCGAGACTGGCAGTGCAGACCAGCGCGCGCAGATCGCCCCGCGCCATTGCCCCTTCCACCTTGCGCCGCGCCTCTTTGGAGAGCGACCCGTGGTGAATGCCGATGGGCAGATTGGCGTCATTCGCCTCCCACAGCTTCTGAAAGATGAACTCGGCCAGAAAGCGCGTGTTGGTGAAGACCAGCGTGGTGCGATTGCGCGCGATGATGTCGATCAGCTGCGGCACTGCCCAGATCGCCGCATGGCCGCCCCAGGGCACGCGCTCTTCCTCCGGCAGGAGGATTTCCACTTCGGGAGGGGCGCCTTTCTCGCCCTGCACCAGCTCGACGCTGTCCAAATCCCCCCACGGGGCCAGCCAGCCCTTGAAGGCATCGGGGTCCGCCAGCGTGGCCGAGAGCGCCACACGCTGCATCTGCGGCGCGATGGCCTGCAGGCGGGCAAGGCACAGCGCCAGCAGGTCCCCGCGCTTGCCAGTGGCGAAGGCATGCACTTCGTCCACCACCACGCGCTTCAGCGTGGCGAACAGCTCGAAACTGTCCTCATAGCTGAGCAGCAGCGAGAGCGATTCCGGCGTGGTCAGCAGCACATGGGGCGGGCGGCTGCGCTGGCGCTTCTTCCGGTCGGTCGGCGTATCGCCGCTGCGCGTCTCGATCTTCAGCGGCAGGCCCATCTCCTCCACCGGGGTGAGGAGATTGCGCTGCACGTCATGCGCCAATGCCTTGAGCGGCGAGACGTAGAGCGTGTGCAACCCTTCCGGCACCGGGGCGCCCGCCAGTGCCGAGGGCGCGAAATCGGCCAGAGTGGGCAGGAAACCAGCCAATGTCTTGCCCGCGCCCGTATCGGCCACCAGCAAGGCATGCTTGCCGCTGCGGGCGGCGCTATACATGCCCCGCTGATGATCGCGCAGGCGCCAGCCGCGCCCGGCAAACCACGCCTCGATTTCTTGCGGGAGCGCGTCCTCTGCCATCACACCCGCAGACTTCCGCCGAAGTTGACAAGGTTGACACTGTCCTGAGGGCAAAACTCCCTCCTGCCCCACAGGCGGCAGGCCACTGGCGTGACCGGCGCGGAGGAAGCAGGGAAAGCAGGCTGGCGCATCGGAACATTTGGAGCACAAAAGCGCCCTGTAGGAAAGGGCGACCCGTCCCGCCCATGCGCCTGTCTGCGAATGTCGCTTGCCCTGAGGCGCGGCCTGGCCGATGAATCGGGAAGAATGCAGGCACGCGGCGCATAATGACGGGCAGTCTCGATATTTCCCACTTCGTCGGGGTCGGGCTGGCGCTGGCGCTGGGCCTGCTGGTGGGTATCCAGCGCGGCTGGACCTTCCGCGAACTGCCCGATGGCGCCCGCTTTGCCGGCATCCGCACCTATGGCCTGCTCGGGCTGGCCGGCGGCATTGCCGGAGTGCTCTATACCCATGCCGAAGGCCCGGCGCTGATCCTGCTGGCTGCGGCCGCCGTGCTGGTAGTGGCCGGTTATCGCCGGTCGAGCAGCGGCACGCAGGTGAGCGGCACTGCCAGCCTGGTGGGGCTTATCACTATCGCCAGCGGCTTCATGGCCGCAATGGGCGAAAGGCTGCTGGGCACTATCATCGCCGTGGCCATGGTCGTGCTGCTATCGCTGCGCGGGCGGCTGCATGACTGGGTGAAGCATCTGGAAGAGCGCGAGATGATCGCCATCGCACGCTTCGCGGTGATCGCCATGGTGATCCTGCCGCTGCTGCCCGATCGCGGCTTTGGCCCATATGACGCGTGGAACCCCCGCCAGCTCTGGACCGTGGTGGTGATGGTTTCCGGCTTTTCCTTCTGCGGTTACTTCGCCGCCAAGTGGCTGGGCGCCTCGCGCGGAAATATCGCCACTGCGGCGGCGGGCGCGGTCGTCTCGTCAACCGCGGTCACGGCGGGAATGGCCAAACGCATGCGCGAAGGCGCGGCAAGCCCGGCGATCCTCTCGGCGGCCATCAGCGCCGCATCGGTGGTGATGTATCTGCGCGTGGCAGTGCTGGTGGGCGTGCTTGCCCCCTTCGCCCTGCCCAGCCTCGCCGTGCTGATCGCACCGGGCGCGCTGGTGAGCCTTGCCGCGACCGCCTGGGCGATCCGCACCGCCGTGCGCGAGCCGCAGCAGGCATCGGGCGAGGTCGGCGTGCGCAACCCCTTCGATCTGGGCCCGGCCCTGTTGCTGACCGTGCTGGTCATGGCGCTGACCGTAGTGGCCCATTGGGTGCTGGAGAGCTTCGGCGATCGCGGGCTGGCGCTGGTGCTGGCCGTATCGGGCATCGTGGATGTCGATTCCGCGATCATCACCATGGGCAATCTGCCGGCGGGCACGCTCGATCCGATGGTGGCAGGCACAGTGCTGGCCGTGCCGGTGACGCTCAACACGATCTTCAAGGGCACGGTCGCCATCGGCATTGCCGGATGGAACAAGGGGAAGCTGGGCGCCCTGCCGCTGTTCGCCAGCGCCCTGGCAACCGGAGTGGCCTGGCTGGTGGTGCGCTAGGGCCAGTAGCACCTTAGGGCCGGCGGGGCGCTAGACCGCCAACCTGGCCTGCAAACTCAGTGCCCGGCCTGCGGGCCCCGTTCGAGGCCCGAGAGTTCCAGCTGCTCGTCGATCTGGGCGACCAGACGCGCCAGCCCTTCCTCGCTGCCGCTCTCGGCGCGGGCGACCAGCACGTCCTGCGTGTTGGAAGCGCGCAGCAGCCACCAGCCGTCCGGCGTGGAGACCCTGACGCCGTCGGTCGCATCCACATCCGCGCCGCTGGCGGCGAGACGGTCCTTCACTTCCTCGATCGCGCCGAACTTGCGGCTTTCATCCACCTGGAAGCGCAATTCGGGCGTGTTGATCATGGCGGGCATGGCCGAGCGCAGCTGCGTGACCGACTGGCCCAGCCGGGCCGAGGCGGCAATCAGCCGCACCCCGGCATATAGCGCGTCGTCGAAGCCGTAATAGCCATGGGCGAAGAAGATATGGCCGCTCATTTCCCCGGCCAGCGGGGCGCCCGTTTCCTTCATCTTGGATTTGATCAGGCTGTGGCCGGTCTTCCACATCAGCGGCTTGCCGCCGCATTCCGCGACCCGTTCGAACAGGGCCCGGCTGGCCTTCACATCCGCGATGATCGTAGCGCCGGGCACGTCGCGCAGCAGATCCTCGGCATAGATCATCAGCAACTGATCGCCCCAGATGACCCGGCCCTGCCCGTCCACCGCGCCGATCCGGTCGCCATCGCCATCGAAGGCGATCCCGAAATCCAGGCCCTTCTCAGCGACCAGCGCCTGAAGGTCCGCCAGATTTTCCGGCATGGTGGGATCGGGGTGGTGATTGGGGAAAGTGCCGTCGACATCGGTGTAGAGCAGGTGATGCTCCCCCGGCAGGCGCGCGGCGAGCGCTTCCAGCGCGGGGCCGGCGGCGCCGTTGCCGGCATCCCAGCCCACCCGCAGCGAGGCAAGGACCGCAGGATCGATCCCGGCGAGGCCCTGCAGCATCCGCTCGACATAGGCATCCAGCACGTCGCGGCTCTCGACCGTGCCGCTACCGTCCATCCAGACGCCTTCGGCCGCGATCTTGCCCAGCAGCTGGATGTCGTGGCCAAAGAACGGACGGCCCTGAAAGACCATCTTGAAGCCGTTATAATTGGGCGGATTGTGGCTGCCGGTGATCTGGATGCCGCCATCCACATCGTCTGCCGAGGCTTCCGCATAATAGAGCATCGGCGTGGCGCCCATGCCGATCCGCACCACGTCGCAGCCACTGGCGGTAAGCCCTTCGATCAGTGCCTCTTCCAGCATGGGCGAGCTGGTCCGCCCGTCATAGCCGACCGCGACCTTCTTCCCGCCCGCATCGCGCAGCAGCGTGGCGAAGGCCCGCCCGATGGCGCGCGCATCCGCCGCGCCCAGCGTTTCGCCGATAATGCCGCGAATATCGTATTCCCGCAGAACGGTGGAGTGGAACCGGTGGCTCATGGAAAGTCCTCAGTTGCCGTCAGGCAGTTCGTCGAGCAGCAGGTCGCGCGCGGCATTGGCCTCGTGCACCTGTTCGTTCGTGCCGCCGCGATCGGGATGGACCATGGCGATCAGGCGGCGATGTGCGTCGATGATTTCCTCGCGCCCGGCGCCTGAACGCACGGCCAGCAGCTTGCGCGCGCGGAACACCGCCTGGCTGCGCGTGGATGGCCCCTTCAGGAAGTCCCACGGCCAGCGCCCGGTCAGCGCCTTGCACAGCGCGATCCCGATCACGGCGAAGAGGATCAGGCGCGCCATAGGCTCAGACCGTCTCCACGCCCCGCGCCTTCCTGGCGCTGAAGGGCAGGTTGAGCCCCGCGATCAGAGTGCGCAGTTCCTGCCGGGCAACCAGATGGCTGGTACCCAGCTCGCCCAGATGGCCCTTGTCGAGCAGAGTGAGGCCCGAGGGGAACAATTCGCGATAGATCACGCGTTCGGACAGGCCCTGCGCGATACGGAAGCCGACGCGCTTGGAAAGCTCGTTCAGCGCATCGTCGATACGCTTCTGGTTGCGCGCTTCCTGCTTCTGCGTGCGGTTGCGCACCACCACCCAGTCCATCTCGCGGCGCTGGTCGCGGATCGTGGCCATGGCGCGCTTCTTGCGGGTTTCCCAGATCAGCTCGGCATAGAAGCTCAGCCGCTTGACCTTGAAGTTCTCCGCATCGACCTGGCCGATCAGGTCGAAATCGACGAAGCTGTCATTCAGCGGGGTGACCAGCGTATCCGCGCTGGTCGCCGCATGGCGCGCAAAGACGTCATCGCGCCCTGGCGTGTCGAAGATCAGGAAATCGCAACCCTCGCCGGTTTCTTCGGCGAGCAGGTCCAGCTCTTCCACCGTTTCCCCGGTGAACACCGCGAAACGCGCATTGGGCAGGCTGATGTTGCGGCGCTTTTCCGTATCGGCCCGGTTCTCCAGATAGCGGAACAGGGTACGCTGGCGCGGATCGAGGTCGAGCGCGGCAACCTTCGCGCCGTGATAGGCAAGCGCGATCGCGACATGCACGGCAGTGGTGGACTTGCCGGTGCCTCCCTTTTCGTTGGCAAAAACGATACGGTGAGGAGCGGTGGCAGGCACGATCTGGCTGGTCTCTTTCTGTTGCGGGCAAAGGCTTCCGGCCAGCGGCCGGGCTCTCACAGGCTATTATCCAACGCAAAGTTACGAGGCAATTGCGCTATCCCCAATCTTGGCCCCAATCTTGCCCCCTATCCCGGCCCCAATCATCCAGTCCGGAGCGGACAGAACATGCCCGGCGCAGCGCCCGACCGAGGAAAACCGGGATACTAACTGCCTATGTGTCTTTCCGTGACACGGCGAGCACGCTAAGGTGCGCGCCATTCTGGGAAGGAAGACGGGACGCCACCCAGGGATCTCGACATTGCAGTCAAGTTTTAGGGAGCGATTCCATGAGGAAGTTGATCGCCGGCGTCCTTGCGTCGGCACTTGTGCTGGGCATGGCCCCGGCTCCGGCCTTTGCGAAGGAGAAGGACAAGTCCTCCGCGCGCAAGGACCAGGAAAAGGGCACCAATGAAATTCCGCGCTGCACCCGCAAGCTGGGCACGCTGGCCATCGTCGAGCCGGACGATCAGTGGTGGCGCGAATATAATCTGGGCAGCCCCGAGGCGATCATCCGCATCTTCGTGCAGCGGTCCGGCTGCTTCACTCTGGTGAACCGCGGCGGCGCGATGCAGAGCCGCAACATGGAACGCGCCCTGGCCGATTCCGGCGAGCTGCAGGAAGGTTCCAACCTCGGCAAGGGACAGGTGAAGGCGGCGGATTATTTCCTCCAGCCCGACATCATCTCCACCAACAACAATTCCGGTGGCGGCAAGGTGCTGGGCGGGATCGGCGGCCTGTTCGGCGGCACTGTCGGCGCGATTGCCGGCGGCATTTCGGTGAAGAAGGGCGAAGCGAACGTCACCCTCTCGCTCGTCGATGCCCGGACCACCGAGGAAGTGGCGCTTGAAGAGGGCTATTTCCGCAAGAAGGACCTCAGCTGGGGTGCCGGCGGCGGCCTCTTCTCCGGCGGCGTGTTCGGCGGCGCCGGCGCGGGCGGCTATCAGAACACCGAGATCGGCCAGATCATCGTGCTCGCCTATCTCGATGCCTATACCAAGCTGATCGATCAGCTGGGCGGCCTGCCCGAGGATGCCTCGGCCGCAGCACCCGAGGCACAGTAAGGTTTCACGCCCGGACGCCGTGCTGCGTCCGGACAATGGCAATCGGGGGACGGACCGCAAGGTTGCGCCCCCTTTGCTGTTTGGCGGCTTGCTTTCGGGGCGTTTGCATCCGATGTGACCGCCCATGAAAGCTGTCACCACGATAGGCGAACTGCGGGATGCAGTCGCACAGCTCCGCAAGGCCGGCCCGGTCGCTCTGGTCCCCACCATGGGCGCCTTGCATGAAGGGCATCTCACGCTCGTGCGCCGCGCGCGGGAGCTGGCGCCATCCGTAGTGGTGTCGATCTTCGTCAACCCCACCCAGTTCGGCCCGAACGAGGATCTGGGCGCCTATCCCCGCCAGCTGGCCGAGGACACCCGCCTGCTGGAAGCGGAGGGCGCCACGCTGCTCTGGGCGCCTTCGGTGGACGAGGTCTATCCGGCGGGCTTCGCCACGACCATTTCGGTCAGCGGCGTGAGCGAAGGCCTGTGCGGCGCGGCGCGGCCCGGCCATTTCGACGGGGTCGCCACTGTAGTCGCCAAGCTGTTCAACCAGGTCCGGCCCGATATCGCCCTGTTCGGGGAAAAGGACTGGCAGCAGCTGGCCGTGATCCGCCGCATGGCGCGCGATCTCGATCTGACCCAGCCCGAGGCAGCCAATATCGTCGGCGTGCCCACCGTGCGCGAGGGCGACGGGCTCGCACTGAGCAGCCGCAACCGCTACCTCTCGGCCGAGGAACGCGCAGCCGCTGCTGCCCTGCCACGCTCGATCAAGGCGGCAATCGCCCTGATCGAACAGGGCGCGGACGTTCCCGCCACGCTCGCCGTGCTCGAAGCGGAACTGGTCGAGGCCGGTTTCACCTCCGTCGACTATGCCATGCTTGCCGATGCGGTGAGCCTTGAGCCACTGGCCGCCTTGGGCAATGCTGCGGCCCGGCTGCTGGTCGCCGCGCGGATCGGCCGCACGCGGTTGATCGACAATATGCCGGTGGGGGAGGTAGCGTGACCGAAGAGGATTTCCGTAGCTATGTCGCCGCGTTCAACGCGAATGATTTCGACGGCTTCGGCCGCTTCTATGCCGACGATGTGATCTTCGAACTGGGCGCGATGAAGCGGATCGACGGGCGCGATGCGATTCTGGATTTCTACCGCGAGGTAAAGGCCCACATCACCGAGATCGTCACCCCGCTCGACGTGATTGTCACCCCCACGCGCATCGCCATGCACTGCCGCACCACTTTCGAAACCTTCAAGGACTGGCCCGATTTCGAGATCTGGCCGACCCGCGCGGGCGACAGGCGCGAGGTCGAGACCATCGTGATGTACGAAGTGAAGGACGGCCGCTTCACTCATATTCGCGGCGCACGTTTCAAGCCCTGAAGAAAGGCCCTCCACTTGCTTCAACTGTTCCGCAAAGTGGCGCTTGCCGAAGGCGTCAGTACCCTTCTGCTGTTCCTGGTGGCGATGCCGCTCAAATATCTCTTCGACCAGCCCGGACTGATCCGGCCGGTCGGCTGGGCGCATGGGGTGCTGTTCATCACCTATATCGTGGCGATGGGGCCCGGCCTGTGGGGCAGGAAAGCCGGCATTCTGGGCTGGCTGCGCACATTCGTGGCCGCCTTGTTCCCCTTCGGCACCTTCCTCAATGACGGGTTCCTGAAGCGCCTCGAACGCTAGGCCCGGTCTTCCGGAGATCGGGGCGGCTTCGCCAGCATCGCAACCGCCACTGCGGCAAGGCAGGCTAGCGACATGGATCGCAGCGGATAGTCGACAAGGGAATGCGCGGCGATAATCGCCAGCGCCGCCAGCCCGAAGGCGATCTGCACGCGGCCATCGCGTTCTCTGCGCCAGCTGCGTATCGCCATGAACAGGATCAGCAGCGCGATTGCTGCAAGCGCCGCGATGCCGAAGACACCGGCCTCGAGCGCCAGTTCGAGATAGTCGTTATGCGCCCGGTTGGGCATGCCCATATCGACTGCCTCGAGCGGCTCGAGCGCGATAAACGTGGGCACGAAGGTTCCGGTACCGGAGCCGAACGGCCAATATTGGCCGATGGCATATAGCGTATCGCGCCACAGGCCTTCCCGCCCATCGCCCGCAATCGTGTCGAACCGCCCGGCGACGCGCTGCAGCACGGTGTTGCGCCCCAGCAGGAAAAGTCCGGCCGCCACGATCGCCAATGCGCCGGCAGCAAGGGCGGGCAGCGCCCTGTTCCATTTCTTGCGCGGATCGAGCGCAAGGATAGCCCAGGCCGCAATCGCGGCAGGCAGGATAAGGGCCACGCCCGTACGCGAGGCTGTGAGGACGCAGGCCAGCGTCAGCAGAAGGGCAAGGCCGATCTGCCACCACCCGTCCCGCCCCTTTGCGGCGGCGCCATGCGGTTCCCGCGGTGATCGCTTCCCGGCTGCGAATGCGGCCAGCGCAAGCAGCCCGATCAGCAGGACATCGGCCGTGGCATTGCGATTGGCCTGGAAGCCCACAAGGGTGGCGTGGCTGGAAGCGTAGAAGCGGAACGCCTGGCCCCCGGCGTTGAGCTGGAACGCTCCGATGACCGCAGAGGCAACCGCCATGGCAAGGATGGCGCCCAGCAGGCGATGCCGTTCATGGCGCTGAAGCGCGCCGGCCATCAGCATGAGCGTAAGCGGCGGGATGAAGGAGAGCAAGCTGGCCAGCGTGCGTGGCGGCGACATGGAGAGCGGGCGCCAGCTGTCTTTCTCCCCAACCAGGGCAAGTGCCGCAGCCTGAGCCTCCCGGCCCGGTAATGCCTGCCACACATCCGGCGGAAGCGGCACCAGCTGAATCGCCGGTACCGCCAGTGCAAGGCCGGCAACGATCCACAGGGCCGGATCGGCAGGCAGGCGGATTGGGCCTGGCAGCCAGAGCCATGCGAGCATGGCGAGCGCGGCGAGCAGTTCAAGCCAGAGCTCCGGCAGCGGGCTCGGCGTGCCTCCGCCCCCCAGCAGGATCGCCAGGATCAGCAGGGCCGTTGCCAGTGCGGCGTGGCGCCGGGAGGGATCGAAAGCCGGAAAAAGCCGCGTCAAAGCATCGCACCCCATGATTGCTTGGAGACGTCAGCCATCAAGGCATAGTCGGCCCTAACAGGGCGTCAACGCGGCGAGCGGGTTTTCGCGGCGAGGCGATTCATCGGTCAGGCCACAGGTGCTGCGTCGGCTTGGTGGGAGGAGGAACAGATTGCAGGGAAGCGCAACTGAACGGCTTTGGGCAGGACAATCGAACCCACCGGTTCAACCAGCGCAACTGCGACAGGATTGGGAAGGCTGGAGCGGGTAGCGGGAATCGAACCCGCCTAACTAGCTTGGAAGGCTAGGGCTTTACCACTAAGCTATACCCGCCCGTTCCAGAGGGCGCTGCACTGCCATTGCCGGGCATGGTCCGTCAATAGCGGCGTTTCGGACTGGCGGCATTCTGGCTGGACGTGGGGCTGGATGTGGGCCTGCCGCGATCAGTGGCCTTCGAACTGCATCAGTGCCTCGACCTCGATGCCATTGGCACGCAGCACCTCCGCACCGCCGAGGTCCGGCAGGTCGATCACGAACAGGGCGCGGTCCACTATCGCCCCTGCCTGCCGCAGGAGCTTTGCCGCGGCCAGAGCCGTGCCGCCTGTGGCGATCAGATCGTCCACGATGATCACCCGCTCGCCGGGCTGGATAAGCGTGGGATCGATCTCGAGCCGCGCTTCGCCATATTCGAGCGCATAATCGATCCCGAGGGTCGGGACCGGCAGCTTGCCGGCTTTTCGCACGGGCACGAAGCCCAGCATCAGCAGCGAGGCAACGGCCGCCCCGAAGATGAAGCCGCGCGCCTCGAGCCCGGCAATCGCGCCCGCGCCGACTGCGTTTGCCCGCCTGGCAATATGCTCCACCGCTGCCGTCAGGCCCTTGCCGTCAGCCAGCAGGGTGGTGATGTCGCGGAACAGAATGCCTTCCTTCGGGAAGTCAGGCACCGTACGAATCAGCGACTTGAGTTCATCGGTCGTCATACGGCTCCCCTTTTCCCGAAGCGGGCTTCAGAAACAGAACGCCCCTCGCATCCGGGGATGGAGGGGCGTTCGGATATTCAATTCCAGCGAACCGGTCTCAGTGCTTGGCTTTCTTCTCAGCCCAGATGTTCCGGTAGGCGAGATAGGACAGCACGGTAGCAAAGATCAGGAAGCCCAGAACCGGCCAACCCGTCTGCTTGCGCTTGTCGAGGGTCGGTTCGGCCGTCCAGGTAAGGAAGGCCGCCACGTCCTTGGCCATGGCATCGACCGTGTTGGGCGAACCATCGGCAAAGGTAACCTGACCGTCGGTGAGCGGCGGAGCCATCGCGAGGTTCAAATTCGCGAAGTACGGATTGTAGTGCAGGCCGTTCGGCGTCTTCGAATCCGGGAACTTCTTGATCAGTTCCGCAGGCTGGTTCGCATAACCGGTCAGCAGCGAATAGACATAGGCCGCACCGTCATGACGGGCCTTGGTCATCAGCGAAAGATCCGGCGGAACCGCATTGTTATTGGCCGCACGCGCCGCGATGTCGTTCGGATAGGGCGACGGGAAGAAGTCCGTCGGCAGGCCCGGACGGCTATTCGCCTCGCCGGTGTTCGGGTCGACGCCCGGCACCTGCTTGCTGGCGGCAATCGCCTTCACTTCGGCTTCGGTATAACCGAGCTGCTCAAGATCGCGGAACGCGACATATTTCATCGAGTGGCAGGCCGAACAGACTTCGCTGTAGACCTGGAAGCCGCGCTGGAGCTGCTGCTTGTCGAAACGGCCGAAGGGGCCGTCGCTGGCAAGGTGCAGTTCCTTGGGCGTCTTGTGGAACTCGTGTTCGGCGGTCGGCGCGGCCGGCTCGGTAATCGCGGTGTAGGCGCCGCTGACAAAGGCAGCGAGCGCGGACAGCACGAAGAACAGGCCGACGGCGACGGATGCTATGAGGCGGTTCATGTGTCGTTTTCCCTCGGGACTGTTCGCTTAGCTCTTCGCCGCCAGCTTCGCTTCGTCATCCGAACCGAGCACCGCCTCGGTGATCGAGAAGGGCAGCGGCTTGGGCTTTTCCATCAGCGCGACAAGCGGAAGAACGACGAGGAAGTGGAGGAAGTAATAGGCCGTGGCGATCTGGCTGAGCATCACGTAGGGCTCTGCAGCCGGAGCGCCGCCGCAATAGAACAGGACGGCCATCGTCGGGATCAGACCGAACCAGAAGAACTTCTTGAACATCGGGCGATAGTGGCCCGAGCGCACCGGCGAGTTGTCCAGCCAGGGCAGGAAGAACCACACCAGGATCGCCGCGAACATCGCCAGCACGCCCATCAGCTTCGCAGGAATGAAGAAGATGTCGAAAGTGAAGGCGCGCAGGATCGCGTAGAACGGCCAGAAGTACCATTCGGGCACGATGTGCGCCGGCGTGGAGAGCGGGTTCGCCGGAATGTAATTATCCGGGTGGCCCAGCTGGTTCGGCATGAAGAACAGGAAGGCGCAGTAGATCACCAGGAACACGCCCAGCCCGAAACCGTCCTTCGCCGTGTAATACGGGTGGAAGGGCACGGTATCGCTCTCGGTCTTCACTTCCACGCCCGTGGGGTTCGACGAACCCGGGATGTGCAGTGCCCAGATGTGCAGGATCACGACGCCCGCGATCACGAAGGGCAGCAGGAAGTGCAGCGAGAAGAAGCGGTTCAGCGCGGCGTTATCGGGAGCAAAGCCACCCAGCAGCCAGGTCTGCAGCGGTTCGCCGATGACCGGGATCGCGCCGAACAGGCCGGTGATCACCTTGGCACCCCAGAAGCTCATCTGGCCCCAGGGAAGCACATAGCCCATGAAGGCGGTGGCCATCATCAGCAGGAAGATCACGACGCCCAGCAGCCAGATCATTTCGCGCGGCGCCTTGTAGGAGCCGAAATAGAAACCGCGGAAGATGTGGAGATAGACGACCACGAAGAAGGCCGAAGCCCCGTTGGCGTGCGCATAACGCAGCATCCAGCCCCAGTTGACGTCGCGCATGATGTGCTCGGTCGAGGCGAAGGCGACGCCCGCATTGGCTGCATAATGCATCGCCAGGATCACGCCCGTGACGATCTGCAGCATGAGGCAGAAGCCGGCGAGGACGCCGAAATTCCACATGTAGTTGAGGTTGCGCGGAACCGGATAGCCGGCGCCGACCGCATTATAGACGAGACGCGGCAGAGGCAGCTTCTCGTCCATCCACTTCATCACGGGATGCGACGGGGTGTAATGGTTTGCCCAGGGAAAGCTCATGATCTCTCTCTTTCGCCTCAGCCGATCTTCACGACAGTGTCGGAGGTGAATTCATATTCCGGCACTTCCAGATTCTTGGGAGCCGGACCTTTGCGGATGCGAGCCGCGGTATCGTAGTGCGAACCGTGGCAGGGGCAGAAGTAACCGCCGAACTCGCCCTTCACCTCGCCTTCGGCGGCGCCCAGCGGCACGCAACCGAGGTGGGTGCAGACACCCATGGTGATGAGCCAGTTTTCCTTGCCCGGCTTGGTACGCTCATCCAGCGTCTGGGGATCGCGCAGGCTGGCCGCGTCGACCGCGTTCGCCTCTGCGATTTCCTTCGCCGTGAGATTACGGATGAAAAGCGGCTGCTTGCGGAAAATCGCCTTGATCGCCTGACCCGGCTGGATCGCGCTGAGATCGACCTCGGTCGAACTCTCGGCCAGCACGTCCTTCGACGGAGCCATCTGGCTGATCAGGGGAACGAGCGTCGCAATGCCGCCGACGCCAGCGGCACCGACTGCCGCGATATTGATGAAGTCCCGGCGCCGGATGCCTTCACCTTCCGTCCCGGCGATCGTTGCCGGGTCTGCGGTGCCAGTCGTATCTGCCATCAACCTTGCCTTGCCTGTCGGCCGTACCGGCGGACCCTTCCGCCGGCAAAGCCGGGAAAACCAACAAAAGTCGCGCGTTCAGGAAGCCCCCGCCGCAAGCATAGAACACAGGTCTAGCGCCTGCTGCCAATGCCGACTTGGGCGGGCTGATAGACGAGAGGCGCCCCTATGCCAACAGGCATTTTGGCGGTTTTGCGACCCTCTTGCAGCTAGAGGGGAAAAGGCAGGCCGATCAGCGAGAATTGGCGCCCGTAATTGGGCTCCGCCCGATGGGTCGAGCGGCGGAAGGAGAAGAAGCGATCCTCCTGCCTATAGGTGTCGAGGCCCAGGCCCTCCACTGCGGCGATACCGGCGACTTCAAGGCGTGCGGCGACATAGGATTCGAGGTCGAACTGGAAATGCCCCGGCCTGCCTTGTGCGAAGAAGCGCGCATCTTCCGGTGTGAAATTGCCGCGGAAATCCTCGCCCACTTCATAACTCGGCTGCGCGATGCAGGGGCCGATCGCGGCCACGATGCGATCCCGCCGGGCGCCCAGCGCCTCCATGGCCTCCACTGTCGCTTCGGCGACGCCGCCATGGGCGCCGCGCCAGCCGGCATGGGCCGCGCCGACCACCCCCGCATGACGATCCGCGAACAGAATCGGCGCGCAATCGGCAGTCACAATGCCCAGCAGCGTGCCGGGCCTTGCCGTCACCAGAGCATCGGCGGTGGGACGATGATCGTCGCTCCACGGTTCTTCCACCGTGACGCAGATCGCCGAATGAACCTGATGGACCGCCACAAGCGGCGCGCCGGGCAGCACTGCCTCGCCCGCGCGGCGGCGATTCTCCGCCACGGCGGCCGGATCGTCGCCCGCGCCGAAGCCGACATTGAGCCCGGCGACGAGCCCGGTCGAAATTCCGCCACGGCGCCCGAGGAAACCGTGCGGCACGCCTTCCAGCAAGGCGGCGCAATTCACTTCGACGGCTTCGGACAGAGAATCAGCCAAGGCTCTTGGTCACCTGCTCATACGTGTCGGCCGAAAGATTCGGCGCCGCCGCAATCCGCTCCAGCTCTGCGCGCATCATTTCCGCCCGCTTCGGTTCGATCCGGCGCCAGCGGCCCAGCGGCGGGACGAAGCGGGCCGCCGTCTGCGCGTTGAGCGGATCGAGCGCGAGAATCAGATCCGCAATCATCCGATAGCCTTCGCCATCGGCCGCGTGGAAGGCATGCGGGTTCACCGCGAAGCCCATGTAGAGCGAGCGCACCCGGTTGGGGTTCTTGAGCGTGAAGTCCTCGTGCAGCGCCAGCGCCTTCACATGTTCCAGCGCCTGCGGGTGGAGCGACTGCGCCTGGAGCGAGAACCATTTGTCGATCACCAGCGCATTGCCTTCATAGCGGGCGTGGAAATCGGCCAGCAATTCTTCCCTCAAAGGCGTATCCAGCCCGGCCAGAACCATCAGAGCGCCCTGACGGTCGGTCATATTATCGGCCGCGCGGTACTGGGCAGCGGCCAGTTCCGCCGCCTTTTCCGGCACAGCGGAGGCGAGATAGACCAGGGCCTGCGTCTTCACCTTGCGTGCGCCGCGCGCTTCCGCTTCCAGACTATAGGGCACGGCGGAGGCGCGGGCGTGGAGGGCAGTGAATTCCTCTTCCAGCTGCGCGCCGAGCCAGGCCTTAAGCCCCTCGCGCTCGCCATGGACAGCGGCGGGATCGGAAACCAGCATCTGTTCGGCAAGATAGGTCTGGCTGGGCAGCAACATCAGTTCGCCGCGCATCAGATCGTCGAGCGCGGAATCGGTCAGCACCGCCCGCAATGCCGTGGCAATCGCCGCGCGGCCGGCAGCGCGCGAGGAATCGTCCAGCGTGCCGCCCAGAGCCGCCGTGAGATGGCCCACGGTGAGTTCCTGCATCGCTTCATAGCGGGCGAAGGGATCGTCATCCTTCGCGGCAAGGAAGACGAGATCGTCATGGCTCATCTCGCGCTCGATCGAGACCGGGGCGGAAAAGCCGCGATTGATCGAAAGCACGGGAGCTTCGCTGAAGCCGCTGAAGGCAAAGCGCGCTTCCGCATCCTTCAGCACAATCAGTTCCTCGCCCCGATGCGTGCCACTTGCCCGGTCGAACAGGGCCAGCCGCAGCGGGATCACCATGGGCTGCTTCACCTTCTGACCCGGAGTCGCGGGCACGATCTGGCTCAGATGCAGCGTGGCGGTATCGCCCGCATGGTCCAGCCGCACGGTCACCTTGGGCGTACCTGCCTGCGAATACCACAGGCGGAACTGCGCGAGGTCCAGCCCGGCGCCTTCCTCGATCGCCTTGACGAAATCCTCGCAGGTCGCGGCCTCGCCATCGTGGCGGTCGAAATAGAGGTCGCTGCCCTGCCGGAACCGCTCCGGGCCGGCCATGGTGCGCATCATGCGGATCACTTCCGCGCCCTTGTTGTAGACGGTCGCGGTGTAGAAATTGGAGATTTCCTGATAGGAATCCGGCCGGATCGGATGGGCGAGCGGGCCCGAATCCTCGGGGAACTGCGCCGCGCGCAGCACGCGCACATCCTCGATCCGCTTGACGGCCTCGGACCCCATGTCCTGGCTGAACAGTTGGTCGCGCAGCACGGTGAAGCCCTCTTTCAATGAGAGCTGGAACCAGTCGCGGCAGGTGACGCGGTTGCCCGACCAATTATGGAAATACTCATGGGCGATCACGCTTTCGATGCCGTCATAATCGGCATCGGTCGCGGTTTCCGGGTCCGCCAGCACATAGCGGGTGTTGAAGACGTTGAGCCCCTTGTTCTCCATCGCCCCCATGTTGAAATCGCTGACGGCGACGATGTTGAACAGGTCCAGATCATATTCGCGGCCGAAGACCTGCTCGTCCCACTCCATGCTCTTGATGAGGGAGCGCATGGCATGGTCCGTCCGGTCGAGATCGCCGGGGCGCACCCAGATGTTCAATTCGACTGCGCGTCCGCTCATAGTGGTGAAGCTGCCGCGATTGGCGACTAGATCGCCCGCCACCAGCGCGAAGAGATAGCAGGGCTTGGGCCACGGATCGTGCCATTCGGCCCAATGACTGCCGTCCGCATTCTCGCCAGCGGCTTCGCGGTTGCCGTTGGAAAGCAGCACGGGGAAAGCCGCCTTGTCGCCCGCCATGCGCACGCGATAGGTGCTCAGCACGTCGGGGCGGTCGGGGAAAAAGGTGATGCGGCGGAAGCCTTCCGCCTCGCACTGGGTGCACAGCATGCCGTTGGAGGCATAGAGGCCCATCAGCTGAGTGTTCTGCGCGGGATCGATCTCGGTGACGATTTCCAGCGAGTGCGCCTCGCCCGGCAGCGCGATCAGCAGATCGCCGCGTTCGAGCCGCCAGCTATTCACTGCCTCGCCATCCACAAGCACTTCCAGCGGAGAGAGGCCGTCGCCATTGAGGCGGATCGTTCCATCCTTTGCCGCCTCGGGATTGGCCGCCACTTTCAGCGTGGCGCGGACCCGCGTCTTCTCAAGCCCAAGCGAGAAATCGAGCGACACTTCGGGCACCAGCCATGCGGGCGGGCGGTATTCTTCGCGCATGACGATGATCGGGGCATGGGGCGTCTCGGCCGCGTCGGCCATCTCGGGATTGGTCACGATATCCATGCTTTTTCACTTAAGTGCTTTGCAGGCCGCATCCAATGGCTAGATTGGCGGCATGGCCCATTTCCTGATCTTCGGCCTTGGTTACACGGCCGGCTTCATCGCCAGAGACCTGCGGGCGCAGGGCTGGCAGGTCGATGCAACGGGCAGAAGCGGCAATATCGCCTTCGATGACGAGCACGGCGTGCACGAGGCGCTGGATCTGGCCAGCCATGTGATTTCTTCCGTCCCACCCGATCCCGAGAGCGGGCTGGACCCGGTGCTGCAACGCTATGGCCCGGCGCTGGCAGGCCGCTGGCTTGGCTATCTCTCTTCCACCGGCGTCTATGGCGACACTGGCGGGGCCTGGATCGACGAGGGCGCGCCGACCGGCGGCGGCAGGCGCACGGCGCGGGCCGCAATCGATACGCGCTGGCTGGAACTGGGCGCGCATGTGTTCCGCCTGCCCGGTATCTACGGACCGGGCCGCAGCGCGCTGGACCGGGTGCGCGAAGGCAAGGCGCGGCGGATCGACGTACCGGGGCAGATGTTCAGCCGGGTGCATGTGACAGACATTGCCAGCGGCGTGGTGAAGGCCGTGAACGCGCCAGCCGGAGCCTATAATCTGGCCGACGATTATCCCTGTTCGCAGAACGAGGTGATCGAGGAAGCCTGCCGCCTGCTGGGCGCGCCCCTGCCGCCGCTGGTTGCGCTGGAAGATGCCGGGTTGAGCGAGCAGGCGCTGGCCTTCTACACGGAAAACCGCCGCATCGCGAATGGCAAGGCCAAGCGCGTGCTTGGCTGGAAGCCCGCATACCCCACTTATCGCGAAGGGCTGCGCGCCCTCAACGCCAGCACCATGCCCAGCAGCGCCAGCACCGCCCCGGCAGCCGAAAGCAGCGACCAGCGATAGCCTTCCGCCAGAGTCGAGATCAGCATGGCGACAATCGGCACCACCACGCCATTATAGGCCGCGCGGCCCGGCCCAAGCTCGCGGATCAGGGTGAAATAGAGCGGGAAGGTCACGACCGACCCCATGATTCCCAGATAGAGCACCCCGGCGAGATAGCGCGCATCCAGCGGCAGCACAGGCGGGCCTGCGAGCACCCAGGCAATGCAGAAATCGCCCACGGCGCCCCACAGCAGCGCCCAGAACAGCATGGCGAGAATCGGTTGCCGCCGGGCCGTCTGCCCGGCCTGCATCACATTGGCCGCCGACGCCGCGAGAATCGACGCACAGGCCAGCACGATACCGGTGACGACCCCGCCGCGCGCCAGCCCGCCGGCCAGTGACGCCACCTGCGCTTCGTGCAGCAGCAACAGGCCGATCCCCGCCAGCGCCACCAGCGTTCCCACAACGAAGCGGGCCGTCACCCTGATCCCCAGGAAGACCCGCCCCAGCAGCGCATTGGGCAGCATCAGCATGGCGAACATCACCGCGACGATGCCCGATGTGAGATAGGCCTCGGCCCGGTAGAGCAGGTTGAAATTGAGGCAGAACTGAGTGAGCCCGAATAGGGCGGCCACAACGTGCCCTCCGCGGCTCAGGCGGAAACTCTGCCCGCGCGCCAGCACCAGCACACCCATGCCGATGGCCGCGACGATGAAACGCCAGGTGACCGACCAGCTGGGCGGCGCGGCGTGGAGCTGATCCTTGATCGCAAACCACGTCGCGCCCCAGATCAGGGCGGTCAGCGTGAAGGGAATGACGATGGCGGGCCGCAGCAGGGGTTGGGCGGCGCCGTCGGCAGGCGTCTCGCTCATAGGGCGGCAATCGCCTTTGCCAGCGCGCCTGCGTGTTCAGCCTTCGTATCCCACGCCGTGACCATACGGACGGAGGCATCGTCCCAGTCATAGAAAGCGAAGCCCTGCGCCCGCAGGGCCGCGCGTTCCGCGCCGTCCATGCGCAGGAACACCTCGTTCGCCTCCACCGGATGGAGCAGGCGATCCAGCGCGCCGCTCGCCACTTCCAGCGCCGCCGCATTGGCCGCGCGGGCATTTTCCAGCCACAGGCCTTTTTCGACCAGCGCGAGCACTTGTGCCGCCAGGTAACGACCCTTGGACTGCAAATGCCCGGCCCGCTTGCGCCGCCAGCGGGCAAGGTCGGCCTGAGCAGGATCGAAGAACACCACTGCCTCGGCATCCATCCCGCCATTCTTCACGCAGCCGAAGCTCAGCGCGTCGACCGGCCCGGCCGATTCGGACGGCGAGCAGCCAAGGAAAGCGGTGGCATTGGCAAAGCGTGCGCCGTCCATATGCAGGCCAAGGTCGTGGCTCTTCGCCAGCGCGCCGATCGCCGCCAGTTCATCCGGACAATAGGCCCGGCCATATTCGCTCGCCTGCGTGATCGAGATCGCCTGCGCCGGCACCTGATGCACGCCGCGCGTAATGCCCGCCAGCACCGCGCCGATGCTTTCCGGCGTCAGCTTCGCCCCTTCCCCATCGGCCAGCAGCAGCTTGGCGCCATGGAGGAAAAAGCCCGGTGCGCCGCACTCGTCCATTTCGATATGGGCCTCGCGGTGGCAGATCACGCCGCCATGGGGCTGCACCATGGTAGTGAGCGCAAGGCAATTGGCCGCCGTGCCGGTGGCCACCCAGATCGCCGCCACCTCGCGCCCGAACAGGGCCGAAAATGCCTCGTCCATCCGCTGTGACACGGCATCGCCGTCATAGGGCCGGTCCGCCGAATCGGCTGCCTGCATTGCCGCCCACACTGCCGGATGCACGCGCGCCGCATTGTCGGAGAGGAACTGCATGGCAGCGCCATGGACCCGGGCCGGGCCATGTGCAAGATTCCCGCGAAGGCAGAAGGAGCATCCCCATGGAAGGCTTATCCATCACCCGCATCGATCATGGCGACCATGGCGAATATCGCGCCCATCCGGCGGACAGTCACTTCATCGGCCGCCTGACATGGGTGCAGCAGGACGATATCCGCACGGTCGATCATACTCTCGTGCCCAAGGAGATCGGCGGACGCGGCATTGCGAGCGAACTGGTGAAAGCGCTGATCGCCGATGCGCGCGAGCAGGGTTTCCGAATCGTGCCGCAATGTTCCTATGTCGCCGCCCAGTTCCAGCGGCACCCTGAATGGGCCGATCTGCGCGCCTGACGCCCATTCCTCGCCGGTCCGCGCCCTGCCTGCGGTGAGCGCCGGAACAGGTCGCATGGCCTCCCGTTGGTTCTTCATGGGCGAGGCGGATGCATCGCGCCGCCATATCGCCTCCAACCCAACGGAGAGATGCGACATGAACCAGATGACCAACGACACCTTCGCGACCGGCTCCACCGGCACTCGCCCTCTGGAAGATGACGAGACCCATGACCTCATCTCGTCCGACAAGGTCGATGGCACGGCGGTCTATTCCACCGATGGCGACAGGCTTGGCCATGTGAATCACCTGATGATCGGCAAGCGCAGCGGGCAGGTGAAATATGCCGTGATGAGCTTCGGCGGCTTTCTGGGCCTGGGCGAAAGCTATCACCCGATTCCCTGGGATGCGCTGGATTACGACACCGAAAAGGACGGCTATGTCGTGGCGATCGACAAGGAAAAGCTGCGCGATGCGCCCTATTACACGGGCGACGAGCCGCCCGCATTCGACACGGCCTATGGCAGCAGCCTCTATCGTTATTACGGTGTTTTCTACTGACGCCGCATAATCGGGCCGGGCGGCCCGACGCATCCGCACCGGCCCCGGGGCCTCGGCGCAAGCCGGGGCCCTTCGCTTTTGGGCCACGTTCCGGAAGTTCTTTCAGGAAAGTAGGGAAATGGTGCTGCTGGGGAGGATTGAACTCCCGACCTCAGCCTTACCAAGGATGCGCTCTACCACTGAGCTACAGCAGCCAACCATTTCATATGCGGGGCAAGGCGCAAAAGCCCTGTCCGGCAGGGGCGCGCTATTGGCGGGGCCGGCAGGGCTTGTCAAGCACTGCCCGGCTGCGGCAATGCCTTTCGCAATGAAGGACGATCCCGCCACCCTTACCCGAGAAGAACGGCTTGCCGCCAAGCTCCGCGAAAACCTGCGCCGCCGCAAGGCGCAGTCCCGCGAGATGGAGACGCGCGAAATGCAGGACGGCAGCGCGGATCGGGGCGAAAACGCCGCACTTCCCAAAGAGGCTTCGAAAAGCTAGGGCGACGTGCTCCCGACCGAGAGCAGGAGCAGATTGCCCGTGTCCACCCCCCGCGCCAGCCTTATCCTAGTCCGTCATGGCCAGAGCCAGTGGAACCTGGAAAACCGATTCACCGGCTGGTGGGACGTGGACCTGACCGATCAGGGAATCGCCGAAGCGCGCGCCGCGGGCGAATTGCTGGGCGCCAAGGGCCTGCTGCCCACCCGCGCTTTCACTTCGCTGCAGACCCGCGCGATCCGCACCCTGCATATCGTGCTGCGCCATTGCGGCCGCCTGTGGATTCCCGAAACCAAGGACTGGCGCCTGAACGAGCGCCACTATGGCGGGCTGACCGGGCTCGACAAGGCGGAGACCGCCGCCAAGCATGGCGACGAGCAGGTGAAGATCTGGCGTCGCAGCTTCGACGTGCCGCCCCCGCCGATGGATGCGGGCGGGCCTTTCGACCTGGCTTCCGATCCGCGCTATGCCGGGATCGACGTGCCGGCGACCGAAAGCCTGAAGGACACTATCGCCCGCGTGCTGCCCTATTACGAAAGCACCATCCTGCCTGAGCTTTCCGCAGGCAAGACAGTGATCGTCGCCGCACATGGCAATTCGCTGCGCGCGCTGGTGAAGCATCTGTCGGGCATTTCCGACGATGATATCACCGGGCTCGAAATCCCGACCGGCCAGCCCATCGTCTATGATTTCGACGATGCCCTGGTGCCGGGCGAACGGCACTATCTGAAGGACAGGTAAGATGGGGGAAGCGACTGCACCGAGCGGGGCGCCGAAAGTGGCGATCATCATGGGCAGCCAATCGGACTGGCCGACCATGCAATGCGCCGCCAAGGTGCTCGACGATCTGGGTGTCGCTTACGATGCGCGAATCGTTTCCGCCCATCGCACGCCCGAACGCATGTTCGATTTTGCCCGGTCGGCCGAAGCGCAGGGCTTCCACGTGATTATCGCGGGTGCAGGCGGCGCGGCGCATCTGCCGGGCATGGTCGCCTCGCTCACTCACCTGCCCGTGCTGGGCGTTCCGGTGAAGTCCAAGGCGCTGTCCGGGCAAGACAGCCTGCTTTCCATCGTCCAGATGCCGGCAGGCATTCCCGTGGGCACACTGGCCATTGGCGAAGCGGGCGCGACCAACGCCGGACTTCATGCCGCCGCGATCCTCGCCTTGTCTGACCCCGCCCTTTCGGACAGGCTGAAGGCCTGGCGCGCGGCCAATACGGCATCGGTGGCGGAAAAGCCTTCCGACGACTAGAGCGAGGTCCATGCTTCTTCCCGGCGCCACAATCGGCATTCTCGGCGGCGGCCAGCTCGGCCGCATGATGGCGGTTTCGGCCGCCCAGCTCGGCTATAATTGCCATATCTACGCGCCGGAGACGGAAAGCGTGGCGGGCGAGGTTTCCGCCCGACTGACCCGTGCCGACTGGCACGACACACAGGCGCTGGCCGATTTCGCCGCGCAATGCGACGTCATCACTTACGAGTTCGAAAACGTCGCCGCCGGCCCGCTGGCGATGATCGCGGACATCGCCCCGCTGCGCCCCGGCCCGAAGGTGCTGGAAATTGCCCAGTCGCGCAGCAACGAGAAGAATTTCGCACGCGATTGCGGCGGGGTAACCGCGCCCTTCGCGCTGGTCGAATCGCCAGAACAGCTTGCGGCGGCAATTGCCGAGATCGGCACGCCCTCGATCCTGAAGACCAATCGCCTCGGCTATGACGGCAAGGGCCAGATCCGCCTTTCCGGCGGAGAAGACCCGGCACAGCTTTGGCAGGAGATTGGCCGCCATGCCTGCGTGCTGGAAGGCTTCGTGACTTTCGCCGCGGAATTCTCTGTGATTCTGGTGCGCGGCCTCGATGGCGAGATTCGCTTCTGGGATAGCGCCGAAAACGTCCATGTCGGCGGCATCCTGGCCACTTCGACCGTGCCGGGATCGCCTGCGGTGCAGGCCCAAGTGGCCGAAGCCCGTCACTTTGCCGCGCGCATGGCGGAAGAGCTTGGCTATGTCGGCGTGCTCTCCTGCGAATTCTTCGCCACGGATGACGGCCCGGTATTCAACGAAATGGCGCCCCGGGTGCACAATTCGGGGCACTGGACCATCGAAGGCGCGGTGACGAGCCAGTTCGAAAACCACATCCGCGCGATCTGCGGTCTGCCACTGGGCGATACCTCGCTCACCGGCGCGCAGGTGGTGATGGACAATCTGATCGGCGACGAAGCACTGGACGTGCTGCCCATCCTGCTGGACGGGGCGAACCACCTGCACCTGTACGGCAAGAGCGAGGCGCGCGAAGGCCGCAAGATGGGCCATGTGACGAAGGTGATCCGCTGATGGCGCGCGACATTTTATTCATCGTTGCACGTGCGAGCGATGGGACAATTGCCATCGATGGCCGGGTTCCCTGGCAGATTTCCGCCGATCTCAGGCGGTTCAAGCGGCTGACCATGGGTACGCCGATGGTAATGGGCCGCAAGACTTTCGAAAGCCTGCCCGGCCTGCTGCCCGGCCGCCGCCATATCGTGCTGACCCGCGATGCCGCATGGCAGGCCGAGGGCGCGGAAGTGGCGCATTCGGTGGAGGAAGCGCTGGCGCTGGCGGGCGATGGCGATGTTTCCGTGATCGGCGGGGCGGAAATCTTCGCCCTGTTCGAGCCCCTGGCCACCCGCTTCGAACTGACCGAGGTGCACGAGGATACGAAGGGCGACGTCCACATGCCCTATCCCGGCCCCGAATGGCGCGAGATTGCGCGCGAAGACCATCCCGCCGCCGATGGCTGGCCGCCCTACGCCTTCGTTACACTGGAGAAACGCCCCTGATGCGCCTCGACCACCGCCAGCCGATCCCCGAAAACCTGCGCGGCGCGATCGTGGCGCTGGGCAATTTCGACGGCTTCCACCTGGGCCATCAGGCCGTGGTCAGGGAAGCGGTGGAATGGGCACGCAGCGAAGGCCGCCCGGCGATCATCGCCACGTTCGACCCGCATCCCATCCGCCATTTCGCGCCGCATGTGCCGCCCTTCCGCCTCACGACGCTGGACCAGCGCGAGGAAATGTTCACCGCCGCCGGGGCGGATGCCATGCTGGTGTTCCATTTCGACGAGGATCTCGCCACCACCCATGCCGACGATTTCGTCTGCACCCTGCTGGCCAAGCGCATCGGCGCGGCCGGCGTGGTCACGGGTGAGGATTTCACTTTCGGCAAGGGCCGCGACGGCAATCGCGAAACGCTGATCGCGCTGGGCAAGCCCCATGGCATCGCCGCGCGCGCCGTGCCCGAAGTGATGGAAAGCGGCATGGTCGTGTCTTCCAGCCGCATCCGCGATTCGCTCAAGGCCGGGGAATGCGACGTGGCCACTCGCCTGCTGACCCGCCCCTTCGCCGTGCGCGGCACTGTGCAGCATGGCGACAAGCGCGGCCGGGAAATCGGCTTTCCCACCGCCAACATGGCACTGGGCGCCTATCTGCGCCCGCGTTTCGGCGTCTATGCGATCACCGGCACCGTGCTGGATACGGGCGAGCAGCTGAAAGGCGCCGCCAATATCGGCATCCGCCCGCAATTCGAGCCGCCGATCGAACTGCTCGAACCGCATTTCTTCGATTTCTCCTCCGATCTCTACGATCGCGAGATCGAAGTGCAGTTCCGCCACTTCCTGCGGCCGGAGGCGAAGTTCGATTCGCTCGACGCACTGATCGCGCAGATGAATCGCGACTGCGACCGCGCGCGCGAATTGCTGGCCTGAGAGCCCCGGCCATGGCCGATATTCCCGTGGTGGAAACCGAAAGGCTGCTGCTGCGCGGTTTTCGGCCGTCCGACCGCGAACCCTTCATGGAAGCGCTGGCGAAGGACGAATTCGCCCGCACCATCTCGCGCGAGGGGCGCGGCCTGACACGCGAAGAGGCGTGGCGTTCCATGGCCATGATCAATGGCAGCTGGTCGCTGGAAGGCTTCGGCAATTGGGTGGTCACGCTGAAGGAAACGGGCGAGACTATCGGCCGCCTCGGCCCCTTCGCCCCGCCGGGCTGGCCCGGTTTCGAAGTGGGCTGGGCGATTTTCCCGGAACATCAGCGCCGCGGCTATGCCGTGGAAGGCGCCGCCGCCGCTCTGGTCTGGTGCAAGGAAGCGCTGGGGCACGATCTGGTCATGCACTGCATCCTGAAAGGCAATGCGGGCAGCGAAAAGACGGCTGCCGCGCTCGGTTCGCAGCCCGAACGGGACTGGAGCCCGCCCTGGGGCGGCGATGTTACCATTTGGTACACGCATTGGGATGAATTCACCCGCAGCATGCCCTATCGGCAGCTGATGGCGTGGCGCAGCGGCGCCTGATCGCGATTCGGGGGGAATCATGGGGGGTAATCGAAAAGCCTGGCTCACCGGGGCCGGGATGGTGCTGGCGCTCGGCTTCGTGGCGCTGACCTTCACCAATGCAAGCTGGCTGGCCGACGCGCCGCGCGGCACGCCGTGGAAGGTCGCCCATCGCGGCATCGGCCAATATGCCGCCGGCACGGGCCCCAACGGCTGCAGCGCTGCCGCAATCGAACCGCCGGTGCATGAGTTCATCGAGAATAGCCTGCCCTCGCTCGCCCAGGCCCGGCGCCTTGGCGCAGGCATGCTGGCAGTGGACCTCGTCCCCACGGCGGACGGCAAATTCGCCGTGTTCCGCGATACAGCGCTCGATTGCCGGACGGATGGCAAGGGCGAAGTGCGCAAGCGGACGATGGACGAGCTGAAGCAGCTCGATATCGGCTATGGCTACACTGCCGATGGCGGCAAGAGCTTCCCACTGCGCGGCAAGGGCGTGGGCGCCATGCCTTCGCTGGACGAATTGCTGGCGGGTTTTCCCGATACGCCGATCCTGTTCAACCTCACCGGCTTCACGCCCTCGGATGTGGACCAGCTGGCCCGCACCCTGCGCGGATCGCTGCGCGACGTGGACAATTCGCGCGACGGTTTTTCGGGCGACACCCCCGCCATCCGCCGCATTGCCGAACATTTCCCCAATGCCTGGGCCTTCAGCGTGGAAGGCGCGAAGGCCTGCCAGAGCGACTATATGCTCGGTGGCTGGACCGGCGCCCTGCCCGACAGCTGCCGCGGCGGTACCATGCTGGTGACGATGGAAAACAGCCTCTTCCTGTGGGGCTGGCCCAATCGCCTGATCCAGCGGATGGAGGCACAGGGCGGGCACATGATGATCGCCCCGCCCGCGCGCGATGGATCGCCGCTGGGCGGCCTTTCCCTGCCCGAACAGATCGGCGAGATTCCCTCCACTTTCAACGGCCATATCCTGATCGACGACATGTGGACCGTGGGCCCCGCCCTGCATCCCTCGCTGGATAAGAGACGCGACGATGAAATAGAGCGGGCCGAAGCGGGGCTCGAAAGACGCAGGCAGTCCCAATAGTCTTTATCAGGCCGGTTCTTTGCTCTAACGGCGCAGCCATGTCAGAACAGCGCGATTATCGTCCCACGGTTTTCCTTCCGAAGACCGATTTCCCGATGAAGGCCGGCCTCCCCGAGAAGGAGCCGGGCATTCTTGCGCGCTGGCAGGCCGATGGGCTGTATGAAAAGCTGCGCGCCGCCCGCGCGGGCGCGGAAAAATTCATCCTGCACGATGGCCCACCCTATGCGAATGGCGACATGCATATCGGCCATGCGCTGAACCACATCCTGAAGGACATGGTGGTCCGCACCCAGAGCCTGCTGGGCAAGGACGCGCCCTATGTGCCCGGCTGGGACTGCCACGGCCTGCCCATCGAGTGGAAGGTCGAGGAAGAATACCGCAAGAAGAAGAAGAACAAGGACGAGGTTCCCGCAAAGGAATTCCGCGCCGAATGCCGCGCCTATGCCCAGAACTGGGTGAATGTGCAGCGCGAACAGCTCAAGCGCCTGGGCGTGAACGGCGATTGGGACCATCCCTATCTGACCATGGATTTCCAGGCCGAAGCCACCATCGTGGGCGAGTTGCTTAAATTCGCGGAAGCCGGCCAGCTCTATCGCGGCGCCAAGCCGGTGATGTGGTCGCCGGTCGAGAAGACCGCGCTGGCCGAGGCCGAGGTCGAGTATGAGGACATCGTCTCGACCCAGATCGACGTGGCCTTCGAGATCACCGAGAGCCCGATCAAGGAACTGATCGGCGCCTATGCGGTGATCTGGACGACGACCCCTTGGACGATCCCGGTGAACCAGGCTTTGGCCTATGGGCCGGAGGTCCCATACGTGATGGTTGTGGATGGAGATAAGCGTCTCCTCGTTTCAGCGGGTCTCGTCGAAGAACTAGAAAAGCGGCTTGGCCGAGGTTTCGACACGCCTGCCCGACCCGAAGGTGATAGCTGGTGGATAGGTGCTCAACTCGCCGGCACCGTTGCCCGCCATCCGATGCATCATCTCGGCGGCTTCTATGCCGAACCGCGCCCCTTCCTGCCCGGCGACTTCGTCACCACCGACAGCGGCACCGGCCTCGTCCATATGGCGCCCGACCATGGCGAGGACGATTTCGACCTGTGCAAGGCGCATGGGATCGAGCCGAAATTCGTGGTGGAGGCCGATGGCCGCTATCGCGAGGACTGGGCGTGGCTGCCGCGCACCGACGAACGCTCGATGAGCGTCATCAATCCCAAGTTCAACGCGCCCGATGGCCCGATCTGTTCGGACCTGCGCGAAGCAGGCGGGCTGCTGGCCGCATCGGCGGATTACAAGCATTCCTATCCGCATAGCTGGCGCAGCAAGGCCAAGGTGATCTTCCGCTGCACGCCGCAATGGTTCGTGCCGATGGACCGCCCGCTGGCCACGCTGGAATTCCCGGTCGCCCCGCTTGACGGCATCGGCGGCGCCGTGGCTGCGGCGGTTGCCGCCGATAGCGGTACGCTGCGCGAAGTGGCGCTGAAGGCCATCGCGGAAACCCGCTTCGTGCCCGACAAGGGCCGCAACCGCATCGGCAGCATGGTGGAAGGCCGCCCGGACTGGGTGCTGTCGCGCCAGCGCGCCTGGGGCGTGCCGATCACCCTGTTCGTCGATCGCAAGACCGGCCAATATCTCAACGATCCCGCCGTCAATGCCCGCATCGTCGCCGCCGTGCGCGAACAGGGCGTGGATGCCTGGGATGACGAAAACGCACAGACACTGCTCGGCAGTGATTACAAGCTCGAGGATTACGAGCGGATCACCGACATTCTGGACGTGTGGTTCGATTCGGGCAGCACTCATGCCTTCGTGCTGGAAAGCGGCCGCTGGCCCGAATTGCTACGCCCCGAAGGCTATGAAGGCCCGCCGGCGGACCTTTATCTGGAAGGCAGCGACCAGCATCGCGGCTGGTTCCAGTCCTCCCTGCTGGAAAGCTGCGCCACGCGCGGCCATGCGCCCTACAAGGCTGTTCTGACCCACGGCTTCACCATGGATGCCAAGGGCATGAAAATGTCCAAGTCGCTCGGCAACACCGTCAGCCCGCTGAAGGTGATGGAGCAATATGGCGCGGACATCATCCGCCTTTGGGCGCTCTCGGTCGATTACACCGAAGATCACCGCATCGGGGACGAGATCCTCAAGGGCGTGGCCGACCAGTATCGCAAGCTGCGCAACACCTTCCGCTATCTGCTGGGCGCGCTGGACGGCTTCACCGAGGAAGAACGCCTGCCGGTGGAAGAAATGCCGCAGTTGGAGCATTACATGCTCGCCCTGCTGCGCGATCTCGATACCGAACTGCGCCGCGCGACCGACGCCTTCGACTTCAACGCCTATGTCCGCGCGCTGACCGATTTCTGCAATGAAGACCTTTCGGCCTTCTTCTTCGATATCCGCAAGGACAGCCTCTATTGCGATGCTGTGTTTGATGGTGTTTCGGGGGACCCGCGCCGCCGCGCCTATCGCAGCGTGCTGGACACTCTGTTCCACGCGCTGATCCGCTATGCGGCGCCGGTGCTGGTCTTCACCTCGGAAGAAGTGTGGCAGAGCCGATATCCGGGCAGCGACAGCGTGCATCTGCTGGTCTGGCCGGAACTGCCGGAAGCCCATGCCGCCATGGCGGACTGGAAGGGCCTGCGCGAGTTGCGCCAGAAGGTGACCGAGGCAATCGAACCGCTGCGCCGCGACAAGACGCTGGGTTCCAGCCTGCAGGCCGAAGTGACCCTGCCGGAAGGCCCGCTGCCTTTCGACGAAGCGCAATTGGCCGAGCTGTTCATCACCGCGTCAGTCACGCACGCTAAGGGCGATGATGTGATCGTGACAGCCACCTCCAAGCACAAATGCGGCCGCTGCTGGCGCCATCTGCCCGAAGTGGCGGAAGACGGCGCCCTGTGCGACCGCTGCGAGAGCGTGGTTGCCGAAATGGACGCCGCCTGATGACCGCCGTCACCCGCAACCGCCTTTACGGCTTCGGCCTTGCAGCCACCGTGCTGGCGCTCGACCTGTGGGTGAAGGGCCTGATGCTGGGGCCCCTCGCCCTGCGCAGCCAGCCTGGCGGCCAGATCGAGATCCTGCCCTTCTTCAACTTCACCTGGACGCGGAATTTCGGCGTCTCGCTGGGCATGTTGCAGGCCACTTCGGCCGAAATGCGCTGGGGCCTGGTGGCGATGACCGGCCTGATCGCGCTGGTGGTGCTGGTGTGGATGCTGCGCGAGCGCAAGCTGTGGGACATCCTGCCGCTGGCCTTCGTGCTGGGCGGCGCACTGGGCAACATCCGTGACCGCACCGTCTATGGCTATGTGATCGACTATGCCGACCTCCATTTCGGGGAATGGCGGCCCTTCATGATCTTCAACATCGCCGATGCCGCGATCAGCATCGGTGTCGTGATTATCCTTGCCCGCGCGATCTTCCTGCGCGAAAAGCCTGCTCACACGAGCGCCGAGACGGCCCCGGAGACGAATTGATGCGCAAGACCACCACCATCCTCCTGCTGCTGGCCGGTTCGGCCATGCTGGCTTCCTGCGGCAGCGGCGGCGGCATCTTCAACCGCGCCCGTCCCGACGAATTCGCGGTGCAGCGCCAGGCGCCGCTGGTGGTTCCGCCCGATTTCAACCTCGTGCCCCCCGCCCCCGGCGCCCCGCGCCCGGCCGAAGGCACTGCCAGCCAGCAGGCGCTCGACACACTGTTCGGCGGCACGGCGCCGCGTTCCAGCGTGGAAACCAGCGCGCTCGACAAGGCGGGCTCGGCCGAAGCCGGCATCCGCTCCGCCGTGGGCGATACGCAGACCAACACGGTGGACAAGGGCACGGTCACCCGCGCCATCGTCTCCGCCCCCCAGGGCGACGGACGCGAAGCGCAGGCCGTGATCCCCGAACAGGGCTGATCGGCACCGACAGATTATGAAAAAGGCCCGCTTCGGCGGGCCTTTTTTGTTTTGCCTCAATCCCCCGTATCGGGCTCGGGCTCTTTCAGCTCGCTCACCAGCAGCTTGTCGATCCTGAGCCCGTCCATGTCGACGACCTCGAAACGCCAGCCCTGCGCCTCGAACACTTCGCCTTCGGCCGGCAGCTTCTTGAGCACGGCGAGGACGAAACCGGCGGCAGTGGCATATTCCCGGTCTTCCGGCAGTTCGATGCCCAGCCGTTCCGCCATGAGGTCAGCCGGCATGAAGCCCGCGATCAGCAGCGAGCCGTCCGCCCGCTCGATGAGCTGCGGCATGTCGCCTTCATCCTGATGGCTGACGAAAGTTCCCACCAGCGCCATCAGCAGATCCGCCGGTGTAACGATGCCTTCGAGATGGCCATATTCGTCATGCACCATGGCCATGCCGGTGCCCGATTGCTGAAGCATGCGCAGCGCGTCCATCGCGTCCAGCTGGTCGGGAATCACTTCGGGCTTGCGCAGCAGGCTGTCGAGATCGAAGCGCTTCTTCGTCAGCATCAGCGCCAGCACTTCACGTACTTTCACCACGCCGAGAATCTTGTCAGGCGAGCCTTCGGCCACCGGCAGCAGCGAATGAGGCGAGGCGGCAATCGTCTCGCGGATCTCCGCCTCGCTCGAAGCCCGGTCGATCCAGTCGAGTTCGGTGCGCGGAGTCATCAATTCGCGCACCGGGCGGCTGGCGAGCTTCATGATTCCCGCCATAATCGCGCGTTCGTCTTCCTCGATGGCGCCCGAGCGGGTCGCCTCGGCGAAGATCATCTGCAGCTCTTCCGCCGTCAGCCCATGTTCGCCGCGATGGCCGATACGCAGCAGCCGCATCAGCGTGGCGGACGACTTGTCGAGCAGCCACACGAAGGGCGCCGCCACCTTGGACAGGATTTCCATCGGCCGCGCCATCAGCAGGGCAATCGGCTCTGCCGCACGCAGGGCGAATTGCTTGGGCACCAGTTCGCCCACCACCAGGCTGAAATAGGTCGTGAGCACAATCACCAGCGCAAAGCCGACTTCGTCCGCCACCTTGTCCGGGACGCCCAGCAAGCCCAGCCTTTCGCCCACAGGGCCGCCGAGGCTCGACCCTGAATAGGCACCGGCAATGATGCCCACCAGCGTGATGCCGATCTGGACGGTGGAGAGGAACTTGCCCGGATCGGCCTCCAGCGCCAGCGCGGCCTTGGCGGCCTTGCTGCCCTTTTCAGCTGCAACTTGCAGGCGCGCCGGGCGCGCAGAAACGATAGCCAGTTCGGACATGGCGAACAGGCCATTGAGCAAAATCAGTCCTGCGATGATCAGGACGTCGATCCAGGGGAAAGGTGTCACACCGCATCGCTAGCAGATTCTGGCCGCCCCGCAAATCGCTCAACCCGCCCATTGTGCCTGGGCGGGTTCCAATCCGTTCATGTAAGAGTAAAGACCGGAAAGGCAGCAGGAATTGACGCGGGCATTCTCCCCCCTTTCGCCCGCGCAAGAACAGAAAGGAGCCTTCACCATGAGGAAATCGCGCCTTTTCATCTCGAGTTTCGCAGCAATTGCGCTGCTCTCCACCACCGCTTGCGTGACCGATCCGAACACGGGCGAGAAGAAAGTCTCGCGCACGGCGATCGGCGGCGTGGGCGGCGCGCTGGGCGGTTACCTTCTGGGCGGCCTGATCGGCGGCAAGACCGGCCGTATCATCGGTGCGGGGATCGGCGGCGTGGCTGGCGCAGCGGTCGGCTACACGATGGACAAGCAGATCAAGGAACTGAAGGAACAGACCGCGGGCAGCGGCGTGGATGTTTCCGAAACGCCCGATGGCCAGGCCATTCTGGTCAATCTGCCCAATGGCGTGACCTTCGATGTGGACAGCAGCACGGTGAAGCCGGAATTCCAGCGCACGCTGGATACGATCGCCAACAGCCTGGTGACCTATCCCAACAGCCTGATCGACGTGATGGGCCACACCGATTCCACCGGCAGCGACGAATATAATCTCGCGCTCTCGCAGCGCCGCGCCAATGCGGTGGCCGATTATCTGGTGCTGCGCGGCGTATCGCGCGCCCGCGTGGCGACTATCGGTTATGGCGAACGCTATCCGGTGGCCGATAACAACACCGAATATGGCCGCGCGCAGAACCGCCGCGTGGAACTGAAGATCACTCCGATCAGCCAGGAAGACGTGAGCGCCGCCCGCCAGGGCAACTGACGCTTACCCGCTTTCGGCAAAGGAAAAGGGCCGGCCGCTGCCACGGGGCAGCGCGCCGGCCTCTTCATTCCTGCGGCCGGGAAAGCACTGCCGCCCGCTCCGCCAGCCGATCTATCGCGGCACGGTGGATGGCAGGGGCGCAGACAAGCACGCCGAAAGCGCGCGGATCGCGCTTGTTATAGGCCAGCGGCTCGCCGAAAGCGTCGCTGACGGCGGCACCCGCCTCTCGCGCGATCAAGGTTGCGGCGGCGATATCCCATTCATAGCCCCAACGCAGGGTTGCCAGCAGGTCCGCCCGGTCATCCGCCACCATGGCGATGCGCAAGGCGATGGAATTGGGTTTTTCGACCATGGTCAGGTCGCGATCTTCCTTGGGCAGGGAATCGGCGGGCACGCGCGAACCGGGAAATTCGCGCCGGGTGCTGGCCCTGAGGCGCCTGCCGTTGAGCCAGGCCCCCTGCCCTGCCATGCCGTACCACTCCTCGCCGCCCGGTTCCGGTCCGCGCGCGGGCGCGACCAGCATGCCGATCAGGGGGCGGCCCGCGCTCACCAGCGCAACCGAGACCGACCAGCCGCTGCGCCCGCGCATGAAATCGCGCGTGCCGTCAATCGGGTCGACCAGCCAGCACAGGCCCCGGCCCAGCCGCTCGGGATGGTCGGCGGTCTCTTCCGACAGCCAGCCCGCAGAGGGCAGCAGGCCCAGCAATTCGCGGCGCAGGAAATCGTCCACTTCCATATCCGCATCGGTGACGGGAGCGCCGGGGGTCTTCTCCCAGCTCTTCACTGTGTGGCCCGCACCCGGCCATTGGCGCATGGCGATCTGCCCGGCTTCGCGGACGATCTGTTCGAGGCGTTGCCGGTCGATCATTTCCTAATGCCAGTTGAAGCGGTGCGCGGCACTTTTCAAGCCATGGCGATTGTGCTTATGCGAAAGGACTCCCTTCACATCCTTGAAAGAGCCGAGTCCCTCATGAACATTCACGAATATCAGGCCAAGGAACTGCTCGCGAAATTCGGTATCGGCATTCCGGCCGGCTATCCCGCACTCACCGTCGAAGAAGCGGTTGCAGGTGCGAAACAGCTGCCCGGGCCGCTCTATGTCGTGAAGGCGCAGATTCATGCGGGCGGCCGCGGCAAGGGCAAGTTCAAGGAACTGGCGGCCGACGCAAAGGGCGGCGTGCGCCTGGCCAAGAGCATCGAGGAAGTCGAAGCCAACGCCAGGGAAATGCTCGGCAACACGCTGGTGACGGTGCAGACCGGCGAGGCCGGCAAGCAGGTGAACCGCCTCTACATCACCGATGGCGTGGACATCGCTTCGGAATATTATCTTTCCATGCTGGTCGACCGCAAGACCGGCCGCGTGGCGATGATCGTGTCCACCGAAGGCGGCATGGATATCGAAACCGTGGCGCATGACACGCCCGAGAAGATCACCACTATCACTATCGATCCGGCGCAGGGCTTCATGCCTCACCATGGCCGTGCGGTTGCCTTTGCCCTCAAGCTGACCGGCGATCTCAACAAGCAGGCCCAGAAGCTGGCCAAGCAGCTTTACGATGCCTTCATGGCGCTCGACTGCTCCATGCTGGAAATCAATCCGCTGGTCGAAACCGAAGACGGCAAGCTGCTGGTGCTCGACACCAAGATGAGCTTCGATTCCAATGCGCTCTATCGCCACCCCGACGTGGAAGCGATGCGCGACGAGACCGAGGAAGATCCGATGGAGGTCGAAGCCTCCAAATACGATCTGGCCTATATCAAGCTCGACGGCGACATCGGCTGCATGGTGAACGGCGCGGGCCTTGCCATGGCGACGATGGACATCATCAAGCTCAACGGCGCCTTCCCGGCCAACTTCCTCGACGTGGGCGGCGGCGCCAACAAGGAAAAGGTGACGGCCGCCTTCAAGATCATCCTGTCCGACCCGGCGGTTAAGGGCATTCTGGTCAACATCTTCGGCGGCATCATGCGCTGCGATACGATCGCGGAAGGCATCGTTGCAGCGGCCAAGGAAGTCGACCTGTCCGTGCCGCTGGTGGTCCGCCTGGAAGGCACCAATGTGCAGCAGGGCAAGGACATCCTGAACAATTCGGGCCTGCCGATCGTTTCGGCCAACGATCTGGGCGATGCCGCCAAGAAGATCGTTGCCGAAGTGAAGCAGGCGGCCTGACGCTACGGCGCGCTTGCGCCATTGCCGGATGTTGCGGGCCCGGGCGGAAGCGTCCGGGCCCGCTGCGTTTCAACCTGCCCTTCCTGCCCCCCTTGACCTTGGGCTTGGGGGGCGCGATGGCAGCAGCCAACAGCGTGTAACCAGCCGGTTAAACGCGATTTCGGGAACCTTAAGGGAAGGATGCACTCCCCATGAAGATCCTCGTCCCCGTGAAGCGGGTGATCGACTATAATGTGAAGCCCCGCGTGAAGGCGGATGGCACCGGCGTCGATCTGGCCAACGTCAAGATGAGCATGAATCCGTTCGACGAGATCGCCGTGGAAGAGGCGATCCGGCTGAAGGAAAAGGGCGCCGCGACCGAGATCGTCGTGGTCTCCATCGGCCCGGCCAAGGCACAGGAAACGCTGCGCACCGCGCTCGCCATGGGCGCGGACCGCGCGATCCTGGTGCAGACCGATGACGAGGTCGAACCGCTGGCCGTCGCCAAGATTCTCAAGGCCATTGCGGACGAGGAACAGCCCGGCCTGGTGGTGATGGGCAAGCAGGCGATCGACGACGATTCCAACCAGACGGGCCAGATGCTTGCCGCGCTGATGGGCCGCCCGCAGGGAACCTTCGCCAGCAAGGTGGAAGTCGCGGGCGACACAGTGAACGTCACCCGCGAAGTGGATGGTGGGCTTGAAACGGTGAGCCTCTCGCTCCCTGCCATCGTCACCACCGATCTGCGCCTCAACGAACCGCGCTATGCCTCGCTGCCCAATATCATGAAGGCCAAGTCCAAGCCGCTGGCGACGAAGAGCCCGGCCGATTTCGGGGTCGATACCGCGCCGCGGCTCAAGACGCTGAAGGTCAGCGAACCGCCGGTGCGCAAGGCTGGCATCAAGGTTGGCTCGGTCGACGAGCTGGTGGCGAAGATCAAGGAACTGGGAGTCGCCTGATGAGCATTCTGGTCTGGGCAGAACATGACAATGCGTCGCTGAAGGACGCAACTCTCGCCGCCGTCACTGCCGCCGGCAAGCTGGGCGATGTGGCCGTGCTGGTCGCGGGCAAGGATTGCGGCGCCGTGGCCGATGCTGCCGCGCAGATCGCAGGCGTAGCCAAGGTGCTGAAGGCCGACGATGCCGCTTACGAGCATGCGCTGGCCGAAAACGTCGCACCGCTGATCGTCGGGCTGATGGACGGGTTCGATGCTTTCGTCGCGCCTGCCACCACCACGGGCAAGAACATCGCCCCGCGTGTTGCCGCGCTGCTGGACGTGATGCAGGTTTCGGACATTCTCTCGGTCGAAGGGCCGAAGACCTTCACGCGCCCGATCTATGCCGGCAACGCCATCGCGACAGTGGAATCGAGCGACGCCAAATTGGTGGTCACGGTGCGCGGCACTGCATTCGAACGCGCCGCCGCCACGGGCGGTTCGGCCGCGGTCGAGAGCATCTCCGGCCCGGGCGATGCCGGCCTGTCGAGCTTCGCCGGCGCGGAAGTCGCCAAGTCCGACCGTCCCGAACTCACCAGCGCCAAGGTGATCGTCTCCGGCGGACGCGCGCTCAAGGACGGGGAAACCTTCCAAGCCGTACTCACGCCGCTGGCCGACAAGCTGGGTGCTGCCATCGGCGCCAGCCGCGCGGCAGTGGACGCAGGCTATGTACCGAACGATTACCAGGTCGGCCAGACCGGCAAGATCGTGGCGCCCGAGCTTTATATCGCCGTGGGCATTTCCGGGGCGATCCAGCATCTGGCGGGGATGAAGGATTCCAAGACCATCATCGCCATCAACAAGGACGAGGACGCGCCGATCTTCTCGGTCGCCGATTATGGTCTCGTCGCCGATCTCTTCCAGGCCGTGCCGGAACTCACCGACAAATTGTGAGGTCCGGCACACGGGTCTAATCCCGTGTTGATTATCTCCCCGTTCCGTTGATAAAGTCCGGAAAAAGGGATTGGGAGATAATGCCATGAGGAAGATTCTCGCTTCGGCGAGCATGCTTGCCGTGCTTTCGGGCACGGCACATGCTGCTGATGACAGCGCACCGCACATCTACAAGCCGTCCAGCGCCTGGCAGGCCGATTTCGGTGACGATTACTGTCGTCTCGCCCGCAATTTCAGCGACGGGAAGGATACGCTCTCCGTCGCGCTGGAGCGCATTCAGCCGTCGACGGCCATGCGCCTGATACTGGTCGGCAACGGCATCAGGATGTTCCGTGGGTCCGACCAGATGGGCTACACGCTGTCGCCTTCGGGCGGAGAGCGGAAGGGGCCCTTCTGGCGGTCGGAGACGGCAGACAAGCAGCAATATCTCAATCTGGGCGAGATCATGATGGCCCCGCCCATGAATTTCGGACCGCCCCCGCCGGGGGCCAAGCCACCCCCGCCGCGCGAACCGGGCAAGCCGATGGCAATCCCGCCCTATGACCGCACGGCCGAACAGGACTTCGCCAAGGGCGTGAACGCCATCGACATCACCAGCGGTGTGATGGAACCAGTCCACATCGAAACCGGTGCCCTGAAGGCACCGATCGGCGTGTTGCAGCAATGTGCCGACGATCTTCTGACGGTGTGGGGCCTCGATCCGGAAAAGCACAAGACCATGACCCGCCCGGTCCAGCCGGCGAGCGAGGCCAATAAATGGCTGCCCAGCGGCACTATCGGCTTCGGCGACTTCGGCAAGCTTGGCGGCGCGAGCAACCAGTTCCGCATCATGGTGAGCGCCGAAGGCAAGCCCACCGGCTGCTCCGTGCACTGGCCCTCGCTGGAGCAGAAAACCAATGACGCAGTCTGCAAAGCCATCATGAGCAAGGGCACGTTCTTCCCGGCGCTCGATGCAGCCGGGCAGCCCATGGCCAGCTACTGGACCGTGGCGCCTATGTTCCTGATGCCCCCTTTCGGCGGGACGTGAGCCCCGCCAGGCAGCCTGTAGGGGGCGGCAGGGGGCAAAGCGCTGCCTCTTACAGGCTGTCGATAAAGTGGATCGTTACCCCGACGAGCCCGCCCACCATCGTGCCGTTGATGCGGATGAACTGAAGATCCCGCCCCACGGCACTCTCAATCCTGTCAGTCACCGTGCGCGCATCCCAGCGGCGCACGGTTTCTGAAACCAGCCGCACGATCTGCGAGCCATAGCGCGTGGCGATACCCACCACGATGCGGCGGGCAAAGCGGTTCACTTGCACCTGCAGCACCACATCGTCGCGCAGGGCCGTGCCCAGTTCGGAGAGCGCCCCGCCCAGCTGTCCCGACAGCGCCGCATCGGGGTTGCGCGCCGTGGCGATGAGGGTCTGGCGGATACGTTCCCACACGCTTTCCCACCACAGGCCCAGGGCCGGATTATCGAGCAGGTCCCGCTTGATCCGCTCTACCCTGGCGCGCATCTCCGGGTCCTGCGACAGATCTCTGGCGAGTTGCTCCAGCCCTTCTTCCACCTTGCGGCGTAGCGGATGATCCGGATCGACGATGCATTCGGCGAGAAGTTTGTAGAGCCCGTCCAGCACCGAATTGGCGAGCTTCTCGTCGAGCCCGGTCAGGCGCAGCAGGGCATTGGCGCGATCGTGGATCATGCCGCGCACCAGTTCCTCATTTGCCTCCAGCGTCATGCCTGCCCAGCGCAGCAGGCTTTCCAGCACCGGCAGATGGCGCTTGTCGGCAATCGCGGCCTGCATCATCTGACCCAGCAGGGGCGCGATCTCAAGCCGCTCGAGCTGGCCCTTGAGCCCGGCCTTGACCTGCCCGCCCAGCCGTTCCGGATCGAGCGATTCGAGCACTTCGGCAAATAGCTCCGCCGCGCCGGCCCTGATACGCGAGGGGCCGCCGCCAGCCGGTTCGGCGAGGAAATTGCCCGCCGCCAGCGCAAGGTTCATTCCCTGCATTCGCCGTGCGACCACGGCAGGCGTCAGGAAATTGGCCTGAAGGAAGGCCGCCATCGTATCGGCGATACGGTCCTTGTTTTCCGGAATGATAGCCGTGTGAGGAATCGGCAGGCCCAGCGGCCGCCGGAACAGGGCCGTAACCGCGAACCAGTCGGCCAGGCCGCCCACCATCGCCGCTTCGGCAAAGGCGAGCGCATAGCCCCATGCGGGGTGCACTCCGGTGTAATGGCGTGCCGTCAGATAAAGGCCCGCCATCGCGACCAGCAAGGCCGTGGCGATCAGGCGCATGGAGCGCGCGCGGTCCACCGGGGCGAACACGCGCAGGGCAGGCTTGAGACGCGGGCGACCGCCCGGCCGGGAGGCGGGCCGGCTGTCCGGCCCGCTCATGGCGCCCGCTCCGTCACTCCGCGGGCAAGGCCTCCGTCCCGTGGCCACGGCGACGCTCATCGCCGGGATTATAGGTCAGCAGATTGCGACGCAGCCACGGGCCGACGCGCTTTTCGAAACCGTCCGCCAGGCTGAAGCCCGCCGGCACGATCAACAGGGTGAGCAGCGTCGACAGGATCAGGCCGCCGATCACCGTAGTGCCCATCGGCGCACGCCAGGCCGCGTCACCCGAAAGCGAAAGCGCAGTGGGGATCATGCCCGCCGTCATCGCCATGGTGGTCATCACGATCGGCTGGGCGCGCTTGTGCCCGGCTTCGAGAATCGCTTCCTGCTTGGGTTCGCCGCGCTCCATTTCCTCGATCGCGAAATCGATCAGCAGGATCGAGTTCTTGGCCACGATGCCCAACAGCATCAGCAAGCCGATATAGACCGAGATGGAAATCGGCTGCCCCAGAAGGGCCAGTGCAAGCAGCCCGCCCAGGGGAGCGAGCAGCAGCGAGGTCATGTTGACCAGCGGGGAGACGAAACGGCGATAGAGCAGCACCAGCACGCCGAAGACCAGCAGGACGCCGCTGACCACGGCGATGACGAAGTTGTAGATCAACTCCGCCTGCCACTTTTCGTCACCCACGGCGTTGTTGGAGACGCCGGCGGGCAGGTTCTTCATGATCGGCAGCTTGTTGATCTGCTCCATGACCGGGCCCTTGAGCACGCCTTCTCCAAGGTCGGCCCCGACGAAGATGCGGCGCGACTGGTTGTAGCGCTGAATCTGGGTGGGTCCGGCGCCGAAACGGATTTCCGCCACGCGCTTGAGCGGCACCGAGCCGCCGCTGGCAGTCGTCACCGGCAGGTTTTCGATCGTCGAGATGTCGCGGCGCGAATCCTTGGGCAGGATCACGCGGATCGGCACCTGACGGTCCGAAAGCGAGAACTTCGCCGCGTTCTGGTCGATCTCGCCCATGGTGGCGATGCGGATGGTCTGGCTGAGCGCCGAAGTGGTCACGCCAAGCTGGGCAGCCAGATCGAGCCGGGGCACGATCACCAGTTCGGGCCGCTGAAGGTCCGCCGCGATACGCGGAGCGACCACGCCCTTGATGCCCTTCATCTGTTCGACCAGCGTCTGCGCGGTCTGTTGTAGCATTTCGGGGTTCGAACCGGCGAGCATCACGGAAATCTCGCGTCCGGTGCCGCCCCCGCCGCCTTGCGACGAGAAGGTCACGCGCGCATCGGGAATATTCTGGAATTCCTTGTTCAGCCGCCGCTCGAAATCGATGCTCGTATTCTCGCGATCGGCCTTGAGCATGATGAACAGGGTCGCGCTGCCTTCGCTGACGCGTTCCATCACCAGGCGCACTTCCTGCTGCTCGCTGAGGATGGCGGCAACGTGGTCCGCCACTTCCTCGGTCTGCTCGATAGTCGTGCCGGGGACCATTTCGATATTGGCGCGGCTCGAATCGGAGTCCGTCAGCGGCTGGAACTGGTTCGGCAGCAGGTAGAACATCGCCAGAGTGCACCCCAGCGCCCCCACACCGATACCGAAGCACCACAGGCGATGATCCCGCAGGCGCGCACGCACACGGCCGCGGAAGAACTCGTGATATTCGGCCACCATCCCGCCCAGAACCTGGGTGATGAGGATATTGAGGATCACCGCAGCGAGCCACGCGGCCACCAGGGCGCCAATCAGGATTGCCGGAATATTCGCATAATTCGGCAGGCCCAGCAGGCCGACAAGCTTGGCGCCGCCATAGCCGCCACCCACCAGGGCACTGGCCACGGCAAGGACGAACACCGTCTCCACCAGGCCCGTGGCAAAGTTGGAAGGAACCTCCGTCAACCGCGCCCGCATGGCCTGCGCCACGCGCGTATCGAGCGACCAGGCGAGCACCTTCATGTAAAGGTCCATCAGCCAGCCGCCGCCATGTTCCTGATGGCCCTTGGCCTTCAGGAAATAGGCCGCGATCATCGGCGTAATCATACGCGCCACGGCAAGGCTCATCAGCACGGCCGCGACCACGGTGAGGCCGAAATTCTTGAAGAACTGGCCCGAAATCCCCGGCATCAGGCCCACGGGCAGGAACACTGCCACGATCGAGAATGTGGTGGCCATCACGGCCAGACCGATTTCGTCTGCCGCGTCGATGGCCGCCTGATAGGCGCTTTTGCCCATGCGCATATGGCGCACGATATTCTCGATCTCCACGATCGCGTCGTCCACCAGCACGCCCGCCACCAGGCTGAGCGCGAGCAACGAAAGTTCGTTCAGGGTGAAGCCCAGCAGGTCCATGAACCAGAAGGTGGGAATCGCCGAAAGCGGAATGGCGATGGCGCTGATGATGGTCGCGCGCCAGTCACGCAGGAACAGGAACACCACCACGATGGCCAGCACCGCGCCCTCGATCATGGCTTCCATCGAGGTCGAGTACTGGTCCTTGGTATATTCGACGGAGGTATAGAGCTCCGTGATGTGGATTCCGCGGTTTTCCTTCTGCAGATCCTGGATGACCTTCTGCGCCTCGTCATAGACGGTCACGTCGGATGCGCCCTTGGCGCGTTCGAGGCTGAAGGTGACGACCTGCTTGCCCTTGATCTTGGCGATCGAGGTCTGTTCCGAATAACCGTCATACACGGTGGCGACATCGCGCAGGCGGATCACGCGGCCGTTCGAATTGATCCGCGTTTCGCCCAGCTGATAGGCATCGTCGGCATTGCCGAGCACACGCACGGATTGGCGCGCACCGGCGATTTCCGCCCGGCCGCCCGCCGCATCGGTATTCACCTGACGCAGCACCTGATTGATCTGGCTGGCAGTGACTCCCAGCGATTGCATCCGCGCCGGATCGAGCACCACGCGGATTTCGCGGTCCACGCCGCCCGCGCGGCTGACTGCCGCCATGCCTTCGATCGACATCAGCTTGCGCGAGACGGTATCGTCGACGAACCAGCTGAGCTGTTCCATCGTCATGTCATCGGCGCTGACCGCGTAATAGCCGATCGGACCGTTGCCGCCGACTTCGATCTTGGAAACGCGCGGTTCCAGGATGCCGTCGGGAAGATCGCTGCGGATCTGATCCACCGCGTTCTTCACTTCGTTTACCGCATCATTGGCATCGGTGCCGATGACGAACTGCACGAAAGTGGAACTGCTGCCTTCCGAAGCGGTCGACTGGATTTCGTCCACGCCATTGATCGAACGGACCGCAGCTTCCACCTTCTGGGTGATCTGGGTCTCGATTTCGGTCGGCGCGGCGCCCGGCTGCGAGATGAAGACGTTGACGCCCGGGAAGTCGATATCCGGGCTGCCGTTCACGTCCATCCGGTTGAACGCCACCACACCCGCCAGCAGCAGGCCGATGAACAGGACGATCGGAACGATGGGGTTCCTGATCGACCAGGCGGATAGGTTGCGAAGGTTCACGATGCCGTCGCCTTATTTCGTCACGACGCGCGGCCGGACCTCATCGCCCGGAGCAAGGAAGCCACCAGCACGCAGGACGACCTTTTCGGAACCGGTCAACCCTTCGGTGACGGCAATGCCGTTTTCGGTGACAAGGCCGGTCTTGACCCCGCGCCGCTCCACCTTGTTGCCCTTGCCCACGATATAGACATAGCTGCCTTCCGCATCGCTCAGGATAGCGCTTTCAGGCAGCATCGGTGCAACCACCGTGCCGCTGCTGATCGTGGCCGAGGCGAATCCGCCGGGGCGCAGTTCGGGCGCGTAGCTCAGCGCGATGCGGGCAGTACCCTGACGGTTCTGCTGATCGATCACCGGCGCGACCTGCCACACCTGGCCCGTAAAGCTCTTGTCAGTGCCCACGGGGGTAACCTGTGCGCTCACGCCGACCGCGATCTTCGCCAGTTCGGATTCGCCGACCAGCGCCAGCAGTTCGAACTGCCCGTCCTTGGCGATGCTGAACAAGGTGCCGGAGCCGGTGCTGACCACCTGGCCGGGTTCGACATTGCGGGTCAGCAACAGGCCCGAAGCGGGCGCGACGATGTTGAGCTGGGCATTGCGGGCATTACGCTCGCCATACTGGGCTTCGGCCACTCGCACCCGCGCCACGGCGGCATCGCGCGTGGCAGTGAGGCGATCGATATCGGCCTTGGAAATGAACCCGCGATCCACAAGCTGCAGGGCACGGTCCAGATTGGCCTGCGCGAGGCGCGCATCGGCCCTGGCCACTTCGATGTTGGCGGCACTGCTGGCGGTCTGCTGCGTCTGGACCGAGCGGTCGATCACGGCGAGAATCTGGCCCGCGCGGACCCACTGGCCCGCCTCGACCGGCACGGAGACGACACGCCCGCCTTCACCGACCACGCCGATCGGCATTTCGCGGCGCGCGGCCAGCGTGCCGGTGGCCTGGATCGCGCCCTGCACAGTCGCCTGCCCGGGCGCGATGACGGTCACGGCGGGGGTCTGCGTAGCCTGCTGCCCGGTCGATTCACTGCCGCCACCGCGGGTCAGCACAACGGCGCCGATCGCAAGGACCAAGGCCACGACAACCGCGATGATAATCAGCTTCCGGCGACGCGCAGCCTCTTCGGCATCCTGCCCCGACAGGGCGGCCCGGCTGCTGGCATCGACAGTGGTTTCGTAATTCATCTTTTCCGCCAAGTGCCCGAGATCCCTGCCCCCAAATCCGCCGCGTATTATCCCGCGAACCGGCAAGGTATGTTGTTCCCCAAGCCACCCGGCACAAACCGGGCAGCATTTCCCTTTTGCCCATAGACCCGCACAGGAGCGGTGACAATCGGCCCTCTGCCGACCGCCATCGATGCCCGACGAAGGGCATGTGGCGCGGCCAGGATCAAAACCGGCCGCGCGCTATTGCGTTCCTGCCCCTTGGGGCGGTGAGGTTAGGGTAAGGGATTCAGGCGGTTAGCTGATGAGAACTTACCGTACGCTGCCGCGCTGCACGAGATTGACGATCGCCAGCAGGATCACGGCACCGAGTACGGCAATAAGCAGGCCGGTGAGCGAAAAGGACTTCACCGTGCCCTGGACGCCCAGCAGTGGCCCGGCAACGGCATTGCCCACAACCGATCCGACACAGCCGACCACGATGTTCCAGACGATTCCCATCGAGGCATCGCGCTTCATGAGAAGGCTGGCCAGCCAGCCCGCGATACCACCGACGATGAGTGCAATGATCAAGCCCATTGAACTTCTCCTGCATTGTTGTCCGGCCTCCGTTTTTCCGGAGGCTCGTCCAAGCGAGGCTACAGCAAAGCCGACAGGTTGGGCAGGCCACAGGCTCGGGCCGCCTTGCGTGAGGGGCAGACGAACGAAAAAGGGCCGGAAAACCGGCCCTTTCCCAATCATTCACGCGCTGCAAGAATCAGTATTTGAGCTGCCGCTCATAAAGATCGCGATAATGCTGGATACGCGTGACGCGCAGGCCCTGCATGCCCGACCGGTCGACCGCGCGCTGCCAGGATGCGAATTCCTCCAGCGTCAGCCCGTAACGCTCAAGCACTTCGTCAATCGTCAGCAGGCCGCCATTCACGGCAGCCACGACTTCCGCCTTGCGGCGCACAACCCAACGCTTGGTGTCGGGCGGCGGCAGGTCGGAAAGCGACAGCGGCTCGCCGAGCGGGCCGATCACCTGCGCAGGACGGATTTTCTGGTTCTCGATCATTACCTTCCTCGATCGCCGTGCGTCTCTTCGCTCGTAGCGGCGAAGTCGATGCCACGGGCGCATTTGCCATTGGCTAAAACAATAGGGTTAACAGTCGGTTTGCCATCGCCCAGCGTTGCAAGGTGGCGCGCGGACGCCAGATTGAAGCTTCCGCAGGCGAACGGGTGATGCGCAACCGCCAGACGGCGGAAATCCCGCGCCGCCGCAAGCCGGGCAGCGATATCGCCCCAGCTGAGTTCGCGCAGTTCCGCGCCCCCTGCAGCCCCTTCGGGTGCAGCGGATTCGTCGCCGGGTTGCATGATGGTAGCTTCGTACATGAGCCCCTTTTGGCACCAGCCCGTCAAGATCGGGTAAAGCCGGGATTTACCGCGCGTTAGGGTTGATTAACCGGTCGCTTAAACGCCACGCTTTGCCTGAAGGCCGCACGCGTGTATGGGCCGCGCCATGCCCGCAGCCCCCGCCCTGACGCTCGGTTTCGATCCGGCCAGCCTGTTCGACCTGCCGCGCCCCGCGCGGGAGAGCCGGATTGTCGTGGCCATGTCGGGCGGCGTGGATTCTTCGGTGGTTGCCGCGCTGGCAGCCGCGAGCGGGGCTGAAGTGATCGGCATCACGCTGCAGCTTTACGATTACGGCGCCGCGACCGGCCGCAAGGGCGCGTGCTGCGCGGGCGACGATATTCGCGATGCGCGCAATGTGGCCGACCGGCTGGGCATCGCCCATTACGTGTTCGACCATGAAAGCGCCTTCCGCGAGGAAGTGGTGGAGCGCTTTGCCGAGGATTACCTCGCCGGCCGCACGCCGGTGCCCTGCATTCGTTGCAATATGGGGCCCAAATTCACTGACCTGCTACGCATGGCAAAGGAACTGGGCGCCGATTGCCTCGCCACCGGCCATTATGTGCGCCGCGTGGAAGGCCCTGCCGGGCCGGAACTGCACCGCGCGCTCGATCCTGCGCGGGACCAGTCCTATTTCCTCTATGGCACCACCGAGGAGCAACTGGCCTTCCTGCGCTATCCGTTGGGCGGCCTGCCCAAGCAGGACGTGCGCGCCATCGCCGCGCAGGCCGGGCTGCTGGTGGCCGACAAGCCCGATAGCCAGGACATCTGCTTCGTGCCCGATGGCGATTACGCGAAGATCGTCCGCTCGCTGCGTCCCGAAGGCGTGCGGCCGGGCGCGATCGTCCACGCGGAAACGGGCAAGGAACTGGGCCATCATGCCGGCGTGATCCACTTCACCGTGGGACAGCGCCGGGGCCTCGAGATCGGCGGCCAGCCCGAACCGCTCTATGTCGTGGCGCTGGACGCAGAAAACGCCCGCGTGCTGGTGGGGCCCAAGCGCCTGCTGGCAACCGGTGCCGCGCGGATCGTGGAGACCAATCGCATCGGTCCGATTCCCGACGCTCCGCTCACCGCCAAGGTCCGCTCGCTCGCCAAGCCCGTACCGGTGACGCTGGAAGGCCCGCTGGGCGAAGGCGCCCCCACGCTGTTGCGCTTTGCCCAGCCCGAATATGGCGTGGCGCCCGGACAGGCTGCGGTGATCTATGCGGGGGACCGCGTGGTCGGCGGCGGCTGGATCGACGGAACCGAGCCGGCCTGATCAGGGCGGCCTCAGAGCCGGTCAATCGTCCCACTTCTCCAGCACGCAGCCGTAACCTTCGCGGAAACTTGCCGTCTGGCTGGCGAGCAGGGGCACACTGGCCGTAACGCTCTTGGCCGCCTCATCCTCGCTCAGCGAGACGAGGCCCATGCCGGGCTCGAAATCCTTTTCGCAATCCGCCAGATCGCGCCCGCCGATGAAGCGGCAGGAACAGGCCACGCGCGCGCCGTAAGCCGTCCCGGCAGTCGCCTGCGCCATCACCGTATCGCGATAGAACCACGCGGTAATCGCCGCGATCAGCCCGAGGCCGAGCACGATGCGCGGCCAGCCGAACCTCCGGCGGGAGGCCTGGTTTCTGCTGGCTGGTTTTGCGGTTGCCATTGATCCCCAACTGACCGAGAGATGCACGCGCCATGCAGCGCCGCATCCTCTCTATCGCCTCGCTCGCCCTGCTGCCAGCCCCGCTGCTGGCACTGGCCGCATGCGGCGGGGGATCGGGCGAGGCGGCGGCTCCCGCTCCGCTGAGCGAGGCCGCGCTGGATGCCGTGGTGGCCAATCCCGGCGCCCCGCGTGAGGAACTGGCCCGGCGAATCGATCACCTCTTCACCGGGCAGGGCATGGGCGAGACCCGCGCCGTGATCGTGATGCAGGGCGGGCAGATCGTGGCTGAACGCTATGGCGAAGGTTATGGCGAGGAAACCCGCTTCATCAGCTGGTCCATGGCCAAGACAGTGACGGGCGTGATGATCGGCATGCTGGTGGCTGACGGCAAGCTGCGGCTGGACGAGACGCCGCCCATCCCCAACTGGCGCCGCACCGGCGATCCGCGCGGGGCGATCACCCTGCGCCAGCTGCTGCAGATGCGCAGCGGCCTGCGCCATACGGAAAGCACCGACCCGGCCTATGAGGCGGACACGGTGAAGATGCTGTTCCTGCAGGGGCGCGACGACATGGCCGCCTGGGCCGAAGCCCAGCCGCTGGAAGCAAAGCCCGGATCGAGCTTCGAATATTCCACCAACACCACCGTCATCCTGGCCGACATCGCCGCGCGGGTACTGACCGACAGCACCGATCCCGAAATGCGGCGCAAGGCAGTGGACGAATACCTCAAGGCGCGGATCTTCGTGCCGCTCGGCATGTATTCCATGGTGCCGGAATATGACCGGGCGGGCACGCTGATCGGCGGCAGCCTGATCCACGGCACAGCGCGCGACTGGGCGCGTTTCGGGGAATTCCTGCGCCATCAGGGCGCCGTGAAGGGCGCACAGCTGGTGCCCAAGGGCTGGATCACCTTCATGACCACGCCCAGCCCGCGCTCGCCCGATTATGGCGCGCAGGTCTGGCTCAACCGCCCCTCGGGCACGGACCGCAATGTGCTGTTCGCCGCGCGCGGCCCGTCGGACCTTTATTCGATGGTCGGCCATCTCGGCCAATATGTGATGGTCTCGCCCCGGCAAGGCCTCACCGTGGTGCGCCTGGGCAAGACCGACGATGCGATTCGCGATCCGCTGGTTGCCGCTCTGGGCGATGTGGTCGCGCTGTTCCCGGTCCGCAAATAGGCCGATCCGGTCAGCCGTCCTTGCGCTCGCCCAGATCGGGCAGCAATTCCTGCGCCGCCGTGCCATCCTCGTTCACCAGCCCTTCCGGGTCCGGGTGGATAAGCACTTCGACACCGGGAAAGGCGCGTTCCAGCTCTTCCTCGATCTCGTCCATCACGCGGTGGGCCTCGGCCACACTCATATGGGGATCGACCGAGGCGTGGAACTGCGCGAAATCATGCGCTCCGCTGGTGCGGGTGCGCAGATCGTGCACGCCGCGCAAGGCCGGGTGGCGGGCGACAACCTCCAGGAATTCCCGCCGCCGTGCCTCCGGCCATTCGCGGTCCATGATCTGGTCGATCGCCTCGGTTGAGGCACGCCACGCGCCCCAGGCAAGCCACAGAGCAATACCGATGCCGAACAGAGCGTCAGCGCCTTTGATCCGAGCGAAATGATCGAGCACCAGTGCCGCGATCACTGCCAGATTGAGTACCAGGTCCGACTTGTAGTGCAGATGGTCAGTGGAAATCGCGATGCTGCCGGTCTTGCGGATCACGTGCCGCTGCCATGCCAGCAGGGCAAAGGTGGCGGCCATCGCGATGAGCGAGACGGCGATCCCCTCTTCTGCCGCTTCGGTGCGGGCACCGGCCAGATATTGCTCCACCGCGCGGAACAATATCCCTGCCGCCGAAAGCGCGATCAGCACCACCTGCAGCATGGCCGCCAGTGCTTCCGCCTTGCCATGACCGAAGCGATGATCCTCGTCTGCCGGCATGGCCGCGATCCACACCCCGGCCAGCGTGGCGATGCTGGCGATGAGGTCCAGCATGGTATCGGCAAGGCTGCCGAGCATGGCGGTGGAGCCGGTCAGGGCCGTGGCCCAGACCTTGATCACCACCAGCAGCAACGCCACCGCAATAGAGGCAGTGGCCGCGCTGCGCGTGAGCTTCGAATGTTCCTGGCTGTAACCGGTCACGGATAGAGCAGGCTGCTGGTCCAGCCGCCATCCTCGGTGCGGACGAAGCGGCGGCGTTCGTGGAGGCGATTGGGCCGGTCGATCCAGAATTCCACCGCGCGCGGCTTCAGGAGGAAACCGGTCCAGTGCGGCGGGCGCGGGATTTCCGTGCCTTCGGGATAGAGGGCGGAGATTTCCTCCACCCGGTCCAGATAGGTTTCGCGCCGGTCGAGCGGGCGCGACTGGTCGGACGCGGCCGAGCCGATCTGCGAGACACGCGGGCGCGAATGGAAATAATCGTCCGCCATCTGGCCGCTCACTTCGGTCAGCGGGCCTTCGATACGGATCTGGCGGCGCAGGCTCTTCCAGTGGAACAACAGGGCGGCCACCGGATTGGCGAGGATTTCCCCGCCCTTGCGGCTCTGCGCATTGGTGTAGAACACGAAGCCGCCCAGATCGGCACCCCAACCCTTCAGCAGCACCATGCGCACCGAAGGCACCGCATCGGGCGTGGCGGTGGCCAGCGCCATGGCGTTCGAATCGTTCGGCTCGCTCGCCCGTGCCTCGGCATACCAGGCGTCGAACAGAGTGAAGGGATCGGTTTCGGGGATCGCGTCCTGTTCAGCTGTCACGCTCTATTCCTGTCGAAGTTGACAATGTTGACACAGTCCCAAGTTGAAAATCCGGCACCCCGGCGCGCGGCAGGCACGGGCGGAGCGGGATCGGGGTGGAGACTGTTCCATGCCCCCTGCCCTAAGCCCGTAATGCGTTGTAGGAAAGAGCAGCGCTTGCGCGTTCCTGTTGCATTACCTAGCTAACACACCATGGCAGACCCTTATACGACACTGGGCGTGGCACGCAGCGCGAGCGAGAAGGAGATCAAGTCCGCCTATCGCAAGCTGGCCAAAGAGCTCCACCCCGACCGGAACAAGGACAATCCCAACGCGGCGGAGCGCTTTTCCGAAGTGACCCGCGCCTATGATCTGCTGTCCGACAAGGACAAGCGGGCCCAGTTCGACCGCGGCGAGATCGATGCCGACGGCAACCCCGCCATGCCCTTCGGGATGGGCGGCATGGGTGGCGGCGGCTTCCGCCCCGGCAGCGGGCGCGGCTATTCAGCGCAGGATTTCCAGGGCTTCGGCGACGAGGGCATGGATCTGGGCGATATTTTCGAAGGGCTGTTCGGCGGCCGCGCGGGGGGATCGCCCTTTGGCGCACGCGGGGGCCAAGCCGGCTTTGGCGGCGCGCGGCGCCCGCCCCAGCCCGGCGCCAATGTGCAATATCGCCTGAAGGTTCCCTTCGTGGATGCCGCCACCGGCAAGGATCAGCGCATCACCCTGTCCGACGGCAAGACGATTGACCTCAAGCTGCCCGCAGGAGTGGAAGAAGGCACGCAAATGCGGCTCAAGGGCCGGGGCGAGCAGGGGCCGGGCGGCCCCGGCGACGCGCTGGTGACGATCGGCATCGAACCGCATCCCTTCTTCCGCCGCGAGGGCAACGATGTGCGCATCGACCTGCCGATCACGCTGGACGAGGCCGTGAACGGCGCCAAGGTGAAGGTGCCCACGGTGGACGGGGCCGTGATGCTTACCGTCGCGCCGGGCAGCGGATCGGGCAAGGTATTGCGCCTCAAGGGCAAGGGCTTCCAGCTGAAGGGCGGCGGCCGGGGCGACCAGCTGGTCACGCTCGAAGTCGACCTGCCCGAGCATGACGAAGACCTCGTCCGCCGGCTGGAAGGCTGGCGCGATACGCGCGACGTGCGGGCCAGGCTGAAATCCTGATGGCGGATGGCGGGAAGCGGAAGCGGCCGGAAGAACCCGGCCAGCCGGTTCCCGACCTCACGCCCGAGGCGCGCCGCGCGGCGCACAAGCCGCTGTTGCAAGGCGAAAGGGGCCATTCGCGCCTCTACATCATCGCCCGCCGCGTGGCTTTGGGCACCTGGAACGACGGTTTCATCCATGCCGGGAATCTCGCTTACCTGACCGTTCTGGCGATTTTCCCCTTCTTCATCCTCGGCGCGGCCGTGTTCACTGCCGTGGGCGAAACGGACGACCAGCTTGCCGCATTGCGCGCGCTGCAATCCGCCCTGCCGCCCAGTGTCGCCAATGTGATCGGCCCGGCGGCGAGCGACGCCATCGCCTCGCGCAGCGGGTGGCTGCTCTGGGCGGGCGGGCTGTTCGCCCTGTGGACCGTCGGCAGCCTGATCGAGACGATCCGCGATATTCTGCGCCGCTCCTACGGCACGCAGCACACCAAGGGCTTCTGGCACCACCGCCTGATTTCCACCGGCCTCATCATCGGCGCGGTGGTCCTGCTGCTGGTGGCACTGGTCGCACAGGTCGCGATCGGCACGGTGGAGGAAGCGATCGACGCATGGGCGCCGCAACTGGCCAGCGCGCTGGACGGGCTCGTCTATTCGCGCGCGGCTACCGGGCTGGCGATCTATTTCTCGATCTTCATGCTGTTCATCACGCTCACCCCGGCGGCCTATCGCGGGAAGCGTTATCCCAAATGGCCGGGCGCGCTGCTGGTCACAATATGGTGGGTGGGCGTCACCCTGGCCTTCCCGCCGCTCCTCCGGTCGCTTTTTTCCTACTCGCTCACCTATGGCGGGCTCGCGGGGATCATGATCGCGCTTTTCTTTTTCTGGCTGGTCGGCTTAGGAGTGGTCGCAGGTGCCGAACTCAACGCTGCGCTCGCGCGTACGCCGGAAGAGGAAGGCACATAAGGATTTACGGTGGCCGGCCCCCTGGGGGGTCGAGAAGGAAGGACAGGGCCCGATGAGCGGTCTGATGGCAGGAAAACGCGGCCTCATCATGGGGCTCGCCAATGACAAGTCCCTGGCTTGGGGCATTGCGCAGAAGCTGCATGAACAGGGCGCCGAAATGGCGTTTTCCTATCAGGGCGAAGCCCTGGAAAAGCGCGTGCGCCCGCTGGCCGAGAGCCTGGGTTCGGATTTCCTGTTCGACTGCGACGTTTCCAGCATGGAAGCGCTGGACGAGGCATTCGAGACGCTGAAGAGCCGCTGGGAAACCATCGACTTCGTCGTCCATGCCATCGGCTTTTCCGACAAGAACGAGCTTCGCGGGAAATTCGTCGACACCAGCCTCGACAACTTCCTGATGACGATGAACATCTCTGCCTACAGCCTCGTCGCAGTGTCGCAGCGTGCGGCGCGGATGATGCCCAATGGCGGTTCGATCCTCACTCTCACCTATTACGGCGCGGAAAAGGTCGTGCCGCATTACAATGTGATGGGCGTGGCCAAGTCGGCGCTGGAAACCAGCGTGAAATATCTCGCCAACGATCTGGGGCCGGACAATATCCGGGTGAACGCCATTTCGGCCGGCCCGATCAAGACGCTGGCCGCCAGCGGCATCGGCGATTTCCGCTATATCCTGAAGTGGAACGAATATAATTCGCCGCTGCGCCGCAACGTCACCATCGAGGATGTCGGCGGCGCGGGCCTCTATATGCTGTCGGACCTGTCCTCGGGCGTGACCGGGGAGATCCACCATGTCGATTCGGGCTACAATGTCGTCGGCATGAAGCAGGTGGACGCGCCGGACATCTCGCTCGTCTGACCCTGCCTGCGCCGCCCGTCAGGGCGCGGTGGACTCAATCTCTGTTCGTGATATGTTCCATATCGCGAATCGAGGGAGAGATGTCATGCGCCAGGGCGGTTGCCAGTGCGGCAGAGTGAGATACGCTATCGACGGCGATCCTATGCATCACGCATTGTGCCATTGCGCGGATTGCCGCGCATCGGCCGGTGCGCCGATGGTGGCGTGGCTGGCGGTGCAGGAAAACCAGCTGCGCCTGCTTTCGGGCGAGCTTTCGACCTATGAGGGCAAGAATGGCGCCGTGCGCCAGTTCTGCCCCCATTGCGGCACCGGCCTGTTCTATCGCAACGAAGCCGTGATGCCGGGGTTGGTGGATATCCAGTCCACCACGCTGGACGATGCCGCCAAGCTCGTTCCGGGCGCCCATATCCAGTGCGCCGAGCGGCTGCCGTGGATGACGATGCTGGGCGAATTGCCCGAGTTCGAGCGCTTTCCGGGCGGTTAGCGCTTGCTCGCCGTTGTTTGGTGTGGCTCGTCGTTGCGAGCGTAGCGAAGCAATCCATGGCCCAGTGCGTTACCCTCTGGATTGCAGCGGGGCGTTGCCCCTCGCAATGACGAAGGGGATCAACCCGCCAGCCGCTCCGGCTCGCCTTCTGCCGTCGCCGCGAAAGGATCGGGCTGATCCGGCCAGATGCCGCGCGTATCGTAGACGCGCTTGCCGATCCGCTTTTCGAGCGGGACGGATTTGAATGCATCGTGATCCACCAGCACGATCAGCACGCCGCAGGTAGCAAGCGCGGTTTCGAGATCGATCTTGCTGGCGCCGGTGCCCTGATATTCGATCGGCAGTTCGGCCGTATGCGGTTCCACCACATGGATGCGCGAGCCATATTTGCGCGCCAGAGTGGCCGAGACGAGCCGGGCCGGGCTCTCGCGAAAATCGTCGATATTCGCCTTGAAGGCGAGGCCGAGGCAGGCAACCTTTTCGCCCGGCGCGGCGTCGACCAGTGCGGATGCGCGGGCAATCACGTGGCGGATCTTGCCGTCATTCACCCCGCGCGCAGTCTGGATCAGCGGCGTCTGCTCACGCGCGCCATGGACGATGAACCACGGGTCGACCGCGATGCAATGCCCGCCAACGCCGGGGCCCGGCTGCAGGATGTTCACGCGCGGATGGCGATTGGCCAGCCGGATCACTTCCCACACATCCAGCCCCATCGCATCGGCGACGATGGAAAGTTCGTTGGCGAAAGCGATGTTGACGTCGCGATAGGCGTTTTCGACCAGCTTGGTCATTTCCGCGCTGCGCGCGTCGGTAGTGATGCATTCGCCGCGCACGAAGCGCTGATAGAATGCCGCTGCCTTTTCCGCGCATTCGGGGGTCAGGCCGCCAATCGAGCGGTCATTATGGATCAGTTCGACAAGTATCTTCCCCGGCAGCACGCGCTCCGGGCAATAGGCCATGGCGATATCCGCCACACCGCGCGTCAGGCCCGGCAGTTTGAGGTCCGGCCGTTCCGCCGCGATCACATCGCGCATCTGCTCGGTCGTGCCGACTGGCGAGGTCGATTCGAGGATCACCGTGTCGCCCGGCTTCAGCACCTTGGCCACTTCGCGAGTAGCCGCCAGCACGTAGGAAATATCCGGCGTGTGATGCCCGTCCTTCTCGAACGGGGTCGGCACGGCGATGACGAATACGTCGGCAGGCTCCACACCGGTCGATGCCCGCAACATGCCGTCGCGCACCACGGCCTGCACCAGCGCATCCAGATCGACTTCCTCGATATGAATCTCGCCGCGATTGATCGTTTCGACGACCTTCTCGGAAATATCGACGCCCAGCACTTTCATGCCCGAGCGCGCGATCACCGCGGCAGTGGGCAGGCCAATATAGCCCAGACCGACCATGCAGACTGCAGGAGCTTCACTCGAACGCATGCGGATTCCTCGCTTGTTGCGGAAATCCATTGCCCGGGAACGGTAAAGATTGAGGTAACGATGCCCCGGTTCGGCGCGGTCTGCCCCGTTCAGCCCGGTTCAGCCGCGCGTGGCCAGCAGGTCCACGATCCGCTGCGCGCTCTTCCCGTCGCCGAAGGGATTATGCGCCCGCGCCATTGCGCCATAGGCGATGGGATCGTCCAGCAGGCGGAAGGTTTCGGCCACGATCCGGTCGGCATCGGTGCCGACGAGTTTCGCCGTGCCGGCCTCCACCCCTTCGGGCCGCTCGGTCGTCTCGCGCATGACCAGCACCGGCTTGCCCAGCGCAGGCGCTTCTTCCTGCACCCCGCCGCTATCGGTGAGCATGAGGTAGGAAAGGCCGATCAGCCGGGCGAAATGCGGATAATCGAGCGGTTCGATCAGCGCGACATTGTCCAGCCCCGCCAGCTCGCCCTGCATCACTGTGCGGACATTGGGATTGAGGTGGACGGGATAGATCACCGCCACGTCGGGACGCGCGGCAATCCGGCGGATCGCATCGGCGATGTTCATCATCCCCGCGCCGAAATTCTCGCGCCGGTGGCTCGTCACGCCGATGATCTTCTTGCCGGCAAAACGCTGTTCCAGCTCGGCCAGGCCGCCTGCCAGTTCAGGCTCCGCCTCGATCCGGCGCGTGATCCAGTAGAGCGCGTCGATCACCGTATTGCCGGTGACATGCACGGTGGCGGGATCGGCATTTTCCGCCAGCAGCGCCTTCGCGGATGTCTCGGTAGGGGCACAATGCAGCGCCGCGATGGTGCCGATGATCTTGCGGTTGACCTCTTCGGGCCAGGGATGGTGGATGTTCCCGCTGCGCAGCCCCGCCTCGATATGGCACACGGGAATCTTGCGGTAATAGGCCGCCAGTGCGCCGGCCATGGCCGTGGCCGTATCGCCTTGCACCACCACCCAATGCGGCTTTTCCGCATCGAGCACCTTGCCGATTTCCGTGAGCAGTGCGGAAGTGAGTGAATCCAGCGTCTGGTCCGGCTGCATCAGGTCCAGATCGTATTCGGGCGAGAGCCGCGCGATTTCCAGCACCTGATCCAGCATCCCGCGGTGCTGCCCCGTGACGCAGACGCGCGAGAGGAAGCGGCTGTCCGCCGCCAGCGCGTGGACCAGGGGGAAAAGCTTGATCGCCTCTGGCCGAGTGCCGAAGACAGTGAGGATACGTTGCGCGCCTGACATGGCCCGCCCCTTAGCGCTTCAATGGTTAAGGCCGGCTTTTCCGCCGGACCGGTGCGCGCGCCTTACTGGCCGCCCTGCGGCGTAGCAGCGGCAGGTTCCTCGCCGGGCAGCGGAGCGTCCCGCTCAGCCTTGAGCCGCGCTTCATATTCCTTTTCGATCTGTTCGACCCGCGCCTGTTCGGCGGCGGCATCGGCGTCGATCGTTCCCAGCCGCTTGGCCCGTTCTTCCTCGATCAGCTGGCTGAAGCGGATATCGGAACTGCCGTGCTTTTCCTTGTAGGCCGCATCGATCAGCTGCGCGGTACAACCGGTCCAGCCGCCATAGCCGGAAGGCGAGCACGACATGGTGCCGAAGGCACCCACGGTCTCATAGGCTTCCACCCGGTTGGCCCAGGCCTCGTTCGCGGGCGATTCGCTTTGGCGCAAGGCCTCGGGAATGCGGTAACGTTCGCTCTCCGCCTTGCGGGCGCAGACCACGATTTCGTTGCCGGTGGAGGCCGGGCAGGGATCGTCACCGAAAACGATCAGCTGGTTCACCGTCTCGCCCGCGACCTCGATCGGCCCGACCTGTGCAAAGGCGGGAACCGAGCCCGCGAACAGCACGGACGGAACTGCGAGGACGGCAAGGCTAAGGCGTTTCATCGTGTCTCTCCGATGCGGCATGGCCGCAGGCAAATCTCATTCGCCCTTACAGGGCATGATCCGCAGTGAACATGATCTGAAGCAAGAACGGCCGCAAGCCCAGCACCCTTTGCTTCAGATTCGTTCCGACAGGCGGATGGCCAGCTTGCAACCCAGCCGGATCGCGCCCGAAAGCAGCGGATAGGCAGGCGCACGCTCGGCCCCGGCGGCAAGGGCAGCGTCGCGATGCGCCCGCTCGTCCTCGCGGAAATCCTCGATCACGGCAGCGAGTTCCGGGTCCTGCCCATCCCGCGCCAGCTCTTCCAGCTGGCTGGTATAGTGCCGGTCGATCTCTTCTTCCACCGCGGCCGTGCAGGCCATCGCGGCTTCCGGTCCGATCAGCGCGGTCGCCGCGCCCAGGGCAAAACCCGCTACCGACCAGAAGGGCTGCAATGCCGTGGGGCGCACGCCACGCTGCGCCAGCATGGCGTTGAAGCGGGCGAGGTGATCGTCTTCCTGCGCGGCCATGGCGCGGATTTCGGTGGCATGCGGCCCACGCTCGCCCAGAACGGCAAGCTGCCCGGCATAGATGCGCGTCGCGCCATATTCGCCGGCCTGATCGACCCGGATCATGCGTTTCGTATCCACCATCACGCCTTCCTGCGCAGCAGTGCCAGGGCAAGCAGGGCCCCGGCCGTGGAGATCAGGAAGTTGTAGCCCGCCAGCGAGATGCCGAACAATTCCCATTGCGCCACGTCGCAACGGATGATCGGCGCGGACATGATCGCTTCCAGCGGATCGCTGCTGCCGGAGGAAATGGAGGTGCAGGTGGTGAAGCCTTCCCACCAGCCATATTCAACGCCCGCATGGAACGCGCCGATCAGGCCGGAGGCAAGCACGGCCAACGCCGTCAGCCCCACCCACAGCCGCTTCGGCGGCAGGACGAAGGCCACAAGGCCCAGCGCCACGGCCACGAAATGGGCATAACGCTGCCACCAGCACATTTCGCACGGATAGAGGCCGAAGCCATATTCCGAGATATAGGCCCCGGCCAGCAGGGCCACCGGAACGCCCAGCGCCAGCGCGTGCGCCTGCTTGAGAGATTTGTCCGTCGCCATTCCTGCCCCCTTGGCGCTTACTTGCGCAGCGCCATTGCGCTGCTGGTCGTGCGGCGCAGGGTGGAAAGCGCGTAATAGAGCTGGAAGTCCTTGATGCCCTTCGCCTCAAGTTCTTCCGGCGTCATCTTGAAGCGCGGATCGACATCCTTGTCCTGTTCCAACTGCTTGTCGTCGAGGTCCACCTCGTTGATCAGGTGCTTGCGCAGGTCGGATTCGCGCAGGGCGAACTTGGCGCGCTTGGCGGCATCGGGGTCGGACAGCTGCGGCACGCGGATATCGGGTTCGATCCCGCCTTCCTGCACCGAACGGCCCGACGGCGTGTAATAGCGCGCGGTAGTCAGCTTGATCGCACTGTCGCGCGTCAGCGGCATCAGCGTCTGCACGCTGCCCTTGCCGAAGCTGGTTTCGCCCATCACCAATGCGCGGTGCTGGTCCTGCAGCGCGCCGGCGACGATTTCGGAGGCCGAGGCGGAGCCGACATCGATCAGCACGATCATCGGCATCTTGGGCACCACATCGCCGGGGAACACGGTTTCCGCATCGAACGAGATGTTCTCGTTCTTGTTGCGGCCGCGCTGGGACACGATCTGGCCCTTGGTCAGGAACAGGTCCGACAAGGCGACTGCCTCGTCCAGCGAACCGCCGGGGTTGGAACGCAGATCGAGCACCAGCCCGTTGATCCGTCCGCCTGCATCCTTGCGCAGGGCGGCGATGGCGGCGCGGACATCCTTGCCCACATCCTTGGAGAATTCGTTCACCGAGATGACGCCGATGGCGCCGTCTTCCAGCTTGTAGGTCACCGGTTCCAGTTCGATCACGCCGCGCGTCACGGTCACGTCGAACGGTTCCTCGCGGCCCGCGCGGAAGATGGTCAGGCGCACGCTGCTATCGGCCGGGCCGCGCATCTGGGCCACGGCCTCGTCCAGCGTCTGGCCGAAGATCAGCTTGCCATCGATATGGGTGATGAAGTCGCCCGCCTTGAGGCCGGCCTTCTCTGCCGGGCTGCCCTTCATCGGCGAGATGATCTTCACGGCGCCGTCATCCATGCCGACCGAGATGCCCAGCCCTTCGTAATTCCCGTCGATCAGCGTATCGAGGCGCTTCAGTGCCTCCCCGTCGAGATAGGAGGAATGGGGATCGAGCGCGCCGAGCATGCCGTCGATCGCGCCCTTGATCAGCACATCGTCATCCACCGGATCGACATAGGCCGCCTTGATCCGCTGATAGACCGCGAACAGCTTGCCGAATTCAGGCGCCGCGCGGCCTTCCACCTGTGCAAGGCCAGCCGTGGTGGCCGGAATCAGTGCCACCGCCGTAACCAGTGCAGCAGATCGGAAGAGCTGGACGAATTTCATCTCAATGGCACCTTGAACACTTGTGCGACCGGCACATTTCGGCGCGCTTGTATCGCGCCCGGCAGCTTAACGCCAGATGAGGGCGCATGAAGGAGAATTCCAGAGCCAGCGGTTCTAGCCAAGGAATTCCAGCGGATTGACTGGCGCCCCATCGCGCCGCAATTCCAGCGTGATGAGCGGGCGGGTCGGGGCAGCGATGCCCAGCGGGGCGCCGCGCACCAGTTGCTGGCCCACGACCACGTCCACCCGCGCCATGCCGGTCACCAGAGTGGTCCAGCCGCCTTCATGTTCGATGATCGCGATCCGGCCATAGCCGCGATAGGGCCCGGCAAAGACCACTCGCCCGGCAGCCGGTGCGACAACCTGCGCGCCCCCGCGCGGCGCGAGCGTGATGCCCTGCGTCAGCGCCCCGCCGGAAGTGGGCGCTCCGAAACCCGTCACGGTGCGCCCCGCTACCGGCAGCTGATAGCCCGCGGGCGGGCGCGCTGCGGCGGCAGCCTGCGTCTGCACCGCGATCACCCGCGATTCTTCCGGACGGGGCGGGCGGATGATCGGCCCAGGCAAGGCGGCCAGCCGTTCACGCAGATTTCCCGCCGCGTCGAGCTGGGCGACCAGCCCGTTGAGATCGCGCGCTTCTTCGGCAAGGGCCAGCGCCCGCTCCGCCTCGCGCGCGGCATCGCCGCTCGCCCGCCGCGCATCGAGCCGCTGGCGGGTTTCGAGCGCAGCCAGTTCCTTGCGGCGGGCTTCGAGCAGGCTTTCATTCCCGCGCAGATCGGCCAGTGCCCGCTCGGCCTGGCGTTGCAGGGCCTTTCCGCGCGCGAGTTCTCCGCGCAGGGCAGCAGTGCGGCGCTGCACTTCGGGCACGGTGGAGCCCAGCATCGCGCGCAGATAGACCATTTCCTTCACCGAACCGGGCCGCATAACCGACAAGGCGAGCGGGCGGCGGGAAAAGCGCTGCAGCGCGGCGGTGAGGCGCACGACCGGCTTCTGCCGCTGGGCCAGCCGCGCGGCGAGCGCCCGGCGCTGTCCGTCGATCAGGGAAAGCCGGGCTTCCGCAGCGGCGATACTGGCTTCGGATTCCTGGATGCGAGCGGCAAGCGCGGCAGTCTGCTGCGCGATCTTCTCCGCCGCCTCTCCGGCGCGGGCGGCCTCGCCTTCCAGCACCCTGGCACGGGCCTCGGCCGACTGCCGGTCTTTCAAGGCGCGGCTGATCGCCTGGCGCGTCTCGTCCACGCTGGAAAACCCGGCCTCGCGCTGGGCGGAAGCACCTGCGGAAAGCAGGGCCGCCAGCAGCAGCGGGGCAAGGACAAGGCGCACGCGCATTCGCATGGCGCTAGCCTGCCCGATGATAGGGATGGCCTGCAAGGATAGAGGTTGCGCGGAACAGCTGTTCCATAAGCATGGCGCGCGCCAGAAGATGCGGCCAGGTGGCCTTGCCGAAGGCGAACAGCAGGTCAGCGCCCTGCCGCGCGGCCTCGCCATGCCCGTCCGCCGCGCCCAGCACGAAACGCGTCTCGCGCACGCCATCGTCGCGCCAGCGGCCCAGCAAGGCAGCGAATTCTTCCGAGGAAAGCTGCTTGCCGCGCTCGTCCAGCAGCACGGTGCGGCATGGGGTAAGCGGTTCGGGAATATTGCCGCCGGTTTCCGGAAGCTCGGTCAGCTTCAGGGGCCACTGGATGCGCTTTTCATAGCGCGCGACGAGTTCCGCCTCGGGCGAGCGCCCGATTTTCCCTCTGGCAATTACGTGCAGGCGCATGGAGCCCTCCCGCGCCTGCCTTACAGGTCAGGCTTGCCCGGCTGCAACCGGCGGTGCGTCGCCAAACGCCCACATGCGCTCGAGATTGTAGAAGCTGCGCACTTCGGGGCGGAACAGGTGCACCACCACGTCGCCCGCGTCGATCAGCACCCAGTCGGCGGCCGGAAGGCCTTCGATCCGGGAGGAGCCGAAGCCCGCTTCCTTCACACGCTCGGCCAGCTTCTGGGCCATGGCGGCCACCTGCCGGGTCGAACGGCCCGATGCGATCACCATGTGATCGGCAATGCTCGATTTCCCTTCCAGGGGAATCGAGATCACGTCCTGCGCCTGGTCATCGTCCAGCGACTGGAGGATGAGGGCATGAAGCCGTTCGGCTTCGCCAGCCACCTTGCCGCCCGTGGCGGGAAGAGGACTGGCCTTGGAAGTGCCGGTACTGGCCGGCGATGTCTGCGCGTGGTTCATCGCAGCGTGTGGTGCTCCATCTGGGGGGACATGAACGCAAAGGGAGGCGTGCGCCTCATGCGCGCTCCTCCCCGGATCGGTCTTGAATGAGACAATGCGTCACCTGATCCCGTGGCGGCGCGCCCTTGAAGCGGCGGGCCCAGTCAGGATCTGCGCGGCGTATCAGTGTCGCCGAACGCGGATCGGGATCAAAACGCAATTCTATCAGCGCCGGTGCGCTCCATTCACCCCGGTTTCTCAAGCTGGCGGCAGGTACCCGGAAGCGCCTGAGCCAGGCCATCGCGGGGCTCGCGAAGGCAGCGGCATCATAGCCGGGGCGGGCGATGACCGCAATCGGCATTTCCCGGGCAATGCTGCGCCAGTCCTTCCAGCGGTGAAACTGCGCAAGATTGTCGGCCCCCATCAGCCACAGGAAACGGCGGCGCGGATAGCGGCGTTTGAGGGCTCTGAGCGTATCGATGGTGAAGCGCGTGCCCAGTTCCCGCTCGATCGCCGAAACCCTGATCGGGGCTCCGCGCGCGGCCTTTTGCGCGGATTTTACCCGCGCCGAGAGCGGCGCCATGCCTGCATCGGGCTTGAGCGGATTGCCGGGCGAGACGAGCCACCACAGCTCGTCCAGCGCCAGCGCATCCCGCACGAACAGGCTGACCCGCCGATGCCCGCGATGCGCGGGATTGAAACTGCCCCCCAACAGGCCGGTCAGTGGATGACTGCGCGTCATCGCGGCTCCCGCCGGGGCGAGATTCGGGCGGAATTGGTGCCAGTCTGCATCCCGATTGCCCAGCCCGGATATTCAGGTTCCAGTGCGCCAAGTTCGGCAAGAATACCCAGTTCCTCGGTGGTAAGTTCCACATCGCTGGCAGCGATGTTCTCGGCCAGCTGGTCCGCCCGCTTGGCGCCTACGATCACGCTGCTGACCACGGGCTGATGCAGCAGCCAAGCCAGCGCGATGGCGGGCACCGTGAGTCCGCGCAGCTGGGCCATCGGGCGCATCGCTTCCACCAGCGCGGCCGCCCGTGCCTTGTCCACGCGCGGGAAATCGAGCTTGGCGCGGCGGCCGTCGCCCTGCGTCGTTCCATCCTCGGCAAAGGCATATTTCCCGCTGAGCAGCCCGCCGGCCAGCGGGCTCCACACCATCAGCCCCAGCCCTTCGCTGGCCAGCATGGGCGCCAGCTCGCGTTCCAGATCGCGCGAGGCGACCGTGTAATGCGCCTGGAGCGAGACGAATTTGTCCCACCCGCGCCGCTCGGCAATGCCCAGCGCCTTGACGATCTGCCACGCCGCCCAGTTGGAAACGCCGACATAGCGCGCCCTTCCGGAACGCACGATGTCCTCCAGCGCACGCAAGGCCTCTTCCATCGGGGTGAGCGGGTCCCAGCCATGGATCTGGTAGAGATCGACATGGTCGAGCCCCAGCCGGGCGAGGCTTTCATCCACGTGGTGCAGCAGATGCTTCGCGCTCATGCCCGCATCGTTCGGCCCCTGCCCCATCGGGCCCATGCCCTTGGTGGCAATCACGATTTCCTGCCGGGGAATGCCCAGCGCGCGCAACGCACCGCCGACGAATTCTTCCGACTGGCCCTGCGTGTAGACATTCGCGGTATCGATGAAATTGATCCCGGCTTCCACCGCCTGCTTCACCAGCGCGGTGGCGCCTGCCTGATCCAGTTCATGCGCGAAAAAGCGGCTCGGCCGATTGCCGAAAGTCATCGCGCCGAGGCACAGCTCCGATACGACGAGGCCCGAATTGCCGAGACAATTGTAACGCATGGCTGGCTCCTCCCAACTGGGAGGTGGTGATGCGGGGCAGGCCCGGTGCCGTCAAGCGGCACCGGTTCGCCACGAAGCCGGATCAGGGCCGGGTCTGGCCCTTGCCCCGCGCTACCCATTTATAGGTGGTCAGCCCTTCAAGGGCGACTGGGCCGCGCGCATGAAGGCGCCCGGTGGCAATGCCGATTTCCGCGCCCAGCCCGAATTCGCCGCCATCGGCGAACTGAGTGGAAGCGTTGACCATGACGATCGCGCTGTCGACCTCGTTGAGAAAGCGTTCCGCCACGGCCTCGTCCGAAGCGAGAATCGCATCGGTGTGGCCCGAGGAATGGCGCGCAATGTGATCGAGCGCGGCATCGAGCCCGTCCACCACGGCGACAGACAGGATCGCGTCGAGATATTCGGTGTCCCAATCATTCGCGCTGGCAATGCCGATACGCGGATCGAGCGCACGGGCGCGCCCGTCGCCGCGCAATTCGCAACCGGCATCGATCAGCGCGGAGACGACATCGGACCCGCCCGCGAAATTAGCGTCGATCAGCAGCGTTTCCATCGCCCCGCAAATGCCGGTGCGGCGCATCTTGGCGTTGAGCGCCACGGTGCGGGCCATTTCCGGATCGGCGGAGGAATGGATGTAGGTGTGGCAGATGCCGTCCAGGTGGGCGAGCACGGGCACGCGCGCTTCGGTCTGCACCCGCTCCACCAGATTCTTGCCGCCACGCGGTATGATCATGTCGATCAGACCCGCAGCACGCAGCATGGCGCCTACGGCCTCGCGATCCTGAGTAGGCATCAGTTGCACAGCATCGGCGGGAATCCCGCCTTCTTCCAGCCCCTTGGCCAGTGCGGCGTGAATGGCGCGATTGGAATTGACCGCTTCGCTGCCGCCGCGCAGCAGCACGGCATTGCCCGCGCGCACGCACAGGGCCGCCGCGTCCGCCGTCACATTGGGGCGGCTTTCATAGATGATGCCGATCAGGCCGATGGGAATGCGCACGCGCGACAGTTCCAGGCCATTGGCAGGCACCGAACGGTCGATCACCTGGCCGACGGGATCGGGCAGGTCCGCCACGGCTTCCACCGCCGCGGCAATGCCTTCCAGCCGCGCCGGATCGAGCTTCAGCCGGTCAATCATCGCGCCGGTCAGGCCCCGGGCCTCGCCAGCGGCAACGTCACGCGCATTGGCCTCCAGCACCTCTGGCCCGGCCGCGCGCAGGGCAGCGGCGGCGAGCTTGAGCGCGGCGGACTTTTCCGCATCGCTCTTCCTCGCCAGCACGCGCTGCGCTGCGCGGCCAGAGCGGGCAAGCCGCTCAACCAGGTCAGTGCATTGGGCGTCGGTATCGTGCTGAGTAGCCATGGCGGCCCCCTACCATCCGGGGGACCACTTGTCACCGATCTCGATTCGCAATGCATTTGCGAGCGACGAAGCCAGCGACTCGGGGAGCGAATCGCATGAGTCAAAAGCGTGGTTAACCCGCCGTTTTCCGATTCCCCGGAGGAATCGCTATGCGTCAAAACGATTCATCGCGCGACTCCACCGTTCTGCCCCTGGACTCCCCTGCCGCGATAGACGGTTACCGGCAGCCCTGTAAGCAGCGTGCCCCATACCGAAACAGTCCGGGCTTGGGCCGGGTATTGGGGTCGTCAACTTGATCAGGGCGGATGCCGCAAAACTGCGGGAAAGGCTGAAGGCCTGGTTCCCGGACCGCGAATTCTTTATGCGGTCCCAGGGCCAGGTTCGCTTCATCAAGCTCTCCTCGCGCGTCCAGATGGCCGCAGCGGGGGCAGTGGCGTTTGCCCTGCTGGTCTGGGCCGTGACGATGGTGAGCGTGGCCGTCAGCCAGTTCATTTCCCAGCGTGACCGGCTGGCGATGCTGGAACGGGAAGCCAAGGTCGAATCCGCCGAAAGCCGCGTAGAAGCCTATCGCGAGAATCTGGACGAGACCGCCGACGAACTGACCCGCCGCCAGGAATTCATCGAACAGACCCTCGACGGCGTGCTCGACGATATCAAGGTGACCGACAAGGACACGGTAAGCGATTCCTCCAAGGAAGCCGCCGAAACGGTGAAGAAGGTCAGCGCGGCCATCCCGGAAGCTGCGGGCCTTGCGCAGATCGAAGCGCGGCAGATCGCCTTTGCCGAAAAGCTGACTCTCTATGCCGACCAGCGCTCTGCCCGCGCGGCGCGCGCGATCCGCAAGCTGGGGCTCAATCCCGAGGCCATGCTGCGTTCCGCCCGGGCGGCACAGGGCGGTCCGCTGGAATTGCTTTCCACCCGGCGTGACGGCGGGATCGACCCGCGTTTCGAGCGCATGGGCCTCAGCCTTGCGCGCATGGAAGCCCTGGAAGACAGCCTGCAGGGCATTCCGCAATATCTCCCGGCCGCCGCATGGTCGATCTCGTCCGGCTTCGGCTATCGCCGCGATCCCTTCACCGGGCATGGCGCAATGCATGCCGGGCTCGATTTCCGCGCCGGCTACGGTTCGCCTATCCATGCCGCGGCCAAGGGCAGGATCAGCTTTGTCGGCCAGAAATCCGGTTACGGAAGGGTCGTGGAAATCAGCCATGGCAATGGGCTGATGACTCGCTATGCTCACATGTCCGCTTTTCGCGCCCGGGTTGGGCAGCAGGTTGCCGCAGGCGACGTGATTGGCGCCATCGGCAGTTCCGGCCGTTCGACCGGCCCGCACCTTCATTTCGAGGTGCGTATCAATGATCGCGCGGTGAACCCGCGCCCCTTCCTGGAGGCTGCGCCCCATGTTCTCGAAGAAGTCCGCGGAACAGCCGCGGCCCGCAGCGGCAAAGCCGCAAGGTAGGATGACCATGACCGGCAGTGCGACTTTCTCCGTGATCGGCAGCGACGTCACCATCAAGGGCGACATCAGCGCCAGTGCCGATCTGCATGTCGACGGGCGAGTGGAAGGCGATATTGCCTGCGCATCGCTGGTTCAGGGCGAATCGAGCGTGATCGAAGGTTCGATCGAAGCGGAAACCGCGCGCCTTGCCGGCCGTGTCACCGGATCGATCCATGCGCGCGAACTGGTGGTGCTGCGTTCTGCCCGAGTCGAAGGCGACGTGCATTACGATGCACTAACCATCGAACAGGGTGCGCAGGTGGATGGCCGCTTCTCGCATCGTATTCCTGGCCAGGCCAAAGGTGCAACGCCTGCTGGTGGCGAAGGGCCGGACGATGAAGGCGGCCCTAAGCTGCATCTCGCAGGCTGAAGCCACACGGACTGAAGGCTGAGCGAAAGCCCGGCCTTACCCTTCTCCCAGAACCTCGCGACGCAGGGCCTTGCGGTCCAGCTTGCCGATGGGCGTCTTGGGCAGGGTATCGCGGATTTCCACCCGCTGCAGCCGCTCATGCTTGCCGAGATGGGAATTGGCCCAGTTGCACAATTTCTCGCCATCGGTCGGCGGCGAACATTCCGCCAGCGTGACGAAGGCCGCCGGACGCTCGCCCAGATAAGCATCGGGCACCGCGATCACCAGCACTTCCTTCACGCAGGCATTGCGCAACAGCACATCCTCCACCTGGCTGGGGAAGACCTTGAAGCCGCCGACGGTGATCATGTCCTTCGAGCGGTCGACGATGCGGATGTAGAAATCCGGATCCAGCGTGGCGATATCGCCCGTGCGCAGCCAGCGCTCGCCATCGCGCAGGGCAAAGGCGGCCTCCGCGGCTTCGGGGCGGTTCCAGTAACCCTGCATCACTTGCGGGCCGCAAATCGCCAGTTCCCCCGGCTCGCCCGGCGGAGCGTCCTGCGTCGGATCTTCCTTGTCGAGCAGGCGGATGCGGGTCTCGGGCAGAGGCTGGCCGATCGTGCCGTGGCGGTTTTCCCCCTCATAGGGGTTGGTCGACACCACGCCCGAGCTTTCGGTAAGCCCATATCCTTCCACCAGCCGCGCGCCGCTGGCTTCCTCGAACCGCTGATGCAGCGGTTCGGGCAAGGGCGCGCCGCCTGAGATGCACACCAGCAGGCTGGAGAAATCGGTATGCTCAAGGCGCGGATTGTCCAGCAGCGCCTGATACATGGTCGGCACGCCGGGAAAGGCAGTGGCGCCCACTCGTTCCATCGTCTTCAATGCCTGCGCCGCATCGAAACGCGGCAGCATGGAAAGGCATCCGCCCTTCACCACCGTGCGGTTGAGCACGCAGGTATTGGCGAAGACATGGAACAGCGGCAGCACGCCCATGATGATATCGGGCCCGCTGCGGAACGGATCGATCGCATCCACCTGCCGCGCATTGGCGGTAAGGTTCTGGTGGCTGAGCATCGCGCCCTTGGGCACGCCGGTGGTGCCGCCCGAATATTGCAGCAGCGCGATGTCCTTTTCGGCATCGAGCGCGACGGGCGTGGGTTGGCCCCGACCGATCATGTCTTTCCAGGCAAGCACTTCGGACCGTCGGGGCAGAGGGCTTGTGCTCTTGCGCCCGACAAGCCTGAGCGCCAGCCCCTTATACCAGGGCAGCATGTCGGCCAGCCGTCCGACCACGAGTTTCTGGAGCGAAGACTGATCCAGCACCTTGCAAGCCGTGGGCAGCAACGCCGGCACATCGAGCGTTACCAGCAGCTTCGTGCCGGAATCCTCCACCTGCGCTTCCAACTCGTCGACGGTATAGAGCGGCGAGAAATTGACCGCGATGGCACCCGCCATCATCGCGCCGAAATAGGCCGCGACGTAGATGGGCACATTGGGCAGGAACATCCCCACCCGGTCGCCCTTGGCGATGCCCAGCTTCTGCAGCCCGGCGGCAAAGGCGCGCGCATCCTGCAGAATCTCCGCATAGGAATAATGCCGCCCCATGAATTCGACCAGAGTCGCACCCGGATGGGCGGCCACGGAATGCTCGAGCATTTCCGGCATGGTCAGCGGCGGAAGGTCCAGCTCCCACGCGCAGGCATGATTGTAGCAATCGGGCGCCGGGCGAAACGCTTCGTCCGGTGCGGCTGCTGACGGCCCTGCCTTACTGACATCCATGTTAGTCAGTGTGGCTTAAGCAGGTAGTTAAGGCAAGTGGGAAGGCGAGCGAAACGGGCCCCGGAAGTGGCGGACAGGCAAAGAAAAACGCCCCCGGAACCGGTCCGGGAGCGTCTGGATTTCCTGAAGCGGCGATGCCGTAGCGTCAGCCCCGGATCGCCGGTTTCCGATCAGCCCTGACCTTCAGCAGCCTCGGCCGCGCGCTTGGCTTCGAGCCAGGCTTCCACTTCGGCTTCCTGCGCGGCTTCGATTGCGGCCTTGGCGGCAGCTTCGCGTTCCGCGCGCAGTTCGTCGATCAGCGCCTGACGATCGTCGGACGTGCCGGTTTCCACCGGAGCGTTGGGATCGATGCCGGCCTTCTTGGCGGCCTTGGAGACCACGGCGTCCAGCTCGCGCTGCGAGCACAGGCCCAGAGTCACCGGGTCCTTCGCCTGAATGTTCTGGATGTTCCAGTGCGAGCGGTCGCGAATCGCGGCGATGGTGTTGCGCGTCGTGCCGATCAGCTTGGAAACCTGCGCATCGGAAATTTCCGGATGGTTGCGCAGAATCCAGGCGATGCCATCGGGCTTGTCCTGCCGCTTGGACACCGGAGTGTAGCGCGGGCCCTTGGTGCGGCTGACCTGCACCGGCGCCTTCTGCATCTTCAGCACATAGTTGGAATCTGCCTGACCGCGCTCGATTTCCTCATGGGTGAGCTCGCCCGAATGGATCGGATCGCGGCCGGTATATTTGGCGCTGGTCAGATCGTCGGCCATGGCCTGCACTTCCAGGATGTGCAGCCCGCAGAAATCCGCGATCTGTTCGAAGCTGAGAGCGGTATTGTCTACGAGCCACGACGCCGTGGCATGCGGCATGAGCGGTTTGGACTGGGACATGGTCTTCTCTCCGCCCGCCTCTTCGCGGGCCCAAAATAGAAGGGCCGCCCCTTTCGGAGCGGCCGTTTGCCTGCCCTAGATAGGACATTGCCCCCGTTTGGGCAAGCAGGAGCGCGATCAGGCCGCGCGGCGGATCGCCAGGGGAAGCGTGGGCGCGGCAGGTTCGGCCACCGGCTCGGCAGGGCAGACCAGCGCATCGAGAAACTGGCGCGCGCTCGCCTCCCACGTGAAGCTGCGACCGTGAGCAAGGCAACGCTCACGGTCGAGCGTCAATGCGCGGGAGATCGCGGCGGACAGATTCTCGTCCATTGCGCCGCTCTGGGGGGTGAGTATGTCGACCGGCCCGGTCACCGGATAGGCTGCCACCGGCGTGCCGCAAGCCAGTGCCTCGATCATCACCAGCCCGAAGGTATCGGTGCGACTGGGGAAAATGAAGACGTCCGCCCCGGCATAGCAGGCCGCCAGTTCCGCCCCCATCTGGCGGCCGAGGAAATGGGCGTCGGGAAATTCCTGCCGCAGCCGGGCCAATGCGGGCCCATCGCCCACCACCACTTTCGATCCGGGAACATCGGACTTCAGGAACGCCTCGATGTTCTTCTCGACCGCGACCCGCCCGACATAGAGCTGAATCGGGCGCGGCAGATCCCAGTAGAAATCGGGCGGCGCCACCTGCGGGCCGAAAGCCTCCAGATCGACGCCCCGGCTCCATTCGCGCAGATTGGACAGGCCATGGGCGCGCAGATCGCGCCGCACGCTCTCGGTCGCCACCATGATCCCGGCGGAGGGGCCGTGGAACCAGCGGATATAGGACCAGAACCATGACGCCGGCAGGCCGGTGCGCTTGGCGACATAGTCCGGGAAATGCGTGTGATAGGCCGTGGTGAACGGCACTGCCCGCGCCACGCAATGATTGCGCGCGGCAAGGCCCAATGGCCCTTCGGTGGCGACATGCACGGCATCGGGTGCGAAATCTTCGATCCGCTTGCCGACCGAACGGCCACTCGCCAGCGCCAGGCGGATTTCGGGATAGGACGGGCAGGGAACCGAGCGATACTGGTCCGGCGAGATCACCAGCACCTCATGCCCCCAGCGGGCAAGGATTTCGGTGATTGCCTGCAACGTGCGGACGACGCCGTTTACCTGCGGAGCCCAGGCATCAGTGACAAGGGCGATTCTCATGGGTGAAGGCCCTTTCCCGCCATGCCGATCAGGCCGCCTGCGCCAGACGGGCGACGGCTTCGGCAGTTTCCGTCTCTGCCGCGTTGCGCTTGGCGATCTCGTCGGTCCAATGGAGGATTTCCATGCGCCCGTCGAAATGTTCGACCAGCGCATTGCAGCCTTCCACCCAATCGCCATCGTTCCAATATTCGATCCCGTCGAACATCCGGAACTCGGCCGTGTGGATGTGTCCGCACACCACCCCGTCAACCCCCCGTTGGGCGGCGGCGCGCGTGACGATCTCTTCATAGCGGGAGATGAACTCGACCGCGTTCTTCACCTTGTGCTTCGCCATCTTGGACAGTGACCAGTAAGGCAGGCCCAGCCGGGCACGTACCGAATTGACCCGGCGGTTGAGCCCCATCAGCAGCGTGTAGGCAGCATCGCCCACGAAGGCGAGCCAGCGATGGGCCAGCATCACCGCGTCGAACTCGTCGCCATGCAACACCATCAGCCGGCGCCCGTCGGCCGTATCGTGGAAGGCGGCGCGGCGAATCTCGACTCCGCCGAAATTCAAGCCGGTGAACTGGCGGAACATCTCGTCATGATTGCCGGGAATGTAGACGATACGCGTTCCGCGCTTGGCGCGTTTGAGGATGCGCCAGACGATGTCGTTATGCGTGGCGGGCCAGTAGAACTTCTTCTTCAGGCGCCAGCCATCGATGATGTCGCCCACGAGATACATCGTCTCGCTGTCGACATTGTCGAGGAAGTCGATCAGCAATTCGGCATTGCAGCCCTTGGTGCCGAGATGGACGTCCGAAATCCAGATTGTGCGATAACGCCGCCGCCCTTCGCCCGAAGGTTCGGGGACGCTGGGCTCGCTCACCGTGAAATGAGGAAAAGCCGAAACGGCGATGCCGTTTTCACCGTAATTGTCGCGCTCGCCAAACATTCGGCATTGCCCTTGAACAACCTGATCTTGGCTTTGCGCCTATGAATCCCAATTGTTACAGGCGATTCACAGTTCAGGGACAGTTCCGCGACTCTTTACAATAAAGTCGTCATTCCATCGTCACATAGCCGGGCAGGTTTCCGACCCTGTCGAGCCAGGCGCAGACATTGGCATAACCGCCCAGCACGAAGCCGCCTTCTTCGGCGACATGGGTATAGGCATAGAGCGCGATATCGGCGAGCGAGGCCGCCTTGCCCACGAACCAGTCCTGTGCCGCCAGGTGCCGGTCCATCAATTCCAGCGCAGCTTCACCGGCAAGGCGCTTGGACGGGATCAGGCCCCGCTGCTGCTCCGAAAGGCTGCCCTGCCCGACATAGGTCAGCCAGAAGCGCAAAGTGGCGATGTTCGGTTCGTGATTATATTGTTCGAAGAACATCCAGCGCAGCATGTCCGCCCGGTCGAACCGGTCAGCGGGAACCAGCCGCGAACCCTCCGCCAGATAGAAACAGGCGGCATTGCTTTCGGGCAGAAAGCGATGGCCGATCTGCAGCACCGGGATGCGGCCGTTGGAATTCACTTTTGCGAGAAATTCGGGCGTGCGCGTCTCGCCCTTGAGAATATCGTAGCTGCGCCGTTCCAGATCGAGGCCCAGCAAGGCGGCGGTGAGGCGAATCTTGTAGCAATTGCCGCTGACCGGGTCCTCGTGAAGGATCAGCTTGTCATCCATCATCCACCTCCAGCACGATTTTGCCGATGTGCTCACCCGCTTCCATCCGGGCATGGGCCGCACCCGCCTCGCTCAGCGGGAAGACCCTGTCCATCACCGGGCGCAAGGTCCCTTCGGCCACCAACGGCCATACATTTTCTTCGATTTCCTGGGCGAGCAGCGCCTTGAACCCGTCGGAACGCGGACGCAGCGTCGATCCGGTCATCGTCGCGCGGCGGACCATCAGTGCGGCCATGTTGATCTCGGCCTTTGCCCCGCCCAGCACGGCGATAGTCACATGGCGGCCGTCCTCAGCAAGGCAGCGCAGATTGCGCGGCACATAGCTGCCCGCGACCATGTCCAGCACCAGATTCACGCCCTTGCCGCCAGTGAAGGCCTGCACTTCCTCCACGAAGTCCTGCTCGCGATAATTGATCGCCAGATCCGCACCGATCCTGCGCGCGGCCTCGCACTTGTCCTCGCTGCCGCAGGTAGTGATGACGGTGAGGCCGAACAGCTTGCCCAGCATGATCGCCATCGAACCGATGCCGCTGGTGCCGCCATGGACCAGCAGCGTTTCCCCCTCCGACGCCCAGCCGCGATCGAACACATTGTGCCACACGGTGAACAGCGTTTCCGGCAAGGCGGCAGCCTCCGCCAGCGAAAGGCCCTGCGGAACAGGCAGGCAATGGCTGTGATGGGCGAGGCAATATTCGGCATAGCCGCCGCCCGGCACCAGCGCACAGACCTTGCGGCCCAGCATTTCGGGCTCAACGCCCTCGCCCACCGCCACGATAGTGCCCGACAGTTCGAGCCCGGGGATCGGAGAGGCGCCCGGCGGGGGCGGATAATGGCCCTGGCGCTGAATCACGTCCGGCCGGTTGACCCCGGCAAAGGCAGTGCGAAGCAGCACCTGCCCCGCGCCCGGCCGGGGCACGGGCAGGGTTTCCGCCCGCAATACTTCGGGGCCGCCTGGGGCGTCGAAGCCCATTGCCGTCATCGTTTCGGGAAGAGCTGCTGCCATTGCTTCCAATCCGGCTGGTGGCCCGCCGGCCACACTCCACATGCCAATCGAAGCCCCCATTGACAGAAAGCGCGGACAATTGCGATGCTGCGACGCAATGGATGACGACGATCTCCCCAGGCGGCGCGGAGATGCAGCCGGCCAGCTCTCGAAAGAGAGCCTGGACAGCTATTCGCTGGACGAACTGGCGGATCGCATCGCCCTGCTCGAAGCGGAAATCGCGCGGGTGAAAGCCCATCGCGACAAGGCCGGGGCCCACAAGCTGGCGGCCGAAGCACTCTTCAAGCCGAAAGCGACTACCTGATGCGGCCCGCCCCTCCCAATCCGGCGGGGCCACCCCATATAGGTCTTGTCCCTCCTGCCCGTGGCCATACAGCTTCGGTCAATCTCGCTCCCTTACCCCTTCCGGTAACGGAAGGGTCTTCCCCGCAACCGAAAGAACGCTGAATGCCCAATTTCGCCCAGAGCCTCGAAAAGACGCTGCACAACGCGCTCCAGAATGCGAGCGACCGCGCGCATGAATATGCGACGCTGGAGCACTTGCTGCTGGCGCTGGTGGAAGACCCGGACGCCGCCGAGGTGATGACCGCATGCGGCGTGGACCTGGGCGAGCTTGCCGAAGTGGTGAAGCAATATCTCGATCAGGAATATCAGTCGCTGAAGACCGAGGATGAGGCCGATCCCCAGCCCACGGCCGGATTCCAGCGGGTAATCCAGCGCGCGATCCTGCACGTCCAGTCTTCCGGCAAGGATACGGTTACCGGCGCCAATGTGCTGGTGGCCCTGTTTTCCGAGCGTGACAGCTATGCCGTCTATTTCCTGCAGCAGCAGGATATGAGCCGCCTGGATGCGGTAAGCTATATCAGCCACGGCATCGGCAAGGGCGGTCGCCAGGTCGAAACCCGCACGCCCGGCGGCGCGGAAGAACCGCAGCAGCAGGCCGAGGAAAAGAGCGACAAGTCCAAGAAGGATTCCGCGCTCGACCAGTTCACGGTGAACCTCAACCAGAAGGCGCTGGACGGCAAGGTCGATCCGCTGATCGGCCGCGGGCCGGAAGTGGACCGCACGATCCAGATTCTCTGCCGCCGTTCCAAGAACAACCCGCTCTATGTCGGCGATCCGGGCGTGGGCAAGACGGCCATCGCCGAAGGCCTCGCGCGCAAGATCGTGGAAGGCGACGTGCCCGAAGTGCTTGAAAAGGCGGTGATTTACTCGCTCGACATGGGCGCACTGCTGGCCGGCACCCGCTATCGCGGCGATTTCGAGGAACGGCTGAAGCAGGTCGTCTCCGAACTCGAAAAGATGCCGCATGCGGTGCTGTTCATCGACGAGATCCACACGGTAATCGGCGCCGGGGCGACCAGCGGCGGGGCCATGGACGCTTCCAACCTGCTCAAGCCAGCGCTTTCGGGCGGCACGATCCGCTGCATCGGTTCGACCACCTACAAGGAATTCCGCAATCACTTCGAGAAGGACCGCGCCCTGCTGCGCCGGTTCCAGAAGATCGACGTGAACGAACCGACCGTGGAAGACACGATCAAGATTCTGCGCGGCCTGCGTTCGGCCTTCGAGGAACACCACAAGGTCAAGTACACGCCCGAGGCGATCAAGACCGCCGTCGAGCTTTCGGCCCGTTACATCAATGACCGCAAGCTGCCCGACAAGGCGATCGACGTGATCGACGAAGTGGGCGCAATGCAAATGCTGGTGCCGCCTTCCAAGCGGAAGAAGAAGATCACCGCCAAGGAAATCGAGGAAGTGATCGCCACCATGGCGCGCATCCCGCCCAAGACGGTCAGCACCGACGACAAGAAGGCGCTCGAATCGCTCGAGAAGGACCTCAAGCGCGTGGTCTTCGGGCAGGACAAGGCCATCGAAGTGCTCTCCACGGCGATGAAGCTGTCTCGTGCGGGCCTGCGCGATCCGGACAAGCCGATCGGCAGCTTCCTGTTCTCCGGCCCCACCGGCGTCGGCAAGACCGAAGTGGCCAAGCAGCTGGCGAACATCATGGGCATCCCGATGCAGCGCTTCGACATGTCAGAATATATGGAACGCCATTCGGTCAGTCGCCTGATCGGCGCCCCTCCGGGCTATGTCGGCTACGATCAGGGCGGGTTGCTGACCGATGCAGTGGACCAGCAGCCGCACAGCGTGTTGCTGCTCGACGAAATCGAGAAGGCGCACCCGGACCTGTTCAACATCCTGCTGCAGGTGATGGATAATGGCCGCCTGACCGACCATCACGGCAAGACGGTGGACTTCCGCAACGTGGTGCTGATCATGACCACCAATGCCGGCGCTTCCGACATGGCGCGCCAGGGCATCGGCTTCGGCGACGTATCCAAGGAGGATGCGGGCGACGAGGCGGTGAAGAAGATGTTCAGCCCCGAATTCCGCAATCGCCTCGATGCGATCGTGCCCTTTGCCTATCTGGGCCAGGAGACGGTCAGCCGGGTGGTGGACAAGTTCATCCTCCAGCTGGAATTGCAGCTGGCCGAGCAGAACGTCCACATCCAGTTCGATTCGGATGCCCGCCAGTGGCTGGGCAAGCGCGGTTACGACAAGCTCTACGGCGCCCGTCCGATGGCCCGCCTGATCCAGGACAAGGTGAAGCAGCCGCTGGCCGAGGAACTGTTGTTCGGCAAGCTCGTCCATGGCGGCGAAGTCCATGTGAGCGTGAAGGACGACAGGCTCAGCTTCGAACTGACGCCCGCCCCGCCCAAGGAGGAAAAGCGCAAGCGTCCGGCTGCGAAGAAGGCCGTGCCGAAGAAAAAGCCCGTCCCGCAGGCCGACAAGGGCACCGGGGAAGACTGAGCACGCCTCCCGCGCAAGGAAATTTGAGGCGAGTCAAAGCGCTCGCCTCGAATTTCCGCGATGGAAAGGCTGGAGCAGTCTTTTCAGGAAAGGGAATCCATGGCCGCCGCACCCGAGGAACCGCGCGTCACCGCCTTTGAGCGGCTGGGCGGAGCTGAGGCGATCCGGCGGATTGTCGAGCGTTTCTACGATTTGATGGACGGCGATCCGGCCTATGCCGAATTGCGCGCGATGCATGCAGCCGACCTTGCCCCCATGCGCCAGTCGCTCGCCGGCTTCCTGACCGGCTGGAGCGGCGGTCCGCGCGACTGGTTCGATGCGAATCCCGGCAAATGCATGATGAGCATGCATTCGGCCTTCCCCATCGGCGCCCAGACGGCGGGCCAATGGGCCGAGGCGATGCAGCGCGCCATCGCCGATGCGCATTTGCAGGATGCCGAAGTGGCAGGCCTGCTTTCCGAAAGGCTGCACATGATCGCCCGCGCCATGGGCCGCGCTTGATTCCCCTGCCCTGTCGCCTATCTTGAGGCGGCGAGGCCACGTCCTCCCCCTTTTAAAGGGCACAGGTCCGGGACGGCCCGGCGACTTTTGAAAGGAAGTTCGCCATGGCTTGGGCCACTCTCATCGTCGCCGGTCTGTTCGAGGTCGTCTGGGCCTATTCCATGAAGCTGTCCGGCGGCTTCTCTCGCCTCTGGCCATCCCTGCTCACTATCTCCGCCATGCTGGTCAGCTTCGGCCTGCTCGCATGGTCCATGCGCACGCTGCCGCTCGGCACCGCCTATACGGTGTGGACCGGCATCGGTGCGGTCGGAGCCTTTGCCGCCGGCATCCTGTTCCTGGGCGAGGCCGTCACGGCCAGCCGCCTGCTCGCCGCCGGCCTGATCCTGAGCGGGATCGTGCTGATGAAGCTGTCGAGCCCCGCCTAGACGGTCTGAATCTTCACCAGCTTCTCGCGCGAAGTATCTCCGCGCAGCAAGGTGACACGGCTGCGCGCCACGCCCAGGGCTCCGGCGATCAGGGCCAGAACCGCCTCGGTCGCTTCCCCATCCTTGGGCTTGGCGCGGGTCTTCACCAGCAGCTTGCCTTCCGCGATTTCGAGCAGTTCCACCCGCGCGCCGGGCGTGACTTTCACCGCCAGCCGGCCATCCGTATCGGCCAGGGCGAGTATCGCCTCGGCGGGTGGGGCTTCCGTCTTAGGCCGCGCCATCTTTCAACGCGGCGGCATGGTGGCGGGCATTCTCGACATAATGGGCAACCCCCGCGCGCATCTCGGCGATCGCCTTTTCGGGCAGATCGCGCGCATGGGTGGCAGGCCTTCCGGTCCAGAGCTGGCCGGAAGGCATCGCCTTGCCCGGCGTAAGCATCGCGCCGGCCGCCAGCATGGCGTCGGCCCCGATACGGCAACCATCCATCACGATGGAACCAAGGCCGACAAAGGCCCGGTCTTCCAGAATGCAGCCATGGACCATGGCGAGATGGCCGATCAGCACATCTTCCCCGATCAGTGTCGGGAACCCTTCCGGGCGGCGCGGGCTGGGGCTTTCGCAATGGATCACGGTGCCATCCTGCACATTGGTCCGCGCGCCGATCACGATGCGGTTCACATCCGCACGGATCACGCAATTGTACCAGATGCTGGCATCCGGCCCGATCTCGACGTCGCCGATGATCCGGCACCCCGGTGCGATGAAGGCAGTATCGTGGATTTTCGGCGTCTTGCCGTGGATGGACAGGATAGTGACGTCACTGCGGTTCATTGCGCGGCCTCCCATTCCGCCCGGTCGATCGAATAGACGATCGTATCGCGAAACGGCGCTTGCGGGCGCAGATCGGTGAAGTCGAGGTCTTCGCGGCGCCGCATCCCGATCCGCTTCATCAGGCCCCAGCTGGGCGCGTTCTCCAGCACGGTGAGGGCGACGATCTCTTGCGCGCCGAAGGTGTCGAAGCCTGCCGCCAGCGAGGCCAGTGCTGCCTCCTTGGCGTAACCCTGCCCCCACGCGTCCTCGCGCAGGCGCCAGCCGACTTCCATCTCGCCCAGTGACGGGCTGTCGGGGGCATCGGTGCGCTTGAGGCCGCAAAAGCCCAGCACTGCGCCATCTTCCTTGCGTTCGACCAGCCAGAAGCAGTGGCCGTTGCGTTCGCGGCAGGTTTCGACCCGGCTGCGCTGCGCCGCCACGCCTTCCGCCTGCAGCACGCCGCCCAGCCAGCGCATCACTTCAGGCGTGTTGGTGTGAAGGAAGAATGCCTGCCAGTCCTCATCGCCGCTCCAGTCGCGCAGGACCAGCCGTGCAGTCTCCCGGCGGAACTCAGCCATGGAGCAGGCGCGCGGCGAGCGGCGCATGATAGGTCAGCACGCCGGAACAACCGGCGCGCTTGAAGGCCAGCAATGTCTCCAGCACAAGGTCCTCGCGCTTGCCCGCACCGGCGGCCGAAGCTGCCTCGATCATCGCATATTCGCCGCTCACCTGATAAGCGAACACCGGAACTTCGAAGCGTTCCTTCACCCGGCGCACGATATCGAGATAGGGCAGGCCCGGTTTCACCATCACGCTGTCGGCCCCTTCGGCAAGGTCCAGCGCCACTTCGCGCAGGGCCTCTTCCGAATTGGCCGGGTCCATCTGGTAGCTCTTCTTGTCGCCCTTCAGCAGCCCGCCGGAGCCCACCGCATCGCGGAAGGGACCGTAGAAGGCGCTGGCATATTTGGCGGCATAGGACATGATCTGGACATTGGCGTGGTTGCCCTGTTCCAGCGCGGCCCGGATCGACCCGATGCGCCCATCCATCATGTCCGACGGGGCAATGATATCCGCCCCGGCCTCTGCCTGATTGAGCGCCTGGCCCACCAGCACCTCAACCGTGGCGTCGTTGAGGACATAACCCGCCTCGTCGATCAGCCCATCCTGGCCGTGGGCCGTATAGGGATCGAGCGCCACGTCGGTGAGGACGCCCACATCGTCGCCGCAAGCATCGCGGATCGCCCGGATCGCCCGGCACATCAGATTATCGGGATTGAGTGCCTCGGCCCCATTGTCGCTGCGCCGTTCAGGCTGGGTGTTAGGGAACAGGGCAAGGCACGGAATGCCAAGCGCCACTGCTTCCCTCGCGCGGGCGGCAATGCCATCCACCGACCAGCGCGAAACGCCGGGCAGCGATCCAACCGGTTCTTCCACGCCCTGCCCTTCGGTAACGAAGAGCGGCCAGATAAGATCGGCCGGGGTGAGAATGGTTTCACGGTGGAGCGCGCGGCTCCATGCACTGGCGCGGGTGCGGCGCAGGCGGGTTGCGGGGAAAGATGCGCTCGTCATGGCGCGCCTCCTGCCGGAAATCGCGCCAATTCGCAATTGAATGGAGCTATGCCAAACGCCTTCAGCGCAACTCGCGCGGGCGATCCACGCGTTCGATTTCCCGCTTCGGCTCTTCGGCAACGCTGGAAGCGGGCGCCAGGCTCACCAGCGCGGCACCGGGCTGCACCTGCAGCAGGCCCGCAAGCTGCGAGCGGAAGCTGGCCAGTTCCTTACCCGAAAGCGTGGCGCGAGTGACGAATTGCACGCTGGCCGGATTCACCGTCTTGCCGCCACGATACATCTCGTAATGCAAATGGGGCCCGGTCGAGAGGCCAGTGGAGCCGACATAACCGATCACCTGGCCGCGCCGCACGCGCTGACCGTTGCTGACGGAAATCCGGCTCATATGCGCATAGCCAGTTCCCAGCCCGCCGCCGTGATTGAGCTTTACATAATTGCCATGCCCGCCATGACGACCGGCGAAGGCCACCGTGCCATCGCTGACGGCATAGATCGGCGTGCCGTAGCCCGCCTTGAAATCCATCCCCGCATGCATGCGCGTGTAACCGAGGATCGGATGGCGGCGCATGCCGTAATTGGAGGTCACCCGGCCTGAAACCGGCGCGAGCAGGCCGCTACGCTGCTCGCCCACGCCCGACGCCTCGAAGAACTGGCCGTCCTTGCCCCAGCGCATCAGCTGGGTCTTGGGTTTTCCGTTCCGGATCACCCCCGCATAGAGCAACTGGCCGGTTTCCACTTCGCCCGTAGCCGCGCGCTTGTAGGAAACGATCATGTCGAATTCGTCATTCGGGCCCAGGGCACTGTCGAGATCGTACTGGCTCGCCAGAGTGCGCAGATAGTCCTGCACGGCCCGAGCCGGAGCGCCTGCCCCGCGCGCGGAGCGATAGAGGCTGGAGCCAACTCTGCCGCGGATACGTAGCGGGGTCGAATCGACACGAATCGGCCGGGGATCCAGCGCCAGAGCCCCGTTTCGCCGCTCGAGCGCGAGTTCGAGATCGAAACGCGCGCGGAAGGATAGCGAATCGAGCGGCCGCGGCTGGGTGGGCGAAACGCGGCGGCCCAGAACGAGATCCACTTTCGTGCCTGCGGAAATGTCCGACAGCGGCATGGCAGCCGAAACCAGCGAGACAACGCGGTCCGCTTCTGCCGAGCCGACACCGGCACGTTGAAGCATCCGCGCGAAACTGTCGCCCTGGGCAAGGGTTGCCACCAATTCGATCTGCGGCCGTTCCGGAGCCGACTGCAACGGGCGCACGGCAGCCGTGGCGGCCATATGGCGGCCGCTATCGCCGCCAAGCGCCAGCGGCATGATCATCTGGCTGCGAAATTCGTCGCGTTCGGCATCGCCGATGCTCATCGGCGCGGCGGCTTCCACGGGGGCGAAATCGGGCCAGAACAGCAGCGCCACGGCAGCAAGGCCGAACATGGTGCCCGCCCCCCGGAACCAGCGCGTGCTGCCGATATCCTCGGCAAGGTCCGGTGCCAGATCGAGGCCTGAGAAATGAAGCGAAAGGCGCTCACGCCACTGGCCATAGCGTTCCGCAAAGGAATTGAAGCGGGCAATCACCAGCTTGCGCGGATCGTCCAGGATCAGGGAATGCGAAAGCTGGGCCGCGGCAGAGCCTGGCCCGCTTACGCTGCCGGCATCGATACCGGCTTCCCCCTGGTCACGCGGCTTGAACAAACCCGTCTCCACTCGGCCTGGCCGGCCATCCGCTCTTGAGGATGGCGCGACCCGATCCCGCCCGCCTGTCTGGCGCAAATCCATGGCGGATCAAAGTTAATAAGCCGTCAATTTCGATGGAGTGACTCGGACGGACGGCTAGCTGAAACAAGGGCGCCATCGGCAAAGTCGGCCAATGTTCGGTTGCCTGCCCCGCCCGCACCTGCCACATTGGATATCATTGTGACCCGAAGTTCCGCCGATAGGCGCATCAAGGCCGTACTCGGCCCGACCAATACCGGCAAAACCCATCTCGCGATCGAGAGGCTATGTGCCCATTCGAGCGGCGCCATCGGCTTTCCGCTGCGCCTGCTGGCGCGCGAGGTCTATGACAAGGTCCGCGCGATCAAGGGCGACCGTTCGGTTGCGCTGATCACTGGCGAGGAACGAATCGAACCGCCCGAAGCGCGCTGGTTTCTCTGCACTGCCGAAGCCATGCCCGCCGGTCGGCCCGATCGCCTGGGCAAAGGATTGCTGAGCAAGGGCGATCTGGCCTTCGTTGCGCTGGACGAAGCCCAGCTCTCGGCCGATCCCGAACGCGGGCACATCTTCACTGACCGGCTGCTCAATGTGCGCGGGCGGGAAGAGACGATGCTGCTCGGCTCTGCAACGCTCTCACCCATGGTGAAAGCGCTGATCCCGGATGCGGAGATTATCGAACGTCCACGCTTTTCCACGTTGCGCCACGCAGGCAGCGCCAAGCTCTCCCGCCTGCCCCCCCGCAGTGCCATCGTCGCCTTCTCGGCGGAGCAGGTCTATGCCGTGGCGGAAATGCTCCGCCGCTTCCGGGGCGGCGCGGCCGTGGTCATGGGTGCGTTGAGCCCCGATACGCGTAACCGCCAAGTCGAGTTGTTCCAGTCCGGCGAGGTGGACTACATCGTCGCCACCGATGCCATCGGCATGGGCCTCAATCTCGATGTTACCCATGTGGCCTTTGCCGGGCTCTCCAAATTCGACGGATCGCGCCAGCGGCGTCTTACTCCCTCGGAAATGGCCCAGATCGCGGGGCGTGCGGGGCGACACCAGAAGGACGGCACCTTCGGCACCCTGTCGGGTGGCGGACGCGGCGGCGCTCCGGTGGAGTTCACCGAGGAAGAAATCTACGCGATCGAGGAACACCGTTTCGCGCCGCTGACCAAGCTGTTCTGGCGCGAATCCGATCCCCGCTTCGACAGTGTCGACATGCTGATCGCCGATCTGGAAACCAAGCCCGATCTGCCCCAGCTTGCCCCGGCACCCGAAGCGATCGACCTCAAGGTGCTCAAACGCCTGGCGGAAGAACACGGCATTGCCGAGACCCTGACCACGCCGGGAATGGTACGCCGCTTCTGGGATGTCTGTTCGCTGCCCGATTTCCGCCAGCAGGGCGCAGAAACGCATGCCCGCTTCGTCCAGCGCCTGTGGCAGGAGCTGAAAGACGGCTATCTCGGCGCGGATTACGCGGGGGCCAGGATTTCGGAGCTGGACAATCTGTCCGGCGACATCGACACGTTGCAGGGCCGCATCGCAGCGATCCGCAGCTGGGCCTATATCGCCCAGCGGCCCGATTGGGTGCTGGCAAAGGATGAAATGGCCGCACGCGCGCGCTCTGTCGAAAGCCGGCTTTCGGACGCGCTCCATCAGCGGCTCACCGAACGTTTCGTCAATCGCCGCACTGCTGTATTGATGAAGACCATGGGGAAGGATGCAGGTCTCTTGAAGGTTGAACTGAACGACGACGGCGCTGTGCTGGTCGAGGGCGAAGCGATCGGCCATCTGGACGGTTTCCGTTTCGTGGTGGACGCGCAGGCCGGCCATGCCGATCGCAAGCTGCTGCTCGCCGCGGCGGAAAAGCACCTGCCGCAGTTGCTGGCCCAGAAGGCACAGAAGATGGCAGCAAGCGAACTTGGCACGCTGACACTGGAAGGCGGGCAGGTGCTGCGCGAAGGCCAGCCGGTTGCCACGCTGCATCCTACGAAGGACATCACCCGTCCGAGGCTGGAACTGGCGAAGGAACTCACCGCGCTCGGCCCGGTGCAGGCCGAAAAGCTGGCGGAGACGCTTGGTCACTGGCTCGAAGGCGAACTGGCTCCACTGGCGCCGCTGCGCACGTTGGAAGAAGCGACTCGCGACCCGGAAGCTGGCACCGAATTGCGCGCGCTGTTGCTGCAGGTTGTCGCCGGCGCCGGCATGGTCGCGCGTGAGAAGGCAGGCCTTGCCTATCTTCCCAAGGAACGGCGTCACCTGCTGCGCAAGCTGGGTGTCACCATCGGCGCACTGGACGTCTTCGCCCCGGCCCTGCTCAAGCCCGCGCCACGCCGGCTTCTGCGCGCAATCGGTGCAGATAATCGCGCGGTGCAGGATAATATGGCCGCCGTCATCGAGGGCGCACGGCATCTTCCGGCGGGTTATCGCCATGCCGGCAGGCACGCGATCCGGCTCGACATGGCCGAAAAACTGTTCCGTGCCGCGCATGAAGCGCGTGCCGCCGCTTCCGGTAAACGGTTCTTCATCGATCTGGCCCTGCCCACTTCGATGGGACTGACCGAGGAGAGCTATGCGCGGCTGATGCGAGACGCTGGCTTCCGCCCCGTGCGCCACCGCGCATTGGCCGAGGGTGCCTTTGGCCCGCCCGCCCCGCTGATGTGGGATTGGCGCGCCCCCAGAACCGACCATCGCGGCGAACGCCAGGAAGAAGAACGCCGTGGGCGTTCCCCGCGCGGGGAAACCCATCGCAAGGATGCCGGATCGTCAGCCCGCGGAAATCAGGATCGCAAGGATGGACGCGTCCGCAAGGACGGCAGGGGCGGCAAGCCCACCGGCGGCGGCAAGCGTCCGGAAAACCGGCCAGCACCGTCCCGCCCGGCGGAAGGCAATGCCTTCGCGGTCCTGGCGGATCTCCTGCGCTAATACCAAGGCCACGAAATGCGGATCGACCGGCTCCTCTGGTTCCTGCGTTTCGCAAAGAGCCGGGGGCTGGCACAGAAATGGGTCGGTGAGGGCCATATTCGCCGCAACGGTGCCCGGGTTGTGCATCTGGATCAGGCCATCGGGGCGGGTGATGTGCTCACTCTGCCCCTAAGAAGCCGTGTGGTGGTGATAGAAATCCTGTCTTTGCCAAGCCGGCGCGGTCCGGCAGAAGAGGCACGCGCCTGCTATCGGGAACTTGACGCTTCCGGCACAATCGCCATAGCAGGCGGCGAAAGCCAATTGAGCGAAGGACAACCGCACCCATGACCTATGTCGTCACCGACGCCTGCATCCGCTGCAAGTATACGGACTGCGTCGAGGTCTGCCCGGTCGACTGCTTCTACGAAGGCGAGAACATGCTGGTGATCAATCCCAGCGAGTGCATCGACTGCGGCGTGTGCGAACCGGAATGCCCGGCCGAGGCCATTCTGCCCGATACCGAGGGCGGCCTTGAAAAGTGGCTCGAGCTCAACGCCAAATATTCGGCTGAATGGCCCAATATCACTGCCCGCAAGGATCCGCCGGCCGACGCTGACGAGCACAAGGGCGAAGAGGGCAAGTTCGACAAGTACTTTTCCGCCGAAGCCGGCGAAGGCGACTGATCCAAATCAGGACGTTTCTCGTCCACTCCAGTTGTTGAAATGCGAATTTCGCACTAGGTTGCGCCTTTCAGTGCATATCTGAGGGGCAACAGATGGGCACGTCACTGCTTGTTTTGAGTTTTATCGCGTTGGGTTCCATCGCGGCGTGTATCGGTGTCGTCATTGGCGGAGTTTTGGCTTCGTCCAAGGTGGCCGACCTCCATGTGCGCCTTGAGCAATCGGAAGAGATTGCCCGCCAACAGGCGCAATTGCTCGATTCTTTACGTGAAGTCCTGGCCAAACTTCTGGATGAGGTGGGTAGCGCTCAGCCGGAGGGAGTTGCGCCCAAGAGCTTCTCGATCGCCAGTGATTTGCTGGCCCGGGTCAGCACTTCAGATAGGCCTTGAATCATAAAACTTCTCAAGACCTTTCATGGCGCTAGCTCGCCACACGAAGACTTAGTCAACTAATTCGCCTTGGGCGATTTGGCGGATCGTACCGCTACCTTGCTGCGGGGCTGGAATTTTTGTTGCGAAACTGCTACATAATGCGTCGATGGTCGCAATTATCCACAACCGGCCACAGGAATCACGAAAGGCAGGCCCAGTAACGCAACAGGGTTGAACGACAATTTCGGGTCGCGGCTCCGGCTTGCGGCCCCGGAATGGTTTTGACGTCAGTCACCCTGCAAAGCGCCTGGTTCCTGCACTGAGAAAGGACGATTCATGGTAGCCAAGGCTCCCGCCTTTTCCGTCGGCGATTATGTTGTTTATCCCAAGCACGGCGTTGGCCGTGTAATCGAGCTGCAGAACGAAGAAATCGCCGGCATGCAGCTCGAACTCTATGTTCTCCGCTTCGAAAAGGAACGCATGACTCTGCGCGTTCCGGTCAACAAGGTCGAAGCGATCGGCATGCGCAAGCTTTCCAGCGACAAGACACTGCGCGAAGCGCTCGACACGCTGAAGGGCAAGCCCAAGGTGAAGCGCACCATGTGGTCGCGCCGCGCGCAGGAATATGAAGCCAAGATCAATTCGGGCGATCTGGTCTCGATCGCCGAAGTGACGCGCGACCTGTTCCGCGCCGACGATCAGCCGGAACAGAGCTATTCCGAACGCCAGATCTTTGAAGCCGCTTCCAGCCGCCTCGCTCGCGAGCTGGCCGCGATGGAGAAGACGGACGAACCGGCCGCGCTCAAGAAGATCCTTGCGATCCTCAACGAACACGCGCCGAAATATTACGAGACTGCCGAAACCGCCTGAGCGGATCGCACCTCAAACACACGCAAGGGCCGCCCCCACCGGGGCGGCCTTTTTCGTTCAGCCCAACCTGCCCCTTGCATGATTGAGACGACTCCCCATTTAGTGTATTGCTGTATTAATACACAATGGGAGTAGGTTCCATGCGTCTGAACAAGTTCCTCAAATCGGTCGGGCCGGTCATCGCCATGGCAATGGCAGCAGGTGTCGCCGGGTGTGACGGTGCCAAGTTCTCCGTGAACGGCACGAAAGGCGTTCCGCTCGCCGAATTGGACCTTTCGGGCAAGGCGCCGGAAGAAATCGCGCTGCTTGGCCCGGACATCGTCAGAATTACACCAGGCGAGGATTTCACCATCGCACTGGAAGGGGATACGCAGGCCAAGGAGCGGATGCGTTTCCTGCTGCAGGACGGCCGGCTTTCGGTGATGCGTGACGCCTCTATGATGCAGGACAACAACCGCGCTACCGTGACCGTGACGATGCCGGCACCAAAACGCCTCGTACTCGCCGGATCGGGCAACATCTTCGCGGAACATCTTGCCCGAACTTCCGAAGTGACCATTGTCGGCTCAGGCATGATCGAGACACTGGGGATCGACGTCGATTCGCTGGAAGCAGAGATCGCAGGTTCCGGCAGCTATCGCGCATCGGGCGTTGCGAAGGTGCTGGACCTTTCCATAGCCGGGTCAGGCGATGCGGATCTTGCGGAACTGAAAGTGGCGAACGCGGAAATCTCCATCGCCGGATCGGGCGATGCGAGCTTTGCTTCCGACGGCACGGTCAAGGCGAAGATCATGGGCTCCGGCAATGTCACCGTGCGGGGGAGCGCCACCTGCAAGGTACAAAGCCTGGGTTCGGGTTCGCTGAGATGCGAACGCGGCGCTGCGCAAAGCACCGAATAGCAAATTCATCGCCCGGCAACTTCCTGCCCGGATAATTGGGGGTGGAGGAGCATGTTATGGGCCCGGTTCGCTATATTTGTCTGCCTCTTCTGGCTGTTGCCCTTTCCGGTTGCCTGGCCAAGGCCGCGCTGGATGTGGCCACGGCTCCGGTGAAGGTGGCAGGCAAGGCCGTGGACATGGCCACCACCAGCCAGTCGGAAGCGGACGAAAAACGCGGCCGCGAGCTGCGCAAACAGGAAGAGCGCCTCGGCAAGCTGGAAAGGGAATGGCGCAAGCTGGACAAGGCTTGTGGCGAAGGGAACACAACAGCCTGCACCAAGCGCGACGAAATTGCCCTGGAGATCGATTCGCTAAGCCATACGCTCCCGGCACAGCCCGAACGCTAGGCAGCTGCCCGGGCAAGCCTGTCCCGAATGGCCGCACCAATCCCATCCATCGGTATCGGCGCGACGGCGATGCGCGGCTTTTCAGACGCGGCGCCCATATGCAGGCACGCATAGAGTCGCGCGGCGGCCTCAGCGAGATCGCCCGACGCCGAGAGGGTGCAGTCTCCGGCAATCTCCGCGTAGCCGATCATGAACTCGTCTGGCTCGCCCACTTCCACATCGAGCCGTACCGGTTTGCCGGGCGCATAATGCTGGGCCAATTGACCCGGTGCCTCAACCTTGGCGGAAGTGACGTCATGCGGTCGCCCAAGAATCGCGGAAATCTGCGATTCCTCAATCGGACCGGGGCGCAGAAGTTGCCATGTACCGTCGGCCCTGAGGGCGACAATGGTGGATTCCAGGCCTCGTTCACAGGCTCCGCCGTCAACCACAGCATCGATCCTGCCGCCCAGCGAGGCAACGACGTGGTCGGCCTCCGTCGGGCTTACCGCACCACTGCGGTTGGCCGAGGGCGCTGCAAGAGGAAGACCGGTTTCAATGAGCAAGGCGCGCATCGCAGGATGTGCCGGCATGCGCAAAGCGATGGTCGGCAGTCCCGCAGTTACAGCCGGAGCGACAGACGCACCGTCCCGCAACGGCAGAACCATCGTGAGGGGGCCAGGCCAGAAACGCTCGGCCAACTCGCGGGCCCTGCTATCGAAATGGGCGAGCCCTTCAGCCACGTCCAATTCCGCGACATGTACGATCAGCGGATTGAAGTCCGGCCGGCCCTTGGCGCGATAGATCGCGGCAACCGCCGCATCCGAATCCGCGCGGGCGGCGAGTCCATAGACAGTCTCGGTCGGCACGGCGACGAGGCGCCCGGCGCGCAGCAATTCGGCCGCACGCGCGATTCCCGCGGCATCGGGCACCAACAACTCGGTTCCGCTCTGGTCCATGATGGCTGTGCCGGTTCCCTGGCTGTCCGGCGCGGGAAGCGCGCCCGTGTTTATGCGTTCAATCGCGGATTCCCTCGGCAGGTCAAGCCAATGTCCAGCATCAGTGATTCGCCCGCGCGTGCGAAGCCGCCCTTCCGTAGCGTCCTTGCCGCTCCTGCTGCGGGGCTATAGGTGAAGGAGCACAAAGCCAAGACAAAGCGCCCCAGCGGCGCCTGAAGGGAGCCGAAGATGCCTTATGCCCCCGCTCTCGACGACCAGCTACTGGCCATCGCCGTCAATGCCGGAATTGCCGAGCTTGCCGCCCATGAACGCTTCAGCGCTGCCGAGGCCGATATGGTCGAGGCTATCGTCCAGGGTATCGGCGCATTGGCCGCCGGGGAATGGGCGCCGCTCAACCGGATAGGCGACACGCAGGGCGCGACACTGGCGGATGGCAAGGTCAGCCTCCCTGCGGGCTTCGCGGAAGCCTATGCCGCCTATGTCGAGCAGGGCTGGAATGCCATTTCAGGCTCAGCGGAATATGGCGGGCAAGGCCTGCCCTATACGCTGGCCATCAATGTGATGGAAAATCTCGGCAGTGCTAACCTTGCGTTCTCCCTGCTGCCCATGCTGACGGTCGGCGCGATCGAGGCACTGGAAAAGCACGGCAGCGAGACGCAACGCGCGCTATACCTACCCAAGCTGATCAGCGGTGAATGGCCGGGGACGATGAACCTCACCGAGCCGCAGGCCGGCAGCGATGTCGGCGCGCTCCGCAGTATTGCAGTGCCGATCCAGGATGGCGAGCATGCGGGCAAATACCGCATTGCCGGCCAGAAGATATTCATTACCTGGGGCGATCACGAATTGGCGGACAACATCGTCCATCTGGTCCTGGCGCGATTGCCCGGTGCGCCTGAGGGCAGCCGCGGTATTTCACTGTTCCTGGTGCCCAAATTCCTCGTTGGCGAAGATGGCTCGCTGGGTGCGCGGAATGATTTGCGTGCCGTCAGCCTGGAACACAAGCTGGGCATCCACGCTTCGCCGACCTGCGTCATGTCCTATGGCGATAATGGCGAATGCATCGGCGAGCTGGTTGATCACGAGAACGAAGGCCTGCGGGCCATGTTCACGATGATGAACTCCGCGCGCATCAATGTAGGCAATCAGGGTGTGCAGATCGCAGAGCGGGCGACACAGCAAGCCCTGGCCTATGCGCGCGAGCGAGTGCAGTCTGCCCGCGCTGGCGCTCCCAGCCGCACGCCAGTACCGATTATCGAACATCCAGATGTTCGCCGCATGCTGCTGCGGATGAAAGCGCTTACCGAAGGCGCGCGCGCCCTGCTCTATTACACTGCCGGGCAAGTGGACCGGGGGACCTTGGATGATAGCGGCGCACAAGCCCACGCCGATCTGCTGGTGCCGCTGATCAAGGCCTGGGGCACCGACATCGGCGTGGAAGTCGCCAGCCTTGGTATCCAGGTCCATGGCGGGATGGGCTATATCGAGGAAACCGGCGCTGCCCAGCACCTGCGCGATGCCCGTATCCCGCCGATCTATGAAGGCACGAACGGCATCCAGGCGGCCGATCTCGTTACCCGAAAGCTCTCGATGGAAAATGGGGCGGTGCTCGCTGCCCTGATGGCCGATATTGTCCGGGAAAGCGCGGAGGAGCCCAATCTGGCCGCTTTGGCGCAGGAATGCGCGGCGATTGGCGAGTGGATGCTGCATGACGCCACGCTGGACGACAGGCTGGCCGGCAGTGTGCCCTTCTGCACCATGTGCGCCGTCACTGTCGCCGGATGGCAATTGCTGCGCCAGTTGCGTGCTATCGAGGCGGGCGAGGTGGCAGTCCCGGCCCCGACAAAGCCGGTGACGGTGCGCTTCTTCCTCGATCGCATTGTGCCTGAGACACTGGGGCTCGCCGCCTCGGCCCGGGCAGGCGCCGAATTGCTCTATGCCCTTGACGCGGAGCGGCTGGCAGGCTGAACCCTGCCCGCATGACCGACCAAGGAGACCCCCTCGCCCGGATCGCCGCCGCGCTTGAGCGGTTGGCCCCGCCGCCCCGCCTCCAGACCGATTGGCTGGCCTGCCCTGCCTATGTCTGGACCGGAGGCTTTGCTCGCCCGGTCGAACGGCTGGAAGCGCCACGGCTGGACCTGCTGCAGGGAATCGATGCCCAGAAAGCTCGCGTGGCTGAAAACGTGCTGCGACTGGCACAGGGCTATGCCGCCCATGACATGCTGTTGTGGGGATCGCGCGGCATGGGCAAGTCGGCCCTGATGCGCGCCTCGATCCTTGCCGCCCAGCAGGCACATCCGGGTCGCATCGCGCTGGTTCAGGTGGGAACCGACGCGCTGGAGGGCATTTCGGACCTGTTCAGTGAACTCGGCCGGGTGAGCCGCAATTTTCTCGTCTATATCGACGATCTCGGCTTTGCCGAGGGTGATTCCGTCGGGCCGCGCCACCTCCGCAGCTGGCTGGAAGGCGGCGTAGAAGCGCGGCCAGGCAATGTCCGCCTTGCCGTAACATCCAATCGCCGCGCGATCGTGCCGCGCCATGCGGCCGAACAGGACGATCCGCTCAATCCGCGCGACGTGGTGGACGACAGCCTTGCATTGGCCGACCGCTTCGGCCTCTCGCTCGGCTTTCACAATTGCAATCAGGACGACTATCTCGCCATCATCGCAGGCTATTGCCGCGAATTCGGCCTCAGCTTCGAACAGGGTGACGCACTGGAATGGTCCAGGCGGCGCGGCGCCCGTTCGGGACGCACCGCCTGGCAATATGTGAACGAACTGGCCGGCCGCGCAGGCCGCCAGATTTAGTTAGGGACGCCGTTCTCCTCGAACGCCGCTGCCGGATCGCCCAGCAGCTCCTTGATCGGCGGCAGGCGTTCGCCCTTGTTGCGCTTGGGTGCCGCATTGGCTGGCGCACCCGGCTTCACCACGCGCCACACGATATTGCCCGTATCGTCGCTTACCAGCAGGGCGCCGGTCTTGTCCCACGCAACCCAGGTCGGGCGCCCCTTGGTGGTGCCGTCCTTGTTGAGGAAACCGGTAAGGACAGACACCGGCTTGCCGATGGGATTGCCGCGTGCGTCGAACTTCACAAATACCACGTCATAGCCGGCAGCAGGCTTGCGGTTCCAGGAGCCATGCCGCGCGACGAAAGTGCCCTGCCCGAATTCAGGCCCCATGCGATTGCCCGCGCCCGTGAAGACGAAGCCCAGCGCCGCCACATGCGGCCCCATCGCGAATTCCGGACGACGAACATAGCCGGTAAGGCCAGTCGGCATCGGCGCCTCCACCCGGTCGTCGATCACATTGCCCCAGTAATACCAGGGCCAGCCATATTGCGCGCCCACGGGCACGTTGGTGAGGTAGTCAGGCACGAGATCCGAACCGAGCATGTCTCGCTCGTTCACGGTGGTCCACAATTCACCGGTCCAGGGATTCCAGTCGAGCCCGTTGGGGTTACGCAAACCGGCGGCAAAGGGGCGCGAGCGCCCTGTAGCGATGTCCAGTTCATGGATCATCGCACGGCCTTGCTCCGCTTCAATCCCACCTTCCGCAATATTGGAAGCGGAACCGACCGCTACATAGAGCTTCTTGCCATCCGCGCTCAGCAGCAGATTGCGCATCCAATGATTGCCGGCGGCCGGCAGGTCCATCAGCTTTTTCGGAGCCCCGGTGAGCACCTTGGCGCCGAGTTCGTAATTGAACTCCACCACTTCGTCATGATTGGCGACATAAAGCTTGCCGTCGTGCCAGGCCATGCCTGAAGGCGAATCGAGATCGCTGCGGATCACCGTCTTGCCTTCGGCCACTCCGTCGCCATCCGCATCCTGCAGCAGCACGATCTTGTTCGGCGAAGGAATCGCCGCGCCTGCCTGGCTGAACAGGATGCCCGCCACGAAATTCGTGATCCCGCCACCAGCGACGACGCGTGCCGGCGCATTCGATTCGGCCACAAGAATATCCCCATTGGGGAGCGCAAGCATGGTGCGTGGATGTTCCAGCCCTTCAGCGAAGCGCGACACCTTCAATCCGTCAGCCGGTGCCGGAGCCTCACCCGCCTTCCAGCCCACCGGCTTGGCGATCTTGACTGTCGGGATCGTCTGCGGATCGGGATCGGCCAGCTTGGGATCCGTGCCCGTCACCTGATCGAACGGAATCTCGGCCGGATCGCCGCGCAGGATGAAATAGCCAGCAATCGCCAGAGAGACGACCGCAACGAGCAATCCGATGAGGATCTTCTTGAGAATGCGCATGGGTCAGCGAGATACGCCGTCCAGCGGCTTGCGGCAACGGGGCAGCGTATTACATCTGAAGCCATGTATGATTTCACGCCAGATCCGACACTTTCCCGGGCAGACCTTCACGCGGAGTTGCTCGCCGCTGCAGACGCCATCACCGCGGGTGAACCGGATGCGATTGCCAATATGGCCAACGTCGCCGCATTGATCTGGCAATTCCTGCCCGATCTCAACTGGGCCGGCTTTTATCGCACCATCGGCAGCGAACTTGTGCTGGGCCCCTTTTGCGGCAAGCCTGCCTGCATTCGAATCGCGTGGGGCCAGGGCGTGTGCGGCACCGCCGCCGCGAACAGCGCCACTCAGTTGGTGGAAGACGTCCATGCTTTCCCCGGCCATATCGCCTGCGACGCGGCAAGCCGGTCCGAGTTGGTGGTTCCCGTTCTGCGGGATGGCACCGTTATCGCGGTGATCGATCTCGACAGCCCGCTCCCCGCCCGTTTCGATGCGGAAGACGCGGCTGGGATCGAGCGCCTGGCCGAACTGCTTTCCTCACGCATCTGAGCGCCCCGAAACGGGACAGGCACGACAGGCTGTTTTGGCGTTCCCCGCGCCACGATGCTAAATTCCCAGTTAACGCGCAGCGCATCGCTTTGCCCAAAACGATGTGCCCGCCTGACAGGGGAACCAGCCAATGCGCCTTAGCCGCCCGATCCTTCTTGCCACCATTGCCGCCAGCTCCGTTCTAGCATCTGCTCCCGCTCATGCCGGGGAACCCTACACGCTTCCGCAGCTCGAAGTGGTGGGAGGTCCCATTGATCCGGCCTTTGACGCGGCAGTAGAGGAACAGGCGACCTGGGGCGGCGAATGGGAAGCCGTTCATGGCACTTCGGGACCGGGAACGATGTATCCCATGAGCGCGATGCCCTATCCTGCCCCCATGGCCATGCAGGGCCATCCGATGATTTATCCGAATGCGGGTCTCCCACCTCAGCCCAGCGCGCCGCGCCTTGCCTATGGCGCGCAAGAGCGAGAGGATTGGCTGCACGAATGCCGCAAGCGTTACGCCGCTTCGGACAACGGGGTGGGCGGCGCGTTGATCGGCGGTGTTCTGGGCGGTGTCGCCGGCAATGTCATTGCAGGAAAGGGCAATCGCACGCTGGGGACCGTGATCGGCGCAGCGACCGGGGCCATCGCCGGGGCCGCGATCGACAAGAGTGAAGACAACGAGAAAGCGCGCGACTTCTGCGAGGATTATCTCGTCCGCTACGAGAGCGGCGCGCAGGGTTCCTATCCTTACGCCCATGGTGGGAATGTGATGTGGGTACCGACCGTTGTGGGCTGGAAGTGCGAGCCGAAGGAAGAGGTCGTGGAAGAATGGGTCGAGGAGAAACCCGCCCGGCGCGCCATTCCCAGTAAGACAAAATACGTGCCGGTGAAGACGGTTCCGATAAAGACAAAGAGCGTCAAAACCACGAAATGACCTGTTTCGGAGTCGAAGTCGCGCGGCGCGACTTCGACATCCAGGTCACTTTTGGCGCAACTTTCCGGCGCAAATCCAATGCTGAATCAGATCGCACCCCCGGTAAGCCGCTGGCACACCAGATCGAGCTGATCGAGCGTGGCATAACGAATCGTCACCGAGCCGGAGCGTGGATCCGGGTCGGTCGTGATCCGCACCGGCAGGCCCAGAAACTCCTCCAGGTGGTTCTGCACGGCGGCAATGTCTGCATCTTCGGCACCACTGGCGACCGCTGCCCGACGCGGTTCACGCGGTTTGCCTGGCTTTCGCGCCAGCCGCTCCATATCCCGCACCGATAGCTTCTTGCTGACAGCCTGCTCCGCCAGCGCCTCGGCATCCTCGTGCCCTACCAGAGCACGGGCATGTCCCATGGTAAGGCGGCCCGCCTCAAGATGCTCGATCACGCTCTCGGGCAGCGAAAGCAACCGTTGAAGATTCGCCACATGGCTGCGCGATTTCTCTACCAGTCGGGCAATTTCAGCCTGGGTCAGCCCTTCAAGTTCCGCCAGGCGGCTATAGGCTCGCGCTTCCTCGACCGGATTGAGATCCTCGCGCTGAATATTCTCGATCAGCGCAAGGGCCATCACATCGCGATCGGAAAGTTCGCGAATTAGTGCTGGAATTTCATGAAGTTGGGCCTTCTGGGCGGCTCTCCAACGCCGTTCGCCGGCAACAAGCTGATATCCACCCTCGATCGGGCGCACAATCACAGGCTGAATAACACCCCGAGCGGCAATCGAAGCCGCGAGTTCGTTCAACGCCTCCTCGTCGAAGTGCCGACGAGGCTGATCGGGATGTGGCGAAATCGACGACACCGGCACGCTGGCCAGTCCACTACGGGGAGCGGCGACTGCTTCCGAGCGTTCCATCACGGCCACATCGGAATTCGCCGCTTCGCTCGGCGCGCGGCCCTGAGCCACTAGCGGTTCTTCCCGGCGTACCTCGCCCAGCAACGCGCCAAGCCCCCGGCCAAGGCGCCGCTTTGCATCCGGCTTTCCGGATACAGCAGCCAGACGTACCGGTTCGTTTGCGTCGCTCATGCCGCTTTCCTCTTTTCGGGCAGTCGGGAAATCAATTCACGGGCCAGTGCCATATAAGCGCGGCTGCCGGCGCAGGAGTGATCGTAGATCAGCGCAGGCAGGCCATGGCTAGGCGCTTCGGACAAGCGGACGTTGCGCGGAATTACAGATTCGAACACAAGATTGCCCAAGCACCCCCGTACGTCTTCCGCGACCTGGTCAGTCAGGCGGTTACGGCGGTCGAACATGGTCAGTGCAATACCGACAATACCCAGATCGGGATTGAAGAGCTGTTGAACCTTCTCGACCGTCTGCAACAACTGGCTGAGCCCTTCGAGCGCAAAGAACTCGCACTGCAGCGGCACAAGCAAGGTGTCTGCCGCCGTCAACGCGTTAAGCGTCAACAGACCGAGCGAAGGCGGACAATCGATGAAGCACACATCATGCCCCGCATGACCGGCAAATGCGCGCCGCAAGCGACCAGCGCGATCTTCGAAATCCACCAGCTCGATCTCCGCCCCACTGAGATCGACTGTCGCCGGAATGACGTCCAGACCTGGAATTGCGCTGGGTACAGTCGCTTCAGCGACGGTCGCCTCGCCAAGCAATACATCATAACTGGAAACAGTACGTTGCCGGGAATCGATACCGGTACCGGTCGAAGCATTGCCCTGAGGATCGAGGTCGATCAGCAGAGTTTTCCAGCCCGTAGCTGCCATGGCGGTCGCCATGTTGATTGCGGTTGTGGTCTTGCCCACCCCGCCCTTCTGGTTCGCAATGGCGATACGAATCACGGCATTAGCCTCGCTTGGTGTCTGAGGCCTGCTTCGGACCTCGGTGGTCGGCCTGTTCGAGCCGGCCGACGATAATCCCCGCTTCCGGATCGGTGCAAGACTGTTCCACGTGAAACAGATGGCGGGTCGATTCGGGCAGAGAAGCCAAATCCTGTGCTGCGGACCGCCCCTTGGGCAACAGCCAAAGAGTCCGGTTTGTGGAAAAACGTGCGGAAAGATCGATAAGTTTCTGCATTGGTGCAAATGCGCGCGCAGATATGACACCTGCTTCTACGGTTGCGACCATTTCCAGACGCGATGCGACCACCTGACACCGTCTAAGACCGAGTTCGATTCGGGCTCGCTCCAGCCAGTCAGTGCGCTTGCGACGGGATTCAATCAGACGGACATCCCACTCGGGACGCAAGACAGCAATAACCAGACCTGGAAAGCCCGCACCCGTTCCCAGATCCAGCCACACGCCAGGATTGGCTGTTTCACGTGAAACATGCGCGAGAAGTTGCGCGGAGTCGGCAATATGCCTCAACCAGACTGCTGGCAGAGTGGCGGCCGCGATCAGGTTCTGCCGATCATTCTCCTCACGCAGCAGCGCATCAAGCCGGTCAAGACGGGCCATCGCCGCTTCATCCGCGAAGGATGCGACATAGGCTCGAGCTTCTTCCTCTGTGCGAATCATGCGGCGGTATCCATTCTGCGGCGCGCGTGGACGAGCAGAGCTGCCAGTGCGGCGGGCGTAATTCCCGGAATACGCCCTGCTGCCGAGAGATTGGCAGGGCGCGCGGTCTCGAGCCGTTCCACCATTTCACGTGAAAGCCCGGGCACGGCTACAAAGGGAAAATCCTCGCCCAGAGGCACTGACTCACTCGCGCGCAGATCGCGCAACTCCGCTTCCTGTCGCGCCAGATAGGGCGCATAGGCAGCGTCCTCGGCCATTTCCAACGCGGTCTCCGATTGCAGGTCGAGATCATCCGGCAACCAGGCCCTCAGCCCCTCAAGCGCGACCCCGCCAAAACGCAACCATTCGCGCAAGGATCGTCTCCCGCTGTCGCCGCGCACAGGCAATCCGGCAGTGGCCAGTTCGATCGCACTCAACTCCCGCTCCAACGCGACATCCCAAAGGCTGCGATCATCCTCGCGCCGCATGAACCACTCGCGCCGCTCTTCACTTACGCAACCTAGCTTCAATGCCAGTGGAGTGAGGCGAGTTGTCGCATTATTGGCCCGCAGGCGCAGACGATATTCGGCGCGCGCGGTGAGCATGCGGTAGGGTTCACTCACCCCGTGGAGCGTGAGATCGTCGATCATCACGGCCATGTAGCTGTTTGCGCGGTCGAGCCCAGGGGCTTCGCGTCCCAGCACGGCTGCGGCTGCATACATCCCTGCAGCAAGGCCTTGAGCCGCAGCTTCCTCATAACCGGTCGTGCCATTGATCTGTCCGGCGCAATAGAGACCAGACATCGCCCGAAGCTCCAGCGTAGGATGAAGCGCGCGAGGATCGACATGGTCGTATTCCACCGCATAGCCCGGCACTTCCATCGCGACATTTTCAAGTCCCTCCATGGTCCTGAGCATGTCGAGCTGAACATCCGCCGGCAGCGAAGTGCTGATCCCGTTGGGATAGACGAGATGATCGTCCAGCCCCTCCGGCTCCAGAAACACCTGATGCCCATCGCGGTCCGCAAAGCGGTGGATCTTGTCCTCGATCGACGGACAATAGCGAGGGCCTCTCGCATCAATGGCCCCGGTGAAAAGCGGTGATCGGTGCAGATTGGTTCGAATGACGTCATGGCTCTTTTCGTTCGTGCGCGTAATCGCGCAGAAGAGCTGAGGATTCGCACGAGTCGAAGTTAGAGGAGACATCGTCCAAGGATCGGGATCGCTTACCTGCTCTTCCAACCGGCTCCAATCGATCGTTCGGCCATCGAGCCTTGGAGGGGTTCCGGTCTTGAGGCGGGACATGGGCAGGTCCGCTTCCCACAACTGCGCTGCCAGTCTCTGCGCTGACGCCTCCCCGATGCGCCCGCCCGTGATCCGCTCCTCGCCACGAAACAGGGTGCCGCCGAGGAAAGTACCAGTGCAGAGAATGACTGCACGCGCTGGGAGGCGTTGCCCACCACTCAGCACGACACCAGCTACCCTGCCCTGCTCGACTATCAGCTCTGCCGCTTCACCCGCGACACAGCTGAGATTGTCGTGCTGGGCGATCATTGACTGGATAGCCGCCTTGAACAGCTTGCGATCCGCCTGGATTCGCGGACCCCATACAGCACTGCCCTTCGAGCGATTCAGCATGCGATAATGGATCGCCGCAGCATCGGCGGCACGACCGATCAGCCCGTCAAAGGCATCGACTTCCCGGACAAGATGCCCTTTGCCGAGCCCGCCGATCGCGGGGTTGCAGCTCATCGCGCCAATGGCCGAGAGATCAAAACTCACCAGTGCCGTCCGCGCACCCATACGCGCAGCAACGGCAGCCGCTTCGCAGCCAGCATGGCCGCCGCCGACCACCACGATATCAAAGCTGTCCGCAGAAGGAGTCATGAGCCAGCCCGTTACTTCGTCCCACGACTCCGGTCAAAGACTTGCGATGTTTCACGTGAAACATCAGTGGTGCGATCTATTTCCCGATACAGAAGCGGCCAAACAATGCGTCCAGCATATCCTCTGTCGCCGCGCGGCCAATCAGGCGGTCAAAGGCAACACGTCCCAATCGGAGTTGCTCCGCTATCAAAAGCGGATCGCTCTGGCTGACAGCACCTTCAAGCGCCGCAACCGCATCCCGCAGCAGCCCACGCTGCCGCGCACTGAGGGCCGCCTGCCCCGGCCTAGGCATCGCGTCCTGCGCGAGCACGATCAGATCCTGCTTCAGGGAGGCTATCCCTTCTCCACTTACGGCGGAGACCCGATGGCTCGGAGCAGACTTCGCATCATGGTGCGGAAGGTCGATCTGTGCCTCCACATCCCAGGCACCTTGAGGCCCCTGCCCTTCGGATCCAAGCCAGAGAACGAGATCGGCACGCTCCAATTCTGCCTGCGCACGGGCGATACCGATCGCCTCGATCTCTCCCGCTCCTTCATCGCGCAATCCGGCGGTATCGATGAAACTGAAGGGCACCCCGCCCAAAGCAACAGGTCGGACAAGCACATCGCGTGTCGTCCCGGCACTGGGCGACGTAATTGCGGCTTCGCTCTCTACCAACGCGTTGAAAAGGGTAGACTTACCCGCATTAGGTGGGCCTGCGAGAACCACGCGAAATCCTTCGCGCAGGGTTTCGGCATGGGGTGCGTCGAGCGCCTCGCGAATGCCATTGGCCAACCCTAGAATTTCCGCCGTGAATTCGCTGGGAAGTGAGGCAACATCATCCTCATCTGCAAAGTCCAGCACAGCTTCAATCTGCGCAGAGCAGATCAATATCCGGTCGCGCCAGTCAGCCACCTGCCGGGAAAACACCCCTTCCGCCATGTCGAGCGCGACACGGCGCTGAAGCTCTGTCTCGGCAGCGAGCAGATCGGCCAGACCCTCCGCCTCGGCGAGATCGATGCGGCCATTGGCGAAGGCCCTGCGCGTAAACTCGCCTGGCGCTGCGCGACGCAGCCCGGAAAGGTTGGCGAGTGCAGCTTCTACCGCTGCAATGACTGCTCGACCGCCGTGCAAGTGCAATTCAGCCAGGTCTTCTCCCGTTGCCGTATTTGGACCTGGAAACCACAGAACCAACGCACGATCCAGCACGTCACCCGATCCGTTATGCAATGTCCGGAGACTTGCATGACGCGCTTCGGGAAGACTTCCCGCAAGTTCGCGCAGAGCTTCTGCTGCACGCGGGCCACTGATACGCAGCACAGCGACACCTGCAGGAGGCTGTCCGCTCGACAGGGCAAAAATCGTATCCATGGGCCGAGCGCCTAGCCTATCCGCCCGCCGCCGTCAGCCGCTCACGACAAGCGCCCTCAATTGTCGGACTTATCGCCTTTGCCCTTGGCACCCTGAGTGAAGGCTGCGCCATTTTCCATGAAGTTCTGGAACAACTTCAGCCCGAACTGACCCATCGGCGCGAGGTTCCTGGCATATTCCTGCAACTGATCGACGCTCGACACGCCCTGCATCGCCTTGGTGATCGCATCCATATAGGCTTGGTTTGCCTTCTCCACGTCGGGCAATCCCATAAAGCGGCGCGCCTCTTCCGGGGTGCAATCGATCTCGACATGGACCTTCATCGCGCAAACCTCCTCAGGCGAAAATGCCTCTTAAAACAGATGGCGATCTGTTCCTCAGGCTACAAGGCTGTCACAGGGCACTGGCAAAGTCCATCTCCGGACAATAGCTTGCCGCACCTGACCAGAGAGAGGAGCATCCCCATGCCCACCAACATCTCCATTCCTGCGCTTGCTGGCGAAGGCGCAATTCCCGCCTGGTGTGCGCACCCCGAAGGCTCACCGCGCGCCGTAGTAATCGTGATCTCTGAAATCTTCGGGGTGAATGCCGGAATCGTGAAGAAATGCGAAGACTGGGCAGCACAAGGTTATCTCGCCATCGCGCCCGACCTGTTCTGGCGCTTTGCCCCGGGCAGCGAACTCGATCCGGATGTAGAGGCAGAGTTCAAGCAGGCCATCGACAACATGATGCGATATTCCGCCGATGACGGCGTGAAGGATATCGAGGCCTGCGTGAAATACATCCGCGCAGAGCTGAGCGTGGAGAAGGTCGGCGCAGTGGGTTTCTGCCTTGGTGGGAGGCTTGCCTATATGGCAGCGACCCGTACCGATGTGGATGCCAGCGTGGGCTATTATGGCGTGATGATCGACCAGATGCTGGAAGAATCCCACGCCATCGCTCGCCCACTGCTATTGCACATTCCCACGGCTGACCATTTCGTTGGACCGGAGGCACAAGCCGCGATGCACAAGGCTCTCGATCACCATCCCCGCGTGACTTTGTACGATTATGAAGGGCTGGACCACGGTTTCGCGGCGACGTCAGGCACTCGGCGCAACGAGGAAGGCGCGCAACTGGCGGATGCGCGGACACAGGATTTTCTGGCGAAAGCTCTGGGCTAGGCGCGATTGTCCAACACTCCGCAGACAAATCGCAGGCGATCCTCAACCGGTGCGAAGGGCAAATCGATAGACTGGTAGCCGAAACGGCGCCAAGCGGAACTGATCGCGGCATCGCTCGCCACGGCTTCCTCCCAATCCTGAATCCGCTCCGCATCCTGAGCGTAAATCTCACGCCAGGGAGGCGCCCGGAAGATCGGGCCCTCATAACGCAAATCCCGGCAGATCCGCTCAAGCTCGCGCGGAATAGGTAGGCCCTCCAGGTCAAGGAAGCCTGCTATGTCGGGAAAGCCGCGATCGAACAGCACCGTCACACCTTGACGAAGACTATCTTCGAACGCTGCCAGTTCGTGCGCCAGCATTGCCTGGGCAAAGCCGACGGGGTTGTGCTCACGCAGTTCCATGCCGCCCGGCGCCTGAAGGATTTCCCGGGCGACTTCGGGTGAAACAGCCATGCCCGCTGCCGCCGCGGCATTGAGCAATGTGGACTTGCCCGCCCCCGGTCCGCCGGTAACCACCGAGCGGAAGGGAGGGCGGGCAGCCATCCGAACCTTACTGGTTCATCGTCGCGAAAAAGTCTTCGTTGGTCTTGGAATCCTTCATCTTGTCGAGGAGGAATTCCATCGCATCCACAGTACCCATCTGCATCAGGATACGACGCAGGACCCACATCTTGCTGAGCTGGTCCTTGCCCACCAGCAGTTCTTCCTTGCGGGTGCCGCTCTTTCCGACATCCAGTGCCGGGAAGATGCGCTTGTCCGCAACCTTGCGGTCGAGCACGATTTCCGAGTTACCGGTGCCCTTGAATTCTTCGAAGATCACTTCGTCCATGCGGCTGCCGGTATCGATCAGCGCAGTGGCGATGATGGAAAGCGAACCGCCTTCCTCGATATTGCGGGCGGCGCCGAAGAAGCGCTTCGGCCGCTGGAGCGCGTTGGCGTCCACGCCGCCGGTCAGCACCTTGCCCGAGCTGGGCACCACGGTGTTGTAAGCGCGGCCGAGACGAGTGATCGAGTCGAGCAGGATGACGACATCCTTCTTGTGCTCGACCAGACGCTTGGCTTTTTCGATAACCATTTCAGCGACTTGAACGTGGCGCGAAGCCGGTTCGTCGAAGGTGGAGGAAATCACCTCGCCCTTCACCGAACGCTGCATGTCGGTCACTTCTTCCGGACGTTCGTCGACCAGGAGAACGATCAGGAAGACTTCCGGGTGATTGTCAGTGATGGCCTTGGCGATGTTCTGCAGCAGCACCGTCTTACCGGTGCGCGGCGGCGCCACGATCAGGGCGCGCTGGCCCTTGCCCTGCGGCGCGATCAGATCGATCACACGAGCCGACTTGTCCTTCACGGTAGGGTCGACCGTGTCGAGCACAAGCCGCTCATCGGGATAGAGCGGCGTAAGGTTATCGAAATTTGTACGATGACGCACTGCATCGGGATGATCGAAATTGACGCTGGTAAGCTTGGTCAGCGCGAAATAGCGTTCGCCATCCTTGGGCGCGCGGATTTCGCCTTCCACCGTATCGCCGGTGCGCAGGCCCCATTTGCGGACCTGGTTGGGCGAAACGTAAATATCGTCGGGACCAGCGAGATAGTTCGCTTCGGGGCTGCGCAGGAAGCCAAAGCCGTCCTGCAGCACTTCGATCGTGCCGACGCCGAGGATTTCCTCCCCGTCTTCGGCCACTTCCTTGAGGATGGCGAACATCAGGTCCTGCCGGCGCATGGTGGACGCGCCTTCGACCTCATATTCCTCGGCCATGGCGACCAGTTCGGCCGGCGTCCTCTTCTTGAGTTCTTTCAGATGCATTGTCTCGGTTCCACTTGGGAAATGTTGGGAAGCCGGCGGGCCTGATGGGCTTGGAGAAAGCGGACCCTGCCGCCCGGAATGGCGGCTACAGCCGGAGTGGGTCGGAAATAGGCGCCCCGCGCCTTTCCGTCAATTCGCAATGGCTGCGGCAGGCGCACGGCCTGCCGCAAATGAATCGCGGCCGATAGCGGTCAAACCCAGCCTCAGAAGGGCTTGATGACTACCAGCACCACGATCAGCGCCGCGGCCATGCCGGGCACTTCGTTGAGCATGCGCAGCTTCTTGCCCACAAGCTTGCGCTCTCCGCGGGCCAGTGCCTTCGCATAGGCGGAAAGCCAGCCGTGATAGCCTGACAGGATCAGCACCAGCAGCAGCTTGGCATGGAACCAGCCCTGGCTGAACGCGCCGATCTGCCATGCAAGCAGCAGGCCCAATACCCAGACCACGATAATCGACGGCAGCAGGATGATCTTGAGCAGCTTGCGTTCGCGATCGATCCACACGGCATTCTCGGGCGAATCCGGCGCACATTCCTGATGGTAGACGAAATAGCGGGGCAGCATGAAGAGCCCGGCCATCCAGAAGATCACGAAGATTATGTGGCCGGCCTTGAGCCAGAAATAGAGCATGGAGAGTAGGTCCTGCATGACGGCGATTTAGAACATTTCGCCGAAGAAATCACCCCTGCGCAGACCAGCCGCGCACGACGCCCAGCAGCCGTTCGACATTGGCGATGGGTGTGGTCTGGCCGATCCCGTGGCCCAGATTGAACACATGCGGGCGCCCGGCAAAGGCATCGAGCACGATGCGGGCCTGCCGGTCCAGTTCCTCACCGCCCGAAAGCAGCAGCAGTGGATCGAGATTGCCCTGCACCGGCATGCCCTCGGGCAGGGCCCTGGCGGCCCAGAGGGGATCGACCGTCTCGTCCACCCCGATGGCATCGACGCCCGTCTCGCGCGCATAGGCGGAGAGCTTCTCGCCCGAGCCCTTGGGGAAGCCGATCAGCGGAATATCGGGATGGCGGCGCTTCATTTCGCTGGCGATGGCCGCATTGGGTGCGATCACCCAGCGCTCATATTGCGTGGGCGACAGACTGCCTGCCCAGCTGTCGAACAATTGCAGGGCTTCCGCCCCCGCCTGGACCTGGCCGGAGAGATATTCCACCGTCACTGCCACGATCGCATCCACGATCGCCTGGAAGGCCTGCGGATCGCGATAGGCATATTCGCGCGTCACATGCTGGTCCCGGCTGCCTTCGCCTGCGACCATGTAGGTTGCGACAGTCCAGGGACTGCCTGCAAAGCCCAGCATGGTCACCTCAGGCGCAAGGGAGGCCTTCACCTTGCTCACGGTCTCATAGATCGGAGAAAGGCGCTCAGGGACCTCCTGGAGGCTTTCCAGAGCCACATCTGCAAGTCGAGGGGAGAGGTGCGGGCCTTCGCCTGCAAGGAACTTCAGATCCTGGCCCATTGCATAGGGCACGATCAGGATGTCGGAAAACAGAATTGCCCCATCGAAACCGAAGCGGCGCAAAGGCTGGATCGTGATCTCTGCCGCGGCGTCTGAATCATAGACCAATTCGAGGAAACCGCCCTTCTCCGCCCGCAGCGCGCGATATTCGGGAAGGTAGCGTCCTGCCTGGCGCATGAGCCAGACCGGGCGCCTGGCGACATTGGTTCCACGCAGCGTTTCGAGAAGGGGGCCGGGCATCGCGGGAAGGTCCAATCCAAATAAAGATATTTATTTATATAGGTTTATGGACTCTGTTGGTCCTGTGGATATCGGGGATTGCCGCGCCTTGCCCGATTTCTCCCGCAATGAACAGCCGGAGCGCACACTCGAATCGCGGGAATATGACGTCAACGAGACTCTTTCCCCGCTGTCCACAGCCTGTCGATAGTCGTTTCCACCTGTCCACATCTCGCCCGGTGAAGGACTCGATCCGGGGAGTGAATCCCTCCCCGAACTTGTCCAGAGGTTGCTCCCGTGGTTTATGCCGGGTGTTATCCACATGGCCCCGTCTGCATCGGTTCTGGCGGGATCGGCAAAGGTTTCCCCTGGCGCGATGACCCGGCTTCACCTGCATCTTCTATCGGATTCCACCGGCGAAACGCTGGAAAATATCGCCAAGGCAGCCCTCGCCCAGTTCGAGGGGATCGAGATCGTGCGCCATTTCTGGCCGATGGTCCGTTCCCAGCAGCATCTGGAGCGCATTCTGGGCGAATTGAGTACCAATTCGGGCCTGGTGCTGTTCACTCTGGTCAATCCCGACACACGCAGGCGGCTGGAGGAACATTGCCGCGCCGTGGGCCTGCCGATGGTCGCGGCACTCGACGCGGTAACCGAAGCGCTCGAGCACCAGCTCGGCCAGGCGGCCGTGGGGCGGCCGGGCCGCCAGCACATGATGGACGAGGCCTATTTCGCGCGCGTCAACGCGATCCATTACACCATCGCCCATGATGACGGGGTGCTGTGGGAAGAATGGGAGGAAGCCGATATCGTGCTTGCCGGTGTCTCCCGCACATCCAAGACGCCGACCAGCATCTATCTCGCCAATCGCGGCTACAAGGTCGCCAATATACCGTTGGTGGTGGAGAGCCCGCCGCCCACTTCGCTCTTCGGCCTGCGCCACCCGATGGTGGTGGGCCTGACCACTGCCCCCAAGCGCCTGATCGAGATCCGCCGCAACCGGCTTCTTTCGCTCAACGAGGGAACAGAGACGGCATATGTGGACGAGGAACGGGTGGAAAAGGAAGTGGCCTTCGCCCGGCGCATGTTCGCCGATAATGGCTGGCCGGTGATCGACGTGACCCGCCGCTCGATCGAGGAAACCGCCGCGGCGATCATCCGCCTCTATAATGAACGCAAGACTGCCACTCATGATGGCGGCGCCATATGATTGCCCGCACATGATCGTACTCGCTTCACAGAGCGGCTCGCGCAAGGCGATGCTCGCTGCCGCCGGCATTGCCTTCGAGGCGTGCCCCGCCCATCTCGACGAACGCGCCTTGGAAGAAAGTCTCGGCGATGCCCGTCCGCAGGAGGTCGCGCTGGCCTTGGCCTCGGCCAAGGCGCTCGCCGTCTCGCGCGAGATGCCCGGGCGGCTGGTGCTGGGCAGCGATTCCCTGGTGGCCGTACTTGGCCAGCGTTTCGACAAGCCCGCCAGCCGCGAGGATGCCGTAGTTCATCTGCGCTTCTTTTCCGGAAAGCCGATGCATCTTCACAGCGCTGCCGCGCTTGCCCGCGACGGCAGGATCGTGTGGAGCGCGGCGGACGATGCGGTGCTGCATGTCCGCGAGCTTTCCGAAAGCTTCATCGAGCATTATCTCGCCGCCGAATGGCCCGAAGTGGCCGGCTGTGTAGGCGTTTTCCGGATAGAGGCGATGGGAGTGCAATTGTTCGAGCGTATCGAAGGCAATCAGTTCACCGTGCTGGGCATGCCGCTCCTGCCCGTTCTGGGCGCCTTGCGCGCCGAAGGGGAGCTTGAAGCATGAGCTTACCCTATGCCGAAGTGATCGGCGATCCGATCGTCCAGTCCAAATCGCCGGCCATCCATGGCTACTGGATTGCCGGTCTTGGCCTCGATGCCGATTACCGGGCTGCCCATGTGACTTCCAGCGGGCTTGAGGATTACCTCGCTTCCCGCCGTGCGGACCCTGACTGGCGCGGCTGCAATGTCACCATGCCGCACAAGCAGGCCGTGATTCCCTTCCTCGACCGGCTCGACCCGCTGGCGGCAAAAATCGGCGCGGTGAACACGATTATCCGCGAAAAGGATGGCTCGCTCACCGGATATAATACCGATGCGGGCGGGTTCCTGGAGCCGCTGCGGCCATTGCTGGCGAGAGAACACCTTTTCCGCATGGCCCGCGTGCTTGGCACGGGCGGCGCGGCACGGGCGATCATCGCCGCTCTGGCGCAGGAGCATGTCGTGATTGTACTGGCCGGCCGCGATCCGGCAAAGGCACGCGCCTTGCTCGACGAGCTCGATCCAAAGGGCGAACATCACGTCGCCCCACTCGCCCATTTTGCCGAGCCGACCGATTTCGAGTTCGACGACCGTGCAGGTTGTTTCGATCTGGTGGTGAATGCCAGCCCGCTCGGCATGGCCGGCCAGCCTCCGCTTGAATTCGATTTCAGCCATGTGCCCCCTGGCAGCGTGATCTACGACATCGTCACTCACCCGGTGGATACGCCGCTGCTTCAGGCAGCGCGGGCGGCAGGCTTCCGCACGGTTGATGGGCTTTCGATGCTGATCGGCCAGGCGGCCGAGGCCTTCGAGAAGTTCTTCGGCGTCGCCCCGCCGCGGACCGATGGCGATGCGGGGCTGCGGGCACGGCTGACCAGGGGCTGACCCAGTGAGCCATCCCTTCATCCTCGGTCTTACCGGCTCGATCGGGATGGGCAAATCCACCGTGGCGCAGATGTTCCAGCAACAGGGCGTGCCGGTTTTCGATGCCGATGCGGCAGTCCATCGCCTGCAGGGCCCCGGCGGGCGGCTGCTCGGGCCGATCGAGGCGGCGTTCCCCGGCACTACCGGTCCGGGCGGGGTCGACCGTGCGGCGCTGGGCGCGCAGGTCTTCGGCGACGATGCGGCCATGGCCCGGCTCGAAGCCATCGTGCATCCTGCCGTGGCGGCGGAGCGCGAGGCGTTCCTGCTCGAACATGCCGGGCAGAAGCTGATCGTGTTCGACATTCCCCTGCTGTTCGAAAAAGGCACGCAGGACAGGGTCGATGCCGTGGCGGTCGTATCTGCCGATGCGGAAACCCAGCGCCACCGGGTGCTGGCCCGCCCCGGCATGAGTCCGGAGAAATTCGCCGCGATCCTGGAACGGCAGATGCCCGACGCGGAAAAGCGCGCTCGCGCCGATTTCGTGATCGATACGGGCTGCCCGATCGAGCAGACGCGCGAGGCGGTTCGCCGCCTGATTGAGAATCTGACCGTTCCTCGCTGACAACTCTTGCCAGCACCGGAAACGAGTCCGATATTGAATTCGATGAGAGAGATCGTCTTCGACACCGAAACCACCGGTTTCGATCCCGCCAAAGGGGATCGGCTGGTGGAAATGGGGTGCATCGAACTCGTCAACCGGGTTGCTACCGGCCGCTCTTTTCACGCCTATTACAATCCCGACCGTTCGATGCCCGCCGAAGCGGAAGCCGTGCACGGGCTCTCCGATGCTTTTCTGGCGGACAAGCCGCGCTTCCATGAAAGCGCGGAAGAGCTGCTCGAATTCCTCGGCGATTCCCCGCTCGTTGCCCACAATGCCACGTTCGACTTCGGCTTTCTCAATGCCGAACTGGCGATGTGCGGGCTGGAAGCGGTCAGCATGGACCGGATGGTCGACACGCTGGCTATCGCCAAGCGCCGCCATCCGGGTGCAAAGCTTTCGCTCGATGCTTTGTGCTCGCGTTACGGCGTGGATCGCAGCCATCGCACTTTCCATGGCGCTCTGCTCGACGCGGAACTGCTTGCGCAGGTCTATGTCGAACTCACGGGCGGGCGTCAGATCGGTCTCGAACTGGCGTCAACTGTTACCGAGACCACCATCATCGAATTCAGGCGCAGCCCGGCGAAGAAGCGCGAATTTCGCGCCCCTCGCCCTCACGATGCGAGTGAGGAGGAACTCGCACGGCACAGGGAGTTTTTGACAACGATCGCATCCCCGCTCTGGGACACATGAGAATCCCTCCGGGCGGCGGATCGAAGCAGGAGTAGCGTTACGATGGATATTCGCGTGTCCGGCCACCAGATCGATACCGGCAGTGCCCTTCAGGAGCATGCAGCCGACCGGCTCAATTCGATCATCGACAAATATTTCAGCCGCGCGCTTTCCTCACACGTCACGTTCGGCAAGGCGCCGACCAGTGCCTATACCAGTGACATCGTGATGCATGTGATGCACGGCCTGATCCTCAAGGCCCGTGGCGAAGCGCATGATGTTCATATCGCGTTCGACCAGGCGGCCGACAAGATCGACAAGCAGCTCCGCCGCTACAAGCGCCGGCTGAAGGACCGGCACGAGCAGATTGCCTTCGCCGCGCGCGAGGAAGATGCCGCCTATACGGTCTTCGCGCCCCTCGCCGAGGAAACGGAAGAAGTGGTCGAAAGCGATGCACCGCTGGTGATCGCGGAAACCCGGGTGGACATTCCCGAAGCCAGCGTCTCCGATGCCGTGATGATGCTGGACCTGCGGCACACCAACGCCCTGTTCTTCAAAAATGCTGGCACCGGGCGTCATAATATGGTCTACCGCCGCCACGACGGCTCGATCGGCTGGGTCGAACCGTCCTGAAGCGGGCACGCGAACGGCGTGCCAGGGCTCGCAGACCTCGGGCAACTCCCTGAATTTGACGGTGTTTCCGTCAGGCTTTTGGCGTTGCCCGGCTGCACCTTGCCTTAAAGTGGGTCGCAAGAAGCAGAGCTTTTGAAGAGTGATGACGTCGCTTTTTTCCATCCTGCCTGAATCGGTGGCCGTGATCAGGGCCGAAACGAAGCACGAAATTCTTGGCCGTCTGGCCGGGATTTTCGCCGCTTCCTATGATCTCGATCCGGCCGACGTGCTCGACCGGCTGGAAGAGCGTGAGAATCTCGGCAGCACGGGCTTCGGTCGTGGCGTAGCCATTCCGCATGCCCGTGTTCCCGGAATCAAACGCCCGGTGGCGGCCCTGCTCAAGCTGGAAGAACCGGTCGATTTCGCCGCGGCTGACGGCTTGCCGGTGGAACTCGTCTTCGGTCTGCTCTCGCCCGAGAATGCCGGGGTCACTCATCTCCACGCCCTCGCGGCCATTTCGCGCCTGGTACGCGATGAGCGCACGCATGAGGCGCTGATGGAAGCGGGCGGAGAAGAGGCGCTCTACGCTCTCCTCGCCAATGCGACCGACCGCGACGCTGCCTGACGCAGTGAGAGGCATGGCGCGGTGACGGGGCAGGAAGATCCGGGCGCCGCGCTGCATTATCGTGCGCTGGAAAATCTCTACGCTTCGGCGCCGATCAACGCGCTGTTTCCCTCACGCCTCGAGATAACCGGGCGCGGTACTTCGCGGATCGAGTTCGAAGTGGACGAACGGGTCTTTCACGCCGCGGGCGCGGCCCATGGCACGATCTATTTCAAGATGCTGGACGATGCCGCCTTCTATGCGGCGAACAGTCTGGTGTCCGACCGCTTCCTGCTGACCACTGGCTTCAACCTGCATTTCACTGCGCCGGTTCGTTCCGGCAAGGTGATTGCCCAAGGCCGCTGGATCAGCGGCAAGAGGCGCGTCTTCGTGGCGGAAGCCAATCTGATGGATGCGCAGGGGGAAGAGATCGGGCGCGGCACGGGCACTTTCATGCGATCGCGCATCGCTCTCTCGGGCTTGCCGGGCTACACGATCCCCTCGGAATGAGGTTTTCGGAAAGTTCCGCCGATGGATGACAGGATACCCGCTCACCTCGAAATTTCAGGCCTGATCCGCGCAGTCGATGCGGCCGGAGGCTTTGCGACGGTTATCGCAAAAGGTGAACGCGATGCGGGCACAATCCTTGTCATTTGTTGCGAGAGCGGGGCGAGGGGCAGAATTTACGAACGTATGCCGCAGCTGGACGGCACGCGGAAGTGGGTACTCACTCGCACTCAAAACGCTGAAAATCCTATGGAATTTTCGGATTATTACCAACGGCGCAAGCGGCAGGATGAGGATCTCTGGATTCTGGAACTGGACATCGCCAATGGTGAACGGTTCATCGGATTGCAGCCCTTCCAAGGTTGACTTCCCCGGTACTGGCCGTAAGGGCCCCGCGACCTAATGCGCAGGCGGTCAGACCGGCAAATCGGCCGGTGGGCTAGCACGCAGACGGGGAACGGCCGGCAGGCCAACGGTCGCAAGATCGGAACAGGTTCGTCGCTTTTGAACGAACCAAGGCCTGCGTCGGAGCGCGTTCACCGCCGATAAAAACAGGATTATGAGTCGCAAAACCCAGCTAGCCGCGGCCTTTGCCGTGGCGGCCATGATGGTCTTTACGATTTCAGGCGCCGCAGCATCCGGTGCCTTCGCACAAGACCCCGAGACCAAGGAAATGGCCCGGGGAGAGGCTGATACGGAAGCGGCCGCAGCGCCGCTGGCACAGGCCGAGGCTGCCAATGCAGGCGCGGTCCGTTTCGTTTCCCAGGAAGTTGTGCAGCCCCTGCCCACGGATAAGCCCGTGGCGGCAGGTGATACCGATTCTCTTGAAGAACTGGTGGCCGCACTCCCTGCCGCAGGCGACATGTCCAGAGACATGCAGTGCCTTGCAGGCGCAATCTATTTCGAAGCGCGCGGCGAACCGCTGGTCGGTCAGCTGGCTGTGGGCCAGGTGATCGTCAATCGCGCCGAATCCGGCAAGTTCCCCGAAAGCTATTGCGGCGTGGTCTACCAGCCCTCGCAATTCTCCTTCGTGCGCAACGGCCGGATGCCTTCGATCCGCACATCTTCCGCAGCCTGGCACAATGCCAAGGCGATCGCGCGGATCGTGCATGAAGGCCTGTGGGACAGCCCGGTGGACGATGCGCTCTATTTCCATGCCGCATCGGTGAAGCCCAACTGGCGCCGCGCCCGCATCGCACGGGTCGACAGCCACATCTTCTATCGCTGATCCCGTCAGCCGACCGGCCGGATTCCGGCAGGATATTGAAAGCCCCTCCCTTCGTGGAGGGGCTTTTCGCTTGGGGAAGGCTCAGTCTCGCAATTCGACCCAGACGGGCGCGTGATCGCTGGCCTTTTCCCGCCCGCGATATTCCTTGTCCACGCCCGCCGCCGTCAGGCGGTCTGCGCATGCCGGCGAGAGCAGCAGGTGATCGATGCGGAAGCCATGGTCCTTCTGCCAGGCGCCGGCTTGATAGTCCCAATAGGTCCACACCCCGCCCCGCGGGTTGAGCGTGTCGAGCGCATCCGTCCAGCCATCGTGGAGTAGGCGAAAATAGGCATCGCGCGATTCCGGCTGGGTCAGGGCGTCATCCGCCATGGCCTTGACCGAGAACGTGTCTTTGTCCTGGGGGATGACGTTGAAATCGCCCAGAACCACGGCAGGGATTTCTGCCGCACGCAGTTCCGTCATCCGGGCACGCAGCCGCTTCATCCAGGCGAGCTTGTAATCGAATTTCGGGCCAGGCTGCGGATTGCCGTTGGGCAGATAGAGATTGCAGACCCGCACGCCGCCAATATCGGCTTCGATATAGCGGGACTGCTCATCTTCCGGATCGCCGCCCAACCCGCGCTGGATTTCGACTGGCTCCACCCCGTCGGACAGGATCGCCACGCCATTGAAACCCTTCTGGCCGTGCCAGATCGCCTTGTAGCCGATCTTCTCGAACTCGGCCGCGGGGAAGGCATCGTCCTGGCACTTGATTTCCTGAAGTGCGGCCACGGTCGGCCGGCGTTCCTCAAGCCATTCGAGCAGGCGAGGCAGGCGGGCCTTGATGCCGTTGATGTTGAAGCTGGCGATCCGCACGCGTCAGATGGCGAAGCTGGAGCCGCAGCCGCAGCCGGAAGCGGCGTTGGGATTTTCGACGCGGAAGGCCGCGCCGCCCAGCGATTCGACGAAATCGACGGTGGCGCCCGCCACAAGGTCCAGGCTTACCGGATCGACCAGTAGCTTCACCCCATCAGTCTCGCTAATGGAATCGTCCGCTTCCTGCCCTTCTGCCAGATCGAACTTGTACTGGAAGCCGGAACAGCCGCCGCCTTCCACCGAAAGACGCAGAATAGCGGGTTTCGCCTGACGCTGGGCGATCCATGCCACGCGCTTGGCAGCGGCGGGAGTGAGGGTGAGCATTTGAGCCATGGCCCCGATGTAGGGAACCGGGGCGTCCGGCTCAAGCCATGCGGATATATTCGCGCATCTGCTCTGCTTCGGCTTCGACCAGCTCGATCCGGTGCTTCACCAGATCGCCGATGGAAACGAAGCCATGCACTCTCTGCCCCTGCATCACCGGCAAGTGGCGGATACGGCGCCGGGTCATCAGCGCCAGTGCCTCAAGTACGTCGGTTTCCGGGTCCACCGTGATGGCAGGCGTAGTCATCACTTCGCCCACGCGGCGCTCCAGCACGCCTGAACCTTCGCCCGCGATGGAATAGAGCAGATCGCGTTCCGAGAAGATTCCCGCGATCACGCCATTGTCATAGACGGGCATTGCACCGATCCTGTGCCTTGCCAGAAGCCGTGCAGCCTCTTCCACCGTGGCGCTCACTTCGCAGCTGACAACGCTGTGTTCGCGCCCTTCGATAATCCTCCCGATCGTCATCATCACTCTCCCGCGCTTTTGTTGCGTCTCGCAGGTCTCCCTTGGTTCGCCCTATCTACGGGATAACCCGGTGACATCATGCCATAAGAAGGCGAGTCTTCCCAAATCGCGCACGAATGATGGCACCGACCGATTGCCAATGGCCGAATCGCAAGGCATCACGCGCCTCATGAATCGTCCCTCCCCTCTCGACGATCCCGAGACCGCGGCCCATGCGTGGGCGCGTTTTCGCCGGATCATGCGCTTCATGATGCTGGCCACGGTGCTGGTGGTGATCCTGGCGCTGGCCGCGCTTTACGCGAAGAACGGCATGGTCTCGATCCATCTCTACATCGCCACTGCGGCTGGGATCAGCTTCACCATGCTGCTGGGTTCGGCGCTGATGGGGTTGGTGTTCCTTTCCAACGGCACCGGCCATGACAAGGCAGTGAGCGACCACCCGAAAGAGGATCGCAAGCGCCCGCGCTGAATGCGCGCGCGTCAGCGAGTGGGATAAAGGCGGAAATCCTCCACCGGCACGCCGCCGATCAGATGTTCCTGAATGATCCGCTCCAGCACGTCCTCGGTGCAGGAATGGTACCAGACGCCGTCCGGCCAGACGACTGCGACAGGCCCGGCCTCGCAAATCTGAAGGCAGTCCGCCTTGGTGCGCTGAACCCGACCCTTGGGTCCTGCCAGGCCCAGTTCGCGCAGGCGCCGCTTGAGGAAATTCCACGCAGCCTCGCCCGTCGCACGGTCACAGCATTTGCCCTTTTCGGACATGGCGCAGATGAAGATGTGTCGCTCGATCCCGGCGCCGCCGATGAGGTCCAGCGCCTTTCTGGCCCGCTCAATGCTGTCCAGGGCCATGCGGGGCTGCCGTCAGCCCCGCTTGCCGGCGATTCGCGCGATTTCCGCCGCGACGAGCTTCTCGACCATGGCGGGCAGGTTCTTGTCGAGCCAATCGGCCAGCATCGGGCGAAGCATTTCGCGCACCATGCCTTCCAGCGAGGTTTCGCCCGAACGGACGATCTGCGGCGGTGCGCCCGGCTCGGCGAGCATGGCGAGGGCTGCAAGCGATTCGCGCATCGAAGCCCGCGATTCTTCCGCGATCAGGCCCGAATCCTCGTCAGCCTCGTCGATCGAGTGCAGCACGGCCTCAGTGCTGAGTTCGAGCACGTCTTCCACCGTGCGAGCCGCGGAAATCCCCCGATTCTCACGACGACGATGTTCTTCCTGCGCGGTCTCGCGATTGTCGCGCGCGATCACTTTTTTGATCGATGCGAGGATTTCCTCGACCGACGGTTCGCTCTCATGCCGCATGGTTTCAAAGCCCCCAAAGCTCTTACTATTTAGGAACTTCGCCGTCCTGCGTCGGCGTGTCAACGGTTCGCGTCGATTGCGCGACCGGATCGGGGTCGAAAGCCCAGTCCCAGATCTTGCTCTTCACCCGGTCATAATTGACCTGCGGATCGTAAAGCACACCCTCGTCGCCCAACCCCAGATCGCGCGCTTCGGCACGCCCCATGGCGGCCAGCAGGGTGAAGCCGGCGACATAGGCATTGCGCCGTGCCGTCACCAACTGGACCCGCGCGCTGAGCAATTCCTGCTCGGCGTTGAGGATTTCAAGGATCGTGCGATTGCCCACCGTGTTTTCGGCGCGCACGCCCTCAAGGCTCAGTTCCGCAGCGCTGACGGCGGTCTGGGTGGAAGCAATGATGGAGTTGGCCGCTTCAAGGCTCGAAAAGGCGGCGCGGACCTGCGAGATCACGCTGCGTTCGGTGCCGATTTCCTGCTCCAGTGCCGCAGCGGACCGGGCCTGGGCCTGGCGTTCCTGCGCGGCGGGACGGCCGCCCTGGAACAGCGGTATAGTGGCGCGCACGCCTGCCGATGCACCCGTGGCGCCGGTGGCATTGGTTACGCTGCCCAGAGGATCGCTATATGTGCCGGTAGTGAATACTTCCAGCTTGGGCAGGCGGCCGGCGCTGGCCACGTCGATATCGTATTTCGCCGCGTTCGAGCGTTCCTTGGCGGCGAGCAGGTCCGGATTGCTATCCAGCGCGGCCGAGACTGCTTCTTCCGGCGTCGCGGGCAGGCCAGGCAGAGGCGGCGGCGGCTGGAGGTTTTCGGGCTGTTTGCCCACCAGCTGGATATAACGTTCCCGCGCCGAGGCGAGATTGGCCCGCGCGCTGCGCAGGTCGCCCTGCGCAAGGGCAAGACGCGATTCGGATTGCGCAACGTCAGTGCGGGTGAGGTCGCCGATCTCGAACCGGTCGCGGGTCGCCTGCAGGTTGACCGTCAGAACATCGACATTGTTGGCCGACAGCCCGACCACTGCCTCGTTCAGGATCACGTCCATATAGGCGGTCACTGTCTGGCTGAACACGCTGCTTTCGGTAGCGCGCAGGTCCAGCTGTCCGGCCTTCACGCGGGTTTCGGCCGCGCTGATCGAATTGCGCACCGAACCGCCGGAATAGACCGGAACCGAAAGCGAGATCGATCCGCCAAGGGTCCGGTCCGCGAACAGGTTGGTCGGATCGGGCGTCGTTTCCTTGAGCTGTTCGGTATAGGTGGCCGAGCCGCTGACCGAAGGCAGGCCACTGGCGCGATTGATCGGCACGTTCTCATCGGTGGCACGCTGATTTGCGCGGGCCGCCTGCAGCGTGGGGTTCGTCTGGTAGGCGCCCAGCAGGGCATCCTTCAGCGTGTCGGCCAGCACCGGCGTCGGCGCCAGCAGCGCAGCCGTACCGGCCAGCAGGGCCAGCCTCGTTCCCCCCGCGGGCATGATCAGAAGCTCCAGCTCTTGGGCACCGCGAATTCGGGAAGCACCGGAATGCCGATTTCTGCGAGCGGAATCAGCGAAACCTCGCCCGCGATCTTGCGGCCCGAGGCAAGGCGCGTAAGCCCGCGCACCACCAGCCCGGAAACGACCCGGCCATTGTCGGCGAGGCGCTTGGCCAGCGCGTCGGGCAGCTCGCCGATCGCACCATCGATCACCAGCAGGGTGATGTCGCCCTTCTTGCGCGATGCTGCCGCGGCATCTTCCGGCGTCGCGACTTCGAGCGAAGCGACAAGCGGGCGCAGCAATTCGGCCAGGTAGCCACTGCCGCCATCCACCAGCAGCACGCTGTCATCGGCAGCGGGGGCGGATTCTTCCAGCATCATGCCATGGACGAGCGGCGCGGCCAGGAAACGGCCGTTCCCCAGCGGCACGGCGCGGTCCATGTAGGCGATGGCGCGCATGGCTGCCGGCACGAATTCCTCGCGTGCGACAGCGCCCATGCGCTCGCGCACGATATCGGTGTTGACCCCGCTCACGCGCAGCTGGCTGTCCACCATTGCCTTGCGGGCTGCAGCATATCCGGCATCGGCCGGCCGATCTTTCACGATTGTCATTCCCGAACCCTTCATACGGGCTGTATTGTACCTCTAACACGCCCGCGCAATCTGCTCCGCTTTAGGCGGAACGACGCCGCCAGCCAAGCGCTTTGACGGTAAAGCGCGTGGGCGATAAGGGGGCGGGCATTCGACAGGCAGGAGGCTACGCTCGATGAGCGACATGGTTACGATCCGCGAAGAAGACCTCATCGAAAGCGTGGCCGACGCGCTGCAATATATCTCGTATTTCCATCCGATGGATTACATCCGCGCGCTGGGCGATGCCTATGAGGCGGAACAGGGCCCGGCGGCCAAGGATGCGATTGCGCAGATCCTCACCAACAGCCGCATGTGCGCCGAAGGGCACCGGCCGATCTGCCAGGACACCGGTATCGTCAACGTCTTCATCGAATGGGGCCAGGACTGCCGGCTTGAATCGCGCCGCTCGCTGCAGGACGTGGTCGATGAAGGCGTGCGCCGCGCCTATCTCCACCCGGAAAACAAGCTGCGCGCTTCGGTTCTGGCCGATCCGGCCTTCACCCGCCGCAACACGCGCGACAACACGCCCTGCGTGCTGAGCGTGGAGATGGTGCCGGGCAGCAAGGTTTCGGTCGATGTCGCGGCCAAGGGTGGCGGCAGCGAGAACAAGTCCAAGTTCAAGATGATGAACCCCAGCGACAATATCGTGGACTGGGTGCTGGAAATGATTCCACAGATGGGTGCCGGCTGGTGCCCGCCGGGCATGCTGGGCATCGGCATCGGCGGCACGGCGGAACATTGCGTCAAGCTCGCCAAGCAGAGCCTGATGGAACCGATCGACATGGCTCAGCTCAAGGAGCGGGGGCCGCAGAACGATATCGAGGCGCTGCGGATCGAGATCTTCGACCAGGTGAACGCGCTGGGCATCGGCGCGCAGGGCCTGGGCGGCCTTGCCACGATTCTCGACGTCAAGATTCTCGACTGGCCCTGCCATGCCGCAGGCAAGCCGGTTGCGATGATCCCCAATTGCGCCGCAACCCGCCATGCGCATTTCACGCTGGACGGATCGGGCCCTTCCTTCCTCGAGGCGCCGAACCTCGACGAATGGCCCAAGGTCGACTGGCAGCCCGACAGTGCCGCGATCCGCGTCAATCTCGACGAGTTGACGCCCGAAATGGTGCAGGGCTGGAAGCAGGGCGACCGCCTGCTGCTCAACGGCAAGATGCTCACTGGCCGCGATGCCGCTCACAAGCGCATTCAGGACATGCTGGCCAGGGGCGAGGAACTGCCGGTCGAGTTCAAGGGCCGCGTGATCTATTATGTCGGCCCGGTCGATCCGGTGGGCGAGGAAATCGTCGGCCCTGCCGGCCCCACTACCGCCACCCGCATGGACAAGTTCACGCGCATGATGCTCGAACAGGGCCTTTTGGCCATGGTCGGCAAGGCAGAGCGGGGCCCGATGGCGGTCGACGCGATCCGCGATCACAAGAGCGCTTATCTGATGGCTGTGGGCGGCGCAGCCTATCTGGTCGCCCGCGCGATCAAGGGCAGCAAGGTCGTCGGCTTCGAAGATCTCGGCATGGAAGCGATCTACGAATTCGAGGTGAAGGACTTCCCGGTCACTGTCGCCGTCGATAGCGAGGGCAACAACGTTCACCAGCTCGCTCCGCTGGTGTGGCGGGAGAAGATCGCCAGGGAAAAGCTGCTCGCCTGAGACACCGGAGGCACGGCTGGTCCGATCCGCTCGACATTCGTCGGGCGGAATCGGGTGCTGGTGGTTCGACCAAGGGCTGACCCGTGCCGATTGCCGGGCTGGCCATCGGGCAGGCCTTGCGGCTATCCCGGTTGTGCATGCAGGAACCCGCACTCGATCTCGCGCGTCCGCGCGTACCGGTAAGCACTGTCCTGGCCTCCATTGTGGGGCTGTGGGCGTGCTATTTCGTGCTCACCACGATCCGGGCGGAGCTTCTCGATCTCGGCTTCGAGTTCGAACTGCTGTGGCGCCGCGCAGTCGTGGCGCTGATCGGCGTGGCGGTGACCTTCGCCATGTGGCTGATCCTGCGCCAGTTCGATCACAGGCCCCTATGGGTGAAGGTCGCTGCCGCCCTGGTCATTTCGGCCCCGGTCTCGATCGTGCTCGCCCAGGCGAATCGGCTCGTCTTTTCCGACCTTGAAACCCAAATCGCCAAGAGCTTCGGCGAAAAGCAGGGCTTCAAGGTTCGCCGCGACGAGAGCGGCAATCTGCTGGTCGATATTCCCGTGACGTCTTCCCCCGCACCGCGGGCCACGCCGACGGGCGAGGAGACCGATGGCGGTTCCGCCACGCTGGAGGAATTGCCGCAGGCGATCACTATCAATACGCCCTCCCCGCAGGATACCGGGCTGCCCGAGATCGCGCTTGGCCGATATTTTCTCATGCTGGCATGGTGCGCGCTCTATCTCGCTCTTGTCGCGGGTGAGCAGGCGCGCACGGCGGAGCGGCGCGAAGGGGCGTTTCGCCGGGCGGCGAAGGCAGCGGAACTACGCTCGCTGCGTTATCAGGTGAACCCGCATTTCCTGTTCAACACGCTCAATTCGCTGTCCGCGCTGGTCCTTACTGGTCGCAATCAGCAAGCCGAGCGGATGATCCAGATGATCTCCACCTTCTATCGCAGCAGCCTGGCGGACGATCCGACGTCGGACGTGCCGCTGCGCGATGAATTCGGCCTGCAGCGGCTTTATCTCGATATCGAGGCTGTGCGTTTTCCTGACCGGCTGGTGGCCGTCTATCAATTGCCCCCCGAACTCGAAGGGGCGAAGGTGCCGGGCATGATCCTGCAGCCGCTGGTGGAAAATTCGGTGAAGCATGCCGTTGCGCCTTCGGCCGGAAAGGTCACCATCACCCTTTCTGCGCGGGAGGAATATGGAAGGCTGGTCATCACCGTATCAGATGATGGCAAGGGCAAGCGCGCGGCGGGCCCTGCACAGCCGGCGGATGGTTATGGAATTGGCCTGCAGAATGTGCGTGAGCGGCTCGAGGCGCGGTTCGGCGAACAGGCCAGCATCGTTTCCGGACCGACCGGATCGGGTTATGCAACCCATATCCGGATTCCCCTTCTGACTCACAGGACTGCCGATGCCTGACGACAGCCCCGCCCCGATGCGCACCCTGATCGTGGATGACGAACCGCTCGCGGTGGAGCGGATGCAGGTGATCTGTGCCGAACTGCGGGACCTTGCGGTGATCGGCACCGCGAGCGACGGCGGCGCGGCCCTGCGGCTGGTGGATGCGCTCTCGCCCGATCTGTTGCTGCTGGATATGACCATGCCGGAAATGGACGGGCTGCAGGTCGCCCGCGCACTTGCTGGGCGTGAGGTGCGTCCTGCCGTGATCTTCGTTACCGCGCATGATCATTTCGCCGTGGAAGCCTTCGATCTTGATGCGGTGGATTACGTCCTCAAGCCGGTCACTCCGGAGCGGTTGGAACGTGCGATCGGCCGAGCTGTTGCCCGCCGGGGCACCGTGGGCAGCGTCGCGAGCGAGTGGCTCACCGAATTCTGGGTGCCGCACCGGTCCGAACTGATCCGTATCGAGGCCGCACAGGTCGAACGGATCGATGCGGAGCGCGATTATGTGCGGCTGCATGTGGGGGAAAGCAGCTATCTGCTGCTGCAGACTATTGCCGGGCTTGAAGCGCGGCTCAACCCCGCGGAATTTATCCGCATCCACCGGTCCTGCATCCTGCGCCGGGATTCGATCCGCGGCCTCAGGCACGAAGGGCTGGGCGTGTGGTCGGTCGAGGTCGATGACGGGGAGGCGCTGCGCATCGGGCGCACCTATCTGTCCCGTGTGAAGGCCATGGCCGGCCGCTGATCGGGCGGAACTGCAGCACACAAGCGCCCGATGGGGATCGCCGGCCATGGCAGGTGTCCCGCCGGTATCTTGGGACTGGGTTGGACCCGGCGGGACTCTCCAACCGGTCAGCTGCCGGCGGTTTCCTTCTTGGTGATGCTAGCGACGCGCTTTTCGATCTGCTTGCGCGCATCTTTCACGCAGGCCTTCGCCTCACGCGTGGGAAGCATGCTGCCGACCTGTTTTTCGTTCAGGCCGCACACGTCCCTGGCGGCCTTTTCGATCCGCAGGTCGAGTTCCTTCTGGCCTTCCTTGGTGGTCAGATCGAGATCGTTGTAAGTAACTGCAGCCGTTTCGGCGAGCGCCGGCTGGGCCGCGACCAGGCCGGCAATCACAGCGGCCAGTGCGAAAACAGGGGCTTTCATTTCCTCATTCCTCCATCTGGCGGTGGCCGCGGAATTCGCCGGGCCATCGCTCGCAAACAGGGATAGGGCAGGCCTTTTTCGTCCGCATGCGCACTTCGACGGCGACGCAAAGTCGCCCGACGAGCGAGTCCCTCATGGACGAAGTGCGCGAACCGGCGGACGAACAGCGTTTGGCAATCGACGAAATTGCGGCCATCCTCCCGGTCAATGGCGATTCTTTTCACCTTCCTGTTCGGCATCGGCAATTTCGCGCTGCACAAGGCAGTGCTTGAAAGCCGCCATCCGGTGATCGGGATGCTGCCGCGGTTTCTGGTGCGCTCGGGCGGAAAGGCCAGTCTCGCTGCGGAGTTCCTGGTGCTGCTCGCCGTCATGCTGCTGGTGGCCAATGGCCAGACCGGGTGGAGCTGGGGCTATTTCGCCTATACCGCTTCCAATGCCGTGGCCGCCTGGCTGATCCTCTCGAACCGCTGGTAATCTTTCCCCTATGACGAAGTCCCTATCGATCTGGCTGGTCACCAATGCGGCCAGCGGCAGCAACGGGAAGGACAAGCTCGCGGCTCTGGACAAAGCAGCTGAGGGGGCGGGCGTCGTCTTTTCCCGGACGATCCATTTCCCGGAGGACGATCTTCCCACGGCTGCCGAGCTTGATGGTGCGGGCATCAAGCTCGTCGCGGTCTATGCCGGCGATGGCACGGTCAACGCGTTGGTTACGTCCCTTTACGGCTGGAGCGGCGCCGTACTCGTGCTGCCGGGCGGGACAAAGAACCTCCTGTTTCATCGGCTGCACGGTCAGCGGGATGTGAGTGAAGTGCTTGCCGCCATGGCGCGCGGTATGGCGCGGATTGTGCGGCCGGGCGTCGTCCGCTGTCCGCAGGGCGATGGCCTCGCCGGGCTGATGGCCGGGCCGGGCACGGCCTGGTACGATGTGCGCGAAGCCATGCGGAAGGCGGATCTCGCCGCCGTCGCAAGCGGTACCGCCCAGGCGATCGAAGCCTCTGTCGCGGCCCCGATGATTGCCTGTGTCGATCCCAAGCTCGGTCGGCCCGAAGGCTACCCGCTGATCATGCTGACCCCGCGCGAGAATGGTTTTGCGGTCGATGCCTATTATGCGGAGACAGTGCAGGATTACCTCGTCCAGGGACTGGCCTTGCTCCGCCGTGAATTTCGCGATGGGCCGAGCGAATTGCTGGGCGTGGTCACGGAACTGGAGCTGGCCTGCGTCGCGGGCGATCCGCTCGGCCTGCTGATCGACGGCGAGAAGGCCGATTGCGGACCGCGCGTGTGTTTCACGCTGGTCCCCTGCGAAGTCGATCTGCTAGCTACCGAGCCGTAATGACGATCGCTGCCAGACTATTCCATTTGAGCGACATCCATTTCGGAGTGGAGGATCGCGGCGCGCTTGCCTGGTTCGAGGAAGCAGTGCTGCGCGAAAAGCCCGACGCGGTGATCTGCACGGGCGATCTTACCCAGCGCGCGAAGAAGAGCGAATATGCTGCCGCCGCCCAGTGGTTCGCCCGTCTGGGTGTTCCGGCGGTGATCGAGCCGGGCAATCACGACATGCCCTATTTCAATCCGGTCGAACGCTTCCGCACGCCCTTTCGCCGTTTCGGCCGACTGGCAGGCATGGTCGGCAGCGAACTGGAGCTGGACCATGTCGCAGTTGTCACCCTGCGCACCACGGTGAGTGCGCAATGGCGCTGGCCGTGGTCCGACGGGGTCGTGCGCGGGCGCGCCCTGGAAGAGGCTTTGCAGGAGCTGACGCGCCTGAAGGGCGATCACCGCTTCAAGATCGTGGCGTGCCACCATCCCTTGTCCGGTCCGTCGCTTGTGGGGCATAATCCCACGGTGCGGGGTCATTCGGCACTGCGGGCTCTGGTGGATGCCGGGGCGGATGCGATCCTTTCAGGCCATGTCCACGATGCCTTCGACATCACGCATGAGGTTGCCGGGCGCAAGATCCGCATGATTGGCAGCGGCACCATGTCGGAACGGCTGCGGGGCACGCCGCCTTCCTACAATGTGCTGCATTTCGATCTCGTCCACGGCCTCTCGGTGGAAAATCGGCAGTTCGGCTGATCCGGCCCTGCGGTTGATCCCGGTCAAGGCACCTGACTGCGGCCTGTGCGAGATGCGAGTATCGATATTTGCGGCCCCGGAGGACGGCATGCTCAGACTCGCGATGATCCTGCATTTGGTGATCGGCTCCACCCTGATGGGGGTGGGCGTGATCGCCGTTCTGGTCATGGGAATGACTGAACCCAGGCCGATCTTGCTGGCTGCCCTGGCCGGTTTCTTGATCGCCTTTCCGGTCAGCTGGATGGTGGCCCGCGCGATTACGCGGCAGACCGGCACGAGTTGAACTTGCAACGAAAAAGGGCGGCCTGTTGCCAGGCCGCCCCTTCGTAACGGGTTTCCCCGAAAAGCTTAGCGCTTCGAGAACTGGAAGCTGCGGCGTGCCTTGGCGCGGCCGTACTTCTTGCGTTCCACCACGCGGCTGTCGCGGGTGAGGAAGCCGGCAGCCTTCACGGCACTGCGCAGGGCCGGTTCGAACTTCGCCAGAGCCTGGCTGATCCCGTGCTTCACGGCACCGGCCTGACCCGAAAGACCGCCGCCCTTGACGGTGGCGATCACGTCATACTGCCCTTCGCGTTCCGAAATCTGGAACGGCTGGTTGATGACGAGGCGCAGCGTCGGACGTGCGAAATAGACTTCCTGATCGCGGCCGTTGACGGTGACCTTGCCAGTGCCCGGCTTCAGCCACACGCGGGCCACGGCGTCCTTGCGGCGGCCGGTGGCATAGGCGCGGCCCAGCGAGTCCACTTCCTGCTCGCGCAGGGGGGCGGTGCTGGCGTGAGTGACTTCGGCAACGCCCGCAGCAGCAGCGGCAGCGTCGGCGGCAGGAGCTTCGCCGGTGATCGACTTCAGATCGGCGAGATCCGTGACGGTGTTGGTTTCGTCGGCCATTAGGAGGTAGCCTTGTTCTTGCGGTTCATCGAAGCGACGTCGAGCGCCACCGGCTGGGTGCCCCCATGCGGATGTTCGGTACCGGCATAGAGGTGCAGCGCACGCATCTGCGCACGGCCCAGCGGGCCACGCGGAATCATGCGTTCCACGGCCTTTTCGAGCACGCGCTCGGGGAAACGGCCGCCCAGCACCTTGGCGGGGCTGGTTTCCTTGATGCCGCCCGGGTGACCGGTGTGCTTGTAGTAACGCTTGTCCTGCAGCTTGTTGCCGGTGAAGCGCACCTTGTCCGCGTTGATGACGACGACATGGTCGCCGCAATCGACATGCGGGGTGAAGCTCGGCTTGTGCTTGCCGCGCAGGATATTGGCGATGATCACCGCGAGGCGGCCGACCACCAGGCCGTCGGCATCGATCAGATGCCAGTTCTTTTCCACCTCGGCCGGCTTGATCGACCGGGTGGTCTTGCTGAGCGCCTTCATGGGCCTGAATTTCCTTATCGTCTGTCCATCACCGGGTGCAGACTTGCATTTGAAATACAAGCGCGTGCCCGCGAATGGCGGGGCCTTTGTGCGGAAATGGGCCGCAAGTCAAGCAAAACGGGGGGTTTTGGAGGAGGTAAAATAATACCGTTCAGGTGTCCGCGCCCGCAAGACCGGCCAGCCAACCGGCGGTTGCGGTACCGCAGCGGTCCGCCTCCCACCCGACGATGGCGGGGGCATCATAGGGATGAATCTCTTCCAGCCGCGCGATTGCCCGGGCGAGCAAGCCCGCTTCGGTCTTGAACAGCACGCCGCATTCGCGCGAATCGCCCCGCTCGCCCAGCCACTGGTAAAGCGAACGCACGGCGGGCATGAGGTTCGCGCAGGCGATCAGCCCTTCGTCGAGCAGGATAGTGGCCGCAGCGGCGGCGTCTTCCTCGCTGGCGAAGGGGCTCCAGATCAGGGCGGCCTTCGCGCTCATCGGATTCAGATCCGCCGGCCCGCCGAATGGGCACCCCAGGCCGTCGCTGCCACCAGCAGTGCGCCGACCAGCTGGTGTAGCACGGCGATCCACAGGGAAACCCCCGTCATCACAGTGGCGATGCCGAGAATGACCTGCGTGCCGAAGGCCGAATGGATCGCGACGGAGGCCGGCCTGTCACCCGCGCGGCGGCATATGCGCGCCAGCACGATCAGGAATGCCACGGCAACCCAGGCCCACCAGCGGTGGATGAAGTGGAGCAGGAACGGCTCGTGCGTGAAGGCCCAGAAGGCGCCCTTCGACCAGTCGACTTCCGGAAACAGCCGCCCCTGCATCAGCGGCCAGCTATCCGAAGCGAGCCCGGCATTGAGACCGGCCACCCAGGCGCCCAGCAGCAATTGCACGAACAGCACGGCACTCGTCACCGCGCCGATCCCGGTCAGCCGCGCAGGTCGCGCGCCGGGCGACTTCGCCAAATCCCGAAGGTCCAGCGCGGTCCACACCAGCCCGGCCAATGTAACGAGGGCGGTGAGCAGGTGGATGGACAGCCAGAAATGGCTGACATCGGTGACCTTCGCATTGAGGCCCGAACTGACCATGAACCAGCCGAACACGCCCTGCAGCCCGCCCAGCGCAAGCAGCGCGACGAGGCGCGACTTGTAGCCGGCGGGGATCGCCCGGCGCAGCCAGAACCACGCCAGCGGCGCGGCAAAGGCCAGGCCGATCACGCGCCCCAGCAGGCGATGGAACCATTCCCAGAAATAGATGAACTTGTAATCGGCCAGCGTCATGCCCGCCGGGCCGTTGATCTGCAGATATTCGCCGATTTTCCGATAGCCGTCGAACTCGGCCTGCCACTGTGCCTCGGTAAGCGGCGGCAAGGTGCCTGTCACCGGCTTCCATTCGGTGATCGAAAGGCCGGATTCGGTCAGGCGGGTGATACCGCCCACCATCACCATCAGGACGACTAGGAAGGCAACGAACAGCAGCCAGCGGGCAAGGGCCAGAGGGCGAACAGTGCCGCCAACAGCCGCCTTGGGGCCGGACTCAACGGGCATCGCATTATCCATGCGCCGCCCTCTGCGCCGCATGGTGGCAAAGCGCAAGGGCGGAGCGTCCTCCCTCTATTTCGGACCGAGGCGCCAAAGGCCTTGCGCAATGATACATCGTTACATACATGGGCGCCCATGCCGACGCCGACGAATCGCAGCCGCCTTGATCGGGCTGGAATGCTCCTTTCGGGGCTCTGTGCCCTGCATTGCGTTTCCGGCATCGTGCTCGTCGCCGTGCTGGGCATGGGTGGCGGCATTCTGCTCGATCCTGTCATCCACCGCGTCGGCCTTGCCATTGCCGCACTGATCGCGGCCGTTGCCATCGGCATCGGTGCCCTGCGTCATCGCCGTGCCCTGCCCTTCGTGGTGGCAATGACCGGCCTGTCCTTCATGGGCGGCGCGCTTGCCGTGCCCCATGGCATGGAAGAGGCGGTGCTGACCATCATCGGCGTCAGCCTGGTCGCGATCGCGCATTTCCTGAACCTGCGCCACAAACACTGAGGCTGCCTCGCCTTTCAGCCAATCGGTCGGACAGGCGAGTCAAACTCGCCCAGTTCGCCCCTCGCCTGAAAATCCTCACTTAGCCCTGTAACCTTGCCCCCTCAGGCGCTATCTGGCCCGGCATGGCTGACCAGATTTCCCTTACCGTCAATGGCGAAGCCCGGCGCAGCGCCGCCGCGACCATCGCCGAACTTGTTGCCGAACTGGGCCTCAAGCCCGAAAAGGTCGCGGTGGAGCGCAATGGCGCGATCGCGCCGCGTTCTGCCCATGGCGAAACGCCGCTGACCGATGGCGATGTGCTGGAGATCGTGCATTTCGTCGGTGGAGGCGATCATGCTGCCGATACGTGGACTGTGGCGGGGCACACCTTCCGCTCACGCCTGATCGTGGGGACCGGCAAGTACAAGGACTTTGCTCAGAACGCTGCGGCGGTGGAGGCTTCGGGGGCGGAAATCGTCACTGTGGCAGTGCGGCGCGTCAATGTATCGGACCCTACGGCCCCGATGCTGACCGACTATATCGATCCGAAGAAGATCACTTACCTGCCTAATACCGCTGGTTGCTTTACGGCGGACGAGGCAATCCGCACTCTGCGTCTGGCGCGCGAGGCGGGCGGCTGGGAACTGGTGAAGCTGGAAGTGCTGGGCGAGGCTCGCACCCTTTATCCCGACATGCGCGAAACGCTTAAGGCAACTGAGATTCTGGCCGCCGAAGGCTTCAAGCCGATGGTCTATTGCACCGACGATCCGATCGCGGCCAAGCAGCTGGAATCGGCCGGCGCGGTGGCAGTGATGCCGCTCGGCGCCCCCATCGGTTCGGGTCTCGGCATTCAGAACCGGGTGACGATCCGCCTGATCGTGGAAGGCGCCAGCGTGCCGGTGCTGGTCGATGCAGGTGTGGGGACGGCTTCCGACGCTGCCGTGGCGATGGAACTAGGCTGCGATGGTGTGCTGATGAACACTGCCATTGCCGAAGCGAAAGACCCGCTGCGCATGGCCCGTGCAATGAAGCTGGCGGTCGAGGCCGGGCGCGATGCCTATCTCGCCGGCCGCATGGGCACCCGCAAATATGCCGATCCTTCCAGCCCGCTGGCGGGGCTGATCTAGGCGGCGTGGAAATTCTCCTGACCGATCGTCCGCTATAGGCGAGCCGCTTTTCCGCGCGGCGTGGCCAGAAGAGGGTGGCTAGCGGACATTGCGCATACCAACCGACCTCGCATATCGTTAGCGCATGGTTGATCTCGCGTTCGAACCGTGCGGCGGCTTGCAGGGCCTCCCTTTGGGCTCATCCAAAGAGACCGTCCGCGCATTCTTTGGAAATGGCCACCAGCTTTTCAAACGCTCGCACGAGAGTAATCCGGCTGACTATTGGCCGGTTACTGGCGTCTTCGCGTATTACGATGACGCACATCTGCTGGAAGCCCTCGAGTTTTCAGGCCCCAGTGATCCGAAATTGAACGGAGTATCGTTCATGATGGTCGCGATGGCCGAAGCCATTGAACGCTTGCGTTTGCTCGATCCCGAACTGAGCATTGAACCCGGCAGCGCAACCTCGCGAAATCTCGGAATAAGCATCTGGTCTCCAACAGATGAGCTTTGCCAGTCGGTGATGTCCGTCATCACTTTTGGGCCGGGATATTACGACTAGGTCGAACAGCTGACTTTGTCGTCGTCTCCGGAAAGGCCGCTCCCGGCGCCCCTCAAATTATCCACAAGCGGTTTACCGGATACTAACCATGGAGCGCGCATGTCCGGTTCCACAGGCCAATCAGGACGGGCCTGGGGGACAAGGACATGCACGACGCCCAATCGCTGACGATTGCGGAATTGCGCGAATTCGCCAGCTTCGCGCCCTCTGAACAGCGCTATATCAAGCGCAGCCTCGATGTGGGGCTGGGCCGCGCCGATGCATCCAAGCTGTGGGCGCGCGATGCGGAAGAACTGGCTTCGATCCGCTGCCAATATCTCGCCTATCAGGACCTGAAGGGCCTCAAGGGCATCACGCCTGACGAGATGTCGCTCGACGGGATCGAGGATTACATGGGCAAGCTGCTGCGCGTCACGGCCTTCGATCTGGCGCAGGAGCGGCTGAACGGCTTTTCCGCCTATCGTTTCCTCTACGAGCGCCTGCTGGGTGCCGATGTGCGCCCCTGGCTGCCCGCGGCCTTCTGTGGGGCCTCTGCCCTGCCCCAGCTGCGGCCCGAACGGCGCAAGCTGCTGCTGCAGTCGCTCAGTGAAGCTGCGGCGACAGCTCCAGGCTGGTCGGCCCGCGCGCCGATCTTCTATCCCGAATTCGTCGAAGCCGAAGCGGCCTGAGCAGGATTAGACCCGGATGAGCGCGCAGGATTTCGACCAGCTTTCCCCCCACGATGTTGCCCGTGCCGAAGTCGAGGCGTGGCGGGCCGAATGTCTGGACCTGTTCGCGCAGGGCGAGATCCTGATCGGCACTTTGCTCGAACTGGCACGCGAGGCACGCTATCGCGTCAATCTCTATCCCGTTGCCACACAGCGCACGCTGGAGGCTTCGCGTCTGGTGGACATGCTCGGGGCCGATACGGAAGCCAAGGATGCCGGGCCGGTGCTGGCCGCATGGCAGAGCCTTGAATCGCGGCGCGACCTGCTCGCTTCCGGCGTGGCCACCGAAACGGTGGACCGGATGGGCAATTGGTATGTGCTGTTCGACATGATTTCCTATCGCGGTAACGGCGCGGTGCGTGGCCGTTGGGCCGTGAGCCGCAACGAGGCAGAGGCGTTCCTGCAGGAGCTGGAACATTCCTACATCATCCTCAAAAGCCAGCTTGGCGCGATCCGCCTGGAATTGGGCAACCGCTTCGCAGCATGAGCCGCCTTCCCGCCGGGTCGCTATCGAAGGGTAGCATTTCTGCTCGCCTGTGGGGTGACAGGACGAAAGCGTCCGACTAGACACCGCGCATGCAACAGGATCCCAACGCGCCCCTCCGCCCGCTGCCTCTCCTGATCTTCGGTTCCCGCTGGCTGCAGCTTCCGCTCTATCTGGGGCTGATCGTCGCGCAGTGCGTCTATGTCTATCTGTTCCTCAAGGAACTGTGGCACCTCATCACGCATGCTGCCGGTTTCAGCGAGCAGGAGATCATGCTCGTCGTGCTGGGCCTGATCGATGTGGTGATGATCTCCAACCTGCTGATCATGGTGATCGTGGGCGGTTACGAAACCTTCGTGTCGCGCCTTGGCCTGCAAGGCCATCGCGACCAGCCCGAATGGCTCAGCCATGTGAATGCCGGCATCCTCAAGGTGAAGCTGGCAATGGCGATCATCGGCATTTCCTCGATCCACCTGCTGCGTACTTTCATCGAGGCGAGCGCGATCGGCACGCCGAGCGCGCGGCTGACCGAGACGGGCGTGATGTGGCAGACGATCATCCACGGGATGTTCATCGTCTCGGCCATCGGCATCGCCTATGTCGACCGGATGACCCAGCACAAGCACTGACCGCGCCCTAACCCTGTCAGGCTTCACGCCTTGTAGAGCGCGTCCAGCCGCTCGCCGTAGCGGGCCTTTATCATGTGGCGGCGAATCTTGAGGCTGGGGGTCATCTCCCCATTCTCGATGGCGAAGGCTTCATCCGCGAAGGCGAATTGTCGCACCTTCTCCACTATGGAGATGTCCTTGTTCACCCGGTCTACCGCGGCGCGGATCGCGCTCTTGAAAGCTGGCAGTTCCTGCAGCGCGTCCATGTCGAACTTCTCGCCATTGGTGCGCGCCCATTCCAGTGCCCATTCTGCATCGGGCACGATCAGCCCGACGATGTAGGGCCGCTTGTCGCCCACCACCATCGCCTGCGCGATTTCGGGCTGGAGCGTCAACATCCCCTCGATCTTCTGGGGCGCGACATTGTCGCCCTTGTCGTTGACGATCATGTCCTTCTTGCGGTCGGTGATGACGATGCGGCCCTTGTCATCCAGATGGCCGATATCGCCCGTATGCAGCCAGATCGCGCCGGTAGGGTCGATGGAATTGGGTTGCAGCGCCCGCGCCGTTTCCGCCGGGTTCTGCCAATAGCCCTGCATCACCAGTTCGCCGCGCACCAGGATTTCGCCATCCTCGGCGATCCGGACTTCCACGCCTTTCATCGGCGGGCCGACCGTGTCCATCTTCAGCCCGACCTTGGGCCGGTTGCAGCTGACCACCGGGGCGGATTCGGTCTGGCCATAGCCTTGCAGCATGGTCAGGCCCATGGATTCGAAGAAGGTGCCGACATCGGGATTGAGCGGCGCGCCGCCCGATACCAGCGCCTTGATCCTTCCGCCGAAGCGATCGCAGATTTTCGGGCGCAGCGTCTTTTCCAGCAACAGGTTCATCGGCAGATCGCGCAGCCGCCTGCGCCCGGCGAAGGACAGTTCCCCGATGCGCAAGGCCCGGTCCATCAGGAAGTTGGCGACCCTTCCCTGCTTTTCCACCTGCTTCATGATGCGGGTGCGCAGCACTTCGAACAGGCGGGGAACCACCACCATGATAGTGGGGCGCACTTCCTCGATATTGCTGGCCAGCTTGTCGAGCCCTTCGGCGTAATAGATCTGCGCGCCCAGCCCGATGGGCAGGAACTGCCCGCCCGTATGTTCATAGGCGTGAGAGAGCGGCAGGAAGGAGAGGAACACTTCCTCGTCCCAGCCGAAATCCTCCACCAGCAGGTCGGCCGCGCCGTCGATATTGCACAGGATCGCCCCATGGGAAAGCATCACCCCGCGCGGCGCGCCGCCCGTGCCGCTGGTGTAGATGATGCAGGCAGTCACATCGCGTCCGATCTTGGCGATGCGTTCCTCCACGGCCTTGCGTGCGGCATCGGCATCGCCTGCCAGCATCTCGTCCCAGCCATGGAAATCGAAGGTGCCGGACTGGTGACGATGGAGATTTTCGATCCCGATCACATGTTCGGCAACGCCCGATGTCATCACGGCCGGAAGCAGGGGCTTGGCCAGCTTCTCGTTGGAAACGATCACCACCCGTGCGCCGGAATTGTCCAGCACATGCTGATGGTCGCGCTCCGTATTGGTGGTGTAGGCGGGCACGGTGATGCAGCCGGCGGCCATGATCGCCAGATCCGCGATGCACCATTCGGGCCGGTTTTCGGAGACGAGTGCCACTCGGTCCCCTTCCCTGAGGCCCAGCTTGCGCAGGTTCTCGGCCAGCAGGCAGACCGACCGGGCCACTTCGTTCCAGCTTTGCGAATGCCAGCTGCCGCCGTTCTTGGCCCACAGGAAGGGACGGTCGCCAAGCTCGTCGGCACGCTGCAGGAACAGCGTGACCAGATTATTGGCCGATCCGAAATCGGTAAGCTTCATCGGCAATCCCCTCGCGCCCCATCACCCTCCAAGGGCCCTTTTCCCAAGATGTAAGCCGGGTTTCGGCAGGCGACAAGCACGCAGACGGGGCCGTTATTCGCTGACCGAGGCCCCCGCGCTGCGCGGGTCGGCCGCACCGCGCCAGCCGGCACTGCTGCGCTCTGCTGCATTGGCCTTGAGCGGCAGTGCGCGCGCCACGATGGCCTTGTGGCCCAAAGCCTCCAGCGCGGGCTTCATCCCTTCCAGGGCAGTGCCCGGTTCGATGAACAGCGTATCGCCGGGGGAATAAAGCATCGGCAGGGCAATCGCCTCCTGCGCCGAAAGGTCCCAGTCGATCCAGCCGATCAGTGCCTTGGCCACTTGCACCGGAATGGTCGGCCCGCCAGCCGCGCCGATTGCCAGCACCAGATTACCGTCTGCGTCATAGACCAGCGAAGGCGCCATGGAACTGCGCGGACGCTTGCCCGGTTGCACGCGGTTTGCCACGGGCAGCCCGTCCTTTTCTGGCGAGAAGCTGAAATCGGTCAGCTCGTTATTGAGGTAATATCCGCCCACCATCAGGCCCGAACCGAAAGAGCCTTCGATAGTCGAGGTATAGCTCACCGCATTGCCCCAGCGGTCCACGGCCACGAAATGCGACGTGCCATGCTCTTCGGGTTCGTCGCCATCGGCCCAGCTCAATTTCGCGCCGTCTGCCGGCGGCGTGCCTGCACTGACGGTTGCCATGGTGCTGTCGGGCGAGATCAGCGCGCCGCGGCCCGTGAGATAGGCATCGCTCACCAACCCCTTCACTGGCACGGGCACGAAATCGTCGTCGCCCAGATAGAGTTCGCGGTCCGCGAAGGCGAGGCGCTGGGATTCCGCGAACAGGTGCCAGGCGACAGGCGAATCCTTGCCCAGCGCATGCAGATCGAACCGTTCAAGCTGCTTCAGGATCGCCAGCACCGTGGTCGCGCCCGAGGAAGGCGGGCCCATGCCGCAGATGCGATAAGTGCGATAGCTGCCGCAAACCGGGGTGCGGTCACGCGCGGCGTAATTCTCGATATCGCCGGTCACCATGCCGCGCGCATGCGGGGTTTCGGCCGCGACGTGAACCGCGATGGCGAGGGCATTGTCGCCGATATAAAATGCGTCGGGGCCTTCCTTGGCCAGCTTTTCCAGCGTTGCGGCCAAAGCGGGATTCTTCACCAGCGTGCCCACGGGCAGCGGCTCACCCGTTTCGTCATAGAACAGGGCCTGCCCTTCCGCCTCGGCGGCGGCGCGGTTTTTCGCGTTGACCAGGAATTCGTGCAGCCGTTCATTGATGACGAAGCCGTCGCGCGCCAGGGCAATGGCGGGCTCGAACAGCGCCTTCCAGGCGAGCTTGCCGTGGCGTTCATGTGCCTTGGCGGCCAGCCGGACATTGCCCGGCACACCAACGCTGAGGCCCGACATCACGGCGTCCATGAAGGGGCGCGGCTTGCCTTCACTGTCGAGAAACCAGTCCGGCCCAGCCGCCACTGGCGCGGTTTCCCGCCCGTCCAGCGTTTCGAGGCCGCCCGTCGCATCGCCGAGCACCATGAAGCCACCGCCGCCGATGCCTGAGCTTTGCGGTTCGACCACGGTCAGGGCCAGCATGGTGGCGATGGCGGCATCGGTGGCACTGCCGCCTTTGCGCAGTATCTGCGCCCCCGCCTCGGCCGCGCGCGGATCGGCCGCGCTGACCAGTCCCGGCGCTTGCGGGGCGGGTGTGCTGGCCAGTGCCGCACCGCCATCGCCGGTGCAGGCCCACAGGGCAAAGGGAAGAAGGGCGGCTGCGGTAAAGCGTTTCAGCATCGGACCTGCCTATTCGCTCCCCACGGCCTCTTCAATGGAGGCAAAGCCATCCCGCCGCATCAGGGCCTCGATTCCGCGGGCAATCTTGCGGGCAATCCCCGGCCCTTCATAGACCATGGCGGAATAGAGCTGCACCAGATTGGCCCCGGCCCGGATCCGGGCCCAGGCATCCGCTGCCGTCGCGATTCCGCCCACGCCCACCAGCGGTACTGCGCCGCCGGTCGCCTTGCGGAAATCGCGCAGGCGCTGCTGGGCCAGATCGCGCAACGGAGCGCCGGACAGGCCGCCCGTCTCCCCGGCATGGCGCGATTTCAGTGGCGGGCGCGAAATGGTGGTGTTGGACACGATCAGCGCGCCCAGCTTCTTCTCGATCGCGATGCGGGCGATGGCCTCCACGTCCGCGGGCTCCAGATCGGGGGCGACCTTCAGAAACACCGGCGGCGGCTTGCCATGCGTGGCCTCGCGCGCGCCATCAAGCACTGCGTCGAGCAGTTCGGCCAGCGCGCTTTCATCCTGCAAGGCACGCAGGCCCGGCGTATTGGGACTGGAGACATTGATGGCCAGATAAGTCGCCAGCGGAGCCATCACGCGGGCCATCACACCGTAATCGGAAATACGGTCGGGCGAATCCTTGTTCGCGCCGATATTGATGCCCACTACGCCGGGCTTGCCGGCACGAGCGGCCAGCCGGTCATGCGCGGTTTCGGCACCCTTGTTGTTGAACCCCATGCGGTTGATCACCGCGCGGTCCTGGGTCAGGCGGAACAGGCGCGGTTTGGGATTGCCTGCCTGGGGCAGCGGAGTGATCGAGCCGACTTCCGCAAAGCCGAACCCCAGGCCCAGCAGGGCGTCGGGCACTTCGCCGTCCTTGTCGAAGCCGGCCGCCATTCCCAGCGGATTGGGAAAGCGGATGCCGGCAACCGTGGTTGCCAGCGGGCCATCGGGCGCAGGCGGTGCGCCATGCGGCAAGGCCTTGAGTGCGGCAAGCGCCAGGCCATGCGCAGTTTCGGGATCGAAGGCGAACAAAGCGGGGCGGATCAGGCGGAAAAGCATGGCCAGCCGGTTATGGCAAAGCGCACGCGCTGTCGATGGCAAGACGTAGCCGGGGGTGCCGGGGCGGGGATAAGCAGGAGCCACTTAGCCCGCTAACAAAAGTTACATTTTCTTGCGCTTGTCACCCATTTGCCACTGTGATTGTCGCTTTCTTACAATTCCTGTTCATCTTTCCCGACTACATAGATCGCGCGACCCGAAGGGCTCGAAGCAGCAATGCTATCGAGTTCTCAACTTAATAGGGCGGCTTCCCTTCGGGGCGGCCGCCCTTTTTTCATCGGATTTTCCCGCGCATTTCCGCCATTCGCGCATTGGTTGTTGCAATGCGGCAAAGCATGCCTAGATGAAACCGGAACGAATCACTCTGAATTGGAGTGGCCCCAATTCCGCAAGGGAAGGCAGATGCGACTTTCGAGCATGGCCGATTATGCCGTCGTCACGATGAGCGCCGCCGCGCGCCATTGTGGGTCCACGTCGCTTGTCGACGCGGACGGACGAAAGCGCGCGCGTGTATCGTCCGCGCAATTGGCCGATGAAACCGGCCTGCCCGTGCCTACGGTGCAGAAGCTGGTCAGCATGCTCAGTGCCGCCGGCCTGCTGCGCTCGGTACGCGGGGCACATGGCGGGTTGCAGCTTGCCCGCCCGGCAGCGGCGATCTCCATTGCCGATATCGTGGAAGCGGTGGAAGGGCCGATTGCGCTGACGGCCTGTGTCGATCACGGCAAGCAGGATTGCGCGCTCGAATGCTCCTGCTCCGCCCGCCCGCATTGGGGTGAAGTGAATGCGGCGATGCGCGGCGCGCTGGCGGATGTTCCGCTCAGCCGCTTCGTTTCCCAGCCGCCCAAGGAAGCAGCATTGTGACGGACGAAACCACCCTGCAGGATCAGGAAGCGCGCGAAGCCGCGAAGAAGCTCGAAACCTATGAATGGGGTTTTTCGAGCGATATCGAGCAGGAATTCGCGCCCAAGGGCCTGGACGAAAATACCGTCCGCTTCATTTCGGCCAAGAAGGACGAGCCGGAATGGATGCTCGAATGGCGCCTCAAGGCTTTCCGCCTGTGGCAGACCATGCCCGCGCCGGACTGGGCCAAGCTTTCCATTCCGCCGATCGATTATCAGGACGCCTATTATTACGCTGCGCCCAAGCAGAAGACCGAGCTGAAATCGCTCGACGAGGTCGATCCCGAGATTCTGCGCGTTTACGAGAAGCTGGGCATCCCGATCGAGGAACAGAAAGTCCTCGCCGGGGTGGAAGGCGCGCGCAAGGTGGCAGTGGATGCCGTGTTCGACAGCGTCAGCGTGGCCACCACTTTCCGGGAAGAGCTGAAGAAGGCCGGTGTCATCTTCCTGTCCATCTCGGAAGCAATCCGCGAGTATCCGGAACTGGTGAAGCAGTGGCTCGGCAAGGTCGTGCCGATGCACGACAATTACTTCGCCGCCCTCAATTGCGCGGTCTTTTCGGATGGGACCTTCGTCTACATCCCCGAAGGCGTGCGCTGCCCGATGGAGCTTTCCACCTATTTCCGCATCAACGCGGAAAATACGGGGCAGTTCGAACGCACGCTGATCGTGGCCGACAAGGGCAGCTATGTCAGCTACCTCGAAGGCTGCACCGCGCCCCAGCGCGACGAGAACCAGCTCCATGCCGCCGTGGTGGAACTGGTCGCGCTCGACGATGCGGAGATCAAGTACTCCACCGTGCAGAACTGGTATCCCGGCGATGCCGAGGGCAAGGGTGGGATCTACAATTTCGTCACCAAGCGCGCCCTGTGCCAGGGCAAGCGCAGCAAGGTCAGCTGGACGCAGGTGGAAACCGGCAGCGCGATCACCTGGAAATATCCCAGCTGCGTGCTGAACGGCGAGGATTCGGTGGGCGAGTTCTACTCCGTCGCCGTCACCAATAATTACCAGCAGGCCGATACCGGGACAAAGATGATCCATAACGGCGCACGCAGCCGTTCGACCATCGTGTCCAAGGGCATCAGCGCAGGCAAATCGAACAATACCTATCGCGGGCTGGTGCGCGTTGGCGCCAATGCCGATGGCGTGCGCAACTTCACTCAGTGCGACAGCCTGCTGCTGGGCGACAAATGCGGCGCGCATACCGTGCCCTATATCGAGGTGAAGAACCCCTCTGCCCAGATCGAGCATGAGGCGACGACCAGCAAGATCAGCGAGGATCAGCTGTTCTACGCCATGCAGCGCGGATTGGACCAGGAAGCCGCGGTGGCCCTGATCGTGAACGGCTTTGCCCGCGAAGTGCTGCAGCAATTGCCGATGGAATTCGCCGTGGAAGCACAGAAGCTGCTCGGCATCAGCCTTGAAGGAAGTGTTGGATGACTGCCGCCCGCTCGAAACTGACCCTGGGCGCCCCGCGCGAGACGGCCCCGGCCGATCGCACCCGCGCCTGGAACGTCTCGCCCGCCCGGGCCGAGAAACTGAAGGAGCGTGCGCGCAACATGCGGCTCAATCCCACTCCGGCGCAGGCGCTGCTGTGGGAGCGGATCGGCGACAAGCAATTGGGCTTCAGCTTCACCCGCGAAGTGGTGATGGGCTCCACCATCGTCGATTTCGCCTGCCGCCCGCGCTGGGTGGTGGTGGAAACCGGCGGCACCGAAGGCCCCGATGCGACCCTGGCAGAACTGTCCGACCGCAAGCTGACCGAAGTGGGCGTGCGCGTGCTGCGTTTCTCGGACGAGCAGGTGCTGGAAGACGTGGAGACGGTGCTCGCCGCGATCCGCGAGGAACTCGCCAAGCCGTTCGAAAAGCCGAAGACCGCCCGCGCTCCGCGCCGTGCCCGTCCGGAATATTGAGAAGACCATGCTGAAGATCGAAAACCTCCACGCCGAAATCGACGGCAAGCAGATCCTCAACGGGCTCACCCTGGAAGTGGGCGCCGGTGAGGTGCATGCGATCATGGGGCCCAACGGCGCTGGCAAGTCCACGCTGGGCTATGTGCTGGGCGGGCGTCCCGGTTACGAAGTTACGCAAGGGTCGGTGACCTTCAAGGGGCAGGACCTGCTGGCGCTTGAACCGCATGAGCGGGCCGCTGCGGGCATGTTTCTGGGCTTTCAATATCCGGTCGAGATTCCCGGCGTCAGCTTTGCCCAGTTCCTGCGTGAGGCTGTGAATGCCCAGCGCAAGAGCCGGGGTGAGGAGGCGCTTTCGGGCGGCGAGTTCCTGAAACTGGCCAAGGAAAAGGCCGGGCTGCTGCGCCTCGACATGGATATGCTCAAGCGTCCGGTGAATGTCGGCTTTTCAGGCGGCGAGAAGAAGCGCGCCGAGATGGTCCAGATGGGCATTCTCGATCCCGCCTTTGCCGTGCTGGACGAGACGGATAGCGGCCTCGACATCGATGCGCTGCGCATCGTGGGCGAAGGTATCAATGCGATCATGCGCGCGCCGGACAAGGCCGTGCTGCTGATCACGCACTATCAGCGCCTGCTCGATTACGTGAAGCCTGACGTCGTGCACGTGCTCGCCAAGGGCCGCATTGTGAAGACCGGTGGGCCGGAACTCGCGCTCGAACTCGAAGAGCAGGGCTACGAGGCGGTTGCGTGAGCGATCTGGCCACCCTTCCCACCACGCGTGACGAGGATTGGCGCTATGCCGATCCTGACTGGCTGGCTGCTGCCGATCCGGTGGCGCTTTCGCAGTGGCGCGAAATTGACGTGCCGGCAGGCGCTGCAATCAGCGAAACGCTCGAAATCGCACCGGGCGTGGATCGGCTGCGCGTCCATGTCGGGCGCGGGGGCAGTTTCGCCCTGTTCTGCATCAATGCCGCTGGTCCCTATGCCCGTGCCGAAGTGGAAGTGACGCTGGAAGAAGGCGCGCATTTTGAATTTGGCGGTGTGACTATTGGCGGCGGCGATGCGCGGCAGGAATTCGTTACCCGCGTGATCCATGCCCATCCCCATGCCACCAGCAACCAGACGGTGCGGGCGGTGCAATGGGGCCACTCCACCGGCAATTTCCTCGGCCGGATCGAGGTTGTGCGCGATGCGCAGAAGACCGATGCGGCCCAGAATTTCCGCGCGATCCTGCTGGAAAAGGGTGCTTCGGCCAATACGAAGCCGGAACTCGAAATCTACGCCGACGACGTGAAATGCGCCCATGGCGCGGCCATCGGTGCGCTGGACCAGACCGCGGCCTTCTACATGGCGGCCCGCGGGATTCCGCCCGAAGTGGCGAAGAAGCTGCTGATCCGCGCCTTCGTGGCCGATGCCTTCGCTGCGATCGAGGACGCCGATATGCGCGAAACCATGCTTGAAAAGGCGCTGGATGCCTTGGGCGAGGAGGCGGCATGAGCACGGAAACCCTCACTCGCAAAGTGGACTTTCCCGGCTTGCAGAATGCCGATGGCGGGGAGTGGCACTATCTCGATACGGCCGCCACGGCGCAGAAGCCGGTGGCAGTGATCGAGGCTGTCAGCCGTGCGCTGGGGCAGGACTATGCCACGGTGCACCGGGGGGTCTATGCCCGCTCGGCCGAGATGACGCTCGCTTATGAAGAAGCCCGTCGCAAGGTGGCGCGCTTCATCGGTGGGCAGGAGGACGAGATCGTCTTCACTCGCGGCGCGACCGAGGCGATCAATCTCGTCGCGGCGACATGGGGTGTGGCTAACCTCAAGCAGGGCGACCGCATTCTGCTTTCGGTGCTGGAACATCATTCCAACATCGTGCCCTGGCAGTTGGCGGCAGAGCGGACCGGGGCCGCTATCGATGTCTGCCCGCTCACCGAAGATGGCCGGATCGATCTCGACGCGGCCGAGGCAATGCTGACCCCAGCGCACAAGCTGGTCGCCTTCGCGCATGTCTCGAACGTGCTCGGCTCGGAACTCGATGCGGCGCGGGCGGTGAAGCTGGCCCATGCGGTGGGCGCGAAGATCCTGCTCGACGGGTGTCAGGCCGTGCCGCGTCTGAAGGTCGATGTCGAAGCGCTGGGTTGCGATTTCTACGCCTTCTCGGCGCACAAGCTCTATGGCCCCACCGGCATCGGCGCGCTGTGGGCACGGCACGAAATTCTGGCCGGCATGCCTCCCTATCAGGGCGGTGGCGCGATGATCGACAAGGTGACCTTCGAACGCACCACCTATGCCCCTGCCCCGCAGCGGTTCGAGGCAGGCACGCCCGCCATTGTCGAGGCAATCGGCTTCGGTGCGGCGGTGGATTACCTCTCGGCCATGGGGCTCGACGTGGCCGAACGACATGAGCGGGAACTGGTGGCGAAGCTGCGCGGCGAATTGCGGGCGATGAACGATGTCACCCTGTTCGGGCCCGAACGCTCGGCCGGCATCGTCAGCTTCGCGCTCGATGGCATTCACCCCCATGATCTCGGCACGATCCTCGACGAGGCGAATGTCGCGATCCGGGCGGGCCATCATTGCGCGCAGCCCCTGATGGACCATCTGGGCGTGCCCGCCACCGCGCGGGCGAGCTTCGGTATTTACAGTGACGAAAGCGATATCGCGGCCCTGCTGGCCGGTATCGAGCGGACCAAGAGGATTTTCGCCTGATGTCTATGACCGCACGCGAGGAAGCGGATAAGGGCTTCACCGTGGAAGAAGTTGCCGGCGTGGAAGCGCCGCGCCGTGCACGCGTGGATCTTGAGAACACGCCCGATGCACCGCCTGCCGAGAGCGCGACCGAGAAGCTCGAACGCAAGCGCGACTATCTTGAAGGCTTCCTCGCGCAGAAGCCCGAAGGCGCGAATGCAGGCGAGCCGGGCGGCGCGCTTTACGAAGCGGTGATCGCCTCGCTGAAGGATATCTACGATCCGGAAATTCCGGTGAACATCTATGATCTGGGCCTGATCTATGGTGTCGACGTGTCAGAAGATGGCGATGCGGTAGTGACCATGACGCTCACCACGCCGCATTGTCCGGTGGCAGAAAGCATGCCGGGCGAAGTCGAACTGCGCGTCGGCGCGGTGCCGGGCATTCGTGATGCCGAAGTGAATCTCGTGTGGGACCCGCCGTGGGACCCGGCGAAGATGAGCGACGAGGCTAGGCTCGAGCTGGGGATGCTGTGATGGTTGAAACCCAAACCCGCCAGCGCCCCGCCGCCGTGATCCTCACTCCCGGTGCCGAAGCGCGCATTGCAGAGCTGATGGCGAACGCGCCGGAAGGGGCGATCGGCGTGAAGCTTTCCACCCCGCGCCGGGGCTGCTCGGGCCTCGCCTATTCGGTCGATTACGTGAACGAAGCCGTCCCCTTCGACGAGCGGATTGAGACGCCGGGTGGCACCTTCTTCATCGACGGGGCGAGCGTGCTCTATCTCGTCGGTTCGATCATGGACTGGAAGGAAGACGATTTTTCCGCCGGCTTCGTGTTCGATAACCCGAACGCCAAGGGCTCCTGCGGTTGCGGGGAGAGTTTTACCGTCTGACTAGCGCTTGCGCAGCGCCTCCACGCAGGCCGCGCGGTCCACATCCTGCCCGTCACTGCCGCGCCGGGCATCGACATGCGTCGCCACCGGATCGGCACTGCCGCCTGACGGGTAGAGATAGATATCCAGCACGCAGGCATTGCCGCTGAATTGCAGCTTGCGCACGTCCCCTTCCCGCAGGTCGATCCTCGGCTGGCCGAACTGGCGCTGCAAGTCAGCGGCATTGGCGCCGATCACCCCTTCCAGCCCCGGCAGATGCATGACCTGCGGTTCGGGGCGCGGGCGGGGCACGACCTCATATTGCACGGGCGGGCGGGTATCTTTCTGCACCGGCGGCAGCGGCTGGCTGCGCGGGCGCGGTACGGCTCCGCCGCAGGCCGAAACCAGCACGGCCAGTGTGGAAAGCAGGGCAATTCCCGCCAGACTACGCCGCGCCATTGGAAGCTTTCTCCTTGCCATGGACCAGATGTGCCGCACTTGCCGCGCCAAGCACGGGTGCGAGGAAATTGGCGAAAGGCACCGCCAGCAAGGCAGCCGTCGCCCCGCCCAGCACGAAGCGTTCCCCCCTGGAAAGCGGTGCTGCTGCGCCTTCGGCATGGCGATGGCGCAGCCATACCATGTCGGACAATTCGCGCCCCAGCAGCACCGCATTCACTGCCCAGAACAGCAGCGCAGTGCCCACGCCCGTCACCAACAGCGCAAGGGCGAAGGGCAGCACGATCAGATTGGCGATCAGTGCGCGCCCCACGGCGGCAAGGCTGGACGTCAATTGCTCCCGCACAGGCAGGTCGCGCGCGCGGGCGGCGGCATCGGGATAATAACGGGCCTCCACCGCCAGCACGGCTTCATCGGCGTAGAAAGAGATCACGCCCATCGCGATCACGCGCCACAGCAGCCAGCCGGCGATCAGGGTGATGGCGAAGGACACCACGCCCCGCACTCCTCCGGCGCCAGTGAAGGCTGCATCCTTCAGCCCTGCCCAGGCCAGCAGCCAGTCGAGCGCGATCCAGCCCAGCCAGCCGAGGATGACGAACAGGATCAGGCTTACGCCCACGGTCTTCGCCAGTAGGCGCAGGATACGCGGATCGGCCAGCTGGCCCAGCGCACGCAGCATTGCGGAAAGGATGGCACCCATCGGGCTTGCGATTGCGCGCCGCGCGCGGCAAGTCAACGGCGCCTTTACTGCTGTCGCATCAGACACGATGCGCCGCCCGGCAAGGCGAGTGCAAATTCGGACGAAGGATTCCCATGACCAAGCCCCGCTATGACGTGATCGCAATCGGCAATGCGATCGTCGATGTGATGTCCCCCTGCGAGGAGGAACTGATCGAAGAGCTGGGGCTGGCCCGCGGCGGCATGACCCTGATCGACACGGACCGGGCGAAGGAACTCTATGCCGCCATGGGTCCCGCGCGCGAGATTTCGGGCGGTTCGGCAGCCAATACGCTGGCGGGCATTTCCGCGCTCGGCCTGCAATGCTCCTTTATCGGGCAGGTGGCGGACGATCAGCTGGGCGAGGTCTTCGCGCATGACATCCGTGCCGCCGGGATCGATTTCGATGTGGCACCGCGCGCGGGCGATCCGCCCACGGGCCGCTGCCTGATCTTCGTCACGCCCGACGGCCAGCGCACGATGAACACTTTCCTCGGCGCGTCGCACTATCTGCCGCGCGAATCGCTGAATGTGGATGCTGTGGCCGATGCCGCCGTCCTCTACCTCGAAGGCTATATGTGGGACCCGCAGGAGCCGCGCGCGGTGATGCGCCAGGCGATCGAGGCCGCGAAGGCAGCCGGGCGCAAGGTGGCCTTCACTCTGTCCGAAGTGTTCGTGATCGACATGCATGGCGGCGATTTCCGGGCCATGATCGACGATGGGCTGATCGATATCCTGTTCGCCAACCACCACGAACTGGCTGCCCTGACCGGCGAAGACGATCTGGAGGCCGGGATCGCCGCGCTTGCGCCCAAGGTGCCGGTGCTGGTCGTCACGCGCAGCGCCGATGGCGCGGTGGCCGTGGCGGGTGAAGAACGGGCCGAAGTCCCGGCTGAACCGATCGACGAAGTGGTCGACACGACCGGCGCGGGCGACCTGTTCGCGGCGGGCTTCCTCACCGGCCATGTGCGCGGCGAAAGCCTGACCCGTTGCCTTGAAATGGGTGCGGTCGCGGCGGCCGAGATCATCTCGCATTTCGGCGCGCGGCCTGAAGCCGACCTTGCCGAACTGATGAAAAAACGATTCGGCTAGAAGCCTTTACCGCACCTTCGGGTGCAGCATGGATACCTCTTCGTCATTGCGAGCGGCGAAGCCGTGAAGCAATCCAGAGCGAAACGCGTTGGGCCCTGGATTGCTTCGCTCGCAATGACGAGAATACTCTTCGCTTAGCCCAGCCGCTCGCGTGCAGCTTCGCGGGCCACTTCGCGATAGCCGATATCGTGGCGATAGAAGCCGGTGGGGAAGTCGATTGCCGTCACCGCGCGATAGGCGGCGGACTGCGCTTCGCTCACCGTGCCGCCCAGAGCGGTGACGTTGAGCACGCGCCCGCCATTGGCCACCAGATTGCCTTCGGCATCCAGCGCGGTGCCTGCATGGAACACCTTGGCGCCGCTGGCTTCGGCGGCGTCGATCTTGCGGATCGCCCCGCCCTTTTCCGGCTCGCCCGGATAGCCCTTGGCAGCCATCACCACGGTCAGCGCGGTGCGGTTGGCAAGGCGGGCCTGCTCCATCGAGCCCAGCCGGTTTTCCGCGCAGGCCAGCAGCAATTCGCCCAGATCGGCTTCGAGCCGCAGCATCAACACCTGGCATTCGGGATCGCCGAAGCGGCAGTTATATTCGATCAACTTCGGCCCTTCGGGCGTCAGCATCAGGCCAGCATAGAGCACGCCGGAATAGGGCGTGCCTTCATCGGCCATGGTCTTCACCGTCGGGGCGATGATCCGTTCGATCACTTCGCCGCGCAGGGTGGCGTTGAGCACCGGGGCGGGGCTGTATGCCCCCATGCCGCCCGTATTCGGACCCGTATCGCCATCGCCCACGCGCTTGTGGTCCTGCGCGGAGCCAATCGCCATGATCGAGGCGCCATCGGTCAGTACGAAGAAGCTTGCTTCCTCGCCCGTCAGGAATTCCTCGATCACCACTTCCGCGCCCGCTTCGCCGAAGGCGCCGCCGAACATGTCGGCCAGCGCCTCTTCCGCCGTCGCGCGGTCTTCTGCGATCACCACGCCCTTGCCGGCGGCCAGGCCGTCGGCCTTCAGCACGTAAGGCGGCTTGAAGCGGCCCAGGGCCTCCAGGGCCTGCTCCAGCGACTTGGTGCGCACATAGCCGGCCGTGGGAATGCCTGCGCGCTCGCACAGATCCTTGGTGAAGCCCTTGCTGCCTTCCAGCTGGGCGGCGGCCTTGTTCGGGCCGAACACCGGAATGCCTTCGCCGCGCAGGCTGTCAGCCAGGCCGTCCACCAGCGGCGCCTCGGGCCCGATCACCACCAGGCCGATGCCCTTTTCCGCGCAGAGCGCGATCACAGCGGCATGGTCCGTCACGTCCAGCGACAGCAGCGAGGCATATTGGGCTATGCCGGGATTGCCGGGCGCGGCATAGAGCGTGCCCCCTTCCGACGCGATCAGGCGGGATTGCGCCAGCTTCCAAGCCAGAGCATGTTCGCGTCCACCCGATCCCAGCAAAAGGATATTCATGTCCGGCCCTTCATTCATTAACGACGATGTTCAGGCCGGTCTCGTAGCGCGCGGCAACCCCGGGGACAACGCCGAGCCGCTCTCCATCACCGAGATTTCGGCCCGGCTGAAGCGCGTGGTGGAGGATCGCTTCGGCTTCGTGCGCCTGCGCGGAGAGCTTTCTGGCGTGAAACTGGCGGCCTCCGGGCACCTCTATTGCCGCCTCAAGGATGAGAACGCCCAGATCGATGCCGTGATGTGGCGCGGCAGCATGCAGAGGCTCGCTTTCCGCCCGGAAGACGGGATCGAGGTGGTCGCAGCCGGCAAGCTCACGACTTATGCGGGGCGGTCTTCCTATCAGATCGTGATCGAAAGCATGGAGATCGCGGGTGAAGGCGCCCTGCTGGCCCTGCTGGAGAAGACCAAGGCCCGGCTTGAGGCCGAAGGGCTGTTCCGACCCGAACGCAAGCGCCCCCTGCCCTTTCTGCCGCGCACTATCGCTGTGGTCACTTCGCCCACCGGCGCGGTGATTCGCGATATCCTTCACCGGCTGGCGGACCGTTTCCCCAGCCATGTGCTGGTCTGGCCGGTGCTGGTGCAGGGGCAAGGCTCGGCCGAACAGGTGGCAGCGGCGATTCGGGGCTTCTCCGCAGTGGAGCCGGGCGGCTCGGTCCCCCGGCCCGACCTCGTGATCGTGGCGCGTGGGGGCGGTTCGATCGAGGATCTGTGGAGCTTCAACGAGGAAATCGTCGTCCGTGCGATTGCCGATTGTTCCATCCCGGTAATTTCCGCCGTCGGCCATGAAACCGACACCACCCTCGCCGACTTCGCGGCGGACCGGCGTGCGCCCACCCCCACGGCTGCGGCCGAAATGGCGGTGCCGGTACGGGCGGAACTCGCCGCCACGCTGGACGAACTTGCCCTGCGCAAGCGCCGGGCGATCCTGCGGCCCGTCTCGCTTGGGCGCGAGAGGCTGGAGGCCCGCGTCGCCCGCCTGCCCCGGCCCGAAGTGCTGGTGGCCCAGGCGGCGCAGCGGCTCGACGATCTGGGCGAGAGGCTGCGGCGCGGACTGGCGGACCGGGCGCGGCAGGCGGATGGCCGCCTGCAACTTGCCTCCGTGCGTTTCACCCCTGCCCTACTTACTCGCCCCCTTGCGCAGCGGCAGGACAAACTCGCCGCGCTGGAGCGTCTGCGCCTGCAATTGGATCCAAAGGCCCTGTTAAGGCGCGGTTATGTTCTGGTTCGCGATGTTTCCGGCCATGTCGTGAAGACCGCTGAAGATGCCCGCCAGCAGCCTGTGCTCACCATTGAATTCGAGGATGGGAAGCTGGACGTATCGACCGCCGGTGCGCCCGTTCCTTCGGCGAAGCGCCCCGCAAAACCGGGCAAATCCTTGCCCGGAGAGCAGGCGGAATTGTTCTGAAGGCTCAGGATTGCTAGAGGCAGGCCCATGTTGATGTCATCGCGCGGCAACCCCGCCACTCTCATTTACGGCCCTAACGGCTTTCGCGTCGCCAAGCCGGGCAAGTTCGTGATCTGCGCTGTAACGGGTGAGGAAATCCCGCTCGAAGCGCTGCGTTACTGGTGCGTCGAGCGGCAGGAAGCCTATGCCAGCCCGGAAATCGCCACGCGCCGGCTGCTGGGCAAGGCGTGACGGCGGGCCACCGCACCTGTCTCTTTGCCATCTGCCTCCTGCTTGCCGCTTGCGGGGCTGAGCAGCCGAAGCCGCAAATCGCGCCCCCTCCCCCGCCCACACCTGCGGCGGACCCGGCCCCCCCGCCGGTCGAATTGCCGGTGGTTCAGCCTTTGCCCGCCACGATCGAATTCGGCGGCGAACTGACACAGGGCGGCTGGATTCGGGGCACCTTGCCCGTAAGCACGGTAGAGGCCACGCTGGATGGCGTGCCCTTCCCCTTCGCACCCGACGGGTCTTTCTTCGCCGCGTTCGACCGGGATGCAGCCACCAGCGCGAGGCTCGTGGTGCGGCTCGCCGATGGCCGCTTGATCGAGCGCGAGATCGCCATATCTCCACGCAAGTGGAACATCGAACACGTCAATACCGCCCGCACCCCCGGCGGGGCAGGTGCGGATTTCATGAAGATTCGCGAGCCAGAACTGGCGCAGATCGCCGCCGCGCGGGAAGTGCGCTCAGATGCGGAAGGCTGGCGGCAGAGCTTCATCTGGCCGGCCAAGGGGCGCATTTCCGGGCGTTTCGGTTCCCAGCGCATCTATCGCGGCGAGCCGGGCAGCTACCATTCCGGCCTCGATATATCGAGCGGCACCAGCGGCACGCCCTTCGTCGCCCCGGCGGATGGCGTGGTGATCCTTGCGGCGCAGACGCCTTTCAGCCTTGAAGGGCATCTGCTGATGATCGACCATGGCAACGGCCTTAACAGCGCCTTTCTCCATTGCTCGGAAATCGCGGTGAAGCTGGGGGATCACGTGAAGCAGGGGCAGGTGATCGGGAAGATCGGCATGAGCGGGCGGGCCACCGGACCGCATCTGCACTGGAGCCTCAAATGGCTGGATGCCCGGCTCGATCCGCTGCTCTTCCTCGGCCCGATGCCCTGACGCATCATGCGCCGTCCGCTCCGTATCTTCCTCGCTGTGTCGCTGGCGCTCGGCCTTGCACCCGGGATTGTCTGGCGCAGCCCGCCGCCGGCGCCGGATTCAAGCCAGCGCATAGACTACGTGCGGCTGCCCATCCCGGAAGGCGATGCCGCACGGATTGGCGGAGCGGGCAGCCCGGTGCTGACCGGGGCCTGGCGGATCGAGAGCCCGAATTCGCAATTCGGTTCCTATTCGGCACTGCTTCCGGAAGGGGACGATGCGTTCCTTTCGTTCAGCGATCAGGGGGGCTTCCTGCGGGCTCCCTTGCCGGGACGGCGCGGGAAAGTGGAGATCGGCCGCGCCTTGCCCGGCGCGGGAGATTTCAAGCAGATGCAGGATATCGAATCGGCCACGGCCGATCCGGCCAGTGGGCGCATCTGGCTGGGGCTGGAAGGCCGCAACGCCATCATCCGTATGAACCGCGATCTTTCCCATGCTCGGGTCGTCCAGCCACGTCAGATGCGGTCATGGCCGGAAAATGGCGGCCCGGAATCGCTGCTGCGCCTCAGGGACGGGCGATTTCTCGCCCTGGCCGAATCGCCTTTTTCATGGAGCAGGGGCAGGGCCAGTCCGGGTCTGTTGTTTCCGGGCGATCCGTTGAACGGGGAAGAGGGGCTCGAATTTCGCTTCGATCCGCCCGAAGGCTATCTGCCGACCGACATCAAGCAATTGCCCGATGGGCGCATACTGATCCTGCTGCGCGGCATCGGCATTGCGCCGCCGCGCTTCACGGCAAAGCTGGCGCTGGCGGATCCGGCGGATATTCGCGAGGGCGAGCCATGGCCCTGGCAGGAAGTCGGCACGATCGACCGGCCGTTGCCGCTCGACAATTATGAGGGGCTGGCAATTACCGGCGGCGCGGATGGGGCTCCGCTGACGCTCTGGATCATTTCCGACGATAATGGGGGCGAGTTGTTGCAGCACACATTGCTGCTGCGCCTCTCGTGGCGGGTCCCGCCGCCCGCGCGGTGAACGAATCGCACGGCGAGCGAGGACGCGAAAAAGCGCGCGGTTTTGCCGCGCGCTCTTGCGATCAGAATGATCGGCTGGCCCCGAGGGGCCGAAGAATCAGGCGGCTGCCTGAACCTTCTTCAGCTCGCGCTTCACCTTGAGGGCGCGCGGGCTCAGCTTCTCGTCCGAGGTCTTGAGCAGCCAGTTGTCGAGGCCGCCATTGTGCTCGACCGAGCGCAGACCATGGGTCGACACGCGGAACTTGTAGCTGCGGTCCAGCTTTTCGCTCAGCAGCGTGACGTTCTGCAGGTTGGGCAGGAAGACGCGCTTGGTCTTGTTGTTGGCGTGGCTCACATTGTGGCCAACCTGGCGGCCCTTGCCGGTCAGTTCGCAGATGCGCGACATGGTTCTCTCTCGTTCGAATGACTGTCGGGATGTCCCGGAAAGCGGCGCGCATAGCGGGCAAGGTCCGAATCGTCAAGCAATCCCGGGCCTTGGATGTGCCTCGGTTGCGATAGCTGCCGTTGCGGGGTAGCGATCCGGGCATGACCCGATGGCCTCTTCCCGAACCGATGGCCCGCGCCCTGGCTTTGGCGCGGGAAGGTGCGGCGGCAGGGGAAGTGCCGATCGGGGCGGTGATCGTCAAGGATGGCTGCGTGATTGCCGAGGCGCATAACGCCCCGCGCACTCTTAAAGACCCCACTGCTCATGCCGAGCTGTTGGCGATTCGCCGGGCGAGCGAGGCTTTGGGGGCGGAGCGACTGGAAGGCTGCGAGCTGTGGGTCACGCTGGAGCCCTGCCCGATGTGCGCCGGGGCGATTTCCCACGCACGAATCGCCCGGCTTTATTATGCCGCACCCGATCCCAAGGGCGGTGCGGTGGAACATGGCGCGCGGGTGTTCGAACAACGGCAATGCCTCCACCGGCCCGATGTCTATTCTGGCATGGGTGAGGACGAGGCTGCCGGCCTGCTGCGCGAATTTTTTGCCGAGCGGCGCTGAGGCTCTTCCTATAAGCCGCGCCAGATCTTTGCCGGAGCGGCGTCGGCAGGGCCGAATTGTGCCCTTGTGCAGCGCGTGGGGCGGAAGTTCCTGCCGTAGCAGAGGTGGATTTCCTCCAGCCAGCCGCGTTCGCTCAGCTGCACGCCCACCATGTCCGGGGTGAAGGCGGGGAAGGCATCGGCCATGGCTTGCCGGATTGCCCCGGCATTCAGGGCCTTCTGGCGCGAAAGGCGGTCCAGATCGGGCAGCGTAAGCGAGTTCCACAGGATGCGCGCGGTCTTGAAATAGGCTTCTGGCCGCCTTGTCATGCAGGAACCGTGCTTGGCCCATGCATGGGCCAGCAGCGCCGTCGACGGCGTCATGCAAAGGTTTTGACGAGCGATCTGCGCAGTGACCTGCCGATTGGTAGGGCACCATTGCGGCCAGGTGCCCCCTTTCCCTTCCGGCCACAGGCCATGGAGCACGAGGCCGAAGCGGCCATTCTTACCTCCGCACTGGAACCGGTCGGGGGCACTCGCCTTGCGGTTGCGGCAATATTCCGGGGACCAGCTGAGGGCGAGCGTATAATGCGTCACCGGCATCCGCCGCACGGGTCCGTCGATTATCGGCTTGGGGACTGCGAAGGAGGTATTGGGGACATGGCACTGATAGGCTTGCGCCAGTGCGCCCGTCGGGAGAGCGGCCAGCATTGCCGCGCTGGCAAACGCCATGGGTTTAGGGAAGAGGCGCTGCATCGCCGTCCTTCCGGGCAAACCAGCCGCGCGCGGAATGTGTGAACAGGAGCGCCGCGGCCAAGGGTTTCAGCACAATGCTGGCAATGGCGAGCGGCCACAGGCCCCACCCCTCATTCATGGCCGTGATTGCCGATGGCAGGCCCAGAATCCCACCGATTGCCATAAGCGTGACCAGCCAGCGGGCGAAATTTGCCCGAAAGAACCAGATCAGTGCAATCGGGATGAGTGCGATGGAAAGGCGCGCGGAAAGAAGCACGATCACACTATCGTGATCGAGCGGAACACCCGGCAGCGAGGCATGAAAATCCGCCCCGAAACGCCCCAGATCGAGCATCCCGGTGATATAGGCACTCAGGGCCTGGACAAAGAACAGCACCGCGAAAAGCCGGATCGAGGCCGGTCGCGCGGCTTTCATAGCGGAGTGAAATCGAGCCCGATATCGGCGGCCGGTGCGCTCTGGGTCAGGCGGCCGACCGAAACGTAATCGACCCCGCTTGCCGCGATGGCGCCGATGGTGGCGAGCGTGACCCCGCCTGAGGCTTCGGTGGCGCAACGCCCGGCGACAATAGCCACGGCTTCGCGCAGGGTTTTGGGGTTCATATTGTCGAGCAGCAGATGGCTCGCGCCCGCGATGAGCGCCGGTTCGATCTGGTCCAGCCGGTCGACCTCGCAGATGATGTCCTTCACGCCGGCGTTGCGCGCGCGGCGCACCGCTTCGCCCACATCGCCTGCGACAAGGACGTGGTTGTCCTTGATCATCGCTGCATCCCACAGCCCCATGCGATGGTTCTGGGCCCCGCCCATGCGGGTGGCGTATTTTTCGAGATGGCGCAGGCCGGGAATGGTCTTGCGCGTATCGAGCAGCTTCGCCTTGGCGGGCCCCATCGCACGGACATAGTCGCGCGTCATAGTGGCGATGCCGGAGAGGTGCTGCACCGTGTTGAGCGCACTGCGCTCTGCCGTCAGCATCGCGCGGGCATTGCCGGAAAGGCGCATGATGTCCGATCCGGCGGGTACTTCCTGCCCTTCTTCGGCGAGGATTTCGATTTCCATGGCCGGGTCGAGCAAGCGGAAGAAAGCGGCCGCAATCGGCAGCCCTGCGACCACAATCGGATCACGGCTGTCCATGACGCCCGAAAAGCGGGCATCGGCAGGGATCACGCTTTCGGCGGTAACATCGTGCCCGCCGCCCGGCAGGCCTGCGCCCAGATCCTCGTCCAGTGTTGCACGGACGAAAGCGGCGAGGTCGAAGCCGGGGATATGCCAGTCAGCAGCCAAGAAATCCATCCGTCCCGAGCCTGTCGAAGGACAGTCCTTCTTCTTCAGGCGTGTTGCCACGCGCTAAGTGAAGAGCGGCTCTTCGACAAGCTCAGGCCGGACGGAATTTTCGAGTCCGCGAACCTCGATCAGTGCACGAAGCGGGCCACAACGTCGCGATAGGAACGGCTGACCTTCACCTGTGCGCCGCTTTCCAGCACCAGGAAGCATTCGCCATTGGTGTGGGGCTTCACTTGCCGCACCTTGTCGAGATTGACGATGGTGGAGCGGTGCACGCGCTGGAAAGTGCGCGGGTCCAGCCGGCGTTCGAGATCCTTCATGGTTTCCCGCAGGATCAGCGAATTGTCGCCGGTATAGATGCACATGTAGTCGCCAGCCGCTTCGATATGCTCGATCGAATCGACGTCCACACGGAAGATTTGCCCGCGATCCTTGACGTTGATGAGCTTTTCGTAGCGGGAGGCGGCGCTTTCCTCCTCATCGCCCAGGCCTTCGACGGCATCGGGGGCGACTTCGGCCAGCACTTCCTTGAGCTTTTCCGCCTCTTCGGCGGAGCGCTTTTCGGCAAGGCGGGTGCGCACGCGTTCCATCGTGTCGGCCAGCTTGTCCACGTCCACCGGCTTCATCAGGTAATTGACCGCATTGGCCTCGAAAGCGCGGATCGCATGTTCCTGAAAAGCGGTGACGAAGACGAACAAGGGCGGCTCGATCTCCATCACGCCCTTTACGACGGAAAATCCGTCGAAGCCGGGCATCTGGATGTCGAGGAAGACCAGATCGGGCTTCTCCGTCTTGATCTTGCGGATCGCCTCGCGCCCGTTGGCGCAAGTATCGATTATCTCGACGTCGGAAAATTCCTGAAGCCGCAATTGCAGCCCTTGGATAGCGAGTTTTTCGTCATCGACGATGATTGTGCGGATGCTCATGCGCCAAGCCCCAATTCACGCTGGACGGGGTGGGGCCCGTGATTGTCCTGGGGGCTTTGCGCGGTGTGTCCGGCCTGGGCCGGCTTGCTCTGCGGTTTCAGCAGGGTCGGGGTCTCCTCTTGCTCGGCCGCTTCATATGGAATTTCGATCACCACAGTGAAGCCGCCTTGCGCCGGTGTGCGGGTCTCGAAGACATGATCGTCGCCATAGGCCTGGGCGAGACGGTCCCTGATATTGGTCAGACCGACGCCAGTTGACGAAACCACGCCCGCGCTACCCACGCTGGCACCGGTAAAGGTCGCCCCCGTGCGTGCGTTTTGCAATCCCGGGCCGGTGTCCGCAACGGTGACGCGAAGCCTTTGCCCGATGAGCCGCGCCGAGATGCTGATCTTGGCCCCTTCTTCCTGCGGCGAGACGGCATATTTGATGGCATTCTCGACCAGCGGCTGGAGCAGCAGCGAAGGCAGCAGGGCCCGCCGCGCTGCATCGTCGATCCGGAATTCGGTGCGCAGCCGCTCTTCAAACCGCATCCGCTCGATATCGAGATAGAGCTTCAGCGTCTCCACCTCTTCCTCGACAGTCACCTTGCCGCCCGGTTCGTTCACCAGCGTATGGCGCAGGAAGGCCGAGAGCCGCGTGAGCATCGCGTTCGCTGGTTCGGTCTGCTTGAGCAGCACCAGAGTGGAGATCGAATTGAGTGTATTGAACAGGAAGTGCGGATTGAGCTGATAACGCAGCATGGCGAGCTGTGCCGTGGTCGCCTGCAACTGCATCTGGGCCAGTTCGTCGGCCTTTTCCTCCGCCTGGAGGAAGTAATTGATCGCGTAATAGAGCGCGGACCATGCGCCCAGCAGGGTCATGTCGATATAGAACACGCCCAGGAAGAGCTGGGCGAAGCTGGCATCGCTGGTCGGCCGGTAAAGGCTGATCACCCAGGCATCGATGAAGCAATAGAGGCATACCGCCAGCCCCAGCGCCAGCGGGCTGAAGGTCCAGGTGATGACCGGCCGCCGGTTGATCAGCTGGCGATAGATGACCGACAGCAGCAGGCTGATCGAAAAGCCGGTGATTGCTTGGATCAACAGCAATACCAGGAAGTCGAGCGGCAGATTGTTGGCCAGTGCGGAGACCGTGCGGAACACGAGAATCCCGCCCCAGCCCGCGAACTGGATCTGCCAGAATGCCCGGTTCTTGTTCGCAAAGAACGGCGTGGGTTGGAAAGGCAGCACGGCCATGGTCGGGCTTCTACCGCAAAAATTGTCGGAACGTCAGAATGTTTTGCGTCGTTTCGTGCAAGGAGTAGTTTGATCTGCGGGAGACATGCCGTGACTGACCTGCATCACCCCGCCGCCCGTGCGGCTTTCCGCTCCATGCAGGAAGGCACCGCGCAGGACTGGCGGATCATCGCCGGGGAATTCCGCCCTTACGCGGCTGCCTTGCCGGGCAGGGTTCTGGATCACCTGCAATTGCTGCGGGGCGATTATGGTGGTTTCCCGGTCGACCGGCTGGAACATTCCTTGCAAACCGCGACGCGCGCCCATCGCGACGGACGGGACGAGCCCTATGTGGTGATGGCCCTGCTGCACGATATCGGCGATACGCTGGGCGCCTATAACCACCCGGACATTGCCGCGGCGATCCTCAAGCCCTTCGTTTCGGAGGAATTGCACTGGATCTGCCTGAATCACGGCGTGTTCCAAGGGTATTACTTCTTCCACCATCTGGGCATGAACCGCGATCTGCGGGAGAATTTCCGCGGCCATCCGTGGTTCGATGCCTGCGCGGAATTCTGCGAGAAATACGATCAGGCGGCCTTCGATCCGGATTACCGGTCCGAGCCGCTGGAATTCTTCGTGCCGATGGTGGAACGGGTCTTCGCCCAGCCGCTCAATTCGATTTACGCCGCTGCGGTGGAATAGGGCCTAGAGGCCCTTTGCCTTGGCTACGCGTTCGATGGACGCGGCCAGCACGTCGCGCGAGAGGGCGCCCGAATGGGCCTCGTCCCCGATCACCCAGGATGGCGTGCCGGTAAAGCCTACTGCTTCGGCGATGCGCTGGTTGTTCTGGATTTCCATCTCGTATTTGCCGCTTGCGATAGCCGCCTTGGCCTTGGCAAGGTCCAGCCCGGCATCCAGCGCTGCGGCGTCGATCGTGGCAGGCGTGACCGTGTCCTTGGTGAACATGGCCTTGTGGAAGGCGGCGTAACGCCCCTGATCGGCCGCGGCCAGCGCCATGCGCGCGGCATCGTCGCTATCGGGCGAGATCACTGCCTCTTCGCGGACCACAACCTTCAGTTCCTTGTTGGCGGCGATCAGCGCCTCCACCTCAGGTACGCTCAGCCGGCAATAGGGGCAGGCATAGTCGGAGAATTCGACCAGCACGATCTTGCCGTTCGGATTGCCCAGCACCGCGCCGGGATAGGGATTTTCGATCGCTGCGCGCAAAGGGGCGAGCCGCGCCTGCATTTCGCGCTGCTGCATGCGCTGCATCGCTTCGGGCAGGATTTCGGGATGTTCGAGGATGTAGTCGCGCACGATCGTTTCGGTCGCGCCGCGTCCGGCGCCCGTCGCCTGCCACGCCCAGCCACCAGCGAAGCCGAGCAGGGCGGAGCCCAGGACCAGGGCAAGAGAAGGCAGGATGCCGCCGAAGCGCGAGGAAGAAGCCATGGGCAAGAGCGCTACTTGCGCTTCTTCTGCCGTTCAAGCTCGGCTTTCGCCGTCATGGCAATATCCTGCGCGCGCAGCCAGTCGGGCGTGCCCGTGGGCAGGCCGCGTTCGGCCGCTTCCGCGCTGCGCATGGCTTCCTCCATCCGGCCGCTCATCGATTGCTGTTCGGCGCTGGCCAGCCTTGCGCGCGGCATGTCGCCCTGCGCGGCATAGACAACGCCCAGCTGATACCAGGCGAAGGGATTGTAGCGGTCGCGCGTGACGGCGGCTTTCAGCACTGTCTCGGCCTCCGCGAAATTCGCATTATCCTCGGTCGCGATCAGGGCGTGGCCGAATGTGGTGGCGATCAGCGGTGTGTTGTTGGTCAGCCGCGTGGCTTCCCGCAATGGCTCCAGCGCCTCGCGCGGGCGACCCGATTCGAGCAGGATCTGCCCTTCCAGCTCCAGAAAATAGGGATCGTGAGGATCGGCTTCGATCAGCGCCTTGGTTTCGGCCAGCGCTTTGTCCACCTGCGCATCCTTGTGATAGGCATAGGCTCGGGCATAGCGCGCCGGAATGCCGGTCATGGTAGTGGGGTAGAAACGCAAGGTATCCTGCGGTTCCGCCAGATAGCCGTAGAGCTTGGCCTTGGCACGCTGGAAGCGTTCCTCCAGATCCGCGTCATTGGGCTTGGCCCAGGCAGGATCGCGTTCGTAATCGCGCTGCAGGTTTGAGATGCGGTCGCCGGTCAGCGGGTGGCTGCGGGAATAGGTCGCATCGTCCTTCTGGCTCACGCCATAGCGGAATTCGAGGTTCTGCAGCTTCTTGAAGAACTCGATCGAACCGCGCCCGGAAATCCCGGCCTTGGAGAGATATTCTACGCCTGCCGCGTCGGCAGAGCTTTCCTGCACCCGGCTGAAAGCGAGATATTTCCCCATCGCTGCCTGTTGCCCGGCAGCCAGAATGCCCATGCCTGCATCGCCTGCGCCTGCCGCGATTGCGGCGACGCCCAGCAGCAGCGAGACGATGGTGATATTGGTGGCCTGCTGGATACCTTCGGAACTGCGGATGATGTGCCCGCCGGTGATATGGCCCAGTTCGTGCGCCATCACGCCCTGCACTTCATTGGCAGTGTCGGCGGCGTTGATCAGGCCGCTATGAATGTAGATGCGCTGTCCGCCGGCGACGAAGGCGTTGATCGAATTGTCCTGCACCAGCACGATCTCGACCGCGCCCCTGCCCAGCCCGGCCGCCTCGGCCAGCGGGTCGACCATGTCCTGCAGCAGCTTTTCCGTCTCGGCATCGCGCAGCACGGATTGCGCGGCGGCTGGCTGGATGGCCAGTTGCAGCGCGGCAAGCAGGGCCGCCAGTCGGGCTATGATCCGGATGGGTGCGCGCATTGCCTTCCTGCTAGCGTTCCGGCGGCTGAACCGCGGCTGAAGCCCGGGCAGATTCCGCCCTTTCGGCAAGGAAGGCAAGCACCCTCTCCTTCGCCTCCCCGCCGAGATCGAAGGGTTGGGCCAGCTGCATCAGGATGCCCGCATGGCCCACGCCATCCAGCACTACCGGCTGTGTCGGTGCACCGGCAGCGGTCAGAGCCCGGGCAAGAGCTTCGGAATTGCGCGGGCGCACGGCGGTGTCGTCGGAACCGGTCAGCAACAGCATGGGCGGCGCCTGGGCCCGGGCGAAGGTGATCGGCTGGGTATCGGCGGGCCGGGGCCAGCGGCCGAAGGCCTCACGCGTGGCCTGTGTGGTGAAGGGATGGAAATCGTAAGGCCCGGCAAGGCCGACCACCCCTGCAACGATATCCGTACTCAACCCATGATGGGCGAGCCATTGCGGATCGAGCGCGACCATGGCGACATTATAGGCCCCGGCCGAATGGCCCATCAGCAGAATGCGATCCGGGTCCCCGCCATAGCGCGCTGCATTGCGATGCGCCCAGGCCACGGCCGCGGCCGTGTCTTCCAGCATGGCGGGAAAGCGCCCCTTTGGCACCAGGCGATAGCCGGCCAGCACCACGACATAGCCCTGCGGCGCGAAATTGCGCGCGATGAAGCCGTAATCGGCCGGATCGCCGCTGTTCCAGCTGCCGCCATGGACGAAGACCAGCACCGGCAAGGGCTCTGCCCCGCGATTGGGATAGATATAGAGCTGTTGGGCCGGATCGGGCCCGAGACTGGCTCTCAGGCGGTGCCGCTCATGCGTGAACCAGCTGTCGATCCGGTCGAGCGTCGCGACAGATTGGGTCTGCCGTGCCCAGAGATAGAACCCGCCCAGCAAGATCAGGGCAAGCACGGCGAGAATCACCGCCGGCAACAGGCAGCCGATCCTGCGCCGCCCGCGCCTCACGGCGTAGGCAATCCTTGCAAGGCAGTGAAGCAGGCGGGGCGGATCATGGCCGCCTTGTTAAGGCCTTCCCGGGCGGAACGAAAGCCCGCGCGGCAGTATGACCTTAGCCGATGAGCTTCTTGGCGACCTTTTCGATCAGGGCGACATCTTCGGAGATTTCGCCCAGCACGGCCACATCGCCAGTGCCCATCCGGCGGATCATCACAAGGCCGAATTCATGGCCTTCGCCTGCGAGTGTCTCGAAGGCCATCGGCTGCAGCTTGCGCAGCTGGCGGGCGATCCGCGCGCGCGGTTCGCGAGTGACCGGGGTGGAAGGCTTGCCAGCTTCCTCGCGGCGCAAGCGGCGTTCGGCCGCGACCACGCCTTTCAGGCCGCCATCCGCCACACGCAGGAATTCTCCCAGCGCGCCGCGTTCCAGCCCCTGACGATGCGCATGGCTGAGTGCCGCAGCATATTCGGTAAGGCGCGTCTTGTCGTATTCCGCACCGAAGACGAGCTTCACCACGGGGGTCATCGGAGCACGGTCCTGCACGGCAAGGCCGGAGGCTTCGAGCAGATCGGCAAATTCGTCAGGCTCTGCAGCGGCGGCGAGCGAGAAATCGTAAGCGCGCGAAATCGCCGCGTACAAGGCCGCGCGGGAACGGTCTTCGCTCGACACCGCGACCTGCGCGAGTTCGCGGGCGGAAGCGAGCCAGTCGCCCAGGCCCATTTCGCTCTCGTCCATCACGGAAAGGCCATAGGGCGCCAGGTCGCTATCCTCGTCCGCAGCATAGGCTGTGTCGGAAGAGGGCGTCGTGTCGAAGGACTCCATGCCGCCGAAATGCGGCACGGGCAGAACCGCGTCATCCAGCGCCGGAATACCGCCATGAATATTGAGGTTCACTACGCCGTCTGCCGGCGTGGCGGGCAGATCGGCCGTTGCAGCCGGACCGTCGGCCCAATCGGTCATCGGCCAATCGGTCATTGGATGGTCGGAAGAGCGCAGCGGCGTCGCCTCGGGTTCTTCTTCCAGAGCCTGGTCGATTTCGAGCATCAGCTCGTCCGTGGTGCGCTGGTCGGCCATTTCCTTCCAGTTGATCACGCCATAGATGAAATCGATCGTGTCATCGTCGCTGGAAAAAGGCAGCAGGATTCCGCGGTAGAGAATCGTTTGGCTGCGCTGATTCACGAATTCCGCCTCGAAGCCGATCGGCGCCTGATTGGCGAGTATCTGCATGTAATGGTCGGTAATGCGCGAAAGCAGTGAACGGGTCGGCACATCGGCCAGATGCTCGATCGTTTCGTCGGCATCGCATTCGGCGGCCAGCTTGTCGCCCAGATAGGAGATGCCCGGATTGTCGATCCCGGCCGTGAAATCCAGCAGCACGCTGTAAGGCCCGAAATCCGTGAGCGACTCGGGATCGAGATCGTCGATAGAAGGGAAGTTGCGGTCTTCCAGCAGGCTGGCCCAGTGGTTGTAGGCCCGCACCTGCATGCGGCGCTCGTCCTGCCCGATCAGGCTGGGTGTCTCGCGGCCGGCACCGTCTTCAACCGGATCATAGGCATCGCCGTCGTCGATCAGGTCGGCGCGGTCGGCGAAATTTCCCCTAAGCGTGTCCATGGCCCTCAAGCCCCCATTGCAACATCTGGGGGAGGGTTCTGGCGCGACATGGTAAACTTATCGTTAAGTTGTGCCAAACTCTGTTCGAGGTTCGGTATTTTGCCGCCAGCGTGACGTCACGCCGCCAATCCGGCGCAGCGGAATGGCTGTAGAACAGGGTTTCTAGACAGCGGGCGGAGCGTGGCCCTCGCCGATTCCCGGCATGGGCGCCAGGCTGCGAAGCACGACCAGCGAAGCCAGCAGCCAGACGGCCGAAGCGAGCAGGGCGTTGGGCGTTCCGACATAGTCCGACAGGGTGCCCCAGGCCGCAGAGCCCAGCGCCATGCCGCCGAAGATCATCGCCTGGAAGATGGAGAGGCTGCGGCCGAGCAGTTCATCCGGGCTGCGCATCTGGATCGAGACGTTGAGGCTGGTCATGGCCGAGACATGGCCGCAACCCGCCATGAAGGCCGCTGCCATAGCCAGCGGGATATTGGGCGCGAAGGCCAGCAGGGTAACGGCAACGGCCGCGATGACGCTGGCCGCACTGACGATCGCTTCCGGCCCGTAACGGCGACGGACGCGCGCCACCCAGACGGCGGTGATGACCGATCCGACACCGAAGGCGCCGAACATCAGGCCGAATCCGATCTCGCTGCCTTTCAGCTGTTCGCGCGCCACCAGCGGCAGCAGCGCCTGGAAGCTGATGACGCCGATGCCGAAAGCCAGGGCGCGGGCGAGCACGCGGCGCACCGGGCTGCTGGACATGGCAAAGCGCAGGCCGGCACCGATCGCCGCGGTCATCCTGTGGCGCTGCGCGCGGGCAGGCATCTCGGGCCGCCAGCGCAGCAGGATATAGACCAGCGCCAGATAGCTCAGCGCGTTGATGGTGAAGGCCGTGGAGGGCCCCCAGATCGACAGGACCACCCCGCCTATCGCCGGGCCGACGCTGCGCGCAGCATTATAGGCGATGGTATTGAGCGAGATCGCCTGGGGCAGGTCGCTGCGGGGCACCATCTGGCGCACCGATGCCTGCCAGGATGGGCCATTGAGCGCGAAGCCCATGCCGATGGCCATGGTGAAGAACAGCAGCGAATAGGGCCCGATCGCGCCTGCCCACGCAAGCGCGGCGAGAATCGCGGAGAGCACCAGCATGCCGACATTGGCGATCAGCATCACTTTGCGCCGGTCGTAATTGTCGGCAATCACCCCGGCGAAGATGCCGAACAGCAGCACCGGCACAGTGACGGAAGCCTGCACCAGCGCGACCAGCAGGTGCGATTCGGTCAGCTCGGTCATCAGCCAGGCCGCCGCGGTCATCTGGATCATGCTGCCCAGTGCCGAGGCCAGATTGGCCATCCATACCTTGCGGAACACCGGCCAGCGGAATGGCGCGAAAGGCGAATCGAGCGCTACTGCCGCCGAAGGGTTGCCAAATTGAGTGCTGTCCGCGTCCGCCACGGCTGAGGCCCTAGGCGTGCTTTTTGATTGCCGCAAGCGCCCCTGCGGGCGGCGCCTGCCCGATCAGAGCATGTAGCGCATGCGGATCGTCTGGCTCAGCGGCTTGTCCGCCACTTCGAAGGCAGCCGATTTGAAGCTGGGCGGGCCCATCTTCACCTTGGCGTCGCGGGAAAAGCCGTATCCTTCCTTGGGCATCATCATCAATGCCCGGTCGGCCTTGCCATTGTTGTTCTCATCGTGAAGCAGCGCGATGGCATAGGTGCCCGGCGCCACATTCTCGAAGGTGATCGTCACCGTGCCAGCGGCATTCACCACCGCGCGATGGGATTTCGGGTCCTGCCGGCATTTGGGGAAGACCTTGGTGTCGTCCGTCATGCAGGCGCGCACCACGCCCTTGCTGTTCCGCAGGTCGGTGACGGTGATCGTCACGCTGGTGCCGCCCGTCGATGCGGCCAGCAAAGGCGCGCCGGCAAGGGCCAGCGCCGGGGCGAGAATCAGGGCTGCGAGAGGCCGCGATCCGTGCCGCACAGATGATCCCAGAAGCGGAAATAGAGGCCGTAGTTGCATCGGTAATTCTCGTGATGACGGTGGTGGTGGCTGGCGGTTATCAGCCAGTGCCCTAGCCGGGAATGAACGAGGGCGCGGGGGAACATCTCCCAGCCCATGTGATTGGTTACGCCCATCAGCGTCATGATCGCCAGTACCGTGCCCAGCATGGCGATATGGATGGGGATGAAGAACACCAGGGCGGGGATCACTACCGCGCCAGTGACGGCCTCCACCGGATGGAAGCTCATCGCCGCCCAGGCTGTGGGCGGGCGGCTGGCATGGTGCACGGCATGGGCCACGCGGAACACGGCCGGGCGATGCATCCAGCGATGGGTCCAATAGAACCAGGTGTCGTGGAGGAAGAGGTAGAGGAACAGGGAGAGCGGCAGGTACCACAGCGGATAGTCGGTCCAGCCGGTGTAGATTCTGGTCCAGCCCCGCTCCTGCCAGCCCCAGGCGACGATCCCTGCGGGCACGCCATAGATCGCCGCCGAGGCGAGCGACCAGAAGATTTCCATGCGGATCTGGGGATTGAGGCCCTTGTAGAGCCCGGGGCGCACCTTGTGCGTCGCCCAGGCGAAGGCCCCGCTGGTGATCAGATAGCGCACGCCCACGATCAGCGTCATGGCGAGTGCAGAGAGGAGCAGCGCGGTCATGGCCGGGCTCGCGCCGAAGCAGGTGTTACACCTGTTACACAGTGCAACGCCCCCGAAATTCCGCCCCGGCCCCCTGCGTGCAAAGGATGCTGGGCGGATCTGGCGGCGCGCGGAATCATGGCGGGCTCCCTACCACCTGCTTGGCGTGTAGGACAGCCCGCCCGATCCTGTCTGAAGCGGTTTAGCTCTGGCGGGGTGCCTGGCGGCGCTGCGGGCGCTGGCCGCCTTCGCTGCGCGGGCCACGGCCCTGTACACTGCGGGCCTGCCCGTTACGGCCCTGCCCGCCATGTGCCTGGCCGCCATGTGCCGAGCCGCCGTGAGCCTGGCCGCCGTGGCGCTGTTCGCCCTGACGGCGTTCACCGCGATGATCCGGACGGGCATCGCGACGTTCGCCGCGATTGTCGCCCCGATATTCACCGCGCTGCTCGCCACGATGCTCGCCCTGACGACTGTCGCGGCGCGGATCTGCGGAACGGGCTCCGTCGCGCTGGCCCTGGGCCTGGCCGCCGCGAGCGTTGCCGCCATTCCGGTTGCCGCCCTGCCGCTGGCCGTCGCGGCCGGATTTGGCTTCGCGCGCCTCGTCGGAATTGGGCCAGGGATTGCGCGGAGTGATGAACTTGCGCGCGGCTTCGCGGCGTTCGCTGTCGCGACGCTGCCCGCCACCATTGGCACTGCCGCCGCCATTGCCGCGAGCGTTGCCGCCACGGCCCTCACCGCCACGGCCCTCACCGCCACGGCCCTCACCGCTACGACGCTGCCCGCGCCCGTCGCGCGAATTGCGGCGATCGCCGCGGCCTTCCTCGCGCTCGTCTTCCGGCTTCGGGCGCGCCGGCAGGGGCAGGCGGGCCATTTCGGTGCGGAAGCTTTCGGGCAAGGGCATGGCGGTCAGCCGGACACCAGTGAGCTTTTCGATGTCGCGCAGATAGGCTTTCTCGTCCGGCGCGACGAAGCTCATCGCGATGCCGTCCGCCCCCGCGCGGGCCGTGCGGCCGATGCGGTGGACATATTGTTCGGGCACGTTGGGCAGTTCGAAGTTGAACACGTGGCTCACGCCCGAAACGTCGATCCCGCGCGCGGCGATGTCGGTCGCCACCAGCACTTTCACATGGCCCTGACGGAAGCTGTCCAGTGCACGGATGCGCTGGGCCTGGCTCTTGTTGCCGTGGATCGCGACCGAATCGATATTCGCGGCGGAGAGATGACGCACCACGCGGTCGGCGCCGTGCTTCGTGCGGGTGAATACCAGTGCGCGGTCGAGGCTCTGGTCGTTGAACGCTTCGCGCAGGCGCAGGATCAGCAGGGCCTGCTTTTCCTTCTGGTCCACGAAAGTGGAATATTGTTCAACTCGCTCGGCCGTGGTGGCCTGCGGAGTCACTTCCACGCGCACCGGGTTCTTGATGAAGCGCTTGCCCAGATCGGCGATCGCCTTGGGCATGGTGGCGGAGAAGAACAGGCTCTGGCGCTTTTCGGGCAGCAGGGCAGCCACGCGGGTCAGCGGCTTGATGAAGCCGAGATCCATCATCTGGTCCGCCTCGTCGAGCACGAAGATTTCGACATGGCGCAAGGTCAGGGCGCGCTGGTCGATCAGGTCGAGCAGGCGGCCGGGCGTGGCCACCAGAATGTCGCAGCCGCGCGTCAGGGCGCGGGCCTGCTTGCCCACGGGCACGCCGCCGAACACGCACTGCACGGAAAGGTCCAGGAAGCGTGCATATTGCTTCATGTTTTCGGCGATCTGGGCGGCCAGTTCGCGAGTGGGCGAAAGCACCAGCATGCGGCAGCCGGCATTGAAGCGGCCGACGGGATTTTCCGCCAGACGGTGCAGCGAAGGCAGCGAGAAGGCCGCGGTCTTGCCGGTGCCGGTCTGCGCAATGCCCAGAATGTCGCGCCCTTCCAGCAGGGCGGGAATCGCCTGGCGCTGGATCGGGGTGGGATCGGAATAGCCCTTCGCGTTCAATGCACGAAGGATGGGCTCGGCCAAGCCAAGCTCGGTGAAATAGGACATGAAAATCTCTCGTTGGGGCGGCGCGCAGACGCATTGCGCCTGTGCACGGGCCCGGGTTCGTTTCTGGCGAACCTTGCGTGAAAAAGGCAGCTTGCTTGCGATGTCTACGATCGGAAGTTCGGGCGGAACGCCGGGGAATGCCCGTGCGCCCTCACGCTGCCGGAACCGCGGCGGGAAGGCCCCGCTCGCCGATTGCTGCGCTGCACATAAGGAGGATTGCCCCGAAAAGCAAGGAAATTGCGCGGGCGCCTTATGCTCCGCCCCAGCGGCCGACATGGGGATCGAGCAGGGCGAGTTGGCGGCGCAGGGCCGTGCGGGCCAGCCGTTCCATTTCCACCTTGCGCCGGGCGGCGGCCAGCGGCTGCAAGGGGGCGGGCCTTAGAATCTCCGCATCATAGCCATCGGCCACGATCACGCCGCAGGTTCCCGGCAGGAAGCTGTCCGTCTCCAGCGGAGCCCGGTCGAGCTCGGGCGGAAGACCCCAGAAGAAGCGGTCGCAAAACTCGAGGTAGTCCGGCCATTTGGCGTCGCCCAGCAGGTCTGCCCGGCTGACTTTGATTTCTACAATCACGATCTGGCCCTTGGGATCGATCCCCATGAGGTCGGCTCGCCGGCCGTTGCGCAGCGGCATCTCGGCCAGGCACCAGATGTCGTTGCGGGCAAACAGCCGCGCAATTCCGCGCGCTACGGCCTGTGCGTGGCGCTCTGCGGCTTCCTGTTCGGGGGTCAATATTGCGGGAGAATCGCCCATGCTCCGAAAATGGAACATAGCAGGAACTTCGTCAACGGGCTTTCGCCTCGTAGTTCTGAGGCGGGAATTGCCGGATCAGGCGAAGCGCTTGCGCTGGATCATCCCGTGGGGCGCCAGCGAGAGCAGGGCGGTGCGGGCGGCAAGGAATTCGTGCCACAGCGCCAGTGCCGGCGCAGTCGTATCGGCGCCGCGTGCGTTCACGGCCAGCAGGGCGGTGATTCCGGGTTCCAGTATGGCGGCCAGATCGTCGATCCCCTTTTCCGCCAGTTCGCGGCGCCAAGCGCCAGCATGGCGAATGGTCTCGGGGAAGGCGATGATTTCGGGCGTGAGCACTTCGGGCTCGATTCCCGCAAGGCTCGCCACCACGGCAGCGGCATCCTGCAGGGCAGCCCATTGGGCGGCCGTCGCGCCGTAAATGGCTTCGGCGAAATACGGCGTTCCGACCAGCGAATCGCCGTGGGGAATCATGTTGGGAGGGACCGCGTTCATGCCCAAGGCATAGGGGCCAGAAGTTTGAGAAATGGTTAGTGGCGCGGCAACCTATGTGCGCCACTAACCTCGTCTATCAGGCAGTCGATATGCCAAATGCTTGATTCAAAAAGCGGTATCAGTTCGCGAAGGGATCGTCGTCCACCGTGTCGTTGCTTTCGAGACCGAGGTCGATATTCGCCCCGTTCTCGCCCGTGGTCAGGTGGTTGTTTTCCGAACAGACATATTCGCGAATCGGGAAGGAATTATCCAGCTTGTAGGCCACGCGGGTCACGAAGGGGGCGGTCAGCACTTCGGGATCGGTGATAGTCATCTCGTCGATCAGCTGGCCGGGCTTTTCCAGCCAGATCTTCTCGTCCACGCGCATCTTTTCGCTGTGATTGATCCCCGGCGCGATGAAAGTGGACAGGTTGAAGCCGGTGTTTTCGATCACCAGCGTATCGCCTTCCCAATGGCCCACGGAATTGCCGTTGAAGAACAGGTCAGGCTCGGCAGGCAGCTTGCGCCCGTCCGTATAGATGCGGCGGGCCTGGGCATAGGCTTCGGTCAGGATCGTCACCCGGCCCGGGGAATAGAGAATCTCGATCGGATAGGGCTGCTGCATCAGGCCGGGCAGGCCCGGCGGCAGGCAGTGGGCCTGGGCATACTGGTCGGGCCCGTTTTCCTTAGTGTCAGCCAGATATTTGTCATAAGCGGCCTGCGCCGTGGGCGTCAGCTGCGGCTTGGCGGCCGCGCGGCCGCCGAACAGGGCGCCCCAATCGGGATACCAGATGCCGGTCCAGTCCGGCAGCTTGGTCACTTCCTGATAGGCCGTCGCCCGCGGAGTGGCTTCGTCGGCGGCCATGGCGGGGGCCGTCAGGGCGGGGGTGACGAACGCCAGCGCAGAAGCGCAGGCAAGCATGCTGGCAATGCGGGGTAGGCCCTTCATTTCACTCTCCGGAATGTGATTTTCTTGTTTCATTTTTCGCCCTCGTGTGGCGAGAATTTGTTCCAAGTCAAGCAGCGGGTTGATAAAGTCATGTAAGATTGCCAGATGGGACGAAAATCAGCATCCGCCATTCCAAGTCGGATGCCATACGGAGAGTAGCATGCCTGGGAAGATTTCATTCCGCAAAACCCTGATCGGTACCGCCCTCGCCGCTGGTGCCGTTTTTGCCGTGGGGGCGCCGCTGGCTGCCCATCATTCGACCGCGATGTTCGAATGGGGCAAGGAAAAGCCGATGCCCAACGCGGTGGTGGATCGCTGGGAATGGACCAATCCGCACACCTTCCTTTACGTGAAGGTGAAGGAAAAGGACGGCAAGGAACACGTCTGGGCGCTTGAGGGCATGAGCCCCAACCACCTGCAGCGCTATGGCTGGGCGCGCACGTCGCTCAAGCCGGGCGACAAGGTGAACCTCACCTATTACCCCCTGCGCGACAAGCGCCGTGGCGGCTTCAACGTCACCGTCACCAAGGCGGACGGCACCAAGCTCAACCAGTTCGGCGAGCGCGGTTCGGTCCAGTAAGCAGCGCAAGGTCCGGGCATGACTGCGGTGCGCCCTTGGCGGGGCGCATCGCTTTTGCCTTGGCGCGGGCAAGCAAGCTTGCTAGGCGGCGCTCCACGCACCCGTAGCTCAGCTGGATAGAGTACTGCCCTCCGAAGGCAGGGGTCACAGGTTCGAATCCTGTCGGGTGCGCCATAGACAGGCCTCCAGCCGGAGGCCTTTTTTATGCGTCCGATGGCGTTGAAGCAGCGCGAAGCCGGTCCGCTTCTATCCTTTTACGCTCTCCCTCATCGCCTTGCGGATCGCGGTGAATACCTGCTCGTCTTCAAGCTGGGTCACGTTGAAACGCAGGAAGTTTGCTGCGGTCTGCGATGGGCTGAACACGTTTCCGGGCCCGAGCATCACCTTGTCCCGCATGCAGCGCCGGGCAAGATCGCCGGAATCATATCCTGCCGGCAAGCGACACCACAGATGGAAGCCGCCGCGGGGCATGATCCATGGCGTGATGCCCAGTTCGGCCAGGCGTTCTGCGGCCTGCTTGCGCGCGCGGGCCAGGCGCTGGCGCAGTTCTTCCATGTGCTTGCGATAGCCGCCGCCGGCCAGCACACCCGCGACCAGTTCCGTCGCTAGTGTCGATGGGCCGCCGAAATTGGTGGCGACCTGCAGGTCGGCCAGTTCCTCGATCCAGTCCGCCCGTGCGGCGATGTAGCCGCAGCGTGCCGAGGCGGAGAGGGTCTTGGAAAAGCTGCCGATGCGGATCACCCGCTCCAGCCCGTCAAGCACGGCGAGGCGGGGCGAGGGGGAGGGCTCGAAATCCGCGAAGATATCGTCTTCCACGATCGTCATGCCGTGAGCAGCAGCCAGCGTCAGCACGCGGTGGGCGGTCTGCGGCGAGAGGCTGGCGCCGGTGGGATTATGGATGGCCGAATTGGTGATGTAGAGGCGGGGCAGGTCATCTGTCAGGGCCTGTTCCAACGCGGCGCAGTCCGGCCCGCTGGGCGTATAAGGCACGCCGATGATCCGCACCTGATGGGCGCGCAGAAGCGCCTGGAAATTGAAATAGCACGGATCGTCCACCAGCACACTATCGCCCGGACGCAGCAGCAGGCGGCAGACGAGGTCGATTGCTTGCGTGCCCGATCCGGCGAGCATGATCTGCTCCGCACCGGCGGCAATGCCTTCATCTGCGAAGCGGGCCTGCAACAGGCGGCGCAGGGCCGGCGATCCGCGCGTTCCGCCATAGCTCGTCAGCAGTGTATCCTCCGCTCGCGCAAGGGCCCTCAGCCCCTTGCGCAACGCCGCATTGGGCATCCAGTCTGCCGGCAGCCAGCCGCAACCGGGAGTGAGGACGGCGGGATCGGCATCCAGCGACTGGCGCGAGACCCAGAAGGGATCGAGTTCGCGTTCCCGTTGCGGGCCCATTTCCGCAAGTGCCATCGGCGGCAGGTTCGCGCCCGTGACGTAGAAGCCCGAGCCGCGCCGGGCGCGGATGACGCCTTCCGCTTCCAGCCGGTCATAGGCCTCGACCACCGTGGAGGGCGATACGCCCATCGTGCGGGCAAAGCCGCGTACCGAGGGCAGCCTGTCGCCAGGCGTCAAGGCGCGGGTGGCGATGCGAGTGCGGATCGCTTCCATCAGCGCTTCGGTGCGAGTCGGTGCCGGGCTGACCATTCCTTGGTTCCTGCGTTCTGTATGGCTATTTGGACTAATACAGTTTGGCATAATTGTATTCTATCGTTGCTGTCCGGCCAAGCCCTCGCTGCCTAGTGCGGCGCCTCATAGGAGGCACTGGCATATGGACCGGACAAGCGCGGGCTGGGGTAGCGGCCTGCTGGGCGTAATCATTTTCAGCGGATCGCTGCCGGCGACACGTCTCGCCGTGGCGGAACTTTCGCCGCTGTTTCTCACTTCGGCCCGGGCCGCGATTGCCGGGCTGCTCGGCGGGGCGTGCCTTGTCGCCCTGCGCCAGCCGCGTCCTGCCCGGGCCGATCTCGCCCCGCTCGCTGTCGTGGCGCTCGGGGTAGTGCTGGGCTATCCGCTGCTCTCCGCATTGGCGCTGCAATATGTCAGCGCGGCTCATTCCGCCGTCTTTCTCGGCCTCCTGCCGCTCAGCACGGCATTTTTCGGGGTTCTGCGCGGGGGCGAGCGGCCCCGGCCTGCCTTTTGGGTCTTCTCCCTGGTCGGAGCGGCGATCGTGGCGGGCTTTGCCCTGTCGCGCGGTGCGGAAAGTTCCCTTCCTGGCGACCTGCTGATGCTGGCGGGAATTCTCGTTTGCGGCCTTGGCTATGCCGAAGGAGCCGCCCTTTCGCGCAGGCTGGGCGGCTGGCAGGTCATTTCATGGGCGCTGCTGTTGGCACTCGTCCCGATGACAATGATCGCCCTTGCCGCTGTACCCGCGCATCCGGGCGGGATCGGCACCTCTGCCTGGGCCGGCCTGTTCTACGTCTCGGTCTTCAGCATGCTGGTGGGTTTCGTGTTCTGGTATCGCGGCCTGGCGCTGGGCGGGATCGCGGGCGTGGGCCAGCTCCAGCTGTTGCAGCCCTTTTTCGGGCTGCTCGCGGCCGGCGTGGTGCTTCACGAACCTGTGGCCTGGACGATGATTGCCGCAGCGGCGGCAGTGATCCTGTGCGTTGCCGGAGCGAAGCGCTTTGCCTGAGGCTTGCGCCCTGCAGATCAGGGCCAGGCCTTGGCCGGCGCTTCGGCACGGCAGCCGGTGAGCCTGAAGGCGCCGCGCGGCATTGTGTCGCGTTCGGCCTCCGGATCGGCAGTCAGCATGGTGACGTCATACCACAGGGCCTGACCCAGCTCCGGCGTCATCAGATAAGGCGGTGCGTCCTGCCCGGCAGAGGGCGGATTTTCGGCCACCATCAAATCCCGGTCGAGCGGGAGGAAGCGCAACTTGGCAAGCAGCTCAAGTTCCGCGTCCTGATCTTCCGGCGTTTCCGCGTCCGGCAGGAGGCTGGCGGGGCCGCCATCCTCGGCCTTGGCATCATAGGGGTTTTCGACCGGCAGCAGGGTAATTCCGCCATAGCCGTTGGAAACCGCGAAGGAGAACCAGTAGTCCCGCTGGGCAGTGGTGACCTTGAAATAGAGGTCGGATGCCACGGAAGGCCAGTGCTTTGCCGGAATGAAGGCGGCCTGGATCGCGCCTTCCTCTGAAGGCAGGGTGTAGATTGCGCGTTCGGCCGGGCAGGTTGCCCCCTGTGCCGGGCGGTCTTCCGCATGGGCCAGGGCGGGAGCGAGCGCAAAGGCAGCGGGAAGCGCGCACCGCAGCGCGGCGCGGAAAACATGTGCCATGAAAATCAGCTCCAGCCTTGTTCGAGAAAACGCGTGGCGCAGCCCGCCAGAAAGGCGGCTCCGCGTGGAAGGACGGCCTCGTCAACCATCATGCGGCTGGAATGGAGGCCGCAGCACTGGCTCCAGTCGTCGCCCTCATGCGCGACGCCCAGGAAGAACATCGCGCCCGGCATGGCCTGGAGGACATAGGAGAAATCCTCCGCGCCCATGATCGGGTGTTCCATGCGCAGGAAGCCCTGTTCGCCGCCCAGTTCCTTCGCGACTGCTTCGCCCAGCGAAACGGCGCGCGGGTCGTTGATGGTGGGCGGGAAGCCCTGCACGAAACCGGCAGTGGCCTTCATTCCATGCGCGGCGGCGATGCCTTGCGCCAGTTGCGACACTTCCTCCCGCACGCGGGCGCGGTTTTCGGGGGAGAGCGTGCGGATCGTGCCGCGCAGCCGCGCCTCGTTGGGGATGATGTTGTGTGCGCTGCCTGCATCGAGCTGGGTGATGGTGATCACCACTGCCTCGGCCGCGTTGAAGCGCCGGGTGACGAGCGTCTGCAGCGCGCCCACGATCTCGCAGGCAACCGGAACCGGGTCGCGCGTGTCATGCGGCATCGATGCGTGGCCGCCCTTGCCGGTGACGGTGATCTCCACCATGTCGGCGGCGGCCAGCAGTGCCCCGTCGCGGCTGCCCAGTACCCCGTGCGGGGCGTTGGGCATGATGTGCATGGCAAAGGCCGCTTCGGGCAGGGGATAGCTGTCCGTGCCGCCAAGCAATCCGTCTTCCAGCATGAAACGCGCGCCGTGAAAGCCTTCCTCGCCCGGCTGGAACATGAAGCGCACTTCGCCAGCCAGATCGGCCTGACGCGCGGCCAGGATGCGCGCGGCGCCTGCCAGCATGGCGGTGTGCGTGTCATGCCCGCAGGCATGCATCCGTCCGGGAATGGTGGAGGCGAAGGGCAGGCCCGTTTCCTCGCCCATAGGGAGTGCGTCCATGTCGCCGCGCAGCAGCACGGTGCGGCCGGGTTGCGCGCCTTTCATGATCGCCACCGCGCCGGTGGTGGACGGCCCTTCGCGCCATTCCAGCGACAGGTCCGCCAGTTCGGCGCGGACCTTGGCCAGGGTCTTCGGCGTCTCGAGCCCCAGTTCGGGTTCGGCATGGATCGCCCGGCGCAGGGTGATGATGCGATCCGCGATCGCGCGGGCATCGGCGAGCAGGGATTCAGTCAGCATCCCGGAGTGATAGCGTCAACCGGCGCGGGCCGCCAGCCGCTGCTATCACGGATATTTCATCTGGATATGAGTGGTCAGGCCCGATTTTGTCACATTGAGGCGCACGGCACTGAACGCGGGCAGGCCGGCAATGGTCGACGGGTTGTTGGAAAAGCCGAAGCCTTCCTTGGGCAGCAGCCCGCGGTCGAACTTACCGCCGCCATCCTCGTCGTGATAGACTGCGATCGCGTAGACGCCCGGGCCCGGAATGCACACTTTCGCGCGGGTCGTGCCCTGCTGCGCATTGACCTTGCCGACATTGATCTCGCCCTTTGAGGCGAGGAAGCGCTTGCGCTCGTCAGGATAGACGGTGACCACCAGCTTGCCGTTGTTGTTACGGATGCCGTTCGCCGCGACGGTGATCGAGGAAGCGAACTTGGTGCGGCCTACGCAATCGCCGTCGCCCTGCGCGGATGCAGGGGCCGCCGCGGGGGCGGCTGCCGCCGCCAGGGCGAGGGTCAGTGCGGATTTTCGGAAGAAGGAAGTGTGGGTCATAGCTTTCTACATGGGTTTGCGGTTTCAATTTCACAGGGCCGACTGGCAAAAGCCGAAGCCATCGCCATTGCGCCCTTTGTCGAGATGCGAACCCTGTTCGTCGGGGATTTTTGCCCCCGCCTCCTTTAACGGCCTCTGAATTGTCCGATCAGGCCGCTGCAAGGCACCGTCCTGTCGCCAATTTGATTCGGACTGGCGATAAAACAAGATTCTGTGTGGAAAATGAGGCAAGCCCCGCTTGTCGCCCCTACCAGTGGTAGATAGGGCCATTGGGCAGTATGAGCGCTCCGCTGATCTCGCCCTCGATCCTCTCGGCCGACTTTTCCCGGCTTGGCGAAGAAGTGCGCGCGATCGACGCAGCCGGTGCCGACTGGATTCATGTCGACGTGATGGACGGGCATTATGTGCCCAATCTCACCATCGGCCCGGCAGTGGTGAAGGCGCTGCGTCCGCACACGACCAAGCCGTTCGACGTGCATCTGATGGTCTCTCCGGTCGATAACTGGCTGCAGGAATTCGCCGATGCCGGGGCCGATATCATCACGGTCCATCCCGAGGCGGGTCCCCACATCCATCGCACGGTGCAGGCGATCAAGGCGCTGGGCAAGAAAGCGGGCATCTCGCTCAATCCCGGCACGCCGGCCAAGATGCTCGATTACCTGCTGGAGGATATCGACCTCGTCCTGGTGATGAGCGTCAATCCCGGTTTCGGCGGGCAGAGCTTCATTCACAGCCAGCTCAAGAAGATCGAGGCGATCCGCAAGCGGATCGACCAGATGGGGCTTCAGGTTCATCTCGAAGTCGATGGCGGGGTGAACGAGGAAACGGCCCGCCTGTGCGTCGATGCCGGGGCCGATGTGCTGGTGGCGGGATCGGCTACCTTCAAGGGCGGGCCCGATCGATATGCCGCCAACATTGCCGCCCTCAAGGGAGGCGGGTGATGGAGCAGGTCGCCAGCCAACCGCGTCTCGCGCTTGATGGCGACCCCGCTGCGTCGCAGGATTCTAACATGGCCGTGCCGCTTTCCACACCCGGTGCGGAACCGCTCGCCACTCACGCCCCGTCCGATGACGGCATGTATGACATTCCCGCCAGCGAACTGATCGAGCCCGGCCGTTCGCTTGTCCTCAGCGATATCCAGCCACCTGCGCTGAGCGCGGGCGAGAAGCTGATCCGCCTCGCCTATCGCATGGGCGTTCCTGGCTCTGCCATCGTTTCGCCCTTCCGCAAGCCCGCCAAGCCGCGCCTGCTTGCCACTGTCGAAAGTCCGCTGCCGGGCGACCGTGTGGCCGGGGTTGCGCTTCGGGCCGGGCATTTCCTGATCCACGGGCTGAAGGCTCCGATCGGGCAGATGGACTTCACGCCCGCCGCGCGGCTTACCCCGCCGTTTGAGCGGACGATCCATGGCTTCGACTGGCTGAGAGACCTTTCATCCAGCGCCCCGCGCGAACAATGCGCTCCCACGGCGGAACGGATCGCTGCTGCCTGGCTCGATGCCAATGCGCATCCCGGCAAGGGCGCGGCGTGGAGCGTGGGCAACGCCGGGCACAGGCTGCTGAACTGGCTGGTCCATGCCCCGCTGGTGCTGTCGGGCACGGACAAGGCTTTGCGCGGCCGGATGCTGGCGGCGATGAACGAGACGGCGCGCTGGCTCGACCGGGCCGTGCTGCGCGCGGAAGACCGGCTGGCCGAAACCGCCGGTTGGTGCGCGATTGTCGCCGCCGGGCTGCTGTTGCCCGATGGCAAGCCGCGCCGCCTGTATGGCGAGGCGGGCCTGATCAAGGCACTGGGCGAACTGGTGGGCGACGATGGCGGCGTGCTTTCGCGCAGTCCGCTGGCGCAGATGGAGGCAATCGGACTGCTGGTCGATCTGACTGCCTGCTACCGCGCCACGCGCCGCGATCCGCCCGAGGCAGTGGACGCCATGCTGCATCTGCTGGTGCCGCCGCTGCTTTCGCTGACCCATGGGGACGGCTCGCTGGGCAACTGGCAGGGCGCAGGCGCAGTCTCCGCGGATGTGCTGGCCGGATTGATCGAGGCAAGCGGCGTGCGCACCCGTCCGCTCAAGGATGCGCGCCAGTGGGGCTATCAGCGAGTGACTGCCGGCAAGGCGGTGCTGCAGATGGATGCCGCCCCGCCGCCGCTCGCTCGCCACACGCGCAGCGGTTGTGCTTCCACCCTGGCGTTCGAGCTTTCGGATCGCGGACAGCGGATCATCGTCAATTGTGGCGGTGCGGCCTTTGCCGGCGGGCAGGTGCCGGTGCGGATCGAAAGCGGTCTGCGCGCCACGGCAGCCCATTCCACGCTGGTGCTGGACGATGTGAATTCCACCGCCGTGCTGATCAGCGGCAAGATCGGTTCCGGCGTCAACGAAGTAGAACTCGACCGGCGGATGATGCAGGACGAGAAGGGCGGTGCGGCCACGCGGATCGAGGCGAGCCATGATGGCTATGCCCAGCGCTATGGCCTGATTCACCGCCGCATCCTGATCCTGCGGGACGATGGCACCGAACTGCGCGGGGAAGATTTGTTGCTTCCCGTCGGCCGCAAGGGCAAGCGCGGCAAGGTGCCCTTCGCGATTCGCTTCCATGTCGGGCCGGGTGTAGAACTGCGTCTGTCGGAAACCGGCACTGGCGCGGGGCTCGCCCTTCCGGATGGAAGCTACTGGCAGTTCCTTGCCGGCGCCGGCGCGCTGGAAGAAGGCGAGCTGGCAGTCGAGGAGAGCTTGTGGGTCGATGGCGGCGGACGGCCGCAGGCGATCCAGCAACTGGTGTTGCAGGGAATGGTGTCGCGCGGCGGGGGAAGCTTCTCCTGGCTGCTCAAGCGAATGGGATGAATCCGGTGAGCAACGTAACAATCAAGCGGGCGCTGCTGTCAGTGTCCGACAAGGGCGGTTTGGTGGAACTGGGCCAGGCACTGGCGCGGCATGGCGTGGAACTGGTCTCCACCGGCGGCACGGCCAAGGCCCTGCGCGAGGCGGGCCTTGCGGTGATGGACATTTCGGAGCTGACCGGCTTTCCCGAAATGATGGATGGCCGGGTGAAGACCCTGCATCCCAAGGTCCATGGCGGGCTGCTGGCCGTGCGTGACAATGCCGAGCACGTCGCCGCGATGGTCGAGCATGAAATCGGCGCGATCGACCTGGTGGTCGTCAATCTCTATCCCTTCGAAGCGACCGTGGCGCGCGGCGCCGAGCGTGAAGAGGTGATCGAGAATATCGACATTGGCGGACCTTCCATGGTCCGCTCGGCCGCGAAGAACCATGGCTTCGTCACCATTCTCACCGATCCGGCCGACTATGCCGAAGTGATCGCGGAAATGGACGCCACGGGCGGCGGCACCTCGCTGGCGTTCCGCATCCGCATGGCGGGCAAGGCCTATGCGCGCACCGCTTCCTACGATGCGGCGATCGCCAACTGGTTCGCCTTTGGCGACGCATGGTCCAACCCGCTGGGTGCCGAAGCGCTCAAGGCCACGCCGTTCCCCGCAGCCTTGCCGCTGGCGTTCAAGCGCGAGGCGGAGCTGCGGTATGGCGAAAATCCGCACCAGATCGCGGCGGTCTATCTCCCGCAGGCGACCAATGTGAAGGGCATTGCCCAGGCCGAGCAGTTGCAGGGCAAGGAACTGTCCTACAACAATTTCAACGATGCCGACGCCGCGCTGGAACTGGTGAGCGAGTTCCGGGGTGGCGATCCGGCAGTCGTGATCGTCAAGCATGCCAATCCGTGCGGCGTGGCGCAGGCGGGTAGCCTGCTCGAAGCCTATAATGCCGCCTTCGATTGTGACCGGATTTCGGCATTTGGCGGCATCGTGGCAGTCAATCGCCCGCTCGACGGGCCGACGGCGGAAGCCATCACCTCGATCTTCACGGAAGTGGTGATCGCCCCCGGTGCGGACGATGCTGCCCGCGCGATCTTCGCCCAGAAGAAGAACCTGCGCCTGCTGCTGACGGGCGAACTGCCCGATCCGGCCCGCCCCGGCCTCACGCTCAAGACCATTGCGGGCGGCCTGCTGGTCCAGAGCCGAGACAATGGCGAGATCAAGCTGTCCGACTTGAAGGTCGTGACGAAGCGCGCGCCGACCGAGCAGGAATTGAAGGATTGCCTGTTCGCCTGGACGGTGGCCAAGCATGTGAAGTCCAATGCCATCGTCTATGCCAAGGACGGCGTGACGGCGGGCATCGGCGCGGGCCAGATGAACCGGCGCGATTCCTCCCGCATCGCCGCAATCCGTGCGCGTGAAGCGGCGGAGGAGGCCGGTTGGCCGCAGCCCCGCACCGTGGGCAGCGCCGTGGCATCGGATGCGTTCTTCCCCTTCCCCGACGGCCTGCTGGCCGCTGCCGAAGCGGGCGCGACAGCCGTGATCCAGCCCGGCGGTGCCATGGGTGACGACAAGGTGATTGCTGCGGCCGATGAGGCTGGCCTCGCCATGGTATTCACCGGAATGCGCCACTTCAGGCACTGATCCGGCAGGCACAGCCCTGTCATTCGTCGCTGAATCCGCTCGATTCGCGGATTCAGCCCTTGAACCGGCCCTGTCGGGAACCGAACTCGCGCTCCGTCGTCAATGCGACGGGGCGGCTTTCAGCTGTCCTTTCGCACCCGAGGCCGTTCACGCCCGGGCAATGGTTTTGCGTTAGACAAAGGCGATCCGAAGATCGCGAAGAGCTGAAAGTTACCCCTCATGGGCCTTTTCACTGCCGACCTTTACCGTTCCTTCGCCATCGGCTTTGGCCTTGGGGGTCTTGCTGTCGCGATCGCAATCGCAACCCAGACCCTGATAGCGTGATGAACCGGAAGACACCCAGCAGAACGCTCCTTTTCGCAGCATCGCTGTTCCTTTCCGCAGCCTGCACTCAGCCCGCCTTCGCGGAAGACGTGGTGCTGGCCCCCGCCGCTAAGCTCGCGGCACAGGAAAGCGGAATGCAGGCCGCGATCTTTGCCGGCGGCTGCTTCTGGGGCATCGAGGCAGTGTTCAGTCACACGAAAGGCGTGTCCAGTGCCGTCTCGGGCTATCACGGCGGCAGCAAGGCTGACGCAGTTTACAGCACGGTGAGCGATGGCAAGACGGGCCATGCCGAAGCGGTGAAAGTGACATACGACCCCAAGGTCGTCCGTTACGATCAGTTGCTGCGCATCTTTTTCTCGGTAGGCGCCGATCCCACTACCCTCAATTACCAGGGCCCCGATCAAGGCACGCAATATCGCAGCGCGCTGGTGCCCCTGAATGCGGAGCAGACAAAGGTCGCCAAGGCCTATCTGGCGCAGATGGGCAAATCTGGCGTGTGGAAGTCCCCCATCGTCACGAAGATCGAGGCCTACAAGGTCTTCTACCCGGCCGAGCAGTACCATCAGGACTTCATGAAGAAGAATCCCAACCAGGGTTACATCGTCCGGTGGGACAAGCCGAAGGTCGCGGCGCTGAAGAAATTGTTCCCCAACCAATATAGCGCCACTTTCAAGGCCGGCTGATCAGAAGCGGCAAGATTGCGGGCCGGGCCTGCAATCCCTATATCTCCCGTATGGCCGGGCATCATCATCACGAACATTCGGGCGACAAGCTGGTGAACGCCGCGCGTTCCGCCCTCACGGACGCGGGCGAGCAGTGGACCGACATGCGCGCGGATGTGTTCGAGGCGCTGGCCGCCTATGAGAAGCCAGCATCGGCCTATGACATTGCCGAAAGCCTTTCCGCCAGCCGCGGCAAGCGCGTGGCGGCCAACAGCGTCTATCGCATTCTGGACCTGTTCGTGCGCACCAATCTCGCCAACCGGATCGAAAGCGCCAATGCCTATCTGGTCAATACCCATCCCGGTTGCCGCCACGATTGCATCTTCCTGATCTGCGACAAATGCGGCCAGGCCACTCATTTCGACGATGACAGAATCACCGGCAGCTTGCGCGATGCCGGGCAGAAGAACGGCTTTGCCGATGTCCGCCCGGTCGTGGAATTGCGCGGCCTGTGCGATAGCTGCGCGGCCTGAGCGGCCTGCCGCAACATTCTGCAAGAAATTGCACCATAGTGCGTAACACTCACCTAGCGTTCGACACTGCTTTGACCTTGGGGTAACAGGGGCCGATGTCCAATCCTCCCGCCACGCCGTTGCTCGATACGGTCGATATTCCTGCAGACCTGCGCCAGCTCAAGCCGGGGCAGCTGCGCCAACTGGCGGATGAACTGCGGCAGGAAATGATCTCTGCGGTGGGCTCCACCGGAGGGCATCTGGGTTCCGGCCTCGGTGTGGTCGAATTGACCGTGGCGATCCATTACGTGTTCAACACGCCGGATGACCGGCTGATCTGGGACGTGGGCCACCAAGCCTATCCGCACAAGATCATCACTGGCCGGCGCGACCGTATCCGCACCCTGCGTCAGGGCGGCGGGCTGTCGGGCTTCACCAAGCGCAGCGAAAGCGAATACGATCCGTTCGGCGCCGCGCATTCCTCCACCTCGATTTCGGCGGGCCTCGGCTTCGCCATCGCCAACAAGCTGGCGGGTACGCCGGGCAAGGCCATCGCGGTGATCGGTGACGGCGCGATGAGCGCGGGCATGGCCTATGAGGCGATGAATAATGCGGAAGCCGCCGGCAATCGGCTGGTGGTGATCCTCAATGACAACGACATGTCGATTGCGCCGCCGGTGGGCGGGCTTTCGGGCTATCTCGCGCGGCTGGTTTCCAGCGCGCAATTCCTCGGCCTGCGCGATCTGGCGAAGAAATTCGCCCGTCGCCTACCCGCCCCGCTGCATCGCGCGGCGAAGAAGACGGACGAATTCGCACGCGGCATGGCCATGGGCGGCACCTTGTTCGAGGAACTGGGCTTCTATTACGTCGGCCCCATCGACGGGCACGATCTGGACCAGCTGGTGCCGGTGCTGGAGAATGTCCGCGATGCGGCGGAGGGGCCGTGCCTGATCCATGTCGTGACGCAGAAGGGCAAGGGCTATGGCCCCGCCGAACAGAGCGCCGACAAATATCACGGCGTCCAGAAGTTCGATGTCATCACCGGCGAACAGAAGAAGAGCGCGGGCGGCCCGCCTAGCTACACCGGCGTTTTTGCCAATGCGCTGATGGCCGAAGCGGCGCAGGATGACCGCATTTGCGCGATCACGGCGGCCATGCCGTCGGGCACCGGGCTCGACAAGTTCGCCGAGGCCTATCCGGATCGCACGTTCGATGTCGGCATTGCCGAACAGCACGCGGTTACCTTTGCCGCCGGGCTTGCCGCGCAGGGCATGAAGCCTTTCTGTGCGATCTATTCCACCTTCCTGCAGCGCGCCTACGATCAGGTGGTGCACGATGTGGCGATCCAGAACCTGCCGGTGCGCTTTGCCATTGACCGTGCGGGTCTGGTCGGTGCCGACGGAGCGACCCATGCGGGCAGCTTCGATGTGACCTATCTCGCCAGCTTGCCCAATTTCGTGGTGATGGCCGCCGCTGATGAGGCGGAATTGGTTCACATGACGCACACGGCCGCCTACTATGACGATGGCCCCATCGCCTTCCGTTATCCGCGCGGCAATGGCGTTGGCGTGCCGCTGCCCGAAGTTCCGCAGATGCTCGAAATCGGCAAGGGCCGCGTGGTGCGCGAAGGGACCAAGATCGCCCTGCTCTCGCTCGGCACTCGCCTTGCCGAAGCGCTCAAGGCGGCCGACCAGTTGGAGGCCAAGGGCCTTTCCACCACGGTGGCCGATCTGCGCTTCGCCAAGCCGCTGGACAGCGAGCTGATCCGCCGCCTGATCGCCACGCATGAAGTGGTGTTAACGATGGAGGAAGGCTCCATCGGCGGCCTCGGCGCCCATGTGCTGACCATGGCCAGCGACGAAGGGCTGACCGATAGCGGCCTGAAAATCCGCACCCTGCGCCTGCCGGACATCTTCCAGGATCAGGACGCGCCGGAGAAGCAGTATGACGAAGCCGGGCTGAACGCGAGCGGGATCGTCGATACGGTGCTGAAGGCGCTGCGGCACAATTCGGCCGGCGTGGAAGAGGCGCGGGCCTGATTGGCAACTTGCCCGAATGGCTTGCGCCTACAGCTTTTGTGGGCATTTGCCTCGCGGTTTGGGTGACTATGGCGGTACGCAATACCCGTAAACAGGCCGCGCGAACTTTGTCTCGCAGAACGAATCCTAATCGCGATCAATTTCTTTTGCTGATGGCGCCTGATGTAAGCCGTATTACTGCCGAGTTTTTGTGGGAATCCGCATCGTTTTATCTGGAGCCTCGTTTGGCTCCGCACCCAGAAGACGATCTTGTCCGCGATCTGCCAATTGATGGCGATGATTGGAGCATGGACTGGCCTGCCGAGTTTGCGAGGCGCCGGGGCTTTGACGAAAAGGATCTTCCCGCTTGGCCGGAAGGTTGGCCGGTAACTCTACGCAACTATGGTAAGTGGTTGGACATGGGTTTAAGCGAGAGGTGTCATTAGGCTTTCCTACCCCACCCAACGCCAGATTCCAGCCGGAACCCCGGCAGCGTGGATATGGCCGTAAGTCGCTGCCAACCACAGGACCAGCGCGATCAGCCATAGGGGCAGGCCGACCGAAGCCAGCTTGCCCCAGCGCGGCCAGAAGCTCGTGCGGGCTTCCCATTGCTCCCAGGCAGTGCCCAGCAGTTCGGCCTTTTTGCGGTCCTGCAAATGGCTGCCGACCAGTGCAAGGATCAGGATGGCAGTGGCGACGATGGCAGTGCGCGCGCTCCAGCCGATCAGGATATGGGCAATGGCCCACAGCGCGATGCCCCACATCATCGGATGGCGCGTTACCGCGAAGACGCCGGTCGGGCTGGCCGCCGCGATCTTCTCCATGGGCGTCTCGGGCATGGCCGGATTGCCGCGAAACGAGCCGAACAGCAGGACCAGCGCTGCCAGAGTGAGCAGGCTCGCCAATATCCAGGAAACATCGCCCGCCATTCCGCTCAGTCCGCCACTGCCCGGAGGCGCGGCGCGAAAGGCCAGCACCATCCAGATCAGGCTGGCGAAGGCGACCAGCGAATAGAGGCCAAGGAACGGCTTTTCACCCAGTACACGCACCAGCGGCGCGCGAAGCGGGTGAGACAGCACGAAATGCCCGCCCGTAAAGGCAGTCGAAGCGGCAATCAGCGAAACGAGCGACGGGTCCATCGGGTACCTCCCTCGCCGGCGATCATCTCACCAATCGTAAGCCTTGGGCAAGGCGCCTTCCTGCGGTGTCCGATAACGGTCGCGCAGCTTGGTCTGGTGGCTTTCCAGCGGCTGTTCCACCCCGTCCACGAATACGCGCATCGGGGCGGAATTGAGTTCCAGCGGGTCGCCGTCCCAGATCACCACATCGCCTGTCGCGCCGGGCTTCAGCACGCCCATACCGGGCATACCGCTGATCTCGGCCGGGACGGAACTGATCGCGGCGAATGCCTGGCCCCAGCTCAGTCCGCTGGCGCCGGGCAGCTTTGTCAGCGCCACCAGATTGCCCGCCTGCTGCGGGGCATAGCGCGGCTGGTTCATGTCGAAGAAGCGGCCGATAGCCACTTTCACCCCGGCAGCATGCATGCGGCCGACATTGGACTGGGTCGCGGCCAATTGTTCGAACTGGGCGGGCAGGTCGTTCAGGGCATTGGCGATTACCGGTACTTTCGCCGCCGCGATTTCCTTGGCTACCATCCAGCCTTCGCTCGCCCCGGCAAGGACGAGATCGAGCTTCGGGAAATCCTGCCGCAGCTTCAGCACTGCCAGAATATCGGCGGCGCGCTCGACATGGACGTAAAGCGGTTGGCGACCTTCCACTATGGGGATCAACGCCGCCGCATCGGGCCGGTTGAGCAGCGCATCGTCGTTCCTGCCGTTGCGCCCGGCAAGATCCTGTGCTTCGGCAAGGGCATTGCGGAACGTGACATGAGCGGCTGTGCGGCTGCCTCCGGCCAGCCCGCCACCGCCTTCGCCAAGCTCGACATATTGGAAGGCACGCGGCTTCACCACTGGTTCGCTGTCCGCGCCGAGGTCTATCACCGCGCCCTGCCCGGCGAAGATCGCATTGCCGGAACGGGGGAATACGCTGGCCCGCGTCACCCCGCCCGCACGGCTGACCTTGATGTTCTGCGCCAGTGGGTTGACCACCGGGGCAATGTCCAGTGCGGCACTGAACACCGATCTGTCGGCGCTGATGTCGCGGCTCTGATCCACCGCATCGACATCGTACAGGCCGAGGTCGGTGAGGGCCGAGAACAGGCCGGGCGTCACCCATTTGCCGGTGCCGTCGATCTGCTCGACGCCCTGTGGCACGGCGATGTCCTTGCCCACGGCCGCCACCTTGCCTCCACGCACCACCAAGGTGGCATCGGGGATCGGCTCGCTCCCGTCGCCCAGCGCGACGGTGGCGTGTGTGATGGCGAAATCCTGCGCGGCGGCTGGGGCTGCCATCGCAAATGCGGCTGCGGCGGCCAGAAGGGTGGGAAGGCGCGTCATTTCACGTCTCCTTCACCGGGCTGGCCCAGTTCGAAATCGCTCACCGGGCGGCGCTGGGGATCGAGCGCGTCGAACATCAGCGCGCCGTCGACCCAGACCTTTTCGGGCCGCGAATAGACCGATAGCGGATTGCCGTTCCACAGCACCACATCGGCCATCTTGCCGCTTTCGAGACTGCCGGTCACCTTGTCGATGCCCATGGCCTTGGCGGGATTGAGCGTGAACCAGCCGACGACCTGTGCGTCTGGAATGTCGATGCCGATGCGCCTGCCTGCGGCCTGCGCCTTGGCGGCTTCCTGATTGAGACGCTGGATGCCGTTCTCGTCATCGGAATGGATGATGACACAGGCCCCCGCCTGCTGGATCAGCGCGGCATTTTCCGGGATTGCATCATAGGCTTCCATCTTGAAGCCGTACCAATCGGCCCACACGGCGGAGCAGACATTGGCCTGCCGCAGGAGGTCCGCGATCTTGTAGCTTTCCACCGCGTGGTGGAAGGCCGTGACCTTGTAGCCCATCTCCTTGGCCATATCGAGGACAAGGGCCATCTCGTCCGCGCGATAGCAATGGTTCTGGACGAGGATGTCGCCATCCAGCACTCCGGCAAGTGTCTCCATCGCAAGGTTGCGTTCCTTGCGGTCGCCCTCGGCATATTTCTTTGCCTCGAACCAGGTCTTCCGGTTGACCGCGAAATTGCCCATCCGCGTCATCGGCGAGCGGCCCTGGCTGCCATAGACGCGCTTGGGGTTTTCCCCGCAGGCCATCTTGAGGCTGTAAGGCGCACCGGGGAATTTCATCCCCTGCACCGTGCGGCTGGGCACGTTCTTGAGCGTGACGGAGCGCCCGCCCATCAGATTGCCCGAGCCCGGCAGGATCTGCAGCGCGGTCACCCCGCCATTGGCCAATGCGCGAGTAAAGCCCGGATCCTGCGGCCATACGCTGTGTTCGGCCCAGACCTGCGGGGTGGCCGGATCGGTCATCTCATTGCCGTCTTCGTGAGAGGCAACGGCGGGGGAAGGATAGTCGCCCAGATGGGAATGGATGTCGATCACGCCAGGGGTGACGAACTTACCCGTCCCGTCAATGCGGGAATAACCCTCGGGAATGGTGAGCGAGGCATTGCCTACCGCGACGACCTTGCCTTCCGAAAACAGCACCGTGCCCTTGTCGATCCGGCCGCCCTTGCCGTCATAGATCGTGGCGCCCACCAGCGCGGTTGGCGTGCCGGGATAGGGGCGATAGGTCGAGGGGTAGGGCTGGTCCTTGGCGTCGTCTTTCTTCGCTTCGGCCTTGGCAGGAGGGGGAGCGGCGTTTGCGCTCTTTACTGCGCCTTTGTTGCCTGTGCATGCGCCCAGTGCCAGCGCCCCTACCAAAGCTGCGCCGATTACCGCCTTGCTCAATCCCATCGCTTGGCTCCGCCTCAGTTCGGTTGCTTCGTGGCCGGGTGGATACCCGCTGCCTCGGCTTCGCCGGCTTGCGCTTCGCCCAGCAGATCGTCGCCGACATTGTCGTCGCTCAGCGTGTCGAGATGCATCAGCTTCTTCACCAGCGGGCTCACGACCAATACGCCGATACCCACGGCAACCGCGATCCAGCCGATCTGGCTATAGACATCGAGCACCACCTGCTGACCTGCGCCTTCGCCGCTGGCCCTTTCCGAACCAGTGGCGGCCGCGATCAGCCCGGCGGCGAAATTGCCGGTGGCCGAGGCGAAGAACCAGGTGCCCATGATCAGGCTGGCCATATGGGCCGGAGCGAGCCGGTTCATGGCCGAAAGCCCGACCGGGGAGAGGCACAGCTCGCCCGTGGTGTGGAGCAGGTAGATCAGGAAGATGAACAGCACCGCCGTCTTCGCGCCGTCTCCGCCCAGTGCCGCGCCTGCCACCAGCACCAGGAAGCCCGCGCCGAGCTGGATCATGGCGAGGCCGAACTTGGCGGGAGTGGAAGGCTCCAGCTTGTGGCGGCCCAGCCAGGTCCACAGGGCGGCGAAAAGCGGGCCGAGCAGCACGATGTAGATCGCGTTGATCGACTGGAACATCGATGCCGGCACGCCCCAGCGGTCCACATAGCGGTCCGTATAGAGGTTGAGGCTGGAGCCGGCCTGTTCGAACAGCGCCCAGAACAGGATCGAGCCGATGATCAGGAACATAGCGGCGAAAATCCGGTCGCGCTCATGCGGGGTGAGCTTGATCACCGCGGTGAGCAGGACATAGCCGACCAGGATCGCACCGGCGATCATCAGCAGCCAGCCGACGAGATCCTGATACTGGATCAGGAGCCAGATCACCGCGACCGAGGCGACGCCGATGGCGTAGATCGACCATTCGCGCGGTTTGGCCAGGGGCGCGGGCGGCTCGCCCCGGCCCAGCAGCAGCGGCTTGAACACAGTGAACACGATCAGGCCCAGCAGCATGCCGACGCCCGCCGCGCCGAAGCCGTAGCTCCAGCCATAGGTTTGGCCCAGATAGCCGCACAGCAGCGAGCCGAGCGCGGCGCCCAGATTGATGCCGACATAGAAGATCGTATAGGCGCCGTCGCGCCGCACGTCGGTGCGGGGATAGAGCTGCCCGACAATCACCGAGATATTGGCCTTCAGGAAGCCTGAGCCCACGATGATAAAAGACAGCGCCAGCCAGAAGAGGCTGAGGCTGGCCGCATCCTGTCCGCCGTCCCCTTCGAAGCCCATCAGGAAGTGGCCGAAAGTCAGCAGCACGGCGCCATAGGCGACGGCCTTGCGCTGGCCCAGATAGCGATCGGCCAGATACCCGCCCAGCACGGGGGTGATGTAGACCAGCGCCGTATAGGCGCCGTAGATCACGCCGGATTCACCGTCCGAGAACAACCAGTGCTGTGTCAGGTAGAAGATGAGCAGGGCGCGCATCCCGTAATAGGAAAAACGCTCCCACATTTCGGCGAAGAACAGGACGAAAAGCCCCTTGGGATGCCCCAGGAAGGTTCCGCGGGCATCTCCGCTTTCCGCATATTGGCTGGCCATCGGCGCTTGGTCCCCATTTATTATGCGTCTGCCGGGCAGGCCCGGTCTGGCGAATGGGTTACCCTACCGGAAAAGGCTGGCTTGTGAAGCGGGCTTGTTGCATTCGTAACCGAATTGCGACCGCCACACCCGCGCGCGTCTTGACCTGCCCCGCTGTATTATGGCACTGATGCACCTCGCGCTCTCGGGCGGAAATCGCAGGACCAGCCATCAGGATCGACCATGTCGCAAGCCAATCGTCCCGTCTATCTGAAGCTGCGCGATCTGATCGCTGCGGCGATCATAGAGGGGCGCTATGCCGAGGGCGACATGCTGCCATCCGTGCGTGCCTTCGCGGCCGAGCAGGGCGCCAATCCGCTCACCGTGGCCAAGGCCTATCAGCAGTTCCAGATCGACGGGCTGGTGGAAGTGCAACGCGGCGTCGGCATGTTCGTGGTGGCAGGCGCGGCGGAGAAGTTGCGCCGGGCCGAGCGCGAGGCGTTTCTCGCGCAGGAATGGCCCGAAATCAGGGCGAGGATGCAGCGTCTGGGGATCGCCACTGCGGATTTGCTCAACAGCGCATGAGCGGAGGCGGGATCGGGAAGGTTTCCCGATCGAATTGTCCCATTCCTGCCCGCCATATCCGGGATTTGACCTAACTCATTGCAACAAGGGGCGGCCTCTGGCAGTTTTGCCCATTGGCGCATGAATCGCCATGCCCCAGGGGGTTGGAACGATGATCAGATCCGAATTGCTGCAGGCACTGGCGAAGGACAATCCCGAGCTGCGCGCTGACGAGATCGAACAGGTCGTCGATATTTTCTTCGACGAGATTGCCCAGCGGCTCGCGGAAGGCGGCCGAGTGGAACTGCGCGGCTTCGGTGCCTTTTCTACCAGACAGCGCGAAGCCCGCACCGGCCGTAATCCGCGCAGCGGGGACGCGGTTAGTGTCCCGTCCAAGCGCGTGCCCTATTTCAAGCCGGGCAAGGAAATCCGCGAACGCCTGAACAAATAGGCCGCCGCTACCCTAGTCTTCCTCCAGCTGCATCCCATCCGGATTGCCGGGCCTCTTCCGCTTGCGGAAGGGGCCGGGGCTGTGTCTGAAGCCTTGTCCCTGGCTTGGTCTGAAGCCCCGGAACGTGGCGACAAAAGAAAGGGCGCGGGCCCTTGTGGACCCGCGCCCCTGTCCGTCCGTCCCCGCCTGCGCGGGGAGCGGGATCAGAATTTGCGTTCGACGGAAACCGACCAGGTCCGCGGTTTGCCGGGGACGCCGGAGACGATCCCGAGCGACGTCGTCGCATCGCTGACCGACTGGAAGTAGTACTTGTCGAACAGGTTCTGGACCTCCAGCGAAACCTTCCAGTCGCTATCCTTGTCCGTCCAGGAAAGACGGCCATTGCCGATGAAACGCCCGGGAATTTCCGACCAGGACGTATTTTCGGCAGTGGTGAACAGCTTGCCCTGATAGGAGCCATCGAAACGAATGCCGAATGTGCCGACATCGGTTTCATGGTCATACTGGATGCCGATCGAGTAGGACACTTCAGGCGTGTAGGGAGTAATCCCGTCAGCCGGAATCGAGCTTCCGACCAGCACCGGAGGCGTCCCGGTAGTGGGGCTGGTGTATTTGAAGTTGAGGTAGCTGAAGCTGCCGTCGATCGAGAGCCCGTCGACCGGGAAGATCGAGGCTTCGAGTTCAAGGCCCTTCACGTCCGCGGAGCCGATGTTGTCGGGCCGCAGACACGGCGAAGGCAGCGACGATTCCGGACATACCAGCTTGCCCAGAGTGATGTCGTTGTACTTGTTGATGAAGCCCGCGCCGTTCAAACGCAGCCTGCGATCGAACAGGTCCGCCTTGAAACCGACTTCATAGGTAGTGAGCGTTTCCGGATTGAACGCCAGCGCCTGGTCGGCAACGAAGGGACGCGGATTTACGCCGCCGCCCTTGAAGCCGGTCGAGACCGAGGCATAGGCGAGGAACTCTTCCGAGAAACGATAGTCGCCAACGATGCGCCAATCCCAGCGATCGCCCTCGAAGGTGCCGGTAACGTCGTAAATGCCGGCGAGGAGGCAGTTGGGCTCCGAATAGGGGCCGTTCGCGACAAAGCAGTTGAAGCCGTTGGGAAGGGTACCGTCCGGATTGCGCCGGAAGTAGGTATAGTCCTTCTTGTCCTTCGTGTAGCGCAGGCCGCCGGTGATGCTCATGGCGTCGGTCGGGTGCAGCGTCACCGTGCCGAACACCGCCTTCGTGGTGCTGGGGGTGGAGTCCGGGCCGTGAAGGAAGTCGATCGTCGGATTGACGTAATTCAGATCGACGCGGGCGGTGTAGGTACCTTCCTGATTGAGGTAGTAACCGCCGACAGTGCCTTCAACCAGACCGTCGCCCGCACTGAAGTTGAGCCGGACTTCCGAACTGAACGCGTGATGGTCCAGCTGGTTGTCGAGCTGTGCAATGGGGACCGGCGTGCCGTCCTGGTCCTGGCCGAATTTCGAAGTGTAGGCCCTGTACGAACCGATATAGACCAGCTGCACATTGTCGCTGATGTCGTAGGTGAAGTTGCCGTGGACGCCCCAACCCTGGAACTGGGTGATCGGCAGCGCGAAATAGGGCTTGAAGGGTGCCTGAACCGAAGGGTCCATCGCATCCATGAAGTTCGAATAGCTGACGAACCGCGGATCGTAGCCCTGGAGATTGCCCCCCGTGTCGCAGCTATAGGGCCCAGCGGGCACAAAACGGCAATCGAGAGGAACAGGCTGGCCATTCTTGCCGACCAGCAGCGGTGTTCCGTTACCGTCGACTGACTGACCGGTCGAAGTGGGATCGAAATTGCCGCTGGCTGCGCCCGCTGCCAGCAGAACCACCGGGATCGCTTCCGACTTCTCGCGGGTATAGTCGCCCGAAATGTTCACTTCGAGAGTGTCGACCGGCGTCCAGCGCAGTGCGGCGCGGCCGGCGATGATGTTCTGGCCACCCATGGACGCGTAATCGGCGTTTCCGGATCCACGAGAGTTGTTGCCGACATTGACGTTCGAAGTGGGATGCGTCTGGCCATAGTCGAGCATCGCGACGTAGCCGTCGTTCCCGCGGGACATTCCCGACACGCGCATCGCCAGGTTAGGGGTAATGGCGAAATCGGCCATGCCGCGAACGCTCAGTTCGTTATACGAACCGTATTCGACCTTCAGCGAACCCGAACCATCGCCTTTCGGCTTGGCGCTGAACAGTTTGATCGCGCCGCCAATCGCGTTCTTGCCCGCCAGCGTGCCTTGCGGACCGCGCAGGATTTCAACACGATCGAGGTCGATCAGTTCGAGCAGCGAGCTCGACAGGGTGGGAATATAGACGTCGTCGATATAGACGCCGACACCCGGATCGAGCGCGTAGTTGAAGTCGGTCTGGCCGACGCCGCGAATGAAGGCGATCAGGCCCGAGCCGCCGTTCTGCGGCTGCGGTCGCAGTGACACGTTCGGTGCCTGTGCCGCGACCTGCGAAATGTCGGTCTGGCCGCGCGCTTCGAGCATCTCGGCGTTGACCGCCGTGATCGCGATCGGCGTATCCTGCAGCTTGGCCTCGCGGAATTCCGCGGTCACAATGATTTCGTTGGGGCGAACCGCGCTGGTGTCCTCCCCTTCATCTTGCGCAAAAGCCGGCGTGGCCATGCTGGCCGCAATGGCCAGCGAAGACACGACGCCCATAATCCTGAGCTTCATGTAAACATCCTCCCAAACCGGAGCCGAACCGGCCCCGAATTCTCACCAATTATCCCGCGCGGCCCCGGCTGTTGCCCGAGCGTCCGCGAAAGACCCCAGTGGGGAGGCTTCCCGATGAGCGCATTCATGGCGCCCAATTTTCCTCCCCATTCCTGCCAAGTAGCCCTGAACAGAGGCGGCGCAAAGAGCCCAGAACGCAACCGACATACAGAAAGCGAACTTGATGTTACTATGAGGCAACACTGGAAAAGCCCGGAAATACGACGAAATTTGACTAAGTCCGGATTGAACGTTTCGCTCCCGGGCAAGACGTTTCGGGGTGAAGCAAGTAAACCGCAGACAAGATAAAGAGCCCATCGGGAGAGGCTAAATATGCGAAATTGCTTGTATAAGAGGCGCCCGTGTCGGGTTTGATGCTGGACGGGATGGCCTCCGCAGAAGGCGGCAACGCGGCGCCCCACTCCTTCGCTTACGAGCTACGCGTGTTGCTTTTGCTCGGTCTGGCATTCGGCTTCGCCTATTTCGACCGCATGGCGATGACGTTCCTCGGTCCCTTCGTGATCGAGGACCTTTCGCTCAGCAATACGGAGGTCGGCGCTCTCGGATCGGGGCTTTCGGTGACATGGGCGCTGGGCGCCTATTTCGTCGGGCGGTGGTCTGACTCTATCGGCGCGCGCAAGCCCTTCCTCCTGGCGGCACTGGTGATCTTCTCCTTCTGTTCGGTGATGTCGGGGCTCGCCTGGAACTTCGGCACGCTGTTTGCCACGCGCGTGGTGATGGGCGCTGCGGAAGGGCCGTTCCTGCCGATCTGTCTCGCGATCATGGCTGCGGCCTCGGCAGAGGGGCGGCGCGGGCTCAATGCCGGGATGGTGCAGAATGTCTTCGGGTCGCTGCTGGGTACTGCAGTGGCTCCGATCGTGCTGGTGTGGCTGGCAGAGGCCTATGGCTGGCGTGTCGCCTTCTATCTGGCGGGCGTGCCGGGGCTGATCCTGGCCCTGCTGATCTGGCGCTTCGTGGCCGAACCGCCCCGTGCGGCCGCCCCGGCGGCGGCAAAGGCGCGCGATGCCTCGCTTTCGCCGTGGCACATGCTGGCGGAGCGCAATGTGCTGTTATGCTCCGTCCTCAGCTGTTTCGCGGTGGGCTCGGCCGTGGTCGGCTCGATCTTCATGCCGCTCTATCTCGACGGGCCGCGTGCCATCGATCCCACGACCTGGAAGTGGATGATGGCGGTTGTCGGCCTGTGCCCCGGCGTGGGCGCGGTGGTGCTGGCCGCCTTGTCCGACCGGATCGGACGCAAGCCGCCGATGATCCTGGGGGGTTTTCTGATGGCGCTGCCGCCGCTGGCACTGCTGCTCGTTCCGGGCACGCCCGCCATGCTCACGGCGCTGATGTTCCTGGGCTGGATGGGCATGGGGATATTTCCGCTCTTCATGGGCGTCGTCCCAGCCGAGACGCTGGGCGGTGCCCGCGCCGCGACCGCCATGGGGCTCGTCGTCGGTATCGGCGAGCTGACCGGCGGTGTGCTTGGCCCGATTCTGGCCGGGTGGCTCGCCGACAGCTTCAGCCTCGACGTGGCCCTGTGGCTGCAGGCCGGGCTCGCCTTGGCGGGCGGGCTGACCGCGCTGCTGCTTTCCGAAACCAATCCGCGCGTGCTTGCCCGCCGCGCTCAAGCGAGTCCGCTCCATGCCTGAGAAGCAGAATGTCATTATCGTGGGCGCAGGCCCGGTCGGCTTCCTTACGGCGCTGGGGCTTGCCCGGCAGGGGATAGAGGTGACCGTGCTCGACGCGGAAAGGGAAGTGAACACGTCCCCCCGCGCGGCCGTCTATTATCACACCACGCTTTCGATCCTGAACAAGCTGGGCGTGGCCGACGATGCGCATGAAATCGGTCTGCCCAGCACAGAGTTTCGCATGCACTGGCTGGCGACCGGCGAAAAAATGAGCTCCGACATGCGCGAGACGCTCGATCCCGGTCAGGAATACGATCACAATCTCCATTTCGGGCAGCACGTATTGGCCGAACTGGTGATGAAGCACCTTGCCCGCCTGCCGCATACGCAGGTGCTGTGGGGCCACAAGGTCACGGCAATGGACCAGTCGGCCGATGCCGTGACCCTGACGGTCGAGACGGACGATGGCGTGAAGCAGATGGCAGCCCATTGGGTAATCGGCACCGATGGCGCGCGTTCCACCATTCGGCGGCTGATGGGGCTGGAATTCGAAGGCATCACCTGGCCCGACCGCTTCGTTGCGACCAATATCGAATATCCGTTTCTGGAAAACGGCTTCTGCAACGCCAACATGGTGGTCGATCCGGTGAACTGGGCCGTGGTCGGCAGGCTGGGGCGAGAGAATTTGTGGCGCCTGACCTATGGCGAGGATGCGGAACTGGATGAGGCATCCATCCTCGAACGCCTGCCGGAGCGTTTCGCGGCGATCCTGCCCGATCCGTCCATCCCTTATCGGATCGACAATTTCTCCCCCTATCGCGTGCATCAGCGCAGCGCGCCCACCTATCGCGTGGGCCGTGCGCTGCTGGCGGGCGATGCGGCCCATGCCTGCAATCCCTGCGGGGGGCTGGGGCTGACCGGCGGGGTGCTGGATGCCGATGCGCTGAGCGATGTGCTGGGCGCGGTGATCCATGGCAAGGCGGCTGGCGGCGTGCTCGATTTCTATTCGCAGGAGCGGCGCCGGGTGTTCCTCGAAGTCGCTTCTCCCCTGTCTTCCAATTTCAAGCGCTTGCTTTCGGAGAGCGATCCGGTGCAGCGGGCCAGGGACAAGGAACAGATGCTGGCGGAAGGGGAAAAGGGCGGAGCCGAGATCCGCGCTTCCTCGCTCGCCGAGCTGATGAAGGGCCAGCCGATGCCGGTTCCCGCGCCCGCGATACAGGAAGACGCATGAGCGAGTTTGCCTACAGCACCGAAGGGTTCGAACGCACCGTCTATCGCATCGACGGGGTGGAGAGCGTGGTCTACGAAATCGGCGAGGGGGAACCCTGCGTCTATTTCCACGGTGGCGGCACTTATCACGGCTTCGAATGGGCCCGCGATTTCGCCGATTCCTTCCGCATGATCCTGCCGATCCACCCCAATTTCGGCGAAAGCGGCGATGCCGATTTCAGCGGCATTGGCGATTATGTGATGCATTACGAAATGCTCTTCGCCGCGTTGGGTCTGGAGACGTTCCACCTGATGGGTGCGTCCATGGGCGGCCATTTCGCCGCGCGCTATGCCGGGGAACATTGGGAAGAGATCGACAAGCTGGTGCTGGTTTCCCCCGCCGGGTTGAAGAGCGACAAGGCCGCCATTCCCGATTTCTCGCAGATCGCGCCCGAAGAACTGCCCGGCTGGTTCGTGGAAAGCCGCGAATGGCTGGAACCCTATTGGCCTGCGCAGCCCGGCCCGGAATGGCTGGCCCTACGCCAGCGCGAGGGTGAGGCAGCGTTCCGCACGCGTGAAGACCTTGCCGTCACCGATGCGAAATTGCGCGAATTGCTCAAGGGCTTCGATCGGCCGGTGCTGCTGTTGTGGGGCGGGGATGACCGGATCGTGCCGCCCGGCTTCATTCCCGAATGGCAGGGTTTGCTGCCCGATGCCCAAGTGGCCGTGATCCCCGGCGGGGCGCACCTGCTGCTTGACGAGAACATGGCCGCCCGCAAGGCGGCAAAGGACTTCCTGCTGGGGTGAGCCTAGCGCCCCGGCTCCATCCGCCGGGCGCGGCTGAAGGTCAGGGCGGAAAGCACGGCGGGCACGGCCATGGCGGCGCAGACGGCGCCCACGGTCAGCCCTTCGCCCAGCAGCCATCCGCCCACGATCGGCCCGAAGATCGATCCGACCCGCCCGGCGGTGGTCGCAAAGCCCAGCCCGGTGGCGCGCAATTGCGGCGGGAAGGCATAGGCGATGGTCAGCCAGTTTGCCGTGGCAGAGCCGAACAGCATTGCGCCCACCAAGGGGGCGATCAGCCACAGGGCCTGCGGATTGCCGGTAGACTGGCCGAACAGAGCGATCAGCCCGGCAAGACTCAGCATGGTGAACCACATCATGCGTTTCACCCCGATGGTGCCGCACAGGAAGCCGGTGGTCATCCCGCCAACTATCCCGCCATAGGAAACCCAGGCCGAATATTGCGCGCCCAGCGTGTCGGACGCATTGGCCTGCGCCACCAACGGCGGGCCCCAGTTGATGATGAAATACCAGGCGAACATGTTCAACGCATGGGCGAGGAACAGCCTGGCCAGTTCCTTCAAATGAAAGGGCTGAACGATTTCCGCCAGCACTGCACTACGCGCGCCTTCGGGCTTGGGCGGCAGTTCTGAAATCTCGGGAATGGCCATGCGGCGCAGCATTTTGTTGGTGCGGGCAACTGCGTTCCTCGGCTGGCGGGAGAGCAGATAGTCGAGCGATTCCGCCAGCCACAGGAATGCGATGGGAAGCAGCAGTGCGGAGAGGGCCGAACCGACCCAGAAGATGCCGCGCCAGCCATAGGAATCCAGCACTGCCACCGCCACCATCGCACCCAGGATCGTGCCGACCGGATAGGCTGCGGCCACGCAGCTCGATGCGAATTCGCGGCGCTTGAAACTGGCATATTCCAGCGCCAGCATGCCCGCCGTGCTGGTCATCCCGCCAATGCCCACGCCCGTGACGATGCGCCCAGCTGCCATGGAATAGAAGCCGTGCGACATGGCGGAAATCGCCATGCCAATGCTCATGAAGATCAGGCAGGAAAGGATCGCCGGACGCCGCCCCCACTGGTCCGCCACGGGCGATACGCCCAGCGCGCCGATCGCCATGCCGACCAGGTTCATGGACAGCAGCGTGCCCAGCGCGGCATCGCCCATGGCCCATTCGCGCTTCAGGGCGGAACCCGCCTGGGCGAGGGCAAGGATATCGTAACCGTCGATCATGTTGATCAGCACGCACAGGCCGATCACCGCATATTGCGGCAGCTGCATGGCCCGGTTGCCCAGCACTTCGCGCGGATCGGAAACGGAAACCGAAACGGGCACCGGCGTTTCGCTTGCCACCAAGACTTCCCCCTCACCCTGCCGCTATGTTGCGGTCTGCCGGGCAAGCTATGCTGCGCAGCATGGCGCGCCAAGTTCACCGGGCGAAGGAGAGGTTGACCGTGAGCGAAGCCGAACAGATCACCTGCGATGTCGAAGCGACGATGAATTATGTCGTGCGCGGCGAGAAGGCGACTTTCCATCCCGGCGCGCGGGAGAAGAGCTATTGGCCGGTGGAAGAACGCCGGGTGACGATCCATGACATGCGGCCGTTCACTGGCGATCTCGGCTTCGATCGCAACGGCTTTGTCCTGCTGGACGAGCCCACCAAGGTCACGGACTTCACGGACAAGGACGCGCTTGCCCACTATTCTCGCGAGACGGAGGCACTGGTGCAGCGGCTGACCGGCGCGGCGAAGACGATCAGCTTCGGCCCGGTGGTGCGCACCAATGCGGGCGGAACCCATGGCCACAACATGCCGGCCTATGGCGCTCACGTGGATTATGGCGACCGTACGGTGCGGGACTTCACCTACGATTTGCTGCCGAAGGAAGAGGCCGACCGGCGCCTGTCGGGCCGCTATATGCTGATCAATGTCTGGCGCCCGATCACCATGGTGGAAAGCGCGCCTTTTGCCTTGTGCGATGCCAGCACAGTGAAGCGCGAGGACATGTTCCCCAGCGAAGTTGTTGGCGGGCTGGGCGACTTCAATCGCCGCTCGCTTTGGGGCTTCAACCTGGCATGGGCGCCGGGCCAGAAATGGTACTGGGTGCCGCATATGCAGCCCTGGGAAGTGCTGGCCTTCAAGCTTTACGATAGCGATCCCGATGCGGTGCAGTTCACTGCGCACAGCGCCTTCGATGCGCCCGATACGCCCCATGATGCCGCACCGCGCCAGAGCATCGAACTGCGGACGATTTCGTTCATGGAGTGAACGGGCTCATGCTTCCACGGGCGAAGGTGTCTCCAGCGTCTTGACGAACCACAGGCCGTTCAGCCGGGCTTCGGCATCGCTGCTCATGGCGCGCAGCCCGCCCAGCGTAGCTTCCAGTGCCGCCCCGCCGCCGCATGCATGGAAGACGAGTTGCTTGTTCGCCACGGCCTTGGGCGAGGTCCGTTCGAGAAACACCCGGCGGCGATCCTCCGCATAAATATCGAGCAGCGCCGGGTCCGCCCCGTCCAGCACGATGGCGGCCAGCGTCGGCCACAGGGCATAGGCGTCGAACAGGCCAGTGGTCAGGCCATAACCGCCCGTGGGATTGGTGACATGGGCGGCATCGCCCGCCAGCACCACGCGCCCCTTGCGGAAGCTGTCGGCCGCGCGCTGGTGCATCTTGTAGGGGGCGGCCCGCTCCAGCCTGTAGCCACCCGTGCCGGGCAGGAGATGCTCATAGGCGGCGGGCAGGCGCTGGAGATAGTCCCGCTCTGGCAAGGCGGCGTCCTCCATATAGGTGCAGCGCCATAGCCCCGTTCCGTCGATCTTGACGATCACCGCCCCCCATTCCTCGTCGATCACCATGGTGGTGAGGCCGTAATTCGCGCTTTCGAAGTCGTGATGGACATTGGTGGCGACGAACCGCTCCGGCCAGGTCATGCCATCGAAGCCCAGGTTCAGCACCTTGCGCACGAGGCTGGCCGCGCCGTCCGCACCCACGACATAGGCGCAGGAGAGATATTCCACGCCTTCCGGCCCTTCCACTGCCACGCGCACGCCATCGGAATCCTGCGCCAGCGTGATCATGCCGGTGCCGAAGCGGATTTGCGCATTGGGCAGGGTCTCCAGCCGGTCGCGCGCAATGGCGGCGAGCCGGTCCTGCCCGAGATGGATGTTATAGGGAAAGGCGGTGTGCCCCTCGAGCACGGAGAGATCGTAATGGATTTCCTCGCCGGTCTTCTTCACCAGCCAGAGATAGTCCTGCTTGGGAAAGCCGCTCCGCTCCGCTTCCTCGCGTATGCCCAGCCGTTCTAGCCCGTCGAGCACTGACCAGTGATAGACGGCCGCGCGGGGGCTATCGATGATCGCCTCTTCCTGCTCCACCACGCAGACCTTCACCCCGGCCTGCGCGAGGCCCAGCGCGGTGACGAAACCGGTGGGGCCGCCGCCCACGATAATCACGTCATAATCGTACATGCATCTCTCTCCCCTGCCGCACCTGCCAGAGGGCTTCGCGCGCTGCCAAGAGATTTTCGCCCCGGTTCAAGCGGTGGCGACGGGCGCGGCCTAGGACTTGGTGCGGGAAGAGGAGAGGAATGCCAGTGGCGCAGGCCCAGTTAGACGAAACCATCGAAGCACGCGGCGGCACCTATCGCCTGCGCGGCCGGTACGATTCCGAATTCAGCGGAGTGGCCGAAGCCTTCATCGAGAATTTCCGGGTTGAGGAAGAACTCGGCGCGGCCACCAGCGTAGTGCGCGATGGCGAGACGGTGGTCGACCTGTGGGGCGGCTGGGCGCGCGAGGATCGCTCTCGGGAATGGGACGAGCATTCCACTGTCTGCATGATGAGCGTGGCCAAGGGCGTGACCGGCATCGCCTTCAACATGCTGGTAGACCGGGGGCTGGTGGATATCGACAAGCCGGTGGCCCATTACTGGCCCGGATTCGCGCAGAACGGGAAAGAGAATATTCTGGTGCGCTGGTGCCTCGATCACCGCGCGGCAATCCCTGTGCTGACCACCGACACCATGTATCCGGGCGGGTTCTTCGATTATTCGGCCTATATCCGTGCGCTGGAAGTGCAGGAGCCCTTGTGGGAACCGGGCACGCGTGCGGCCTATCACGTGCATAATCAGGGCTTTCTGCTGGGCGAGATCATGCGCCGGGTGACGGGCATGACCGTTGGCCCCTTCCTGCGCCAGAACGTCAGCGGGCCGCTCCATGCGGAATATTGCATCGGCGGGATGAGCGATGAGGAACAGTCCCACGTCGCCGAAGTGCTGCCCAACACCAAGGCGCGGCTGTTCGCGGCGAAGGACCAGACCGTGCCGCCCAAGCCGACGACGCCGGAAGGCTGGCAGGACGGGGCGACCCTGCGCAGCTTCGCCTTCCTGCAGAACCCCAGCGAACCGTGGCATACCACGATGAATTCGCCGATCTGGCGCACCTGCGAGATCGCCAGCGGTTCCGGCCATGGCAATCCGCGCGGGGTGGCGCGCATCTATGGCGCAGCCGTGGGCGAGGTCGACGGGGTCAGCCTGCTGTCGAAGCGCGCGCTGGAAGCCATGCTTGTCGAGCAGCACAACCAGATCGAACTGTTGCAGGACCGGCCCTATCATCAGGCGCTGGGCGTACTGCTGAACACGCCGGAGGCGGTCTATATGGGCCCCAATCCGCGCAGTTTCGGCCATCATGGCCTGGGCGGTTCGATCGGCTTCGGCGATCCGGATGCGAAGCTCGGCTTTTCCTATTGCTGCAACCAGATGCACGCCGTGGGCGATAACGGCCCACGCGCAAGGCGCCTGATTGATGCGGTTTACGCGGCGATCGGCTGAGAAAGGACACGATCAGATGGATAAGGAACTTTTCGACAAGGGCATGAAGATCCGCCGCGAGGTGCTGGGCGATGCCTATGTCGACCGGGCACTGTCGAAGAGCGGGCCGTTCAACGATCCGCTGCAGGAACTGGTGACCACCTATTGCTGGGGCTGGACCTGGGGGCGGGAAGGCCTGCCGCGCCGCGACCGCTCGCTGATCAACCTCGCGATGATCTCGGTGCTCAACCGCAGCCACGAGCTGAAGGCCCATATTCGCGGTGCGCTCAATAACGGTCTTTCGAAGGAAGAAATCCGCGAAGTGCTGCTGCAGGTGGGCATCTATGCCGGCATCCCGGCCACGGTGGACAGCTTCCGCATCGCCAATGAGGCTTTTGCCGAAATCGAAGCGGAACAGGCATCATGAAGGATCAGAAACGCCTGCGGATCGAGGCGGAATGCGGCAAATTGCCGCTGCTCTTCGCGCGCTATGCCGACAATGGCGATCACGAGGCGCTTGCCGCGCTTTTCACCGAAGATTGCATCTTCGCTCGCCCGTTCCAGCCGGACTTCCCGTTTTACGGGCGGGATCGGGTGCAGGCGATCTTCCGCGACCGGCCACCGATCCTTGTCCGCCACATCGTCACCAATGTGCTGGTGGAAGTGATTTCGGAGACGGAGGCCAAGGGCACCAATTACCTCGCCATGCTCTCCAGCCACAAATCGGTGGAGCCGCCGCAGGAAGCGGGCGGGCTCTATGTCGGGGGCTTCGAGGATCATTATGTGAAGACGCCCGAAGGGTGGAAATTCGCCAGCCGCTACGGCCAGGTCGCGTTGCATCTGGGCGGCGCCATGCCGGTCATTCCGCCGCCGACCGAGCAGGCCCGCGGCGTTGGAAAGGGAGAGTGAAATGAGCGTGACTGCCGCCAACGCCGACGAGCAGCTGGTGCTCGATTTCTTCGAAGTGCTGTCCTCGGGCGATCTGGAGAAGCTGCGCGGCTTCTATCACGACCAGTCCGTGTGGGAGCCCAAGGTGAAGGACATCGCCGGTGCCGGCAAGCACATCGGAATGGACATCATCGACAAGTTCCTCGCCCCCGTGCGCGGCATGTTCCATCCGGGCGACCCCAAGGTCCATGTGCACAACATGTTTTCGCGAGGCGGCTGGGTCTGCGTGGAATCCAATTCCACCGGCACCACCATGGACGGCAAGGTCTATGACAATGACTATTGCTGGGTGTTCGAAATCTCGAACGGCAAGATCGACGCGATGCGGGAATATATGGACAGCCATTATACCGCCAAGCTGTTCGGGATGGACTGAGCCATGAAGTTCGCGGGCCGCCCCATCCTCATTTCCGGCGCCGGGCGCGGCCTTGGCGAAGGGATCGCGAAGCATCTTGCCGCCGAAGGCGCCATTGTCGGCGTGGCGGATATCAATCAGGCATCGGCCCACAAGGTGGTGGACGAAATCCGCGCCGCCGGGGGCGAGGCACATGCCTATGGCGGCGATCTGGGCGAGCGGGCGCAGTTCTTCGGCGTGGCGGAAGCCTTCCGCTACGACGCGGGCCCGCTGCGCGCGGTGATCAACAATGCTTCCGTGCTGGTCTACGAACCGATCGAGGACGTGACCGAGGAAACGCTCGAACTCATGCTGTCCGCCGGGCTCAAATCGGTGTTCTGGGGCGTGCAGGCCTTTCTCGCCTATCGGGACGAGGGGGCGAGCGGCAATATCCTCAATTATTCATCGCCCGTCGCCTATCGCGGGCGGCCGAATACCGGGGCCTATACCACGATCAAGGCGGGGATCGCCGGGCTGACCAAGGTGCTGGCGGGCGAACTCGGCCCGCGCGGTATCCGCGTCAACGCTATCGCGCCGGGCAGCGTGCCGACCCCGGCGACGGACGGCTTCGTCACGCCCGAACAATATGCCCAGCGGGCAAAGAACATCCCCCTGCGCCGCAACGGTACGCCTGAGGACATTGCCCGCGCGGCGGCCTTCATCCTCTCGGACGAGGCGGATTTCGTGAATGGGGCGATGCTGGCCATCGATGGCGGCATCATCGCGGCGGGGTGAGGGGATGAGAGAAATCCTCCTCCTTCCGTTTGCCCTGAGCTTGTCGAAGGGCCGCTCTTCCCCTGGACAGCACGCCGATAAAGAAAAAACGGTCCTTCGACAGGCTCAGGACGGACGGAGTTAGCTATGGCAAAAGTCTGGCAGGAACGGCTCGACACACTGCGCGAGGTCATCCTCGCGGATATTGCGCGCGGCGATTATTACGGGCTGGTGCTCACCGCCGGGCGCGGCGGGGAGAAACTGTTCGAGGAAGCGCTGGGCGCGCAGGACGCAGCGGGCGAGCAGCCTCTGCGGCTGGATAATGTCTTCTCGATCTTCTCCACCACCAAGGCCTTCACCAACATCCTGATCCTCAAGGCAATCGAGCAAGGCCGTTTCGCGCTGACCACCAAGGTGCGCGACGTGCTGCCGGAATTCACCGGCAAGCCCCGCGAGGAAGCGACCTTTTATCACCTGCTCACCCACACGGCAGGCATGCCCGGCGTGTGGACGCCCAAGCCGGGCATGTATCTCGACCGTCTGTCGGAACTCTACGAGGCGACGATCGAGGCCGTACATGGCGTGGTGGAGCCGGGCAGCCGCTGCGACTATTCGCCGCTGGTCAATCACGTGCTGATGGGCATGGCGCTTGTCCGCACCGATCCGAAGGGCCGCGATTACCAGACCCTGCTGCATGAGGATCTGTTCGCCCCGCTCAGGATGGACAGCACTTCCATGGGGCTTCGCGCGGACCTGAAGGACCGGCATGTTCGCCCGGATATGCGCGGCACGGTGCCGATCAAGCATCTCAGCCGCAATATCGAGGGTGACCACGCCCTGTTCGAAGACCCGGCGACCGAATCCCCGCATGTCGGCTGCGCTTCCACCTCTGGCGATCTCTATCGCTTTGCCGAGATGTTGCGCCGGGGCGGGGAGCTGGACGGCGTGCGCATCCTGTCCCCGCGCATGATCGAGGTGGCGCGGCAAGTGCACACGGGCGAGATGCCCAATGAGCTTTACAAGGCGGCCCATCTGCGCGCGGGCTGGCAGGTCGCGCCCGCTTACATGGGGCTGGGCTTCAACGTGCGTGGCACGGCCATCGTGAACCATCAGCTGGGCACGCTCACCTCGCCGGAGACCTACGGCAATTATGGCGCGGGCAGCACTTTGTTCTGGGTCGATCCCGAACTCGACGTCAGCTTCGCGGCTACCAGCGCGGGGGTGATGACCCAGACTGCCAATATCGAACGCTTCCAGAAGCTGTCCGACATGATCGTGTCGGCCATGCTCTGACGGCCCCAACGGCCGCAGAATTGAGGATGATTGAATGAGCGACGCAGACATCATTGCCATCGGTTCGGGCCATAACGGCCTTGTCGCCGCGGCCTATCTGGCTGTGGCCGGCAAGAAGGTGCTGGTGCTGGAGCGTAATGACTGGTTCGGCGGCGGCGTGGTGACGCGCGAACTGACGCGGCCCGGCTTCCGGCACGACCAGCATTCGATGAGCCACATCTTCATCCAGGGCAATCCGCTGCTGCTGAATGACGATCTGGGGCTGAAATCGAAATACGGCTTGCGCTACGTCTTCCCCGACGTGCCGATGATGAGCGTGTGGGAAGACGGGTCAACCCTGCCGCTGCATCGCGATCCGGCGAAATCGGCCGAGGCGATCCGCAAGTTCTCCCACAAGGATGCGGAGACTTTCCTCGAGATGTCCCGCCAGGCCGCGCAATGGCTGCCGATGATCCAGGCGGGTCTTTATTCTCCGCCCATGCCGATGGGCGCACAGACGGCGATGATGGACCAGAGCGCCGAAGGGCGCGAGATCATGCGCACCATGGCCGTCAGCACTTTCGACCTGATGGAAGAGCTGTTCGAGCATGACAAGGTGAAGGCCCATTTCGGCCGCGTGGCAGGCGAAAACCTCGTCAGTCCGGACGAGAAGGCCACCGGCATCGGCGCCTATGTGTTCCTCGGCTTCCTCGAGAAATTCGGCTTTGGGGTGCCAGTGGGCGGATCGGGCAGCCTCACTGCCGCACTGATCGCCTGTATCGAAGATCATGGCGGCAAGGTGCTGAACAATTGCGAGGTGCGCGAGATCGTGACCGACGGCACGCACGCGACAGGCGTGGTGCTGGACGATGGTTCGCGTCTTTCGGCGAATGACGGGATCATCGGCGCAATCCATCCGCACATCCTGCCCGATATGGTCGCGGCCCTGCCCGCCCATGTCGCGAAGAATGCGAAGCGCACGCACATCACCGATGCCGCCTGCTTCACGGTCCATGCCGCGCTCGATGCGCCGATGAAATTCAAGGCGGGCGATATTTCCGCCGTGATGTATGAGCTGATGCCCGCCAGCTATGAGGATATGCGCCGCGCGTTCGACGAGCTGCGCTATGGCAATTTCTCGCCCACGCCGCTGGTCGGCGTCGGCCAGCTGACCCAGCACGATCCCAGCCGCGCGCCCGATGGCAAGGCGGTCTTCCATGCATGGGACTATGTGCCTTACACTCGCAAGGATGGCCGCAACTGGGATGAGGCAAAGGGCGAATTTGCCGAAAAGATGATCCGCCGCATGGGCGATTTCATCGAGAACGTGCCCGATGTCGTGCTCGATTATCATTGCGACAGCCCGGTGGACATGGAACGGACCAGCCCCAGCTTCTTCCGCGGCGATCTGCACGGCATTGCCACCACCACCTATCAGTCCGGCTCCCACCGGCCGACGCCTGAGTTGGGTCAGTATCGCGTGCCGGGGGTGGAAGGGCTCTATCTCGTCGGGCCGTTCCAGCATCCGGGCGGCGGTGTGTTCGGCGCCGGGCGGGCCACGGCGCAGGTAATGGCCGAAGACCTGGGCATCGATTTCGACGGGATCCACGTCTCGTGAAGATCTATTCCGCCGACAAGAGCGAGCTGATGCAGGTTTCCGCCATCGAGCGGAAAGGCAACGATCTTGTCCTGAAGGGCAAGGTCTTCGGCACCATGCCGATGAGCGCCACGCTCACCCCCGAACAGGCGCGCGCGGCGTTCAAGCTGCTGACGCCCAGGCTGATCCTGTTTCTCCTCACCATGCCATTCCGGTTCTCGAAAGGAGCCAAGAAATGAAGCGCCACGAAGGCAAGACCATGCTCGTCACCGGCGCGGCCGGTTCGATCGGCTATGCAACCTGCGAAATCCTCGCCCGCGAAGGGGCGCAGGTTATGCTGGTGGATATCGATGCCGCCAAGCTGGAAGAACGGGTGAAGGCGCTCAGCGATGCGGGCCACACAGTGTTCGGCCATCACGCCGATTGCGCGGATGAGCAGCAGGTGATCTCCTATGCCGAGGCGGCGCTGAAGGCGATGGGCCGGGTGGACGGCTTCTTCAACAATGCCGGGATCGAAGGGCATCTCGCCCCCACGCACGAATATGAGGTCGCCGAGTTCGACCGGGTGCTGCACGTAAACCTGCGCGGCATGTTCCTGGGCCTGCGTTACGTGCTGCCGGACATGGTGAAGCGCGGCGCAGGCGCGGTAGTGAACACTGCCTCCATCGGTTCCGAACGCGGCCTTGCGGGCGCCTGCGCTTACAACGCAGCCAAGCACGGCGCAGTGGGCCTTACCCGCACGGCGGCCAGCGAAGTGGCGCAGAAGGGCGTGCGGGTGAACTGCGTGATGCCCGGCGTGATCGAGACCCCGCTGCTGGTCGGCATGCTGGAACAGATGTTCGACGATGTGGCTGCCGGCATGCGCAAGCTGGGCGAAGTCGCCACGCTCAACCGCGTGGGCCAGCCCGCCGAAGTGGGCAATGTCGTCAGCTTCCTGCTCTCTGACGAGGCAAGCTACGTCAACGGCGCCAAGTGGGAGATCGACGGCGGCGCGCTGGCGACGATCCGCAACGATATCTGAAGCGAACCGACAGGCATTTCATCGGCGGGTTCGTCATTGCGAGCGTAGCGAAGCAATCCAGAGCGGAACACGTTGGGCCCTGGATTGCTTCGGACCGACGGTCCTCGCAATGACGGAAATTACCCGCTCAGCACGGCGTCCAGACCGGGCACGATCAATGTGCGCCCGCCGCCGAAATCGTGGCGAACCACGATCAGGCCTTTCCTCTCCAGATGTTCGAGCAGGCGGCGCGTGCGGCCGGGGGAGCTGGTGCCGTAAACGCGGGAGAGTTCCTCGTCATCCGGCTCCTCGATCCCTTCGGCGGCATGGCGCGCGATGGTGAGGAAGGGCGCCAGCACATCGTCATCCAGCGTGCTGCCCATTTCCAGAATGTGCTCGCGTACATGGGGCTCCAGCCCTTCCAGCCGGGCGAGCGCGATGGCGAACATGCGACGGAAACCGGCCATGTCGGGCGTGGCGGCGCTGGCCTGCCGCTTGCGGCAATGGAGCAGGAAGGTCTGATAGAGCGCGGCGGAAGGCTGGAAGGCAGCGCGCGGGTCGCTCGCCATGGCGCGCATGATGTCTTCCACCACCTGCGCGGCGGCGCCCGGCGCTGCGGAAGAAGGTTCCGCGCCATCCTCGTCGCTTGCCACGGGATCGGATTCGAAGCGGGTGATCTGCTCCGACAGCTGCTCGGCCGTGAAAGCAGGCGGAGGCGGCGCGGCGCGCTTGGCTTCCGCCTGGCTTTCCATCACGGTGGCCAGTTCGGCATGGAGCAAGGCCTGCATTTCCTCTGCCGGGGCAGTTGGCAGCGGGGCGAGCTTGCTGGCGGTCTGTTTGGGGCCGGATTTCACCGGGCCGACCTTCACCGCGCTCGGTCGGCGGCAGATCGCCGGGCCGAGGCCGAGGAAACGCCCGCGTTCCAGATCGCGGATACGCTCGGCCTGCCGCCGTTCCATGCCCAGCAAATCGGCCGCGCGCAGCATGTCGATATCGAGGAAGGTGCGCCCCATCAGGAAGTTGGACGCTTCCGCCGCGACATTCTTGGCCAGCTTGGCAAGGCGCTGCGTGGCCACGATCCCCGCCAGCCCGCGCTTGCGGCCGCGGCACATCAGGTTGGTCATCGCATTCAGCGTGATGCGGCGCGTATCCTCGCTGATTTCGCCCGCCACAGCGGGGGCGAACATCTGCGCCTCATCCACCACTACCAGTGCTGGGAACCAGTGTTCGCGCGGGGCGTCGAACAGGGCAGTGATGAAATGGGCGGAGCAGCGAATCTGCTGTTCCACATCCAGCCCTTCCAGCGCCAGCACCACCGAAGCGCGATGCTGCCGCACGCGGGCGGCCAGTGCCTCGATCTCGGCAATGGAATGGGCCGCGCCGTCGATCACCACATGGCCGAAATGGTCGGCCAGCGAAACGAAGTCCCCTTCCGGGTCCACCACCACCTGCTGCACCATGCCGGCGCTCTCTTCCAGCAGGCGGCGCAACAGGTGCGATTTGCCGGACCCGCTGTTGCCCTGAACGAGCAGGCGGGTGGCCAGCAATTCTTCGAGGTCGATCCGGACCGGCTGGCCCGTTTCGTCCTCACCTATGACGATGTTCGAATCCACGCGCCTGAGCTAGCGGCAGGCGCCCGCTGGCCCAAGGGGGTGAGGGAGGTTTTCCAGATGTGCGTGCGGGTAGGGGCAGATTTGCGCGACATCGTCACCCCGGACTTGTTCCGGGGCCCAGCTTCTTAGTCAGCATAAAGGCGCGGGGACGTGTAGCCCCACATCCCCGGAAATGACCCGGGAAGACATGGCGCGCCTCTCGCTTGCTTGATTTTTTACCAATACAAGCTGGACCCCGGAACAGGTCCGGGGTGACGGTAGAAGATTGGCTGACCGCCCTACCCCCGCCCGCCTGCACGATAGTTCCTCGGGCTCATTTCGAAACGGCGGCGGAAGGCTCGGCAGAAGCTGGAGAGGTCGTTGAAGCCGACATCATAGGCTACGTCCGTCACTGTCACGTCGCCGCCTTCGCGTTCCAAACGGCGAGCGGCGAGTTCAAGCCGGCGGTTCTGGATGAAGGCGCGCGGGGTGGTGCCCATTTCGGCGAACAGCATCTGCACATAGCGCGCGGAAACGCCCATGCGGCGGGCGAGGCGGTGGACGTCCAGATCGGGATCGGTCAGGTCCGCCTCCACCGCTTCGAACAGGGCGCGGCGGCGCTCGTCGCGGCGGTTGGGCTCCAGTGCCGGGCGGGCGGAGGCATAGGCCATTTCCAGCAGCGGCCAGATCGCATCGCCCAGCGCATCGACCCATTCGCCGCTGCCGTCATATTCCAGCTCTTCCCACGCATTGCGCATGAAGCGGGAAAACAGGGCGCCCGCCCCCCGGCTGCCGCTCACCGGAATGCCGGCCTGGCTGCGCAGATGGGGCATGCGTTCTTCCACTGTCGCCAGCGGCAGGCGCACGACGATGGCCTGCGTATATTCCTCGAAATTGAGCCAGAGCGGCTTGGTTGGATCGTAAAGAACGAAGTCCCCTTCCTCCAGCACCGCAGTGCGGCCGCCGGTGTGGTTGGTGCTGCGGCCGCGGTGCTGCACCTGGATGTTCAGCACCCCGGCGCTTTCATGGTCCGGCGCGCTGTAGATGCGGGCGGGGCTGGAACAGGGCGACAGCAATTCGCATTCGCGCAGCTTGCGGCGATAGAGGCGGGCCTCGAAAGGCGCTTCGCCCAGAGGCTCGACCCGGATCGGGGCGACCATGCGGGCGATGTCGTTCCAGAAGGGCAGGCGATCGCACGGAGCAACCTCTGCCGTGCTCAGTTGCTCGAGCAGCGACATGACATCCAAACTCCCAATGCCGCGAGATTCGCAGCGGGCCTCGTATCGGGCCATTGAGGGGGAGGTTATGGAGCCTTTGGGCGCTTGGCAAGCGGCGCGCGAATCGGCGGGATTCAGGCGCGCTCCATTTTTCAGGCAGGCCTTTCCGGGTCGAGCCCGGCATCGGCTTCCACCACCTTGGCCATGGCGGTGAAATCCGCGTCCTGCCCGTAATCGGCCAGCGCCCGTTCCAGATATCCCCGCACAACCTGCCCCAGTTGCAGCGGCACGCCCATGGCCTCCGCCTCGTCCAGCAGCAGGTTGGTGTCCTTCAGGCTTAGCGCGGCGGCGAAGCCGAAATCGAAAGTGCGCGGCAGGACGGAGCGAGGCCATTTGTCGCGCGTGGCGGAATTGATGCCGGTGCCGCTGTTCAGCACCTCGATCATGCGGGCAGGGTCCAGCCCGGCCTTGATCCCCATAGCCATGCCTTCGGAGGTAACGCCGATGGCCACCGCGCCCAGCAGATTGTTGACCAGCTTCATCACCTGCCCGGCGCCCGGGGTCTCGCCCATGTAGAAGGGCTTGCCCATAAGTTGCAGCAGCGGGAGAATCTGATCGTATGGAGCCTGCGGCCCGCCCGCCATGATGGCCAGAGTGCCGTCTTTCGCGCCCTTGATCCCGCCGGAAACCGGTGCGTCGATGCTGGCGATGCCCTTGGCGGAAAGGGCAGCGTCAAGGTCCTGCGCAAGGCGCGGGCCGGAGGTCGAAAGGTCGCACACGATCTTCACCCTTCTGCCTTCGGCAACGCCGCCGGGGCCGAGGATCGCCTCGCGCACGATGGGCGGGGTCGGCAGGCTGGCGAAGACGATATCGCATTCATCGCCCAAGGCCCTGGCCGATCCGGCTGCCTGCGCGCCTTGCGTCACCATTGCGGTGACGGCATCGGGCGAGACATCATGCACGAGTAACAGGTCGACATGACCGATAAGATTGGCCGCCATATTGGCGCCCATGCGGCCGAGGCCGATGAAACCGACAGTGCTCATAGATACTCCGAAACGGGTTTGTGCGGAGCCAGATCCACGCGGGCGATGCCGTTTTCCGAAGGGAAACAGGCCAGCACCAGCGGATCGTGGCCGGGGATGAGGCGATCGAGCGATCCGCCCGCAAGTTCCAGCGCGCGGGCCTGTGCGGCGCGATATTGCGGCTCGTCGATGAAGATCGGGAAGGGCAGCTTGCGCGCGATATTGGCGTAGAGATGCGCCGCATCGCTGGCCAGAACCACCGTGCCGCGCACCGTCTCGCAAGCCACTACCATCAGCCCGGCGGTGTGGCCGGGGCACAGGCGCAGCGAAATGCCGGGGGCGAATTCGCTGTCTCCGGCATGGAACACTACCCTGTCGGCATAGAGCTTGCGCACCAGCTGGGCGACCGGCTCGCCATCGAAAGGCGCGCGAGTATCGTGATCGCACATGGCACGGCTGGTGGCGAAGGCGAGTTCGGCATCCTGCACATGGAAATGCGCATTGGGGAAGGCGCCCAGCGATCCCGCGTGATCGTAATGCAGGTGAGTGAGGATCACATGTTCCACCAGCAAATGGTCGATCCCCGCCTCGCGCAGCCCTTCCGCGACCGGGCGGATCAGCGTGCGCCCCCGTGCCATCGCCGCGGCCTCGCCAAAGCCGGTATCGACGATCACGGGCGGATGGCCCTCGCGGTGGATCGCCCAGACATAATAGTCGAGCGGCATGGGCAGATCGTGATCGTCCACCGGATGCGAAAAATTTGCCGCCGCCACACGCTCGTGCCGCGCATAAAGGATCGCGTCGATACGGGTGACGGGGGCGGTCATGAGGCGATCATACCCTGTTCGTCATTCTTCGTCATTGCGAGGAGCCGAAGGCGACGCGGCAATCCAGAGCCCAGCGCGTGGTGCCCTGGATTGCTTCCCCCGGCACAAGGCCGGGGTCGCAATGACGAAGGACGCTTCACGCAAACCTGAGCCGCACCGGCTGGCGGATCGGGCCGTGGCCCACTGTCGTCATCCACGGTTCGTAAGGTCCGGCCAGTTCGAAGCCTTCCACCTCGCGGACGATAGTGCCGAGCAGCGCCTGCGCCTCCATTTGGGCCAGCACGCGGCCCACGCAGCCATGCACGCCGTAGCCCCAGCCGAGCGAGTGCTTGGTATCGCGCTCGATCCGGTATTCTTCCGGAGCGTCCCAGAAGCGCGGATCGCGATTGGCGGCGGCGAACATCAGCCCGCAGCGCGTACCGGCGGGGATGAGGATGTCGTCCACCTCCACGTCCTTCACCGCGATGCGCCCCGCCATGCGGCTGGGGCTGTCCCAGCGCAGACTCTCGTCAAAGGCGTTGCGCAGCAGCTTGGGATCGGCGCGCAGCTTCTCATATTCGCCGGGGAACATCGCCCAGGCGCGGATGGCATTGGCCATGGTGAGATAGGTGGTATCGGCCCCGGCGCTCAACACGGTCTGCAACAGCAGCTTGGCTTCGGCCAAAGTGACCTGGCCTCTATCGGCCGCGCGGAAGAATTCCGCCCCGATTCCTTCCGGGTCGATCGCATCGCGCTCACAGGTGGTTTCCAGCCATTCGATCACGCCGGAAAAATCCTGATCCATCGCCTCGTCGAACAATTCTCCCGGTGGGCCCATCGTGGCCCAGACCATCTGGGAAAAGCCGTGCATATGGTGCCGCCCTTCCTGCGGCAGGCCGAGAATGTCAGGCAGGACGCGGAAGATATAGGCCTGGGTGATGTCGCCCACGGCGTCCACCACCGCGCCTTCCTTAGCGCGAAGCTCGTCGACGAATTCCTGTGCGGCGCTCTCGAAGATCGCCTTTACTCGCTCCAGCGCGCGGGGGGAAAGGGCATCTGCCACCACCTTGCGCACCTGCGTGTGGCGTGGCGGATCATCGGTCAGCAGGATTTCCGGCCGGGGCGAATTGGGATCGTGCCATGGCCGCGAGGTGGAGGAGAAGGTCTGCCAGTCCAGCAGGCCCTTCGTCACATGCTCGTGCCGGGCGATCATCACCACCCCGTCATGCAGCCGCACGGCAGGGGCGAATTCGCGCAGGGCATCGTCCACCTCGCGCGCGTTGCGCACGGCATCTGGGGTGAAAATGTCCAGCGGGTAATCGGGGATCGGATTTGCCATAAACGCTACCTCCGTTCGTCCTGAGCCTGTCGAAGGACGCGCGCATGCTTCGACAGGCTCAGCATGAACGGGTGTTGGGAGAGCAGGCTCACAGCCCCAGTCCCTTGAACCAGCGCTCGCCCTTGGCGTCGGTGGTGAAATGCCCGGCGGTGGGATCGGCGAAATGCGCGCCGATGATCAGCACGCCGCTATCGGTATATTTCTCGGCAAAGCGCACGCGACTGGCGCGTCCGGCGTCCTTGTCCATGTCGAAGGTCGCGTCGCGCTGCGGCATGGCGCATTGCATCGGGTGGTGCATCAGGTCGCCGGTGATGACGGCCCGCTCACCATTCGATTCGATGCAAACATGCACATGGCCCGGCGTGTGGCCGTGGCTGGGCTCGCAATAGAGCTCTTCGCAGATGCGGTGATCGGCATCGATGAAATCCGCCATGCCCGCCGCCACGATGGGATCGACGCATTCGATCATGTGGCCCGGATGGTGGATGCCGTCATTGCGAATATGCTTCCATGCCTCGAACTCGGTCTTGCCGAACAGATAGCGGGCATTGGGGAAGGTCGGCCTGAACTCGCCCGTTTCCGGGTCTTTGTAAGTGTTCCAGCCCACATGGTCGAAATGCAGGTGCGTGCACATCACGATGTCCACATCGTGCCGGTCCACGCCAAGGCTCTCCAGATCCTGCATGAAGCCTTCGGGCAGGTTAGTGAACACATCGAACTGCCGGTCGCGCCCGGCGCCGATGCAGCTGTCCACCACGATGGTCTTCGTCGGGGTCTGCACTACAAAGCCCTGGAAGTTCATCCGCTGCTGCCCGTCGGGCGTGGCGTAATGCGGGTGCAGCCATTCCAGCGCGATCACTTCCTCGGGTGTCGCATCGGGCATGGTCATGTTGATGTTATCGCGAAAGTCCCACACTTCCACGATCCGGCTGACGGTGACGTCGCCCACCTGCCAGCTTTTGACGTGTTCCTTCGCCATGTCGTGCCCTCTCCTCAGGCGGCTTTCTTTGAACGGGATGCCGCCTTCTTCGGGGCGGATTTGTATCGGGCGACCGATTCCGGCGGCAGATCGGCGGCCGGAAGGGCGGGCTTGCCCAGGATGAAATCGGCCGCGCGCTCGGCAATCATCACGCAGGGGGCATTGGTGTTGCCACCGATGATGCTGGGCATCACGCTGGCATCGGCCACGCGCAGCCCGGCAATGCCATTGAAGCGCAATTGCGGATCGACCACGGCGCCTGCATCGTTGCCCATGCGGCAGGTGCCGACCGGGTGATGCACGGTATAGCCGGTGCTGCGGATATAGGCGTCGATTTCCGCATCGCTCTGCACTTCCGGCCCAGGCGCCACTTCCACGCCGCCATAGGGCGCGAAGGCTTGGCTGGCGAAGACCTTGCGCGCGATCTTGATGGCGCGGATCAGGCAGTCGATCTCGCCATCCTCGGCCAGCAGGCGCGGGTCGATCAGCGGCGCGGCGGCGGGATCGGGGCTGGCCAGCCGCAAGGTGCCGCGCGCCTTGGGATAGAGCGAGACCGGGCTGATTGCGTAGCCATGGCCCACGGGGAAGGGGATCTTCGTCGTCAGGCGCTTGGCGGGCTGGAACACGAATTGCACGTCCGGCCGGGCCAGCGACGGGTCCGTGCGCAGGAAGGCCACGCTTTCGAACACATTGCCTGCCAGCGGCCCGGTGCGGGTGAGAATGTACTGGAACAGGTGCAGGATGTCGCGGGGCAGGGCCGGCAGCGACAGGCCATAGGATGTGGTGTTGGCCGTTTCCATATGGACGGGGGAGGCGACATGATCGTGGTAATTGGCGCCCACGCCGGGCACATCCTTCACCAGCTCGATGCCCATTTCCTGCAGATGGGCGCCCGGCCCGATGCCGGACAGCAGCAGGATCTGCGGCGTCTGCACCGCGCCCGCGCACAGCACCACTTCGTGCCGGGCGCGCACGATCCGCCCGTCGAGCAGTTCCACACCCGTGGCGCGGCCTTCTTCCACCAGCACACGGCGCACCGGGGCGCCGGTCTGCACGTGGACATTGCCGCGCTTCAGCGCCGGGCGCAGCATGTTGATCGACGTGCTCTCGCGGCGGCCTGCGCGCATCAGGCCCTGGCGCCGGCCATAGCCTTCGGAATTGGGGCCGTTGAAATCGGGGCAGGCGGGGAATTGCAGCGAGGCGAGCCCGTCCATGAAGGCGTAGTTCAGCGCGTTGGGGTTATCGACCACCTTGACGTTGATCGGCCCGCCCTTGCCGTGGAATACGCTCTCGGGATAATTCTCGTTATTCTCGGTGCGGGTGAAATAGGGCAGCACTTCCGCGTAAGACCAGCCAGTGGCCCCGGCGTCTGCCCAATCGTCGTAATCCGTCGGATGGCCGCGGAAATAGACCATGCCGTTGATACTGCCCGATCCGCCCAGCACCTTGCCGCGCGGCACGGGAATCGGCCGCCCCGCCATGCCGGGCTGGGGCACGGTGGCGAAGTTCCAGTTGAGGCCCTTCGTATGGATCGCTGCGGCCACGAAGCTCGGCACGTGGATGAAGGGATGGCTATCCGCGCCGCCCGCTTCCAGCAGGCAGGTCGTGCGATCTTCCCGCTCCCCCAGCCGGGCCGCCAGCGCCGCGCCGGAAGTGCCGCCGCCCACCACCACGTAATCGAATTCCGCCGCATCCATCCCGCGCATCTCTCCCATTATCGGGAGGGGGATAGACCGTGCATGCGTTCAGCGGCTTGGCAGGGTGCGAAGAGGGATTGCCGAGGGGCGAAGGGGCCGTGTCACCCCGGAACAAGTCCGGGGTGACTTATTTCCCGTCATACTCGATCCCTTCCGCTGCCTTGCCGGACAGGATGAAGCCGATCGGGCGCTCCGCCTCTTCGGTCAGGTGGCCGATCAGGCCGGCCGTGCGGCAGAGCAGGCCGATGCCTTTCAGTGCTGCCAGCGGGAAGCCGACATCCAGCATGATCGCCGGGATCGGGCCGTTGACGTTCACCGGCAGGTGGCGGCCGATGGTTTCGGGCAGGGCCGCCTGCAGCGCGCGCATCATCGCCACGTGATCGCCGGAGACACCGCGCCGGTCGGCGAGGTCGAGCAGCAAGTTCGCGCGGGGATCGCCTTCGGAGTGTTGAGGGTGGCCGAAGCCGGGGATGGCCTTGGTCGTCTGGCGCAGGCGAGTGATGTTGCGGACGGCCACGGCATTGATGTCGTCCCCGCTTTCCCGCCAGTCGGCCACGCAATCGGCATAGAAACGGCCCGCCACTTCCGCGCTGCCCAGCACGACCGATCCGCAGCCGAGCAGCCCCGCCGCGACCGCGCCCTGCAAGGCCTCCGGCGCGGCGGCATAGGTCATGCGGGCGGCGACCACGCTTGGCACCAGCCCGTGCTCCGCCAGCGCGCAGAGCACGGCATTGGCAAAGAACAGCTGATCCTCGTTCGGTTCGACGCCTGTGACCAGGAACCAGAAATAGCTGGTGAAGTCCGTCTTGCCGATGATCTCCTCCACCAGATCCTTGCCGCGCACGGTGATGCTATCGGCATCGGACGTGCAGATGGCGGTGAAGGGGGCGTCCTGTTTGCCGATGCGCATATTCTCTCTCCTTGCTGGTGCTATCCGCCGCTGCCTATACCGGCGTCAAGATTGGGAGAGGTGCACAATGGCAAAGCCGCTCGAAGGCATTCGCGTGCTGGATATGGGAACCTTCATCACCGGGCCGCAGGCCGGCTCGCTGCTGGCCGATCTGGGCGCGGAAGTGATCAAGGTGGAGATGCCCGAAGTGGGCGACCCGTTCCGCGCCTTCAAGGGCGGGCTCTATTCGCCGCATTACCAGACCTATAATCGCAACAAGAAGTCCATCGAGCTGAACACCAAGCAGGCGCAAGACCTCGCCGCTTTCGACGAGCTGGTGAAGGGCGCGGACGTGTTCATCCAGAACTTCCGCCCCGGCGTGGCCGAGCGGCTGGGCGTGGATGCCAAGCGGTTGCAGGCGATCAATCCGCGGCTTGTCTATGCGCTGATCACCGGCTTCGGATCGGACGGCCCGCATCGCGACCGCCCGGCCTTCGATACGGTGGCGCAAGCCTCCTCCGGCTTCCTGCGCTTGCTGGTGAACCCCGAACATCCCCGCGTGGTCGGCCCGGCGCTGGCCGACGCATTGACCGGTTTCTATGCCGCCCACGGCGTGGTTGCCGCGCTCTATGAGCGGGAGAAGACCGGCAAGGGGCGCCTGGTGGAAACCAGCATGTTCGAGGCGATGTGCCACTTCAACCTCGACGATTTCACGCATCTGCTCTCGATGGGCGAAGTGATGGGGCCCTATTCCCGCCCGCATGTCTCGCAGAGCTATGTCTTCGAATGCGCCGATGGCGGCTGGCTGGCGCTGCACATGTCATCCCCGCCCAAATTCTGGGAGAACCTGGCCGAGGCGGCCGGGCAGCCCGACATGCTCCAGCGCCCCGAATTCGCGGATCGCAATGCCCGCATCGCCAATTACGACAAGGTGATCGCTTTCCTCGCCCCGATCTTCAAGCAGCAGCCGCGATCCTATTGGGCAGGCCGGCTGGCCGAGCTTGAAGTGCCGCATTCGCCCGTCTTCACCTCGCAGGAAGTGGTCGATGGCGAACTGGCGCGGCATCACGAAATCGTGCTGGAAACCGAAGGCCCACACGGCACCTTCCGCACCATCCGTTCGCCCCTGCGTTTCGATGGGCAGAAGCAGGAAGAAGTGATCGCGCCGCCAGTACTTGGCCAGCACAATGAAGAAATCCTTGGGCGTAACGGGGGCGTAAACCGGGCCAAGGAGTGAATTGCGTGCAGCAATAGCTTTGATATGCTCGCCCGGTAGAGCCGGGTTCTGAAAGGACTCGGCGCGAGGGAGAGACAAGATGAGCAAATTGCCGAGCAGGCTGCACCACACTGCCTATGTAACCAAGGATCTGGAGGCGACGCGCGCCTTTTACGAGGATGTGATCGGCCTGCCGCTCTCTGCCACCTGGTGCGAGACGGATTTCCTGTTCGGCAAGGATCGCACCTATTGCCATGTCTTCTTCGATCTTGGCGATGGCAGCAGCCTTGCCTTCTTCCAGTTCGCCGATGCGGAAGATCAGGCGCAGTTCGGGCCTGAAATTCCGGCATCGCCCTTCATCCATATCGCGCTGAATGTGGACAAGGAAACGCAGGCCGAAATCGAGGGGCGGATCGCGGCGGCAGGCATCCAGCCGCCCAACACCTACACGCTCGAACATGGCTATTGCCGTTCGGTCTATGTGAACGATCCCAACGGCATGATCGTGGAATTCACCTGCGACGATCCGCGCGCGGCAGAAGGCGCCGCAGACCGCCGTGCGCGGGCCCATGCCGAACTCAAGCGCTGGCTGGCGGGCGATCACACCAACAACAACCTCTTCCGCCACGAAGAAGAAGCGGCCTGATGGCCCTGCCCTTGCTGCCGACCTCGCTGGTCGGTTCGCACGCGCAGCCGGACTGGCTGATCGATCGCCAGAAGCTCGCCGGCCGCTTCCCGCCGCGCACCCGTGCCAAGGAACTGTGGCGCGTGGCCGAGGAATGGCTGGAACAAGCATGGGACGATGCCACCATCGTGGCGATCCGCGAGCAGGAAGAGGCGGGGCTCGACATCATCACCGATGGCGAGATGCGGCGCGAGAGCTATTCCAACCGCTTCGCCACGGCGCTGGACGGCGTGGATATCGAAAACCACGGCACCGCGCTCGACCGTTCGGGCGAGCCCGTGCCGGTGCCGCGCGTGGTGGGCGAAATCCGCCGCCGCCACCCGGTGCAGGTGCGCGACGTGGAATTCCTGCGCGCCCATACCGATCGCACTACCAAGATCACCGTGCCCGGCCCCTTCACCATGGCCCAGCAGGCGCAGGACGATTATTACGGCGATCCCGAGGCGCTGGCGCTGGCCTATGCGGCGGCAGTGAACGAGGAGATCAGGGACCTCTTCGCCGCGGGCGTGGACGTGGTCCAGCTCGACGAGCCCTATATGCAGGCCCGGCCGGACAAGGCGCGCCAGTTCGGCCTGAAGGCGCTCGAACGCGCGCTCGAAGGCGTGCGCGGAACCACGGCGCTGCATATCTGCTTCGGCTATGCCGCGCTTATCCACGAACGGCCCGAAGGCTATAATTTCCTGCCCGAACTGGCGGCTACGGCACTGGGCCAGGTCTCGGTGGAGACGGCGCAGTCGCACCTCGATTGCACTGTGCTGGAAAAGCTCGCGCCCAAGACAGTGATCCTCGGCGTGCTCGATCTTTCGACCCATGAGGTGGAAACGCCCGAGACCGTGGCCGTGCGTATCCGCCGGGCCTTGCCGCATGTCGATGCGAACCGGCTGATCGTCGCGCCCGATTGCGGGCTTAAATATCTCCCGCGCGATGTGGCGAACGGCAAGCTGCGCGCCATGGCGGCGGGTGCCGCGATCGTGCGCGAAGAGCTAGCCTGATGTTCAAGACCACCCATACGGGCAGCCTGCCGCGCCCCGAACAATTGCTCGCCCTCGTCTTCGCACGCGAAGGAGGGGAGCAGGTCGGCGAGGCGGAAATGGACGCAGCAGTGGAGGAAGCCACTGCCTATGTCCTTGCGCGGCAGGCCGAGGCCGGGATTACCATCCTGGGCGATGGCGAAATGTCGAAGCCCAGCTATGCCACCTATATCAAGCATCGCCTGACCGGCTTCGATGGGGAAGCGGGCAGCTATGAATTCCAGGATCTGGAGGAATTCCCCGGCGCCAAGGCGAAGGTGTTCGGCGATGCCGGGCGCGCGCGGCGTTCGGCCCCGGCCTGCACTTCGGCGATCACCGTCAAGGACATGGAAGCGCCGCGGATCGATGCCGAGAGGCTCAACCGGCTGGCGGGTAGCCACGAGACTTTCATGTCCGCGGCCTCGCCCGGCGTGACGGCGCTGTTCTTCCCCAACCGCTTCTACAAGGATGACGAGGAATATGTCTTCGCCATCGCGGAGGCGCTGCGGCACGAATATGAAACCATCGCCAATGCCGGGATCACCCTGCAGCTCGACTGCCCCGACATGGCCATGGGCCGCCATGTGCAGTTCACGCATCTTTCGACCGAAGAGTTCCGCAAGAAGCTGGCCATGAACGTGGCCGCGCTGAACCACGCTTTGCGCAATATCCCGGCGGAAAAGCTGCGCATGCATCTGTGCTGGGGCAACTATCCCGGCCCGCATCATTGCGACGTGCCGCTGGGCGATATCGCCGATATCGTGTGGCAGGCCAAGCCGCAGACCGTGCTGCTGGAAGGCGCCAATCCGCGCCATGCGCATGAATTCGCCTATTTCGAAGAGCATAGCCTGCCCGATGGCAAGGTGCTGTGCCCCGGCATGATCGAGCCGCAGAGCAGCTATATCGAGCATCCCGAGCTGATCGCCCAGCGCATCGGCCGCTATGCCGACCTGTTAGGAACCGAACGGGTTCTGGCGGGTGTCGATTGCGGTTTTTCCGTCCATGCAGGCAGCGGCAATCTCGATCCCGAAGTGGTCTGGGCGAAGCTTGCCGCGCTGGCGCAAGGGGCCGAGATCGCCGCACGACGCTACCGTTAGGTTAACCGGCTCAGGCCTCGGTTGGCGGAAACGCGTGCCGGCAGCCCAGCGCCGGACGAACCGGCGCGTTCAAGAATTGCGATGATGACCGGCGGGCGCCGAAATAGTTGCGGCCTGCCGGTAACCAATCGTTTCGTAAGAATGACCGGATATTGCTGTCCCGCTTTGAGCCGGAATTTGCCGCGCGACTCGTGTCAAAAATGCTCGCGCTGCATGCGGAAAGCCGTTATCCGGCAAGAGCTTAGTTGGTTAGCGCAGATCCGGCAGCGGGTCTGCCCCTCACGCGTGCGGGCGTGGCGGAATGGTAGACGCCGGGGACTTAAAATCCCCTGAGCATTGCTCGTGCGGGTTCAAGTCCCGCCGCCCGCACCATCAGTGTTTACTACAAGGCTTCACCACACACTTTATTCACGTTTGGAAGTGAGAGAATATTAGCAATTGCCGCCTAGACCGTTCGAATGCGGGGTGTTCTGCCCCGGGGGCGGGCAGGTCTCTCCCCGGGCGGCATTCTCGCAGGGCGGAAATTGGGCGGCCTGGCGGTTGTCCATGCGAGAAAAAGCTATGACTGAGGTTGTGCAATCGCCTGGCGGTCATGTGCCGGACCAGATGACAGGCTCGCTGACTGACGACGGCGAGGAGCAGCGGATCGCGCCCCGATTCACGCTGTTGATCCGTACTGCCAAACTCATTTGCGCCCAGGGCGAATATCTCTGCATCGTTCGTGACGCTTCTTCCACCGGGGTCAGCATCCGGACGTTCCACCCGCTGCCGCAGGGCGTGCAGCTGACGCTGGAACTGCCCAATGGCGACCGGCACCCGGTCGAGCGTGTGTGGGAAAAGGAAGGCGCCGCCGGTTTCCGCTTCCCGGTAGAGGTCGATATCGACCGCCTGCTCAACAACAAGAGCCGTTTCCCCAAGCGCGCGGTGCGGCTGAAGCTGCAACTGCCGGCGCTGATTTCATGCCATGGCCGCACGGCCGGCGTGGTGGTCCACAATATCTCGCAGCAGGGCGCGCAGATCGAATCGCCGCTCTATCTGGCGATCGACCAGAAGCTGCGGCTGGAAGCGGACAATCTGCCCATCATCCAGGCGCGGGTACGCTGGCGCAAGGATGCCAATTACGGGCTGGTATTCGACGATACGTTCCAGTTCGCCGAACTCGCCCGGCTTGCGGCTCAACTGCAGGGCAGTTGCAATATCGAAAGCGGTACCTGGATCCCCGGGCCGCAAGATTCCGCGCGGCGTTAACCTCCCCCTAACCATTATCCTTCACTCCCGGACAGGACCATTTCACCGGGGGCAGATCGTGATGGAACTCAGTCGGAATTCGCAGGCGCGCGAGATCGTTGTCGACGTGGCGATCATCGGCGCGGGGCCTGCCGGCCTTACTGCGGGCTATCTGCTGACCAAGCAGGGCAAGACCGTCGCGATCATCGAGAAAGACGAAACCTATGTCGGCGGCATCAGCCGCACGGTGGAGCATGAAGGCTACCGCTTCGACATTGGCGGCCACCGCTTCTTTTCCAAGAGCGCGGCCGTGGTCGACCTGTGGAACGAGATCCTGCCCGACGATTTCATCCAGCGCCCGCGGATGAGCCGCATCTATTACGAGGGCAAGTTCTACTCCTACCCGCTGCGCGCCTTCGAGGCGCTGCGCAATCTGGGCATCTGGCGCTCCACCACCTGCATGGTCAGCTATTTGTGGTCGAAGCTGTTTCCGATCAAGGATGTGAAGAGCTTCGAGGACTGGACCACCAACCAGTTCGGCCAGAAGCTCTATTCGATCTTCTTCAAGACCTATACCGAGAAGGTGTGGGGCATGCCCTGCAACGAAATGAGCGCCGACTGGGCCGCCCAGCGCATCAAGGGGCTCTCGCTCTGGGGTGCGGTGGTCGATGGGCTCAAGCGCTCGCTGGGCCTCAACAAGCGCCCGAACGACGGGCAGCAGGTCAAGACCCTGCTCGAAACCTTCCGCTATCCGCGCCTCGGCCCCGGCATGATGTGGGAAGCCGCCCGCGACCGGATCGTGGAGCGCGGCAGCCACGTGATCATGGGCCATGGCCTCAAGCAGCTCGCCTCCGACGGTCAGGGCGGCTGGCGCATGGTTGCTACGGGCAAAGATAGTGAACTTGTGGTGCGCGCCAAACACGCCATCAGTTCGGCCCCGATGCGCGAACTGGCAGCGCGTTTGCACCCGCTGCCGGAATCGACGCTCAACGCGTCGCAGCTCAAATATCGCGACTTCCTCACCGTCGCGCTGATGATCCGTTCGGAAGACCTCTTCCCGGATAACTGGATCTATATCCACGACAGCAAGGTGAAGGTTGGTCGCGTGCAGAACTTCCGCAGCTGGTCGCCCGAGATGGTGCCGGATGAGAGCGTCGCCTGTGTCGGGCTGGAATATTTCTGCTTCGAAGGCGACGGCCTGTGGTCGTCGAGCGACGCCGATCTGGTCGAACTGGCGAAGAAGGAAATGGAAATCCTCGGCCTGCTCGATCCTTCCGCCGTCATCGGCGGCGCAGTGGTGCGTCAGGAAAAGGCCTATCCGGTCTATGACGAGACCTATGCCGCCAATGTCGATGCGATGCGCCGGGAACTGGAAGACAAATTCCCGACCCTGCATCTGGTTGGCCGCAACGGCATGCACCGCTACAACAATCAGGACCATGCGATGATGACCGCGATGCTGACGGTGGAGAACATCCTCGCCGGCGAACGGGTCTACGACACCTGGTGCGTGAATGAGGATGCCGAATATCACGAGGCGGGCGATGAAGGCGCCGAAAAGGTCCTGCCGCAGCGCGATAATGCAGGTCGCCAGCCGGTAAGCGAGGATCAGGCCGCGGCGCTTGCCTCGGTGCGCGACGTGCCGGAACGCATTTCCAAGGAACGCCGCAAGGCTGCCTGACCGAAAAGGTCGCTAACCGACGATCGGAGAGCATGACGTGATTGCCACTCTTGCCCGTTTCCGCGACATCCGGCTGGTCCGCTATCTGCTGGCCAGTGTCGGCGCTCTGGCGGTGGACATGGGCAGTTTTCTTGCGCTGCTTTCCCTCGGGGCCATGCCCGCTCCCGCTTCGGCGGCGAGCTACAGCCTTGGTATTCTTGCCCATTGGCTGCTTTCCAGCCGGACGGTGTTCCACGATACGGTCGCTCGGCGCGGTATCGGGCGGACCAAGCAGAAAGCACTGTTTCTTGTCTCTGCCTTGCTGGGACTGGGACTTACCACGCTGATCGTCGGCCTTGGCCACCATGCAGGCATCGATCCGCGTCTGGCAAAGATCGTGGCGGTCGGGGCGAGCTTCACGCTTACCTGGCTGCTGCGCAGCAAGGTGGTGTTTCGCCGGAAGATCGCCGGATGACCATTCCGGCTGTCGCCCGCGAGGGCGTGCCGATGCCCTGGCTGCGCATCGGCCTGCTCTGGCTGGTCCTCTGCCTCATTCTGCTGGCGGTCGGTGCCGCCAATGTGGTTGGGCGCGTGTTTCCCGATCCCGACGATACTTTGCGCCTTGTCGAGGTGCGCGATCTCATGGCCGGGCAGGGCTGGTTCGATCTGCACCAGTATCGGATCGATCCTCCCGCCGGGGTGCTGATGCACTGGTCGCGGATCGTCGATCTGCCGATCGCGCTGATCGTTGCCCTGCTTTCGCCGCTGCTGGGCAGGGAAGGGGCCGAGAATGCGGCGCTGATCCTCGTCCCGATGATCACGACCGGGGCGCTGATGCTGGTAGTGGCACGCATTGCGCTGCAATCGCTGGGGCGAGAGGTGCTGCCCTATTGCTGCCTTGCCATCGGGCTTTCCCCCTTGTTGGCCGCCCAGCTCCAGCCCTTGCGGATCGACCATCATGGCTGGCAGATTTTCACTGCAGTCCTCGCGATGTTGGGCCTCATGCCTGGGCGTGAGCGCCACGGGCCGATTTTGGCTGGGCTTGCTCTTGCCGCAGGGCTGACGATCTCGCTCGAATTGCTGCCCATCGCCGCTGCTTTCGGGGCGGTCTTCGCGCTACGCTGGTTGCGCGATGCACAGGCGCGCTGGGGCTTCGTGCGCTTCATGGCGGCGCTTACCGGCGGACTGGCGCTGCTCTATCTGGCCACCCACGGGTTTGTCGAAAACGCGATCCATTGCGATGCGATCTCGCCACTCCATCTTGCCACCTTCGCGGTGCTGACCGCTGGCGGTATCGTTGTCGCATTGCTCTGGCCTCGTGCCGGTTTGACGACATTCCTCCTGCTTGGTCTGGTGGGAGCCGCCGGGGCGGGAACCTATCTCGCCATGGCGCCGCAATGCCTTGCCGGGCCCTTCGGTAGCCTTGATCCGCTGGTGCGTGAATTCTGGTACATGAATGTGCTGGAAGGTCGGCCGGTATGGGAACTCCCGTGGTATCGCGCGATCGAAGCGCCGCTTCCGGGGCTGGTTGCGCTGGCTGCACTTGGCCTGCTCATTCGCGGTACTTCGGGCGAGACGCGCATCTGGTGGTGCGAATATCTGCTGATCACTGCGGCATGTTATCTCACCGGGCTGGCGGTATGGCGCTCGCTCGCCTTTGCCGGGGCTCTGGCAGCGGTTCCGGTGGGATGGCTTGCATCGCGCCTGATGGCCTGGATGCGCGAGGCACCCGGTAGCGGGGCAAAGCTGCTTGCTGCTGCTGCGGTAAGCTTGGTGCTGGTTCCCGGTATTCCGGTGAAGGTCGCGCATATGCTTCTGCCCGAGCATAGGCCGGAAATCCGCGTGGCGGGCAATGCCACCATTGCCATTCCGGACGATGCCACCTGCCCGATTCACGACTACCGCGCCCAATTCGCGCGCCTTGCGCCCGGGACAGTGCTTGCCCCGCTCGATATCAGCCCATCCATCGTCGAAAGCACGCCGCACAGTGTCGTGGCTACCGGTCATCACCGGGGTGCGGAGGCGATGCGCGATGTGGTAGCGGCAATGACCGGCTCCCAGGAGCAAGCACACCGGATCGCCGCGGCGCATGGCGTGCGCTATGTCATGCTGTGCACGGCGATGAGCGAAACCTATATGCTGGCGCGCAAATGGCCCGATGGTTTCGCCGCGCAATTGATCCATGGGCAGACTCCCGCCTGGCTGCGGCCGGTGAGGATCGGCGCGCCGCCGTCGATCATGCTGTGGGAAGTGGTCCGCTGATCAGGCAGGCCTGAACTTCATCGCCGCGCCGTTCATGCAGTAACGCAGGCCGGTGGGCTTCGGCCCGTCGCGGAACACGTGGCCCAGATGGCCGCCGCAATCGGCGCAATGCACTTCGGTACGCGGATAGCCGATCTTGTTGTCGGTCGACGTGCCGATCGCGCCGGGCAGCGGTCTCCAGAAGCTGGGCCAGCCGGTCCCGCTCTCGAATTTCGTTTCGCTCGAATACAGCTCGTTGTCGCAGCCCTTGCACAGGAAGGTGCCCTTGCGATGTTCCTTGTTGAGCGGCGAGGTGAAGGGCCGTTCGGTCGCTTCGTGGCGCAGCACGTCATAGGCCTGTCGGTCCAGCAGCTTGCGCCATTCGGCATCCGTGCGCGTCACGCGATAGCCGGCGGCAAAAGCCGGGGCGGCGCCCGACAGGGCGGTGAGCGAAACGGCACTGCCGAACCAGCCGAGCAGCGTCCTGCGCGATGAGGTGAGATGCTGTTTCATGTGCCTCTCCAGTCTTCACTTATCCTATCACGCCAACGCGCGAATGGCGAAAGGGTTGCGTCTATCCGGCGGGTGTCGCCCGTCCCTTGACGATCGCCAGCAGCCCGCGACGCGCCTTGCCACCGTGTTGCGGGCCCGATTTCATCACCCGCTTGCGGAACAGGGCCGAGCCCACCCGGACGAAGATCGCCACGGCCACGGCCTGCCAGGCGAGCGCGGCGACATGCGGCCACAGCGTATCGTCTGTCGCTGCGCGGGCGAGCATGGCGAAGGGGGAGCTCAGCGGGAAGGCGATTGCAGCCAGTTCCATCGGCTTGCCGGTTTGCGTCAGCGCATAGGCGGAAAAGAAGAACACCAGCACCTGCAGCATCGTTACCGGCATGGACAGAGTCTGCACTTCGCGCACCGTTGCCGCCATCGAACCGATCGCCAGGAAGATGGAGCCGAGCAGCAGGTAGCCCATCGAGAAATAGATCACGCCAAACAGGAAGAAGAGCGGCCAACCCACGCCCGGGGTCGGCAGATCTTGCAGGTTCCACCCGCCGGGCAGGGTCTCCTGCATTCCCGCAAGGCCGACAAGGCCGCCGATGACAGTGGCCCACACCGCGATGCCTACCAGCGACACGGCCAGCATGGCGAACAGCTTGCCCAGGAACACCGCGTCCATCGGGATTGCGGCGGCCAGCACCTCGATGATCTTGTTGGCCTTTTCCTCCACCAGGTTGGAAAGCACCATCCCGGCCAGCAGCATGATCAGCAGGAACAGCACGGTCTGGCCTACCTGTGCGGTTGCCATCCGGCCCTGCTTTTCCCGCGCGCCGCTGGTGGCAACGCTGGTGAGCTTGACGGGAGGGAATTCGGTCGGCGCACTTTTCAGTGCCTGCGCGGCAATCAGCCCGACCGGGCCCTGCCACCAGTCCAACCGTTCCTGCGTGGCGGTAAGTTCAGGCGTGGCAGGCGTGCCGGTGACAATGCCCGCCATGTCGCCCTTCGCCTCTTCCAGCAGGGCCCGCGCGTCGAATGTCTCGCCCGGGGCCAGCCGCTTCAGTTCCACCATGCGGGGAATGGCCGGGCCGATTTTCGGCGCCAGTTCCTCATAGGCGGCGAGCATCCGGTCGACATCTGCGCCTTCCATCGCGACGCCGATTTCCGGCCGAGCGGCTTCCTGCTGCACCTGTTCCCCGATTCCGCCGGCAAGACCGCCTACGATCAGAGGGAACAGCGGGCCTAGCAGGAAGAAGATGAAGGCGCGGCTGAACAGGATTGCGACGAAATCGCGCCGGGCGACGACGAAGGCGGCCTGCCAGATCGACAGGCGCCCTGCGGTGCTGCCGGAAATGTTCATCGGGCGCCCTCCTCTTCCGGGGATGCTTCCAGTGCGCGCGCCGCCGCTTCGCCTGCGATGGCGACGAAAGCATCATGCAGGCCCGCGCGTTCGATGGAGAGCGAGAGAATGCCCGCTTCCCCTTCGATCAGCGCGCGCAGCAAGGGCTCGATCCCGGTATCGGGCAAGTCGAAATACCAGTAGGCGCCTTCATGGCGGGCCTTGGCCGGCAGGGCCGCGCGCCAGGGGCCATCCGCATGGGCAGTTTCCAGCCGCACCTGTGCCGGGATGCGATCCCGTGCCTCGTCCACGCGCCCGGCGAAGGGCACCTTGCCACCCGCGATGATCGCGATCTGCTCGCACAGACGCTCCGCATGGGCGATCACATGAGTGGAGAAGATCACCGTGGTGCCTTCTTCGGCAAGGCGGCGGATCATCTGTTCCAGCTTGCCCTGATTGAGCGCATCGAGGCCGGAAAAGGGCTCGTCCAGCACCACCAGCTTCGGTTTGTGGACCAAAGTGCCCAGCAATTGCACCGTCTGCGCCATGCCCTTGGACAGCTGGCGGATCTGCCGATCCGCCGCGTGGCCTAATCCGTGGCCTTCCAGCAATTCACGTCCTCGCTCGCGCCCTTCCTTCAGCGGTACGCCGCGCAGGGCGCCCATGAAGGCAATCGCCTCATAGGCTTTCATGGACGGATAGAGCCCGCGTTCTTCCGGCAGATAGCCGATCAGCCGCGCGACATCGTGCGGGCGCTCATGCCCCAAGACGCGGCGGGTGCCTTCGTCGGGATCGATAATGCCCAGCAGCATGCGCAAAGTAGTGGTCTTGCCTGCGCCGTTCGGGCCGAGAATGCCGTAGATCGCGCCTTCGGGAACGGAGATATCCACTCCGTCCACCGCCAGTGTGCCGTCGAAACGTTTCACGAGGCCGCGGGCTTCGATCGCCAGCGGCCTTGTATGGTTGTCCGCCGGTTGGGGATCGCCTAGCTCGGTCTGCATAGGCGCGAGTTAACTCCCGCCTGTGAACAGGAGCAACAGCGAACTTGGTTAATTCCAGCCTCGATGCATTCAAGGGGCAGCTTGTGGCGGAAGCGAAGCGGCTGGGCTTTGCCGCCATCGGCTTCGCGCCCGCGGCGGATGATCCGCAACGGGCAGCACGGCTGGACGAGTGGCTGGCGGCGGGCTTTCACGGTGAGATGGAATGGATGGCGGACCGGGCCGATGTTCGCCGGGGCCCGCAAAGCATGTGGCCGGGGGCGCAGAGCGTGATCGCGCTGGGCATGTCCTATGCCCCGCCGCACGATCCCCTGGCGCTGGAAGGCGATGCCGAGAAGGCGCGCATTTCCGTCTATGCGCAGGGTCGCGACTATCACGACGTAGTGAAGAAGGCGCTGAAGGCGCTTGCCCGCTGGCTGGTGGCCGAGGCGGAGAAGATGGGGCTGGAGGCGCAGCTCAAGGTCTTTGTCGATACCGCGCCGGTGATGGAAAAGCCGCTGGGCGAAGCGGCGGGGTTGGGCTGGCAGGGCAAGCACACCAATCTGGTCAGCCGCGCGCATGGCAGCTGGCTGTTCCTTGGCGCGATCTACACTACCGTGCCCTTCGCGCCGGACGAGCCCCATTCCAATCGCTGCGGCAGCTGCACTGCCTGCCAGGATGCTTGCCCGACCCAGGCCTTCCCTGCGCCCTACCGGCTCGATGCGCGGCGCTGTATTTCCTATCTGACCATCGAGCATAAGGGCCCGATCCCGCCGGAATTCCGCAAGGCGATCGGTAATCGCATCTATGGCTGCGACGATTGCCTGGCCGTGTGCCCGTGGAACAAGTTTGCGGATCAGGCAGCGCGTCACGCCGCCTTCCTCCCGCGAGAGGAATTGGTGGAGCCACGGCTGGAAGATTTGCTGGCGCTGGACGATGCCGCGTTCCGCGCGAAATTCTCGGGCAGCCCGATCAAGCGCATCGGCCGCAACCGCTTCGTGCGCAATTGCCTGATCGCCGCCGGGAACAGCGGCAACCAGGCCCTCGTCGCGCAGGTGCGGGACCTGACCGGCGATGCCGATCCGGTTGTCGCCGAAGCTGCAAGCTGGGCGTTGCAGGAACTTGCCGACTCTAGCGGCTGATACGCTTTTCCTTCCCGCCGATTTGCTTCCTTCCTCTGGGTGCTTTGACCTTCGCACGCATTTGGGCCACCGGGGACTCAGCCAGAAAACTGGCACCCAAGGAGGAACTTTTGACCAAGATTGATGAGAAACTGCAGCCCATCCTCGACGATGTGCTGCGAAGGAACGCAGGCGAAGGAGAGTTCCTGCAGGCAGTGCAGGAAGTGCTGGAAAGCCTGGGGCGGGTGATCGCCAAGCATCCTGAGTATGCCGACCACGCCCTGATCGAACGAATCTGCGAACCCGAACGGCAGATCATTTTCCGCGTGCCCTGGGTGGACGATGCCGGACAGGTGCAGATCAACCGCGGTTTTCGCGTGCAGTTCAATTCCGCCCTTGGCCCCTACAAGGGCGGGTTGCGGTTTCACCCTTCGGTGAATGTCGGGATCATCAAGTTCCTGGGCTTCGAGCAGATCTTCAAGAACGCCCTCACCGGCCTGCCGATCGGCGGCGGCAAGGGCGGGTCGGATTTCAACCCGCGCGGGCGCTCCGACGGGGAAATCATGCGCTTCTGCCAGTCCTTCATGACCGAGATGTATCGCCATCTGGGCGAATATACCGACGTGCCAGCTGGCGACATCGGCGTTGGCGCGCGGGAGATCGGCTTCCTGTTCGGCCAGTATAAGCGCCTGACCAACCGCTATGAGGCCGGCGTGCTGACCGGCAAGGGACTGGTCTATGGCGGCTCGCGCGCGCGGCGCGAAGCGACCGGCTATGGCGCGGTCTATTTCGTGAACCGTATGCTGGGCACCCGCGGGGAGGGCTTCGATGGCAAGCGCGCCGTGGTTTCCGGCTCCGGCAATGTCGCGATCTACACGATCGAGAAGATTCGCGAGTTCGGCGGTAAGGTCGTCGCCTGTTCTGATTCCAACGGATACATCGTGGATGAGGACGGGATCGATCTCGAGCTGGTGAAGGAGATCAAGGAAGTCCGCCGTGGCCGCATTTCCGAATATGCCGACCTGAAGTCAGGCACGCATTATATCGAGAAGGGCTCGATCTGGGATGTGCCCTGCGATGTCGCCATGCCGTCTGCAACCCAGAACGAACTGACCGGCAAGGATGCCGGGACGCTTATCAGGAATGGCGTGACTGCAGTGGGCGAAGGGGCAAACATGCCTTCCACTCCGGAAGCCGTGCGGTTGTTTCAGGAAGCGGGCGTGCTGTTCGCGCCGGGCAAGGCGGCGAATGCCGGCGGAGTGGCGACGTCTGCCCTCGAAATGCAGCAGAACGCATCGCGCGACAGCTGGACATTCGAGCAGACCGAGGAACGCCTCGCCGGGATCATGCAGGACATTCACGATCGCTGCGCTGCTACGGCCGAGGAATACGGCGTGCCGGGCGATTACGTGCTTGGCGCCAACGTGGCCGGCTTCGTGCGCGTTGCCGAAGCGATGCAGGCCTTCGGCGTGATCTGACGTCGATCAAGGAGTGGCCGGCCGCCGTCAGGCTTCAGCCGGCCATTTCCTTCAGTTGCCCATTTCCTTGAGCTGAACGCTCGTATCCATCAGCATTTCGGGGGCGATCTTAGCGCCGGCTTCCACCAGCTTGCGGCCCTGGACATAGTCCTTCATCGCATTGACGCAGTCGAGCGCGATGATCTTCCCGTCCTTGAGATAGACCACGCTGAAGCTGCGTGTGGCCGGATCGCCGCGCAGCACAGTGGTATCGTGTCCCAGGCTGAGCCCGGCGGTCTGCAGCTTGAGATCGTACTGGTTGGACCAGAACCAGGGCAGCGCGTGATAGGGCTGCGGATCGCCGCAGATCGCCCTGGCCGCCGTGGTCGCCATGTCATTGGCGTTCTGCACGCTTTCCAGCCGGATCACCGCCCCGCCTGCAAACCCGTTCGCATGCGCTGCGCAATCGCCAATGGCATAGACGTCATCCAGCGCAGTGCGGCAGAATTCGTCCACATCCACGCCATTGCCGCCCGCTGCCCCTGCCGCGATCAGCGGGCCGACCGCGGGCACGATGCCGATGCCTACCACAACCATCTCGGCGGGAACGACTTCGCCGCTGGCCAGCTTCACGCCGGTTACGCGAGTGCCGTCGCCCTCGATAGCCTCGACCATGGTCTCGGTGCGCAGGTCCACGCCGTGGGCGCGATGCTCGGCTTCGTAGAAGCGCGAGAGGTCCTCGCCCGCCACGCGCGCCAGCACGCGGGGCAGGGCTTCGAGCAGCGTGACTTCGCAACCGAACTTGGTGAGCACGGCGGCCGCTTCCAGCCCGATATAGCCGCCGCCGATCACGGCAACGCGCTTGGCCCCGCCATCGAGCTCGGCCATCATCGCGTCGGCATCGGCAAGGTCGCGCACATAATGGATGCCGGCAAGATCCGCGCCGGGGCAGGAGAGGCGACGCGGATCGCCGCCTGCGGCCCAGATCAGCGAACCGTAACCGAGCCGGGTCCCGTCGCCGAGCACCACCTCATGCGCGGCGGGATCGACTTCGGTTACCGCGGCGCCCAGTTTCAGTTCGACATTCTTGTCGCCCCAGAAATGCGGCGGGCGGATCAGGATGCGTTCGAGCGGCTTCTCGCGCGAGAGATATTCCTTGGACAGAGGCGGCCGCTCATAGGGGGGCTGGCTGTCGCGCCCCAGCATCAGGATCGATCCTTCGAAGCCCTGCTGGCGCAGTGCGATTGCCGCCTGTGCCCCGCCGTGGCCCGTGCCCACAATGATTACGTCATATGCCATGATCCGGCCCTTCGCATATTCGCAGGCTTGGCCTCAAGTGCCCCCGGCGCACATTGTTTTGTGCAAGCGCCGGGGCGTGGCGAAATCAGCGGGCGAGGAGGTTCCTTCCCTGGCTGGCGATCTGGGCGAGCATGGCGGGGGTAGCGGGCACGGCGGCACGGGCACGGGCCACGGCGTTGCGGAACTGGGCGATGGCAGGTTCCTGTGCCTGCACCCAGCTTTCCACCGCCGCCACCGGGCCCGTCTTGCGGCCCATCACCCGCCGCAGGAATTCCAGCCGCATATGCTGGAAATCACGCGCAAGGCCGTTGACCAGCAGGCGCTCCCACGGGTCGGACGGGCTCATCCGCGCGGCAGTCTGCTGGGCCCAGTCGAGCCCCAGCCTGGCGCCCAGATCGATGAAGGCCCTGGTCAGTTCCAGCGTATCAGTGCCGCTGCCGCGTGCCAGCAGCGCAAGGCCGATCGCTCCATCCAGATCGTAGAGGTGGGCAACCGACGCGGCTTCCTTCTGCGGGGCGCCCGCCTCGATAAAGGCATTGCGCATCCGTTCGGACTGAGTGCGTGCTTCGGCGGCAAGCAGCCTGTCCGCCGCGCCGGACAGGGCGCTGACGCCCTTGCCCAGTTCGTCCACCAGCTTCGAAGGGCGCAGCGATCCCTTCCCGGCCCGCAGCAGATCGGCCATGTGGTCGGTCAGCGCGGCGGCGGCGCGGTCGAACAGTTTCAGCCGCGCGCCTTCGGGCATGGGGGCGGTTTCGATCCGTTTCCAGATCGCGCCCATGCCGAACAGGGCCTCGGCACAGGCAAAGGCGGCAGCCACCTGTTCCAGCGGGGCACCTTCTTCCTCGGCCAATTCGAAGGGATGGATCAGCCCCATGCGATTCACGATGCGATTGGCCAGCTTCGTCGCGATGATTTCCCGCCGCAGGCGGTGGCCCAGGATCTGCTTGCGGAACTTGTCCTGCATCGGCCCGGGGAAGGCTGCGATCAGTGTGGGTTCCAGCAATTCGTCATCGGCCAGCACGCTCTGCTCGATCGCGCTTTGCAGGGCCAGCTTGCAGCTGGAGAGAAGCACCGCCAGTTCGGGCCGGGTCAGCCCCCGCCCGTCCGCCGCGCGGCGGGCCAGCGTCTCGTTGTCGGCCAATCCCTCGGTCTTCCGGTCGAGCTGGCCGAGTTCTTCCAGCTTGTCGATCACCCTGAGGTAGGACGGCATGGCCGCCGCCCCGCCTGCCTGCGCGATGGACAGGCCCAGCGCTTGCAACCGGTTATCTTCCAGTACGATGGCAGCGACCTCGTCGGTCATCTCGGCCAGCAGCACGTCGCGCCTTGCCTCGCCCAGCTTGCCCGCTCGTCTGGCGGCAGCGAAGGCGATCTTGATGTTCACTTCATTGTCGGAACAATCGACCCCGGCGGAATTGTCGATGAAGTCGGTGTTGATCCGGCCGCCGGTTCCGCCATTGCCGCGCAGGGCAAATTCGATGCGGCCCGCCTGGGTGCAGCCCAGATTGGCGCCTTCGCCCACAACCCGGGCACGGATGTCCCGCCCGTCGACGCGCAGCGTGTCGTTGGCCGGATCGCCCACTGCCACGTTGTTCTCGCTCGAAGCCTTCACATAAGTGCCGATGCCGCCGAACCACAACAGGTCCACCGGGGCCTTGAGGATTGCCGAAATCAGGCTCTCAGGATCGATCTCGCCCGCCTTGATCCCCAGCGCCTCGCGCGCTTCGGGCGAGAGGGGGATGCTCTTCATCCCACGCGGGAACACGCCGCCACCCCTGGAGATCAGCCCCTTGTCGTAATCGTCCCAGCTTGAACGCGGCAGGCCGAACATGCGCTTGCGTTCCTTCCAGCTCTTCGCCGGATCGGGATCGGGGTCGATGAAGATGTGCCGATGGTCGAATGCAGCAACCAGCTTGATCGACTTGGACAGCAGCATGCCATTGCCGAACACATCGCCCGACATGTCGCCGCAGCCTACCACGCGCACCGGCTCTTCCTGAACGTCCACGCCCAGTTCCAGGAAGTGCCGCTGGACGGAAAGCCAAGCACCGCGCGCGGTGATGCCCATGGCCTTGTGGTCATAGCCATGGCTGCCGCCGCTGGCGAAGGCATCGTCCAGCCAGAAATCGCGCTCTTCGGCCAGCGCATTGGCCGTGTCGGAGAAAGTCGCAGTGCCCTTGTCCGCCGCGACGACGAAATAGGGATCGTCCCCGTCGCGCACCACCACGCCTGCTGGGTGGACGACCTTGTCGTTCACGATGTTGTCGGTCAACGACAGCAGGCTGCGGATGAAGGTCTGGTAGCTCGCCTTGCCTTCCGCCGCCCATGCGTCGCGGTCCCGGCGCGGATCGGGCAATTGTTTGGGATAGAAGCCGCCCTTGGCCCCGGTGGGCACGATCACGGCGTTCTTCACGCGCTGGGCCTTCATCAGGCCGAGGATTTCCGTGCGGAAGTCGTCCCGCCGGTCAGACCAGCGGATACCGCCGCGCGCGACTGGCCCTGCGCGCAGGTGGATGCCCTCCAGCCGGCGCGAATAGACCCAGATCTCGCGCCATGGCACGGGCCGGGGCAGGCCGGGAACCAGTGCGGAATCGAGCTTGAATGCCAGCGCCTCGTTCCCTGCAGGGCCGAAGGCGTTGGTGCGCAGGACCGCGTCCAGCACGGAATGGTAGAGCCGCAGCAGGCGGTCGTCATTGATCGCCTCGACCTTGGCCAGGCCTTCGCGGATCGCATCCTCGGCGGCGGCGATGGCCTTGTCGCGATTGCCCTTGAAGGCAGGATCGTGCTGCGCTTCGAACAGGGCGATCAGGGCGTGAGTGACATCTGGCGCGCGGTCCAGCGCGTCGACCACTGTGTAGATCGTGTAGCTGACCCCAGCCTGCCGCAGGTAACGGTAGAAGGCGCGCAACAAATCGGCATCGCGGGCAGACAGCGCCACGCCCACGGTGAGGCGGTTGAATACATCGTTTTCCGCTCCGCCATTCAGGACGGCGGAAATTGCCCCCTCCACCGCGTCGGCGCGGGCGATGATGTGCTCGGCCTCGCCGCCCTTGGACAGGGCAAGGGTAAAGTCGTGGATCGTGGCCAGCCGGCCGCCTTCAAGAGAGGTCGGCACTTCAGACAGAACGCGGAAGCCGAAATTCTCCAGCGCCGGGACGGCATCGGACAAGGGCAGCGATCCGCCCAGCTGATAGATTTTCAGGCGCAGGCGCGAATTGTCATCCTCTTCCCGGCGATAGAGCCGGGCGCTGCGGCCTTCGGCGCTGGGCGGCTCGGCATTCTGCAGCGCGCGCAGGCGCAGAATATCGCGCGCGGCCTCGGCCGGGCCGTAATCCGCGTGGTAGGCAGGAGGGAAAGTATCGGCATAGCGGGCGGCGAGGGCGGCGGCGCGGCCGGGTTCCTCGAACTGCGCAAGTTCGTTCTCCACTGCCTCGGCCCAGCCGCGCAGCATGGCCTGCAGCCGCGCGTCGAGTTGGGTTTCTTCAGGCAGGGTGGCCGAACTGTCGCGAATATCGAGCAGCACGCGCAGGGTGACGAGATTGCCGCCTTCGACCGAAAGGCTCCAGTCGAGCACGTCGCCCCCGGTTTCGGCTTCCAGCATGGACTGGATGCGCAGCCGTACCGAGGTGGAGAGCATGTCGCGCGGGAACCAGACGAAGGCGAACAGATGCCTTTCCAGCGCAGCGGGCACGATGGCCACGCGGGGGCGCGGGCGGTCCACCAGCGCCATCATGGTGGTGATGACGCGTTCGACTGCCTCGTCGGAAAAGCCGATCACCACGTCATGCGGCAGGGTGGCGAAAGCGTGGGCCAGACTCTTGCCGTCATGATCGTTGGGTTCGAAATGCAGCCGTTCGAGCAGGCGCTCCATCTGCAGGCGCAGGCGCGGAACGCTGTCAGGCGCGGCGCCCAGCGCGGCGCTGGTCCAGATGCCGGCATGGACGGACAGCGCCTCGACCTTGCCGTTTTCGATCACTGGCACGATGAACAGGTCCAGCGGCACGTTGCGATGGACACGGGCGAGGCGGTTGGCCTTCACCACCAGGGGCGCGCGGATGGTGCCGGCCGTATTCGCCTCGTCGAACCAGGCAAAGGCGCGATCATAGCTGGCATCGGCCAGAATCGCGCGGGCCGAGCGGCGGCAGATGCCCAGCAGGGCCGAATTGCTGCCATCGCGCCGGCGAGTGACATGGCCGAGCTGCGTCAGCATGCCGCTGCCCAGCCAGCGCAGCAGTTCCGCGCCCTCTTCATCGGCCAGCTTTTCCGCATCGGCCTGGATTGCCGCCTGCATCCGGGGCCAGTCGGCCACGGCGACGCGAACGTCGGCGAGCGTGTCTTCCAGCGCATCGGTCAGAATTCGGCGCTGGCGGGCATCGATCCGGGTGGTTTCGACATAGATCAGCGATTCGCGTTGCCCGGCGGCTTCATCATCGGGATAGGCGAGAAGCTGCCCGTCTTCCCCGCGCTGTACAGTCATCACCGGATGGATCAGCTGGTCGATCGCAAGGCCCTGTGCGGCGATGGCCGCGGCCACGGAATCGACGAGGAAGGGCATGTCGTCATTGACGACGGCAATGCCCATGTAGCGATGCCCATCCGCGCCGGACCGGATGGCAATGGCTGGCTTTTCGGGCGTGCGTTGCCGGGCGGTTTCGAGGAGGAACGCGGCGGCTTCGTTCAGCCTGTCCTCACCCAATGGCGTGTCGCCGGGAAGGACCGATTCAGCAAGCGCCCGGGCAATGGCTCCGGCCAGCGGGTCCTTAGTCGATCCTCCGGATTGGGAGTTGGGGCTGGCGGCTCTTGAATGCTTGGTCTTTGCCTTCGAACGCGACGGGGCCATCGCTTGCTCCTCTCGGTGCCGGACTTTCACCGGCAGGAAATTATCTTACGGCATTTGGTATCATTTGATCCTACCCTAGCCCCGCACCCCCAGCTGTTCAAGGCAATGCGGCGCATGCCCCCAGCTATTCCTTGAGGGCCTCCATGGTGATTTCCAGCGAGCGGCAGCGGGCGGCAGGATCGTAGGTTGCACCGGACAGGATAAGCTCGTCGGCCTGGGTGCGTTCGGCGAAGCGCATGATCGCCTCACGCACCGTGGCACGGCCGCCCACGGCCCGCGCGGAACCCATATGTTCCAGCATCGCCAGTGCCTGCGGGGGCAGGGTGGCGCGATAGCCCGGCACGGGCGGAGGCAGCTTGCCCGGATCGCCGCTGCGCAGCCGCACGAAGGACTGGTCCTGCGAAGAGGCGAGCAGTTCTGCGTCGGCATCGGTCTCCGCCGCGATCACGGTCATAGCGGCCATGGCGTAGGGCCGTTCCAGCGTAGGCGAGGGGCGGAAATTGCGGCGATAGATGGCCAGTGCCTCATCCAGATGATCCGGTGCGAAATGGCTGGCAAAGGCATAGGGCAGGCCCAGATGGGCGGCGAGCTGGGCGCCGAACAGGCTCGATCCCAGCATCCACAATTGCACCTTCGCGCCAAAGCCGGGTGTGGCGCGGATCGGCAGATCGAGGTCGCCGGTCAGCAGCGCGCGCAGTTCCACCACGTCCTGCGGGAAATTCTCGGCGGCGGCCATCAGGTCCTTGCGCAGGGCCTGGGCAATCCGGCCGCCCGCACCGGGTGCGCGGCCGAGCCCGAGATCGACCCGGCCGGGAAACAGCGCATCGAGCGTGCCGAACTGCTCCGCGATCACGAAGGGGTTGTGGTTGGGCAGCATGATCCCGCCCGATCCGATGCGGATGGTCTTCGTCGCATGGCCGATATGGGCCAGCACCACCGATGCCGCCCCGCCCGCGACGCCCTCGGTCGCATGATGCTCTGCCACCCAGAAACGCTTGTAGCCTGCTGCTTCCGCCGCCTGCGCATAACGGGCGGCCTGGGCCAGTGCCTCGGACACGTCGCCGCCTTCGCGGATGGGGACGAGGTCGAGGACGGAAAGAGGGATCATCCGCCGGTTCCTTCATTGCCTGTTTCCGCGCCCGTTGCGGCTGGCGCAGGGGCGGGCGCTTCGTCCAGTTGTGCGAGATAGCCGCGCGCCGTCTGAGCTTCGGGGCTGTCGGGCGAGGTCTCGATGACCGATTGCCAGCTCTTGCGTGCCGCAGCGTCGCGGCCGGACAGGGCAGCAATCACGCCTGCCTCCAGCCCGATCGCGGGATTGCGGGGGTCGAGCGCTGCGGCCGTGACGATATGCGCCTGGGCGCTGTCCAGATCGCCACCCCGCCGGGAGAGGGTCGCGGAAAGCAGCCAGCCTTCGGCGTTCTGCGGGGCATCGCGCCGGGCGTCGGCAAGCGCGGTTCCTGCATCGTCTGTTCGGCCAAGGGCGACGAGCGCGCGGGCGCGGTCGATCTGGATCTCGCCTGCCAGTGTCGTGTCGCTGGCCGCGGCGGCATCTCCCGCCGCCAGCCCGAGATCGACCAGTGCATTCTCGTATCGACCATCGGCAAAAGCGGCATTGCCGGCCATCGCGGCCAGCCTGGCGCGATGGCCGGCAGTGGCTTCCGGAACTTCGCCGCGCGCCGCAAGGAACGCGGCCTCGGCCGCCCGCCAGCGCAGCAGGCTGATATAGGCCATGCCGAGACATTGCCCGGGGAAGCTGCGTTCCGCGCCTGACGATTGATCGAGCCAGCTGCTGGCGGCTGCAATTGCAGTGGAAGGATCGCTTGCTGCCTGATCGAGGCAGTAGGTCAGCCGGTCCTGCTCCAGGGTGGAGGGCATCCGGTAAGCTTCGAACCCGGCCATGTCGGGCGCGGCGGCCTGGGCGAGCAGGGGAATGAGAAAGGCGGCAGCGATCATGAGGCGATGTTCCGGCTGAGCGCGTCGACGGTTCGCAGCAGCAGGGCGATGTCCGCCTCGCGCGAGAGGCGATGATCGCCGTCCTTGACCAGCACCACCTGCACATCGTCTGAACGCAGGCACTCCGCCAGCTGAAGCGCGATAGTCCAGGGCACGTCCTCGTCCGCCTGTCCGTGGAGCAGGCGGACGGGGCAATCGAGCGCGATCTCCTGATCCAGCAGCAAAAAGGCCTGCCCGTCCCGCCAGAAGCGGGCATGGGTCGGCGTAGGTTCGGGGCCGTAGGGATTGTCTTCCAGAAGGGTCTCGCCTGCGGCCAGGAGGGCTTTCTGGTCGGGATCATATCCCCATTGGGTGAAATCCGGTGCCGCGGCGATGCCGACCAGGCCCGCCAGCCGGGAGCCGAGTTCCAGCCCGCAAAGCAGCATCAACCACCCACCCATGGAGGAGCCGACCAGCACCACGGGGCCCTGCGTCTGCGCTTCGATCAGGGCCAGCACCTCGTCCCGCCAACGAGTGAGCGTGCCGTCCGAAAATGCGCCCTCGCTCTCGCCGCAGCCGGAATAGTCGAGCAGCAGGCAGGTGCGCCCTTGGGCAATTGCCCAGTCGAACAGCGCAGTCGCCTTGCTGCCCGCCATGTCGGACATATAGCCGGGCAGGAAGACCAGCGTGGGCCCTACCCTTTCTGTCTGGTCCCCTTCGGTCTTGCGGAAGGCAATCCGCTGGCCATCGGGCAGGGTGTGGAAGCGCGTCTCGCTCATCGCGGTGCAATGTGGTCCGGCCGCTCGCAAACGGCAAGGGGCCGAGCGGGTCGATCACGCCACCCGGCGGCGTTCCTCATGCATGCGGGCGAAATAGGGGGGCACTTCATGCGCCTCGATCGGGCGGCTGTAATGGAAGCCTTGCATATGGGTGCAGCCGGCACGGCGGACCGGTTCCACCAGTTCCTCGTCGCTGATCCCTTCGGCCACCACTTCGGCGCCGATCTTGAGCGCCATGGTCACTGCCGCGTCGAACACGGCCTGCGAAGTGGGGTCCTTGCCCAGATCGGCGATCAGGCTGCGGTCCAGCTTCAGCCGGTCGAACTTGAAGGTCTTCATCAGGCAGAGCGAGGAATAACCGGTGCCGAAATCGTCGAGCGCGATGCGAAAGCCTGCGTTGCGCAGCAGGTTCAGTGTCATCAGCGCGCGGGTGTTGCGTTCGATGGAAAGCGATTCGGTCACTTCCAGAATCACCCGGCGAGGCGTGATGTTGTGCTTGCGGCAGCAGCGCATCAGGAAGCCGACGAACCCGTCCTGCTGCAACTGCAGCGAAGAGATGTTGAGGCTCATGGAAAGGCCCTGCCACCCTGCAAGGTCGGCCAGCGAGCGTTCGATGATCCAGCTGCCCAGGCGCACGATCTGGTTGGATCGCTCTGCTGCGGGAATGAAGCGCGAGGGGGAGATTTCGCCCAGCTGGGGATGCGTCCAGCGGACCAGCGCCTCTACCTCGTCCTCGCGCTCCACATTGGAATGGATCGGCTGGTAGACCATCCGCAGCTGGCTGCGTTCGAAGGCCGAGGCGAGTTCGCGCTCCAGCCCGCGATCGGCCTCGCGCTCGTTCTCCAGCGCCCTCGTGTAGCAGGAGGCACGGTTGCGGCCGTTATTCTTGGAGGCGTAGAGCGCAAGGTCCGCCCGGTTAAGCAAGCTGTGTACTGCCGCCTCACCGCTCTCCCCTGCCGCCTCCGCCAGGCCGAGCGAGATGGAAACGGTCACCGTGAAGCCGCCAAGGTCGAAGGGTTCGCGCATCGCGGTGACCAGCTGCGAGCCGATGGAGAAGGCGGAAGCCGTATCGTAAAATGGCGCGCAAATGACGAATTCGTCGCCGCCGGACCGGCCGACGATCGCTGTCTGGCCCAGAACTTCCTGCATGCGCTCGCCCGCCAGCCGCACCAGCAGGTCTCCGCAGGCATGGCCGTAATCGTCATTGACGTGTTTGAAGTTGTCGACGTCGGCCACCATCACCGCCAGACCGGCCTCGCCCTTGCGGGGCCCGGCATCCAGTCTCGCGCAGGTCAGCTCCATGAAGGAACGGCGATTGGGCAGGCCGGTGGCGGAATCGGTATAGGCGAGGTTCTGCACCGCCAGTGCATTGCGGCGGAAGGTCTCCAGCGGACCGGCCAGCGCTGCCAGTTCCTCAAGCTTGAAGTGACCGATTTCGACATCGAGATCGCCACTGGCCAGGCGGCGGATGATCAGGTTGATACGCCGCAGGGCGGGCAGGATATTGGCGATCAGGTCGGCCAGGATCACCAGCGCGAGCACCATCATCAGGATGCCGATCACGCTGACCTGCGTGTGCCAGCTATGGGTGGAAGCACTGATCCGGGCATAGGCCCGGTCGCGTTCCGCATCGAGCTTATTATCGATAGCGCGGGCAAGGTTCTGCATCTGTGCGGTGCGCGCTTCGATGGAAACCAGCAGCGCCAGATCCCGCCCGTCGAGATCGGCCTCGCGGCGGATATCGGCCACCAGCCTGCCCATATCGTCAAAGGCGGAACTGTGGTCCGGCAGTCTGAAGATCTCCACGCCGTTCAGGCGCAGCGCAGTGATCTGCTGATCGATGCGCACGGCCGTATCGGTCAGGTCCGCTTCGGCATTTTCCGGCTGGTTCGGCATCAGGGCGAAGTGGGACTGCATGTGAAAATCGGCGACCGAGCGAATCAATTCGCCCGCGTGCTCGGCGTTTTCGGAAGCGATGCGCATCGCCTCGCTCTCTTCGTGCAGGGTAATCGCGCGTTCGTCGGATACGATCTGCAAGGCCGCGGCGGCGACCACGATCAGAAGCAGCGCACCGGAAAGTCGCCTTTCCAGCGATCCGAAGACCCAGCGGAATGCGCGCACGGCGCCCATCCGCCACAAATGCCTCATCAGGTTCTCCCCTTGCCCCGCACGATCCGGCCAAGAACTGGCCGTGCCGTAAGGTTAAGAACATTGTGCGGGGATAAGCGGAAAAGGTTGAGAAATTCTGGCCTGGCAGAATGTTCTGTACCTGTCGGCTGCCTTGGTGACTTTGCCGTCAACCTTCCCTATATCCAAGGAGATGACGCAAAACTGCCTCACGCCGCTGACTACTACTACCACCCGGGTCGCCCGGGGGTGTGCGGTCGCTTAGCGAAGCTTACCGCCGCCCGGGTTCGGGCGGTGCGGCGTCTCCCTCCCGAACCTTGCCGAACTGAACGACGCCAGGCCTTTGCGCGCACGGCCAATTCTGCCATGGCGCCGCCACGGGAATGAAAGACGGGTTCGATGAGCGAGATGTTGAAGATCAGCCTGCCTGACGGTTCGGTTCGCGAAATGCCGGTGGGTTCCACTCCGGCAGATGTCGCCGCCGCGATCGGGCCGGGCCTTGCCAAGGCAGCCCTTGCCGCGCGCGTGGATGGCGAGCTGGTCGATATCACCCGGCCCTTCACCGGCGATGCACAACTCGCACTGGTCACCTCGCGCGACGAGGCGGAGGCATTGGAGCTGGCCCGCCACGATTTCGCGCATGTTCTGGCCGAAGCCGTGCAGAGCCTGTTTCCCGGCACGCAGATTACTTTCGGCCCGTCTACCGACGATGGCTTCTATTACGATTTCGCCCCGAAGGACCGGCCCTTCACGGATGAGGACCTGCCCGCGATCGAGGCGGAAATGCGCAAGATCATCGCTGCGGACAAGCCGCTGCGCCGCGAGGTCTGGAGCCGCGAGCAGTTGATCAGCCGCTGGAAGCAGCAGGGCGAAAGCTTCAAGGCCGAATGGGCCGCCGAACTGCCCGAGAACGAGGAACTCTCGGTCTACTGGTCGGGCGATGACTGGCTGGACATGTGTCGCGGCCCACACCTTGCCTCCACCGGCAAGCTGGACCCCGCCGCCTTCAAGCTGACCCGCGTGTCGGGCGCCTATTGGCGCGGCGATCAGAAGAACGCGATGCTCAGCCGCATCTACGGCACCGGCTGGCTGAACAAGAAGCAGCTCGACGCGCATCTGACGCGGCTGGAAGAAGCCGCCAAGCGCGACCATCGCAAGCTGGGCCAGGAAATGGACCTGTTCCACCTTCAGCAGGAAGCGCATGGCTCGGTGTTCTGGCACCCCAAGGGCTATCTCATCTGGCGCGAGCTGGAAGCCTATATGCGCCGCGCGATCGACGATTCCGGCTATCGCGAGGTCAAGACGCCGCAGGTGATGGACGCCCGCCAGTGGGAACAGTCCGGCCACTGGGGCAAATATCGCGAGAACATGTTCGTCATCCCCGACGAGGTTCCGAACGTCGATGACGAAGGGCCGATCATCTCGGGCGATGCGGACTGGATGGCGCTGAAGCCGATGAACTGCCCGGCCCATGTCCTGATCTTCAAGCAGGGCATCAAGTCCTATCGCGACCTGCCGCTGCGCATTTACGAGAACGGCTGCTGCCACCGCAACGAACCGCATGGCGCGCTGCACGGGTTGATGCGCGTGCGCCAGTTCACGCAGGACGATGCGCATATCTTCTGCCGGGAAGACCAGATCGTCCACGAAGTGCAGAAATTCTGCCAGCTGGCTGACCGGGTCTACAAGCACTTCGGCTTCACCTATTCGATCAAGCTCGCCCTGCGTCCGGAACAGCGTTTCGGCAGCGACGAGATGTGGGATCAGGCGGAAAACGAACTGCGCGACGCAGTGGCTGCCGCTGGCCTCAATACCGAGGAATTTGGCTGGGAGGAACTGCCGGGCGAAGGCGCCTTCTATGCGCCCAAGCTGGAATGGCACCTGACGGACGCCATCGGCCGCACCTGGCAGGTCGGCACGATCCAGTCGGACCGCGTGCTGCCCGAACGTCTGGATGCCAGCTACATTGCCGAGGATGGCGAACGCCACCGCCCGGTGATGCTGCACCGGGCGATCTTCGGTTCCTATGAACGTTTCATCGGCATCCTGATCGAACATTTCGCCGGTCGCATGCCGCTGTGGCTGGCGCCGGTGCAGGCCGTGGTCGCCACGATCGTTTCCGATGCGGACGACTATGCCCGCGATGTGGAAGCGAAGCTCAAGGCGGCAGGCATCCGCGTCGAGACCGATCTTCGCAACGAGAAGATCAACTACAAGGTGCGCGAGCATTCCGTGGCCAAGGTTCCGCACCTGCTGGTGGTGGGCAAGCGCGAGGCGGAGGAAAACACTGTCGCCATGCGCACGCTGGGCGAACAGCAGCAGGAATTCCTCTCGCTCGACGAGGCAATTGCGCGGCTGGTGGCAGGGGCAAAGGCGCCCGATCTGCGTAACTGATTGTGCAAGCCCCGCCGGGCGGACCGGCGGGGCTTTGCCTCCCGCTGCGAAAACCGGCGCTTGCGGCCTGCGTGCTTCTGCCTATTGTGCACTCGCATAAGGGCGAAACGCCCCGGGGATCGGGAGGATTGATGTTCAAGCGCGCATTGGCGGCAGCGGCCTTGGCCCTGCTTGCGGCCTGCAGCCAGCAGGCGGAAAACGGGGCAATCGACGAACAGCGGCTGCTCGCCGCGGAAGACGATCCCGATAATTGGCTGTCCTATGGCCGCACTTATGCCGAGCAGCGCTTCTCCCCGCTCGAAGATGTGAACGACGGTAATGTCGGCAAGCTGGGGCTTGCCTTCTCTGTCCAGCTCGACACCAATCGTGGGCAGGAAGCCACGCCCATCGTGGTCGATGGCATCATGTATTTCTCCACTGCCTGGTCCAAGGTCATGGCGGTGAAGGCCGATACGGGCGAAGTGCTGTGGCAGTACGATCCCAAGAATATCGGCGCCAAGGGCGTCCACGCCTGCTGCGACGTGGTCAATCGCGGCGTTGCGGTGTGGGAAGGCAAGGTCTTCGTCGGCACGATCGACGGCAGGCTGATCGCGCTGGATGCCGGAACAGGCAAGGAAGTGTGGTCCACCGTCACGGTCGACCAGAAGAAGCCCTACACCATCACCATGGCGCCGCGCGTGGTGCGCGGGAAGGTCATCATCGGTAATTCCGGCGCCGAACTGGGCGTGCGCGGCTATGTCAGTGCCTATGACGCCAACAGCGGCAAGCTGGTCTGGCGCTTCTACACCGTGCCCGGCAATCCGGCGGACGGGCCGGACGGGGCCGCATCGGACGAAGCCTTCGCCAAGTTCGCGGGCAAGACCTGGAACGGCAAATGGTGGGAAATGGGCGGCGGCGGCACCGTGTGGGATTCGGTGGTCTATGACGCCGATTTCAACCAGCTGATCGTCGGTGTGGGCAATGGCTCGCCCTGGAACCACCGCGCACGCTCGGCGGGCAAGGGGGACAATCTGTTCCTCTCCTCGATCCTCGCGCTCGATCCCGACACCGGCAAATACAAGTGGCACTATCAGGTGAACCCGGGCGAGACCTGGGACTTCACGGCCACGCAGCAGATCACGCTGGCTGACCTGACCATCGACGGCAAGCCGCGCAAGGTGCTCATGCAGGCGCCGAAGAACGGGTTCTTCTATGTGATCGACCGCAGCAACGGGAAGCTGATCAGCGCCGAAAACTTCGTGCCGCAGAACTGGGCCGAGAAGATCGACCTTGTCACCGGCAGGCCGGTCGAACGGCCCGAGGCGCGTTTCGCCGACAAGCCCTACATGGTCTATCCTTCGGGCCTTGGCGCCCATGCCTGGATGCCGATGAGCTATTCGCCCAAGACCGGGCTGGTCTACATCCCGGCGATGCACGCGCCCATCGTGATGCAGGACAATGTGAATTACGAGCGGCATCCGGGCCGCTGGAACACCGGCGTCATCATGGGCGGTCCGCCGCCCAAGGGGCAGGAGCATGAGGCCGCCTTCATGGGCTGGCTGGTGGCGTGGGACCCGGTGAAGCAGAAGGCCGCGTGGAAGATCGAGCGGCCCTGGCCATGGAATGGCGGCACGCTGGCGACCGGCGGCAACCTCGTCTTCCAGGGCGATGCCTATGGCAAGTTCCATGCCTATGATGCGCGCAACGGCAAGGAATTGTGGACCTTCAATGCCGGGCAGGGCGTGCTGGCCGGGCCGATCACCTACCGGGTGAACGGCGTGCAATATGTCGCCGTGCTGGCCGGCTATGGCGGCTCCATGGGCATGGCGCGTCCGGCGGACTGGATGGAAACCCCGCCCCCTCCGGGCCAGTTGCTGGTGTTCAAGGTCGGCGGCACGGCCAGGCTGCCCGAGCGCCCGCCGTACATTCCCCCGCCCTTCGCGGTGAGCGACGAAAAGTTCACTCCGGCCCAGCTTGAGGAAGGCCAGAAGTGGTATCTGACCTATTGCAGCATCTGCCATGCCGGGCCGACCAATCCGGACCTGTTCCGCTCGCAATATGCGCTGAGCGCGGATGCCTGGCGTTCCGTGGTGATCGACGGCGCGCTGCAGGATAACGGCATGGCGAGCTTTGCCGAGCAACTGACTGCGGATCAGGCCGAATCGATCCGCGCCTATATGCTCAAGCTGGGCAAGGAAGGTGCGGCCGCGGAAGCGGCGCGCACAGGTAAGGGGAAGTAATCGGGGCTTAGAAAAGCGCCGGAAGCGCGGGCCCTGCGGCAATCAGGGCCAAGGCGCAGCCCCACACGAGGATACGGCGGAGAACCTCGGCCGGATCGAGTGCGATACCATCAGAGAGGGCGAGAGCGCGTGCCATGCATGTGTTCTCGCCCCGAATCTCCTAACGAAGCGTTAAGCCTCGTTACCGGCGATAGCGCTGGGCATTTGCTGGCTGGCGCAGTGGAAGCTGCCGCCTCCGGCCAGCACGCCGTCCGCCGGCAGGCCGATGGTCTCGCGATCCGGGAAACAGGCCGCCACTGCCGCAACGCCTTCTTCGTCCATGGCGGTGCCATAGGTCGGCACGACCACCAGTTTCGATGTGATGGCGAAGTTCATGTAGCTCGCCGGCTCGGCGTCTTCTCCACCCACCAGTCCAGGTGAGGGAATGTCGCGCACTTCTAGTCCAAAGGCCTTCGCCCGTGCGCGCGCATCGTCATAGACCTCGGCGTTGGGATCGCTTGCTCCGCTTGCCACGGGCAGCGCCAGCACGCCGGGCGCCACGAAGCGGGCGAGATTGTCGACATGGCCGTCCGTATGGTCGTTCAACAGCCCGTCGCCCAGCCACAGCACCCGTGCGAAACCCAGATCGCGTGCCAGCCGCTGCTCGATTTCCGCGCGGGAAAGCTGCGGGTTGCGATTGGGGTTGAGCAGCACCTGCTCGGTCGTCACCACCAGCCCGGTTCCGTCATTGTCGATCGCGCCGCCTTCCAGAATCCAGTCGCAGTTTTCCACTGCCAGCCAGGCATCGCGCGCGATTTCGGCACCGATCTCCTGATCGCCATCCATCAGATATTTGCCGCCCCAGCCATTGAAGCCGAAGCGCCGGGCAATGCGGTTTCCGGCAGCATCCATCACCACCAGCGGGCCGGTATCGCGCAGCCACACATCGCCATAGATGCGCCGTTCCACCGTCACGGCGGCGCTCACCAGCGAGCGGGCGCGCGCCTCGTTCTCCTCGTTGCGCACCAGCAGCCGAGCCTGCTGGCCGCTTTCGGCCACGGCGCTGGCGAAGGCAGCGATCTGTTCCTGCGCGCGGGGCAGCGAATCCGGCCATTCCACGGGATCGTGGGGAAAGCCGATCCACAGCCAGTCCTGCGGGGCGAATTCGGAAGGCATTCGATAGGTCATTGCGTGTCTCAGCATCCGGCCTTGTTGGTCTTGCAGCTGGCATCGCGGATGCGGCGGAATTCGTCGCCGATCACCCAGTTGGGCCAGGCAGAGCTTTCGGCCAGCATCCGGCCCAGCATGTAGTAAAGTTCCATATCCTGCTTCATCGATGAGAAGTCCCATTTGGGATCGAACTCGTCATTCGCCGCGTGATAGGCATTGGCGGTGTAGCGTTCCTGCCATGCGCCGCCTGCAGCCGGGCCGCCATCCACGAAATCCTCGCCCCCTTCAACATAGAGCATCGGCACGCCGCGCTTGGCGAAGCTGAAATGGTCGGAGCGGTAATAGAAGCCGGCCTGCGGCGACTGGTCGGGCGTGGCGGAGCGGCCCTGCTTCTCCAGCACCTTGGCGAGGAAGGCGTCCAGCTCGCTCTTGCCGCCGCCGATCACGCTCACATCGCGTGCCGGGCCCGCCAGCAGCGGGGTGTCGATATTGAGCCCGCCCACGATATGATCGAGCGGGAATACCGGATTGGCCGCCAGATATTCGCTGCCCAGCAGGCCCTGCTCTTCCGCTGTCAGCGCCACGAAGGCCATGCTGCGCGCTGCAGGCCCCGCCTGCGCCTGTGCCTTGGCCAGTGCGACGATGGCGGCGACGCCGGCCGCATTGTCGATCGCGCCGTTGCAGATATCGTCGCCCTTGGCGTCGGGGGCGCAGCGGCCGAGGTGATCCCAGTGCGCCGAATGCAGCACATATTCGTCAGGCCGGGTCGTGCCCGGCAGCACGCCGATCACGTTCTTCGAGCTGTAGCGGCGGATATCGTTGCCGAAGGCGGTGGAGATGGAAAGGCCCAGCGGCACGGGCTTGAAGCCCTTCTGCATCGCCGCGCCTTCCAGCGTGCCCAGATCCTTGCCGGCAGCTTCCATCAGCTTCTTGGCGGCATCGTTCTGCAGCCAGCCATTCATCAGCGTCTGCCCTGCCCCGCCATCGGCGCGTTCGGCAAAGGCTTGCGGACCGGTCCAGCCTTCCTGCACCACATTCCAGCCATAGGAGGCGGGGAACGTGTCATGCACGATCAGTGCGGCTGCCGCGCCTTGCCGGGCGGCTTCCTCGAACTTGTAGGTCCAGCGCCCGTAATAGGTCATGGCCGCGCCGCCGAAGGGGCCTTCCAGCCCATCGGTCAGCCAGTCCGGATCGTTGACCAGGATCACCGCGGTCTTCCCGCGCATGTTCACCCCGGCATAGTCGTTCCAGCCCTTTTCGGGCGCGACAATGCCATAGCCGACGAAGACCAACTCGCTGTCCTTCACCTCGACCTGTTGCTGCTCGCGATAGGACACGCCCACCCAATCGGCATTATGGGCCAGATCGAATTCCTGCCCGGGCCCGGAAACTTTCAGCGGCCCGAAATCGCGCCCGGTGATTTCCACCAGAGGCACGTCCTGGAACCAGCTGCCCTTGTTGCCCGGCTGCAGCCCGGCGGCAGTGAACTGTTTGACCAGATAGTCCAGCGTCCTGGTTTCGCCTGCCGTGCCGGGAAAGCGACCTTCATAGGCATCGGACGAAAGTTCCTTGGTCACCTCCCGCATCAGCGCGGTGTCGACGGGCACGGGTTCGACATCGGGAATGTCCATCGCCGCGACATCGGTCATGCCCCTGGCCATTCCCGAGCCTTCGGTTCCGGTGGCGGCGCAACCGGCCAGCAGCAGGGCTGCACCGGCGGGTAGGAGAAAGCGTAGCATCGCGGACCCTGTTCGAAAGCGTGAACTCCGCAGCCTTGGCAGAGCGTGAAGGACGAGACAAGCATGCCACGCGGCCCGTCCCTCCTACCCGTTCGTCCATATCGGGCAGGTCTGCCTTGCCCGCTCCGGCGCGGCGGTGCAGGGAAGGGGCGATGGAACGTTCATGGCAATCCGCGCTCGAAAGGGCCCGCAAGCATTCGGCTTTCCTGTCGCTGGGGCTCGACCGGCAGCCTGAGCTTGTCCCTCTGCTGGAAGCGGGCAAGGGCGAGGAAGCGCTGGCCTGGGCCAAGGCCGTGGGCGAAGGCGCGCCGGATGCCGCCACGGCCCTGCGGCGCGAGAAATGGGGGCTCGCGGTCGCTCTGGGCATCGGCGATCTGGCAGGCGCATTTCCGCTGGCGCGGGTGATGGCGGAGCTGTCGTCTTTCGCGGACCGGGCGATGGACGCGGCGATCACCGCCGCGATCCGGGCACGGGTTGAGGATGCCGAGCCGGCGGGCTTCACCGCGCTGGCACTGGGCAAGCACGGCGCGGGGGAACTGAACTACAGTTCGGATATCGACCCGATCCTGCTCTACGATCCGCAGACCCTGCCCCGGCGCGAGCGGGACGAGCCCGGCGAGGCCGCCCAGCGCGTGGCACGCACCCTTGTGGAAACGCTTTCGCGGCAGACGGCGGACGGCTATGTCTTCCGTGTCGATCTGCGGCTGCGCCCGGCGTCCGAAGTCTCTCCGTTGGCGATCTCCTTCAATGCGGCCCTGTCGCATTACGAATCGCTGGCGTTGGCGTGGGAGCGGGCGGCCTTCATCCGCGCGCGGGCCTGCGCGGGGGATATTGCGGCGGGCGAGGAATTCCTGCGCCAGATCCGCCCCTTTGTGTGGCGGCGCAATCTCGATTTCGGGGCGATCGAGGAAATCCGCCGGCTGACGGCGCGCATCCGCTCTCACCATGGCGGACCACAGGCGCCGGGGCCGGGTTTCGACGTGAAGCGTGGGCGCGGCGGCATTCGCGAAGTGGAATTCTTCGCCCAGACGCATCAGCTGATCCATGGCGGGCGCAAGCCGAGCCTGCGGCTGCGCGGCACGCGCGCGGCGCTGGATGCGCTGGCGGCGGAAGGGATCATCGCCGCCGAAGACGCGCTGGTGCTGGGCGAGAGCTATGATCGGCTGCGCGAGATCGAGCACCGCCTGCAGATGGTGGCCGACCGGCAGACGCACAGCCTGCCGACCGATCGCGAGGCGCTGGACAATGTCGCCCGGCTCGACGGGCTGGCCGATGGCGCGGCGCTGCTGGGCGAACTGGCGGAGATCACCGAGAGGGTTGCAAGCCGGTACGATGCGTTACTCGATGGGCCGGACCGGGCAGCCTCTCCCCTGCAGCTCGGGCAGGACGGCGTCGTCGCGGAACGTCTGGGCCAGCTTGGCTTTTCCGATCCCGTGCATCTTGCCGAACGGATCGCGGGATGGAGCGACGGGCGCGTGCGGGCCCTGCGCAGCGAGGCGGCCCGCGCTGCATTCGAAGCGGTGTTTCCTGCTTTGCTGGAAGCTCTGGCCAAGGCTCCGGACCCCGACCGGGCCGTGGCGCGTTGGGAGACCCTGCTGGTCAATCTCCCCAGCGCGGTGAATTTGTTCCGCCTGCTCGAGGCGCGGCCGGGGCTGACGGAACAGCTCGTCGCGATCCTCACACTGGCACCGCCGCTGGCGGATGAACTGGCGCGGCGGCCCGACCTGCTCGATGCGCTGATCGACACCACCGCGCTCGATCTGCCCGGCAGCGTGGAAGAACTCGCCGCGCGCATGCGCAGCCTGCCCGAAGGCGTGGGTTACGAGGAACTGCTCGACCGGGTGCGCCGCGTGGTGGGCGAAACCCGCTTCGCGCTGGGCGTGCAGCTGATCGAGGCTGCACAGGACCCGCTCGAAATTGCCGAGGCGCTGTGTCGTACGGCTGAGGCTGCACTGGACGTGTGCCTCAAGGGTGCGGAAGAAGAATTCGCTCGCGTCCACGGGCGCATTCCGCAGCACGACCTGCTGGTGCTCGGCCTTGGACGGCTGGGCGGCGGGGCGCTGACCCATGCTTCGGACCTCGATCTGATCTATCTGTTCAGCACCGGCGGCGGGGACGAAGGCGATCTCCAGTCGGATGGCGAAAGGCCTCTCGGCGTCACGCTCTATTTCAACCGGCTCGCCCAGCGGGTGACGGCGGCGCTCAGCGTCGCGACTGCGGAAGGGCCGCTTTACGAGGTGGACACCCGCCTGCGCCCGCAGGGTAATCAGGGCCCGCTCTCGGTCAGCCTCGACAGCTTCGAGCGGTACCAGAAGGAAGATGCCTGGACCTGGGAGCATATGGCGCTCAACCGCGCCCGCGTGCTGGCCGGCCCGCCGGAAGCGCGTGCCCGGCTGGAAGCGATCCTGGCCGAAGTGCTGCACAGACCTCGCGATCCGGCAAAACTTAAGGCCGACGTGCTCGCCATGCGGCACGAGATGGCCGCGCATAAGCCGCCCAAGGGCGTGCTGGACGTGAAGCTCCATCGCGGGGGACTGGTCGATCTGGAATTCCTGATCCACTATCTGCAACTGCGCGAACGGATTGCGATCACGCCGGAAATGGTCGGGGCGCTGACCGGGCTGGTGGAAGCAGGCCTGCTGCCCGAAGCTCTGCTCAAGGCGCAGAAGGTATTGATCCGGGTGCTGGTCGCCGCGCGGCTGCTCGCCCCCGATTCGCAGGAACCGTCCGTCGCCGCCTGCGCCGTGCTGGCGCGCAGCTGCGGTGCGGCTTCCTATCCCGACCTGCTTGAACTGCTGGCCGAAGCGCGCCACGGCGTCGCTGCGGCCTGGGCTGCTACTTTTGGCGAAACACTGGAGATGGAATGATGAGCGAACGCCCCGATATCGGCGATACCGTGCCTGACATCGCCCTCGAAAAACCCGAAGGCGGCGCCGTGAAGGTCTCGGACTTCAAGGGAAGCAAGCTGGTGCTGTTCTTCTACCCCAAGGACGATACGCCGGGCTGCACGACGGAGAACAAGGATTTCTCCGCCTTGGCCGCAGAATTCGCCGAAGCCGGGATCGCCTTGCTGGGCATCAGCAAGGACCCGCCGAAGAAGCATGCCAAATTCATCGAGAAGCACGCCCTGTCCGCTCCGCTCGCTTCCGATCCGGAAACCGATGGCCTTGCCGACGCGCTGGGCATCTGGACCGAGAAGAGCATGTATGGGCGCACCTATATGGGCATGGAACGCACGACCTATCTCGTCGACGGCGACGGAAAGATTGCGCGCGTATGGCGCAAGGTGAAAGTGAAGGGCCACGCGGAGGAAGTCCTGGCTGCGGCCAAGGCGCTCTAGGTTCCGGTCGGTTCCTTCAAGCTAGCCTTATGTCCTGCTCAGTCGCCTCTGCGATCCGTTCCGCCCTGCTTACTGCGAACCCGCGGGAGAAGGTCTTCGCCACGCGGGAAGTGGCGCGAAACTGGCGGCTGGGTCGGCTGGATTTCAGCTTCGACGTCGGCATGCCGGACAGGCCTGCATGGCCGGAAACGCCGGAATTGCTGCCGCCCAACCGCATGCCCAAGCGGGGCAAGGGCGGCTCGGAGCGGGCCCGCGTCGCCCTGTGGCATGCGCTCTGCCACATCGAATTCGTCGCCATCGATCTGGCGCTCGACATGGCCGGGCGATTCGGTGCCGAGATGGGTGAGGAGTTCGTTTCGGACTTTCTCTCGGTCGCCGCGGATGAGGCGATGCATTTCGCCCTGCTGGAACGCAAGCTGCGGGTCCTGGGCAGCTTCTACGGTGCTCTGCCTGCCCATGGCGGGCTGTGGGAAGCGGCAGAAAAGACCCGTCACGATGTCGCGGCAAGGCTTGCGGTCGTGCCGATGGTGCTGGAAGCGCGCGGGCTGGATGTCACGCCCGCCACGCTCGAACGGGTGCGCGCACAGGGCGACGAAGGCGGCGCCCGCATCCTCGAACGGATTCTCTGCGATGAAATCCGCCATGTTTCGGTCGGGACGAAACACTTCACCGCACGGAGCGCCGGGGCGGGAAAAAGCCCGGAAATCCTTTGGCGCGAACTGGTCGCGGCCCACTTTACGGGTGCGATTAAGCCACCGTTCAACGACTCAGCGCGTTCAGCAGCCGGTTTATCGCTGAGCTACTACGGCGCGCTTGCCACCTGAGCGCGGCCCTGTTTACCACCCTGTCAGCAAATGGGGGTTCGGGGTCACATTCCTGACTTTGAACAGTTAGAACCGGCCTTTTCCTGGGCCATCGCTCTTGGGGGATCGAGGGCGGCGGGAGCCGCACAAGATTTTTAGGACGGGACAGACAGGTCGCTCATGGTATTTTCGCTTTCGCTTCGCACCCTGCCGACAGCTCTGCTCGCAGCTCTGGCAATTATGGGGGCAAGCCCCGCCTCGGCTCAGACCGAAGCCACCGCTGCCCAGATCAGCACCACCGTTCACAACCTGACCGACGGCCCTGACGCCCAGCTCGGCAAGGGTGATGAAGAATTCAGCCAGCTCTTCGCCAGCTGGAAGTCGCTCGACAGCGGCACGGGCATCGCGATGCCTGCGGCGCGCGTCACCATCTCGGTGCCCTCGCGTTCGCCTCTCGCCAAGATGACGCTCACCAGCGGTTTCGGCATGCGCAACCATCCGGTTCTGGGCGGCCGCCGCAATCACAAGGGCATGGATCTCGCCGCTCCCACCGGAACGCCGGTCTATGCTCCGGCCGATGGCCTGATCGCCCGTGCGGACTGGTTTTCCAGCTACGGCAATTACATCCAGATCGAACATGGCGGCGAACTGCAGACCCGCTATGGCCATCTCTCCGGCTTCGCGGTTCAGGCCGGCCAGCGCGTGAACAAGGGCGACCTGATCGGTTATGTCGGTTCCACCGGCCGCTCCACTGGGCCGCACCTGCACTATGAAGTGCGCGTCGGCGGCGTCGCCGTGGACCCCAGCCCCTATCTCGTGGGCGAAGTTTCCATGGCCAACCTTGACCAGAAGGTTGCTGAAGGTGCTCTGGGCGGTCCGGACGACGACGAGGAATAAGCAGCCTGCCCAATGGCAGTTGCATGAGGCGGCAGGGTATCCCTCGCCGCCTTTTTGCTGCCTGCATTCCACCAGCTTGTCTTCGGCGGCAAATCGTTCATGTTGGCGCGCATGACCGATCTGGCACCTGACGAATATCTGCCCGTCGATCCCCGCAAGGATGCGATCCGCTCGGTTCTGGTAGTGGGCGGGGGCTCCTCCGGCTGGATGGCCGCGACCATGCTGGCCACTTATCTCGGACGGGATACTAGCGTCACGCTGGTCGAGAGCGATGCGATCGGCATTATCGGCGTGGGCGAGGCTACTATCCCGCCGATCAAGAAGTTCAACAACTTCATCAGGCTGGATGAAGGCGCCTTCATTCGGGATACGCACGCTACCTTCAAGCTGGGCATCGAGTTCCATAATTGGGGCCGTATAGGCGACCGCTATCTGCACCAGTTCGGCCGCACGGGTCGCGAGATCGACGAGGCGGTAAAGCTCCACCATTGGTGGTTGCTGGGCCGTCTGGCGGGGGAGCCCGATTATCCCGCGTGGGAGGAACTTTTCCCAGCCCGGACGCTGGCGAAATACGATCGCTTCGCCCTGCCCAATCGCCAGCCGCGCGATCCGCTGGGTCGCTTCACTTACGCCTTTCATTTCGATGCGCATCTCTACGCCTCCCATCTGCGCAAGATTGCCGAATCGCGCGGGGCACAGCGCGTGGAAGGCAAGATTTCAGGGGCGGAGCGCAATCCCGCCAATGGGCACGTCTCGGCGGTGGTGCTGGAGGATGGCCGACGGCTGGAGGCCGATCTTTTCATCGATTGTTCGGGCTTCCGCAGCCTGCTGCTGGGCAGTGAACTGGAAGAACCCTTCCAGGACTGGAGCGAGTTCCTCCCCTCGGACCGTGCCTTGGCTATTCCCACTCAGCGCGCGCCCGGCTCGATCACGCCCTATACCAAGGCCATCGCTCACCCGGTGGGCTGGCAATGGCGCATCCCGCTCCAGCATCGCACCGGCAACGGGCACGTCTTCACCAGTGCCTTCAGCAGCGAGAGCGAGGCAGAACAGCGCCTGCTCGCCACGCTCGATGCGCCTGCGCTGGACAGCCCCCGACTGATCAAATTCACTACCGGTTGCCGCAACCGCGCCTGGGTGAACAATGTCGTGGCAGTCGGCCTGTCCTTCGGGTTCCTCGAGCCGCTCGAATCGACCAGCATCCATCTGGTGCAGTCGGCGCTCGAACGACTGATCGAGAGTTTCCCCACCAGGGCGATGGACCATCGCCTGCGCGATCGGTTCAATCGCGAGACGGGCATCGAATGGAACCGCGTGCGCGATTTCATCATTGCCCATTACCACCTCAACGAACGCAGCGATTCCGAATTCTGGCGCCACTGCGCAACGATGCGGCTGCCCGACAGTCTGATCGAAACGCTGGCCCTGTGGCGCGAGCGCGGGATTCTGGACGTGGAAGGCAATCACCTGTTCCAGCTCGGCAGCTGGAGCGCGATCCTGATTGGCCAGCGTTGCCTGCCCCGCGCGGTCCATGCGCTGGCGAACCGCGCCGAACCGGCCTTTGCCGCGCGTCAGATCAGGCAGATCGTGCAGGAATTGGAGGAGTCAGCGCGTACCGTTCCGGACCATGCCGAATTCATCGCGCGCCATTTTGCCTCGCGCGCGCCTGCCGAAGAAGCGGGGGCGCCGGCCTGAAGTATCAGGCCAGCAGACGCTTCGCGATCGCGCGCACTTCCTCGCCCATGTCCTCGCGTTCCAGCGCCAGGGCAAGGGTCGCCTCGATGAAGCCCGTTTTGCTGCCGCAGTCGTAACGGCGGCCGGCAAAGGTCACGGCGTGGAACGGCTGCTGGCCGATCATCTTGGCCATGGCGTCGGTCAGCTGGATTTCTCCGCCAGCACCCTTTTCCTGATTTTCCAGCGTCCGCATCACCTCGGGTTGCAGGATATAGCGGCCGGAAATGATCTTGTTGGAAGGCGCATCCTCGCGCTTGGGTTTTTCGACGAGCCCCTTCACTTCGGTCAGTGCGCCCTGTGTCTCGCCCGGGGCAATCACGCCATAGGAGGAGACTTCCTCCATCGGCACTTCCAGTACGGAAATCAGATTGCCGCCCACTTCCTCATAGGCTTCCACCATCTGCTTCATGCAGCCCGGCGTGCCGATCATCAGCTCGTCCGGCAGGAAGATCGCGAAGGGATCGTCGCCCACGATGGCGCGCGCGCACCAGATGGCATGGCCAAGCCCCATGGGGACCTGCTGGCGTACGGTGATGATATCGCCCGGCGTGGCGCGGGTCGGCTCGAGAATGGAGAGGTCCTTGCCGCGCTCGGCCAGCGTCGATTCCAATTCATAGGCCACGTCGAAATGCTCGACGATTGCCGATTTGCCGCGCCCGGTGACGAAGATCATCTGTTCGATCCCAGCCTCCCGCGCTTCGTCGACCGCATATTGGATCAGCGGCCGGTCGATCACCGGCAGCATTTCCTTGGGGATTGCCTTGGTCGCGGGGAGGAAGCGCGTGCCCAGTCCGGCGACTGGAAAAACGGCTTTCTTGATCGGTTTGCGGCTGGTCATGGGCAGGGATGTATGAACGGCCGGAGCGGGCCGTCAACCTGCAGATATTAACTAATCGCCAGAGGCCGCTTGCCCCGTTCCGCATTCGGGTTAAACGGCATCATGGACAAGATCATAATCGAAGGCGGACGCCGCCTTTCCGGCACTATTCCCGTCTCCGGCGCAAAGAATGCCGCGCTCACCCTGCTCCCTTGCGCCCTGCTGACAGACGAGCCGGTGACCCTGCGCAACTTGCCGCGCCTGGCCGACATTGACGGCTTCCAGCACCTGATGACCCAGTTCGGCGTTTCGACCTCCATCGCGGGTGCGCGGCCGGAAGATTTCGGCCGGGTGATGACGCTGGAGGCAACGCGCCTTACCTCCACCACCGCGCCTTACGATCTGGTACGCAAGATGCGCGCGTCGATCCTGGTGCTGGGCCCCATGCTGGCCCGCGCGGGCGAGGCCACCGTTTCGCTGCCGGGTGGCTGTGCCATCGGCAATCGCCCCATCGATCTGCATCTGCGCGCGCTGGAGGCTTTCGGCGCGGAGATCGAACTGGCGGCGGGCTATGTCCGTGCCCGCGCTCCCGATGGCGGCCTGCCGGGCGGGCGTTATTCCTTCCCGGTCGTGTCGGTGGGGGCGACGGAGAATGCGCTGATGGCGGCCGTGCTGGCCAACGGCAAAAGCACGCTCCACAATGCCGCGCGCGAGCCCGAGATCGTAGACCTGTGCAATCTTCTGGTGGCCATGGGTGCGGAGATCGAGGGCATCGGCACGTCGGACCTCATCATCCATGGCGTGCGGCGCCTGCATGGCGCGACCTATAAGGTGATGGCCGACCGGATCGAGGCCGGCTCCTATGCCTGCGCCGCGGCAATCACTGGCGGCGAAGTGACGCTGCAGGGCGCGAAGTTCGAGGAAATGGAAGCCACGGTGCAGGCCCTGCGCGATGCGGGCGTTTCCGTGAATGCAGTGAAGGACGGCATCCATGTCGCGGCGGACGGCCCACTGAAGGCGGTCACTCTCTCCACCGCCCCCTATCCGGGTTTCGCTACCGACATGCAGGCCCAGCTGATGGCGCTGCTCTGCCGGGCGGAAGGCACCAGCGTGCTGACCGAGACGATCTTCGAAAACCGCTACATGCATGTGCCCGAACTCAACCGCATGGGCGCGCATATCGAAACCTCGGGTCGCACCGCCATCGTCCATGGGGTTCCGAAGCTCACGGGCGCCGAAGTGATGGCCACCGATCTGCGCGCTTCGATGAGCCTGGTAATCGCCGGCCTTGCGGCTGAAGGAGAAACCAAGGTTCACCGCCTCTATCACCTCGATCGCGGTTATGAGCGGCTGGAAGAAAAGCTGGCGCTGCTTGGCGCACAGATCGAACGCGTCGGCGACGGTTAAGCCCCTGTTCGGACCCTTTGGCCGAGCCTGGGCATTGTTCCAATGAATCAGCAAAGGAGCGACTCATATGGGAATCGTCAGGCTCGGAATTTTCGCGGCACTGGGCGCTTTCGTCTATAGCGCCTTTCGCAAGAGCAAGCAGGAAGCGCCGCCTGCAGCCTTTGCCGAGGGGCAGCAGGCCCCCGGCAACCAGACCCAGGTGCGCGACGCCGGCCCCGAAGCAATGCGCGATGGTGCCCGCCGTCCTTGGACCAAGGAAGACGAAGCGAGCGACGAGAGCTTCCCGGCGAGCGATCCGCCGGCGACTTATTGAGCCCCGTAGCGCGCCGCCAGCCATAGTCGGATCGCGCCCGCCAGCCCCGGTGGGGTTTCCGCCGCGATGCGCTCCGCATCGATCCGCGCGACAAGCGCATTGATCGGCACGCCTTCGCGCGCGGCGGCATCGAGCAGCAATTCCCAGAACAGCGGTTCAAGGCTGATCGAGGTCTTGTGCCCGGCGATCTCGACCGAACGCTTGATCGGGGGATGATAGATATCGTCCATTATTGTCAGGCGCGGTCGGGCCCCAGCATCTTTTCTGGGCGCACGATCCGGTCGTAATCCTCGGAAGAAACTGCCCCGCTGGCCAGCGCCGCTTCACGCAGCGTTGTGCCTTTCGCGTGGGCATCCTTGGCGATGGCGGCGGCCTTGTCATAGCCGATCGTCGGCGCAAGCGCGGTGACCAGCATTAGCGAGCGTTCCACGCCCGCGGCGATGTTGTCCTCGCGCGGTTCCAGCCCGTCCAGCAGGTTTTCGGTAAAGCTCTCCGCCGCATCGGCCAGCAGTCGGACCGATTGCAGGAAGTTCTGCGCGATCACCGGGCGATAGACGTTCAATTCGAACTGTCCCTGGCTGCCCGCAAAGCTCAGCGCGGCATTATTGCCGAAGACCTGCGCGCAGACCTGCGTCATCGCTTCGCACTGGGTGGGATTGACCTTGCCCGGCATGATGGACGAGCCCGGCTCGTTTGCGGGCAGGGCCAATTCGCCCAACCCCGCGCGCGGACCGGAGCCGAGCAGGCGGATGTCGCTGGCGATCTTGTAGAGCCCGGCGGCGAGCGCGTTGAGCGCACCATGGGCGAAGACCAGCCCGTCCTCGCTTGCCAGCGCTTCGAACTTGTTGGGCGCACTGGTGAAGGGCAAGCCCGTGATCGCGGCGATTTCCTGCGCCATTGCCTCGCCGAAACCGCTCGGCGCGTTGAGGCCGGTGCCCACGGCCGTTCCGCCCTGGGCCAGTGCGTAGATGCCGGTCAGAGTAAGTTCGATCCGCTCGATCCCGGCGGCTACTTGCCGCGCATAGCCGGAAAATTCCTGGCCCAGGGTGAGCGGCGTTGCATCCTGCGTATGCGTGCGGCCGATCTTGACGATCCTGTCCCACGCCTCGGCCATGGCGGAAAGCGAGACATGCATCAGCCGCAGGGCAGGCAGCAGACGGCCCGTCACTTCGCGCGCGGCGGCGACATGGATCGCGCTGGGGAAGGTGTCGTTGGAGGACTGGCCCAGATTGACATGATCGTTCGGGTGGACCGGGCTCTTGGCACCCAATTGTCCGCCAAGGGCCAGGTTGGCGCGATTCGCGATCACTTCGTTGGCGTTCATGTTGCTCTGGGTGCCGGACCCGGTCTGCCACACCACCAGCGGGAAATGGTCGTCCAGCGCGCCCGAGGCCACTTCGCCCGCAGCCACGGCAATGGCATCGGCAAGGCGGGGATCAAGCAGGCCCAGCCGGGCATTCACCCGGGCTGCCGCCTGCTTGATCAAACCCAGCGCATGGATGACGGGCAGCGGGATGCGTTCGCCGCCGATGCGGAAATTCTCGAGGCTGCGCTGGGTTTGCGCCCCCCACAGCCGGTCGGCCGGGACGGCGATCTCGCCGAATGTGTCAGTCTCGATCCGCGTCCCTGCCATCCCGATACCCATTCCGAAGCGCAGGCTGCGCCTCAATACATATGCTGTCCGCCATTGAGCGACATGGTGGAGCCGGTGACGAAGCCCGCTTCCTCCGCCGTGAGGAAGGCGACGCCGCGCGCGATCTCTTCCGCATGGCCCAGGCGGCCGACGGGAATCTTGGCGACGATCTTTTCCAGCACTGGCTCTGGCACGGCGGCGACCATGTCGGTGTCGATATAGCCTGGGGCGATTGCGTTAACGGTCACGCCGACACGCGCGCCTTCCTGCGCCAACGCCTTGGTGAAGCCGTGGATTCCGCTCTTGGCCGCGGCATAGTTCACCTGGCCATACTGGCCGGCCTGGCCGTTGATCGAACCGATATTGACGATGCGGCCCCAGCCACGTTCCCGCATGCCCGGGAAGCAGGCCTTGGCCATGTTGAAGCAGCCGCCGAGGTTGATTCGCATCACCTCGTTCCAGTCCTCGAAGCTCATCTTGTGGAGCGTGGCGTCGCGCGTGATGCCCGCATTGTTGACCACGATCTCGATCGGGCCGACTTCGGCTTCCACTCTTGCGCAGCCCGCCAGCGTCGCATCATGGTCGCCCACATCCCATTTGTAGGCGGGGATTCCTGTTTCCTCGGTGAAGGCGCGGGCCTTTTCCTCGTTGCCGGCATAATTTGCCACCACGGTTCGGCCTTGCTCCTTCAGGGCGAGGCAGATCGCCTTGCCGATGCCGCGAGTACCGCCGGTGACGATTGCGACGCGTGCCATGTATGCTCCTTTTCAGATGATGTTTTCGTACCTCGCTCTCCTCGGGGCCATCGTTACGGGGAACCGGGAAAGCAGGCAAAGAAAAACCCCGCATTGCTGCGGGGTTCTTTCAAACTCGCGACAGAAGCGTCGGATCAGAAGCGGAATTGCGTTCCGACATAGACGGCCTGGCTGTCCTGCTTGCCATTGGTAAGCGGTTCCAGCCGGTCGCGATCCTGCGAATAGCGTACGCCAGCCGTGACGTTGAGGTTGCGGGTAAGCGAATAGCTGCCGCCGACATCCACGGTCTGATCGCCGAGCGAATCGCGAGTGCGCGGGCCACGGCCAGTTTTGTCGTCCTGATCCAGTGCGATGCGGGCAGCAAAGCGGCTGGGCTTTTCCGCAACCCCGGCAGACGGCTGGAACGCGGCCAGATCGGGGATCGCCGCGTCGTTCAGGTCCTTCGACAGCATCGGCGGGCGAGCAAAGCTCTGATAGCCAAGTGAGCGGCCGAGATTGTAGCGGGTGGGCGTGATGCGGGCGACTGCCACGCTGGCCTGCGAATCGCCGACGGTGCCCAAAGCCTGACGCACGGAGATCACGCGGGAGGCATTGCCATCCACTCGCACGGCCACGGTAACCGGGCGTGCGGCACGGTCAGCCGCGCCTGCGGGCGTGAAGCGCATCAGCTTGGTGCCGGGCACCGATTTCTGAGCGACGAGTTCGGCAAGGCGCGGATCGACCGAAGCGGGCGTGAAGGACGCGAGCCTTGCGGAAGCCGGCACACTGATGCCCTCGACATCAAGCGCGCCAAGCGCGAGGCCGGCGCTAGGAACAGCCACCAGCAACGCGGCACCGGCAAATGCGAGCGCTGCGGGAAACCCGCTACGCCGTGCCGATTTACGCTGCCTTGCCATTACCCCTTACACCTTGTCCCAGAGTGCGGACGTATCAAACGCCTATGATCCTGAACCTTCCCTTACAGATCAGGGGAATCGGCCCATTAACTCTCACCTGACACCGATAGTTTTTCCACAAGCGGATGACCAGATTCGAATTTGATCTACGACGTCTGTTTTGCAGGAGTGTTGCAGCGCGTCCACAATTTGCTTTTTCCGGGCATCCGTTCCGGTGTGGCACGGTTAAGCGCGCATTCACGCCCGGGCTGCGCATTGCGGCCTGTCCGCAAGGCCTCGCCCGCACTTGCCGCACGCGGTGCGGTGGCTATAGAGGCTCGGATGCGGCGGAAGCCCTGCAGGGGCCTTGCGCCTGCCTTTGACGAGCAACGGGAACGACATTCGTGATGACGGTCAGCAGCGGGAACGGGATTTCTTCGATGAAGCGCGCAGGCCGGGCCCTGCTGGTCGTGGGCGCGCTTGCTGCCCTTGCGGCATGCGGTGGCGGGCGCGACAAGCGGCCGCAGCTGGATGTGGCGGCCGCTCAGGTCACCTCGATCGGCGTCAATTCCTACCTCTGGCGCGCCACGCTCGAAACGCTGGCCTTCATGCCGCTGACCCAGGCCGACAGTGCCGGGGGCGTGGTGGTGACCGACTGGTACGCCAATCCCGCCAATCCGAATGAACGGATGAAGTTGTCGGTCACGATTCTGGATCAGGACCTGCGGGCCGATGCACTGCGCGTGGCGGCCAGCCGCCAGGTGCTGCAGGGCGGGGTCTGGGTCGAAGCGCCGGTGGAAGCCGCCACGGTCCAGAAGCTGGAAGACATCATCCTCACCAAGGCACGCGACCTGCGCCGCTCGACCCTCGGCTGATCCATCTAAAGAGTCGGAGCGCCTCGGCCGCGGTGCAATTCCGCGCGAGGTGCTTCAATCCGGGCCGATGAGGCTCTAGGCCGTAAACTCATAATTGCCACGCTCGAGGTTTGAGGCAAAATGGCTCAGCGCAAGGAGGAAAGGCGCAGGAATATATCGATATTTCCAGCCTTTCCGACGCGGCGCCGGGCCATTTTGGTCAAATCCCTGCGGGACATCCAAATGGCTTCCATCTCGGACCGAAAGACGCTTGCAATGGCAGCAAGCCGTCGCGGCGCGTCTTTCGGCCCGATATGTTCGCCATTTGGATGCCTCGAGGGTGGCAATTATGAGTTTACGGCCTAGGGGCACATCATGAGCGAAACACGATTCGATCCGTCGCAGGCCGACGGGCGCTGGCAGCGCGCGTGGGACGAAGCACAGAGCTTCCGCGCTGACGATTCTTCCACCAAGCCGCGCAGCTATGTGCTGGAGATGTTCCCCTATCCTTCGGGGCGCATCCATATCGGCCACGTCCGCAACTATACGATGGGCGACGTGCTTGCCCGCTACAAGGCGATGACCGGCCATGAGGTGCTGCACCCCATGGGGTGGGACGCGTTCGGCATGCCCGCGGAAAACGCCGCGATCGAAAAGGGCGTCCATCCGGGCGAATGGACCTATCAGAATATCGCCAACATGAAGGCGCAGCTCCAGCGCCTGGGCTTTGCGCTCGACTGGAGCAGGGAAGTCGCGACCTGCAGTCCTTCCTATTACGGCCACGAACAGGCGCTGTTCCTCGATCTCTATGCGGGCGGCCTCGTCTACCGCAAGGAAAGCGCGGTCAACTGGGACCCGGTGGACCAGACGGTGCTGGCCAACGAGCAGGTGATCGACGGGCGCGGTTGGCGTTCGGGCGCGCTGGTGGAGAAGCGCAAGCTTTCCCAGTGGTTCCTCAAGATCACCGATTTCGCGCAGGAACTGCTCGACGGCCTCGGCTCGCTGGAGCACTGGCCCGAGAAGGTGAAGCTGATGCAGGAAAACTGGATCGGCAAGAGCCAGGGCCTGCAATTCGCCTTCACCCTGTCGGACGGGGAGAAGCTGGAAGTCTACACCACCCGGCCCGACACGATCTTCGGCGCGAGTTTCGTCGCCGTGGCTGCGGATCATCCTGTGGCGCAGAAAGTCGCGGCGGATAATGCCGAGGCGCAGGCCTTCATCGAGAAGTGCCGTGAAGGCGGGACGACCGCTGCCGAGCTGGAAACCGCCGAGAAGCTGGGCTTCGATACCGGCATTACGGCGAAACATCCCTTCACCGGTGCCGATCTGCCGCTCTACATCGCCAATTTCGTGCTGATGGATTACGGCACCGGCGCGATCATGGCCGTGCCGGGGCATGACCAGCGCGACTTCGATTTCGCCACCAAATACGGCCTGCCGATCACCCGCGTGGTCGCCTCCAGCACCGACGATGCCGACAAGCCCTTCGCGGGTGAGGCCGAGGCTGGCGACGGGATATGCGTCAACTCCGGTTTCCTTGACGGGATGAGCGTGGGCGATGCCAAGGCCGCCGTCATCGCCCGTGCCGAAAGCGAAGGCTGGGGACAGGGCCAGACCGTGTGGCGCCTGCGCGACTGGGGCGTTTCGCGCCAGCGTTACTGGGGCACACCGATCCCCTTCATTCACTGCCCCAGTTGCGGGGTGGTGCCGGTTCCCAAGGACCAGCTGCCCGTTACCCTGCCGGAAGATGTCGACATGTCGATTCCCGGCAATCCGCTGGTCCGCCATCCGACGTGGAAGCATGTCGACTGCCCGGCTTGCGGGGGCGCGGCCGAACGCGAGACGGACACGCTCGACACTTTCGTCGACAGTTCGTGGTATTTCCTGCGCTTCGCCAGCCAGTCGACCGACCGGCCCTTCGATCCCGAAGAGATCGCGCGCTGGATGCCGGTGCAGCAATATATCGGCGGGATCGAGCATGCGATCCTCCATCTGCTCTACGCCCGCTTCTGGACCCGCGCGCTCAAGGCCATCGGCAAGCTGGACGTGGCGGAGCCCTTTGCCCAGCTCTTCACGCAGGGCATGGTCACGCACGAGACCTATTCGCGCGAGGAAGACGGGCGCCCCGTCTATTTCAGCCCCGGCGAAGTGGATCGCAGCGCGGATGGTGCGGTGCTGAAGGATGATGGCCAGCCGGTCGAGATCGGCCGCGTCATCAAGATGTCCAAGTCGAAGAAGAACGTCGTCGACCCGGACGAGATCGTCGCGAAATATGGCGCTGATGCGGTGCGCTGGTTCATGCTGTCCGACAGCCCGCCAGAGCGCGACCTGCCCTGGTCGGAAGCCGGCATCGAAGGCTGCTGGCGCTTCGTCCAGCGCCTGTGGCGCCTGTTCGGCCAGTACGATGCGGCTGCCACTGGCGAGGACAAGGCGCTCGATCGCAAGGTGCACCAGACCATCGCCGCCGTGGCCGACGATATCGAGGCGCTGAGCTTCAATAAGGCCGTTGCCCGGATCTACGAACTGACCAGCGCTGCCGAAAAGGCCGCGCCTTCTGCCAGCCGCTCGCAGGCGATCCGGGCGGTGCTGCTGCTCGCCTCGCCGATGATGCCGCACCTAGCCGAAGAAGGCTGGGCCGCGATGGGTGAAACCGGGCTGGTGGCCGATGCCGAATGGCCTGAAGTCGATCCGGCTCTTCTGGTTGAAGACGAGGTCACGGTGGCTGTTCAGGTGAAGGGCAAGCTGCGCGATACGCTGACCGTCGCCAAGGGCACGTCGAAGGAAGAGCTTGAGGCGCTTGCCCTCGCTTCCGAGAAAGTGCAGCGTGCACTCGATGGAGCGGAAGTGCGCAAGGTGATCGTGGTGCCCGACAGGCTGGTCAATCTCGTGGCATGAGGCGCGCAGGCGGCCTTTTTGCTCTGGCGCTGATTGCGCCGGTGCTCGCTTCCTGCGGGCTCCAGCCGATGTATGCCGGGGGCGGCAGCGGGGAAGTCGCCCGCTCGCTTGCCTCGGTCGATATTCCCGCGATCGAGGGGCAGGCTGGCTGGCTGGTGCGCAATGCCCTGCGCGACCGCTTGGGCGAGCCCGATGGATCGGCGCGCTATCGGCTCGATGTCCGGCTCGACGATAATCTCGAAGGTCTCGGCCTGCTGACCGACGATACGATTGGCCGTGAACGCCGCACCCTGCGCGCGCGCTATCAGTTGGTGGATACGGCAACCGGCGAAGTGCTGCTGGATGCCAGCGACGGTTCCGATGCCGGTATCGATGTGGTCAGTTCCGAATATGCCACCATCGCTGCAGAGCAGACCGCGCTCGAAAACCTCGCCCGCGATGTGGCCGACCGGATCGTGACGCGTCTCGCGCTGACCCTGCGCAAAGAGCCGTGAAGGCTACCCAGCGCGATTTCGCCAATAGCGCGCAACGCGCAGCCGGCGCCTGCAAGGTCTTCTTCTTCTGCGGGCAGGACGAGGCAGGCGCCTCCGCGGCGGCGGAACGCATCGTCTCGCTGTTGCCCGATGCGGGCGAGCGGGTGGAGATACAGGGCGGCGATCTGCGCAAGGACCCCGTCCTTCTGGGCGACGAAGCCCGCTCGACTTCGCTGTTCGGCGATACGCGCCATATCGTGGTGCGCGCCAATGGCGATGAAGTGCATGATGCGCTGGACCTGCTGCTCAAGGCGATCGACGCCAAGGAGGGCGAGCCCTGCCCCGTGCTGGTCATTGCCACGGCGGCCACGGACAAGTCACGCACGGCCAAGCTGCTGGAAAAGCGCGACGATGCGCTGGTGGCGATGTTCTATCCGCCCGATCTGGCTCAGGTTACCCAATCCGTGCGGACCATGGCCAGTGTGGCGGGGCTGCGGCTTTCGGGCGATCTTGCGGAACGGATTGCGCGTGCCTCCGGGCTGGACGTACGGCTGGCGCAATCGGAAGTGACCAAGCTCGCCCTCTATCTCGATGCCAGCGCGATCGAGCCCAAGGATGCGAATGCAGATGCGCTCGACGCGGTTGGAGCCAAGACCGAAGAAGACGGGTTCATGCCGCTGGTGAACGCGGTGCTGTCCGGAGAGACGGGCAAGCTGGCTGGCGAATTGCACCGCATGCGCGAAACCTCGATGAACCCGGTGGGCTTGTTGCTCGCGCTCGAACGCCGCGCGGCGCAGCTCGCCGCGCTTGCCGCTAAACTTGGCCCGCGCGGCGACATCAATGTCCTGCTGGAGGCTGAAAAGCGTGCCCGGCGGATATTCTGGCGCGATGAGCGCGACCTTTCCGTGCAGTTGCGGCGCTGGCGTGGACGCAAGCTGGATCGGCTGGTCGCGCGGCTGGTGGAGTTGCACCGCGCCTTGCTGACGAACAACCAGTCGGCCGAACTGCTGCTCTCGCAGGGTCTCGCGGAAATTGCACGGGCCGCCGCGCCGAAGCGCTGACGATCAAGTGTTCGATAACTTTTTAAGTTACTGATTTTACGTATATAATCTAATGTTTCCTGCCATCTCGCAGCTGGTCTCCGCTAACCATTGAAATGCTGCGTGTGCGAGAAAACGGGTGGTCGGGTATCTCTTAATGGGATAACAATCGCATCGTTCCATAGAGTGGGTCAGGGCCTTCGTGCCCAATGAGGGAATGGAAATGATCAGGAAAATCAACATCGGTCTGGCGGTTTGCGCGCTGGGTGCGATGATCTCGGCCAATCCGGTTTATGCTGCCGCAGCCACCCGCTCCGCTCAGGCGCTGCCCATGCTTGCTGCGAGCGTGGGTTCGGTTCCCTATTCGGCGGGCGTCGAAAACGAATGGCGCTGCATCGAAGTGACCGACGAGGCGCTCAAGCTGAAGAAGAAGCACGTCAATGTCGACAAGGCTGGTCGTGTGGTTCTCAGCCCCAAGGGCGCACCGTTCCGCTGCAAGCCCGCGCCGGGTGGCTACAAGTTGAGCTCCGGTGGCGGCTTCCCGTTCGAAATCGTGCTTGGCCTTGCGGGCCTGGGCGGCGCGCTTCTGGCTCTTGCTGGCGGGAAGGGCAGCGACAGCCCCGGCTGAGCCTTCGGCCGGGCATGCCGCAGGTGCAGGTGATGCAGGGGCAACCCGCTGCCCATCACGGCATTTTCCCCACAAGCTCATGGGCTTTCTGCGATATTGTCCTGCTAAAGGGCGCCTTTCAGCGGCGATTTCTTAACCGTTTTTGCGGCAATCTCGCCGCGTGCTTGTTCGAAGCAATCCGACTTTTCAGACGAGGCTGCCGGAAGCGTGGCGCCAGTTGAAGAGGCGGAAGACTTTTCGAGGCCGGGGAGCGGAGCTTTTTCCGGTCGTGACTGAAGGGAAAACAGTGCGAAGAGCCCAACCTTTCAGCCTTGTGTGGCTTGCCCCCTTTGCCCTGCTGGCGGCCTGCCAGCCGCAGCTGCACCCCGATTTGCCGACCGGATCGGCGGCCTATGACGTACTGAACGCCGCCACAGCGGAACAGAGCGGGGCTTATCTGCTCCATTCGGGCGACGTCCTGGCAATCAACGTCTTCCAGGAACCGGATCTGACCGTCGGCGAAATAGCGATCGACGGATCGGGTAATCTTTATCTGCCGCTGATCGGGGAAATCCGCGCGGCGGGGCTCAACCAGGCCGAACTCTCGCAACAGATCGAGCGTGCCTATGGCAATGGCTACCTTCGCAATCCGCGGGTGGCCGTGTCGGTGAAGCAGGCTCTTTCCTCGACCGTTTCGGTGGAAGGCGACGTAGTTCAGCCAGGCGTGTACCAGATCCAGCCCGGCGCCACCTTGCTGACGGCCATGGCGCTGGCACGCAGTCCCGCGCGCACGGCGAAGATGGACGAGGTGCTGATCTTCCGCATGGTCAATGGCCAGCGGATGGGCGCGCGCTTCGACCTCACCGACGTTCGTTCGGGCACCGCGCCCGATCCGCAGATCCTGCCGGGCGACGTCGTTGTGGTCGGCTTCTCTGCAGTGCGCGGCGTGTGGCGCGATATCCTGGAGGCTGCGCCTCTGTTCAACATCTTCACGCGGTTCTGATGGCCGTGGGGTTCAGCGGTCCAATGGACGCAAGGAGCGACAAGTGAACGTGCCCGCGCCGGTGACTCACGAGCCCGCCTATGACGGGCAGCAACCCTATGGCCTGCCAATGGGGGTCTATGGCCCTGGCGCCATCGGTGAAGTTGTACGCTATGTTCTGGCGCTGGTGCGCCGCAATCGTTGGTTGATCGCGGCCATTATCGGCTTGGCGGTCATCGCGGCGATTGCCTTCACCATGCTGGACACGCCGCGTTACACCGCCTCGGCAAGCGTGCAGATCAACGACCAGAGCGAACAGGTTCTGGGCGAAGAACTGGATGCCCAGACCGAGCTGAACAAATCCTCGGATGTCGAGCGGTTCCTGAACACGCAGCTCGAAATCCTGCGCAGCCGTGCACTGGCCCAACGGGTCGCCCGGCGGCTGGATCTGATCGGCAATGAACGTTTCTATGCCGCAATGGGGCTGCCCCTGCCGGAGCAGACCGCCTCGGAGGCCGAACGACGCGAGAATGTGATCAGTCTGCTGCAGTCCAACATGGAAGCGGTTCTGCCGCGCAACAGCCGCATCGTGACGATCAGCTTCTCAAGCACTGACGCGGCTCTGTCGGCCCAGATTGCCAACACTTTTGCCGATGAATTCATTCAGGCCAATCTCCAGCGTCGGTTCGACAGTTCTGCCTATGCCCGCAGCTTCATTGGCGAGCAGCTGGAAGAAGCGCGTACGCGGCTGGAAACGTCCGAGCGCGAGGTGAATGCCTATGCCCGCACCGCCGGCCTGATCCGCATGCGCGAAGTGGCCGGCGACGGTGAGAGCGGCGATGGCGGTTCGAACAGCGTGACCACCTCCAGCCTCATGCAGATCAACCAGGCGGCCAATGCCGCCAAGGCTGAGCGGATTGCCGCCGAAGGACGCTGGCGGGCCGAGCAATCGACCCCGCTTTTCACCTCCACGGCCGTTCTTTCCAATCCGACGGTGCAGGATCTGATGACCCGCCGCGCCGAACTGGATGCGGAACTGAAGAAGAACCGCGAACGCTATCTCGACGATCACCCATCGGTGCTGCAAGGCAAGGCGCAACTGGCGACGGTCAATCAGCAGCTCAACCAGGTGGCCGCCAATGTGCGCGATTCGATCCGCGCCCAATATACAGCGGCGCTGGCAGCGGAGCAGCGGCTGAGTGCGCAAGTAGAGCAGTTGCAGGGTGCGACGCTGGCCGAGCAGGATCGTGCCGTGCGTTACAACACGCTGGCGCGCGAGGCGGATACCAATCGTTCGTTGTATGACGGCCTGCTGCAGCGTTTTCGTGAACTGAATGCTGCCGCCGGTATCGCCAACAGCAATCTGGCGATCATCGACCGCGCCGATCCGCCGCTGGAGCCTTCTTCACCCAGCCTGCCCAAGAATCTCGCCATTGCCCTTCTGCTGGGCGTGGTTGTCGCGGGTGTCGTGGTGTTTATGCGCGATCAGCTGGACGATGCGATCCGCATCCCGGAAGATGTGGAAGAGAAGGTGCAGCTGCCTTTGCTGGGCATCATCCCCGATTCGGGCGACATCTCCCCTGCAGAGGCGCTGGTCGATCCGAAATCGGCCGTGGCGGAAGCCTATGGCTCGCTGCGGGGGGCATTGCTCTACTCGACTCGCCAGGGCCTGCCTCGCCTGATGCTGGTGACCAGCGCGCAGCCAACCGAGGGCAAGAGCACGACCGCTTTCGCCATCGCCACAGGCTTTGCCCGGATGGGCCGTACGGTGCTGTTGATCGATGCGGACATGCGCCGCCCCTCGGTCCATGGCCGCATCGGGCACGACAACCGCAAGGGGCTGTCCAGCCTGCTCGTCTCGCAGGACCCCGCAGACAGCGCATTGGTGGCAACCACCATCCCCAATTTCTACGCGCTGCCCTCCGGTCCGATTCCGCCGAGCCCGACCGAATTGCTCACTTCTCCGCGCATGGCTGCCCTGCTTGAGGAATTCCTCGGCAAGTTCGACGTCGTGATTTGCGACAGCCCGCCGGTTCTCGGCCTGGCGGATGCTCCAGCATTGTCGGCACTGGCGGATGGCGTGGTGTTCGTGATCGAGGCCGAGCGCGGCCGTCGCGGCGCGCTGAAGACCGCGCTCAAGCGCCTGCGCGCAGTGAATGCGGTGTTGCTCGGTGCGGTGCTGACCAAGTTCGATCCGAACAAGTCCGGTAACCGCTATTCCGAATATTACGGCTATTCCTATTACCGCTACGAAGCGGGCGACGAGGCAAAGAGCTGAGCCGGATGGGCGCCTCCGGACCAGCCGTGCGCCTGCTTCTTTCGACCCTGCCTCTCGCCTGTCTGATCGCGGCGTGGGGGAGCGGCTTGGATCGCGCCAGCGCGGATTCTCCGACGCTGGAACGGTTGGTGCCGGGGCCGATGCGCGCACAGGCGGATCGCAGCGCCGGGGCCATGGCTCTGGTAAGGGGTGATCTTCCGCGAGCGCTGACCTTTGCAGAAGATGCGGTGCGACGCGATCCTGGCGAGGCGCTTGGCAATTCCCTTCTCGGCACCGCCCGAGCCATGACAGGCGACATGGCCGGGGCGGAGACAGCGTTTCGCGTTGCCGCGCAGCGGGGATGGCGCGATCGGCTTACCCAGCTTTACTGGTTCGATGCGGCAATGACTGCCGGAGACGTGGAGCGCGCGGCTTTGCGCGCCGACGCGCTGCTACGCGGCGACCCCTTGCTGCCGGGGGCCGACGAATTGCTCACTCCGCTCGAAGCTGGCCCGGAAGGCCGGGCTGCTCTGGCCGCGAGACTTTCGGAGAAGCCGGGCTGGAATGGAGTCTATTTTCGGCCTCGGAGCGATCCCGATCCGTTCATGCTGCAACATCGCGCGCAGGTGGCGCTGGCAGCTTCCGCGCAAGGCAATCCGCTGGATTGCGACATGCTCGGGGATTTCTCCGCCATGCTGATCCGCAGCGGTATGCGACGCGAGGCGGAGCAGCTTCGCAATGCGAGTTGTCCGAACGCCAAGGCGGGCACCGGCGAGGGTATGCTGGCTGATGGCGGTTTTGAACGGCTTGCAGGCAAGCAGAGCAGTGGGCCTTTCGGCTGGAGAAAGTTCGCCAGCGGGGACATGGCTGTCGAGGTGATCAAGCAGTCAAAGGGCGATCATGCGGTGACGGCGCGCAATTCCGCCTCTGTCACCCGGCTGATGCTGTCCCAGGCAATCGACCTTCCGGCGGGGACATGGCGGGTGAAGGCCAATGCCATGGCTGCTCCGGGCAGTCTGGTGGCTTCGCTCGATTGCGATGGCCAGGCCCGTCGCCCGTCCCGGGTCGAGGGTGACCTTGCCGGGGCAGGCCAGCTGCTGCAGGTCGGAACCTGCGAGCGCGCGGTGCTGGGCATATGGCTGCGCCCCGGAGAGGGCGAGGCGACCCTGGACGATATCAAGATAGAACGGGCGAACTGACCTTACCCTTTCGGCCGGGGCCGGAAGCTGGCAGTGTCCGCTCAGTTCTTGGGAACGGAGAAGCTTCCGGTGACACGGCCGGACGACGACGGCGTACCGGCAGTACCGCCGGCCTTGCCGTCCACGCTCGAAAGGCCGGTCCGCAGATCGATCACCAGCCTGCCGCCGGAAAGCGAATCGCTACCGCGGCGCAGTTGGACGCCGCCGGACATCACGATGACGCGGCGGTTGAAATCATAGACGGCGGCCGCACCGCGCGCCGATTCACTGCCGCGCGTTACCTGTACGCCGCCAGTCGCATCGAGGCGCTGGATTTCCAGCGATCCACTGTCGGTATAGGCAACCGTAGTCCGCCCGGCAGTCAGCTTGAGATCGCTCTGGGTGATGATCACGTTGCCGGAGAGGACCACGCGGTTCTGCTTGTCCTGCAGTTCGATCCGGTCGGCGCTGAAGTTCACCGGGGCATCGGTGTTATGCGAGCCGAGCGCCTGGGCAGCAGGCTGCTGCAATCCCGCCACGGCTGCGGCCGTCACGGCAAAGCCGGCAAGCGCTGATCGGAAAGAGACGCTGCGAAGCAGGGCGGGCAGGGAAAACTTGCGGTCCATCATGGCATCCTGAGCTTGCCGGGCTCCATATGGAGCCGGGCATGGCCATCCAGCTTGATCGTGCGCTCATCGAGATTGGCCACGATCCGGTCGGCGCTGAAGGTTCCGGCGGGAATGGCGCCTTCAACCCTGCCTTCGCCCACCAGCGTCTTTTTCTCAAGGTCGATCGCTACATCGCGCGCGGAGGCGCGATAACCGTCGGCGGCGGAGAACTGCACCAGGCCGTTGATCGCCACCTTCTGCGCCTCGAAGTCATATTCGCCCGCGCCGGCGCTGAGCAGGGCGGGGCCCTCCGACAGCAGGATGCGCGCCTCAAGGTCGCGCATGCGCACCACCGGCACACGGGCGCTCTGCTGCACGGCCTCGCCGGCGGTAAGCGAGAAGGGGCGGCCCTTCTCATCCTCGCCGCGATACATGGCGTTCTGCACGCGCAGCCTATCTTCCGCGATGGCCACCTTGTTGCGGTCGAGAATGAAGCTCACCTCGCCGCGCGGGGCGAGCGGAGTGAAGATCATCAACGCCACCACCACGCCGATCAGTGCGGGCAACAGGCGCGCCAGCACTGCCACCAGCCGGTCATGCGAACCGCCGGGCCAGGCAAAGCGGCGCCGGTCCTTGCGCAGAAGGTCGGCTTGTTCAGTCATGATCGTGGCCGGTCATGGGCGGAAACTTTCGTGCAGCCTATTCGTGGCTGAAAATATCCTTGTCCGCCCAGCCCGCAATGTCGAGCCGCGCACGGGCGGGCAGGAAATCGAAACAGGCCTGGGCGATTTCGGTCCGGCCCTCGCGCTCCAGCCGCTCGGCCAGGATATCGCGCAGGCGGTGGAGAAAGCGCACGTCGGACGCGGCATATTCGCGCTGGGCATCCGTGAGCGAGGGCGCGCCCCAGTCCGAACTCTGCTGCTGCTTGGAGATATCCGTGCTCAGCAGTTCGGAAACGAGATATTTGAGGCCGTGCCGGTCGGTATAGGTGCGGACCAGCTTGCTGGCGATCTTGGTGCAGAACACCGGCGCGGCCGTGACGCCGAGATAATATTCGATCGCCGCCAGATCGAAGCGGGCGAAGTGATACAGCTTCACTCGCGAAGGGTCGGCCAGCACCGCCTTGAGGTTCGGTGCGTCATAGGCGCTGCCCTTGGCGAAGCGGACGAGGTGTTCGTCACCCTTGCCGTCGCTGATCTGGACGACGCAAAGCCGGTCGCGCGGAGTGATGAGCCCCATGGTTTCGGTATCGACGGCGACCGGGCCGGGCGCGAGCACGCCTTCGGGCAGGTCTTCTTCATGATAATAGACAGCCATGGCCTCCCCTAGAGCATTTTCGCCACGGGTGGAAACACCTGAGCGCGCGGAAAATACTGCATGTCGCCCGCAAGGGGCATTGGGGATAGCGCAAAAGGGGCGCTGGCAGGCCGCCGCGTGAAAGGATAGCAGGGGCAGATGGCTGAAAACGCACTCCCTCCCACATGGCAACCCGATCTTGGCAGCGTGTTGCAGACGCCCGAGGCGCGCAGGCTGGGCGGCTGGCTGAAGGCCGAGGAGGCAGCGGGCAAGCAGGTCTATCCGCCACGCGGTGCCCGGCTGCGCGCGCTGGAACTGACACCGCTCGACCAGGTGAAGGTGGTGATCCTGGGGCAGGATCCCTATCACGGGCCGGGTCAGGCGCATGGGCTGGCCTTTTCGGTGCCCGAAGGGGTTCGCGTGCCGCCGTCGCTGGTGAATATCTACAAGGAACTGGCGAGCGATCTGGGCGTGACGGCGCCGCCGCACGGCAATCTGGAAAGCTGGGCGCGGCAGGGCGTGCTGCTGCTCAACAACGCGCTCACCGTCGAGGCGGGGCAGGCAGGGTCGCATCAGGGCCGTGGGTGGGAGGCGATTACCGACGCCGCCGTGGCTGCGGTAGCCCGGCGCGAGGAGCCCAGCGTGTTCATCCTGTGGGGCAGCCATGCGAAGAAGAAGGCGATGCGGGTGCCTGAGCTGGCGAACAATACGCGGCACCTGATTCTTGCCGCACCCCATCCCAGTCCCTTGTCGGCCCATTCCGGCTTTTTCGGATCGAAGCCGTTCAGCCAGGCCAATGCTTTCCTGATGGCGCATGGGCGGGGGGGGATCGAGTGGTAACTTTGCCAAATTTGTGCGTGTGACCTGTGTAATTTGTCCGCGATCAATTTCCGACGATAATTAGCTCGCTATCTTAATCCCCATCAGAAGGGGAGAAGGATAGGTTATGGCTATCAAGGTAGAGCCGATCTCCGAGCGTTTCGGGGCAGAAGTTTCGGGCGTGGACATCACCAGGCCGCTCGACCGGGCGACCCAACGCGAAATCGTCGACATCCAGAACAAATGGGGCGTCACCGTGTGGCGCGACACCGGCCTGACCGACGCGACTCACGTCGCCTTCTCGCGCATCTTCGGCCATGTCGAACTGGCCCCGCGCCATTCCGGCAAGCCCTGCCGGATGAGCGAGCCCGAATTGTTCGACGCCTCCAATCTCGATATCGAGGGCAATATCGTCAGCAACGAGAGCATAAGGCTGGGCGCCAAGGGCAACCGGCTGTGGCATTCGGATTCCTCCTTCATGGAAGTCCGCTCCGCCCAGGCGCTGCTCTTGTGCCATGAAGCGCCGCCCCATGGCGGGCCGACCTGGTTTGCAGACACGCGCAGTGCCTATGACGATCTGCCGCAGGCGATGAAGGACCGGCTGGAAGGGCTCGAAGCCACGCATTCCTATTTCTGGTCCCGCCGCCGGGCGGGCTATCCTTACACGGAAGAGGAAATCGACGCGAAGCCGCAGGCCAGGCATCCGGTCGTCCATGTCCATGCCGGTTCCGGCCGCAAGGCGCTGTTCGTCGGGGCGCATACTCGCGACATTCTCGGCATGGATCGCGAGGAAGGCCGCAAGCTGATCGACGAACTGGTCGAATGGTGCACGCAGCCGCAATATGTCTTCGCCGTCCATTACAAGCCCGGCGACATGACCATCTGGGACAATCTGTGCACGCTGCATCGCGGCGGCGAATATGACGATACCCAATATCGCCGCGACATGCGCCGCACCACGGTGCGCGATCCGCAGGCCCCTGCCGCCGCGATCGACCACTTCACCAAGATGTTCACTGCCGCGGGCGATACGCCCTTCTCTCCTGCCGAGAAGACGAAGGAACGGATTCTGGCGGCAAGCTGATAGCGATCTCTCCCCCGGTGCAGCCCGGCTTTCCAGAGCATCGGCCGGGCTGCACCACCCCTTTCCCGCAACTCCCCTCCAGATTCTTTTCCGGCAGGGCCTTGCCTGCCCAACGCGAATTGCTTAATGGCCTGACCATATAATTAGCAGGCTAAGGATTCGCCGCATGTCGATCACGGTCAAACCGATCCTGGAACGCTTTGGCGCGGAAGTGTCGGGCGTGGATATTTCCCGTCCGCTGGACGAGGAAACCCGGCGCGAAATCATCGACATCCAGAACCGATGGGGCATCACCGTCTGGCGCGACACCGGGCTGGACGATGCCAGCCATGTCGCCTTCTCGCGCATCTTCGGCGAAGTGATTCTCGCCCCTGCGACTCGTGGCAAGCCGCGCTTTGCCTTTCCGGAACTGTTCGATGCCTCCAACCTCGATGCGGACGGGAACATCATCGACGACGAGCATCGCCGCCTGACCAATCGGGGCAATCGCCTGTGGCATGCGGACAGTTCCTTCGTGCAGGAACGCGCCGCCCAGTCGCTGCTTTTGTGCCACGAGGCGCCCCATGGCGGGCCGACCTGGTTTGCCGACACGCGCAGTGCCTATGACGATCTGCCGCAGGCGATGAAAGACCGGCTGGAAGGGCTGGAAGCGCGCCATTGCTACTTCTGGTCGCGGCGCAAGGCCGGCTATCCCTATACGGAAGAGGATGTGGACCGCTTCCCCCATTCCACTCATCCGGTGGTGCATGTCCATGCCGGATCGGGCCGCAAGGCCTTGTTCCTTGGGGCCCATGCGCGCGACATTGTCGGCATGGACCGAGACGAGGGCCGCGCCCTGATCGACGAACTCAATGCCTGGACCACGAAGCCGGATTATATCTTCCCGGTCGAATATCGCCCCGGCGACATGGTGATCTGGGACAATCTGTGCAGCTATCACCGCGCGGGCGATTTCGACGAATCCCTCCACCGCCGGGATATGCGCCGCACCACCATTCGCGATCCGCAGGCGCCCGGCTCCGGCGAAGGCTCGGTCCAGGCGATGTTCAGCCAGGCCAGCATGGCCGATGCCCGGATCGCGGGGCTGGCGCCGCTGAAGAAATAGGCTTTGCCGGGCGGCCCGGTGGCAACCCGACCTTAACCACTCTCGTCCGTGAGGCGATAAGGCTCGGTAGCTTAGCTTGTCGCCCCATGCGGCACGAGGATATCCTTCAGCGAAGCCGAAGCCATGCAGGCGTTTCGCTTGCGGAGGTGATCCGCGCCTTCGGCCATGCGCTGGATCTGGCCGAGGGCCAGCCCGAAGGGCACAGCACTCGCGCCTGTTACCTTGGCTGCCTGCTGGGCGCCGAACTCGGCCTCGGCCGGCAGGCGATGGAGGAATTGTTCTTCACTCTGCTGCTCAAGGATCTGGGCTGCTCCAGCAATGCCGCGCGGATCTGGGAACATTACCGGGCGGACGATCTGCGCTTCAAGCAGGCCGCCAAGACGCTGCCCGCCGGCCTTTCCGCCCATCTGGGTTTCCTGCTGCGCAAGAGCGCGGAAGGCGCGCCTCTTTCCCGCCGCATCGGGGTGATCGCCAGCGTGCTGCGCCATGGGGATTCTTTCGCGCAGGACATGGCCCATGCCCGCGCCGGGCGCGGCGCCAGCCTTGCGGCGCAGCTGGGTTTCTCGCCCTCGATCTGCAGCGGCATCTATCATCTGGACGAACATTGGGACGGTTCCGGTCGCCCCAGCCATCTGCATGGCGAGGATATTCCGCTCAATGCGCGCATTGCCCTGATCGCCCAGATCGCGGACGTGTTCTACATCCATGGCGGGCCTGAGGCAGCGATGGACGAAGTGGCGGCCCGTGCGGGAAGCTGGTTCGATCCGCGTCTGGTCGATGCCTTCCACGGCCTTGCGGCGCGCGCGGAAATCTGGGCCGATCTCGGCTCCCCCTGGCTCGCGGGCAAGCTGGCGGCGCTGGTGCCCGATGCGGTGGAGGAAGACCTGGACGAGGACGGGCTGGACCGGATCGCGGCCGTGTTCGGCCAGGTGATCGACGCCAAGAGCCCCTATACCGCCGGCCATTCCGTGCGCGTGGCCGAACTGGCCGACCGGCTGGCGCAAAGGCTGGGCGTCATCACTGCCCGCCGCCGTCCCCTGCGCCGGGCCGCGGCGCTGCACGATATCGGCAAGCTGGGCGTGCCGAACGCCATTCTCGACAAGCAGGGCGGGCTGAGCGAGGCGGAATGGCGCACCATGCGCGGCCATGCGGTTCAGACCAAGGCGATCCTCGGCCGCATCGGCGCCTTTTCGGATATGGCCGCATTGGCCGCCGCCCATCACGAGCGGCTCGACGGCACCGGCTATCCGCTGGGCCTGGAAGATTCCGCCATCGCCCGCGAGACGCGCATCATCACTGTCTGCGACATCTACGATGCGCTCACCTCGCCCCGCCCCCAGCGCCCGGCCATGAGCCGCGAGGAAGCGCTGGAAGTGATGCAGGCGGAAGTGGGGCAGGCGATCGACGGCGAAGTGTTCGAGGCGTTGAAGGCGCTGGTGTAAGCGCCTGACCGCCCGCCTTCAGGCCGCGATCAGCCCCTGTCCGATCATCCATTCCAGTGCCGAGGTTTCCGGGCCGCTTTCGTTGATCGTGGTGCGGCGCATGTCGCGGCGATATTCATCGCTCAGCAGCGGGGTGGCCGCGTGCATGGTGCAGCGATTGTCCCAGATCACCAGATCCCAGCGCTGCCACTGGTGGCGGTAGATGTATTTTTCCTGCGTGGCATGGGCGTAAAGCTCTTCCACCAACTCGCGGCCTTCCGCCTCGCCCCAGCCCTTGATGCCGATGCAGTGCCCGCCGACGTACAGGCATTTGCGGCCATTGGGCCCCGAACCATTCACGCTGCGGACCAGCGGATGTTCCACCGGGGGGAAGGGGATGATGCGCTTTTCCTGCGGCGTAATTTCGCCCTGCAGCCCGGCGCGGCGGCGGCCTTCCCAGAAATCGTGCACGCCGATCAGGCCTTCGATCCGGTCCTTCATCGCCTGCGGCAGATCGTCATAGGCGGCGCGGGCATCGGTGAACCATGTATCGCCCCCGGCACTGGGCGGCGGGGTCTCGACCCCGTGCAGCAGCGACCATTTGGTGGGCATCAGGTGGAACGAACTGTCGGTGTGGAAGCGTTCCGCGCCCTTGGCGAGCTTCGCGGCATCGTCGCCATAGGGAACGATCTCGCCATTGTGATCGAGATTGCCGGCATAGAAGATACCGGGAGTGATCGCGCGGCGGCCCTGCGGGCGCGGCGCCGCATCTCTGGCGCGGCTGGGGATTTCGAGCGGGCCGAAGGCGCGGCTGAAGGCCTTCTGCTGTTCGTCAGTGATTTCCGCGTCACGGATCGCCAGCACGCCATATTGCGCCATGGCCTGCTCCACCAGATCGACCAGCGCGGCATCGGGGGCGCGGGTAAGATCGGCGCCGGTCAACTCGGCCGCGAACACGGGGTGAAGGGGTTTGACTTCCATGGCCTGTCCTCTCTCATGCCCGGTTTCTACCGGGTCTCGGCGGCATAGAGCCGCTCTATATCCGCCACCCGGCACAGATCGGTGCCCGGGGTGAGCACTGCCGCGCCGCCGGCCGCCATGCCATAGCGGAAGGCCTGCACCGGGTCGCGCCCATTGGCGAGGGCATAGACCATCGCGGCGAGAAAACTGTCGCCCGCGCCCACCGCGCTCTTCGCCTCGACCTTGATGGCGGGCAGGATCTGTGCGCCCTCGCGCGTGGCCAGCAGGCCGCCCTTCTCGCCCAGGGTCACCGCAACGATCTCGGCAAGGCCCTGTTCGACAAGGGCCATGGCCGCAGCCCGATATTCGTCCGGATTGTCGAGAGGGCGTCCGGCGAGCTGTTCCAGCTCGTCTTCATTGGGTTTCACCAGATGGACCGAGCCGCCCTTGAGCCCCGCCTTGAGAGCCTCGCCCGAACTGTCGAGCACGAATTTGAAGCCCCGGTCCCGTGCGATTTCGGCGGCCATGGCGAAGAAATCCGCTGGCACGCCGCGCGGCAGCGATCCGCTGGCGACCAGATAGTCGCAGGGCACCGTGGCCAGCTGATCGAGGCAGGCGCGCCATTCTTCCTCGGCCACTTCGGGGCCTTCGGGCACGAAGCGGAATTCCTTGCCGCTTGCCATCTCGTGCACCGTGCAGGCAACGCGCGTGGCGCCCGCGATGCTTATGGGGCGGCGGACGAGCTGGTGCAGGTCCAGCAAGCCGTCCAGCGCCACGCCGGTCGCTCCGCCTGAAAGGTAATGGCACACGGCATTGCCGCCCAGCCGCACGAAGACGCGGGCGACGTTTATTCCGCCGCCGCCCGGATCGTAATGCTCGTCATGGCTGCGCAGCTTGCGCGTGGGTTCCAGGCGCTCGACGTCATAGGAGACGTCGAGCGTCGGGTTCATGGTAATGGTGGCGATGGTGGGCATGGGTCGGCCCCCTATCGCCGCCGGATCAGCGCGGCAGCTCGGTGACGCCCATCAGGGCTTCGTCCACCGCGCGGGCGCACTGGCGGCCTTCGCGGATCGCCCAGACGACCAGGCTCTGCCCACGGCGCATGTCGCCGCAGGAGAAGACCATGTCCTCGCTGGTGCGATAGCTTTCCGTATCGGCCTCGACATTGCCGCGATCGGTCAGCTTCACGCCCGCCTGATCGAGCAGACCGGCCTTCTTGGGGCCGAGGAAGCCCATGGCGAGCAGGATGAGGTCGGCCTTGATGACGAACTCGCTGCCCGGCACTTCCGTCAGCTTGCCTTCCGACCAGTCCGCACGGACGCACTTCAGGCCAGTGACCACGCCGTTTTCGCCCACCACTTCCTTGGTCAGCACGGCCCAGTCACGGTCCACGCCTTCCTCATGGCTGGTGGAGGTGCGCAGCTTCATCGGCCAGTCGGGCCAGGTCAGCAGCTTGTTTTCCTTCACCGGCGGTTCGGGCATGATCTCGATCTGGGTGACCGAAGCCGCGCCCTGGCGGTTGGAGGTGCCGACGCAGTCGCTGCCGGTATCGCCGCCGCCGATCACGACGACATGCTTGCCGGTGGCGAGCAGGCTGCCGCGCGGCGCGGCGCGGATTTCCTCATCGCCCGCGACGCGCTTGTTCTGCTGGGTCAGGAATTCCATCGCCAGGCGCACGCCGGACATTTCGAAGCCGGGGATGTTGAGCATGCGCGCATCTTCCGCGCCGCCCGACAGCACGATGGCGTCGAAGTTTTCCTTCAGGCTCTTGAACGAGATGTCGACGCCCACTTCGGTGGAGGTCTTGAAGGTCACCCCTTCGGCCTGCATCTGCACCAGACGCCGGTTGATGAGGTGCTTTTCCATCTTGAAGTCGGGGATGCCGTAACGCAGCAACCCGCCCATCCGGTCGTTCTTTTCGAACAGGGTCACCGAATGGCCAGCACGCGCGAGCTGCTGGGCGCAGGCCATGCCCGCCGGGCCCGAGCCGACCACCGCCACGGTCTTGCCGGTGCGCTGTTCGGGGACCTGCGGCTGGATCCAGCCTTCCTTCCATCCGCGATCGACGATGGCGCATTCGATCGACTTGATCGTCACTGGCTGGTCGATGAGGTTCAGCGTGCAGCTTGCCTCGCACGGGGCGGGGCAGACGCGGCCGGTGAATTCGGGGAAGTTGTTGGTGGAGTGCAAAGTCTCCAGCGCGCCTTCCCAGTTCCCTTCATAGACCAGATGGTTCCAGTCCGGGATGATGTTGTTCACCGGACAGCCATTGTGACAATAGGGAATGCCGCAATTCATGCAGCGGCTGGCCTGCTCCTGCAGGGCCGGCTCCGCATGCGGAATCACGAATTCCTTATAGTGCTTCACCCGCTCCTTGGGATCGTCATAAGTGCGATCCTGGCGGTCGACTTCGAGAAAGCCGGTTTCCTTGCCCATATTCCGTAACCCTTATTCGGCAGCCACAGAGGCGGCTTCTTCGCGCTCGGCTTCGATCTGCTGAAGCGCGCGGCGATAATCGCGCGGCATCACCTTCACGAACTTCGAGAGCGCATTGTCCCAATCGGCGAGCAGAGCGGCAGCGCGTGCCGATCCGGTGTGCAGCTTGTGCCGTTCCACCAGGATCTTCAGGCGCTCCGCATCGTGGTGCAGCATGTCGCCCATGCCGAAATCCTCGATGCTGACGGGGCGCTGCTGCGGCCGGCCGGCGTAATCGTCTTCCTCCGCGCCCGGGGCGATGCTTTCCAGATCCACCTGGGCCTGGTTGCAACGCTGGGCGAAGCTGCCGTCCTCGTCATAGACATAGGCGATACCGCCGGACATGCCCGCCGCGAAGTTGCGCCCGGTCTTGCCCAGCACCAGCACCACGCCGCCGGTCATATATTCGCAGCCATGATCGCCCGTGCCTTCGACCACCGCGATGGCGCCCGAATTGCGCACCGCGAAGCGTTCCCCGGCCACGCCGTTGAAATAGGCTTCGCCCGCGATGGCGCCATAGAGCACCGTGTTGCCGACGATGATGTTCTCGGTCGGCTCGCGGTTCACGGCGGCAGGCTGGCGCACGATCACGCGGCCGCCCGACAGGCCCTTGCCGACATAGTCGTTAGCATCGCCGACAAGGTCCAAAGTCACGCCATGGGCCAGCCATGCCGCGAAGCTCTGGCCTGCCACGCCGGTGAAATTGATCCGCACCGTATCGGGCTTGAGGCCCGCGTGGCCATACTTTTCGGCAATCCGGCCGGAAAGCATCGCGCCGACAGTGCGGTTCACGTTCACGACCTTGCGATCGATCACCACCGGTTCGCCCTTCTCGATGGCCGGCTTGCAGGCCGCGATCAGATCGTTGTCGAGCGCCTTTTCGAGCCCGTGATCCTGATTCATCGAGTGGTGGAGCGACTTACCTTCGGCCAGCGGCACCCGGTAAAGCAGCTTCGACAGGTCGACGCCCTGCGCCTTCCAGTGGCTGATCGCCTTCTTCATATCGAGGCGGTCGACCCGGCCGACCATTTCCTCGACGGTGCGGAAGCCCATCTCGGCCATGATCTGGCGCAGTTCCTCGGCCACGAAGAAGAAGTAGTTGATCACATGTTCGGGCTGGCCGACGAAGCGCGCCCGCAGCACCGGGTCCTGGGTGGCAACGCCAACCGGGCAGGTGTTGAGGTGGCACTTGCGCATCATGATGCAGCCCGCCGCGATCAGCGGAGCAGTGGCGAAGCCGAACTCTTCCGCGCCCAGCAGGGCGCCGATGGCCACGTCGCGGCCGGTGCGCAGACCGCCATCGACCTGAACCACGATACGGCTGCGCAGGTCGTTCAGCAGCAGGGTCTGCTGCGTCTCGGCCAGGCCGATTTCCCACGGCGAACCGGCATGAGTGAGGCTGGTCAGCGGCGAAGCGCCGGTCCCGCCTTCATAGCCGGAGATCGTGACATGGTCCGCACGCGCCTTGGAAACGCCCGCGGCCACGGTGCCCACGCCCACTTCGGAGACGAGCTTGACCGAAATGCGCGCAGCAGGCTGCACGTTCTTCAGGTCGTGGATCAGCTGGGCGAGATCCTCGATCGAGTAGATGTCGTGGTGCGGCGGCGGCGAGATCAGGCCCACGCCCGGCGTGGAATGCCGGGTCTTGCCGATGGTCTTGTCCACCTTGTGACCGGGCAGCTGGCCGCCTTCGCCGGGCTTTGCGCCCTGCGCCATCTTGATCTGGATATCGTCCGAATTGACGAGATATTCCGTCGTCACGCCGAAGCGGCCCGAGGCGACCTGCTTGATCGCGCTGCGCATCGTGTCGCCATTGTCCAGCGGCAGGAAGCGCTTGGGATCTTCGCCGCCTTCGCCGGTGTTCGACTTGCCGCCGATCCGGTTCATGGCCAGCGCCAGCGTGGTATGCGCTTCCCAACTGATCGAGCCATAGCTCATCGCGCCGGTGACGAAACGCTTCACGATGTCCTTGGCCGGTTCGACTTCGGAGATGTCGATCGGCTTGTCGGCCTTCTTCAGTTCCATCAGGCCGCGGATCGTCAGCAGCCGTTCGGACTGCTCGTTGATCGACTTGGCGAATTCCTGATAGTTCTTCGGGCTGTTGCCGCGCACCGCATGCTGCAGATTGGCGATGTTCGACGCCGTCCAGGCGTGTTCTTCGCCGCGCACACGGGCCTGATACATCCCGCCCACGTCCAGCATGTGCTTGTAGATCGGGTTGTCGCCATAGGCAGTGGCGTGGCGGCGCACTGCTTCTTCGGCCACTTCCTGCACGCCGATACCTTCGATGGTCGTCGCGGTGCCGGTGAAATAGGCGTCGATGAAGGACTGGTTGAGGCCCACCGCGTCGAAGATCTGCGCGCCGCAATAGGACTGGTAGGTCGAGATGCCCATCTTGGACATGACCTTCAGGATGCCCTTGCCCACGGCCTTGATGTAGTTCTTCTTCACTTCGGCCGGGGTCAGGCCGGGGTGCTTCTCGCGGCGGATCTGTTCCAGCGTTTCGAAGGCGAGATAGGGATTGATCCCTTCCGCGCCATAGCCGGCCAGTACGCAGAAGTGATGCACTTCGCGCGCTTCGCCGGTTTCCACCACCAGGCCGGTCTGCATGCGCAGGCCCTGGCGGACGAGGTGATGATGCACGGCAGCCGTCGCCAGCAGGGCCGGGATCGGAATGCGATCCTCGCTCTGCGCGCGGTCGGACAGGATCAGGATGTTCTTGTCGGCCAGCACCGCTTCGGTGGCGGCCCAGCACATTTCCTTGATCGCCTGCGCGATGCCGTCGGCACCGGCAGTCGCATCCCAGGTCATGTCGATCGTGGCGGTGCGGAAGGCGCCGTCCAGCGCCTGCTCGACCGAGCGGATCTTGGCCACGTCCTCATTGGTGAGGATCGGCTGCGACACTTCCAGGCGCTTGTGCGTGCCCGCTTCGCGGCCCAACAGATTGGGGCGCGGCCCGATCATGGAGAGCAGGCTCATCACCAGCTCTTCGCGGATCGGGTCGATCGGCGGGTTGGTCACCTGCGCGAAGTTCTGCTTGAAGTAATCGTAGAGCAGGCGCGAGCGGCTGGAGAGCACGGCAATCGGCGTGTCCGTGCCCATCGAGCCGATCGGATCGTCGCCATCGACGGCCATCGGTTCGAGGAACTTGGCCACGTCTTCCTGCGTGTAGCCGAAGGCCTGCTGGCGCTGCAGCAGGGAGCCCTGTTCTTCCACCTGGCCGCCGAGTTCGGGGTCCACGGTGTCGAGGTCTTCCAGCTTGTACTGCGCCTGGGCCAGCCACTTGTCATAGGGCTGGGCGTGGGCGAGTTCGGCCTTCACTTCCTCGTCGTCGATGATGCGGCCCTGTTCGAGGTCGATCAGCAGCATGCGGCCGGGCTGGAGACGCCACTTGCGCACGATGTCCTCTTCCTTGAACGGCAGCACGCCGCTTTCGGAAGCCATGCAGACCAGATCGTCCTTGGTCACGCACCAGCGTGCGGGGCGCAGGCCGTTGCGGTCCAGCGTGCCCGCGATCTGGCGACCGTCGGTAAAGGCCACGGCGGCCGGGCCGTCCCAGGGTTCCATCAGCGCGGCGTGATATTCGTAGAAGGCGCGGCGGGCCGGGTCCATTTCCGGGTTCTTGGCCCAGGCTTCCGGCACCAGCATCATCATGGCATGGGCCAGCGAATAGCCGCCCGCCAGCAGCAGCTCGAGCGCATTGTCGAGGCAGGCCGTGTCGGACTGGCCATGCGGGATGATCGGCCACAGCTTGTCGAGATCGGGGCCGAGCAGGTCCGATTCCATGGTGCGGCGGCGCGCGTTCATCCAGTTCACATTGCCGCGAACCGTGTTGATCTCGCCGTTGTGCGCGATCAGGCGGAAGGGCTGCGCCAGCTTCCAGCTGGGGAAGGTGTTGGTGGAGAAACGCTGGTGGACGAGGCCGAGCGCGGAAACGCAATCGGCATCCTGCAGATCCTTGTAGAAGCTGCCCACCTGGTTCGCCAGCAGCAGGCCCTTGTAGACGATGGTGCGGCTCGAGAAGCTCGGCATATAGAGCTGAGCGATCTCGGGCATCTCGTGCTTTTCGGCCAGTTCGGCCAGCGGGTTCTGCAACTGCTTGCGGATGGTGATCAGCTTGCGCTCGAACGCGTCCTGATCGGCCGTGTTGGCACCGCGCGCGATCACGCACTGGCGGATCATCGGCATGGATTCGAGCACGGCCACGCCAAGGCCCGCCGTATCGGTGGGCACGTCGCGCCAGCCGACCAGTTCCTGGCCTTCCTTGGCGATGAACTTCTCGAACTGCTCGACCACGAAGTCGCGCGCCTTCTCGCTCTGCGGAAGGAAGCACATGGCCACGGCGTAATCGCCGGCGGCGGGCAGGGTCTTGCCTTCGGCGGCAGCCCACTTGCGGAAGAGCGGATCGGGAATCTGAATCAGCAGGCCCGCACCGTCGCCCAGCAGCGGGTCTGCACCCACTGCGCCGCGATGGTCGAGATTCTCCAGAATCTCGAGCGCCTGTTTCACGATAGTGTGCGATTTCGCGCCTTTAATGTGAGCAATAAAGCCCACACCGCATGCGTCATGTTCGTTCACTGGATCGTAGAAACCTTGAGGCGGCGGATAACCCATCAAATTCCCATTCCTGTCTAGCGCCGTACGGACGCCGCTTCAGCGCAGCGCTTCCGGCAATGAAGCACGACTCACCCTGCCGCGCCGGGCAGCAAAAATGTCGCGAGTTTTCGCCATGGCGACAGGAAACTGTTTTTGCAACTAGGGCAGGGGGGCAAGGGGACGAATTTTACCTTGCGTGGCCGAAGTGCAGCGCGCGCCGGAACCGGCCAAGCCGCATGGAATCAATGGTTAAGCGCGCTTCGGCAGGTTCGGAAAATCAGGCCGCGCCGCTCATGCGGCTGGCGTTCAGGCGCTGGATCGATTCGAGGGCGGAACGCAGCACCCGCTCGGTCTCCGCCCGATTGGGATGGACACGCGGAGCGGCGTCTTCAGCGGGGGCATCGAAGGGACGCACCTCTCCTGACGGCGCACGCACCATCGGGGCAGGCATTTCAGGCAGTTGCGGTTCGGCGAATGCCCCGGGGACGAAGTCGTCCTCCTCGTACTCGTCCTCCTCGTCGAAGAACTCGTCGTCCGCCGGCACAGCTTCGCGCAGCGGCTGGCGCATGGCGAGCAGGGAACTGTATCGCTCCGGCTGTTCGCCCGAATCCCAGTCTTCCTCTTCCTCGATCGCTTCGTCTTCGATCGGCCCTTCGGCAGGGCTCAGTCCTGCAAGCGGGAGAGCGGTGGAGGAGAAGGAGGCTTCCTCATATTCATATTCCTCCTCGCCAAATGCCTCCAGCGCGGGGGCGGGCATTGGCGGGATGGCGGGATCGACATCCGGCTCCTGCGCCTTTGCCACCGATGCGCGGCCCAGGATTCGCTCGGCCGCGGCCAAAGGTTCGACTGCGGCATGCGATTCGGGTTGTGCGAAAGCCTGTTTGGCGGTCGGAATGGCGCCAGCAGGCCGGGCGGCTGCAGCCGGAGCGGCGGGGATGGCCGCGGGCGCGGGCTCCGCCAGCTGACGGGCCAGCTCGCCAAGGAAGGCAGGCGGCGTGCTTTGCGGGCGGCCGGGATGGCGCTGCATGGCCAGCGCCAGGCGTTCGGCAAGCTGCACGGTTCCCATCCGCTCCAGATCGGCATCGGGATCGGAAGGCAGGACGGCGCGCTTCGGCACGGCCTGATGCAGCAGGTGTTCCGGTTCGGGTTCCGGCTCGGGTTCTGCTTCCGCTTCCGCTTCGATTGCAGGCTCCGGTTCGGGAGAGAGCACCGATTCGAGTGCCGGCTCCTCGAAGGGCGCGGGTTCCGCCTCGGGCTCGACTTCGTATTCCGGCGGCGAATCATTCGCATCTGGTTCGGTCGGCACCGCGCGCACATCGTAGTCGAAGGGCGGTATCGGCCGGTATTCTGCCGGAGCGGGTGCTTCCGCTACCTCCACTTCCACGATTTCCTGGGGCAGGAATTCTTCGGGCGCGACATCCTCGGGAGAGGGCATGGGGGCGATGATCGGCGGGCCGAGGTCCTCCATCGCGGAAAGCGGGCGGCGGCCGGTCTCCTGCGCCATCCGCTTGCGCTGCATCGGCGGCACTTTCACGCGGGGCTCCCGCTCTTCGCGCGGGCGTCGCGGCGCGAGCAGGCGCGCGGCGAGATAGCCTGCCAGACCGCCCAAGATGGTGGCGGTCAGCGAAAGGATAAGGCGTGCAGTGAAGCCCAGCGGCGGCGCGGCGGAGGGAAGCACCGCGCTGATCCCGCTCGCCCCCACGATCCGTTCGAGCGCGCTGGCGGGCAGCACCAGCAGGCCCAGGCCGAAAAGCGTCGCGAACCATAGCGCTACCACCGCCGGAAACAGGCGATGGGCGCTGATGGAAGGCTTGGGCTGATTCGCTGCCACTTTGTACCGATTCCCTGACTGCACGGACCTGATGCCGCAGCTTTCCCGCTTTTGCGAGGGTCAGGCTGCGGCGTGAAAACGGCCCTTTGCAGGGGGTGCTAGCAAGGCGTGGTAAACAGGTTGATAACGAAGGACATTGCGGGCCCAGTCGTGGTCCCGCTCCACATGGGCGCGGCCCGCCTCGCGCATGGCGGGCCAGTTCTCGCGCGCGGCGATCAGCTCGGTGAGCGCTTTGGCACAGCCTGCCGGATCGTCCGGCGGGAAGAGGATGCCGGTCTGCCCATGGGTAATCAGCTCGCGATGCCCGCCCACATCCGACGCGGCCACGATCTTGCCCTGCGCCATGGCCTCCAGCGGCTTGAGCGGCGTGACGAGGTCGGTCAGGCGGCTCCGCTTGCGGGGATAGGCCATCACGTCGCACAGCGAATAAAAGCGTTCCACTTCGCCATGCGGCACGCGGCCGGTGAACAGGATCGCATCGCGGGCCGGGCTGGCTTCCACTTGAGCCTTGAGCGCAGCCTCCACTGGCCCGCCGCCCACCAGCAACAACCGCGCGGCGGGATGCTGTGCAATTAGCGCGGGCATGGCGGAAACCAGATCGTCCAGCCCCTCGTAATCGTAGAAGCTGCCGATGAAGCCGATCACCGGGCCCTGCACTTCGATGCCCAGCTGCGCTGCCAGTGCCTCGTCGCGCGGCAAGGGCTCGCCGAACAAGGCGAGGTCCACCCCATTGGGGACGATGGAGACCTTCTCCGGCTCCACGCCGCGCTCGATCAGGTCGCCGCGCAGCCCCTCGCAGATAGTGATGACGTGGCCCGCCCCCGCGATCACGCGGTTCTCAAGGCTGCGCGTCATGCGATATTTGAGCGAATTCTCGCGCCCGGTGCCGTTGCCCACGGCGGCATCTTCCCAGAAGGCGCGAATCTCATAGACCAGCGGAATGCCCAGCTTGCGGCTCGCCCGCTTCGCCGCCAGCCCGCACAGGGCCGGGGAATGGGCGTGGAGAATGTCGGGCCGCCATTCTTGGCACAGGGCCTCTATCGCCTTCGCCAGCGCGCCGATCTCGCGCCATTCGCGCAGGCCCGCAGGGCCATCCGCCTCGCCCAGCGTGCGATGGAAGGCAAGGCCCTCCACCATTTCCGCATCCGGTCCGGGCGCCATGTGCCGCAGGCCCGTGATCCCCCGCACTTCCATTCCCGCTGCCTGCTGCGCCTTGAGGATAGCGCGCGTGCGGAAGGTGTAGCCGCTATGCATCGGCAGCGAATGGTCGAGGACGTGCAGGATCCGGGTCATCGCGGGTAAGCTGTTCCAAATTCCAGTTTCGTCCTTGCGAGGAGTGGCGAAGTCCGACGAAGCAATCCAGCCCCGCGCCGGGCCCTGGATTGCCGCGCGGCCAATGGCCGCTCGCAATGACGATTTGTATAAACCTCGCTCCTCCTAGGAGAATAACGCTTAACACCGCGTCAACCGGGCAGTGCTAGGGGCGGGTTTCGTATTGTTTGGGAACCGGCGCTTGATCGACTATTTCGCGATTGGCCTGACGCATGGACTGATTGCACTCGCCGCATGGCGATTGCTGTCGCGCGCCGATCTCGATGACGATGCGGCCGATCCGCACACGCCGCGCCGCAAGTCGTGGCGCCGGGGCAAGCCTGCCGAACCGGAAGCGGATGCTTCAGATGCTTGACGCGATCCTGTTCCTGTTCGTGATGGGCATGCTGGCGCTGGGCCTGCGCAAGCCGTTCATCTGGGTGCTGGCCTATCTCTACATCGATGTGATCGCCCCCCAGAAGATCGGCTGGACGCTGATGCAGCTCCTGCCCTTTTCGCTGATCGCCTTCGTGGCCGCCTTTGCCGGCTGGCTGCTGGCCGACAGCAAGGAGGGCAGCCGCTTCACGTTTCGCCAGGGCCTGATCCTCGTCCTGCTGATCTATTGCGGCATGACCACGCTGATGGCCGACTTCCCCAAGGAAGCGATGGAGAAATGGGGCTGGGTCTGGAAGGCGATGGTCTTCGCGATCTTCCTGCCGCTCACCCTGCGCACGAAACTGAGGATTGAAGCGGCCGCGCTGGTGATGGTCCTTTCCGTCGGGGCGATCATCATTTCGGGCGGGATCAAGACTCTGCTGGGCGGCGGCGGCTATGGCGCGCTCTATTTCTTCGTGAACGACAATACCGGGCTGTATGAAAGCTCGATCATCTCCTGCGTGGCCATCGCGATCATTCCGCTGATCCTGTGGCTGGCGAAATATGGCACGATCTATCCCACTGACTGGCGAGTAAAGCTGATTGCGGGCGGGTTGATCTTCGCCGCGCTGCTGATCCCGGTGGGCACCGAGGCGCGCACTGGCCTGCTGTGCATCGGCGTGCTGGCGGTGCTGATGCTGCGCAGCGTCAAGCGCCGGTTTCTCTACATGGCGCTGGGCGGCGTGGCATTGCTGATGGCAGTGCCCTTCCTGCCCAAGAGCTTTACCGACCGCATGAGCACGATCGAGAAGCATGAGGGCGATGAATCCGCTTCCACTCGTGTGGCGGTGTGGATGTGGACGCTGGACTATGTGAAGGACCACCCGCTGGGCGGCGGCTTCGATGCCTATCGTTCCAACAGCTTCACTTACAAGACGAAGGTCACGCTCGACATGGGCGGAGGCATCACCCAGACCGAGACGCAGGATGTGACCGACAAGGGCCGCGCCTATCACTCCAGCTATTTCGAGATGCTGGGCGAACAGGGCTGGCCGGGCTTCATCCTGTGGATCTGGCTGCATGTGTTGGGCCTGTGGCAGATGGAGCGGCTGCGGCGGCGCTATATCCAGCGGGCGAAGACCGATCCCAGGCCGGAAGACGCGTGGAAGGGCCCGCTCGCCACGGCGCTGCAGCAGGCGCAGATCGTCTATCTGGTCGGCTCGCTGTTCGTCGGCATTGCCTATCAGCCCTTCATCCTGATGCTGATCGGCCTGCAATGCGCGCTGTGGGCCTATCTCAACCGGGTTGATTCGCCGGTGCGCAAGCGGATCGGGCCGGGGCGGCGTCCTCATGCCCCGGTGGCGGACGGCGATGCCGTAGCGGCAGGGTCAGCCGCGTTGCACTGAGCCTCACAATGGGCCATGAATCCGCCAATTCCGCGATTGTTGGAGAGGCAGAGACATGACCCCGCAGGACTTCGCAGCCAAGGTTGGCGAAACCATCGGCACTTCGGAATGGCTGCTGGTCGATCAGGAAATGATCGACAAATTCGCCGATGCCACCGGCGATCACCAGTTCATCCATGTGAACCCGCAAATGGCGGCAATGACGCCGTTTGGCGGCACCATCGCCCATGGGTTCCTGACCCTGTCGCTGATCCCGGTGCTGACCGAGAAGAGCGACATCCAGAAGCCCGAAGGGCTCAAGATGGCGCTGAACTATGGCGGCAACCGCGTGCGCTTCCTCCAGCCGGTTCGCTCCGGCAAGCAGGTGCGCGCCCATTTCAAGCTGATCGGCATGGCGGAAAAGCGCCCCGGCCAGTGGGAGCAGACGGTGGAGATCACGCTGGAGATCGAAGGCGAGAGCAAGCCCGGCTATGTCGCCGAATGGATCAGCCTGCTGTTTTTCTAGCGTCGTCCCGGCCTTGAGCCGGGACCGCTGGCCGCCTCGTGCGGCGTTAATGGACACCGATCCCGGATCGAGCCCGGGATGACGAGAGGAAAATCCAATGCGTGATGCAGTCATCGTTTCCACCGCCCGCACTGCCATCGGCCGCGCCTACAAGGGCGCCTTCAACGCCACGCAGGGGCCGACGCTCGGCAGTCATTCGCTCAAGGCCGCGGTCGAGCGGGCCGGAGTGGAAGGCGGCGAGGTGGAAGACCTCGTCTGGGGCTCTGCCCTGCCGCAGGGCAGCCAGACGCCCAACATCGCCCGCCTCGTCGCCCTGCGCGCGGGGCTTCCCGTCACCGTTCCGGGCATGAGCGTGGACCGGCAATGCGCTTCCGGCCTGATGGCCATCGCCACCGCATCCAAGCAGGTGGTGCTGGACGGCATGGATATCGTGGCCGCCGGCGGGCAGGAATCGATCAGCACGGTGCAGACCAAGGAACTGCGCGTGGCCTTCGACATGGAACTGATCGCCATGCACAACGCCACCTATATGCCGATGCTGCAGACGGCGGAGATCGTGGCCAAGCGCTATGGCATCAGCCGCGAGGCGCAGGATGCCTATGCCCTGCAATCCCAGCAGCGCACTGCCGCCGCGCAGGCCGCTGGCAAGTTCGATGACGAGATCGTTCCGGTTACCGCCACCATGGCCGTGGCGAACAAGGAAACGGGCGAGATCGCCAAGCATGAAGTGACCATCGCCAAGGATGAAGGCAACCGGCCCGAGACGACGCTGGAAGGCCTGGCCTCGCTCAATCCGGTGGTGCCCGGCGGAGTCATCACCGCAGGCAATGCCAGCCAGCTTTCGGACGGCTCCAGCGCATTGGTGGTGATGGAAGCCTCGCTTGCGGAAAAGCGCGGGCTCCAGCCGCTTGGCCGCTATGTCGGCATGGCGGTCGCCGGCACCGAGCCTGACGAGATGGGCATCGGCCCCGTCTTCGCCGTGCCGAAGCTGCTGGAACGCAACGGCCTCAAGATGGACGATATCGGCCTGTGGGAACTGAACGAGGCCTTTGCCGTGCAGGTCCTCTATTGCCGCGACCGGCTGGGCATTCCCGACGAGCTGCTCAACGTCAATGGCGGCTCGATCTCTATCGGCCACCCCTATGGCATGACGGGCGCGCGCTGTACCGGTCACGCCCTGATCGAAGGCAAGCGCCGGGGCGCGAAATATGTCGTGGTGACGATGTGCGTCGGCGGCGGCATGGGCGCGGCCGGGCTGTTCGAAGTGTTCTGAGGCAGGGTGAAAAGGGGGCCGAAGGTTACGCGAAACGGCCCCCGAAACCCTGTGACTTTCACCGGATATTTGAAAGGTTTTTCAAAAGCTTGTTCTGAAATTACGGCGCGGCGAATGTGACTTTCCGCGCGGGGGCTGTGTCACGCCGCTTTTGCGAGCGGAAACGCTGACGATGGGAAAGAGCGGCCGGCACCCTAGCGCGCAGGGGCGATGTAGGAAAATGTTATAAGCCCCGTCACCCCGGCCTTGTGCCGGGGTCCAGCTTGCGGTTGCCCCGCACGAATACCGGGATACCCGATCCACCCTTAGCTGGACCCCGGCACAAGGCCGGGGTGACAGGAGAGCTTCACGCCACCGCGTGCAGTTTCGAACCCTTCGTGCCCGGATTGGCGCGCATCCATTCTTCCACCACGGGGGCAATGCGTCCGCGCCACTTGCTGCCGTTGAAGATGCCGTAATGGCCGACATCGGGGGCGAGGTGATAGAGCTTCTTCGCCTCGGGCAGATTATGCGCCAGGTCCAGCGCGGCCTTGGTCTGCCCGATGCCGGAGATATCGTCGCGCTCGCCCTCGATCGCCAGCAGTGCCGTGTCGCGGATCGCGCCCAGATCGATCAGCTTGCCGCGATGGACGAACTTGCCGCGCGGCAGGGAATGTTCCTTGAACACATGCTCCACTGTCTGGAGATAGAATTCCGCCGTCAGGTCGCAGACCGAGAGATATTCGTCATAGAAGGCCTTGTGCGAAGCCGCCCCGTCGCCATCGCCTTCGATCAGATGATTGAAGTACTGGTAATGGCTCATCAAATGGCTGCCCAGGTTCATCGCGATGAAGCCGGACAGCTGCAGGAAGCCGGGATAGACCTGCCTTCCGGCGCCCGGATAGGCAACCGGCACAGTGGCGATCACATGGTTGCGGAACCAGCTGAGCGGCCGGTCGGTCGCCACGTCGTTCACGCTGGTAGGCGATGCGCGGGTGTCGATCGGACCGCCCATCATGGTCAGGCTGGCCGGGCGGCAGGGGTGGTCTTCCGCGCCCATGATCGCCGTTGCGGCATAGGCAGGCACGGACGGCTGGCACACGGCCATCACATGGGTGTTGGGGCCCAGGAAGGTCAGGAATTCGATCAGATAGTCGATATAATCGTCCAGATCGAAATGGCCCTTGTGCATCGGCACCATCTTCGCGTCGGCCCAGTCGGTGACATAGACGTCCTGATGCTCGATCATTCGCGCCACCGTGCCGCGCAGCAGCGTGGCGTAATGGCCGCTCATCGGTGCGACCACCAGCAGGCGCGGCGCATCTTCCGGCAGGCCTTCGCGGCGGAAATGCTTCAGGTCGCAGAAGGGCTTGTGCAGCACCACGCTCTCGTTCACCGGCCAGTCCTGCCCGTCGACATAGGCATGGCCCAGATGCCATTGCGGCTTGCCGCGCGGGGCATAGGCATGGGCGAAGACTTCCAGCGCGCTGGCCATCACCGGCGCGGCGCCGGCATAGCCGAGCGGATTGGTCGGGTTGGAGAGAAATTCAGCCCAGACGGAGGCCCAGGTGCTTGCGCCCGAGAGCATGGCGCGCTGGATCTCATATGTATGATAAAGCAAGCGGCGATCCTTGGATGGCCCGACTCCGACCGGCTGAGCGGACCTTTGCCCGGCATTGTGGCGCGTTTCATTTCATTGTGCAATGCAGCACGGATCGGGCGGCGGAGACGGGGCGCCGATCTTCGCTTCATTCCGCCGCCGGATTGGGCTAGGCGCGCGCCATGGCACGCGCACCGCAGAACCGGCCCGATCTAGAACCCGCCAAGTCGCTCGGCCCGCTGGGCATGATCTGGCAGGCGGCGATGCGCTATCCCACGCAGGTCGCGCTCTCGCTTGTCGCGCTGGTGGTGACCGCCGCGGCCACGCTGGCGATCCCGGCGGGCTTCCGCCTGATCATCGACCGGGGCTTTGCCGAAGGCGGCAATCCGGAAGATATCGCGCGCTGGTTCCGTTACCTGTTCATGATCGTCTTCGTGCTGGCCATCGGCACGGGCTGCCGGTTCTATTTCGTCAGCTGGCTGGGCGAACGGGTGATCGCCGATATCCGCAAGGCGGTGCAGTCCAACCTGCTGCGCCTGTCGCCGGGCTTCTTCGAAGAGAACAGCCCGAAGGAAATCTCCTCGCGCATGACGGCGGATACCGCCCAGATCGAACAGGTGGTGGGCACCACTGTCTCGGTCGCCCTGCGCAACCTGATCACTGTGCTCGGCGGAGTGGGCTACCTGTTCTACCTAGCGCCGCAGCTCACTCTGATGCTGGTGGTGGCGGTGCCGGTTGTGGTGTTGCCCATCGTCTGGTTCGGCCGCCGCCTGCGCAAGATCTCGCGCGAGAGCCAGGACCGGGTGGCCGATGTCGGCGCGATGACCACCGAAGTGCTGGGCGCGATGAAGATCGTGCAGGGCTTCAATCAGGAAGGACGCGAGGCCGGACGCTTCGCCGCGATTGTGGAGCGGACCTTCGACACGGCCCGCCGCCGCATCCTGCTGCGTTCGATCATGACCGCCATCGTCATCCTGTTCATTTTCGGATCGATCACCACCCTGATGTGGCGCGGCGCGATCCAGGTTGCCGAAGGTATCCTCAGCGGCGGCACTATCGCCGCCTTCGTCCTCACCGGCGCGCTGGTGGCCGGGGCCTTCGGTTCGCTGACGGAAGTCTATGGCGATCTGCTGCGCGGCGCCGGGGCGGCCAGCCGCCTCAACGAACTGCTCAAGGAAAAGCCCGCCATCGCCCCGCCCGCGCGCCCGCTGGAACTGCCGGTTCCCGCGCGCGGCAGTCTGGCCTTCCAGGGCGTGACCTTCCGCTATCCCACAAGGCCCGAAGTGGCGGCAGTGCAGGATTTCGACCTGACCATCGAACCGGGCGAGACAGTGGCCATCGTCGGCCCTTCCGGTGCGGGCAAGTCCAGCCTGTTCCAGCTGGCGGAGCGTTTCTACGATCCGCAGGCAGGCACGATCCGGCTGGACGGCGTGCCGCTGACCAGCGTGGACCCGGCCGAAGTGCGCCGCCGCATGGCGCTGGTGCCGCAGGAAGGCATCCTCTTCGCCGCCAATGCGCGCGACAATCTGCGCTACGGCAATTGGGACGCATCGGACGAGGCGATCTGGGAAGCGGCCCGCGCCGCCAATGCCGAGGAATTCCTCAGGGCCCTGCCGCAGGGACTGGATACTTATCTGGGCGAGAGCGGCGCGCGCCTTTCGGGCGGCCAGCGCCAGCGCGTGGCGATTGCCCGCGCCCTGCTGCGCGATGCCCCGATCCTGCTGTTGGACGAAGCGACCAGTGCGCTCGACGCGGAAAGCGAACGGCTGGTGCAGCAGGCGCTCGAACGGCTGATGGAGCATCGCACCACGCTGGTCATTGCCCACCGCCTCGCCACCGTGCGCGCGGCGGACCGGATCGTGGTGATGGATGGCGGCCGCATCGTCGAACAGGGCACTCATGCCGAACTGACCGCGGCGGGCGGGCTCTATGCGCGCCTCGCCTCGCTCCAGTTCGACAATGTGGGCTTTGAAAGCGCGAAATAGGGCACATTTTTGCCTTAGGCGGGGCTTGCATTCCGGCGCCCTTTTCGACCAAGTAACAAATGCAACCGATTAACGGCGGCCGTTCGCTGCCGGATGCCGCTATGGCATTGTCCCATGTCCCCCTGACGGAGCCCGGTGCGCCCCCGCGCCGTGCCCGCATGATCGAAGGTTGATTGATGATCCGATCCCTCATCCTCGCCGGTGCCTCGGCCGCGGCGCTTGCCGTTTCCGTTCCCGCCCTTGCCGCCCCGGCCGACAACACGCCCGCGCTCGAAACGCTCGAGCATGAATTCGACGCCGCCCCTGCCGCAGAAGGCGCCGGCGCGCCGGAAATGAGCTTTGGCAGCTGGGGCTTCGATCCCGCCACGCTCGACACTGCCGTGAAGCCGGGCGACGATTTCTTCGCCTACGTCAACGGCAAGTGGGTGCGCGAAAATCCGATCCCGCCGGAATATACCCGTTACGGCGCGTTCAACTATCTCGACGAAAAGTCGAAGACCGACGTGAAGACGCTGATCGACGAGCTGGTCTCGAAGAAGCAGCAGCCCGGTTCGGGCGAGCAGCGCATCGTCGATGCCTATAATGCCTATCTCGATACCGCCGCGATCGATGCGAAGGGCCTTGCGCCCGCCTATCCCTATCTCACCCGCATTTTCCAGGCGAAGGACCTGACGGAACTGAACCAGCTCTTCGCCGAACCCGGCTATCCGGGTCTGGTCGGCGCGGGCATCGCGATCGATGACAAGGACCCGGATGCCTATATCCCGTCCATGGGGTTCAACGGCATGGGCCTGCCGGACCGCGACATGTATCTGGTGGACAGCGAGAAGAACCGCGAGATCCAGGCCAAGTACAAGGACTACCTCGCATGGATGCTGGGCAAGGCAGGCTATGCCGATCCCAGGCCTGCGGCCGAAGCGGTCTATGCCTTCGAACACAAGGTGGCCGAGCTTGAATGGGCCCGCACGGCCCTGCGCAACAGCGACCTGACCTATCACAAGCTGAGCCGCGCGGAACTGGAAGCGCTGGTTCCGCAATATCCGCTCGCCACGCTGCTGGATGCCTCGGGCCTCGGCAAGGTGGAGTATTTCCTCGCTCCGCAGCTTCCGCCGACGAAGGAAAAGGCGGCCGAACTGGGCCTGACGCCCGAGCAGCTGGCCGAGATCGGCGGCGGGTTGCCCGCGATGATGAAGCTGGTGGCCGAAACGCCGCTGCCCACGCTCAAGGCGTTCATGGCCGCGCGCTTCCTTGCCGCCCATGCCGATGTCCTGCCCAGCGAGATCGATCAGGCCAATTTCGATTTCTACGGCAAGGTGCTGAACGGCGCGCAGGAACAGCGCCCGCGCTGGAAGCGCGCGATCGAAGCGACCGAAGCCCAGCTGGGCGAAGTGCTCGGCAAGGCCTATGCCGCGCGCTATTTCCCGGCCGACAGCAAGTCCTCAATGCAGGACCTCGTCGCCAATCTGCGCAAGGCACTGGCGCAGAGCCTGGAAGAAAACACCTGGATGAGCGCCGAGACCAAGGTGCAGGCCGTGGCGAAGCTGGAAAGCTTCTTCCCCAAGATCGGCTATCCCGACAAGTTCGAGACCTATCAGGGGCTGGCGATCAGCCCCGGTGATCCGCTGGGCAATGAAATCGCGACAACCGGCTGGCAGTGGAAGAAGGACCTCGCCCGCCTCGGCACGCCGCCGGATCGTGCGGAGTGGTTCATGCTGCCGCAGACGGTGAACGCCTATTACAACCCCTCCTTCAACGAGATCGTGTTCCCGGCCGCCATCCTGCAGCAGCCCTTCTTCGGGCCGAGCGCGGATATGGCCGTGAATTACGGTGCCATCGGCGGGGTGATCGGCCATGAAATGGGCCACGGCTTCGACGATCAGGGATCGAAATACGATGCCAAGGGCCGTCTGGAAGACTGGTGGACCGATGCGGACCGCAAGGCCTTCGACGCCAAGGGCGACAGGCTGGCGGCGCAATACGACAAGTTCTGCCCGCTCGACGAAGGCAAGACCTGCGTGAACGGCCGCCTGACGCTGGGCGAGAATATCGGCGATCTTTCGGGCCTCAGCCTTGCCTATCGCGCCTACAAGATGGCCTTGGGCGGCAAGGAGGACAAGGTGATCGACGGGCTGACCGGCGACCAGCGCTTCTTCCTCTCCTGGGCGCAGGCGTGGCGTTCCTCGATCCGGCCGGAGCGGCTGCGCCAGCAGATGCTGACCGATCCGCATTCCCCGGCCGAATTCCGCGTCAACGGGCCGCTGCCCAATGTGGATGCGTGGTACAAGGCGTTCGACGTGAAGCCGGGCGACAAGCTGTACCTGCCGCCGGAAGAACGCGTCCATATCTGGTAAAAATACCAACGGTTGGTCGGGCCACGCTTGACTTGGCCCGGCCAGCCGCCATCACCCCCGACCCATGGACCTGACGCTCACCGCTATCCTCCTCGGCATTGTCGAGGGCCTCACCGAATTCGTGCCGGTGTCTTCCACCGGCCACCTCATCCTCGCCACGGAGCTGTTCGGCTATGACGCGCACCAATGGGCGATGTTCAATGTCGTGATCCAGCTCGGCGCGATCCTGGCGGTGGTGGTGCAATATTGGCGGACTTTCTGGAGCGCTGGCATCGGAATGTTGCGGCTTGAACGCGGCAGCCTGCTGTTCGTGCGCAACATCCTCGCTGCCTTCCTGCCGTCTGCCGTGCTCGGCCTGCTGCTGAAGGATTATATCGACGTGCTGCTCGGCAGCCCCTCGGTAGTGGCATGGGCGCTGATCATCGGCGGTATCGCGATCCTCGCCATCGAGAAGAATGCCCATCCCGGCCCGGAAAGAGGCGTGGCGGAACTGCCGCTCAAGCAGGCTTTGGGCGTAGGCTTCGCGCAATGTCTCGCCATGGTGCCCGGCGTCAGCCGTTCCGGCGCAACGATCATGGGGGCGCTCGCCATGGGCATCGGCCGCAAGACGGCGGCGGAACTGTCCTTCTTCCTTGCCGTGCCGACCATGATCGGCGCCTCCACGCTGGAACTGGCCGGCGGGCATGAGGAAATCGCGGCCGGCGTCGCCACGGTCGGCTGGGACGAGATCGCCATCGGCTTCGTGGTGAGCTTCGTGGTCGCGCTGATCGTGATCCGCGCCTTCATCGCCTATGTCAGCCGCCACGGCTTCTCGCCCTTCGCCTGGTACCGCATCGTGCTGGGCGCGGCGGCGGTCGCGTGGCTCGCCTTGCGCTGATCGCCCGGGCGAGGTTAGAACTCCCGCTTCCAAAGGGGGGAGCGACCGGCGCATGGGCAAGCTCAAGGGCAAGCAATATGAAAAGCTGCTGGAACCGCTGCAGATCGGTCTGATCTCCATGGCACAATGGGCCAAGGTAACCGGCGCAAGGGTGCTGGTCCTGTTTGAAGGGCGCGATGCCGCGGGCAAGAGCGGGGTCATCAACGCCATCACCGCCCCGCTCAATCCGCGCCAGTGCCGTACCGTGGCGCTCGCCAAGCCGAGCGAGCGCGAGGCCGGGCAGTGGTATTTCCAGCGCTATGTCGAACATCTGCCCAGCGCCGGGGAAATCGTGCTGTTCGATCGTAGCTGGTATAATCGCGCGGGCGTCGAGAAGGTCATGGGCTATGCCAGCGACGAACAGGTCGACGCGTTCCTCGCCCAGGTCCCGATATTCGAGAAGCAGCTGGTCGATGACGGGCTGCTGCTGTTCAAATACTGGCTGACCACCGACCAGGCCGAGCAGGAACAGCGGCTGGCGGAGCGCTATGACGATCCGCTCAAGCGCTGGAAGCTCTCGCCCGTCGATATGGCCGCGCGCGAGCGATACATTGCCTATACTGTGGCGCGCGAGGCGATGCTGAAGGCCAGCCACAGGGAATATGCGCCCTGGACGCTGGTCGATTTCAACGACCAGAAGCGCGGCAGGCTTACCGTGATCAACAATCTGCTGGCCCGGCTACCGGACGTTTCGGTTCCCCCGCCGGAATTCGCCTTCGAACCGCTCGATTACGAACCGGCCGAGGAATATTACAGCGTGGTCAAGCCGATCCCGTCCTACGATTGTTAGGCAACGTGGACAAATTCGGACCTGAATGAGTGTCTGTTATCTGGGGGAACAGCCTGCGGCTTAAATGACAGGAACGGGGTGGATTGCTGCCAGTCCTCAATTCATCATTCCCGCCTTCGCGGGAATGATGAAGTTGAGTGATTAGAATCCTTATCCCAAGCCACCACACCCGCTCGTCCTGAGCTTGTCGAAGGACACGGGAAACCGTCAGCCCCATATCCCTTTGTTGGGCAAGCGCTGGCGCGTGTCCTTCGACAGGCTCAGGACGAGCGGAGATTGGGAATGACCGCAATGTTGTCGTATCCGGACTGGCAGCTTCCCAGTTGGGATTCTGAAAAGCGGCCATGGAAGCTTGCGCCGGAATTTGTTCGCGCCGCCCAGGATTGAGTGCCGCCCCGCCCGATCAGGAATGGCAGGCGGCTTCGGCCTTCATCACCTGCCGTCCGTCCGCGGCAAAGGCGCCCAGTTCCAGCGCATCGCGCGGCCCCTTGAGCGCCAGCACCAGCTCTTCGTCGGCAATTGCCGGGCTCAGCCCGCGAAAGACGAACCGCGCCAGCCGGTTTTCCCCGCAGGCCCGCGTGGCAAGGCGCAGCAGCAGGGTCGCGGTCAGCGGGCCGTGGACCACCGGGCCGCGATAATTCTCCACCTCGCGCACGTAATCGGCATCGTAATGGATGCGGTGCGTGTTGAAGGTCAGCGCGGAATAGCGGAACAGCAGCGGCAGGGTCGGCACGATCCGTTCCACTGCGTCCCATCCGCTTTCGTCGAAGCGCGTCTCGTCCAGCGGCGGCGGGGCGGGCGGCGTTCCGGGCGGCGGGGCATCGCGATAGACCAGCGTCTGCTTCTCGCTGACGGCGGGGGCATTGTCGGAACGGGTCTCGTGCGCCAACGTGACGAAAGTCAGCTTGCCGCTGCCGCCCTGCTTTTCCTCGATGGCCTCGATCCGGCTGACACGCTCGATCCGGGCGCCGATCTGGATCGGGTTATGGAAGGTCAGCGAACTGCCCGCCCACATGCGGCGCGGGGCGGCAACCGGGCGCAGGAAGCTGCCGGGCGAGCCGTCCGGCGCCGGGTGCCCATCCGGCCCGAGCCGCGCCGTGGGCGTTTCCGGCACGCACAGGCACCAGTGGATCCCTTGCGGCATCGGGCCGTCCCCGCGCGGAGTGAGGTTGAGCGTGGCGAGCCAGCGATGCGCCAGCGGCACGCCCATTCGGTCGGTCTGGCGCTCTTCGCGGCCGATCCAGTCTTGCGCGTCGGTCATGGATTATCCTGCCTATTCGCCCGGGGAGGATTGAACGGCGGTGGAGGCAGGCGCCGCCGGCGTGGCGGAGGGTTCCTCCAGTGCCTCGGGCTGAAGTCGGCGCTGCTCGATCATCTGGGCCGCCTCGTCCAGCGCGCGGGCTTCGGCCACGGTCACGCCGCCCGGGCCGGGATCGGTATCGTTGGGGCCGCAGCCCGCCAGCAGCAGGGCCGGTGTCATCGGCAGGAGAGCAAGGAAGCGCATGGGCGGATCATAATGCATTGCGGCCAAAGAAAAAGCGGGCGCGAACCCCTAGAGTCCGCGCCCGCCCTGTTTCTGTCCGGCCCGACCAGATAGCTGGCCGGCGGCGCCGTGCCTCAGTTGGCGTTCTCGGCCTCGGCAGCGGCGGCTTCCACGTCGGCGGCCGCGGCGGCAGCGGCATCGCCGGCAGCGTTCGCGGTGGTGGTCGCATCGTCGGCCGGCTCGGCATCCTCGGTCGCACCGACATCGGCGGCGGGCAGGGCACCGGCGTCTTCGGCTCCGCTCATCGCTTCGTCCGCAGGCACTTCGACATCATCGGCCATCGCTTCGGTGGAGGCGTCGTCGGAGCTGCCGCAGCCGGCCAGCGTCAGGGCGACGGCCGATGCCAAGGCGATGTGTGCAATCTTCTTCATGGGAATCCCTCTTCCAATCCAGGAATGGCGGGAGGCAAAATCAGGCGCTCCCTGCCTTCAAGCCTAGCCAAGGCGGCCCGCGATGCAATGCCAATCTGCCCGGTTCCGATTCCGTTTGACGGCGAACCGTGCAAAAAATATGATATCATAATTATATCATTCAGGGGAGATTCGCCATGTCGGATTCCAATCGGGCGATGACTGTAAGCCGGGAAATGCCGGCCAGCACCTTCAACGGCTACACCATGTTGCTGATCCTGCTGGGGCTTACCGCCATTGGCGGATGGTGCATCGCGGCGCTGAAAGGCGGGGCTGACCCGGTGCTGGGCCTGCCGTTGGCGCTTTGCATCCTGTTCTTCGTGCTGATCCTGGCGGGCTTCTACATGGTGCAGCCCAACCAGGCCTATGTCATTACCCAGTTCGGCGCCTATCGCGGTACGGACCGCACGCAGGGCCTGCGCTGGGTGTGGTTCTGGCAGGGACGGCGCAAGATCAATGTGCGCGCGCATAACGTCCATTCCGAACGGGTGAAGATCAACGATCTGCGCGGCAATCCCATCGAAGTGGCATGCAACGTGGTGTGGCGCGTGCAGGATACGGCGCAGGCCAGTTTCGACGTGGACGATTATCGCGAATTCGTGAACATCCAGATCGAGGCGGGGCTGCGCACCGTGGGCGCGCGCCATCCCTATGACGACATGAGCGATGACGACAAGACGACCCTGCGCGGCAGCGCCGATGTGATCAGTTCCGAATTGCAGGCCGAGTTGAACGACCGGCTGAAGGTCGCCGGCATCATCGTGGACGAGGCTGGCCTCACTCATCTGGCCTATGCGCCCGAAATCGCCGGGGCGATGCTGCGGCGCCAGCAGGCCGAAGCCGTGATCGCCGCGCGCACCAAGCTGGTGATGGGCGCCGTGGGCATGGTGGAAGATGCGCTGAAGAAGCTGGCAGAGGATGGCGTGGTGGACCTGGATGACGAGCGTAAGGCCGCCATGGTTTCCAACCTGATGGTGGTGCTCTGCGGCGACCGCGAGGCGCAGCCGGTAGTGAACACGGGCACGCTCTACCAGTGATCTGAACCATGGCCGGCCCCGCAAAGAAAGCCTTCGCCCTCAGGCTCGATCCCGCGCTCTTCGCGGCGCTGGAACGCATGGCCGCGCAGGATCTGCGCTCGGTCAATGCCGAGGTCGAAGTGCTGCTGCGCGAGGCGCTGGCCCGGCGCGGAGTGAAGGTTCCGGTGGGCGATGCACCGCGCCGGGGCCGCCCGCCCAAAGAGACGGAGTAAACCCGATGCTGCACAAATTCCTCGAACCGGGCGACTGGTTCGCGCCCAAGAAATACGGCTATGGCTCCGGCCTGCCGATTGCCTGGCAAGGCTGGGTAGTGATGGGCGCCTATATGCTCGTCGTTCTCGGCGCCTTGCTCGCCATCGGAACCGGGGATTCTGTCGCAATCATTGCCTCCACGGCTGTGGTTCTCGGCGCTACCGTGGTGTTGATGCTCATCGCTCGCAAGCGCACGCGCGGCGGGTGGAAATGGCGTTCGGGCGAGGACGACGACACGCCCAGGGGCGGCAGTCGGGGTGGGCGCCAGCGCCCCAAGGGCCAGCGCTGAAACGCGGTTAGCCGCTCCTTAACCGCGCAAATGCTAGGGCCGCCGCCATGGAGACCCGCATCCGCCTTTCGCTCGCTCTTGGCATGGCCGCGCTCGCGGCGGCTTCCGCCCCGGCCCTTCTCGCCCAGGGCGGCAGCGCGCCCTATCAGGTGGTCGAGACCGGGCGCAGCTATGCCAAGCTGCAGCAGGCAGTCGATGCGATCGGCGGGGGCAAGGGATCGATCTCCATCGCGCCCGGCCTCCATGCCGATTGCGCGGTGCAGACGGCGGGGAGCATTTCCTATCTTGCGGCAGAGCCGGGCAAGTCCGTGCTGGATGGCGTGACCTGCGAAGGCAAGGCGGCGCTGGTGCTGCGCGGCAAGAATGCCACTATCACTGGCCTCGTCTTCCAGAACCTGCGCGTGCCCGATGGCAATGGCGCGGGCATCAGGCTGGAACAGGGCAACCTCACTATCGCGCAGAGCTGGTTCCGCGACAGCCAGCAGGGCATCCTTACCGGCGAGGCGCAGAACGGGCGCATCGTGATCGACAAGTCCACCTTTACCCGGCTGGGCACTTGCGAAGGTGCGGGCGGCTGTGCCCATTCGATCTATATCGGCGATTACGGCCAGCTGCGCGTTACTCGCAGTCGCTTCGAACAGGGGCGCGGCGGCCATTACGTGAAATCGCGCGCGGCGCAGGTGCAGATCGCTTCCTGCAGCTTTGACGATACGGGCGGGCGCGGCACCAATTACATGATCGACCTGCCGGCCGGCGCAACCGGGCAGATCACCAATAATTGGTTCGTGCAGGGGACCGACAAGGAAAACCGCTCTGCCCTGATCGCCGTGGGCGCGGAAGATTTGCGGCATACATCGGACGGACTGCAGATTTCGGGCAACGATGCCCGCCTCGCCCCGCGCGCCCAGCCGACCGTGTTCGTGGCGGACTGGACCGGGCACCGCCTTGCCATCGGGCAGAACAAGCTGGGTCAGGGGCTGACGCGCTACGAACGGCGGTGATTCGCGCCATTCGTTACCCCGCTAGTCATCCCGGACTTGTTCCGGGATCCCGCTTTCTTTTCACTATCGCAGCTGGCTTTGAAGCTGGACCCCGGAAAAGGTCCGGGGTGACAAAATGGGTGTCTAAACCAGCAAATGCCCCGCGCCGTCGCGCTTGGTATCGAGATAGCGCTGGTTGTGCGGATTGGCGGGCAACTGGTGCGGTACGCGTTCGATCACGCTGACCCCTGCCGCTGAAAGCGCCGCGACCTTTTCCGGATTGTTCGTCATCAGCCGCACATTGGGCACGCCCAGCAGATCGAGCATCCGCGCGGCAGTGGCGAAGTCGCGCGCTTCTTCCGGGAAGCCAAGCCGACGGTTCGCCTCCAGCGTATCGAAGCCCTGATCCTGCAGGCGATAGGCGCGCAGCTTGTTGACCAGGCCGATGCCGCGCCCTTCCTGCCTGAGATAGAGCAGCACGCCCCAGCCGCCTGCCTGCGCCTCATGCGCCATGGCGTGGAGCGCGGCGTCGAGTTGCGGCCCGCAATCGCATTTGAGGCTGCCGAGGATGTCGCCGGTCAGGCATTCGGAATGGAGCCGCACCAGCGGCGGGCGGTCCGCGTTCTGCTGTCCGATTATCAGCGCGACATGTTCGCGCAGATCGTCGGCACTGCGGAAGGCGACGATTTCCGCATCCTCGCTCGCCGAAACAGGCAGGCGCGCGCGCGTGGCGATGGAAAGGCGCTGCGCATCCGCCAGCGCGGCGACATCGCCCGGAGCCACTGGCTGGGCTTCCCCGGCGTTCACCGGGTCCACCAGAAAGGCCGGAAGGATGCCCGCGATCCGCGCCAGTTCCAGCGCGGCTGCGGCAGCCTCGCGCCAGTCGAGATGCTCGGCCAGGAACGGGCCCTTCATCGGCGCCGATAAGTCCAGCGACGGGTCCGCGATCGGCAGGGCGGCGGCAAGGTCGAAAGGCTCGGTCCCGCGCATCAGCACCGGGGCATGCGGCTCTGCCGCCTCGCGCTGGTTGGCGAGCTTGAGCGTGGCCGCCCGCGCGGCGGAGATCAGCATCTGGCGCGACGAGGCGCCCGGCGCGATGGCGGTTTCCACCGGCAGCAGGATAGGGCCGCCCTCCAGTGCCAGCGGCCAGCCGTGGCGCAACGCGTCCACGGCCTGCGCCGCCCGGCGCGAGGGCGAGGGATTGCTCAGAGTGCAAACTCCGTGATCAGCGGCACATGATCGCTCGGCTTGTCCCAGTCGCGTGCCGCTTCCAGCACGGAATGGCCGACAGCCTGCTTCGCCAGTTCGGGCGAGGCCCACATATGGTCCAGCCGGCGGCCGCGATCATTGGCCTTCCAATCCGGCGAGCGATAGCTCCACCAGCTGTAATAGTGTTCGGGCGCCTTGATCAGTTCCCGCCCGATATCCACCCAGCCATGCGCGTCCTTGAAGCGCTGGAGGGTTTCCACTTCGATCGGGGTGTGGCTGACCACCTTGAGCAATTGCTTGTGATTCCACACATCGCATTCGAGCGGGGCGACATTGAAATCGCCCACGATCAGGGTTGGCCGGTCCACTGTGTCGGCCCAGCGGGTCATCCGCTCGAAGAAATCGAGTTTCTGCCCGAACTTGGGATTGATCGTGCGGTCCGGCTCGTCTCCGCCAGCCGGAATATAGACGTTCTCGAGGATCATGCCCTGGCCCGGCCCGAGCAGTTCCACGCCCACATGGCGGGCCTCGCCATTGTCCTGCCAGTCATGCCGCGAGAATTCGCGCAAGGGGATGCGGCTGACCGTGGCGACGCCGTGATAGCCCTTCTGCCCGTGGATCGCGCGGTGGGTATATCCCAGCTCGTCGAATGCCTTGTGCGGGAAGCTCTCTTCGATCGTCTTGATTTCCTGCAGGCAGAGCACGTCGGGCGCCTCCTCCTGCAGGAAGCGTTCGACGATCGGCATGCGCAGGCGCACCGAATTGATGTTCCAGGAAGCGATCTTGACCATGGCCGGGGGAGATAGGGGGGATGGAACGGGGCGGCAAGGGTGAGGGTGCTTATGCGAGGTGGGTCCCGCTTCCCCACCCGGCCACGCTGGCAATTATGCTGTCTGGGGGGCCGGGTGGGGGAGCGGGCTGGCACGGCCCCGGCGGACCATCGTTCGCCTTGAGCGGCACGGCTGCACGACCGCCGGAATGGGAAAACAAAGAACCCCCGTCCCGGGGGCATTGGGACGAGGGTTCCGTTTGAGCGTTCGTCACGCTGTACAAGGCAGCTTGCTTGGCGGAGGTCAGGGCAACAGGGGGGAAACCCTCCTCGCGCCGCCTTGTGAAACTGTTTTAGGGTCCTTCAGATTGCTGCCTCCTGAACAGGTGAAAGCAGTTCATCGCAGGCCAGTTTCGGCTTGCTGTCAGGCCGTTTAACCCGGGCGACGAGTCGTTACGCGGGGGTCGCGCCACTTGAACGTCGAGTCGGGAATCGCGACTCCGTAACGGTGGTCGGACAGGCGCACGGTGGTGCGCTGATTCTGCGAATCGAGTGCCACCCAGCTCACCAGTTCCAACCCGCCCGGCGCGCCCGGCTTCTTCACGAAGATCAGGGTGATCACGCCATATTCGGGCTTCTTCGGGTCCTTCACCTCGATACTGACGATATCGGGGCTGGAGGTCGGCTGGATCTTGCCGAACTGGGCCACATCGCGCGATGGGTCCAGCAGGGCGCCAAGCGGCGAATTCTTGATCGGCCAGCGCTGCACCTGCGCCACGTCATAGTCGATCATGGTCAGCGAACTGCCATTGCCGACGATCAGCAGGTTCACGCCCTTTTCGTATTCGAAACGAATCCGGCCGGGCTGCTTCAGGCTGAGCACGCCCTTCACTCGCTGGCCGTTGCGGTCCGTCTGAGTGAAGTTCGCCTTGAGCGTGGAGATTGCGCGCAGCGCGCCCACCGCCTGATCCAGCCGCGCATCGCTGGCGGCCGCGGCAGGGGCGGGAAGAGCGGGTGCCAGTGCCAGCGAAGGCACGGCGAGCGCCAGCGCACCGGCAATGACCGGGCGGATGGCGCTCTTCGAAAATGCAGAGATCGTGTTCATGCCCCGCCTGTTAGCACGAAGCCTTGAACTGTGCGTGAATTCCGGACCGGGCCGGAATTCAGCTTACTTGATCTTGGCTTCCTTGAACTCGACGTGCTTGCGAGCAACCGGATCGTACTTGCGGAAGCTGAACTTTTCGGTCGTGTTGCGCGGGTTCTTCTTGGTCACATAGAAGAAACCGGTGTCGGCGGTGGAGACCAGCCGGATCTTGACGGTTGCGGGCTTCGCCATGGCTCTATCCTAAATCTATCTGATGGCCACAGCGGGCCAAAACAACAAAGCGGTGCGCGTGGCACCGCCTACAGGGGGCGGCCATTGCGTCAGAAGTGGCCGAAAGTCAAGCGCGACGGTGCCATTCTACCACTCCACCTTGCCGCGTCCGGCCTTTACGCTGCCGCGCTTCTTCTTGGACTGTAGACGCGCTTCCTTGCCTATCCGGTTCAGGCGGCTCTTGGCGCGCTTCTTCGGCTCACGCTGGGCTTCTTCCAGCAGCTGTGTGAGTCGCGCGCGGGCATCGGCGCGGTTCATTTCCTGGGTGCGGTGATTGCGGGCGGCGATCACGATTTCGCCCTTCGCATTCATCCGGCTGCCCGCCAGTTCCTTCAGCCGGTGGAAGACGGGCGGCGAAAGGCGCAGCGCATAGACATTCACGCGCAGCTGGACGGCCGTGGCGACCTTGTTGACGTTCTGCCCACCGGGGCCGGATGCGGCGATGAAGCTCTCTTCCGCCAGCGCCAGCGCACGCGGAACGAGATCGTCCTCAGTCATCGCCGCCAGTAAAGCCGAACACGGCAAAATCGGCGGGCATCGGCGCGGCGGCGGCAATCGGGGCCTTCCCCTCGCGCTCCAGCAGCAGGGCCGATGCGTGCAGCATGGTGCGCCCCACGCGCGAATCGCGCTTGCCGTAGACGGGATCGCCCGCCAGCGGGAAGCCGATGCCCGATGCGGCATGGACGCGAATCTGGTGCGTGCGCCCGGTGATCGGCTTGAACTCCACCAGCGTCACGCCGTTCTTCACTGCGATTCGCCGCCAGTGAGTGACAGCGGGCTTGCCCTTCCTGGCCGGGATCATGCGCCAGCCATCGGCCGCGCTGCTGATCTTGGAAAGGGACAGTTCCACTGTGCCTTCTTCCTGCGCGACTTCGCCGGCGAGGATGCCGAGATAGGTCTTCTCCACTCGCCGTTCCTCGAAGGCCTGCGAGAATCGCTTCAGGGCCTTGGGATTGCGGGCGAGCAGCAGGCAGCCGGACGTATCCATATCGAGCCGGTGCGCGGGGGCGGGCGCGCGCTGGAAGCCCAGCCGCAATTCGCCCAGATGATCGTCGAGCGATTCGCCCCCGGCGCGTGGCCGGTCGAGCGGCATGCCGCCCGGCTTGTCGATCACCAGCGCTTCGGCATCTTCGAACAGGATGCGGTCGGCAAGGTTCGACCAGCGGCTCATGCCAGCGCCCCCGCAATGCGCCGCATGGCTTCCGCCAGCACGGCATCGTCGGCGGCAAAGCTGATGCGGAAGCCGTCGCGCCCGCCAAAAGCCGATGCGGCGACCACTGCCACGCCATGATCGAGCAGATGCATCGCCAGCGCCTCATCGTCGCCGAAACGCTCCATCAAGGGCGCCGCGTCGATGAAGCAATAGAAGGCGCCGTCCGGCACCGGGGTCGACAGGCCGGGGATCGCGTTGATCGCACCCACCACCATGTCGCGCCGCGCGCGGAAACGTTCGCGCCATTCGCCCAAGAACTCCTGCGGCCCTTCGAAAGCGGCCACGGCAGCGGCCTGGCTGATCGAGGCGGGATTGCCCGAGCTGTGCGATTGCAGCCGCCCCATGGCAGAGATCAGCCATTCCGGGCCCGTCGCCACGCCGATGCGGAAGCCGGTCATCGCGTGGCTCTTCGACACGCCCGAGACAGTGCAGATGCGGTCGGCAAGGTCAGGGCAGAGATTGGCCAGGGTCGCATGTGGCTGGCCGGTATAGATCAGCGGCGCATAGATATCGTCGGACAGCACCAGCACGCGCGGATGGCGGCGCAGCACTTCGCCGATGCCCAGCAGCATTTCCGCGGGATAGACCGCGCCCGTGGGATTGCCGGGGCTGTTGAGCATCAGCCACTGCGTCTGCGGCGTGATCAGCGCCTCCACATCGGCGGGGCTGAAGCGGAAATTGTCTTTCGCACGGGTGATCAGCGGCACCACGCGGCCACCGGCAAAGCGGATGATCTGCGGATAGCTGACCCACCAGGGCGCGGGCACGATCACTTCCTCGCCGGGGCTGAGCGTGGCGAGCAGCGCATGAAAGATCGCCTGCTTGCCGCCTGCGCTGACGATCACCTGTTTCGGATCGGCCTCGATCCCCAGATCGCGCTTGAAATGCAGCGCGGCGGCTTCCTTCAGTCGCATCGTGCCGGTGACGGGAGTATATTTCGTCTGCCCCGCATCCAGCGCCGCCTTGGCCGCCGCGATCACATGGGCGGGAGTGGCGAAATCGGGCTCGCCTACGGAAAGGGAGATGATATCCCGGCCCTGTTCGCGCAGTTCGGTCGCGCGGTCGGTCATCGCCGTGGTGCGCGATGGTTCGATGCGGGAGAGCGCCTGCGAAAGGTGCGGCGAGCTCATTGGCCATTCTCCATAAGTTGTGCGGCCATCAATCCGCGCGTGGCGTTGCCCAGCAGGAAACCCTCCGCAAGATCGGCCACGGTAAGCTCCGCCTCCACCGCCTTGCCTGCATCGATCAGCGAACGGCGCAGCACGCCGGGCAGCAGGCCGAGCCGGAGCGGCGGGGTAAGCAGCATACCATCCCGTTCGACAAAGATATTGGTGAAGCTGCCTTCGGTAATCAGCCCGTCGTCGCGCAGCAGCAGTGCTTCGTTCGCGCCCGCTTGCTTCGCCAGATCGAAGGCCATTTCGTAAAAGGCGCGGTCGGTGGATTTATGGCGCAGGCGCCAGTCCCCGGTGACGACCGGCAGCGGCACCAGCGCGCAGCGCATCGGCCCGGCGGGCGGGGCGGGCACTGGCCCGGTTTCCAGCGTGGTCGCCCCGCTGCGCGCCAGCAGCAGGCGCAGCTTGGCGGGTTCTTCCAGTTCGAAGCACAAGGCCTGAATCTGGTTGCGCGTCGCATGGCGATCGAAGGCGAAGCCCAGTTCGGCGGCGCTGGCCTTCAACCGTTCGAGATGGAGTTCCAGCAGCGGGATGCCCTTTTCGGGATCGAAGCCCATCGTCTCGATCAGGTCGAACCCGGCGGCGGCCTGCCGCACGAAATCGGCCTTCACCAGGCATTCGCGCCATTCGGACATGGCGGTGCTGTCGGCCACGATGGCGCCGCCCACGCCCATTACCGCCGTGCCGCAGCCGTTTTCTTCCGGCGTCAGGCGGATCGTGCGGATGGCCACGTTGAAGGCGGCGTCGCCATTGGCGGCGATCCGGCCGATGGCGCCGCAATAGGGGCCGCGCACGTCGCGCTCGGTCTCGTCGATCAGTTCCATCGCGCGGATCTTCGGCGCGCCGGTGATCGATCCGCAGGGGAACAGGGCGCGGATCATGTCCATCGCGCCCAGTCCGGGCTGCAATTGCGCGCAGACCGTGGTGGTCATGGTGTGGACGGTGGGATAGGTTTCCACGAGGAACGGCTTTTCCACGCGCACCGTGCCCGCCACTGCAACCCGGCTGACGTCGTTGCGCATCAGGTCCACGATCATCAGGTTTTCCGCCCGGTCCTTGACCGAAGCGGCCAGTTCCTCGGCCAAGGCAGCGTCTTCCGCCGCGTCGCGGCCGCGCGGGCGAGTGCCCTTCATCGGCTTGCAGCGCGCCGCATCGCCTTTCAGGCTGAAGAACAGTTCCGGGCTGAACGACAGCAGCCAGTGCGATCCGTCGAAGATCACCCCGCCATAGCCGGCATTGGCCGAAGGGCGAATCGCGGCATAGAGCGCCAGCGGATCGCCCCGGGTCGATCCGGAAAGCTGCATGGTGAAATTGGCCTGGTAGATATCGCCGGCCTGAATCGCTTCCTGCAGCCGGTTGAACTGCTCGATATAGGCGCCGGTCGAGATCTGCGGCTGCATCGGGCCGATCGAGGGAGGGGCGCCTTCCCCGGCATGGTCTTCCAGCCAGCGCGGCACGTCGGCGGCGGGGATGATCTGCGGATCGTCGAACAGGGCCAGCCAGACAAGCGGCCCCGCCCCACCGGTGCGGGCCTCTGCCAGCGGCATCAGCCGGGGCTCAAGCGCAAGGCCAGCCTCATAGGCTAAATATCCGGCCAGCGTCCCGCCCTGCTCGCGCCGGGCCGTCTCGGCCGCTTCGAGCACGGCGGTGACTTCCTCCGGGCGGCGCGCGACAAAGATCGCGCGCGGGTTTTCGAACAGTTGCGCGTCGCTCGCACCATGCTCGCGCGCGTCATCGAACAGAACAAAGGGTTGCCGCGTGGCCATGCGCCCGGCTTTAGTAAGTTTCCCGCGCAAGTCGAGCGCTTGACCGCGCGTGAGTGCATCAGCATCACCATGCGGCAGCAATTTCAGGGAGCCGGATACCCATGGGTGACATTTTCATCGGCCTCGGCGCCAATGGTGAAAGGCAGGTCCTCACTCTTTCGCGGGCGAACCGCCACGGGCTGATCGCGGGCGCGACCGGCACCGGCAAGACCGTGACCCTGCAGGGCCTGGCCGAGAGCTTTTCGGCCGAGGGCGTCCCGGTATTCGTTGCCGATGTGAAGGGGGACCTTGCGGGTATTTCCATGGCCGGTTCCCCCACCTTCAAGAATGCCGCGATCCTTGAGGCGCGGGCAAAGGAACTGGGCATGGAGGATTATGCCTATTCCGATAATCCGGCGGTGTTCTGGGACCTTTACGGCGAACAGGGCCACCCGATCCGCACCACGATCAGCGAGATGGGCCCGCTGCTGCTCTCCCGCCTGATGGACCTCAACGAAACGCAGGAAGGCGTGCTCAACATCGTCTTCCGTTATGCCGACGAACAGGGCCTGCTGCTGCTGGACCTCGAGGATCTGCAGGCGATGCTGGCCCATGCGGCGGAAAATGCCGGGGAGCTTTCCGCGAAATACGGCAATATCACCAAGCCCAGCGTCGGCACGATCCAGCGCGCCTTGCTGACGCTGGACAGCCAGGGCGGGGCGCAGTTCTTCGGCGAACCGGCGCTGGAGATAAACGACTTCCTGAAAGTGGACGATCAGGGGCGCGGCTACATCAACGTGCTGGCGGCCGACAAATTGATGCGCAGCCCCAAGCTCTACGCCACTTTCCTGCTGTGGCTGCTGGCCGAACTGTTCGAGACGCTGCCCGAAGTGGGCGATCCGGAAAAGCCGAAGCTGGTGTTCTTCTTCGACGAGGCGCACTTGCTGTTCGACGATGCGCCCAAGGCCCTGCAGGACAAGATCGAACAGGTAGTGCGCCTGATCCGCTCCAAGGGCGTGGGCGTCTATTTCGTCACACAGAACCCGATCGACATTCCCGAGGAAGTGGCTGGCCAGCTGGGCAACCGCGTGCAGCACGCCCTGCGCGCCTTCACGCCGCGCGATCAGAAGGCGATCAAGGCGGCGGCCGAAACCTTCCGCATCAATCCCGATCTCGACGTGGCGCAGGCGATCACCGAGTTGAAAGTGGGCGAAGCGCTGGTGTCCACCCTGATGGAAGACGGCGCGCCTTCGGTGGTGCAGCGCACGCTGGTGAAGCCGCCCCGCTCCCGCCTGGGGCCGGTGACGGAAAAGGAACGTGCGATCATCCGCTCGATCAGTCCGGTGGACGGGAAATACGATCAACGCATCGACCGCGAGAGCGCGGAGGAAGTGCTGGCGCAGAAGGCTGCAGACGCCGCCGCCACCGCGCAGGAAGTGGCGGAAAAGGGTGAGGAGGAAGTGAGCCGGCGCGAACGCACCAGCACGTCCATCTGGGGCGCGATCTTCGGCAAGGCCACCAAGCGGGCGACCGGCGCCGTGGCAGGCTCCGCCGCCAGCATCGCCGCCGCGACCATTTCCGGCCGCAAATCGCGCGCCGACCCGATGAAGACAGGTGTGACTGCCGCCGCCGGCTCGATCGCCACCGATCTTGCCGGGCCCTTGGCGGGCCGCTTCGTGCGCAATCTCATTGGCGGGTTGATGCGATAGAATTTGTATAGAATACTTAATTGCCTGAATGTAATTTTGGAATAGATTGTCCATGAATTGAAATGACGAGTCGTTTCAATTGGGGGCAATTCATGAACAAAATCAGGAATTTCTCGTGCGCTCTGCTGTTGGGCGGGATATTGCTCTCCGGTTGCGTGGCAAACAATAAAGTTGCTTTCCGCAAGAAGGAACTGAGCAACGAAGTCGATCAGGTCATCGCGATCGACGCCAAGCAGCGCGCTATTCTGACGACGCAGGGCGAAAAGAAGACGACGATAATCAGGTCGGAAGCTGCCGACGGCACGGTCAGGCAGGAGGAACTGACCAGCGAGTTCCGCCGCTTCTGTGCCGAGCCGAGCCCCGATGTGTTTTCCGTGCTGGCGCAGTCCTTCTCGGCTTCCGGTTCGTTCGGGCAGGAAGCGTCCGATCCGAAGGCGGTTCAGGCCGCCATGCAGGCCGCCGCCACCTCGAACGAGACAGGTTCGAGCATTCCGCGCACCCAGACGATGAACATGCTGCGCGAGCTGATGTACCGCACCTGCGAGCGTTATCTGAACGATGGAATCGGCGCGACGGAATTGTCGGTTCAGGCCATTCGCGATCAGCGGCTGATGGTGTCGATCCTGGCGATCGAGCAGTTGACGGGGGCCGTCACGCCCAGCCCGGTTGTGCTCAAGACTGGCGGTTCGGCATCGGGGGGCCTTGGCGGAGATGCGATCGCGGTATTCGACCGGTTGGCCAAGGCCAAGGAAGAAGCTGAAGAAGCGGAGGAAAAGGCCAAGTCCGCCTATGACGAGAAATTCGGCGAGGGCAAATCCTGCACCGCGATTGCCGAGGCAACCGAGGCCGGCACGGATCTCACGGACGAGCAGAAGGAAGAGGCTCCCAAATGCGATGAACTCAAGTCCGCCAAGTCGAAGGCAAGCAAGGATGCCGAGGCGGCGCGCTCCAATTTCGAGACAGTGAAGAAGGCGATCGATACCGGCGGAGTCTCGGTCTCAACGGTCGCCGATGCCATCGCACAGGGCGGTTTGAATCGCGCCAGTCCGGGCAGCGTCGGCGATGTCAGTACGGTCGTGAAGGACATCGTGGCGATGAACTTCGACGATAATTCGGAAACATTGCTCTTCTGCTTGAGCGTACTGCGCGACCCGCCTCCGCGCCTCTCGTCGGGCCAGTCCAGCCCGTTGATCGAGCAGTGCATTTCCTATCTGCAGGCGGATGTCGATGCCGCCACTCAGAAGCTGCTGCTCAATGCGGAGAAATATTCCGCCGCGCGGTCGGAAGTTACGGCCGTAAGGGAGGCGTCGTTCGAACAGCTCTGGAACAAGGTGAAGAACGGGCCGGGCGAGAGCGATCTCGCGGCGGACAAACTGAAGAAGTTGGCCGATGCGGCATTCCCACCTCCCGCGAATAGGAACGCGCGCCAGAAAGCAGCTTACGACGCGTTGATCAAAGCGAAGACCAAGACCGAACTGGCAGCTGCCTTCAGGCAGGCGACGCCGGATGTTCGTATCAGATTGAGTGAATAGGCGCTTCGGAGGTCGATTATGTGCCCTGCAATAGTAATCGCTGAGACGATCGAGAAACTCTATGCCGTGGCAGAGGATATCATCCCTCCGATCACAATCGATCCGGATACAATCCGGCAATTCGATGGCCTCGATCTACTGGCAAGTCCGCAGCTTGGCACCGGTGGGTCATTCACTACCGTGAAGAGCGGTTTTGTCGCCTTCGGGTTTTAGGCAAAGACTGCCGAAACAATCTGGCCGAAGCAATCTGGACGCCGCTCAACGCCCCTCGTCGATCCCTGCGCCCCTTTCTGAAAGTTACGGTTGAAATCGCATCCTTTTCAGGTGAGGCAGGAGATTCCCGGGGGATTCCCGTTCGTCACCTGCAAAGGCTATCCATGCGCGCCAGACTGCTTGCCGCCTCGTTCCTCGTTTCCGCTTTTGCCTGCGTGGCCCAGCCCGCACTGGCGCAGGAGAAATCCGCCGAACTTGCCGCGGTCGAGGCGCTCGGGCCGGTGCCTGCGGGGCGGCTGACCGATGCCGTGGTGCCTTCCGCCTATCGGCTGGACCTGGCGATCGACCCCGCGCAGGAAACCTATTCGGGCCGCACCCAGATCGATGTGACGATTGCCCGGCCGGCACGCTATATCGACCTGCACGGGCTCGATCTCACCCTGCTGTCGGCCACGGCCACCATTGGCGGGAAGGCCTATGCCGGGCGCTGGACCCAGCTGGACGAGACGGGCGTGGGGCGGCTGGTGTTCGACGAACAGCTTCCGGCAGGCGCGGCCCTTCTGGAATTTACCTATAGCCACGCGTTCAATGAAGGGCCTGCGGGCATTTTCCGCACCAAGGTAGGCGATCAGTGGTTTGCCTGGACGCAGTTCCAGTCGATCGATGCCCGTCAGGCCTTCCCTTCATTCGACGAGCCCGGCTTCAAGGTGCCCTTCACGGTCACTCTGCGCACGCCGCGCGGCCTGGTGGCCGTGTCGAACGCGCCGGAAGTTTCCACCGCAGTCGATGGCGACTGGGAGGTGCATCATTATGCCCAGACCAAGCCGTTGCCGACCTATCTGGCGGCCTTCATGGTCGGGCCCTTCGCGGTGGCCGAAGGGACCATCCCGGCAACGCCCGAACGCCCCTCGCCCCTGGCCCAGCGCCTGATCACCACGCCGCAGAATGCGGAGCAGAGCGCCTTCGCGCTGGATGCCACGGCGAAGATCATCCCGCTGCTGGAACGCTATTTCGGCTCTCCCTATCCTTACGAGAAGCTGGACCAGATCACTTCGCCGATCATGCCCGGCGCGATGGAGAATGCCGGGGCCGTGCTCTATGGCGACGGCATCATCATGATGGATGAAGGCGCCCCGGTTTCGGCCAAGCGCGTCGCCGGCATGGTGCTGGCGCATGAACTGGGCCACCAGTGGTTCGGCGATCTCGTTACTCCGGAATGGTGGGACGATATCTGGCTGAACGAGAGCTTCGCCACCTGGATCGGCTATTACGTGGCGGATCAGTGGCGGCCCGATCTGCGTGTGTGGGAAGGCGCGCTGGGCGAAGGCTTCGATGCGATGGGCACCGATGCGCTGGTAGTGGGGCGTCCGATCCGCCAGCCGATCCTCACCAACGGTCAGATCGATGCGGCCTTCGACACGATCACCTATGGCAAGGGCGGCCATGTCATCGCGATGATCGCCGCCTTCATGGGCGAAGAGAAGTTCCGCAACGGCGTGCGCCAGCACCTTGCCAACCACGCCTTCGGCAATGCCACGGGCGACGATTTCTTCTCCGCCCTAGCGGGGGCTGCGGGCGATCCGCGTATCGTTTCGGCAATGAAGGGCTTTGTCGAACAGCAGGGCGTGCCGCTCGTCACCGTCAAGGGTTCGCAGGGCGATTATACCGTCAGCCAGAGCCGCTATGTCCGCTTCGGCAGCAAGGGGCCGGACGTGCAATGGCAGGTGCCGCTGTGCATGCGCCGGGTGGGATCGGACGCCGAACGCAAATGCGAGCTGCTGGCCGACAAGGCCATGCCCTTCACGCTGGGCGGAGACGGCGCGCTGCTGCCCAATGCCGGCGGCACGGGCTATTACCGGTTCGAACTGCCCGCCGAAGAGTGGGACCGGCTGATCGCCACGGCAGATACGCTGAAGGGCGGCGAGGCGCAGACCTTGGCCGACAGCCTGCGCGCAAGCTTCCTTGCCGGGCGCGCAACGCCTGCGCAGCTGATCGCGCTTGCCCGCAAGCTTTCCGTCAATCCCGATTCCTACGCCTTTGGCGAAGCGGGACAGACACTGGCTCTGCTCGACATGGGCGGGCTGCTGGAAGGCAAGTCGGAAACCGCGTTCCGCAATCTGGTGGATGGCCTCTATGCCGGGCAGCTCAAGGAGATCGGGTTCGATCCCCGGCGCGGCGCCCATGCCGGCGAGGATGCCGAAGCGAGCGAACGGCGCGAGCGGCTGGTCTCCCGCCTCACCTTCCAGGCCCGTGACGCGGGCGTCCGTGCGACTCTCCTCAAGGCTGCCCGCGCCTATCTGGGCGGCGATGAGGCCGCGCTGGACCCTGCCTTCCTGCCCGAAGCGCTGGACGTCTATATCGAGGATGGCGATCTTGCCCGGGTGAAGGACCTTGCCAGCCGCGCGCTTGCCTCGCAGGATCCGGTGTTCCGCCCCGCCGCTCTCGGCGCGCTGGCCGAAAGGGGGGACAGGAAGATCGCGGATTGGCTGCTGAACGGTTTCAAGGATGAAAGGCTGCGCCCGACCGAGAAGCTGCGCCTGATCACCGGGGTGCTGCGCCGCGAGCAGACGCGCGAATTCGGCGCGGAATGGCTGCGGACAAATTACCGCGATCTGGTGCAGCAGATGGGCGGCATTTTCGTCACCCGTTCGATCCCCGGCATGCTTTCGGGCTTCTGTTCGGCCAAGCGGGCCGGCGAGTTCGAGACCCAGTTCGCGGAACTGGTCGCCAATACGCCTGCCCAATTGCCTTTCGAGCGGACGATGGAAGAAATCCGCGCTTGCGACGCACTGGTCGCCGCGCGCGGCGGTGCTGCCCGTTCGGCGCTGATCTCCGCCAAATAGGGCGCGTCAGGCCAGCGGAACGCGGATTTCGGCGGTGAGGCCCTTCACCTCGCCGCCGGACCCGTGGCGATTGGCAAGCCGCAGACTGCCGCCATGCTGGTCGGCAATGGCGCGAGCGAGGGTGAGGCCCAGCCCGGAGCCGCCCGTCACCCGGTTGCGCGAGGTTTCGCCGCGGCGGAAGGGTTCCATCATCGCGTCGATCTCGTTCTCTGGAATGCCCGGCCCGTCATCCTCCACGCGCAGCACGGCCATGCTGCCTTCGCGCAGCAGCGAGACGCGCGCCTTGCCTCCGCCATAGCGCAGGGCATTGGCGACGAGATTGCGCAGCGCCCGGCGCAGCCAGGTGGTCCGGATCAGTGCGGCGATCCGGCTGGTTTCGCCGAATTCCACATCCTCGCCCATATCCTCGAACTCCTCGACTACCGAGGCGGTCAGGGCGGCAAGGTCCGTGGTCTCGGGCTGGTCGGAGGGACGGCCCACGCGGGCGAGCGACAGAATGTCGTCCAGCGTGCGGGTGATGTCCTCGATCGTGGCGGCCATGCGCTCGCGCTCGGTCTGGTCTTCCACCGATTCGATGCGGACGCGCAGGGCGGCGAGCGGGGTCTTCAGATCGTGTCCGATCGCGCCCAGCATCACGTCCTTCTCGTCGAGCAGGGCGGCGATGCGGGCTTCCATCGCGTTATGCGCCTCGATCAGGCGGCGGGTGTCGTCGGGTCCGGCGGGCTGCAACTGCCCATCGGTTTCGCGCGTGCGGGCGAATTGCTCCATCCGGCGGGTCAGTGCGGCCAGCGGCCGGGTAATGCGGCGCAGCAGCAGGGCCAATCCGCCCACCAGCATGGCATAGATGATCATGGTCTGGCCGATGATCCCGCCCAGCGCGCCGGGTTCGGGCGCGGGATGCGGCATGCGGGCGACGGTCCAGCCCGTCTCGCCCTTGCGCTGCAAGCCGGCGACGATCAGGTCCCGGTCGGCCCATTCGGGGCGGATACGCCATTTCTCGCGGTCGCGCAGGCGCTGTTCGACATAGGGATCGTCCGCCACGTCGCGGGTCGTCACGACCAGCTGAGCCGGTTCGATGCCCTGTTCGGCCAGAATGACGCGCAATTGCTCCTCGCGCGCCGTGTCGCGGCTCTCGCCGGGGCGCAGCGGGCTGATCTTCGTGTGTTCCACCCGCAGGCGCTGCCAGCGCCGGGGCCGGTCTTCCTCTGGCCGGTCATCCTCCCGCCGGTCTGCGGAGGCGCGGTTCGGCCCTGTCTCGCGGTAATCGATGCGCGGCTCGGATACGAGCTGGAAGGCCAGGCCATTGGCCACGCCCATCTGGCGGCGCTGTTCGGAAGCGCGATAGAGCAGGGCGGCGGAGATCGCCTGCGCCACCAGCAGCGCCACGGCCACGGCGAGCAGCATCTGGCCCAGCAGGCTGCGGGGATAGAGACGCAGCTTCACGCAGCCGCTCCCGGCAGTGTGCGGCGTACATCGGTGGCCAGCACATAGCCGCCGCCGCGCACGGTCTGGATCAGGCGGGGCTCGCGCGAATCCTCCTCTATCTTGCGGCGCAGGCGGCTGACCTGATTGTCGACTGCCCGGTCGAACAGATGCGCCTCGCGGCCCTGCACCATGTCGAGCAGCCGGTCGCGGTCCATTACCTGGCGCGGATGGTCGAGGAAGGCGACCAGCAGGCGGAACTCGGCCGAGGAGATCGGCACCAGCACGCCCTGCCGGTCAGTCAGGCGGCGCTTGACCGGGTCGAGCCGCCAGCCTTCGAATTCGTAATGGGCATCTTCCTGCGGCGCGGGGCCGCTGCGCCCGGCACGGCGCAGCACGCTCTTGATCCGGGCCACCAGCTCGCGCGGTTCGAAGGGCTTCACCACATAATCGTCGGCCCCGATTTCCAGGCCCACGATGCGGTCCATCGCCTCGCCCTTGGCGGTCAGCAGGATGACGGGAAGGTCTTTCGCTTCCGTCAGATGGCGGCAGAGCGAAAGCCCGTCCTCGCCGGGCATCATGATGTCCAGCAGGACGAGTTCGGGCGTGTGATTGAGCAGGAGGGTGCGCGCCTCGGCCGCGCTGGCGGCCTGGGTCACGGCAAACCCCTGGCGGGTGAGATACTCCGCCAGGGGCTCGCGCAGGCCCGGTTCGTCGTCCACTAGCAGGATGCGGATCGGTGCCGCATTCTCGCTGGTCATATCGGGCCCCCTTCTGCCTTCTTATTCGCCGGGCTTGCCGTCCGGCGCCTGACGCATGGCGCGCCATTCTTCCTTGTGGCCCTTGCGATCGCCCTTGTGTGCCTGCTTGGCGGACTTGCGCTCGGCCTTCGAAATAGTGCCGTCATGGTCGGTATCGATCTTGTCGAAACGGGCAAGGGCGGCTGCCTTGAATTCTTCCTTCGAGATCGCACCATCCTTGTTGGCGTCGGCTGCCTGCGGGTCCATCATCGGGCCGGGGCCACCGAAGGCCATGCCGGGATGGCCCTTCATGCCCTTGCCCGGGCCGCCCTTACCGGGAGCGCCCTTTCCGGGACCGTCCTTGCCGTCCATCGGCGGGGGCGGGCCGTCGGGGCCGCCGGGGGCCATGCCCATGCGGTGGCCGCCGTGATCTTCGGGCCCACCGGGGCCGCGCATGTCGGGGCCCTCCGGACCGCCGGGGCGGGCATCGGCGAATTCCTGGCGGCTGATCTGGCCGTTGCCGTCCTTGTCGATCTTGTTGAAGCGTTCCGCGTCGCGGGCTTCACGGTCCTTGGCATCAAGCTTGCCGTCCTTGTTCACGTCCATCAGGGCGAACATCGCATCGGCGTGTTTTTCAACTTCGGCGCGCGTCTGCGGGGGCATGCCCGGACCATCGGCTGCATTGCCGGTCTGGGCACAGGCACTGCCGGCCATTGCCAGCGCGGCCGCCGAAAGAGCGAGAGTGATCTTGCGCATCGTAAGGGGCTCCATAATCCGAAAATCCGGTTTGGGGGAACTGCGGGGCCCAGTGGGAGGGAGGGGACTGAAGCGGGCCCCGCAGCTCATGAGACAGGTTCTACCGTGCGCATGTCGCTGGTTTATGCCGGGGCGCGGCAAATTTGTCGCAAAGTGTCGCGCCTGAACGGGCGTGTTCATCGGGGGGCAAGACGGTGAGGCATCGGCGGTCAACGCGGGCGGTGCTGGGTGCCCTCGCCGGCGGTGATGAACAGGCCGGCGGCCTCGCGGTCGATATTCGCCGTATGCCATGTGCCGGCTGGATTGATGGCATATTCGCCGGGGGCAAGGCGGGCATGCACGTGGGTGCCGTCTTCCAGTTCCTGGATCAGTTCCATGGTGCCTGACAGGCAGACGACCACTTCATCGCCCGCCGGGTGCATTTCCCAGCCGGGCCAGTCCCCGGCGAAGCGGAACAGCGAGACGAGCCGCCCCTCCGCGCCGTCTTCCCCGTGGCGGGCGGCATAATCGGCATACCATTGCATGGCCCGCTCATCGCGCGGAAACTCGGGCTGCGGGATCGCGCTGGCGCCCCTGCCCAGATGGATCGGGTTGGTTTCCGGCACGTGCCTGGCCATGGGGCCTCTCCCTTTTTGTGCCGTCAGAGCGGCGCGCATTGCTCCTCCAGCCAGGCGAGTACCTCGCCTTCCAGCTGGGGAGAGATCACGTCCCAGATGCGTGCGCAATAGAAGTCCCACCAGGCACGCTCATTATCGGTCACCTGATCGAGGTCGATCAGGCGGCGGTCGATGGGCACCAGAGTGAGCGTTTCGAAGCCCAGCCATGCCCCTTCCGCGCCGTGGATGTGGCGTTCTTCCACCACCACCAGATTTTCCACCCGGATGCCGTATTCGCCGGTCTTGTAATAGCCTGGCTCGTTGGAAAGGATCATGCCGGGCAGCAATTCCTGCTCGCCGCCCGCCTGCGCCCCGCGTGCCTTTGCAATGCGCTGGGGCCCTTCATGGACGGACAGGAAGCTGCCCACGCCGTGGCCGGTGCCATGGGCGTAATCCAACCCGGCCCGCCACAGGAACTGCCGGGCCAGCGTGTCGAGCTGGCTGCCGGTGGTGCCAGTGGGAAAGGTCTGGGTGGCCAGCGCCAGATTGCCGCGCAGCACGCGGCTGAACCGGTCTTTCACGTCATGCGGCGGCTCGTCCGGCCCGATCCATATGGTGCGGGTGATGTCGGTGGTGCCATCGGGATATTGCCCGCCCGAATCGACCAGATAGACGCTGTTCGGATCGAGCCTGCGATTGGTCTCCTCGCTGACGCGGTAATGCACGATGGCCCCATTCGGCCCCGCGCCGGAAATCGTGTCGAAGGACAGGTCGCGCAAATCGCCGCATTCGCGGCGGAACTGGTGCAGCTTTTCCGCCGCGGACATTTCGGTGACGGTCCCCTTGGGCCCTTCGACCGACAGCCAGTGAAGGAAGCGCGTAACCGCCGCCCCGTCACGCGCCTGCGCGGCGCGGTGGCCGTCCAGTTCGACCTGGTTCTTGATCGCCTTGGGCAGCACGCAGGGATCACCGGTTTCGACCACCACCGCGCCCGCATTGTCGAGCGCGGCAAAGATGCCCGCCACGCAATTGGTGGGATCGGCCGCCACGCGCTTGCCGTGCAGTTCTTCCAGCGCGGACACGAAGTCCGCCTTGTCGCGCAGGCGCACGGCATTGCCCAGATGGGCGATGAATTCGGGCGTGACCTTTTCGGGCGCGATGAACAGATCGGCCGTGCCGTCCGCATGGGCGACGACATAGGACAGGGTCACCGGCGTGCGCTCCACATCGGTGCCGCGGATGTTGAGCAGCCAGGCGACGGAATCGAGCGCGGCGATCACCGCTGCGTCGAGCCCATAGGTCTTGAGCCATTCGCCCAGCTCGGCGCGCTTTTCGGCACTGGGCTTGCCGGAATAGACATCGTCATGGACGAGGGCGGGGGCGAGCGAGGGCTCGGGCCGGTCCTGCCACACGGCATCCACCGGATTGCTGTCCACCGCGACAAGCCTGCTGCCCTTGGGCGCCAGCGCGCGGGCCACGGCCTCGGCCCAGCCCTTGGAATGGAGCCAGGCATCATAGCCGATGGTCGCGCCATCGGGCGCATTCTCGCCCAGCCATTTGGCGGGGCTGGTCTCGGGCACGCCCTGATATTCCCAATGGGCGCCGTCCACCTGATCGCGCACCTGCAATGTGTAGCGCCCGTCGACGAAGATCGCCGCCTTGTCGGCAAGGACGACCGCCGTTCCCGCCGACCCGCCAAAGCCCGTCAGCCAGGCAAGGCGCTGGGCATAGGCGCCGACATATTCGCTCATATGCTCGTCGCTGATCGGCACCACGAAGCCGTCGAGGCCGCGTGAGGCGAGTTCCTTCCTCAGGGCGGTCAGGCGGGCTTCGTGTGTTTGCATCAGCATTGCTTGCGGTCCTTTCCGCACCAACATAGGGCGGGATCATGGCCGATACCACACCCGCAACGCCCGTCACCGCGCCTCTCGCGGCGAAGAAGCCCCATTCCGTCACGCATCACGGCATCACCGTGGCCGACCACTACGCATGGCTGCGCGATCCCCTCTATCCGGACGTGACCGACAAGGACGTGCTCGCCCATCTCGAGGCGGAGAATGCGTGGTTCGAAGCGCGGATGAAGCCGCACCAGCCGCTGATCGACAGCCTGTTCACCGAAATGCGCGCCCGCATCAAGGAAGCGGACAAGTCCGTGCCGCAGAAGGACGGCAACTGGCTCTATTGGATCGAATTCGAGGAAGGCGCGGAATACAAGAAATGGTGGCGCCGCCCCCTGGGCGCGCCCGACGATGGCAGCGCGGACGAACTGATCCTGGACGAGGTCGCGCTGGCGGGCGACCTTGAATATTTCCGCCTCGGCGCATTGTCGGTCAGCCAGAACGGCATGATGCTGGCCTATGCGGTGGACGATAACGGCTCCGAACGCTTCACCGTGCGGATCAAGGATCTGGCGACGGGCGAATTGCTGCCCGACACGATCCCCGGCACGCTCTCCTCGCTGGTATGGGTCGCGGGCGACAAGGGCCTGATCTACTCGCTGGCGAATGAACAGTGGCGCACGGACAATGTCCGCCTGCACTGGCTGGGCCAGCCGCTGGAAGAGGATGTGGAACTGTATCACGAAGATGATGAAGGCTTCCGCGTCGGCTCCACCCTGTCGGCCAATGAGAAATGGGTGATCATCTCCGCCGGAGACCATGAGACGAGCGAGGCGCGGCTGATCCCGGCCGACGATCCGCTGGCCACGCCGATTCTGGTCAGGGCGCGGCAGGCAGGCGTCGAATATGACGTGGACGAGCGCGACGGCACCTTGTTTATCCACGCCAACGACACGCATGAGAATTTCCGCCTCGCCACCGCGCCTTTGGCCGATCCGGGCAACTGGACGACTCTGATCGAAGGGTCGGACGAGTTCTACCTGACTGGCTACGATCTCTTTAGGGATTTCTACGTAATCGAGGGTCGCCGCGCCGGGCTCGATCAGGTGGAACTGCGCTATTACGACGATCCGGCGCGGATCGAGCCGATCACTTTCCCCGAGGCGAGCTATGTCGCCGGGCTGGGCGACAATCCCGAATGGGCGATGGACAAGCTTCGTTTGTCCTATGAAAGCATGGTCAGCCCGCGCTCGGTCTATGATTACACCGTGGCGGATCGCAGCCTCGAACTGCTCAAGGTGCAGGAAATCCCCTCGGGCTACGACGCCTCGCTCTATGCGACCGAGCGGCTGGAGATCGCCGCGCGGGATGGAACGAAAATCCCGGTCAGCGTGGTCTATCGCAAGGATCGCGCCTCGCCCGGTCCGCTGCACCTTTACGGCTATGGCGCCTATGGCATTTCGATCGAGCCGGGCTTCTCCACCACGCGCCTCAGCCTGGTGGATCGCGGCTTTGCCTATGCCATCGCCCATATTCGCGGCGGCGACGATCTGGGCCGCGCCTGGTACAAGGCGGGCAAGCTGGAACGGCGGACCAACACGTTCAACGATTTCGTGGATGTGGCGCAGGGCCTGATCGCTCACGGCTTTACCGAGGCAGGGCGGATCAGCATTTCCGGCGGTTCGGCAGGTGGCGAGCTGATGGGCGCGGTGGTCAATTCGGACCCCGGCCTGTGGGGCGCAGTGGTGGCGCATGTGCCCTTTGTGGACGTGCTGGCGACCATGCTGGACGCCTCCCTGCCGCTGACGCCCGGCGAATGGCCCGAATGGGGCAACCCGATCGAGGACAAGGCGGCCTTCGAACTGATCCGCAGCTATTCGCCCTATGATCAGGTGAAGGCGCAGGCCTATCCGCCGATCATGGTGACCGCCGGCCTCAACGATCCGCGCGTGACCTATTGGGAACCGGCCAAGTGGGTGGCCAAGCTGCGCGAGTTGAAAACCGACAGCAACGAGCTGATCCTCAAGACCAATATGGGTGCGGGCCATGGCGGCAAGTCCGGCCGGTTCGAGAGTCTGAAGGAAACGGCGGAAGAATTCGCCTTCATCCTGTGGCAATTGGGAGTGGCGGAATAATCCATTATCCGCTCATGCTGAGCCTGTCGAAGCATGTGCGCCACGGCCGCCTTGACGCTGGCCAATGCGTGCATCCTTCGACAAGCTCAGGACGAACGGGCGTTTGGTTCGGGAACCCCCAATGAGCAACTCCTTCACTCTCACCTTCACTGCCGGGCCGGAGCACATCGACTTCAATGGCCATGTGAACAACATGGTGTGGCTGCAATGGGTGCAGGACATCGCCACGGCCCATTGGGAAGCGGTTGCCCCGACGGAGCATCAGGCGCGATATGTCTGGTTCGTGACCCGGCACGAGATCGATTATCGCGGCAATATCGTGGAAGGGGAGGAAGTGACGGGGCGCACCTTCATTCCCGATCCGCCGCAGGGCGCGCGCTTCCTGCGCTGCGTCGATTTCACCAATGCGGTGGGCAAGCCGATCGTCAAGGTGCGCTCGATCTGGGCGATGATCGACCGGGAAACAGGCCGGCCGCAGCGGATAACGCCCGAAATTTCCGGGCCCTTCATGGCGGAGTGACGGGGTCGCCTCAGGCGCTCTTGCTACGTTCCGTGGTGCGTTCGTCCATGCGCCGATCCTGTCGGCGCCGGTCGCCGCCCCGCCGGTCTTTCCCATGGGCGTCGAACAGGGTCAGCTTCTCGCCGATAGTGCGGTTGCGGCCGGCCTGCTTGGCTTCGTAGAGCAGCTTGTCCGCACGGGAATAGAGCGCGCGGAAGGAACTCGCGCCCATGGCCTCGGGCGGGCCTTCCACCACGCCCATGCTCGCGGTGACAAGGCGGCTGAGCCCCGGCACTTCCTCCGCGATCCTAAGTGGCAGCATCTGGCGGCGCTGTTCGGCGCGGGCGCGGGCATCGGGGCCGCGCAGCAGCAGCAGGAATTCCTCCCCGCCCAGCCGCATCACCAGCGTATCCTCGTCGGGCGCAAGGCTGCGGGCAGTTGCGCGCAGCACTTCGTCGCCCATGGCATGGCCGTGCAGGTCGTTGATTGCCTTGAAGTGATCGAGATCGAGCAGGGCATATGTGCCGAAGCCGTGTTCGCACAATTGGTGGAAGCGCGGCTCGATCGCACGACGGTTGAGCAGGCCGGTCAGCGGATCGTGATCGGCCAGCGTTTCCAGCACCTGCGCGCGGGTGCGGGCAGTGTCGCGCTGGTCGCGCAGGCCCATCATGCGGTCGGCCACGCCCACGGCGGAAATGATCACTTCCACCACCAGTGCTGCATAGATCAACTCATCAACCAGTTCGGGCGCGCCATACAGGCCCACGCCCCGCGCGATCCGCTCCACCCCGCACAGGATGATCGGGGTCCAGGCGGCGATCAGGAACTTCACCGAGCGGCTGCGGCGGCGCAGCGCCTGCGCCATGGCCGCCAGCTGGAGCAGGAGCGCGGGCAGATAGCCGATGAAATAGAACTGGTGGGACCGGTAATCGAGGAAGGGCGGGTGCAGGGTAATCAGCCCCGGCCCCAGGATCACCAGCAGGCTGGCGACCCGCACTGCCAGCCGCATTCGCTTGCTCAGGGCATCGGGTTCGAGGAAATCCGCCAGGAAGAAGCCTGCCAGCCCCACGGCCAGCGCGGGGGTGAAGCCGTTGATCTTGGCCAGCGTCACCACCCCTAGGTCAGTGAACAGCACGATCAGGCCGGAAAAGCTCGTCACATAGCCGATCATCGCCAGCACCATGGTGACGTGCCACAGGATGAAGCGCTGGCGCAGCACCGAATAGAGCGCGATATCGAAGATCAGCGGCGCGAAGAGCAGCCCGGCCAGCATGCCGAACCCCACCATCACGGCAATCGGCCAGTTTCCCGCACCGGCTTCGGCGGACAGGCGCGCATCGGAGAGGACGGCGGCGTTCCACGGCCGTTCGAACCGCACCACCACTGCCACCGTATTTGCCGAGACGCGGGGCAGCGGCGCGGAAAAGACCGAGCGGCCCGCGCGCGGCGTAACCTGCTCCGGCGAGAAGTTCAGCGCCCGTGCCGTGCCATCGGCATCCACGGCCAGAATGCTCAGCCGGTCGAACTTGGTCACGCGGGTGACTAGCGTCAGGGGCAGTTCCTTGCCCTGCCAGGCGCTGGCATCGAAGCGCAGCCATCCGGCCGGCTGGCTATCCTTCCAATGAGTGGAATTGCAGATCCAGGCATCGGGATCGGCGGCCAACTGCACGTAAGTGGTGCCGGCGGGGCTGAAGGCATGGCATGTGGGCGCAATCGCCGCCACCCCCTCTTCATGCGCCGCAGCGGGCGCGCAAAGGGCAAGGGCGGACGCAATCAGCACCGCAAGGCATGCGAGCATGCGCCTGAAACCACCTATCCCCATGAAGGCGGCCTAGGCCCGAGAAGTTTACCCGGAGTTAAGTATGCGGCGAGCCGAGCAGCACTTTCGCGCCGCCCGACTTCGCTCCCGCCCGTCGCGGTCGATCAGCGCGCCTTGAACAGCTTCAGGTCGATGGAATCGCCCACAGCCTTCAGCCCGGCATCGCTGCCATGCAGGTGGTCGCCCATGTGATAGCCCTCTCGCATCTGGCGCGGGTCGGCAGGGTCGGCAAAGGCGGTGTCGAGCCGCACGATCCCGTCGAAGGCGCCGCCGGTCAGGATCCATTGATTGATCTTTTCGCGCGCCGCCTCGCCTTCTTCGGACCAGTAGCTGGCGCCCTTGTAGGGGCCGATGGGCGATCCGATCACCTTGATGCCCTTTTCATGGGCGCGGGCGATGATCTGCTTGTAGCCGGCGATCATCTGTTCGACCGTGATCTGCGGCTGGTCCAGCCCCGGCAGCTGCGGCCCGCCGCTGCGCACGCCGAAGCGGTTGCCGATGTCGTTCACCCCTTCGAACACGATCATGTATTTCACGTTGGGCAGGCTCAGCACGTCCTCGTCGAAGCGGGCCAGCGCCGCTTCGCCCATGCCGGGGCTGAGGATGCGGTTGCCGCTGATGGCCGTATTGGCCACGGCCCATTCCTTGCCCGCGTCCTGCAACCGGTTGGCAAGGATATCGGGCCAGCGGCGATTGGCGCCGGGAGTGGAACCTACGCCGTCGGTGATCGAATCGCCGAAGGTCACGATCGTGCCCAGCGCATCGGGCGAATCCACTTCAACCACGCTCAGGAAAGCGCGGTATTGCGCCTTGGACACGGGCTCGAAGGCCTTGCCTACGTGATTGCCGGGGGGCGACACGGCCAGTTCGTCCATGCCGGTAAGGTGGCAGGTGCAGGGGCCGGTCGGCTTGGGCAGGTAGAATTCCACTTTCACTCGCGCCAGATCGGGCAGGTGCAGCTTGACCGCGTCGCTGACAAAAGGCGCGCCGCGCGGGATCACTGCCCCGGCTTCGCCGCCGAAAGTCAGCATGCGCGAAGTGCCGGGCACTTCCTTGCCCGCATCGTCGATCCGCACGATCCGCGCCGCGCCGATCTCCAGCGGGCCGGGGCCATAGCGATTGGAAAAGCGCAGCCGAACGCTGGTGCCGCCTTCGCTCAGTCGTAGGATCTGGCTCAGCGTGACATTGTCATAGGAAGCGGCGGCAAAGGGCCCTTCCGTGCCCAGCGGCGCATGGGGCGCGGCAGCCCAGCTTGCCACCCATTCGGCCTGCGCGGGCGAAGCTGCGGCAAGGCTGAGTGCGGCGGCGGCAAGGCCCGCGCCCGTCAATCGGTTAAAACGCATCCCCCAATTCCTTCCTCTCATGCGGATTTTGCCGCATCATGGAATGGCACATGGGGGATGCGCAAGACTTGCCTTTGAGCGTCGCCCACGCTCAGCCCTTGTAGACCCAGTAATTCGGGCCGAAGCGCTGTTCCAGATCGGCGAGGCATTCGCGGTGAATCTCGCGCACGCGCTCGGGCGTCATATATTCGGCCGGGTCGATTTCCTCGATGGTGAGGGTGGATTTGTCTTCATACAGGTGCTCGCCCGTCAGCAGCGCCTTGTCATTATAGGGCCAGATGAAGGCCTGGCGGCTGGAGACGAGATAGAGCCCGTCTTCCTTTTCCGCCTTGATGCCGATCTTGGCCAGTTCCGCGCCGGTGGACATCTGGTGGAACCACATCTCGTCGGCAATGCCCCAATCGGCCACGGCCACCTGGTCGCCGCTGTTCCACAGCACGATGTCGCCGATGGACGAATAGAAATCGAACACGCCCTGCTTGCCGTGGACCTGCACCGGATTGTCGCCCCAGCACACGTGATAGACGGGATCGTCGGCCATCATGTCGTCGGCAGTGATTTCCTTGAACATCGCCGCGCCTTCCAGATGTACGTGGCGGCAGTAATTGAGCAGGATCGCGCGGTGCAGCGGGTTTTCCGTCCGCTCGATCAGGTCGAGCGTCGGGTTCATGCAGTCATAGACTTCCTGTTCGTATTTGCTGGCCATGGCCTCTCTCTCCGATCTGTTTGAGCCAGCTTGTGCCACGCATGGCCGCCCACCCGCTAGGAGCGGGGCGCAGAAACGGTGTGACGGCAGCGCAAGCGCGGCGAGAGACGTCGTCCCGGGCCTGACCCGGGACCGCTGGCTACCTGGCACCCAGCCTTCAGCGATCCCGGCGCGACCACCGGGAGGTTTATCCTGAGCCTGACGAAGGGCCGGGATGACGATGGGCCTCAGTCGGTCGAGCGGCGGTCGATCCGGGCAATGGCGCTGTCCAGCGATTTCACCCGTTCGGCCCCGGCAAAGCGGGGTTCGGCGCGGGCGAGCGTTTCCCACACGGCGGGCTGCATGTCGCACAGGATCACTCGCGTCTCGCGCTCCTTCGCCTGGCGGACGAAGGTTTCGAGCACGGAGAGGCCGGAGGAATCCATATAGGGCACCCGGTCCAGCCGCAGGATCACCGCGCGCGGCACCTGGCCGATGCGGGTCAGCGTATCCAGCATGTCGCCCGCCACGCCGAAGAACATCGGCCCGGCGATGCGGAACACTTCCACGCCCTGCGGCAGGGCGGCGCGCTGGCCCGGGTCCTCGATGCTGAGATCGTCGGCCAGCACGCCCGTGGCGCTGGAAATGCGGGCCATGAACAGCAGCGAGGCAAGCGTCACGCCCACGCCGATCGCCACGGTCAGGTCCACCAGCACGGTCAGCGCGAAGGTCAGCAGCAGCAGCACCCGCTCGCCCACTTCCATGCGCAGCAGCATGCGGAAGCGTTCCACCTCGCTCATGCCCCAGGCCACGATCAGCAGGATCGCGGCCAGCGCCGGCATGGGAACATAGGCGACCAGCCCGCCTGCCACCAACAGCACCACCAGCAGGGCCAGCGAATGGAAGATGCCCGCCATCGGCGTCTGCGCGCCGGCGCGGATATTGGTGGCGGTGCGGGCAATCGCACCGGTGGCGGGCAAGCCGCCGAACAGGGCGGAAGCGAGATTCGCCACGCCCTGCCCGATCAGTTCCTGATTGGGGCGGTGCTTGTATCCGGTCATCCCGTCGGCCACCACGGCGGACAGCAGCGCCTCGATCCCGGCGAGGAAAGCGATAGTGAAGGCCGATGGCAGCACGTCGCGCAGCATGGGCAGCGTGAAGCGCGGCATTTCGGGCATGGGCAGGCTGGTCGGCATGTCGGGGAAGCGTGCGCCCACGGTCTCCACCGGCAGGCCGAGCAGCAGCACGGCGAGCGATGCGACGCCAATGGCGATCAGATAGCCGGGCAGCTTCGGATTGATCCGCTTGAGCAGCAGGATCACCGCCAGCGATCCGGCGCCCACCGCCAGCGTGGGCCAGCTGGTGGTGCCGATGGCGTTCAGATAGGCTTCCCATTTGCCGAGGAATTCGGCGGGAACCTTGCCCGCCTGCAGGCCCAGGAAATCGCCGATCTGGCTGGAGGCGATGATCACCGCGATGCCCGCGGTAAAGCCCGTCACCACCGGCATGGGCACGAATTTCATCAGCTGGCCCAGCCGGGCATAGCCCGCCACGATCAGGATGATCCCGGCAAGGATCGTCGCCAGCACCAGCCCGGAATAGCCGTGCTGCGCGATCACGCCCGCGATCACCACCACGAAGGCGCCGGTCGGCCCGCCCACCTGCACGCGCGATCCGCCCAGCGCGGAAATGAAGAAGCCCGCCACCACGGCCGTTACCAGCCCCTTGTCGGGTGAGGCGCCGCTGGCGATGGCCAGCGCCATGGAAAGCGGCAGGGCCACGATCGCCACGGTCAGCCCCGCCATGGCATCGGCCCGCAACCGCGCGGCGGTGTAGCCTTCGCGGAAGGCGGTGATCAGCTTGGGGGTGAAGGCGGGGGGCAGGCTGGCCATCATTCGTGCCTCGGGTTGCCACTAGGGGCAGGGGGCCGGTTGCGGGGCCTGCTTGTCATAAAGCAGCGATGCATCCGCGCCGCTGGAAGCGCCCGCCATCGTCTCGCGCAGGCGCACGCCCCGGCCGATCCCGGCGCTGGGCGAATGTTCGCCGATGATCTCGATCCCGGCCTTTTCAAGCCCGCCGATCACCTTGACCAGTGTATCCACCGTGCCGCGCACCTGCCCCTCGCTCGCCTCCATCCGCTGGATCGTGGGGAGGGACACGCCTGCCAGCTCGGCCAGCTGCTTCTGGTCGATCCCGAGAAGCGCGCGGGCAGCGCGGATTTGCTGGGCAGTGATCATGTATGATTCCTGATGTATAGAACATCTATATAGGTGTTTGGATGCAGGATTTGCAAGAGATGAACATCATGAAGCCTCCATCTCGTCATCCCGGAACCCCCGCCTGCCCCCGCGCAGGCGGGGGTTCCGGGATCCCGCTACTTCTCTCTTAGGAAGCTGGACCCCGGCACAAGGCCGGGGTGACGGTGGATGGTAGGGCCGCCTAGTGGCCAGCGATCCCGGCGCGACCGCCGGGAGGTTTATCCTGAGCCTGACGAAGGGCCGGGATGACGATTGGGTGTGCCATCTTGACATTATGAACCATTTGGGTTATATGCACCAAGGCCAGCTAACCACTGGCACCAGCGACGGGGTGCAGGAGCGGTAGCGCTTCGTTTCCTCTCCCGCGCCGGGCCGGCGCTTCCTGAGAGCCGGGCATCAGGGCAAGGTGGATGTCAACGCCGGGCCCGCCCGCTGGATCAGCGCCCGTGATACGATGCGTGGCCGGATAGATGTTTCGCCCCAGAGGAACCTCTGTCCGACAGGGAAAGGCTCAGCTGCGAGCCCTAGGTCTTTCCCGCTGCGCCTCGCAGGGCCGAGCAGACAAGTTTGCCGCGATACTTCGCCTGCCATTCGCAAGACCAACAACGCGCAAAGCCTCGCTCGCCAGAGCGGGCGCCAGAAAGACCGGCCCGGCCCCGTCCGTTCGGTTTCTCTCCCCCGGCGTAGTCCGCATTCGCCAGCGGAGGATTTGGCGTGTCTGGCGGAGGCGTCGTCCCGGACTTGATCCGGGACCGCTGTGAACTGGGTGCTTCGTGGCCAGCGATCCCGGGTCAAGCCCGGGATGACGATTGTTCCAAAGCATTGCTCAGGTGAACGTCGATCCCAGATTCAGCCATTCAGGATTGGCGGCTTCGATAAGTTCTATCTTCCACTCGCGCTTCCAGTTCTTGAGCTGTTTCTCGCGAGCGATGGCTTCTTCGATCGTAGGATATTCCTCGGTCAGCACCAGCAGGTCGACGCCGTATTTTCGGCAGAAGGCAGAACCTTGCCCATTCCGGTGCTGCCACATGCGCTGATCGATGTTCGCAGTAACGCCGATATACAGGATGCCATGCGCGCGGTTGGCCATGATGTAGGTCCACCCGCCTTGCATCCGACGTATTCTCCTTGATGCCAGCGGTCCCGGATCAAGCCCGGGACGACGAAACCATCAAAGCGGATTCCCGTCCCGGTCGCGGAAAATCTCGCGCCTACCCACATGGTTCGCCGGGCCGACCAGCCCGTCTTCCTCCATGCGCTCGATCCATTTGGCCGCAGTGTTGTAGCCCACGCCCATCTGGCGTTGCAGCCACGAGCCGGAGGCCTTCTGGTTTTCGATCACGATCTGGCAGGCCTGGCGGTATTTGCGCTCTTCCGGATTGTCGGAGGCAGTGAACTCGTCCTCGAAGCCGAAGCCGCTGTCTTCCGTCTCTTCGGTGACGGCGTCGATATATTCGGGCTTGCCCTGCTTGCGCCAGTGATCGGCAATCGCCTCCACTTCCTCGTCGCTCACGAAGGGGCCGTGCACGCGGGTCAGCGCGCCGCTGGAGGGTTTGTAGAGCATGTCGCCCTTGCCCAGCAGCTGTTCGGCGCCCTGCTCGCCCAGGATGGTGCGGCTGTCGATCCGGCTGGTGACGTGGAAACTGACGCGGGTGGGCAGGTTCGCCTTGATGACACCGGTGATGACGTCCACCGAAGGGCGCTGCGTCGCCATGATCAGGTGGATGCCCGCCGCGCGGCTCTTCTGCGAAAGCCGCTGGATCAGCACTTCGATTTCCTTGCCGACCGTCACCATGAGGTCGGCCAGTTCGTCCACGATCAGCACGATCTGGGGCAGCGCCTCGTAATCGAGCTGTTCTTCCTCGAACAGTTCCTCGCCCGTATCGGGATCGAAGCCGATCTGCACCCGGCGGCCCAGCGGCTTGCCCTTGGCGATGGCGCTGGTGACGCGTTCGTTGAAGCCATTGAGGTTACGCGCGCCGATGGAGGACATCATGCGATAGCGCCGCTCCATTTCCTCCACGGCCCATTTGAGCGCGCGGATGGATTTGTGCGGCTCGGTAACCACCGGGGCCAGCAGGTGCGGGATATCGTCGTAGCTCTTCAGCTCCAGCACCTTGGGATCGATCAGGATCATGCGCAATTCGCGCGGCGTGAAGCGATAGAGCAGCGACAGCAGGATGCAGTTGAGGCCCACCGACTTACCCGAACCGGTGGTGCCCGCCACCAGCAGGTGAGGCATGGCGGCAAGGTCCGCCACGATGGGCTCGCCCGCAATGTCCTTGCCCAGGATGATCGGCAGCATGCCCTTGTGCCCGGCAAAGGCCTCGGACGCGGCAAGTTCCTTCAGGGCCACGGTCTGCCGATCGGCATTGGGCAGTTCGATGCCCATCACCGTCTTGCCCGGAATGGGTGAAACGCGCGCGCTGATCGCGCTCATATTGCGGGCGATATCCTCGGCAAGGCCAACTACCCGGCTGGCCTTGACCCCGGCGGCCGGTTCCAGCTCGTACATCGTCACCACCGGGCCGGTGCGCACGGCAGTGATCTCGCCCTTCACGTTGAAATCGTCGAGCACGTTTTCCAGCAGGCGGGCATTGCGCTCCAGCGCCAGCTTGTCGACCTTGGGGGCCGAATTGGCCGGCGGGTCTTCAAGCAGGTCGAGGCTGGGCAATTCGTATTCGTCGAACAGATCCTTCTGGCGCTTGCCCGCGCTGCTGATCTTGGCAGGCGTGGGCGGGGCGGAAGGGTCGGCGATTTCCGGCGGCTTGCGCGCGGGATTGTCCGCCAGCGGGGCAGGGCGCGGCTCGGCGCGGTCGGGCTTCTCGGCCTTTTCGCGCTTGGGCACGAAGGGCAGCGCATCGGCGCTTGGCAGCGAGGGCGCACGCTTCAGCGCGGCGGGAATGGTGAGCAATTGCGCCCAGTCGATTGCGAAGACGCGGCCGACCATGAAGGCCCCGCCCCCCAGGCAGACAAGGCCCATCGCCAGGATTGCCCAGCCCTGCCCCGCTTCGGGCAGGCGCGAGGCAAGCGCCTCGATCGCGCCCTTACCCAGCAGGCCGGTGATCCCGCCCAGCGAGGCGGGCAGGCTGGTGCCCAGGGAGGTGAAAGTGAGCGAAAGCGCCGTGGAGAGCAGCGCCATGGCGAAGATGAGCATCGCCACCGTGCGCCACCAGCGCGTGCCGTGCGGCGTATCTTCCTCCCCATCCGCATCGCGCCACAGCTTGCGCGCGAAGGCGTAGAACAGGGGAATGAACAGCACGGAGACGAGGCCGAACAGGAACAGCCCGCGCTCCGCTGCCCAGGCCCCGGTCGTCCCCATCCAGTTCAGTACCGGGCCGCCCGCGGCCGTGGAGGGGGAAGGATCGGTCTGGTGATAGGAGGCCAGCGACAGGGTATAAAACAGCATCGCCGCCACCAGCGCCAGCGCGCCGGACAGCTGCACGGCACGGCGCAGCGACCGCCGGAAGGCGGCGCGCCAATCTGCCTGCGGGGCCTTCCCGATTGGGCGGCTGGCCATGAATATTCCCCTCTGGTCTGGAAGGGGAGAATCGCAGAGTCGGGACTCGCGGTCAAGAATGGCGGGTTGGGTCGCGCGGAGAACCCAAATCTCCTCCATCGTCATTCCCGCGCAGGCGGGAACCCAGCAGCAAGGGTGGAACTGGGTCCCCGCCTGCGCGGGGATGACGAGAAAAAGGGGGGGTGAAGGGCTTGGAGAAAAACTCAGGACAATCCATCAATCGCCGCCCAGCGCGGCCATTGGAGGCGCCGCACGTTGCGGCTGCTCATGCCCCCCAGCGCGATCACCGGCACGCGCGAGTGGCAGGCCAGCAGGCGGAAGCGCAGCGGGCCAAGCGTGTTGGCGCCGGGGTGGGAGCGTGTGGGGAAGACGGGCGAGAGCAGCACGGCATCGGCGCCCAGCAGGTTCGCCTCCGCGATCTCGCGCAGGGAATGGACAGTGGCGAGCCGCAGGTGCCGCCGCCGGGGCCACAGGGCGCGCGGCGCGCCGTAAATGCCGCCTGCGCCCCATTCGGTGGCGGTGAGGGCGGAATCGGCCAGCACAGTGACGATCCCCCGTGCCCCCGCGATTCGGGCGAGCTTGCGAAAGCGCGCGATCCGTTCGGGCGGTTCGAGATGGTAATGGCGATAGATGAAGCCCGATCCACGCGGCAGGCGGTTGAGCGCGCGCTCCAGCCCGGCATCGTTGCGGGCATCGGAGATCAGCCACAGATGCGGCAGGGTCTGGCGCGTCACCATCAGCGCGCTATAGGCGCGGGATGGATCAAGCTTCAACTCCGCTGGAAGCCGTCGAGGCCGGGATCGCCCGCGCCGCGACAATCGCCGGGCGCAAAGCCGAAGACATCACCCTGATCGCCATCAGCAAGACGCATGATGCCCAAGCCATCCTGCCGCTGATCGAGCAGGGCCAGCGCGTGTTCGGCGAAAACCGCGTGCAGGAAGCGCAAGGCAAATGGCCCGCGCTGAAGCACCGCTTCCCCGATGTGGAACTGCATCTGGTGGGCCAGTTGCAGTCGAACAAGGCGGAAGATGCCGTGGCGCTGTTCGACTGCATCCATTCGGTCGACCGGCCGAGCCTCGTGACCGCGCTGGGCAAGGCGATGGAGAAGGCTGGGCGCAAGCTGCCCTGCTTCATCCAGGTCAATATCGGCGAGGAAGAGCAGAAGGGCGGCTGCGCGATCGCCGATCTGCCCGCCCTGCTGGCTCAGGCGCGCGAGGCCGGCCTGCCGGTGGTGGGCCTGATGTGCGTACCGCCCGCCGAGATCGAACCGGCGCCCTTCTTCGCCTTCCTCGCCAAGCTGGCGGCGGACAACGGGCTAACCCAGCTGAGCATGGGCATGAGCGGGGATTACGAAACCGCGATCAAGCTGGGCGCCACTCATGTGCGCGTGGGCAGCGCGCTGTTCGGGGCGCGCTGATTTTCGTCCCTCCTCTTCAGAGGAGGGGGAATTTGCCTAAGCCTCGACTTTCTCCGCCATGGCCTGAGCCTCGTCTCCCGAAGCGGCCAGCAGGGCGTTTTCGATCGCGGTCAGGCGATCGGTGGAGAGAATCTTCCCGCCCAGCAGGTCGGTGACGTAGAACGTATCCGCCGCGCGTTCGCCGTAATTGGTGATGTGGGCGGAGTTCACCATCAGCCGGTTTTCGAACAGGGTCCGGGCAAGGCGGTTGAGCAGGGCGGGCCGGTCGCGCGCGTTCACTTCGATCACGGTGAAGCGGCCCGAGGCCTTGTTGTCGATGAACACGCGCGGGCGCACTTCGAAGCTGGCGGCGCGGGCGTGGCTGAGCGGACGCTTGGCCAGCTGGGGGACCAGTTCGATGCGGTTGGCGAGCGAATCCTCGATCGCCGTCGCCAGCCTTGCCAGCTGGCTATCCTCGCTGAAGGGGCGGCCCAGCGGGTCCTGCACCAGGAAATTGTCGACCGCCTTGCCCACGCGAGTAGTGTGGATGCGCGCGTCGATGATGTTGCCGCCCGCCAGGCTGATCGCGCCGGCGATGCGATAGAACAGGCCCGGATGGTCATCCGCGATCACGGTGACGAGCGTGGCCCCGCGCGCGGCGTAATATTCGCAATGGATCGACAGCCGCTTCTGCAGGCCCTTCGCCTCGGCATATTGCCGAAGGTTCATCGCGATGATGTCCGCAGGTTCGGCGATCCAGTAGGAATCGTCGAAACGGTCGTCCAGTTCCTCCATCACATGGGCAGTGGTGCCCAGCAGATCGGCGACTTCCTCGCGCTTGCGGGCTACGCGTTCGGCCCGTCCGCTGCTGACATGGCCCAGCCGCAGGCCTTCCTCGGCCAGCGCGTAAAGCTGAGTGAGCAACTGGCGTTTCCAGCTGTTCCAGATGCCCGGCCCCACCGCGCGGATATCGACGATGGTCAGCAGGGTCAGCAGGCGCAGGCGCTCGATGCTCTGCACTTCGGCCACGAAATCGGCGATGGCCTTGGGGTCGGACAGGTCGCGCTTGAAGGCCGTGGCGCTCATCAGCAGGTGCCAGCGCACCAGCCAGGCGACCAGCTCCGTCTCGTCCTCGTCCATGCCCAGGCGGGGGCAGAGCCGTTCCGCCACTTCCGCGCCGAGGATCGAATGATCGCCCCCGCGGCCCTTGGCGATATCGTGCAGCAGCACCGAGACATAGAGCGCGTTGCGCGACTGGAGCTGCGGGAACAGCTCGGTCGCCAGCGGATGGTCCTTGCGCAATTCGCCGCGCTCGATCTTCGCCAGCAGGCCGATGGCGCGGATCGTATGCTCGTCCACCGTATAGTGGTGATACATGTCGAACTGCATCTGCGCGTTGACGCGGGCGAAATCGGGAATGAAGCGGCCGAACACGCCCGCCTCGTTCATCCAGCGCAGCACCGTTTCCGGATCGCGCCGCCCGGCCAGCACTTTCAGGAACAGGGCATTGGCGCGCGGATCGTGGCGCACGTCTTCCTTGATCAGGGCGCAGTCGCGCGCGGCCATGCGCATGGTGGCGGGGTGGATTTCCAGCCCCTCTTCCTCCGCGATCTGGAAGATTTCGATCAGGCGCACCGGATCGTCGCGGAACCAGTCGTCCCCCTGCGCGGCGATACGCCCGCCGAACACCTTGTAGCCGCGCACGGAACGGGCCCGGGCGCGGAAGCCCGCCAGCAGCCCGCGCGGCGTCTTGCGGGCGAATTGCTCGTCCAGCTGGGCCAGGAAGATGCCCGAAAGGCTGCCCACGCGTTTTGCCTGCAGGAAGTAATATTGCATGAAGCGCTCGACCGCGCTCTTGCCCGGACGGTCGGCGAACTGCATCCGGCGGGCGACTTCGCGCTGGAGGTCGAAGGTCAGCCGGTCTTCCGCGCGATTGGTGATGGTGTGCAGGTGAGACCTGACCGCCAGGAAGAAGCCCTCCGCTCGGCGGAAGGCGCGATATTCGGCGCGGGTGAACAGGCCGACCTCGACCAGTTCGGCCGCGCTCTTCACCTTATGGATGTATTTGCCGATCCAGTAGAGCGTCTGCAGGTCCCTGAGGCCGCCCTTGCCCTCCTTGATGTTCGGTTCGACGACATAGCGGCTGTCGCCCAGGCGCTTGTGTCGTTCATTGCGCTCGGCCAGCTTCTCGGTGACGAATTGCCGCTCCGTCCCCGCGACCACTTCGGCGAAGAAGCGTGCGCTGGCTTCCTCGTAAAGCTCCTGATCGCCCCACAGATAGCGGCCTTCGAGCATGGCGGTGCGGATCGTCAGGTCGCCGCGCGCCATGCGCACCATATCGTCCACCGAACGGCTGGAATGGCCGACCTTGAGGCCCAGGTCCCACAGGAGATAGAGCATCGCCTCGATCACCTGCTCGCACCACGCGGTCTGCTTGCCCGGCGTGAGGAAGGCGATGTCGATATCCGAATGGGGCGCCATCTCTGCCCGGCCATAGCCGCCCACGGCCATGATCGTCAGCCGTTCGCCCGAACTGCGATTGTTGACGGGATAGAGATCGGTGACGACGTGATCGTGCATCACGCGGATGATCTGGTCCATCAGGAAGGCGAAGCCGGCCGTGATCTCGTGCCCGGCGGAAGGCTTTTCGGCCAGGCGCCGGGTCAGTTCCTCGCGCCCTTCGGCCATGGCGCCGCGCAGCAGTTCCACCACGCGCTTGCGCGCCTTGGCGGCGCCCGCCTCCGCCACCGCTTCCGCGATGTCGCCGGCCAGCTTGCGGCGATCGAGCACCGCGCGTTGATTGGGTATCCTGATTGCGCTCACCGATCCTCAGATAGAGCCAGATATTTTTCGCGCAACGCACGCTTGTCCACTTTTGCGGTTCCAAGGCGCGGCAGCGGCCCTTCTGCGCGCCACATGCGGGCGGGAATCTTGAACGGGGCGAGTGTTTCGGCAAGGAATTCGCGCAGGTCCCCCTCGTCCAGATCGTGGCCTTCCTTGGGCAGCCAGACGACGGCGGGAATCTCGCCGAAGCGGTCGTCGGGCAGGCCGAAAACGGAGCATTCCGCGACTGAGGGATGGGCATAGATCGCCTGTTCCACCTCGATGCAGGAAATGTTCTCGCCCCCGCGGATGATGATGTCCTTCTTGCGGTCGACAATGAAGAGATAGCCGTCCTCGTCCAGAAAGCCGAGGTCGCCGGTCAGGAAATAGCCGTCCTCTCGCAAGGCCGCCCGCGTGGCTTCGGGATCGTTCCAATAGCCGAGGAAATTGCAGACGGACCGGATCGCCACTTCGCCCGTCTCGCCCTGCGGCAGTTTCGCGCCATCCGCGCCCAATATGGCCAGGTCGACCAGCGGCAGGCTGGCCGGGCCGGTGCTGCCGGGCTTGGCGAGGTAATTCTCGTTGAAATTGCCGCAGCCCACCGCATTGGTCTCGGTCAGGCCATAGCCGATGATCGGAAAGCCCGAGGGCAAGCTGGTACGGATGCGCCGGACATGGTCGGGCGGGCGCGGGGCGCCGCCGGCGGCGAAATTGGTACAGCTCGAAAGGTCGAACTTCCCGCGTTCGGGATGAGTGGCCAGCTCGATGCTCATCAGCGGCACGCCCACGAAATAGGTGATCTTCTCCGCCTCGATCAGGCGCATCGCCTCCAGCACGTCCCACTTCGGCAGTATCACCAGCCGCCGCCCCAGCGCGAAGCTTTGCAGGAAGACGGGCACTTCGCCGGTCACATGGAACAGGGGCACCGCCACCAGCGAGGCGGAGGGATGGGCCGGGGCCTCGCCGCGCTTCAGCATGTGGCCATAGACGATCAGCGTCTGTGCCCCGAAATTCATCGTCGCCTGCACCACCGCGCGATGATCGGACAGGGCGCCTTTCGATTTGCCGGTCGAGCCGGAGGTGAACAGGATCGTCGCGTGGTCTTCCGGCGCCAGCTCGGGCAGGGGCGTTTCGGCCCCGCCGCCACGGGCGATCAGTTCGCGCAGGCCTTCCAGCGGCTGTGCGTCATGCGTGAAGACCAGCACCTGCGCGCCATGCGCCCGCCCGTCCAGCCGCGCGGCGCGCTGGGGATCGGCCAGCACCAGGCTGCATTCGGCCAGCGCGATCGCCTCGGCCAGTTCCTCGCCGGTCGAAAAGCCGTTCAGCAGCGTGACGCAGCCGCCTGCCAGCAGCACGGCCATGTAGGCGATGGCCCAATTGGCCGAATTGCGCGCGGCAATGCCGATCCGGTCGCCCTTGCGCACTTCGTGCCCTTCCACCAGCCCGCCTGCCAGCGCGCGGGCGGCTGCGAAGCTATCGGCAAAGCTCAGGCGCAATTCGCCATCGACCAGAAAGGTCGCATCACCATGCCGGGCACAGAAATGCGCGAAATAGGCAGTCAGGGTGGGCGGTGCCTGCCTGAACAGCGGCAGATCGGTGCCATAGCGCGGGATGGTGGTGAGTTCGAGCGGACCGCCCGGGGCAAGGCTGGCTTCCAGATTCGCCTTCAGGCTGCGATCCATCTCGCTCGGCATCGGCATTCTTCTCCAATCCCATGCGTCCGGTGTTACCCGGCTGCCTGTGGAGGCGGAGTGCAGCGCAGGCTTTCGCCGCGCCACCCGCTGTGCCACAAGCGCCCGCGTCCCCGGCGCTGTGAAGCCGATAGTAAGAGGAACACCAAGTGCTGTCACTATTGGCCGCCACTGTCGGCGAAGCGGCCGGCAACGGCCCGATCCAGTGGGCGGATCTGGGCCTTCGGCCGGGCATCGAGCTGGGCTTCTTCACCCTGCGCTTCTATTCCCTGGCCTATATCCTCGGCATCGCCTTCGGCTGGTGGCACCTCTCGAAGATGGTCAAGGCCCCCGGCGCGCCGATGGCGCAACGCCATGTGGAGGATCTGTTCTTCTACTGCACCCTGGGCATCATTCTGGGCGGGCGGCTGGGCTATGCCACTTTCTACACCGGCGGCGACACCGGCATTCCCAGCCTGTGGGCCCATCCCGGCGAACTGATCAAGCTGTGGGAAGGCGGCATGAGCTTCCATGGCGGGCTGATCGGCGTGCTGCTGGCCGTGGCGTGGGTCTGCTGGCGGGGCAAGCTGCCCATGCTGCGCGTGATCGATTACGTGGCGGTCAACGTGCCGGTGGGCATGATGCTGGGCCGCCTTGCCAATTTCATCAATGGCGAGCTGTGGGGCCGCCCGACCGACGTGCCCTGGGCCATCGTGTTCCCCGGCGCCGGCCCTCTGCCGCGCCACCCCTCGCAGCTTTACGAGGCCGCGCTGGAAGGCGCGGTGCTGATCGTGGTGATGCTGCTGCTGTTCTGGAAAACCAATGCCCGCTTCCGCCCCGGCCTGATGGCGGGCGTGTTCACGGCAGGCATCGCGATTGCCCGCTTCACGGTGGAATTCTTCCGCGAGCCCGATGCCCAGCTGGCCGAATTCGCGCGGCAGACGGGGCTTTCGATGGGCCAGTGGCTCACCGTGCCGCTGATCGTGCTGGGCGTGGCCGTGGCGGTGCGCGCCTTGCTACGGCCGCCGCTGGCGAGCGGAGCGCCTGCGGGGAGCAAGCCGGAGGCATGAGCGAGAGCGGAGAGGGCAGCCTCTCGGCCAGCTTCCGGCGCCTGATCGCGGCCACCGGCCCGATCAGCCTGGCGCATTACATGGCAGAGGCGAATGCCCGCTATTACGGCTCGCGCGATCCCTTCGGCACGGCTGGGGATTTCGTCACCGCGCCGGAAATCAGCCAGATGTTCGGCGAACTGGTCGGCCTGTGGCTGGCCGATATGTGGCATCGCGCGGGTCAGCCCCAGCCAGTGCATTATGTCGAGCTTGGCCCCGGGCGCGGCACGCTGGCGCGCGATGCGCTGCGGGCCATGGCGCGGGCGGGACTGGTTCCGCAGGTCCATCTGGTGGAAGGCTCCCCCGCCTTGCGGGACATCCAGCGGCAGGCCGTGCCGCAGGCCCAGTGGCACCACGATCTGTCCACCCTGCCCACCGACGGCCCGATCCTGCTGGCGGCGAACGAATTTCTCGATGCCCTGCCGGTGCGGCAATTGGTCAAGGCGTCGGGCGGCTGGCGCGAGCGGATGGTGGCTGTGGGCGAGGACGGCGGTTTGGTCTGCCTCGCGGGCACCGCACAGATGGACCCCGCCGTGCCGGAAGACCGGCGCGAGGCGGAGGACGGCACGCTGATCGAAACCTGCCCGGCTGCCGCTGCCGTGGTGCAGGAAGTGGCCAGCAGGCTCGCCGTGCAAGGTGGAGCAGCGCTGTTCATCGATTATGGCCATGCGCATTTTCGCACCGGTTCCACATTGCAGGCCGTGCGCGCGCACAGGAAGGTCGATCCCTTCGTCGATCCGGGCGAGGCGGATTTGACCGCCCATGTCGATTTCGCAACTCTGGCCCCACTGGCGCAGGCCCATGGCGCGACATGGCTCGGCACGACAGGGCAGGGGCCATGGCTCAGTGCGCTGGGGATCGAGGCGCGCGCTGCCGCGCTCACCCGCGCCGCGCCGCATCTGGCGGGCGAGATCGAGGCGGCTCGCCACCGCCTCGTCTCGGAGGAGGAAATGGGCGATTTGTTCAAGGTGATGGGCCTGGCTGCACCGGGCTGGCCCGAAGGTGCCGGGTTCTAAAGCCATGAGCGCGCGCGGCCTCGTCCACCATGTCGATCTGACGGTGAGCGATCTGGCCCGCTCCCGCCTCTTTTACGACGCAGTGCTAGGGTTCATGGGTTATGCCCGCGCCGACGATCACGCAAATGGCACGGATTGGGACTGGCGCGGCGCCGCGGAACCGGGGGCGCCGTTCCATTCCATCGGCATAGTGCTGGCGCGTGGAGAAAATGCCGGGCGCGGGCATGATCGCTATTCCCCCGGCCTCCATCATCTTGCGTGGGCGGCGAACGATCCGGCCGATGTGGACCGGCTGCATGCGCTGCTGCTGGAAATCGGCGCGACAGTGCTCGATCCGCCGGCCTTCTATCCCCAATATGGCCCGGACTATTATGCGGTGTTCTTTGCCGATCCCGATGGGCTGAAGCTGGAATTCGTTTCCGGGCGGACGGGGTAGTTTTCCGTCATTGCGAGGGGCAGGGCCCCGAAGCAATCCAGGGCTGCGCGCGTCGGGCTCTGGATTGCCGCGCGGCTTTGCCGCTCGCAATGACGAAGCGGGAGAACACGCCCCCAATTTGACAATGTCCGTGACAGCGCCTCGCGGCTTTGCTTAACTGCCCCGCAGAAAAACATCTCGGGGGAGAATTGAGGATGCTGAACCGTATCATGCGGGGGCTTGCCCTGCCCGCACTGGCTCTGGCGGCTCTGGCCACCAGCCCTGCACAGGCGCAGGAAAAGGCGCGGATCGAGTGGAAGACGCTGCACAGCCGCGCCATGGAAGGCAATCTGGAAGGCAATCCGGCGGATCGCGGCGCCTATGTCGTCACTCCTCCCGGCTATGACGAGCATCCGGATAAGCGCTATCCTGTCGTCTACTTCCTGCACGGCTACTGGGCCACGCCCCAGATGTATCAGGAGCAGATGAAGTTCGACGTGGCGGTGGACGAAGCTGCCCGCGCCGGGAACGAAGTGATCATGGTGATCCCCGATGGCCATTCCAAGCTGAAGGGCGGCTTCTATTCGAACTCGCCCACTGTGGGGAATTACGAAGCCTTCGTGGGCGAAGACCTCGTGAAGTGGGTCGATGCCAATTACCGCAGCATTCCAAAACGCGAGGCGCGCGGCCTTTCCGGCCATTCCATGGGCGGATACGGCACGATGCGGCTGGGGATGAAATATCCCGAAACCTTCTCCAGCCTCTATGCCATGAGCGCCTGCTGCCTCTCGCCGATGAAAATGGACGAGGCCGGGGCAAAGCGGATCGAGGCGATGACCGATGAGGATATTGCCAAGGCCGATTTCGGCGGGCTGGCGCAGCTTTCCACGCTCGCCACCTGGTCGCCCGATCCCACGAAGGCGCCGAAATATGTCGATACCGGCCTGAAGGCCGACGGCACGATGGACCCGCTGGTCAATGCAAAGCTGGCCGCCAATTCGATCCTGGCGATGGTCCCGCAATATCTGCCCTCGCTGCGGCAGATGGAGGCCATCGGCCTGGAAGTGGGCGACAAGGATTTCCTGCTGAACGACAATGTCGCCCTCAATGCCGAACTCACTCGCTATGGCGTGGCCCATGGGTGGGAAACCTATGACGGCGATCACGGCAACCGCATTGCCGAACGCATCCGCACGAAATTGCTGCCGTTCTTCGCGCAGCATCTCGACCGGAAGTAAGGCCATGGCAAAGCGCATTGCGGCCCTTGCGGCGCTCGCCCTCACCGCTTTCGCTTCACTCTCGCCCGCCGCCGCGCAGGAGCAGGCGCGGGTCGATCTGGTGAAGGTCCACAGCCCGGCGATTGCGGGCAATCTGGAAGGGAACACGGCGGACCGCACGGTCTATGTCGTGACCCCGCCGGGTTACGACCAGCACCCGGAAAAGCGCTATCCGGTGGTCTATTTCCTCCATGGCTATTTCGTGGAGCCCAAGGCCTATGCCGATCTGTTCGACCTTGGCGAAGCGCTGACCGGCGCGGCGGGGGCGGGCAATGAAGTGATCTTCGTGATGCCGGACGGGTTCTCCAAGCATCGCGGTTCCTTCTATTCCAACTCGCCCACCACCGGGAATTACGAGGATTTCGTGGCGCAGGATCTCGTCGCTTGGGTGGATGGGCATTACCGCACGCTCGCCCGGCGGGAGAGCCGCGGCCTCGCCGGTCATTCCATGGGCGGCTATGGCGCGATGCGCGTGGGGATGAACCACCCGGATGTCTTCTCCAGCCTCTATGTGATGAGCGCGGGCGGCGGCTCGGTGAAAATCATCACCAAGGAAATGGCGGAGCGGGCGCAGGCCGATAATGGCACGGTGGACATGTCTGCCCCCATCGGCGGCGCGCAGGGCGATCTGGCCCAGCTTGCCGCATGGTCGCCCGATCCGAAGCGCCCGCCCAATTTCGTCAATGCCGGGTTGTTGCCCGATGGCACAATCGACCCGGTCGTGCAGGCGCGCGTGGCCGCCAATTCGCTGATGGGCATGCTGCCGCAGCACATCCGCGAGTTGAAGCAATATGAAGCGATCATGCTCGACGTGGGCGACAAGGACGGGCTCGCGCCCGACAGCAAGGCCATGTCGGCGGAACTCGCCCGCTTCGGTGTCGTTCACACGTTGGAGGTCTACGATGGCGGCCATGGGGACAAGGTGAAGGAACGGCTGCGCGCCAATGTCCTGCCCTTCTTCGCCGCGCATCTCGACCGGTAGAGATTCAGGAAAAGGGGAAGGATAGCTGCAATGCTGAAGAAACTCGCCGTGCTGGCGGCCGCTTGTGCCGCCATGCTCGCCGCGCCTGCCATGGCGCAGAATATCACCGCTCCGGCCGCGCCGGTGCCTGCCGGGATCAAGGTGGATACGATCAAGGTCCACAGCCCTTCGCTGGAAGGCAATCTGGAAGGCAATTCGACTGATCGCGAGGCGCTGGTGGTGCTTCCGCCCAGCTATGGCAAGGACAAGAAGAAGCGTTACCGCGTGGTCTATTACCTGCACGGCTTCGCGATAGACGGGCGCAATTTCTACAACTTCATGAAGGTGCCCGATGCAGTGAACAACTCGGCCAAGCGCGGCGAGGAATTCATCGTGGTGGTGCCCGATACGCTGACCAAGCTGGGCGGCAGCATGTATTCCAGCTCGGCCACCACCGGCGATTTCCGGGCCTTCGTGGCGAAGGATCTGGTCGCCTATGTCGACAGCCATTACCGCACCATCGCCAGGCGCGAAGGGCGCGGCCTCGCCGGCCATTCCATGGGCGGTTACGGCACCTGGGTGATCGGCATGACCTATCCGGAAACCTTCGCCGCGATCTATGCCCAGAATGCCTGCTGCATCAGCCCGCGCACCGAAACGGAAGAAAGTGCGAAGAAGCTCTCCAGCCTGCCGATCGAGGAAGGCGTGAAGGCCGATTTCGGCACGCGCGCCGGCCTTTCCTCCATCGTCGCCTGGTCGCCCAACCCGAAGAACCCGCCCTATTTCGCGGACTTCCCCTATAAGGACGGCAAGGTGGACCAGCTGGTGATCGCCAAATGGGCGGCCAATTCGCCCTATGCCATGGTCGCCTCGCATGTTCCGGCCCTGCGCAGCTTCCGCGCCATCGGATCGGATGCGGGCGACAAGGACGGGCTGCTGCATGACGACACGATGATCCACGAGGAACTGGACCGCTTCGGTATTGCGAACCAGTGGGCCGTCTATGATGGCGATCACGTCAACCGCATCGGCCAGCGCTTCGACGAAGTGGTGCTGCCCTTCATGGCGAAGCACCTCGACCGGAAGTAAACGTTAGAGGCGCGAGGCCGATGGTCTCGCGCCTCGCATCTTGGAGGGAGAAATGGCCTTTCAACCCTTCGGAATGCGTTTCGAAGCCATCTCTTACCTCGCTCCGCCAGAGGCGAAGGCTGCCATCAAGGCTCGCCTGAAGGGCTGGTTCGATGTCACGCGAGCGCCTCGGGGATGGATCGTAGGCCCGGTCATCTGCCTGTGGCTCAGTGCCTTCGACCGCCACGGCCCAATGCTGTTCGGCTTCATGTCCAACCGGGACGGTGTAACCCGGATAAGCGGGCGCGCAGGCTCGAACCTTAACGGGATGGTGTTCGCAGTCTTTTTGGCTGTGATTCTTCCCATCATTGCCATCGGCCTCGTCTCAAATCGTCAGGCTTCGGCTGCGCTGCTGTTCGTTCTTGGATTCTCCTTTCCGTTTTGCGGCCTGGCGTTGTGGTCGGGGCATGCCTTCCGGCGGGACGCTGCGCCTCTGGTCGATTTTCTAGATAAGACCCTTTCAAAGGGGCCTGCGCCACAGCGCCGGGAAGCGCCTGTTTCCGAATATGCTGGGCCCTATCTCCCGATGACCTTGCAGGTCGACGGAGAGAAACTGGAAGGTCGGGCCACGCCTGAAGTCATCCGCGAGGCAATCGACGGGATCGCAGCGGCCGGGACAGGTTTCGCGATCCTAGATCATGCAGATGGCAGCTTCATTCAGGCTGCGCTGGAACATCCGGGCTTCGTGATCGAACGCGGCCCCGGTTCGGGTGAGTATGTTGCCGCCCGGCGTCTGTCGGCGCCATCGGAAGAAGAGTGGACATCCCCCCGCCACTTTTCCGGCGCGGAAGTTCAGGCGGCCTTCATTGCATTTCTTGCAGGCAATTCGGAACCGAGGGGAATGCAGTGGGGATAGTGCCTACTGGATTGTGGCATTCTGCGCGGCATCCACTTCGCGCTGTTCCTGCGGCACCGGGCGCGGCGTATTTCCCTTCACCCATAATTCCAGCGCATCGATGTCACTGATGCCGATGGTAGCTTCGCGCTGGGCGGCTAGCAGGGTGAAGCTGTCGCCCCCGCCAGCCAGAAAGCTGTTGGTGGTCACGCGGTAGCTGGCGTTCATGTCGAGCGGCTTGCCGTCCAGTTCGATCCGCACCACTCGCTCGCCGATGGGCCGCGTTCTGTCGTACCAGTAGACGAAGCCCGTCGAGGGAGAGAGGTGCTGTTCGGGGGCGTTGTCGTCGAAGCCCTGTTCGAGCACGGCCTTGATTTCCGCTCCGGTCATGGTTTGCGTCACCAGCGTATTGGCAAAGGGCTGGGTCTTGTAGAGATCGCCGAAGGTCAGCGCGCCGCCCGGCGCCGGGTTCAGCGTTGCACGCACGCCGAAGGGGTTCATGAAGGCGATCCGAGCGCCCGCCTTGCGCGTGGCGGCCAGTTGCGCATCGGCGATCAGATTGCCTGCCGTGCCGCCGTCCGGCCCCTCGCCCTTCAGCGCGGGGCCATCCAGCGCCCCCACCGGCCGCAGCGTGAACTCCGCCGCCCGATCGGTATAGAGCTTCACATAGCCGGCAATGTCGGGGCGGGGCTGGAACTGCTCGAACAGGGGCGAATTGGCGGTCTCCCCGCGCGAGGAGACATAGGGCCGCGATTGCACGATCACGTTGCGGGCGCGCTTGGTCACCACCCTGTCGACCGCCGGATCGATCTCCAGTGCGATATCGGTCACCAATTCGCCGAACACGCCCGCGCTGGTCAGCAGGAAGGGGCGCGAGGGATCGATGGTGCCGTAATCGCAGACATAGGACCAATGGGTGTGGCCGGAAACGACCACGTCCACGCGCGGATCGAGCCGGGAAAGGATCGGCAGGATTTCGCCCGAAAGCGCTTCGCAGCCATTTGGATTCGGCTGACCGCCGGTGCGCCCGCCCTGATGGATCAGTACCACGATGGCATCCGCGCCTTCGCTTTTCAGCCTGGGGATCGCGGCGTTGATCGCCTGTGCCTCGTCCCCGAAAGTGAGTCCGGCCACTCCGTCCGGCGAGACGAGGCTGGGCGTATCCTTCAGCGTCAGCCCGATGAAGCCCACGCTGACTTTGGCATTACCGCTGCCGAAGCTCTTTATGCCAGTGGCGGGGAACAGCGTCTCGCCATCCCTGGTGAAAGTGCTGGCCGACAGGAAGCGGAATGTCGCGCCCCGGAACTGTTCGACCTGGCACGGCTCGCGCGAGGTGAATTTGGCGCAGCCGCCGCTCTGCTTGCGCAGCAATTCCTGCTCGCCGCTGTCGAATTCGTGATTGCCTACCGCGTTGAAGTCCAGCCCGATGCGATTCATCACGCCGATGGCCGGCTCGTCGAGGAACAGCGAGGAAGCCAGTTGCGAGGCGCTGATCAGGTCGCCTGCCGAAACCACGGCATTGTTGGGATATTGCGCACGGATCGAATCGATCGCCGAAGCCAGCCATGCCGCACCGCCTGCGGGAACCAGCGTGACGCCGCCCTTGCCGTCGCTCACCACGACAGACTGGTTCGGCGGCTCCAGCGCGCCATGGAAATCGTTGATCGCCACGATCCCCACCGAGACGGTCCCGACAGGCGCGGCCTCGGGCGCCTTCTGGCGCAGGGTCAGGGTGCCGTGATCGTAATTGGCCGCACAGCCCGAGAGCGTGAGGGCAAGGATTGCCGGGGCGAAAAGGGCGCGGGGAGAGAGACGCTTCATGCGCGAATCCTTGCCGGAATGCATGACAGCATCATGGCGCGGCCGGGCCCTTGGGCCAAGCCGCGCCGGGATTCAATTCGTCCGGATATTCAGATGTCCAGATTGGCCACGTTCAGCGCGTTCTGCTGAATGAAGTCGCGGCGGGGTTCCACCACGTCGCCCATCAGGCGAGTGAAGATTTCGTCGGTCACGTCGGCGTCTTCGACCTTCACCTGCAGCAGCACGCGGTTTTCCGGATCGAGCGTGGTTTCCCACAGCTGCTCGGCATTCATCTCGCCCAGGCCTTTATAGCGCGAGATGGACAGGCCCTTGCGGCCTGCCTCGAGCACGGCTTCCAGCAACTGCGCCGGGCGGGTGATCCCGCCATCGGCCACCACCGAAACAGCGGGTGTATCCTCGTCATCGCCGGAAGTTTCCGGCTCCGGCTCGGCTTCGGCGCTGCCCTTGGTGAGGCGGGCGGGCGCGTCGTAGAATTCGGCCATCTGCGTGGCGAGCTGGTGCATCTTGCGCGCTTCGGCACTGGTGAGGAACGCGGCTTCGATTTCGTGCACGTCGGTCACCCCGCGCCACAGGCGGGCGAAGATCACCGAACCGTCCTCGCGCCGCTCCACGCTCCAGGCGGCTTCCGGATCGCCCATGCCCAGATGGCGGGCGGCCTTTTCCAGTGCGGTCATGCGGGCGGCTTCGGCCAGTGCCGGATCGAGCGCGCCGGAAAGGCCCATCGCCTCAACCACGGCCGAATCATATTTGCGCGGCACGAAGGCCATCAGGTTCTTCATGCGCAGGGCATGGTCGACCAGGCCGGACAGTTCCGCTCCGCCGCGCACGATGCCCAGATTGTTTTCCAGCACGCGGCCCTGAAGGCCCGCTTCCACCAGATAGCGGTCAAGCTCGCCCTGGTCTTTCACATAGACCTCGCTGCGGCCCTTGCTGACCTTGAACAGAGGCGGCTGCGCGATGAACAGGTGCCCGGCCTTGATGATCTCCGGCATCTGGCGATGAAAGAAGGTCAGCAACAGGGTGCGGATATGGGCGCCGTCCACGTCGGCGTCGGTCATGATGATGATCTTGTGGTAACGCAACTTGTCCAGATTGAATTCGTCGCGCAGGCCGGTGCCCATTGCCTGGATCAGCGTGCCCACTTCCTTGGAACTGATGATCCGGTCAAACCGGGCGCGCTCAACGTTCAGGATCTTGCCGCGCAGGGGCAGGATCGCCTGATACTGGCTGTCGCGCCCGCTCTTGGCGGAACCGCCTGCGGAATCACCCTCGACCAGGAACAATTCGCACTTGCTGGCATCGCGCTCTCGGCAGTCGGACAGCTTGCCCGGCAGGCTGGCGATGTCCATCGCGCCCTTGCGCCGGGTCAGTTCGCGGGCCTTGCGTGCCGCTTCGCGCGCGGCGGCGGCATCCACCACCTTTTGGACGATTTCCTTGGCATTGGCGGGGTTCTCTTCCAGCCACTCGTTCATCTTGTCCGCCATCAGGCTTTCCAGCGGCTGGCGCACTTCGGATGAGACGAGCTTGTCCTTGGTCTGGCTGGAGAATTTCGGGTCGGGCAGTTTGACCGAGACGATAGCGGTCAGCCCTTCGCGCATATCCTCGCCGGTGAGGTTCACCTTCTCCTTCTTCAGGAGGCCGGACTTCTCGGCATAGGAGTTGAGCGTGCGGGTCAGCGCGGCGCGGAAGGCGGCCAGATGGGTGCCGCCGTCGCGCTGCGGGATGTTATTGGTGAAGCACAGCACGTTCTCGTAATAGGAATCGTTCCATTCGAGAGCGACGTCGATCCCCACGCCGTCCCGGTTGGAACTGATCGCGATGGGATCGGCCAGCAGGGGCTGCTTGTTGCGGTCGAGATATTTGACGAAAGCCGCGATGCCGCCTTCGTAATAGAGATCGTGTTCGGCCACTTCGGCATGGCGCTTGTCGCGCAGCAGGACATGCACGCCCGAATTGAGGAAGGCGAGCTCGCGATAGCGATGCTCCAGCTTTTCGAAATCGAACTCGGTGACGTTCTTGAACGTGTCCGTCGAGGCGAGGAAGGTCACGCGGGTGCCCTTCTTGGGCAGGCCGCTTTCCAGCACCGGCGCGTCGCCCGTGACCTTGAGCGGGCCGACCGGATCGCCATGCTCGAAGCGCATCCAGTGTTCCTTGCCGTCGCGCCAGACGGTCAGTTCCAGCCATTCGGACAGGGCGTTCACCACCGACACGCCCACGCCGTGCAGGCCGCCCGAGACCTTGTAGGCATTATCGTCGCTGGTGTTCTCGAACTTACCGCCCGCATGAAGCTGGGTCATGATCACCTCGGCGGCGGAAACGCCTTCTTCGGGGTGAATGTCGGTGGGAATGCCGCGGCCGTTATCTTCCACCGAGACGGAGCCGTCCGGGTTCAGTTCGATCAGAACCAGGTCGCAATGGCCGGCCAGTGCCTCGTCGATCGCGTTATCCGAGACTTCGAACACCATGTGGTGCAGGCCCGAACCATCGTCGGTATCGCCGATATACATGCCGGGGCGCTTGCGCACCGCATCGAGCCCTTTGAGGACCTTGATGCTGTCGGCGCCATAGGTGTTGGTGTTCGGGGTGTTTTCGGGAGTCTCTGCCATATCCATCATATAGGCAGGACAGGCCGGGTTAGGAAGCTTTGAAGCCTATGTTCCACAGGCTTGTGGCGGCCTGATGCGGCTGCCGGACATGGAATGGCCCGCTGCAGAGGGAGAGGAGTGCAGCGGGCCGAACCGTTTGCCGCCTTGCGGCGGAAGAAGATGCGCGAATTAGCTCATTCGGCGGCAGGGAGGCGGGCTTCCAGCTCGTTCAGCGCCTTGGCCTTGCCGTCTGCCACGCAGTCCTCGACGGCCTGCTTGCCGTAGAAGCGGAACATGGCCGGCATCTTGCAGGCGCGGGAAACGGCGGAGTCGATGCGATCCTTGGCCGTATCGAGCGAAGCGGGATCGGTGAAGTCGATGCCGTCCATCCGCACGCGGATGGTCACTTCGCCGGCGAGGGCGGGGGTGGCGGCACCGGCAAGGGTGGCGACGGCGAGAAGGGGGAGGATGAACTTACGCATTGCACATTCCTTTTCGAGGTTTCGCGACCTTATCGTTGGGCCCTCACGGAGGCTCGGTGCCTGAAGCGGTCTGTCTTTGTCGAAGATCATGCTGCAGTGCAGCAGGAAATTGTGCAAATGCAAAAAACTCGCGGGTTGTTGCGTCTTCGGCAACGGCCTTTTGGCTGCTGCTCGAGGGGCGAGTGCAAACGAAAACGGCCGCCCCGAAGGGCGGCCGCCTGTCATCCCGTGCGGATGCGTTCTGCTAACGCTCAGAGCGTCCAGATGAACGGCATCGGGTAGCGCGAGGCACCGCGAACATAAAGTTCGACGACGCGCTTTGCGAAAGTGGCCATGGTTGCCTCCTTGAAAAGGTATCGCGGGCAGCAAAGGGGGGGAGAGGAGCTGCCCGCGAAACTGTCTAACTGCTTACGGGGCCCATATGGTTCTGAGGCCCCGATGCTGCAAGTGCGAAAATCGCGAGCAGTGTTGCGTCAAGCGCAACAGGAATTCGGACCTTACAAGGGTCCCGAAAAGCACAATGCCGCCCCGTCAGCGACGGCGCGGCACTGTGTTTTCGACGGCGGCCCGATGATCAGATGCTGGCGAGCTCGAAGCTCTTGGCCAGCTGTTCCTCGGCGCCGGACTTGGCGGAAGACTTGCAGCTTTCCCAAGCCTGCATGGTCTTGAGATCGCGGGTTTCCGGCTTGACGCAGGCGACCTTGATCGCGGCGGCGACGCGGGTTTCCAGCGCCTTCTTGCCCGCCGAAGTGGTCAGGTCGAGATCGGTGTGAGTGACGGTCACGGTCACTTCCTCAGCCGCGGCGGGGGTGGCGATGGCACCCGAGATGCACATGGCGGCGAGGGCGGTTACGACAAGATTACGCATTTCGATTACTCCATGAGGTGGCTGTCGGCCGCCTTCCTTGGTCATCCTGACTTGTCGTTTTTCTGTGATCCGATGGTGCACTGCACAAGCGATGTGTGCAAATGCGAAATTTGCGCCAGGCATTGCGTGAAAAGCAACGCTGTCTGTCATGGAATTGAAACGGGCAAAACGCCAATTGGAGCCGCCCCCTCTTGTGGGAGCGGCTTCAATATGGGGTCCAGCGAGGGCTGCGATCAGACGATCGCGGCGCTCAGCAGCAGGCCGCTGGTCGAAACTGCGGCAAGCAGCGGAAGGACATGGGTCGCGAGGATGCGCATGTGTCCACCTAACGTTTTGTGTTTTCTTTGGGTTAGCCGGAAGGCTTCGTGCCCCCTCGGCTTCCGGGGGCGCAAATGGTGTACGCAACGAAATGTTGCAAGTGCGAAATATTACAGTTCTGTTGCATAATTTTCATCTGCGATTGCACATTCCGGGCAGGGATTGACGCCCTCGCGCGGGGGATGCGCGCGCGCGATGGCTGGACAGCGCGCCGCGCTTGATATTAACGCGCCGGGATGGAACCAGCCCACCTTCCCGACTCCATCCTCATTGTCGATTTCGGCAGCCAGGTGACCCAGCTCATCGCCCGCCGCGTGCGCGAGGCCGGGGTCTATTCCGAAATCGCTCCCTTCTCCATGGCAGAAGAGGCGTTCCACCGCCTCAAGCCCAAGGGGATCATCCTTTCCGGATCGCCCGCCTCCGTGTGCGACGAGGGCAGCCCGCGCTCGCCGCAGGTGCTGTTCGACAGCGGCTTGCCGATCCTGGGCATCTGCTACGGCCAGCAGGTGATGAGCCACCAGCTGGGCGGCGAAGTCCGCCCCGGCCACGAAACGGGCGAAGGCGGCGAATTCGGCCGCGCCTTCCTCAACGTCACTGAGCCTTGCGTGCTGTTCGACGGGCTGTGGGACGTGGGCGAACGCCATCAGGTGTGGATGAGCCATGGGGACAAGGTGACCAAATTCGCCCCCGGCTTCCGTATCGTTGCCACCAGCGACGGCGCGCCTTTCGCGCTGATCGCGGATGACGAGCGGCGCTATTACGGCACGCAGTTCCACCCCGAAGTGGTCCACACGCCTGACGGGGGCAAGCTGATCGCCAATTTCGTGCGCCATGTCTGCGGCCTCAAGGGCGACTGGACCATGGCCGAGTTCCGCAAGACCAAGATCGAGGAAATCCGCGCCCAGGTCGGCAGCGGCCGAGTGATCTGCGGCCTTTCGGGCGGCGTCGATTCCGCCGTGGCCGCCGTGCTGATCCACGAGGCGATCGGCGATCAGCTGACCTGCGTGTTCGTCGATCACGGGCTGATGCGCATGAATGAGGCCGAGCAGGTCGTGACCCTGTTCCGCGATCACTACAATATCCCGCTGGTCCATGTGGATGCGGAAGAGATGTTCCTGGGCGGTCTGGCCGGCGTCACCGATCCGGAAGCCAAGCGCAAGTTCATCGGCAAGGCCTTCATCGATCTGTTCGAGGCCGAGGCGAAGAAGATCGGCGGGGCGGACTTCCTGGCGCAGGGCACGCTCTATCCCGACGTGATCGAAAGCGTTTCCTTCACCGGCGGGCCTTCGGTGACGATCAAGAGCCACCACAATGTGGGCGGCCTGCCCGAACGCATGAACATGAAGCTGGTGGAACCGCTGCGCGAATTGTTCAAGGACGAGGTCCGCGCGCTGGGCCGCGAACTGGGCCTGCCTGAGATATTCGTGGGCCGTCACCCCTTCCCGGGGCCGGGCCTTGCCATCCGCATTCCGGGCGAAGTGACCAAGGAACGCTGCGACATCCTGCGCAAGGCCGATGCGATCTATCTCGAAGAGATCCGCAATGCCGGGCTCTACGATGCGATCTGGCAGGCATTCGCCGTGCTGCTGCCGGTCAAGACCGTGGGCGTGATGGGCGATGGGCGCACCTATGACAGCGTCTGCGCCCTGCGTGCTGTGACCAGCACCGATGGCATGACCGCCGATATCTATCCCTATGACGCGGCTTTCCTCAGCCGCGTCGCCACGCGCATCATCAATGAAGTGCGCGGCATCAACCGCGTGGTCTATGACTATACGTCGAAGCCGCCCGGCACGATCGAGTGGGAATGATCCGCGCATGGGCGCATCGGGCCTCCTGATCCGCCCTGCCCGGCAGGACGATGCCGCGGCGATTGCCGTGCTGGTCGACCAGCTGGGCCATCCGGGAAGCAGCGCGGCCGATATCGCCGCGCGCCTGCCACTGATCGAGGCGGCCCGCATGGATGCACTGGTGGCCGAACTGGACGGGCGTGTTGTCGGTTGCGTCACAACCTCGGTCATGCCGGTGCTCCACCGCGCAAGGCCCGTGGGGCGTATTTCCATGCTGGTGGTGGAAGAAGGCCTGCGCGGCCGGGGGATCGGCGCGGCGCTGCTGCGCGCGGGCGAGACGGCGCTCGAGGCGCGCGGCTGCGCCATGATCGAAGTCACCAGCAATAATAAGCGCAAGGACGCCCACCGGTTCTACGAGCGGGAAGGCTACGAGGCGACCAGCCTGCGCTTTTCGCTCAATTCCCAGGCGGGCCATTGACCTCCAGCGCGCTCGCCCGGCGGATACGCTCCGCACTGGAAGGCGTGGCCGATCCCGCCCGGGCACCGGGAATGCAGGCCTATATGAAAAGCGCCATGCCCTATCTTGGCGTCAGCACGCCTGCGCGGCGGGTGCTGTGCCGCGATCTGTTCAAAGGGCTGGAATTCGCCTCAGCCGCCGAATGGCAGGCCGAGGTGCTGGCGATCTGGCGCGGGGCGGAGTTCCGGGAAGAGCGCTATTGCGCCATCGAACTGGCGAGCATCCGTTCGGCCCGTTCGTTCCAGCGCATGGATGCGCTGGCGATGTATGAGGAACTGATCCTTACCGGTGCCTGGTGGGATTATGTCGACTGGATCGCCAGCCAGCACCTGTTCGCCATCCTCAAGGCAGAGCCCGCGGCGATGAAGCGCATGATGCTCGACTGGGCGCAGGGCGAGGATATGTGGAAGCGGCGTAGCGCGATCCTTTGCCAGCTGCTCGCCAAGCGCGAGACGGATCTCAAGCTGCTTTACGCGGCCATTGCCCCGTCGATCCGCTCCAAGGAGTTCTTCCTGCGCAAGGCCATCGGCTGGGCGCTGCGGCAATATGCCCGCACCGACCCGGCCGAAGTGGCCCGCTATGTCGCCGCGCATGAGAGCGAGCTGAGCCCGCTCTCCAGGCGGGAGGCGCTCAAGCATATTGCCTGAGCCGCCCCCGCTTTCGAGCGATCACTTCGCCGAGGTCAGCCCCAGCGCGTCGCGCATGATGTAGAAGATGTCGGTCTGGTCGAGCAGGCCCGTGACGTTGAAGGAACGCGGGCCATAGGCGGCGACGCGCAATTGCGTGCCGGTGTGGCCCATCGAGCCGTCCTCGCTATTGCCGTAGCTTACTGTCATCACTGCGCCGTCCTTCGTCATCAGTGCCTGAGTCAGGCCGGGGGCCTTTTCGTCGGCATAGATGATCTGGCCGGAATGGGCATGGTCGGCCGTGACGATCACCAGCGTGTTGCCGTCCTTGCGGGCGAATTCCAGCGCCACCTGCACTGCTTCGTCGAGGTCGACAGTCTCACCGATCTGGCCGCAGGGATTGGCACCGTGCGATTCCTTGTCGATCGAGGCGCCTTCCACCTGCAGGAAGAAGCCCTTGGGGGCCGGCGAGAGCAGGTCGATGGCCTTGCGCGTCATGGCGGCAAGCGTGGGCTGGCTGGCCGGGCGGTCCGCATTTGCCTCGCAGGTCACCGGCGGCAGATCGATATTGCCGTGATAGCTGGCACGCGGGCCCTTCCAGCGCACCGGCATATTGCCTTCCGCGAAGAGGCCGAGCAGCGGCTTCTTCTGATCGGCGGAAGTAACGGCTGCAAGCTGCGCCGCATCGGTCACGAGCGTGAAGCCGCGCTCCGCTGCCTGATCCAGCAGGCTCTTGCCCTTCCACTTGCCCGCATTGGCCGGCTGGCGGAAATATTTGGCGCCGCCGCCCAGTGCCACGTCGGGGCGGGTATCCAGCAATTGTTCGGCAATGGAGCCGCGTCCGCCATTTTCCAGCGCATCGGCGGGGCAGGTCGCCAGCGTTTCCTTGGGCCCCTTGCAGTCGCGATCGGCCACATGGGCAATCTGCGCGGCGGGAGTGGCGTCCTGGATTTCGGCAGTGGAAACGTCGCCCGTGGCCAGCCCGGCGGCGCGCGCCAGGGTCAGCAGGCTGGGATGGGCCTGCCCGCGAATGTCGACGCCGATGGCGCCGTTATAGCTCTTCACCCCGCTGGAGAAGGCCGTGGCGGAGGCTGCGGAATCGGTGACGTAGTTCGGTTTACCGGTTGTCTTGTCGAGCGAGTAATGCGTGTATTGCCCGCTCACCGGCAGGGCATCCAGGCCCTTGAAATAGCCGCCCGCCCCTTCGGCATAATTGCGGGCGATGGTGATTTCGGAATCGCCCATCCCGTCGCCGATCAGCAGGATCACATTGCGCACCGGCTTTTGCGCGTCGGCGGAAGCCATCGCGGCATAGGCGGCGCTCAGATCGCCCTCGATCCTGCGGGCGCCATCGGGAAGGCTGGGATCGGCCGAGGCAGCGCGCGGCATGGCGGAAAGGTCCTGCGGTGCGCTCTGGGCGAACAGAGCCTGCGGCATGGCCGCGCCGAACAGCAGCGCGATCGCGAAAACGGGATATTTCATGGGGAGCCTCGAGCGCCTGATTGCCTTGGAAAATCTCCGCCCCTCGGGATGGAAACCTGCGCTCGCCTTGGCCCGGCTCTGTGACACCTTGGTGTCACAAGCGCGGATTCAGGAGGTTCACCAATGATTGCCCGCCGCAATCGCCGCGATTTCTGCCGGGGTGCTCTTCCGGCCCAGCACCTCGTTGCGATGCGGGAAGCGGCCGAAGCGGGCGACCATGCGGTAATGGGCGCGGGCGAAGGCGAGGATGAAGGCATTGTCCAGCGCAGTGTAATAGGCGAGCGAGGCGAACTGGTCCGCCTTGTGCTCGCTATGCATCAGCGGCAGGCCGAGGAACTGGCGTTCCGGCCGGGTCAGGCCCCTGTCCCACCCGCGCGCGATGGCTTCCTTGGCGATGCCGCGCGCCAGAGGATCGAAGGCGAAGGCTTCGGCGGTTCCGCGATAGAGATTGCGCGGCAGCTGGTCGAACAGCAGCACGGCCGCGCGGGCAGTGAGCGGATCGGTCAGGAAACGGTCGGCGCTCTGAGTGAAGAGCGCCAGCAGTTCGGGTTCGAAGCGCCTGCGCAGCTGTTCGTCCACCTCGGGCCCGCCGCCGAACCAGTCGCGCGGGCCGAGAGTGTGGAACCAGAAATGCAGCAATTCCGCCGCCCAGCGGCGCGGGGCGGCGGCCATGCGCGGATCAGTTCTTCGGCTTGGTGTAGGGCACGAAGTCCTTGAGGAACACGGCCCCGCTATACATGCCGGAGGTCTGGTCCATCGTGTACATCGTATCGTTCGTGCACAGCTGGCTGCCGTTCACCCGGTCGATCACCAGAATGTCGGTACGGCGCAGCTGCTTCGGATCGGTCGGGCGTGCGACCCACACCGTGTCGCCCGCTTCATAGACGATGGCGGTGCGGTCGATGATCCGCATGCCGTCGCGGCGCATGGTGTTGATGCAGCTCTTCGGCTCGCCGGCAGTACGGCCTTCGATCAGCTTCTGCAGCTGGGCTTCGCCCTTTTCCGCAGCAGTCTGCTTGGCGCTGGCGACACCGCCGGTAAGGGCGAGGGCAGAGATGGCGAGAGCAGTCATGATCTTGCGCATATAAGTCTCCGTAAGATGGCGGGACCTTATCACCGGCAGGCTTAATGCATCCTGACAGCGGGTTCCTGCCCGAAAGACGGACTCACTGGGCCAAAACCCCAGTAATCATATAGCGTTTCTAGCGGCCATTACAGCGGAGCAGATAGGAAATGTCGCCTGTTTCGGAAGTGTCCGCTGCGCGGATCAGGGCAATCCTGTCTTCCCCCATGATGGCGATCATGCCGCCGAAGAATTCCTTCTCCGCGAACAGCCCGCGCCGTTCGAACAGGATCGGCACGACATAGGATGCATCCTCGAAGCCCGGAACCGTAGCGGGATCGACCGGCGCGCCGAGCGAGACGGAGGAGATCACCGGTTCCCGGCGCGTCTCGGCATCCTGCGATCCGTTGGATTGCACTTCCAGATGGGCAAGGTCGCCGGAAAAGACATAGGCGGAATCCGCGCGGGGGTGGCCGCTGCGGCAGGGAGCGTAGATGAAATCCTCGGGCAGGTCCTGCCAGTCCGATCCGGCATCGCCCCAGCGGCCGGCAAGGAAGGCGGCGATGTCCCTGTCTTCCACACCCCTGTCTTCTGCAAGGCCGGGCGCGGGCAGGGCCAGCGCGGCGATGAGCAGGCAGGCGCCCTTCGCGAAAATCTTCATCCGATTGCCCCCTTGACGGTCGTTCAGGCCGTGCCGCCCACCGTCAGCCGGTCGATCAGCAGGGTCGGCTGGCCCACGCCCGCAGGCACGCCCTGTCCGCCCTTGCCGCACATGCCGATGCCGGGATCGAGTTCCAGATCGTTACCGATGCCGGTCACGCGGGTCAGCACGGTCGGCCCGTCGCCGATCAGCGTGGCGCCCTTGATCGGCGCGCCGAGCTTGCCGTTCTCCACCAGATAGGCCTCGGTGCAGCTGAACACGAATTTGCCCGAAACGATGTCCACCTGCCCGCCGCCGAAGCTCTTGGCGAAGATGCCGCTCTTCATGCGGGAGAGCAGTTCTTCCGGATTGTCGTTGCCGGCCTTCATGAAAGTATTGGTCATGCGCGGCAGGGGCGCGTGCTGATAGCTTTCGCGGCGGCCATTGCCGGTGGGCTCCATGCCCATCAGCCGGGCGTTGAGCCGGTCCTGCATATAGCCTTTGAGGATGCCGTCCTCGATCAGCACCGTCTCGCCGGTGGGGGTGCCCTCATCGTCGATGGAGAGCGAACCGCGCCGATCATGGATCGAGCCATCGTCCACCACGGTCACGCCCGGTGCGGCCACACGCTCGCCGATCCGGCCAGTGAAGGCGCTGGTGCCCTTGCGGTTGAAATCGCCTTCCAGCCCATGGCCGATAGCCTCGTGCAGCAGCACGCCGGGCCAGCCGGGGCCGAGCAGCACGGTCATTTCGCCAGCAGGCGCCGCGACGCTGTCGAGGTTCACCAGAGCCTGACCCAGCGCATGGTCGATCGCCTCGTTCCAGGCGCTTTCCACGAACAGCCGGTCATACAAATGCCGCCCGCCGATGCCGTAGCTGCCGGTTTCGCGCCTGCCGTTCGCTTCCGCCACGATGGAGACGTTGAGCCGCACCAGCGGGCGCACATCGGTGGCGACGAAGCCGTCGGCGCGCACGATCTCTACCACCGACCAGCTGCCCGAGAGGCTGGCGGTGACCTGCGCCACGCGCGGATCGCGGGCGCGGGCGGCGGCGTCGATCTTTTCCAGCAGGGCCACCTTTTCGGCAAAGGGCACCAGATCGAGCGGGCTGACATCGGTATAGAGATGCCGATTGTTGAGGCGCGGCGGCGCGGCGGGGCTGCCGGTGGCCGGATCGAGCAGCTTCAGCGTCTCGCCCGCCCGCGCGATGGCAGCGGCGGAAATGTCATTGGCATGGGCAAAGCCGGTCATCTCGCCCGAAACACCGCGCAAGCCGAAGCCCGAATCGCGCGAATAATCGGCGGTCTTCAGCCGGCCGTCGTCAAAGGCGAAGCTCTCCGATGCCACGAACTGGAGGAACAGTTCCCCATCGTCGCATTGCGCCAGCGTCTTGCGGGCGAGGGCCTGGGCTTCTTCGGGCGAAAGCTTGCCGTCTGCATAGAGATGGCCGCGCGGATCGGTGAAAGTCATGCCGGGGATATAAGCCCGCCCGGCGGCGGGCGAAAGGGCGGGTTCGGGCCTCTGCTGCATATTCTCGGCTCAGCGCAAAGGTGACACAGAACGCGGGGCGAAAACCTGTGACCTTCCGGGCGGCGGTCCGCTTTGCTGCCCTGCGCGGTCAAGCTGGGCGAGATAGGAAAGAAGCGCGGAATTGTCCGCCTTTCGCATGGTGCCGACATGCTGCCCGCCATAAGTGACGGGCTTGAGCAGGCCGAACAGAGCGCGCTGCCCGCGTTCCTGCAGTGTGACCTTCCGTTTCTGCCCGCTCTCGCCCTGTACCGGCGCGCGTCCGAGCACCTTGTCCCACGCGGCCGCGAAGCTTTCCGCGCCCGGTTTCATCCGCAGGCGATAGGCGGTTTCGCGCGCCATGCCGACCCGGCGCGCGGCTTCGCGGACGGAGCGGGTGATGGCCAGATGGGCGAGGAAGGCAGCCTGCCGCCGGGGTGTCCACCCATCGGCGCGGGCGCGCAGCGGAACGGGCGAAAAGGCGGGAACACGCGCATGGCGCGCCGGGCGGCGAGGCGGATAGGACTTCATCCGCGAGTTTAAGGCAGATTTCGGCGATGTAGGAAAGCGGAACTGCCGCTACCCTACATCCCTTTCACCCAAATCCGTTCGTCCTGAGCCTGTCGAAGGACGAACGGGGAAGGGAACTTCCCCTCAGCCCTGCGGGCTCGCGCCCGAAGCGATATCCGGCAGTTGCGACTGGTCCGCGCCGTCGGCCGGGCCGCCCTTCAGGATGAAGCGGTGGTCGCAATAGCCGCAATCGACATAGCCATGCTCGTCGATTTCAAGGAACACGCGCGGATGGCCAAGGGCGGCAGCGCGATAGCTGGCGCCGCCACGAATCCCGCCCGAGCCGTCACACGACACGCGGGTGGTTTCGACGATAGTGGTTTCAGGGGGCGGAAGCATGGATTCGCCCCTAACCCCAGCCCGCACGATCTGCAAGACGGTAGCGCATCTGTCACAGCTTGCCCTTTACGCGCGCGCGTGGGTGGCCCAAGGAGCAGGCCATGAGTGACAGCAGCGTTGCAATCGCAATTCGGGACCTCGTCAAACGCTATGCCCCGGTGAAGGGCAAGGGCGGCAGAGCAGGGCAGAACGGGGCCGGGCGGGGTGCAGAAGGCAAGCTCGCCCTGGGCGGGGTCAGCTTCGATGTGCCGCAGGGCCAGATATTCGGCCTGCTCGGCCCCAATGGCGCGGGCAAATCCACTCTCATCAACATCATGGCCGGGCTGGTGATGAAGACCAGCGGCACGGTGGAGATCTGGGGCCACGATATCGATCGCGACAGCCGCAACGCCAAGGCTTCCATCGGCATCGTCCCGCAGGAAATCGTCTTCGATCCCTTCTTCACTCCGTTCGAGGTGCTGGAGAATCAGGGCGGGCTGTGGGGCGTGCCCAAGGCGCTGCGCCGTTCGGAAGAATTGCTCAAGGCCGTCCATCTGGCGGACAAGCGCAATGCCTATTCCCGCTCGCTCTCGGGCGGGATGAAGCGGCGCCTGCTGATCGCCAAGGCCATGGTCCATTCCCCGCCGATCCTCGTGCTGGACGAGCCGACCGCGGGCGTGGACGTGGAACTGCGCCGCCAGCTGTGGGAACTGGTCAGCGAGTTGAACCATCAGGGCGTCACCGTGGTGCTGACCACGCATTACCTCGAGGAAGCCGAGGAACTGTGCGACCGGATCGCGATCATCAATCACGGCCAGCTGATCGCCAACCGCCCCACGCGCGAGCTGGTGGAAATGACGCGGGAAAAGATCCTGCTGCTCACGCTGGATCGCGACATTGGCGATCTGCCCAGCCACCCGGCCTTCGTCAAATGCCGCAAGACCGGGGAGCGGGAGATCGAGATCGCCTATGACAAGGATCGCGTCACTGCCGGCGAAGTGCTCGGCCAGGTGCAGGCGCAGGGCTTCGTCATCGTGGACGTCTCCACGCAGGAACCGGACCTTGAGGATGTGTTCGTCCAGCTGACCAGCTCGCGGGAAGCTGCATGAGCAAGGCGGATGTCCTCATCATCGGCTCCGGCGCGGCGGGGCTTACCGCGGCGCTGACGCTGGCCGAGCGCTGCAAGGTGCTGGTGCTGGCCAAGGGCGCGCTCAATTCGGGCTCCACTGCCTGGGCGCAGGGCGGGATCGCTGCCGTGCTCGATGCCGGGGACACGTTCGAGGAGCATATCCGCGACACGATGATCGCCGGGGCCGGGCTCAACCGGCGCGAGACGGTGGAATTCGTGATCGAAAGCGCGCCTCATGCGATCGACCGGCTGATCGAGCTGGGCGTGCCGTTCAACACCGAAGGGGCCAATCTGCACCTCACGCGCGAGGGCGGCCATTCGCATCGCCGGATCGTGCATGTGGCCGATGCCACCGGCTGGGCCGTGCAGATGGCTCTGCTCAAGGCGGCGGAGGAACATCCCAACATCACTCTGCTGCCCAATCGCAGCTGTATCGAACTGATCACCGGCAAGAACGAGCTGCGCTATTCCGGGTCGGGCCGGGTGTGGGGCGTCTATGCGCTCAATACCGAGACCGACCGGGTGGAAGCCTACACGGCGCGGGCGACCATCATGGCCTCGGGCGGGGCGGGGCGCGTCTATCAGTTCTCCACCGCGCCGCGCGGCGCCACGGGCGACGGCATCGCCATGGCCTGGCGCGCGGGGGCCCGCGTCTCCAACATGGAGATGATGCAGTTCCACCCGACCTGCCTCTACAATCTGGAGGTCAAGAACTTCCTCATTACCGAGGCAGTGCGAGGTGAAGGCGGGCGGCTGATCAATCCGCGCACCGGCAAGCGCTTCATGGAATATTACGATCCCGAGCGGCTGGAACTGGCCCCGCGCGACGTGGTCGCCCGTGCGATCGATTCCGAGATCAAGCGCTTCGGGCTGGATTACGTCCATCTCGACATCAGCCACCAGCCGCCCGAATTCGTGCGGGAGCATTTCCCGAACATCCACGAAAAGCTGCTGGGCCTCGGCATCGACATGACGAAGGAGCCGATCCCGGTGGTGCCCGCGCAGCATTATACCTGCGGCGGCATCCTGACGGACCTTCAGGGCCGCACGGACCTGCCCGGCCTCTATGCCGCGGGCGAATGCAGCGAAAGCGGGCTGCACGGGGCGAACCGCCTCGCCTCCAACAGCCTGCTGGAATGCTTCGTGTTCGGCGAGGCGGCGGCCAAGGACATTCTCGCCCGCTGGGACAGTTTCGACGCCCCGCCCCAGGTCCGCCCGTGGGACGAAAGCCGCGTGACGGATTCGGACGAGGCCGTGATCATCAAGCAGAACTGGACCGAGATCCGGCGGTTCATGTGGAACTATGTCGGCATCGTGCGCACCACCAAGAGGCTGGAACGCGCGCAGCACCGCATCAAGCTGCTCTACGAGGAAATCGAGGATTATTACGGCCACTTCCGCGTGACCACGGACCTCATCGAGCTGCGCAACCTGCTGCAATGCGCCGACCTGATCGTGCGCAGCGCCTTGAAGCGCCACGAGAGCCGGGGGCTGCACTACACGCTGGATTATCCGGGCATGCTGCCGGAGGCGCTGGATACGGTGCTGGTGCCTTAGGCAGCCAGTTCGCTCCACATCCGCCCAGCCTGAGCTTGTCGAAGGCCACGGGAAACCGTTAGCCCCAGTGGATGGCGTTCTACGCATATCTCCTGCGCTGCAACGACGGCAGCTATTATGCCGGCCACACGGATGACCTCGACCTGCGTATGACCCAGCACCAGACCGGTGCGCTGGGCGGTTATACGGCGAAGAGATTGCCGGTCGAACTCGTCTGGTCCGACAGCTTCCCCAGCCGGGACGGTGCCTTCGCGGCAGAGCACCGGATCAAGGGCTGGAGCAGGGCGAAGAAGGAAGCCCTCATTGCAGGGGATTGGGAGTTGGTTTCCCGGCTTTCGGTTAGTCGGCAGGGTTCGCGGACTGTCGGGTGATGTGGGCGCGTGGCCTCCGACAGGCTCAGGCTGAGCGGATGTGGTGTGATCGGCTTATGTGTAGAGCGGCAAAATACAACGACCGCCCAGCCTGAGCCTGTCGAAGGCCACGCGCCGCCGTTTCCTTACTTCCCATACTGCCCCGCCAGCGCCTCGGCCACGCGGCCGATCAGCTCCAGCGGCAGCGGGTCTTTCAGCGGGAAGGCGAGGTTGCCCTTGGGCCCGCGCCATGGGGCCAGTTCCTCCACCAGGGCGGCGGGTTCGTGCACCGGGGGATAGATGCCCAGGTGCTTCCGGAAGGCCGCGAAATAGAAGAACACTCGCCCCTTGCGCAGGGCGGGCATCTGATAGGCGATGCAGCGCTGCGCATCCGGCACGCGCCGTTCGGCCTCCGCGCGGATCGCTTCCAGAAGGGCGCGAATCTCTTGCGGCTGGCGGGCGAGATAGTCGGCATGCGGATCGGGTGCGGTCATGGCTGCGGTTCTTCCCCCCGGCTTCGAGAATGGCCCTGGCTTCGAAACAGGGCATTTCCGCGCTTTCCTGCGCAGCAAAATTTCCAGCTCCGATTCGATTGATTCAAAGCCCCGAAAGAGAAAACTTCACAGCAAAATTTTTGCCCGGATTCATTTTGACTCTTGCGCCTCTCGCCAGCCCAGCTTTGACCGCGCGTCGCGCTGTATTGCCTGGCTAGGACACCGAGTCTTGACTGCGTCATATATAGTGAATCCCCCATTTAAGGCCTTGCGCCTGATTCCCGGTAAAAGCACTATGCCTAGGTCGAACAGCGGGGGGTACCCACAAGACCTAGTTTCCGTAGCGGGAGGCGAATCGCCCCCGAGAAATGCGGATCGGGTCGGTCAGGGAAGCCCGCCGGCCATTCGGCTGGGGACAGGCGGGGGAAAAGTTTTTCCCTGTCCGGGGCCTCGAATTGGTAGTCTGATCGCTTGGCTGCCGATTCGAACGAATGCGGAACACGGGCATTGAAACCGATGCCCGGGATGATCAGATCGGGGGCTCGTACATGGATTTCAGGACTGGGGACGGAGCTGCGATGGGGCTCGACGATGTGGACGCGCTGGCCGGCAAGGATGCCGATGGCGCGCAGCAGGAAACCAAGGCTGGAAAGAACCAAGGCAAGACAGATGGCCCGGCAATGACGATGGACAGCAAGGATACAGCCACCGAGACTTTGGTGGAAACGGCCGCCGCCGATGCGCTTGCGCAGGCGATGACGGCTGCCGCCCAGAGTGCCGCTGCGCCCAAGGACGATTCCAAGTCCGTGCGCCCGCGCCGCTTCGATGTGGTGACCGATACCAGCCGCGATGCGCTGCTGACCGATTTCGGCAAGGAAACCCTGACCGACCGCTATCTGCTGCCCGGCGAGGATTTCCAGGACCTGTTCGCCCGCGTGGCCGATGCCTATGCGGACGATGCCGATCACGCCCAGCGCCTGTACGATTACATCTCGCGCCTGTGGTTCATGCCGGCGACGCCCGTGTTGTCGAACGGCGGCACCAATCGCGGCTTGCCGATCAGCTGCTATCTCAATTCCGTGTCGGACAGCCTCGAAGGCATTGTCGGCACCTGGAACGAAAACGTCTGGCTCGCCTCGCGCGGCGGCGGCATCGGCACCTATTGGGGTGCGGTGCGCGGCATTGGCGAGCCGGTGGGCCTCAACGGCAAGACCAGCGGCATCATCCCCTTCGTGCGCGTGATGGACAGTCTGACGCTGGCCATTTCGCAGGGTTCGCTGCGTCGCGGCTCGGCGGCCTGCTATCTCGACGTGTCGCACCCGGAAATCGAGGAATTCCTAGAAATCCGCAAACCCTCGGGGGACTTCAACCGCAAGGCGCTGAACCTGCACCACGGCGTGCTGCTGACCGACGACTTCATGGAAGCCGTGCGGGACGGCAAGGAATTCGAGCTGAAGAGCCCGAAGGACGGTTCCGTGCGCGGCAAGGTCGATGCGCGCAGCCTGTTCCAGAAGCTGGTCGAAACCCGCCTCGCCACGGGTGAGCCCTATATCGTCTTCTCCGATACGGTGAACCGGATGATGCCCAAGCATCACCGCGACCTGGGGTTGAAGGTTTCCACCTCCAACCTGTGTTCGGAAATCACCCTGCCCACTGGCAAGGACCACCTCGGCAACGATCGTACGGCGGTGTGCTGCCTCTCCTCGCTCAATCTCGAGACCTGGGACCAGTGGAACACCGACAAGCGCTTCGTGGAAGACGTGATGCGCTTCCTCGACAACGTGCTGCAGGACTATATCGACCGCGCGCCCAGCGAGATGGCCCGCGCCAAATATTCCGCCGAGCGTGAACGGTCTGTCGGCCTGGGCGTGATGGGCTTCCACTCCTTCCTCCAGATGAAGGGCATCGCGATGGAAAGCGCGATGGCGAAGGCGTGGAACCTCAAGATGTTCAAGCATATCAGCGCCAAGGCCAACGAGGCCTCGATGCTGCTGGCCGAAGAACGCGGCGCTTGCCCGGACGCGGCTGATCAGGGCGTGATGGAACGCTTCAGCTGCAAGATGGCAATCGCGCCCACCGCGTCGATCAGCATCATCTGCGGCGGCACCAGCGCCTGCATCGAACCGATCCCGGCGAATATCTACACGCACAAGACCCTGTCGGGCAGCTTCGTGGTGAAGAACCCCTATCTGGAAAAGCTGCTGCAGGCGAAGTCCAAGGATTCCACCAATGTGTGGAACACGATCCTGGAACGCGGCGGCTCGGTCCAGCATCTCGACTTCCTCTCGCCGGAGGAAAAGGCCGTCTACAAGACCAGCTTCGAGATCGACCAGCGCTGGCTGCTGGAATTCGCGGCCGACCGTGCGCCCTTCATCGATCAGGCGCAGAGCCTCAATCTGTTCATCCCGGCCGATGTCGACAAGTGGGACCTGCTGATGCTGCACTTCCAGGCATGGGAGAAGGGCATCAAGTCGCTCTATTACCTGCGCTCCAAGAGCGTGCAGCGCGCGGGCTTCGCCGGCGGGGTGGAGGCGGACAACACTGCCGACGCGCCGAAGATCGAACTCAGCGCCGGCGGCCAGACCGATTACGAGGAATGTCTCGCCTGCCAGTAAGAATCTGCCGTTAGACGCGGCGAAACGAATAGAGGGCGGGCGGCGCTGCGGAACCATCCGCGCCGCCCGCCCGTTTCACATATCGAGGCATGGGCACCGGGGGGATTCGACGATCCCGAGGAGTGCCCGAAATGCCCCTTTACGTTCCCCAGATCCTGCTGGCCCTCGCCATCGTGCTCACTGCGGGCACCGGCGTGTGGCTGATGATCAATGCGCGCGCCGTGGCGCGCCTGTTCCGCCACAGCGACATTATCGAGCCCGGCCCGGTGCTGGGCCGCCGGCGCATCCCGCCGCCGCGCGGACTTGTGATGGTGATGCTGGCGGGCTTCGCCTTCGGGGCCATCGCCAGCGTCGCGATCTGGAGCTGGGCGATGACGGAGGAAGCGGTGGAGATGGTGGATGCGCGGGCCTCTGGCGCTTGAAACGAGATTGTTTGGCCGCATCGTCATTGCGAGGGCCAGCGGCCCGAAGCAATCCAGAGCGCAATGCGTTACGCCCTGGATTGCTTCGCTGCGCTCGCAATGACGAACTATAACGCGCAAGCAGGGCGACGTTCCGGCAAGTTCTGGAAGCAGGAGCATTACGATGACGAAACAGGTTGTTCGGCCCGCCGCACTGGCGCTTGCCATCCTCCTCCTCACCGCCTGCGCGCGGCAGGTGCCCGAGGCAGTGAGCCATGGCGCCGATGTACCCGGCTTCTGGTGGGGGCTGTGGCATGGCTTCATCTTCCCCTGGGCGTGGATCGGCTCGCTCTTTTCGGATGAGATCGCCGTCTATGCCGTGCCCAATAGCGGCGGCTGGTACGATTTCGGCTTCTTCGTGGGCATCACCGTGCTGGGCGGGGGATCGTTCTTCGGTTCGCGCCGGCGCGACCGCGACTGACCCGCACAGGAAAGGCCCGGCCCCCTTTGCAGGAGCCGGGCCTTCCCCCCACCGTTCCGCGGGCAGAGGCGGAACGGCTATCGCCTGACCTATGCCTGCGGGGAAATGTGCGCCTCGGGCTTGAGGTAGATGCGGTTGTCGTCGATCCGCGCCACGTCATCCAGCAGCAGGAAGTGATGCTGGCCATCGCCGCTATCGCTGCGGGTCAGCTTGATCCGCTCGTCCTCCACCGAATCCACGGTGCCGATGTGCTGGCCGCTGGCATTGGCCACTTCCATATGTTCCTTGATCCTGAGCTTCTCGAACATGGCTTGCTCCTTATCGTTGCAGCCCCCGGTTCGGCCCTGTTGCCCCATGAACGGACATGCGCGCGGCCCCGTTCCCCCGCTTGTCGCAGGTCATGCACCAATCCGGGCCGGGCCGTTACAGGATGCGACATTTCGCGGCTTGGTTCCGGATCGGGCGCGCCGTATATTAGCAATATGGAATGCGGCTTGGGCTAGATCCGCGTTTCCGGAACGAAACGCACATAAAGGCATATCCCATGCGCAAATGGCATCGCTGGATCTCGATCTTCTTCGGGATCTTCATGGTCTGGATCGCCGCCACCGGCATTCTCAGCCAGGTCTTCGTCCTCTGGCCCAGCGGCGCGGAAGGCCCGGCGGCCCTGCCCGCCACGCCGGAAGGCTTCACTTGTCCCGAAGGCTGGCGCTGCATGCCCGCAGTCGAACCTTCGGGAATGCGCGGGCTGGTCGGCCTGATGCACCACCTCCATTCGGGCGAGAGCTTCGGCGCAATCGGCACTGCGATCTCGATCCTCTCGGGCTTCGCGCTGCTGTTCTTCGCCATCTCGGGCCTGTGGCTCTACATCCAGATGTGGCGCAATCGCGCGAGCCGCGGCCTGAAGGGCGGCATGTTCTGGAAGTGATTTCAATCGCCTGCTGCAAAGGTGGGCTGAGGCGGGGATAATTCGCTTTATCCCCGCCGAATCATTCCCCCTTGCCTTCGAATCACAGGCATGATTCCCTATGTTGGCTGTTCGCACTGACGCCCATGGAGACACAACATGTCGCTGCTCGAAGCACGCAAGACCTACAAGCCCTTTGAATATCCCTGGGCTTACGAGTTCTGGAAGCGTCAGCAGCAGGTCCATTGGCTGCCGGAAGAAGTTCCCCTGGGCGAAGACTGCCGCGACTGGGCGCAGAAGCTGTCCGATCACGAACGCAATCTGCTCACCCAGATCTTCCGCTTCTTCACTCAGGCCGACGTGGAAGTGCAGGATTGCTACCACGAAAAATACGGCCGCGTGTTCAAGCCGACCGAGGTGAAGATGATGCTCACCGCCTTCTCCAATATGGAGACGGTGCACATCGCCGCCTATTCCCACCTGCTCGACACGATCGGCATGCCCGAGAGCGAATATGGCATGTTCCTCGAATATGAGGAGATGAAGGCCAAGCACGATTACCTGCAGGAATTCGGCGTCGAAACCGACGAGGATATCGCCCGCACGCTGGCCATGTTCGGCGGCTTCACCGAAGGGCTGCAACTCTTCGCCAGCTTCGCCATGCTGATGAACTTCCCGCGCTTCAACAAGATGAAGGGCATGGGCCAGATCGTCACCTGGTCGATCCGCGACGAGAGCCTGCACTGCGAAGGCATCACTCAGCTGTTCCACGCCTTCTGCGCGGAACGCGGCTGCCTGACCAAGGCCGTGAAGGACGACATCATGGACATGTGCCAGAAGACGGTGCGCCTGGAAGACGCCTTCATCGATCTTGCTTTCGAAGCCGGCCCGGTGCCGGGCATGACGGCGAAGGAAATCAAGCGCTACATCCGCTACATCGCCGACTGGCGTCTCAGCCAGCTGGGCCTCCCGGCGATCTACATGGTGGACGATCACCCGCTGCCCTGGCTCACCCCGCTGCTCAACGGCGTGGAACACGCCAACTTCTTCGAAACCCGCGCCACCGAATATTCGAAGGGCGCCACCAAGGGTAACTGGAACGACGTCTGGACGAGCTTCGACCAGCGTCGCAAGGCCAAGACCGGCGACAGCGCGAATGACGTGGCCACCGACGATGGCGAGCCGGATATGTTCGGGGATGCCTCGGGCGGGGTGCAGGCGGCGGAGTGAATTAGCCTTCGAAGAGGGTTTCCCGCAGAAGCTCAAGATGCCTTATCAAGTGGTCATAGGTCTTTCGGGTAACTTCACCTGAGAAACGTATTTCCGCGCGGCAATCAGAGCCAAGAGGCAATGCGATAACTTCATCAGTCTCGATTCCACTCGGATAAGAGCTGATAGAGTTATCGGCTGGCGAGGGTTGCTTCACTCTGACTTCGACGTCAGGCAGAGGCTCATCTTCACTCTCATCTAAATCATCGGGAAAGTCTGGCAGCTCGTCAAAAGTTTCCCGAAGAACGCTTACAACCTCATTCGCCCCGCTTTGTGAGAAGCCTAGATGACGAACAAGATACGCCAGAATAGGGGCGTCGGATTTTGGAAGCTCATCAGGGAATTGTCGTAGAACCTGAGAGAAGACTTCTGGGTAATTTGCGGCTGTGTGAAGTGCTGCGATATGCTCTTCCGCATCCATTGGCTGAAGGATGCGCATAGCGAGATCGCTAATATTAATGTCGCCGCGCAGGCCGTCCACAAGTCCATATTGCCTTAGCGCGCCGATCGCCCCTGCGCCTGCCCCGCTTGAGCTACTAGTATAGCCAATAACTTTAGCGGCTGTGTCGGCATCTATCTTGCTTTGGTGCGCGCCCTCATAAAGGCGCTTTGCTAAGCCCACAGCCTTGCTCAAGCTGACTCGTGGGTAACGCGGACTACGTTTTCCAGCCATAGAAACTACCAATCTCAAATTAATTAAGCCGATAAAAGCTTATTAATGAGATAATAGATAGTTGGCTAGAAGTTTAAAGATTGTGATTGAGGCGCGCAATCGTTCTGTCGCAAATGACGCACGCTTTGGCGATCACGCAATGAATCTGAGTGGCGGGGAGGTGCGATCTGGATTAAAGCTAAGCCTCGTTAGCTCGGGCTGCCGTCCAAAGGCAGGTCAACCCGAGCTTCCGAATATGCAAAAGGGGCTGGGGTCCACACCCAGCCCCGCTTCTTATACCTGAAGCGTGCATCAATGCAAAGCTGATCCGGCACTGCGCAGCCTTCCCTTTTTTCAATCTCGTCATCCCGGACTTGTTCCGGGATCCCGCTATTTCTCTCTTAGGAAGCTGGACCCCGGCACAAGGCCGGGGTGACAGTGGATGGAGGGCGGCCTCACCCGTCGTCCCGGGCTTGACCCGGGACCGCTGTGATCTGGGCGCCAAGCGGCCAGCGATCCCGGCGCGACTGCCGGGAGGTTTATCCTGAGCCTGACGAAGGGCCGGGATGACGAATTGGTGTGCCACCTTGACAATGTGAACCATTTGGG